>CAVSYM010000045.1:0-74354 GCA_963732165.1 uncultured Acidobacteriaceae bacterium
AAGTTGCAGCAATTTTACCGCATCCGACTTTGGTTTGCAAGTACTCTGAAATCAGCAGCTTGCGGAAAAGTTAATAACAGGCTCTAGTTGTTGTTCTAATTCGTTCAACCGCTCTGTGTAATATCCGAGTACGAATCGCATCACATCTCTGCTTTTCGGAGAGCGGGGATCCTCAGCTTCCAAATGAAAAAAAGTTGAATCCAGTTCGTCCTGATCTAGATAGCAGTACCACATGATGTCTCTAAAGCTAAGGGGAATAAGCGGCGCATCAGGGTCTGTTTTGTTTCGCCGCACACGCATCGGGCCCACGCCAGCCAGCTCAAAGATAAGGTCGCTTAGTCCATAAACCTTGTCTCCCCAGATCGGGCTGGGGGCATTGTCGATGGGGGCCATCAGAGAGGTGCCTTCGGCGTTCGCGTTCATCCAGGTTACTTGCACTTGTCGAGAGCCGGCGTTCCTCTCGAAGAGAACCTCATTAGGCCCGATTTGAGCCGTCAATTCTGCGGAGACAAATTCCTGCTTGATCGCAGGTACCTGAGGAAGACTGCCGCCGAGACATGCATCAATAAGTCGCGCAATCGTGCTTTTTCCAGATGAGATCTTGCCGTGGAAGATAGTCAGGTGGTGACTCAGGTCAATCTCCTCCCGAGAGCGACCGAATTGCACGACCAATTTCTGGAGGCTAAAGTTCATTAATCGTTTCCCCGTACGCAAGGTTAGTTAGCTCAGGAAACGTCCTATAGATGAACTGCATTAGTGCAGTAGCACCCAAATCGATATGGCGCTTCAGTAGAATCGATCTTTCATGGAGTGCAGAAAAGACTTCCTCGGCGCCGAGGTCCCGAGCTGACTGTCGACCTTTTGGAGTTATTCCAAGATGAACCGTGCGCCCCCTTACATAGACGTGGACCAGCCCTTTCGCGACAAGAAGGTTAATAAACCGGCGGTAGCGAAAATCCCAGGGCCCGTATTTGAATCTCACCATGCTTGCCTCGACGCTATTTCTTTCATAATCAAGTACTCCCGCTTCTTCCGGCCTAGCTCCACGAGCAGCGAGAGCGCGCTCGAGGTTGGCGGGATAACGGAGCAAGAAGTCCAACTTCGCCAGTTTAGTCAGTCCTTCGATGGATCCATCCCCAGATGGTGAAGCGAAGACGTCAATCAAGATCAACAACCTACTCATGTGGAATAGGTCGTTGCTTTCGACCGAGGCCGTGACAGAAAAGAGCGACACTACGCTGTCCCTCCTTCAAGATCGAATCTATCAGACCACCACTGTCGACACTCTTGAGTCGCGACGCTCACGAAGCCAAGCAATTGCTCGTAGCTAATCCCGTATGTAAGATCTTTGTCCTTGACAAGTTCTCCAAGCTTTTTACGCACTGAGAGCAGCATCGACTGTCCGAAAGGAGCCCCTGAAGCGCTAACCTCGTCAAATGCTTCCGCGCAGCGCGTACGCACCAGTACATCTAGATGCTCGTAACGCTCGGTTGCAACATCTGGGCCAAATTTGTGAACCCATCGTTGTAATAGGTGTTCTGCGGATGTCTGATGATCCTTGGCCACCGAAATACTGGGATAGGAGATTCCCCCCACGGCCATCTTCTTTTCAAGAATATGGTGACCTACTGGGAGATCGATGGCATTCAATGGCTTGCTTGTGTGAAGAGCGGTCAACTCTGCGAGGTGCGCGGTCAAGAGTTCCAGAATAAGATCGCGGTTGACCCGCTTATTCGCGATGATCGCTTTCGAAAGCTCTTCCGTGGGTGATGAAGTGAATACGAAGTGCTGTCGGAGCGGTTGATCGCATGTGAGCCCAGAGGATTTCTGGACATGATCGATCAGGGAAACCGCACAACTGTTGAGTCTCTCTAGTTCCAACGGTCGGAACGCGTCAATGGTCGCGATCTTCGTAGCAACGTTCATTGTAATATCTTCGAATTTTGGCAAATTCCCTTCAAGCCTGACCTTGCAGAGGACTTCCCGGATCCGCTTTTTGGGTACGCCTGTAGTCACCTTTATCTCATCGATTATGTCCCCCATCGTTCCAGGCAGGGTGACAGTCGGCCTTGCCCGAAGCTTGCGGAGAACATTGGGAAGGTTTGTTTCTTGATCTCCGGTGTCAAGGAAGTCGCAGTTTGCCGCAAGTACATACGCCTCAAAGGAAAACGGAAACTCCTTGTCGAGCTGAACGAAGCGAGTCAGCGCCGTTGTCACGGGAGCGTCGTTCGACCGGAAGGCACCGAGATAGGTTGCGCGGGTCTTGACTTGGACTCCAATGAACAGCCCCGAAGGTTTCCTGACTAGGAAGTCTTCATGATGCTCACAAAATATCTCAGAGAAGCCTTCATTATCCAAACATTCAAGGCAAAGGAGAGCGCCGTATGCAGCCTGGTAGCGCAGGCGGCGTTGCATGTCATCGCCAGGGTCTCTGTCGGACAGAACATCAGCTGGATCGATCATTCGCGGGTGCAATCATTCTAGAGCATCATTTTGGGTGCATTTTTCGGGGGTGCGAACTGGGGTACTTGCGCGATGGCGCACTTGTACAGCGGATGAGGCGGTGGACACGGCACCTACGTCCTAGTGTTTGCGATATTGCGATCACGGAACGTTTCCCATCAGGGAACATTTGGTGTACAGAATAGCATGAATTATGATACTTTATTCTTGATTCGTTCCCCATAGAGGAACACAATGCGAACGGAATACAACTTGAAGACTCTCGGGCTCAGGTCGTCCGCTCTATTGGTGGGGCTTAATGAGCAGCGCAAAACCACGTTCAGCCTCCGGGATGTTGAGGAAATTACCGGTCTGCGAGGCTCCTCAGCCCGAACTCTAGTTCACAAGGCGGAACGACGAGGTCTCGTGACCCGGCTCCGATCCGGACTCTACACACTCGTTCCTTTTGAAATGGGCCGGGCAACAGAGTACATCGGCGATCCTTATGTGATCGCTCGCGAGATGTGTGACGGCCGCCTCTATTTCCTCTCCCACGCTACAGCGATGGAACTGCATAGGATGGTCACCCAGCCGCAGTTCACCATTTATGTGAGTTCAACGATCCGGACCAAGTCACGATCGATTCACGGACACGAGTATCGATTCGTAACGGTCAAGCCCGCGGAATTATTCGGTCTCACTCAAGTCTGGGTAACCAAGCAGCAGTCCGTCACGGTCAGCGACAAGGAGCGCACCCTCATCGACGCTCTTCGCCAGCCGCAGTATGCGGGCGGTATCCCCGAAATCGCAAAGGCTCTCTGGATTAGCCGGGATGACATAAAAGTTCCTCGGCTCCTGGAATACGTGCAGCATTTTTCGAGTGGTGCCCTCAGACGAAGGCTCGGCTTCCTGTTGGAGCTCTACCGGATGGCGTCCCCCTCTCAACTCGAATTGCTGCATTTGAATCTGACTTCCACTTATGATCGGCTAGACCCGACGCTGCCGAAGTCCGGATCGTTCCACTCGCGGTGGCGCCTACAATTGAATATCGGCATGGACGAATTGCAGGCGATTCCACACACATGATTCCGCAGCGCGATCTTTCCCTTCTCTCCAATCGGCTCTACAAGGAGCATGGCGGCCGTCGTATCCCGGAGGCGATTCTGGAGCGTGATTACTGTTTGGCCTGGTTTCTGATCGGATTGAGCCAGAGCAAGCTCAAAGACCTGCTCATCTTCAAAGGCGGTACGGCGCTCAAACGCTGCCACTTCGGGGATTATCGTTTTTCCGAAGACCTGGACTTCACCCTTGCAAGGAAGAGCGGAATTCGCTGAGATCCGTGAAGGGCTCGAAGAAGTGTATAGCTGGTGGCTCAGGCCTCCGGCATTCAATTCAGCTTCGAAAGCGAAGATCGCCAAGCCCATATCAACAGTCACACCTTCTATCTCCGTTATCAAGGGCCGCTACCGACACTGAGCACCGTCAAGGTAGATATCACCATCGCTGAAGTTCTCCATTTTCCGGTTGAACAACTCCCAGTTCTGCGCGCATATCCTGAATTCGCGGATGTGCCGGAGGACAGACCAATCGCCGCATACAGCCTGAAGGAAATTGCAACCGAAAAAGTCGTGGCTCTCCAAGACAGGGCACGCAACGAGCCTCGGGACCTCTACGATCTTTGGTTTCTCACGACTCGCTCCGGTATCGAAATCGGCGATCTCATCGTAGCCATCGCGGAGAAACTTCGCTTCCGTGGAGAAAGAGATTGCGGGCATCGAAGATCGCATCGCTGTGAAAGAGGCCCGTTTAAGAATGCTGTGGAATAGCCGTCTCGGCCATCAGATGGAAGCATCTGCCGCTGTTCGATGAGGTAATCCGGGCGGTGCGGCGCGAACTTCGTCGCGCCAATTTCCCAGACTAGGCGCGGACTCGCCGACAGTCTCCCTGGACTTCATCGCGAAGGCCGAGCGGGATATGCCCGACACGCTCTGCCAGCTTCTGGAACTTACAAGCATGCGCCGGATCATCGAGCACTTTAGATGCTGGGGAATTCGCGCTCTTTACCGAGCAGCAGGACATCAATCAGCCACAAAGCGACAGCAGTGTCGTGCTCATCATCCGCTTCCTTATATTGTTTCGGATCGCGATTTACCGACGACGCGGTCACTTCCCAGCCGTCCGACATCTGGACGAACTTCAATATGTAGATGCAGAATCCAGTCCAACTTCGGTGCATGTAGAGCTGATTGGTCGAATTGTCGAAGTAGATGAACCAGTGATCGTCCATCGACTGAGGCACAAACCCCTTTTGAATTTGTGCAAACTCCTCATTGCTTAACCACCGGGTCAGTGGCAATGGTGCCTTTCTGTGGGGCATCGGCTCGTTCTTAAAGCTATTTCGTGATGCGAATTCGTCTCTGGATGTCGCTTCGTTGATGTTTGACAGCTTTCCAGGTAGTCGTCCTTCGTTTACTGTTATACGATTCTTGCCAAGGTGGATCGCGAGGTTAAGTGCGGTTCGCTTTCCCTCCGACGTGCTGCGCTTGTAGGAGTTAAGTTTCCGAACACATTCGCCGATTGCCAAATGCAACTTGAGGGCATCCTCAAAGCTAATCCGGAGGTTGAGCACTTGAGTCGTTGGGTTCAGTTTGGAAATGCCTGGACTGGTATGGGCTATGTCGCACCCGCCAAATGAAAAGCTCTTTTGTGTGGGGGCCCTGTTTTCCTTCATGGAATTGCCCAATCTCTGCGACAAGTTCAAGATCAATACACTCGGCGCAGTCAAGAATGTCTGAAACGCTACCGAGAATTCTAATGCCTCATTGTGCGTCGCCGCTGGTTCTGGCCACAATGGTAAGAGACGAGCACGGGCTTGTGAGTGAGGTCGGGACGCAAGATGTTTTGCCAGGAAGAGACGCAGGGCCTTTATTATGGAAACCATTGAATCCGCCTGTACGACACACCGGGTCACACCCCGAGTGAATCCTCGACAAATTCCTGCGCGCGACCTGAGCTGCCGTACCACGGCGCCAGAATGACATCGAAAGGGCTATTTGACCGTTTGAGGTGATCAGCTATTTGGGAGGTGGAAGATCGTGAGCCTCCTTTCCGGGAGGTTTTACGCAGCGCGTTTGTGGGGGATCGATGGAGAGCGTAATTGCGTTTATAGCTGGCCAGCATGGCCTGAGGCGAGAAAACCTTGCAACCGAAGTCCTCGTCTACGTCCTTGAAGCATCAACAAATGAGGTTGTTCGGGAATGGCTTCGCTCATACGGCGTCGGGGGCGAATGGCAACCACACGGCTATCGATTCGAACCCCAACGCGGATTAACGTTGGACCGTTCGATTCCCGACGTAAAGGTTAAGGATTCGGAGGAAGCTCTCTGTGCACTAATTGAGAGCAAATTCTCAGCCAAATTGACCGGTCATCAGCCCGTCGATTATCTTGCAGAACTCCCAAGTGGCGGCGTGCTCTTATTCATTGCTCCCGAATACCGCAAGTGCTCGTTGTTCAGTGAACTTTTGGAGAAATGCAACGGTTCCAATTGCTTTCAACAGGTATCGTTGAAGAAGCCAGAAGATGATACAGCGCTTGTAGATGGACGACTTATGGTGGTCGCTTCGTGGGAAGAGGTACTGCAGAGACTGGCTGACCTGCAACGGAAAACACTTGAGGATTCACCAGAGAGACAGCGGCGGCTTGCCGATATCGATCAATTACGGAGGTTTTGTGAAGTGGTGGAAAGAGATACGTTCGAGCCCCTGACAGTTGAGCAGATTCGCGGAACTGGAATATCAACGGTCCTTCACCAACTCAAGTGGATCACAGACGAACTGATCGCCAGGTGTATCGTGCGAGGCATCGTTCAACAAAAGAACGATTCTCCGAGAAAGGGATCCTCTAGTGCTTTGCGAGCCGAGGTGGACTCGTCGCTCTACTACGGTCAAGAGATTCGTTTTTGTGACGCGGATGTTTGGATTGGTTTTTGGGGCGCTGCGTGGGAAGAAAGAAAGACAACACCGCTGTGGATTGAAATCAGCGCCCGAGCTCCGCGAGGGAAAGAGATTGCGAGGCAAGCGCAAAGGGCAAAGGGCGTCGACGCAGTTATACGGCGTAGTGAGGGGGGCTGGCTGATTCCGATTCCAATTACAGCGAACTGTGATCAAGAGTGTGCCGGTTTCGGAAATTCGAACAGCGGGATGAGTGGAAGGATTGTTCCTCAGCCAGCCATTAAGATGGCAGAAACGAGGAGCAACAATGGCACGACGTCCACGCCGGAATCACACAGCGGCTTTCAAAGCGAAGGTTGCCTTGGCCGCCCTGAAGGGAGACAAGACTCTGTCCGAGTTGGCTGAACAGTTCGATGTCCACCCCAACCAGATCACAGACTGGAAGACGCGGCTGACGGAAGGTGCAGCCACCGTTTTTGGCGAAGACAGGACCGAGGAGCAGGCCAAGGTCGATGTAACCCGGATGCAGGCCAAGATCGGCGAACTGGCACTGGCCAACGATTTTTTAGAAAGTGCGCTCGTCAAGGCGGGTTTGCTGAGCGCAAAGCGATGATCGACCCCGAACACGTATTACCGATTTGCAAGCAGGCTGAAGAGTTGCAGATCAGCCGCTCCACGGTCTACTACCATCCGCGCCCCATCTCTGACGCCGATCTGTTTCTTATGCGGCGCATCGACGAGTTGCACCTGAACTACCCGTTCGCCGGCAGTCGCATGTTGCGCGACATGCTCAAGCAGCAGGGTCTGGAAGTCGGCCGCCGCCACGTGCGCACGCTGATGCGGCGGATGGCGATCGAGACCCTCTATCGCAAACCGAACACTTCCAGGCCCGCGCCAGGACACCGGATTTATCCTTACCTGCTGCGCGGCCTAGCGATAACTCGGCCCAATCAAGTCTGGGCCATGGATATTACTTACATCCCCATGGCGCGTGGCTTTGTCTATCTGGCCGCGGTCCTCGACTGGTTCAGCCGTCGCGTACTGGCGTGGCGGCTGTCGATCACCATGGATACCAGCTTCTGCATCGAGGCGCTGGAGGAAGCGATGAAGATCTACGGCCGTTCGGAGATCTTCAACACCGATCAGGGCTCGCAGTTCACAAGCGAAGCCTTCACTGGGCGGCTAAAGAAAGAAGGCATCCAGATCAGCATGGATGGCAAGGGCCGCTGGGCAGACAACGTCTTCGTCGAGCGGCTGTGGCGTTCGCTCAAATACGAGCACATCTATCTTCATGCCTATGAGTCGGTGGCCGAGGCGCGAGCCAAGATCGGCCGCTACTTCGCGTTCTACAACAGCCAACGCCCGCATTCGAGCCTGGGGGCGCAAACGCCAGACCAGGTATACTTCCACCGTCCGCCAGAGGCACTGGCGGCGTAACGCGCAGCTTGGCCGGCCGTGGAAATGCCGGTCTGATGGAAAGCGCGGAAAACGATAGAGCCGTTTCCCGCCCTTCCCACAGACCTTGAAAATCGATGAAACCGATTTTCACATTTCCACCGCCTCGACTACGACGAACTGAATAATCTTTTCACTTAAAGACCCGAAAAGCCTGTCCGAACCAACGGGACCACCGCAGAGCAAGTTGTCGAAGAGGCTGTTGGTTTCGTGTCAGCCATTAAGGACGCATGACTCTATCCGACCTTTACGTGACTGGTGCGGACGGTTGCTCTGCAGGATGGGTGTGCTTCACCGTGGATACCCGCACACTGGCAACCAAGGTGGAAGTCATCGCCGACCTCTTTGGGTGACTTTGCAACAGGCCAAAGGACATCGCCGTCCTCGCGATTGACATCCCCATAGGATTGCTCAATGGACCGAGGCTATGCGATGGGTCGGCTCGTAAACTGCTTGGGTTCCCGCGATGCACCAGCGTGTTCTCACCTCCGTGTCGAGATGCATTATCCGAGGCCGATCATGCCCACGCTAGCCAAACGAATCTGACAAGAACCGAGCGGGGGCCGTCGATCCAGGCATGGGCGATCGCGCCAAAGATAAAGCAGCTCGATGACGTGATTACGCCCAAGCATCAGTCATGGGACTACGAAGTTCATCCAGAAGTCAGTTTTTGGCGATTGAACAATCGCAGGCCAATGGTCCATAGAAAGTCACGGGTGGTTGGCAGGCTTGAGCGGCTGCTCTTGCTGAAAAGGCAGTTTCCGGAAATCGAGCAGTACGTCACAGAAAGGCCTGCCGGCGTTGGAGTCGATGACCTGCTCGATGCAGCTGTTGCCGCGTGGACCGGATTACGCATTTGGCAAGGTGTATCTGAATCTGTATGTGCTGCCGAGCGAGACAATAAGGGCTTGGCCGTGTGCATTCATTATTGAGGCACCGCTCTGCGAATAAGGAGCGCTTGGCCCGGATCATGCCTCCAATGAGTTGGCGCTGAACACCATTCCTGTTCGAGCATCGATGACGGTGATTCCAGCTTTCCGGTAGCGTTCCCATCCGTCCAGGTCGTTATGCCCGTTCAAAATGAGGTGCTCTTCTCTGGTGATCGTGCAAGCGACCGCTTTCGACACAATTTCATCCACCGAGTTCGGTCCGCCCTTGACAAGGTCGTCAATCATCTTTGCCTTTTGGAACACGTGATCGTGTCGACAGTCGCAGTCCGCAGAAGAGAATACCGCAAGCGAGCAAAACCTGGTCCTGTGTTTGTGATGGCTTTCGGCCTCAGTAATCTTCCAAAGAGCGGCATCAAGAACCATGCGACGGTGCTCAAGCAGTATCTCTACACCATCTTGTAGGATCAGCTTGATCAGGCGCACTGCGCTCTGGACAATCGCCTTGGCAGCAGAGTCCTCTCTGAACTCGTATTTGGCGCTCCGGGGCATCGCTGTCTAGTGTGCCACACCGCCCCTGGCTCCTGTAGGAGAACTAGCTTGCAGCCAAAGGGAGACTGATTCGGAGCTTCAACGGTGGGACATTCGTCACGGCGCTGCCCGTTGGGTGGGCCGAAGATGCCGCCCCGGCTTCGTCGGGGCATCGGGCAAGGGCGGGCAAACGGGCAGCCTGACACAGAAATGCGGAGCCGGTCCTGCTGGCTCCGCACAATGTTTCGATCTGGTTGGGGGCTCTACGCCGCTGCTTTCTTCGCGGCCTTCGACGCCGATTTCGGTGTAGCTTTCTTGCTGGCCTTCCCATTTTCCTTCGCAGCGAATTCGTGCTTGACTGTCGCGGAAATAGCGTCCACGTCCACTTTGTAGACGTGTGCGGCATCGCGGAGAATTTTTGCAGAGTCGGTCTGGTTGTGCATGGATAGGAGAATGGCCGTCTCCACCAAAATGCGGCCCAGCTTGCTTTCTTCGGCTTTGGGGAGAAACGCTGCCAGTAGTTTTACCGGGGTCGCAACTTCCTTGGGCTTGCCAATGCCATGCTGGCGAATGAGAACGGACAGGCGCCGCTCATCCAGCATCGCTGTCAACCGCTCTGCCAGAAAAAGCAGGTCGCGCTTCATCAGCCGGACAGAAACGGCATCGCCGATGGCCTTAAGCACACGCAAGCCGGTGGTCTGGGCCAGCGCCTCCTCGCGGCGGCGCTTCTCCTGCTCGGCCTTGAATGCAGCATCGGCTTGTGGGCGTCGATGCTGCTTCTTCGGGTGATGGACCGGGCATTCGGGATTCGCGCATACTCGCTTGCTTTCGCCCTTCTCTGTGCCTTCGGTGACGATGGCTTCGGTGGCGTACTTGCAAGTCTTGTATTCGGGCAAATCGCGCTCGTTCTTGCGCTGCGGATTGTCCTGCCGGATTTCAACGTACTTGTTGCGGGGAATCGCTCCGTTGCCGTCCTTCGGCAGGCCGTAGGCCGTGCTGATCTGTACCAGCTTCGGCTTGGCGGCAACGGTGTGCTTTACGTGCGCGTCAATCTTCGCCGCGTAGCATTTCGGATCGCTGCATACATGAATCGGGCTGGTTGGCTCCAATGTCGGCAAAGAGCAGCGTGTTGTGGCCGGTGCGCTTGGGGCAATCAATGCACGAACCGGCCTCGGGTACAAGCTGCGCATCCTCTTTCGAGAACGGCGCGGCGGCAAGTTCCAGCAGAATGTTATGCTCGATCCACTGCTGGAGATGGCGGACGGGGAGCAGAATGCGCTTGGCCTTGCTGCCGTTCGTGTACGCTTCCTGATAGCAGGCGGCGAGTGCTTCCTCCTGTTGCTCGGGTTGAAGTTTTTTTGGCTCCGGGCTCGCCGTGGGCGAACTGGTAGCCGCCAATCACGATGGCGATCAGGCTGGCGACTTTGGCGATGGTTCCGGTGAAGAGGTTCTGTAGTGCCGTGAATCCGGTGTCGAAGGGAGTCCCGCCGCTCTGCGCGAGTGCGAGCGCCGGAACCAGGAGTAGGAATGTGAGGATCGTGCAGGGTTGACGGAATCGGAGCACGAATCGCCAAGCCGCGATTCGGCGCCGAGCTGAGGGCAGGGAAAGGGCAATCATCGGGCACCTCCAGCGACCGGTTTGAGGCCGCGTTATGCCGCGAACGTAGACCCGTTTCCCGCGCCGAGTCCAATGAATTCCAGGAACTGCGTCATTCCTAGCAGGAATAACGACCGTCCTGGCGGCGCACCAAAATTCCTATACGTCGTAGTCCCGGATCGTCTGAGGGGTTCCGACGCCGCCTTTGTACAACGACGCCTTTACGGTTGGCTGATGGGAGAGGGCACAGGTGAAACTGGTTCCGTCCGTCAACTCGATCACCACATCGGTTCCATCCCCGGTGTCCCTGTAGATGCGGAGCGTCTGGATGGTCTTGCCTGAAAGCTCCGGGCATTCGACGTAATCTGGCTCCATGAATCGCATCCTCACAGCTCCTTAGATTCGCACATCCGTGTGCGGCGCTGTAGCGCGAGTCCGGTGAATATCTCGGCATCAATGTGGATTTCTCTTTGAGGGTGCAGCGGCGTTTTGCCTGGAGTTCGCGCGGCGGAGATCACACTCATTGTGTGTAGACTCATAGTGGTCACCATTAAAGCATTGAGGAGTGGCCCCGCGTTCCGTTAAGTCTCGATTTGGCTCCATGTTGCGGAACCTCCGCGAAGAGCGTGGCTATTCGCAGGAGAAATTGGCGGAACGGGCAGGTCTGCATCGCAATTACATCGGCGGGGTAGAGCGGGGCGAGCGGAATGTGGGTCTTGAGAACATCGTGAAGCTGGCGAAGGCGTTGTCTGTTTCGCCGCGAGAGCTCTTCGCGGATTTTCCATGAGCTCGACGGGCTATTTCGACTGCCGGGTGACCCGAACTCGCCAGCAAGCGCTCAAAGCAGAGGGCACCGATCTGGCGCTCCAGAGCGCGGGCTATCCAGTTCTGGGAGTAGCCATCAAGTATTGTTCGTCCGGCCATGTAGTTCATTCCGCAACTTCTCCACAACGCCTTGGAGATCCTCAATCGAGGGAATTTCGCCTCGAAGCGGCTCCGGCAGTTCACGGGTGACGCGATACGTAGAAACTCCGATCGGCTTGGCAATGTCACGCAGGGCGTATTCGGCAATTGGACTGTTATGGCTTTCACAGAGCAATAAGCCGATGGTGGGGTTGTCCGGCCCGATGCGCAGAAGGTCGTCGACGGCGGAAAGGTAGAAGTTGAGCTTCCCGGCCCATTCTGGCTTGAAAGGTCCCGTCTTGAGTTCTATGACGAAATAGCAATGCAGGCGCACGTGATAAAACAGCAGGTCCAGGTAGAACGTCTGGTCTCCCACTTCCAGCATTACTTGACTGCCCACGAAAGCGAATCCGCGCCCCAATTCCAACAGCAAATCACGGAGATGCATCAACAGTCCGCGCTCGATTTCGCGCTCTCGTGCAGCAGGAGCGACCGTCAGGAAGTCAAAATTATAGGGGTCTTTAAGAATCTGCTCGGCAAGGTCGGAGTCGGGCGGGGGGAGCGCTCGCTGAAAGTTCGTGAGTGCCTTTCCTTCGCGCTCATGCAGTCGGCTGGTGATTTGGTGAACCAGAATATTCCGGCTCCAACCGTACTCGACCGCTGCGCGCAGATACCATTCCCGGGCTTCCCGATCCTTGAGCCGGTCCAGCAGAACCCGAAGATGGCCCCAGGGCAAAAGTGCCACAAGCTGTGGCACTATTTCAGCATCCGGCCATGCTTCGGCTAAACTCCGCATGTATTTGAGATTGCGCGGACTGAAGCCCTCGACGCCCGGAAACTCCGCTCCAAGGTCTTTCGCGAGCCGGTCAATGACCTTTGCTCCCCAGCCTTCGACATCTTGACGCTGAAGAATCTCCCGTCCGATGGACCAATACAGCACCACCAACTCCCGGCTCACCGCGAACGAAGCTCGCAGCTGGGCTGAGTGGATGCGATCCTTGATCTCCTTGAGGAGTGCAGGATAGCCTGGCGGCGGCTGTAGCTCTTTGGTCATCGCTCTCTCATAGGGTATGACACCTGGAATCCATAGCGTTCAGGTCGCGGTTTGGAAGATGCTTGGCCGTCGCTGGTAGACGGCAAAGGATGAAATTGAAAAGGGAGAATTCGGGCTGATCCCCCCACGGGTTCAGCCCGAGCGCCGCTCGGTTAATTTTGGTAGCAAATTGGTAGCATTTAGCGCCGATTGGGCCGATTTTGCCGGTTCAGCCGACTCATAACCCCTTTGCCGTCAACAAAACGCCACTCTGGCCGTTCCATGGCATGGAAGAGGTCGTCGGTTCGATCCCGACCAGGTCCACCAATAAACATCTCAAAATAAGCTACTTAGGATAGTATACCCAAGGTTGGTATTACTGATGTTTGGCGTCATTTGGTCTCAAATATCGAGGCTCTCATTTCGCAGCTCCCTTCCGCTTGGGGATGCGCGAGCTCTTTTTTTGATTTGCTCATCGTGCCTTGCTGCCCCTGCCCGGCAGGCTTGAAGCTTGTCCCGGTTGATGAACTCAGTGCGTCAGGTTTTTCCGGCAACTATACCCTTCACAGAACAATCACTACCGCGCAACGCAGGCACCTCGCCTTGACATAGCTTACTGCGCCATTCGGCGGCTCTCTCAGGCTTTCCCCACCTCTCATAGAACTGCAGGATCCGCTCTCCGGACTGTATCAATGCGGAACGGTCTTCGGCTGGAATCATGGCTTGGCGATCGATCATGCCTTGAAGTCCGGAAGCTAACCATGTTTCTGATTCCGCGTACTTACTCTGACCTGCCAGACTATCGCCCAACAAGCTCTGGGCATGCCATCGCTCCCAGGAGTCGGAGGCAGTTTTCTCATAGGTGTCAACAGCTTCGCGAAGCAGTGATTCGGCGGAAACAAAGTTTTCTTCCTGCAACCGAACGCCTGCCAGTTCTACCATCGAGTCCGTAGTGTCCGGATGGGCCGGTCCCAATACCCTGCGCCGCGCCTCCACAACGGAAACCAAAAGAGCGTCGGCCTTTTCGTATTCGCGTTCACTGCGATACAGCAATGCCAGATCGTCAAGACTTCCAAGCGTCTGTGGATGTTCCTCTCCCAACACACGCCGATTAATCTCAACTGCCTGCGTCAGTAGCGGCTCTGCCTGCAGATATTTCTCCTCGCATCGATAGAGCTTTCCCAAGGCCTCCATGCTTATCAGCGTGTCGCTGTTCTCCTCACCCAACGATTGGCGCCGCGATTCGAGTGCCTTGACCAGCAGAGGCTCTGCCTGCGCATACTTGCCCTGCATCTCGTAAATCTCAGCCAGGTTATTCATGCTCAGCAAAGTGGAACGATTTTCCGGCCCGAGCAAGCGAGTGCGGATGTCGAAAACTTTTGCAAACAGAGGTTCTGCCTGCCCAAGCTTCTCTTCGCGCACGTACAAAGACGCAAGGTTATTAGTCACTCGCAGTGTATCCTGATGATCTTCCCCGAGTCGGCGCCGGTCGACTTCGAGCGTCTTCAGGAAGAGCGATTCGGCTAGACCATACTTGCCTTCTTCGCTGTAAACGGTGGCGAGATTGAAAGCCGTCGAAAGCGTATCTGGATGCTCATCGCCGAGCACGTGGCCCTGTAGTTCGAGCGTTTTCATGTAAAAGGCTTCAGACTGTACATACTTCCCTTCGGCTTCATACAGATATGCCAAGCTGTTCAATGTGAATATTGTGTTGCGGTGCTCTTCACCGAGGGTTCGGCGTTCGATCTCGAGTGTTTGAAGGTATAGAGGCTCGGCCTGCGCAAATTTGTTTTCGTTTACGTATAACGATGCCAGGCTGTTCATACTGAGCAGCGTCTCGGGATGACTTTCGCCGAGTTTCCGGCGCTGACCTTCGAGCGCATCTTTCACGAGCGGTTCGGCTTGCGCGAATTTGCCTTGCTGCCGATATAAAATACCCAGCGCGTACATACTGGCCAGAGTCTCAGGATTGTCGTCGCCAAGCACCCGGCGGCGCGCCCTCAGTACGCTGCTAAGCAGAGGCTCAGCCTTCTCAGGCTTATCTTCGTGCAGGTAAACATCGGCCATGTCGAACATACTGGTCAGCGTGTCAGGACTCTCCTCGCCGAGGATGCGACGCTGGATCTCAAGAGTCCAGCTGAAAAGCGTTTCAGCTTTTGAAAATTTGCCTTGATCGAGATAGACGTTGGCAAGGTTCTGGTCAACGATCAACGTGTCCGGGTGCTCATCGCCCAGTACCTGCCGCCTCAGTTCCAACGCCTTCTCGAGCTGTATTTGCGCTTCGGGATAGATGCCGAGACCCGCGTACGTCACGCCAATCGTCCGCCGGATGGAGGCTTCTACCAACGGTTGTTTCGCGAACTTGCCTTCAATCCCGGCGGCAGCGCGATCCAGTGCTGTGCGCACTTTAAGGTCCGGATCGGGACTGGCATTCGGACGCGCCTGTCTATAGGAACTGGCCTGCGCCAACAAGTCATTTTGAAGGAAATTGCTGACTGCGTTCGCGGAGGCGGCTTCATCATCAGCACGCTTACTCTCCGCCAGGGCACGATTCCGGTCTCGCGTGGCGGCCTGATCGGCTGCTGTCGCCCGGTCGCGTTCAATGCGGATTCGCGCCTCGGCCTGCACTGCCTTGTCTCGCTCTTTCAGCGCCGCTCGACCTGCCCGATTGGCGCGTATTGCCAAGGATGTGCTGACAATAATCCCTCCCGCCAAAACTACAAGCACCGCTGCCGCACCGGCCGCCAACGCCGCATGACGTCCCAGATACTTTCGCAGCTTGTAGCCGGCGCTGGCCGGACGCGCCTCAACCGGTTCATGGTTGAGGTAGCGGCGAAGGTCGGCGGCAATCTCAGAGGGCGCTCCGTAGCGGCGCCTGCGATCCTTCTCGAGCGCCTTCATCGCGATCCAGTCAAGATCTCCGCGCACCTGGCTCACGAGTTGCCTTGGCTCTGTTCCCCGCGCTTGGGCAGTTGCCGCCGATTTGTTTCTCTCCGAGTTGATTCGGCTGCTGGGAGTCAGCGGCTCTTCCTCGCGCAACTTGCGCAGCAACTCGTCCACAGGCCGCTGCTGCCAATTCTTCGTATCGATCGGCTGCGTGCCCGTTAGCAGAACGTAAAGTACAACTCCAAGCGAATAGACGTCGGTGCGCGTGTCGATGTCTTGTATAGATGGATCGGCCTGCTCAGGGCTTATGTATCCCGGCGTTCCCATAAAATGCCCGAGCTGCGTAAACTGACCCTCTCCGGCAACCACCGGAGTCGTCGCCTTGGCCAGGCCGAAGTCGATGATCCGCGGCACGGGCTTTCCATCTACCTCAATCACCAGAATGTTTGCCGGCTTCAGATCGCGGTGGATGATGGCCTTCTGATGCGCATGCTGCACGCCATCGCAAGCCTGAATGAAGAGATCGATGCGCTCGCTGATCCGGAGTTTCTTTTCATCGCAATATTCAGTAATCGGCAGACCCGGCACGTACTCCATCACAAAGTACGGCTGCCCCTGCTGGGTCGTCCCCGCATCAAAGACTTTGGCGATGGCCGGATGATCCATGATCGCCAACGCCTGGCGCTCAGACAGGAAGCGATGTACAACCGCTGAGTCGTACATCCCCGCTTTGATCAGCTTCAGAGCGACCCGGCGCCGAACTGGAGAGGTTTGATCTGCTAACCAGATCTGGCCCATTCCCCCTTCACCCAGCTTGCGCAGAATTTGAAACCGGTCTGCAAAGAACTGTCCCGCTTCCAGGTGACCGGAATTGCCGATGCCGTTCCATTCAAGCTCGCCGGCATGATTCGCGGACTCGAGGAAGCTGAGTCTGACTTCTTCGCCGGCCGCAAGTAGTGATTCGATCTCGGCGCGCAGCGAATCGTTTGACGAGCAGGCTTCATCAAGGAAGCCGCTTCGCTGTTGCGGCGCGATTTGCATCGCCGCATGCAAAAGTTCTTTGACTTGTTCCCACGAAACCTTCGTCACGGTCATGGCGATGCCGCCCTGCTCATTTGACGATGCAACCAGACCCGCGCCGTCGCCCAGTCACGGTCGACTGTCGCGCGTGAGAGTCCCATCACCCGCGATATTTCCGGTGCCGACAAACCTCCGAAGAACTTCATCTCCACGATCCTACCCTGTCTCTCATCCAACCGGGACAGCTCCTGCAGGGCATCGTCCAGTGCAATGAGTTGGGTATCGCCGGTAATCGCCAAGGCGTCCAGGTACTCTACGGCGATCCTGCATCCGCCGTCCCGCTTCGACGCTTTACGTTCACGGGCGTAGTCCACCAGTACCTGCCGCATAAGCCGCGAAGCGACGGCAACGAAGTGCTCACGGTTATGAAGTTCCAAAGGCTGTCCGCCCATCAGACGCAGATAAGCCTCGTGAACCAGCGCCGTACTCTGCAGCGTGTGATCGGACCGTTCTGATTGAAGGTGGTAGTGGGCTAGACGCCGAAGCTCCTTGTAAACCAAGGGCAGAAGATCAGCAAGGGCCTTTTCATCGCCCTGCTTCCAGTGCTGCAAGAGTTCGGTTACCTGGCCGGGGATGTCGTCGGGCATATACGTTAACTTGCCCCTATAGAGGTCAGATTATTCGCTCAGCCAGCAGTCGTCAACGCCATTTATCTCCAATCTTTGCTATTCGATAGCGAGGGTCAGATGAAGGGCGGTTCATTCTGAATCTACGTTTGTCGCGGAATTCCGATCAGCGCTCAAGAAGATTATTGCGGCTTCGATGAGACGATTTGCCGTTGCTTTCCGCATTACTGTCTGAATGCAACGGTTGTGTTCGCGTCCTTGACACCTCAATTGCGACCCAACCTGCGGACGAGATTATAGGAGATCGAGATGCGCCCCCACTTCATAAAGAAAAGCCGAATTATGATAGTCGCTTTGCCCCTGATCGCGTTGACGGCATGCGGCGGCACCAAGACGCCAAGCACAACCACATACACCATCGGCGGCACGGTCTCGGGCCTTGGCAGTAGCGCCTCGGTTGTTCTACTTGACAATGGCGGAGATTCCCAGACCGTCTTCGCAAACGGCGCGTTCACCTTCAAAACGGCCCTCGCAAGTGGGGCTACTTATGCAGTAACGGTGGGCACCGAACCCTCGGGCGAGACCTGCACGGCCAGCAGCGGCTCGGGCACCGTTGCAAAAGCAAACATTACCAGCGTTGTCGTCTCCTGCGCTACGAACACATACACCATCGGAGGCACTGTCTCTGGCCTAAGCAGCAGCGCCTCGGTTGTTCTGCTGGACAATGGCGGAGACGCACTGACGGTGTCCGCCAACGGTACGTTCACCTTCAAAACAACCCTCGCAAGCGGAGTCGCGTATGCAGTAACCGTGGGCACCGATCCCTCCGGCGAAACCTGCAAGGTAAGCAGCGGTTCGGGCACCGTGGAAGCAGCCAACATCACCAATGTCGCCGTTGCATGCACCGCGAGCGCTGCCCCAACCTACGACATCATCGTTCAGATCACAAATCTCGTAGGCACGATCGGCGTTGCGCTCGACGGCGGCACTCCGTCAACTATCACCAACTCCACTACAACGCCAGAGCCTGAGACGATCACCTTCCTCAATGTTGCCTCCGGCTCGAAGTACAACGTAACAGTGGCGACGCAGCCGGCGGGCTATACCTGCGCGACCAGCGACGGCTCGGGGACCATTGGTTCGGCCAACGTAACGGTGAATATCGCCTGCACCGCCATCCCGACCCACGACATCATCGTTCAGATCACGAATCTCGTAGGGACGATCGGCGTTGCGCTCGACGGCGGCACTCCCTCAACTATCACCAACCCCACTACAACGCCAGAGCCCGAGACGATTACCTTCCTCAATATCGCCTCCGGCTCGACGTACAACGTAACAGTGACGACGCAGCCTACGGGCTATACTTGCGCGACCAGCGACGGCTCGGGGACCATTGGTTCGGCCAACGTGACGGTGAATATCGCCTGCACGGCCAACAGCGGCAGCACGGGCGGGTTCTGGATTCCCTATTCCGCTACACCCACCGGCGCTTCAGGCCAAAGCGGGTTATTTGTGATCGCGTCAGATTCGATCGCGTCTTCTCCTGCGCCTTCACCAACTTTTGTGACCACCAGCGTACCCACGTTGCTCGGTGCGGCAAATCAAGGCTTCGCAGGTGGTTCCACGCCTCCAACCAGCGAAACTCCCGATCTAATCATGTACGCTGCTATGGGTACAGACGGAAATACGCATGTCTACGGCCTGGATCTTACAGACACGTCGACTCCTCCGGTACCGGTGCAGATTACCAACTTGTCAGTGCCCCCATCGGAACACATTTGCAACGAGGGTCAGGTTCAGAGTGACCTGACGACGCCCAGCTCCCTTGCTGTCGTGATGTACATTACCGCGGGCACTTCGGGTTCCAAGCCGGGCACCGTCGGATACTGCGGATCGAGCCCTGGCACTTTCGAACTCGCGCATTACACAGATGCAGCAACCGTTGCTCCGGCAACCTTGAACATTCCGGGGGCAACCTCGACTCTGTCTGCACTTGAAAATGACGGAAGCTTTACGGCGCTCTATCAAACGAACGGACAATTGGGCGGCATCGTGTTGTGGGATGCTTCTACCGGAGATTTGAACTTCTACTCGGATGCTACCTTCACTAGTTCCACCACGTTGCTAAGCGATGTGGGCATTGGAGCACCGTGTGTGAACGTCAACGCGATCACCAATGGTTATTCCAATGGCGGCAGCCGTCTTCTTTTAAACGTGACCACCACTTCAACGACGACGGCGTATCTGATCACTGCATCCGGAGGAACCCCGCAACAGTTTTTTGGGGGGACCGCTGGCAGTTGCGTGACCGACGACAACAATCTCTATTTCATTGGGACCCTCTCCGGCGGCACGAGTTCGGCAATCTACCAGGAGAAGTTAGCTGCTGCCCCGCCCGCACAGGAGCTCATTACTCTTCCCGCTCAGTCGTCGACTGAGAGCTCAAGCCTTATCGGTTCAAACAATTCGGTATTGCTTTATCAAAATGATTCAGTCTCTGCGAGCGGCTCAACCTCGTCGTTATACAGTGTGCCGGAGGGTGTGCTCTCTTCCATCGCCACCGCGGTCGGGGGTCCTTATTCGGGCGCGCTTGAAACGGATTTTCTAGCGTCGCCCACGAGCAGCGCCTCGGACGACTACCTGTTCCTAACAGCAGCGGACGCCACGAGTTCGGGAGTAAGTTACTCGAGCCAGGTTCTGACCACCAGCGGCGCACTCGCGGCAAAGTCTTCGAATTCGGTTTTGGCGTCGTTCGGTCCATTGTCGACCGAGTTGGAAGGGAGCCTTTTGGAAATAGATGGCATCACCGACACCAAAGGCGGCTATGGCGGGGGCACTGTCAACTCAGTCGGCTTGACCTCGCTCAAGCCAACGCCGTTTACGACAGCGAGTGGAAGCGCCTACACCGTGCCGGCCGGCTACGTGATAAGCCTGGACGGGTTCTACGGTACCGGGGTCGGGACCGGATTCCTGTTCTCGGTAGCCGATCCCACAGCTCCGTACATCGGTGCGGCAGTCGACGTAACGCAAGACGCTATCCTGCCCATCAGCCTCGCGAATTCGAGCGTCTCCCCCCTGTTCTAATCCACTAATGCTGGCGCCGATTCCATTGCAACCCGGAAGATGGAATCGGCGCCACAGCTCCACGCAATAGAAAGGGGAGTTCCGGTTGTCATGAATGACGAATTAGTTGATTTTGCCAATCGGCGCTCGAAAGTTTCCGGAAGAGATGAAAAACTCGATGAAGTACTGCGGGAACTCTGATAGCCGGTTTTACGGCAACTTGCCGAGAACAACGATCGACTGGAGCAGTTCAATGAGCGCTTTCACGGTAATAATCTTTGATTGCTGTCTGATCTTTTCTTGCGTGGGCAATTATAGGCACATCCGCATAAGTAGCCGCCCACAATGCTACAAAGCGCTGGCAGGCAGCCTTGTAGTCGGCTTAAGCCATCCATTGGCGGTCAGGCGAAATCACGAAACATGAGGCAGCCAGGCCACGGATCTGTGGAAGCAAGGCCTCGGACGTTTGCGGAATCCCGCCCAGCTGACAAGAGTGTAAGAAGAATCACCGGAAGGGCGAGCCACCCGCCAGGAGTTTCGCGATAAGATAACCGTTTTTAGAAGCCTCGCGTGACATCCAATCTCGTCGTCTACCGAGTCGCACCTGCTGGCGCTCCGCCGAAGTTGCGCGTCATCCGCGCAAGCAAAGCATCAAAGCGCGGGTCGCCGTGCAAATGCCTCAATCGCGGCTCCCGCGCCAAATAAACCAACCACGGCGAGCGTTCCGCAAACGCCTGCTCCAATGACGCAAAGGCTTGATCGTGGTCGCCGAGCGCTTCGTAAATCAATCCCAACTCATAGGGCGAAACGTACCGTTCCTTGGATTGCGCAATGAGCCGCTCCAGCGTCCGAAGCGCATCCACCCGATTGCCGCTGACCGCCTGCGCGTGCCCAAGAAAGCTGAGTTGCACACTCACGCCCGAGAGTTCCGCCCCTTTTCGGATGGCTGCTTCCGCTTCGCCGGTCGCGCCTGTGCCTAGATGAGCCCAACCCTGAAAAATGCGATTCCACGAGAAGCCTGGGTCGTTGGCCAACGCACGCCCCGATTCGCTGAGAGCTTGATCGAAGTTGTGCGCCATCAGGTGGTGCCACATGAGGTGAAGCTGTGAAAATGGATCCGCGGGATCGAGGTTCAGGAAAATTTTGCTCTCGGCCAGCGACTCCTCCATGCGTCCCGCTGCTACCAGCAAATGCGAATACCAATGGTGCGCCGGCCCGTAACGCGGATTGAGCCGGATTGCCTCCGAGAACAAACGCTCGGCCTCCGGAATCTCCCATCGGTAGTGGAGCAGTGCGTAAGCCAGCGCCGCATGCCCCTCGGCCAGCTCTGGCTTCAGGCGAAGCGCCTGCTCTGCGTACGAAATCCCCTTTGAAAAACCCTCACGTGGCGGAAGTACACCGCCCTCCCAGCTCGCCAGCGTGTTGTAAGCATCCGCCAAGCCCGTGTACGCAAGGGCATACGTCGGATCGCGCTTGGCCGCCTGTTCGAAGTAGGCAATTGCCTCCATCGTGCCCGCCGGGCGTCTTCCCCAATGATGGCGGCCCTTCAAATACAGCGCGTACGCTTCCGGATCTTCCGAATGGCGCGCCGCCGAAGAGGAGCGGGCGCCCAGCAACTGTGGGCGCAGCTTTTCTACGATCGCAGCCGTAATCTCATCCTGCACTTCGAACACGTCCGTCATTTCCCGGTCGTACCGCTCGGACCACAGGTGATGACCGTCGTTGACGTCGATCAATTGAACCGTGATCCGGAGCCGATTACCGGCGCGCCGAACACTTCCGTCGAGGATCACACCTACATTCAACCGCCGCCCAATTTCGCGAATATCCAACCCGTGCCCGCGTACCGCGGCGGCCGACGCTCGTGCGATCACCTGCAGGTCGTCATACAGACTCAGCGCGTGGATCAGTTCCTCGGCCAGTCCGTCGCCGAATTGTTCGCCATCCCCACTCACGCTTGCAAACGGCAACACCGCGATCGAAGAAGCCGGACTCGTGCTGGCCCTCGCCGTCTCGGGGGCGGCCTGGACGCCGCCACTGCGAAGTGCCTCGAGCAGCTCCGCCATCGACTGGTAGCGCTCCGCGACCTGTTTCCGCAGGCACCGCAGGATGATTTGATCCAACCACGCGGGAACACGCGGCTGGACCCGCAACGGTGGCGGTGGATCAAGCAGCGCGATTTCGTGCATCGTCGATAGAAGGGTGGAGGCCTTGAAAGGCAGCTGGCCCGTGACAGCCTCATAAAGGACGGAGCCGAAAGCAAAAATATCTGATCGCGCATCGAGCGGCTCACCGCGCGTCTGCTCGGGAGACATATAGGAAACCGTCCCCACCAACATTCCCGGTACCGACTGTCCCGCATCGAGCGAATCGGCTCCCGCCGGAATCAGCTGTTTGGCCAGCCCGAAATCGAGAACTTTCACTTGGCCGTCGTTGGTGACCATAATGTTCGCGGGCTTGATGTCCCTGTGAATCAATCCCGCAGCATGCGCAACCGCCAGCGCGCCGGCGAGTTGGATGGCATAACCGCCGGCCTCCGAAATCGGCAAGCCCTCGGGACGGATCAATTCCTTGAGCGTCTTACCCGCCACATACTCCATAACCAGGTAATCCACCCCGCCATCGCTCACCATGTCGTGCAGCGTGACGATATTCGGGTGATTCAGCTTCGAGGCCGCCCGCGCCTCCTGAAGGAAGCGTCTCTTTCGATCCGGATCGGCGATATGCGTCGAGGGCAGCACCTTAATTGCCACCGTCCGGTGCAGCCGCGTGTCGAGGGCGCGGAACACCACTCCCATGCCGCCGAAGCCGATTTCTTCAAGAATGCGGTAATGTCCAACCGCAACGCCCTTCAGGTCAGGCCTCGGCTCAGCTGCCACCGTGACTGGCCGAACGTTGCTGGAGTTCACCCGGTCAGCAAATGCTGGCTGCTCGAGGAAGCTGGCGGAGTCGCTGTGATGAGCCAGCAGCGATTCCACCTCGCGGCGCAGTGTTTCATCGCCAGCACACGATTCCTCGATTACAGAGCCGCGCCGGCTTTCGTCCGCCTCGAGAGCCTTGTGAAAAATGCTTTCGATTTTGCTCCATCGCTCAGGCTTCATCGGATTTATTTTCGCTCAGGGCGCGCATCAGCCACGCCTTGGCCAGCCGCCAATCCCGAGCCACGGTATCAGGTGAAACCTTCAAAACTTCCGCAGTTTCCTCAACGCTAAGACCGCCAAAAAAACGCAACACCACCACTTGGCTCTTGCGCTCGTCCACCTTCGCGAGCTGATTGAGAGCATCGTCTAAAGCGACCAAATCAGCGGAGGGTTCCGGAGAGATTGCCAGAGCATCGTCCAATGAAATCACTTTTGCTCCATCGCCGCGTTTGTGGGATCGCCGGGCACGGGCCTGGTCAGTGAGAATGCGCCGCATTTGCCGCGCACACAGCGCGAAGAAATGCGCCCGGTTCTGCCAGTCGATCAGCTTCAGATCGGGCAGACGCAGATAAAGCTCATTGATCAGCGCCGTCGTCTGTAGCGTATGGCCGTCGCGTTCCCGTCCCATGCAACGCCTGGCGACCAGATGCAACTCGCGATAAACCTGAGGAGTCAGCTTGTCCAGAGCACCTTCGTCGCCCCGGCGCCATGCCTGAAGCAGTTGGGTGATCTCGTGTCCGAGAGCGTCATCCATCCAGATCCCTGGGCCGGAGAAGTGGCCATTTGCGTAAACATTACCACACCACCCGGCAGTTTCAGGATCAGGCGCCCCAAGAAGTTTTTTCCCCAATACAGGTTTCGGCTGCGATTTTCGCTATATGGAGTAAAGGCAAACAAACATGCGTGGTAAGAACGACGACCGCGCCCCAAAATCAAAGGAGAGACGGACATGAAATCGACATTCAAGAAAATGACAGCGCCGCTCAGCGTGCTTTTCGCGGCGGTAATGTTGACGGGGACGGCTGTAGCGCAGTTAGGACCCTCCCATGCAGATAACTGGCGGGACGATGACGATCAACTGGCCCAAGTGGCTGAACTGGAACAGCTTCACGCAACCTTTCACGCGGCAGTCAGCGTACACGATCCAGTGCATGGCGATTCGCCTGCAGTGATAACTCAGCGAATCCGCGAGGCACTTTCCGTCTGGGCTAAAGACGCCCAGCTCACGGTTGTCAGCACGGCTACCTCGGCAGGAAATTATGTCGGGAATGGCGATCCGGATGATCCCGAAACTTGCCCTGTACCCACGGGCGACACGTCTGCCACTGGTCAACAGGGCACGCTGTGCACGTTCTTCAAGTATGTTGCCGGCGGGTTGCAGATAGACAATAAGTTTGTGTCGCTTTCCCCGGCGTACACAGCGAAGTTTGTCCCCGCAAGGGACGAAGACGGCCAATGGAAATCATCGGTGTATTTCGAATGCGATTACTTCGATGTGTCCTTGAATCTAGCCACCGGCCAGCCGAATTGGGCAGCCAAAAGCCACGTTGACCTCGACGGTGAAGCCAGAAAGATCGACGGACGGTGGTTATTGACGCGCGTCAGCTCATCCGCGGTTCCAGTTCCGGTTCCGTGAAGCGAAGCACCCCCGATGCACGTGCTCGCCAGGGGTGCAGCGCGTGCATCCGGATTATGCCACCACTTGAGTATCTTTGATGCGGCCTGAGAGGCCGTCTACTGTGTCCTGCGCAGTCCCGAAGGAGCGCGCCTGCGCGCCATTTTGACGCTAGGACATCAAAGCCACCGCACCGCCAAAAGGCGGCCGCACGGATTGCCGTCCAAAGTTCACGCGGTCTTACACGGGCCAAATTCGATGTATCAGTGTTGAGAAACGCGCCTCGGTCCTGCAATGTGGGCGCCGTCAACGAGCGTGTTATCGCCAATGCGCTCAGTGGCTATAGCATTTGAGCCACTTGAACGTATTGTTTGAATGTTAAGTCGTTGAGGAGCACGAGGTGTTGCATAAGCTGAACTCAGCGGCGACGCTGATTCAGAGAACAACCAGGGAGGCTCCTCGAGACCGTATGTATTACATCGGACTCGACGTTCACAAGCGGACGATCAGCAAATCGGAAACGTGTAACTCTTTGGAACCAGGCGTAGTGAATGGCCACTTTCAGCGCCCTGAGGAAACCTTGGCAACTCTTATTGGACCCTTAATGGACCTACGACTTCTGCTCTGCAAACCCTTGCCCAACACGGAGTCTCTCGACGCGTTGAGTTGATTGTTCGCTGTGCTGGACAGGCATTTATTGAACACAGTCGCAGGTGGATCAACTGGCAACAACGGAAGGTGCTGCTGGCTACGCCTCTGCAATCGAAGAACGAAAGGACTTCGTGCCGTGATGGATACTGTTGGCTAATTCAGCCAAGCAACTATCCGTTTGGAGCCGTCATTTTGCAGCACTGAATGAGTCTACTGTGGGTGTTGAAAAACTCGTTTTCTGCACAATCGGCTTCAAATCCGATGCCCCATAATGTCTACCCGGTCCGAGAGGATCGTTTATGGGGCATCCTGGCGCGATGAGTTTTCCGCGAGTTCTCAGAGGATGCGTTTTTCAACACCCACGGTATTCAACAACAACCAAGAAACTTTGACATCTGAGCTGACAAATCTCAAAAACATCTTTGACTTCCGCTTCCGTGTATCCCTAGCATTCTCTTCCAAAGGTGAAACCATGCAAACAACCACACTCCCCCGGAACGGCTGTCGGATGTTGATCGGTCTCGCCGGCATCAGTTTGTGCGCCGGTTTTTTGTTGGCCCAAAACTCGCCGGACGACCGCCAGATGACCGATCCCAAATCGGTGATTTCCGCTTCGAATGTGGCGGCAGTGCCGGTGCCGATTCCCCAGCTTTATTACGCGCGGAGCACCTATGGCGCGGCATGGTCTCCCGATGGCCGCGACGTGGTGTTCACCACCAACCTGACGGGACTGGCGAATCTGTGGAAGGTTTCGGCCGCGGGAGGATTTCCGATTCAACTGTTGCAGTCGGATGATCGGCAATCAGGTGCGGTCTGGTCACCGGATGGAAAGTGGATTGTCTTCGAGCAGGACTTCGATGGAGGCGAACTGTATGACTTGTTCGCGGTCTCAAGCGATGGCGGCGAAGTGGTGAACCTTACTAACACGCCGAACATCTCAGAGAGCGGCGCGCATTGGTCTCCCGATGGGAGTTCGCTGACACTTTCTTACCGGTCGAAGACTTCATCCAACGTAGACATTGCGCTACTCGACTGGAAGACAAAGAAAGTCCGCAAACTCACGAACGAGCAAACCAAGGACCGCGAATGGTATGGAGCGATCTGGAGTGGGGATGGAAAGACCATCTACGCCGACCGCGCCAATGTCGGCTTCACTGACTCTGACGTTTATCGTATTGACGTGGCTACGGGCATTCTGGAGAATCTCACTCCCCATCAAGGCGACGTCGTGAACACCATATCGTCCTTGTCTCCCGATGGCAAAACTCTGCTGATCACTTCGAACGAAAAAGGTGGATACGACAACGTAGCATTAGTGGATGTGGCCAGCAAGCAGCGAACTTGGGTAACCGACGTGAAGTGGGAGGCTAGTTCTTTGACCGCGTGATCTTGTGCTTTCCCACCCTTTCCGCGATGGAACTGCGGAAAGGATGGGGCACCCACATTGGTGCAAATTTAAGCGGTCAGAGACCTAGTGCCGGAGAATTCACTCCCGATGGCAAGAGTTTCACCTATATCCTGAATGCCGACGGCCGCACCGATATTTATGTGGTAGATCGCAAGTCGGGCAGGGTCACGGTACTGCGATTTGCCGCAGGCATCACGGTTCCCGCCGGCAATCCAAGGGCATATTCGCCCTCGGGTAATCGCCTGCTGATTTCGCACCAGAGTTCGACCGAGCCCGCTGACCTGTGGGTCTATGACATTGCGGCTGACACATCGCGGCAGTTAACATTTTCGGGGCCGGGAAGCTTGAACCCCTCACGCCTGCCTGCTTCGCAGTTGGTGCACTACAAGACATTTGACGGAAAAACGATCAGCGCGTTTCTCTGGGTGCCGTTCAATCTCAAACGCAACGGGACCAACCCTGGGATCGTGCTGCCGCACGGCGGTCCCACGGGCCAGACGGTGGACAATTTCAACAAGGCCGCTGCCGCTCTCGCGTCGCGCGGCTACGTTTGCATTGCGTCCAACGTCCGCGGCTCGACCGGCTACGGAATGGAATTTCAGCGGGCGAATTACAAAGATCTCGGCGGCGGCGATCTGCAAGATGAAGTCTACGCAGCGCATTTCCTTGCCGCCACCGTCTATGTCGATCCGGCGAAGATCGGCATTACCGGCGGCTCTTATGGCGGATACATGGCCATGATCGCCATCGGTCGAACGCCGGACGTGTGGGCGGCGTCAGTCGAGCGTTTTGGCATCACCGACTGGCTCACAGAACAGGAGCATGAAGAACCTGCGCTTCAGCAATACGATCAGTCGATCCTGGGAGATCCCGTGAAAGATCGCAAGTCTTATGAAGATGCCTCGCCCATCAAGTATTTCAAGAATGCCAAAGCTCCTCTGCTGATTCTGCAGGGAGCGAACGACATTCGCGACCCTAAAGAGGAGGCGGAACAAGCCGAAACGATTCTGAAAAAGGAAGGCAAGATCGTGGAAGCACACTACTATCCCGACGAAGGCCACGGCTTCGCGAAGCGCGAGAATGAGATTGACGCCATGCAGAGAACTGTCGACTGGTTTGATCGCTATCTGAAGAACAAACAGCGATCAGCGGGAGGCAGCTAGCTCCATCTTTGCGGCGCACGCAACACGACGATTCCGCAGACGACTCGCTCTTTGAAAGTGCTGCCGCCCAACTGCCAGCCAAACGAACTTCCATCGTGGCAATTCACACTGGAATTACTGCATCGCTTCCCTATAGCTGTTCGAAAACAAGCCGGTGCGCACATCCAGTTGCGCTTGAGCTGTCTTCGCTGTTCCGGATGGGCTGTCGTCGATCCGGACCTTTGGCGCCTCTTCGACTCAAATTGCGCACATGGGGCGGCGCGTGTGTTATGTCTCACCCCTACTTCCTGTTTGCCGGTTTTAGGTCCAGGTGGATTGAATCATTCCGGCCGCTCTCGATCTCAATTCGCAGCACCCGCGCGTTGCGTGGAGGAGGTGTCCCGGTCGAGGAAGCCTCTCACCGGGCTATCGCCATCCCGGAACAGGATGTATTGATCGGCCGTCAGTTCGGTGTCTTGCGCTTTGACGGTGCTGAGCGCGTCGTTACCGGCGATCACGAGCACCATGCAGGCGCGATCGAGCGGATTCTCGGCCGCGAGAACAAGGGCTTGACGTTCCGATGCGTGCACCTCTCCATTGATCTTGAAGGCCGCCCCTTGAAAATCGAGGCCGAGGCGCGCCGACCAAAGAGCGAGCGCCGAATTGGCCTCGGGCCGGCCGACAAACACCACTTCGCGGTGACGAAGCAAATCATCGGAAACTTCGAAATCCTTGTAGATGGGAACTGCGCTCTCGTAGGCATTCAGAAACTTGTGCTGCAGTTGTTCGGCGGCGTAACGATTGGCGCCCGCATCGCGCAAGGTTCCGTAGACAATCACGGCGGACGGCAAGCGTCGCCAGATGTCGTTGACCAGGTAGGTGGGGCCATCGGGAGGATCAATTTCGTCCAGATGCGCGGATACACGCGTGAGCCCCGCCTGTTCGAGGAAGGAATCGGCGGTCACAGTTTTTGTGGTGTGGGAGCGGAAGTAATCGCGCATCAGATTCAGAAAGGCTTCATCGCCCATCTTCTGGCGCAGGGAATCCAGAAACAGGACGCCTCTAGCCTGCTCCCGCCGGTACTGGTCGAGCGGAGTGGGCGCGCTCACCTGGAGGCTGCGCCAGATGGTTCGCTGGGCATTCATGGCTTCGTTCACGTTGTTGGATTGAAGCACGCGGTAATACGCAGCCGAACCAGCCACGAACCAGGTATCGGCGTCGGAAGCCGGCAAAACCCATCCCTTCCAAAGCCTGTCGTCGTAGGCGGGCTTGTTCGAGGCCGAAACCGCAGTCGTTTCCGGAGCGGCGGAAGCAGCCATCCTCATTTTCTCGTTTTGCTCGATCGAGGCGCGCAAAGTCTCGTCCGGCTGGGCGTCAAACAGGTAATACCCCGATGGATACAGGCCGTCGTCTCCGGCGAAATCATATCTTCTTGTCGGGCAGCCATTCCCGCTGGTTGGGCCGGCCAATCTCGGCCCAGACCATCATGTGCGACGCCATGTCCGCGGTGACCACTTTCGCATCCATAGTGGAAACAGCTACGAGCGGGGCGCGTGCGAAAGGCAAGGAACCCGAACTGCTCGTCGATCTGGCCGCGGTACTGGTTATAGAGCTGCTGCCAGGCCATGTCTCTTCGGCTGGGCACGTAGGGGATGAAATCCGGATCGCCCCTGGGATCGGAGTATGTTTCGAGGCGCACGTCGAGGTCCTTGGCGTTGTTGTCACCCCAATAGAAACCCGGAGTGTTGCCGAACCACTCGTTCTTTGAACTGCGCCACAGTTTCGTGTGGTTGGTACCGAGATCGAAGATGGCGATCTCGTTGGTCTTGGCGTCGCCCATGATCCACTCATTAGTGTACAGCCCGTTATTTTGCGCGCTGAGGATGCGAACCACGTCGTCGATGTTGTTGCTGTATTGGATGGCCATTGCGGGCGCGGAAGGCAACTGGAGTGCCATCGGGATTGAATGGCGTCTGATCGATGGTGGTCTCGGTCAACACCACCCCAGCATCGTTCTGATACCAATCGGTACCACTCTCAATGCCTCCGGGATAACTCTGAAGCAGAATGCGGTGGCCTGAAGCAGGCTTGATGTCGAGCATGACATTGGTCTGCTCGGCCAGTGCCAGTGGCCACCATGTGACGTGACCGATCACCATCTTGCCATCGCGGGTTGCCGGGCCGGTAGCGGCAAAGGCGCTGCAATGATCCTTGGCGGAGTTGCGTCTCGGGTCCGAATAGGGTGGGACATCCAGGTTCAGGCCTTCGAGTCCGGTAGGGGTTGCGGCAGCCGCCGATGCAAGTTCTCCCATCTCCACGGTCGTATTCGCCACCACGATGTCCACGAAGATCGATGCGCCGATCTTTCCACCGCGCTCCGGCATCGGAAGCGCCGTCGGCGATCCCGCGCATTTCTTCAAGGAGTTCGCGGTCGAAGCCGCGCAAAAAGAGTGCGTTTGCGGTGGTGCGGTAATCATCCCAATGATCCTTGGAGCCCAGAACGGCCGCACACCTTTCCAGGTATTCCGGAATCTCGCGCGACATCAGGTGACCATGCTGGTATCCGCGCTCGTACGGCTCACCCTCGATATGGAGATAAATCCATCCGGCCGCGGGATACCGGTAAGCCGGGCCAAATGTCTGAATGGCGTCGCGTGCCGGCCATTCCTCCTCGGAAGAAGCGATCTCATCCAGATGCACGCCTTCAAACCAGGCCTTGCCGCGAAACGAGCCGCCCTCACCCGCCGTCAGCAGAATCTGGTCCTGGCTGCGGCTGGCCACAAACTTGAGTGAGACGCGGGTCCATGGCTCGGTTCCTCCCAGGGACGCCGAATGCACGTCAAAAGGCATCGATGCCATGGCGAGAGTGGCGCCGATGGCGATCGGCGTGCGGTCCAGGTCGCGCACTGCCAGGTCTTCCGTTCGCACCCACCCGCTCAGCTCGTAGCGTTTACCGATGGTGAGATTAACCGGGGCCAGGCGGACACACGCATCCTGCGAGGTCGCGCCCGGTTCCAGGCGAATGGATTTGTGGCCCTCGCGCAGCACGCTGGAATCGAGCACCGCGGAACCGCGGTCCACGGCCCAGGTCTGTTGAGGGTTGTCAAACGATGCCTGGAAAACGGGTGTGGCAGCGTGGGCGGCTGCAACAACCAAAAGCAGGAAAGGAATACGAAGCATTATTCGTCCCTCCGATTCTGACCTCAGGGCCGTAATGAGTGACGATCATACTAGCTCACGGGAGCTGGAGGAAGTCTGAAATGAGGGAAAGTGCTATGGACTGAGCCGCGAGCTTGGTCGCAGTTCATCGTGAAGCCAACTTGCGAATTGGCTTGAAGAGCTCCGAAGCAACCGGGAAGTGGATCGGAGTTCGAGCTCCATCTGCAACCGATCTCACCTGAGCGTGGCGAGCCTGCTGCTCCGAAATTGAACTGACGGGACACCGATGCCGCAGTCCTTGTGAAATTTCGAGAACCTTGAATGTCTTTTGCAGGTCAAAGCAAAGATTGAGAAATGGAATAAAGCGAGAACTTCCCGGCAATTCGTTTTCTCGGCCATGCTTAGAAGCTGAAATAGCGCTTGCCGAACCGGAATTGCTATCGGTTTACTTGCATGCGAAAGTTGGTTAGGCCCGCAACTATATCTCTCGTAACTGAAGAAGGCGGTTTTTCGGCGTCGACTTCGATAAAGAGAGAGCGGTGCCGATAATACTGAATCAGCGGCTCGGTCTCACGCTTGAAAACTTCGAAACGCGTTTCAAAAACCTCAAGTCTATCGTCGCTCCTTTGAATGAGCTCTGCATCGTCTCTATCACACCTTCCCGCACGTTTTGGCGGCATGAGTCGGGCGTTGTATGTGGTCTTGCAAAGCGGGCAAACCCTGCGATGGACTATTCTCTCGACGATTCCCTCGAAATCCATTGACAAGTTGATAATCCTCAGATAAGCGCCGTTACGGCAGTCGCTCAGGTACTCATCCAGCCACTGAGCTTGGCAGACTGTGCGGGGAAAGCCATCCAGGATAAACCCCGTTGCGGTATCAGAGAGACCTAGCCGGTCGGCAACCATTCCGGTCATGATCCGATCAGGCACAAGGCTGCCGAGCTTCATGATTCGATTTGCCTTGATGCCAAGATGGGTGCCATTCGCGACATTCGCGCGGAGTATTTCTCCGGTCGAAATCTTTGGGACTCCCCACAGTTCTGCCAGCTTATCCGCCTGAGTTCCTTTACCTACACCTGGGGCGCCAAGCAGGAGCACCGGTCCTGGCGCGGCAATTCGTGCCGTGGCGTGAATTGACTCGGGAGCCAGAGCCGCGAAGCAATCGTCCAATTTGGTCAACCCCGGCCCAAGGTGCTCTCTGTGAATTATCGCGTCGCTCAGCTCCATAAATTCCTCTTTTTCAATGCCGGGGATGCTTCTCGACCAAACATTGATAATTTAGGCAGTTCACACGACACGCGCAACCTGATCCGTCCGATTCGGACGGATCGACGTGACGGACTATGGACGCCCCGGATATGATTGCGGCTGATGAAATCTCGCATCCACCGCATTCCGGAGTTATTGTCAAGGCTCGAAGTCCTTATCCAATTGCGCAACATCCGTGAAGGATTCGCCCTTCTCGACGAATTGCGCAAGGAGCCAAAGTCGGAATTCGAGCTCAGCTCCTCCATCCTTATTCCACTTGCCTTGTGCCTGGCTCAATGGATGGATATCGGATACCGCGATCACACCATCTTCAAGCTTGTGTTAGACAAGTTGCCCAAGCGGCATTCCGAGATGCCATTTCTGGATGTAATGAAGCTCAACCTGATCGAAGCCTATTCCTGCCTCTCCGGTGAAGATTTGAACCGAGCCATTTCGCTTCTGGATCGGACATCCGTCGCGGGAGCAGAACTGATGCCCGAATATCTGGTTTTCTTGACGCATTTCTGGAAGGGGCGGGCTCATCGGAAGCGGGGCGATTACAAGAATGCCGCCCTGCACATACAGGCAGCCAGAAACGCGGCCCAGCGTCTTCAGAACCCAAAGCTCGAGGCAGTCACCAAAATCCACGAGAGCTGGCTCGATTTCCAAAACGGCGATTCACGCCGGGGATTGCAACTTCTGGATGAAGCGGAGAGAGAGCTCAAACCAATCGGGCATGCTTTATCTTTAGGGAATATTGAATCTGCCAGAGGGCGATTCATTCGCCGGTCAGGAAGATACCAGGAAGCCCTGGAGCATTTCGAACGAGCGATCGAACTTTATGGGAAGGACTTCTCGCATCACCCGAATCTCGCCAGAGCTATGGTGAACGCTTCGTACGTCAAACGGCTGATGGCGTTAGAACTGCGGGATAGCAAGAACCGGGGACAAGCGCGAGGTTCAGTAAACTCGAAGTACCTTAAACTCACTCAGGAAGCGCTGGAACTCCTCAGACAAGCCGGCGAAATCTATGCCGATCACCACCATCAGGGTGGCACCGGGGCGGTGTTTGTAAACTCCGGTTTTCTTCACCTGGAGAGCGGCGACATTGAGAAGGCGTCGTTTGAAGCCGATCGAGCTTTCGTCCTCGGCGAGGAGAAGAAGGACTTGATTCTCATGTCGCGCGCCAGGACTCTCCAAAGCGCGGTGAATCGAGCCAGGAGCGAGGAACAGCTCGGTGGAGACGAAGACACATTCGTTTACGCGAAACTCGCCGTCACGCTCGCAGATGAAGCTGTTGACATAGCCAAGAAAACAGAAAACCGCCGTGTGATAGCCGAAGCCATTATTACAAGGGGATTCGCTGCGCTCGATGAGCAGAACTGTGACATGCAAACTGCGCGGTCGTGCGCATCCGAGGCGGCAACTCTGCTTGGGGAAGGCGACCGGGATCATCTGTTTAAGGAACTCGGTGACCTCAAAGAGAAGATATTGAGGTCGGTCGGAGTTGAAGATACGTTGAGGCGCTGGTCTGAAGGGCAAATTGGATCGAAGACATTCCAGCAGGTGCAGGAAGAGTTTGCGGAGATCGTCATCCCGCGAGTGTGGGAGAATCTTGGCCGGAACGTTAGTAAAGTGTCAGATCAACTGTCGATTTCTCCAAAGAAGGTCAGAAGGCTGCTTAGAAAAGCCCGCGTGGCGAAAGATGTATCTTGAGAGCAAGAAAGCCTGTTATTCCGTTCAGAGCGACGTCAGGAATTCGCCGTCATTCGATGGGCAACTTCAGGCTCGCGGACGGTTTTTCTCAAGACACTGATCGAGTCGGAAACGACCCAGGCAGCCGCGGTCAAGGCAATTGAGATTGCGTTGCCGGCCCAGTTCAAGTGGTCGTGCGGGGCTGCCATAAGTTTGGGCACCCATATCAGGATTTCGAAGCCGAAAATCATGATGGCGACCAGGCGGGAGGCGAGTGGCGCCATTACGCCCGAGAGGATGGCGGCCGCGGCCATAAGGAAGAATGTGCCGGTGGCAGCGGTCCAGAACTTTTGCCCGGGCGGAAGCCAGGCCGGAACCCAGGTGGAGGCACCCGAGAAATAGATGAAGTGCTCGGCGCCGAAAGATATGGCGCAGACGCCATAGAGGCGGCTGACGAGAGCGGTCTTGCCGGCCCAGCGTGAATCGGGCGGGGCAAGCCGCGTGAATGCGACCGCGCCGCCGATGACCAGCGAAGACTCCTCAAAGAAGTTACCCCAATTGTCGTAAACCAGGGGCGACGAGAAGATCTGGATGACCCAGAGCAAGGCGAAGACTGCGTAGAGAATGGTCAAAAAGAAGGCGCCGGCCTGAGCGGTTCGGCGCCAGAAAATTGCAAGCCCGGAGAGGAGCTCGCAGGCTGCTACAAAGTAAGCGAGAGCTTCGCGAAATGGAACGCCCGGCTGGACTCGTTGCCAATTGGTCGCAAAGTCGCCCCACGCGAGACCGACAACGCCAAGGAGAACGGCGGCCACTCCAAAAGACCACAGTCCGAACTGCGATTGAGAATCCCGGCTTATCATCGTTTGCTAATCGCGTATCGGAAGCGCCTGTAACTTGAGAATCGTCGCGGATGTGGTTACCGTCCATGACCAGTTTCATGGGCGACTTCATGACCACCGAAGGCCGATCGGGGCGCCACTCGCTGGTTCGCAAAGAACAAGCAGATTCAAATAGATAAGGAACGAGATTTGCTATCGAGTTCCGCCGATTGATTCAGGTGGCAAGGTCGCGGGCGAAGTGAATGGTTATGGCGGGTGAGGTATGTTGGATTTATTGTGCAGAGGTGAACGGCATTAACCATTGGTGCTGTTTGCAATTTGGAGGCCTTGACGAGATCCAATAGAGTGGGGGCCGACCGCAGACCTGACCAAGCGAGCCGGCTCTCTCTCATGATGAGAGCAGTTGTTTTGTAACTTCGATTCGCGCTGCGCAATCAGATGACCAGGAGGAAGACTCGGGATGCGGCATCGAAATCTGGCTTGGTGGCTGGGTGCGATGATGGGCGCGGCTTCGCTGGCCCTGTTCCTTGGATGGTTTCCGCGTGCCGGCGTAGCCGCAACCGATACCCTGAGCGGTTCACCTATCGAGAACGGCTCACGCAGACCGGTGCTGGTTGAACTGTTTACCTCGGAAGGATGCTCAAGTTGCCCGCCTGCCGACCTCCTGCTGGCAAAGCTGGACGAGATGCAGCCGGTTGCTGGCGCGCAGGTAATTGTGCTCAGCGAGCATGTTACCTACTGGGATCACGAAGGCTGGCGTGATCCGTACTCACTGGATTCGGTTACCGACCGGCAGAAGTGGTACGGATTCAAATTCAGTTTGAGCGATGTATATACGCCCCAGGCGGTAGTGGACGGCGAGGCACAGGTATTAGGCAGCGACGCCAATAACCTGGTGAAGGCCATCGAAGCCGCGGCAGCTGAGCCGATGGATGACCTCACGATCTCAGGCGCGGCGTGGACTGGTGACGGTATCAAGTTTATGGTGCACCAGTCCGGTGAAGCAGCAACCAAGTCGAAGACAAATCTTGAAGCGGCATTGGCACAGGACGTAACCGAGACGTCGGTGAAGAGCGGCGAAAACGCAGGAAAGACGCTGCGCAATGTAGCTGTTGTGCGCGAACTCAAAGAGATTGGCCCCGGAGTCGACGGAGACCGCGAGGTTTCGCTGCGAGTGCCGGCAGACGATATGAAAGGCGTATCAGGGCCTGTGCGATTAGTCGTATTCCTCACCGATAAACACAGCGGCCGTGTTCTCGCGGTTCAAGAAGAAACAATCGCGCGCTGAAGGTTGTCGGCTGCTCGATTTCTCGGAATGCAGCCGTCAGTGCCCGGCAGCCATGGCACTCGAGGGCGCACTCCTGGCGGGCAGCCAGGCGGGGCCTCCGTCTTCCCACTGATTGTCGGTCAGTTGCTCCACGTGAGAGCCGTCGGCGTCCATAACAAATATTTCGCCGTAAGGCTGCGGGTTGGTGGTGATCAGCGCTTCGTCCTTGAAGCCCATGCGGCTGCTGGTGAACAGGATGCGGCTGCCGTCGGGCGACCAGCAGAGATGGGCGTCGTTGCCGTGCGTGTCGGAGAGCTGCTTGAGAGCGGTTCCGTCGGGGTGGATGGTGAATATGTTGAAGTTCGAGTGGACGCGGCGGATGAAAGCGATGGTATCGCCGCGCGGCGACCAGACGGGGAAGTTGTCGTAGCTGTCAGTCAGCGTGGTCACGTTATGGCCGTCGATGTCCATGATGCGCAGTCCCTCACCATCGGGGCCGGAGGTGCGGTAAACAAGGTGCTTGCCGTCTGGGCCGAAGGATGCGAATGCATTGTTGTTGGCGCCCGAGGTGAGGGTGTGGAAGCCGGTGCCGTCGGCGTTGATGAGCGCGATCCTGGCTCCGCCGTTGTCGGGCATGATCGGCGTCTTGCCGCCCATGGCAAAGTTCCAGAATGCCGTAAAACCGCCGATGCCGACCACGATCTGCTTGCCGTCGGGCGACCACTGCGGGCCGAGGATGAGCTCGGTGTGGGAGTCCTTGGTCTTGTAGATGGAGTGGGCGGGTTTGCCGTCCTCTGTGATCAGAAGAGACCAACCGCCGTCGGGATTACGCGTTGTGGTTGCGAAACGGTGACCGTCGGGGCTGACGGCGGGCAGCATCCAGATGCCATAGATCTCGAAGTTAGGGTTCCGACTCCACATGGGTCGAGCAATGCTGGCGTTGCCCTCCTGGGTGCGGGGGTAGACAACCAGCTTGCCGTCGGGCGACCACGATGCGGGCATCAGATCACTGCCTTTGGGTCCAGGCGTGCCATCGGAATAGAAGATGCCGGTGGATGCGCCATTATTGCGGAGGTAGCCGATTAAACCTCCCGAAAGTACCTTGGGAGAGATCTTGACACCGGCGGGTGCCTCGACCGGTGTCGCCTTGCCACTGGCAAGGTCTATTTGCATAATCTCGTCGCTGTCTTGCGGATCGGGGCGGCGAAAATCCCACGTCTGCTGCGCTGTCATGCAATAAGCGACGAGAGACTTGCTGTCGGCGCTCCATGACGGGCTGCCACAAAAGTTGCCGTGCTCCGTGAGCCGGCGCAAACCGGTGCCGTCGGGATGGACTACGTAGATATCGACGATGTGGAGAATCTCCCATCGGCCTTTCGCGTCGGGCAGGTCGCTGCCGCGATCACTGGAGAAGGCAATCCACTGGCTGTCGGGCGACCACGCGGGGCGGAAGTCGCCGCCGTTGCCGGTGGTGAGCGGTGAAGCCTTGCGGGTGGCGACGTCGAGTGTCCAGAGATTGGCATAGCCGGCGGCGCGCGTGGACACGAAGACGATATGCGAACCGTCGGGGGAGAAGGCGGCTTGATCGTCAAAGGCCGGGTCGTCGGTCAGGCGCTCAAGGCCGAGGCCGTCCGGATGGATGCGGTAAATGTCGGCGGAACTGGCACGCTCCGAAGTGAAGGCGATCCAATCACCCTTGGCAGACCAGGCGGGGTTGTAGTCGAGCGTGCCTGGTTGGGTGAGGGTGTGCTCGCCGGAGCCATCGGCGTTGGCGATGTAGAGCGTGGCCTGGGAAGGGCCCGAGTTGTCAAAAAGGATGCGGTCGGCGGAGAAGACGGGGAGAGCGAGCACAGCAAATGCAAGAGAGGACAGCGGCGCGACGAGACCTCGGTGCATGGATCCTCCATGGGGAAGATATTCAATTCCGGTCGGGGGCAGGATTGAGTATACATGTCGCATTTACGACATGGTCCAATTTGCCAGGCCGCTCAGAGACAATTCGTGTGCAATCGTATTGCGGAATGTGGTGGTGTCAGCGGCCAACCATTCCAAAGCCACGCTATGCGCAGACGAGTTTTCGCAGGCGACCGGCTTCACTGCGCATCTGCTCCGCAGGCGTATTTCCGTAGCCAAGGATGAAGCCGCTGCGGGCGCCAGGACCTGTCCAGCTGGGAGAAAGCGGCCAGAGCCAGAGCTTCTCTTTCGCCGCGCGCGCAGCGATCTCACGGTCGTCGTAGCCATCGGGTAGTGTGACCGAGAGATGCATCCCAGCCTCGGAGCCATGAATTTCAACCAGGCCGCCGAGCTCCTTATCCAGACTCTCGACCAGCGCTTCACGCCGTGATTTATACAGCGTCCTCATGCGCCGAATGTGCCTGACAAAGTGGCCCGAGCTCATAAAGTCAGTCAGAACTTCCTGAAAGAGATAAGGGGGAAAAATGTCCATGGAGAATCGTACGGCCATGAAACTCTCGACCAGGTCGGATGGGATCACGATGTAGCCCAGGCGCAGAGAAGGGAAGAGCACCTTGCTGAAGGTTCCGATATAAATCACGCGCCCCGCGGTGTCGAGCCCCTGGAGAGACGCGATAGGCTGGCTTTCAAATCGAAACTCGCTGTCGTAGTCATCCTCGATAATCCAGGCGGAAGAGCGCCGCGCCCACTCCAGCAGTTGCAGGCGGCGCGAGATGCTCATGGTTACGCCCAGCGCATAATGGTGCGAGGGCGTGACGAACGCCGCGCGGGCTTTGCCTGCTTGCCCGATGCCGAACTCGACGTCGAGGCCCTCTTCGTCGACGGGCACCGGCCTGATTCTGCAACCCGATCCGCGCAGGATCGAGCGCACGAGCCCATAGCAGGGCTCTTCGATCCAGACCTGGTCGCCTGGGTTGAAGAGAACTCGAGCAGTAATGTCGAGCGCCTGCTGGGAACCGGAAACGATCATAATCTGATCGGGGTCGCAGCGGACCGCCCGGGACGTGGAGAGATAGGTGCAGATGGCTTCGCGGAAGGGCCTGAGGCCTAGAGGATCGATGTGATGAAAAGCGTGCAAGCGCGGCCTGCGGCTGTTGCGAGCGACCAGCTTTGACCAAACTTCAAAAGGGAACTGATCGATCGCCGGCTGGTGAACGGCGAATGCGCCCCAGCCGAATCGCCATGGAGACTTTTCATAGCGCGGGAACAACGCAACCTGACGGGAGACGGTACGGGCGCCAATTGGCGCCTCGACTGAGCGGCTGGGTTGCCGGCGATGATTCCGCAGAGATTCAGCGATGAAGGTCCCCGCGCCGACGCGGCTCTCGAAAAAACCCTCCGCATTAAGCTGCGAATAGGCGTCGAGAACCGGGAAACGGGAGATTCCCAGGGCTGTTGCGAGGGCGCGGCTGGAAGGAACCTGCTGCCCTGGAGCCAGCCCGCCGCGAAGAATCGCGTCGCGAAAGCCGGAGTAGACCTGGCGATGGAGAGGTGTAGCCAGATCCCGACTGATGGGGATGAGAGGGACGATTCCGGAGACGAAGTGGGCCATTACTTGAATCTTAGTGGTTATGGAGAATTGGGAGCCAGCGGCCAGAACGGGATGCCAATTTTGACGCGCTTGAGGTTGGACGCAGCGGCGGCCAAAAGGGCAACAAATTTTGCTGCGACTCGGAAAATGATGCACGCCGGTGCCATGCCTGGTGATTCCGCGGCGGTTTGAGCGCAGGCTGGCTCGCAGCCTCAACGATTAAGTTTGGAATTGCGCGAGTCAATTCCGAGGGATAAAATTCCTTCTACACACTGCTATGCGCGAGCCGCTGGGATGATCCACGGCAGGATTTTGGGGTCTGCGATTCAGAGGTTATCGAAGGCGCTATTCCTTTCCTTGGGGTTGCGATTACGTGAAATGCGTTCCAGAGGGCGGTCCAGTGCGGATTGATCGTCGCCGTTTCATTCATACGACCGGTGTATTGGCAGTTGGATCTGTAATCGGATCCTCCTTGTCGAGTTGCAATGCCGAACTGGACGTTATCCTCCCAAGCCTGGGACCAGCCCCGCCACCGACGCCCGTGCCCGGGATGACCTACATCTGGGCGTCCAAGATCGGCTGCGCGCTGGACTGCAATTTGGGAAATGGGTTGAACAAGTACACCGGCGGGGCGGCTACCGACGATGGCCCGCGCATCAATGCAGCGATGGCTGGCGCCACGGCGGACAATCCGATCACCTTGATCATCGACGGAAGCGCGCTTATCAGCGGATTGTTTCTGCCAGCCGGCGGATATTGGTCCATTGCCGGATTGGGCAGCGCCACCGGATTCTATACCAAGTCGGGCTCCAACTGCGATGCCATTCAGAACGGATCGGCCAGTGCGGAAGTGCCGTTCAATCCCGGTCCTCCGGCTCCGACAGCGAGAGGGAGCAACGTCTCGCTGAGCAACTTCACGCTGAATGGCAATCAAAACCGGGTTTCGACCACCGGAATTCGGCAGGGAACCGACTCGACCTGGTATTGCGGCATCGACCTGATCAATTTGAACAACATCTCAATCGAGAATCTGGTCGTGGTATACGTTCCAGCGTTTCATATACGGCTTTCCAATGTCGGCAATGTAACGGTCTCGGGTTGTATTCTGCAAAGCGCCGGATATAACACGGATGGGGTGCACTTCGATGGTCCGGCGAATGACATTTCGATTTCAAACTGCAAATTCACCACGGGCGACGACGCGATCGCGCTGAACTGCCCGGAGGGTTACACCGGTAACATTTCGCGGGTCACAGTGAGCAATTGCACATTCGATAGCCTGACCCTGATGCGGCTTTATACGGTCGCTCCGGATTGGGGGCCCATGTTCTACATCGACACTGTGAACGTGAGCAATTGCAGCGGTACGCTGGTGAATTCCGGTTTTCTGATCGGCACATGCAAGTACAGCAACCCGAACTCCGTTACCGGTGTGACAATTTCAGATTGCACCCTGACAGCTCCGTCAGTACTCGATCTTGCGGCTAACTTCGGGACCATTGTTCTGAGTAACATCACACTGAATCGGGCCGACGCAAACCTGGCCCCCGGCTTCGCCCTGGTAAGATCCTCCCCGGTGCTCGCGGGTATGACTTACATTGGGGCGAGTCTTTCCATTGCGAATTGCGTCCTCTCCCGGAACGGAGATTTCGATGCATCCGCCCTGATTCTGGAGAACGGATCGACCGTCGAAAACCTGGAGTTAAATGGGCTTGCGGTGCAGGACGCGACCGGTAAATCGTATGCGCCGGCGCAGGAACTGATCGAGTTTGCCTCGGGAACCATCGGACAATTGGTTCTGGACGCAGTGACAAGCACGAAGATCGAGGCTCCCGTGTCGGCGGGCGGATTCGGGTACATAGGAACGATCAGCGGAACGGGAGTGCTGGCCACGGACTGGGAGTTTCCTGACGCGGTCATGGCGAACGATGTGCCCTATATTTCGGCGACTAACGGACAGCCCTCTATCAAGATAAACGGCGTGGTTGAGCCCTACGATCCGTCTTGACGACCCGAAGTGTCGCGACGCTGGAGTCGACATGCGTCGCGGGACTTATTTCCACTCAATCCAGCAGGGCATTTTGTCGCAATTCCCCATTCGTGCCCGGCAGTTTATCGGTTAATTCCGGGTCGACCGGCACCATAGAAACTCCGCCGCGGGAATTCCTTCAACTACTCCTGTCGGAGCGGTGTCATGAGCGCAATTCAGGTTTGCGTCAAGCCGCATGGCGAGCAATCAGACTAAATTACAATCGAGTAAACGGAAGGGATCATGAAAGCGATTATTCTGGCGGGTGGATTGGGCAGCCGGTTGAGCGAAGAGACAACGCTCCGCCCCAAGCCGATGGTGGAGATTGGCGGCAAGCCGATCCTCTGGCACATCATGAAAATCTATTCGCACTACGGCATTAACGATTTCATCATTTGCCTGGGTTATAAAGGTCACACCATCAAGGAGTATTTCGCCAATTATTATCTCTACTCCGCCGATGTCACCATCGATTTAGCCCAGAATACAACCGAATATCATCGCAGAGGCTCGGAACCCTGGCGGGTTACGCTGGTGGATACCGGCGCGGCTACCATGACCGGCGGGCGACTGCTGCGAGTACTGCCGTATGTCGAAAACGATGAGGCTTTCTGCTTCACCTATGGCGACGGCCTGGCCGACCTGAATATCGCCGACCTGCTGGCTTTTCACAAGCGCCACGGCAAACTGGTCACGTTGACCGCGACCCAACCCAGCGGGCGTTTTGGGTCGCTCAATATCGGCGAGGGTGGCGCGCTGCATTCCTTTGCCGAAAAGCCGCGTGGCGATGGCCGTTGGGTCAGCGGCGGTTTTTTTGTGCTCTCGCCTGCAGTCGGTGCCTACCTGAAGGACGATGCAACGGTGTGGGAGCGGGAGCCGATGGAGGCGTTATCGCGCGAGGGGCACGTCTCGGCCTTCAAGCACGAAGGCTTCTGGCATCCCATGGACACTGTGTTCGATAAAAACGAATTAGAAAACTACTGGGCCGGCGGCCATGCTCCCTGGAAGGTATGGGCATGAATTGGAACGGTAGACGCGTTCTGCTGACCGGACACACTGGCTTCAAAGGAAGTTGGCTGGCGATCTGGCTGCAAGGGCTCGGAGCTGAACTATGTGGGCTGGCGCTGAAACCGCCCACCGCCGTCAATCTGTTTGAAGACGCGCGTGTGGGCCAGGGCATGCGCTCAGTAATCGGAGACATTCGCGACGCGGAACTGGTAAGGCAGGTCTTTCTCGAGCATCGCCCGGAGGTGGTCTTCCACCTGGCTGCGCAGCCGCTGGTTCGGGCTTCTTATGCAGATCCACTGGGAACTTTCGCCACCAACGTGATGGGCACCGCGCATGTGCTTGACGCAGCCCGGGCCGTCGACTCCTTGCACGTCATGGTGATTATCACCACCGACAAATGCTATGAGAATCGCGAGTGGCCATGGCCTTATCGCGAGAGTGACCGGCTGGGCGGATTCGACCCCTACAGCAACAGCAAGGCCTGCGCCGAACTGGTGGTTTCAGCCTATCGCAACTCCTTTTTCAACCCTCACGACTATGCCCGCCACGGGGTGGCCATTGCGACTGCGCGTGCCGGCAACGTGATCGGCGGCGGCGATTGGGCCGAAGACAGGCTGGTTCCGGATGCGATCCGCGCTTTTCAACTGGGCCGCCCCGTGCGCATTCGCAATCCGCGCGCTATCCGTCCCTGGCAGCATGTTCTGGAGCCGCTTCAAGGCTATATCGACGTAGCGGCGCTGCTGATGCATAAGGGCGTGGCCGGGGCTGAGGCCTGGAACTTCGGCCCTTATCCCTCGGAAGCGCAGCCGGTAGAATGGGTAGTAAGCGAGTTGGCCCGCCTGTGGGGCGAGGGTGCAGGCTGGGAACAAGAACCGGGCCAGCACCCGCACGAGGCGCAGAGCCTGAAGCTCGACATTTCCAAAGCCGCAGCGCAACTCGGATGGCAGCCACGTCTGCAGCTCGCTGAAGCGCTGGCCATCACTCAAGCCTGGTACGGCGAGCGCTGGCAGCGCGAGCGAGACGGCCGCAGCACGGACATGCGAGCTTTCACCGAGGCGCAGATCCATGATTATCAACAGCGTGCCGCACGGCTCAATGGAGTGACGATTGAGCACTGACAAAAAGAACGAGCTTCGAGCGGCAATTCAGAAGCTGACCACCGAGTACTACCAGGAGGCTTTTCCGGCAAAGGAATTCGTGCCCGGGGATTCGCCGGTTCCCGTCTCGGGTCGCGTTTTCGACGAAGCGGACCTGTTTGCCATCGTCGATTCGGGCCTGGATTTCTGGCTGACGTCGGGACGGTTTGCCGAACAATTTGAATCGAAGTTCGCCAAATTCGTGGGCGTGCGCGATGCGCGGCTGGTCAATTCCGGCTCTTCGGCCAACCTGGTCGCCGTCTCGGTGCTGACTTCGCCCACGCTTGGCGAGCGGCAACTGAAACCCGGCGACGAAGTGATTACCGTGGCGGCCGGTTTTCCGACAACCGTCAATCCAATTATCCAGAACCGGTTGGTGCCTGTCTTTGTAGACGTGAAACTTGGGACCTATAACATCGATGCGGCTCAACTGGAAGCGGCTGTCAGCCCCCGCACCAAGGCCGTCATACTGGCCCACACGCTCGGCAATCCTTTCAATCTCACCGCGGTTACTGAGTTCGCAAAGAAGCATAGCCTCTGGCTCATCGAGGATTGCTGCGACGCGCTCGGCGCGACCTGGAATGGCCGCACCGTCGGTACTTTTGGGGACCTGGCTACCTTCAGCTTCTATCCGGCTCATCACATCACGATGGGCGAGGGTGGCTGCGTAGCCACCAACAGACCGCAACTTACCAAGCTGATTGAAAGCTTCCGCGACTGGGGCCGCGATTGCTGGTGTTCGCCGGGAAAAGACAACACCTGCGGCAAACGGTTCGATTGGCAAATGGGCACACTGCCGTATGGCTACGACCACAAGTACACCTACTCGCACATCGGCTATAACCTCAAGGTCAGCGATATGCAGGCGGCAGTGGGCTTGTCGCAGTTGGCCAAGCTGCCGGAATTCATCCAGCGCCGGAAGGATAACTTCGCATGGCTGAAGGCCGCGCTCGATCCCTTAAGCGAGTTTCTCATTTTGCCGGAGCACGAACCCCAAGCCGATCCGTCCTGGTTTGGATTTCCCATCGGCGTCCGCACGACCGCGCCTTTCGAGCGCGACCAGTTGACCCGCGCTTTGTACGATGCGCGCATCGGCACGCGTCTGTTGTTTGGCGGCAACCTGATGAGGCAGCCGGCTTATGCCAATTGCGAAATGCGCGCGGTGGGCGAGTTATCCAATACGGATTTCGTCATGAACCAGGTTTTCTGGATTGGCGTTTATCCGGGTCTGAGCCAGCCCATGCTCGAACACACTGTTCGAACGATACGGGAGTTTGTCCAACGCTATTCTATGCAGTAGACGAAATAATTCAAACTTGGAATTGCGATTTTTTTGTTGAATCAAAACCGGCGGAAAATCAAGTGGAGCAGGTTGTCAAGATGAGGCTGGATTGATAGCCTCTTGAGGTGCCATCGCGTACGATGGCCATTCGAGCCGCATCGACGCTAAGCCAGCAACACTTACCAGGACGAGATGAAAGAGGAGTTTTTCAATGGGCACCATCAAAATCGGAGACAGGCTGGTTGGCGACGATCAGCCCTGTTATGTCATCGCAGAGATCGGCATCAATCACAATGGAAGCATCGACCTTGCTAAGAAGCTGATCAGTGTAGCGGTGGCTGCCGGTTGCGATGCTGTGAAGTTTCAGAAGCGCACGGTGGAAGTGGTCTACACCGCGGAAGAACTCGCGAAGCCTCGCGAGAATCCCTTTGGTCCGACCAATGGCGACTTGAAGCGCGGCCTCGAATTCGGCCGGAGGGAGTACGCGGAGATCGATGCATTTTGCAAATCGGTGAAGATGACCTGGTTTGCCTCGCCCTGGGATGAGGCTTCGGTAGACTTCCTTGAGGAGTTCGATACGCCGGTTTGCAAAATCGCCTCCGCCTCGTTGACAGACGATTGCCTTTTGCGCCATATCCGCAAGACCGGCAAGCCGGTCATCCTCTCCACGGGAATGAGTACTCTGGACGAGATAGACCACGCAGTCGAAGTACTGGGCAAGACCAATCTAATGCTGATGCACACGACCAGCACTTATCCATCCGCCTATGAAGAGTTGAATCTACGTGCTATTCCGGTGCTCGCCGCGCGCTACGGACTTCCCGTCGGCTATTCGGGTCACGAAACCGGCATCCCCACCAGCGTTTGCGCGGTCGCCGTGGGCGCATGCGCCGTGGAGCGGCACATTACCACGGATCGCGCCAGTTGGGGTTCCGACCAGGCGGCTTCGCTCGAACCGAACGGCATCACCCGCCTGGTGCGCGACATTCGCTTGTGGGAATCGGCCAAAGGCGATGGCGTCAAGCGGGTCTTCCCCAGCGAAGTGCCAATCATCAAGAAGCTGCGCCGTGTCGGCGCGGCGGTATAAATGACTGAAGCAAATCCAACCAGGGGCAGCCTGGAGCGAATCCGGGCCGTCGCCATGGATGTGGATGGAGTGCTCAGCGATGGAGGCCTATGGTGGGGTCCCAACGGCGAGGAGTGGAAGCGCTTTTGCTTTGCCGACATCATGGGCGTCTCATTGGCCCGCCGCGCCGGCCTCCAACTGGCGCTCATCTCCGGGGAAGACAGCCCGCTGGTGGACCGCTACGCTGAGAAAATGCATATTGTTCATGTCATCAAGGGATGCCGCGACAAGGCCGCGGCGCTCAATAAGTTTGCCGCTTCCGCCGGTGTCGAACTGGTCGAAATCTGTTTCATGGGCGATGACATCAACGACTTGCCGGCCATGCGCCTCGCCGGGTTTTCTGCCGCTCCCGCCAATGCCGCGCAGGATGTGCGATCCTGTGTCGATTTCGTTTCTAAAAGCCACGGGGGCAACGGCGCCGTACGCGAACTGATAGAAGCGATACTGAATGCGCAGGGTCTGGACATTCAGGAAGTCTTTAGTCGGCCTTAATCCGCTATTGGCATCCCTTACCATTTATTCTGGTAGTTAAATCATGAAACTTTCTGATTATGTCATGCGCTTCGTCGCCGATCAGGGCGTCAAGCACGTCTTTCTGGTCACTGGCGGCGGCGCCATGCACCTGAATCAATCCCTGGGTGCTGAAAGCGCGCTTATCCCCGTCTGCAACTCGCACGAGCAGGCCAGTGCCATGTGCGCCGAGGCTTATGCCAAGGTCACCAATCATCTGGGTGTGTGCATGGTAACCACCGGGCCGGGCGGCACAAATGCTGTCACCGGCGTGGCGGGAGCATGGCTCGATTCGACGCCCACTCTCTTTATCTCCGGCCAGGTCAAGCGTCCCGACCGCATGTTCGACGCGACGGGAAAGCCGCTGGGAATGCGGCAATTGGGCGTTCAGGAAGTGGACATTGTCTCCATCGTCAAGCCCATTACAAAGTATGCCGTGACCGTGCTGGAGCCAAGGGACATTCGCTACCAACTGGAGAAGGCAGTTTATCTGGCGATCCACGGCCGTCCCGGTCCGGTTTGGGTGGATATTCCACTCGATGTCCAGGCCTCTCCAATCCCCGAACCGGCGACGCTGCGTGGTTTCGATCCTGCAGAGTTGCACGAGGAACGCGTGGACACGCATTTGCAGATGGAGGTCAGCCGGCTGATCGAGATCCTGAATCGGGTAGAGCGGCCGCTGTTATTTGCCGGCAACGGAGTCCGCCTGGCGCGCGCTACGGCGGAGTTTGAGCAGTTGCGTCACCTGTTGCAGATTCCCTCCGTGGCCACCTGGTGTGCGGCAGACATGGTGCCCAGCGATGAACCCACTTTCGTAGGCCGGCCAGGCTCGGTAGCTGCGCGCGGCGCCAATTTCGCCCTGCAGAACTGCGACTTTCTGCTCGCACTCGGTGTGCGTCTCGACTTTGCCATTACCGGATACGCGCCGCACAATCTGGCGCGTGAAGCTTACAAGGCGGTGGTCGATATCGACCACGCTGAGCTGGGCAAGCTGCATCCGCACATGCAACAGCCCATCTGCGTTGACGTCCGCGAGTTTCTTGAGGAGTTGCTGCGTCATAAGGATGCTATCCACCTGCGCGATCACTCTCACTGGGACGCCCGTTGCGCCGATTGGAAGACCCGCTATCCGGTGGTGACCGAAGAGCATCGCAACCCCGCAACCAAGGTCAGCATCTTCAACCTGGCAGAAATCATCGGTACCGAATCCAGTCCTGACGATCTGCTAGTCTCCGGCAGTTCCGGCGCGGGAATCGAGATCTTCCTGCTTGCTTGCCCAACGCGCAACGGCCAGCGCATCTATCACACCGCTGGTCTCGGCGCCATGGGCTACGGCCTGCCCATGTCGCTCGGAGTCTGCATCGGCGGGGGAAACCGGCGCACGATTCTGGTGGACGGCGACGGCGGCTTCCAGTTCAACATTCAGGAGCTCGAAACAGCCTCGCGTCTCAAGCTGCCGGTCAAGTTTTTCGTGCTCAACAACGACGGCTACGCCTCGATTCGCGCTTCGCAAACGGGCTATTTCGGCAAGGCCAATATCGGCTGCGATGAGCGCACCGGACTGACTGTGCCTGACCTAAGCAAGATAGCCGCTGCCTACAATATTCCTTCCGTGGTTATTAACGATCAGGGCAACCTACGCGAGGATGTGCGCCGCATTCTAGCCATAGACGGACCGGTTGTGGTGGATGTGCATGTGATTCCCGACGAGATGCGTGCGCCGCGCATGCAGTCGTACCAGAAGCCCGATGGCTCAATGGCGTCAAAGCCGCTGGAAGACATGTTCCCCTTCCTGCCACGCGAAGAGTTCCTGGCCAACATGATCGTCAAGCCGCTGCCGGAGTGAGAGGGAACCTGGTACCAGTTCTAAGGGAAGGCTCGGTTCAGATGTTGCAATCGCTGAGAGAAATGCTGCAAGAGCCCATTGATGCCGTGAAGCATCGCGAGCGCTGCACGCTCGATGCGTTGCTGGCATTGCGCGATAACCGAGTTGTTCTTTTCGGCGCCGGGGGATTAGGTAAGCGTGCAATTACGCAGCTGAAGTCGATTGGCATCGTGCCGCTGGCCATTACCGATAATCGTCAGAGTCTTTGGGGTGAAGTGTTAGACGGCCTGGCAATTCTCTCTCCCACCGATGCCGCCGCGCGCTTCGGCGCTAACGCCTCTTTTCTAATTACGATCTGGAATGAGTTCCATTACTTTAATGAAACTGCAGAGCAGTTGCGCCAGCTGGGATGCACCCAGGTACTGCCTTATACCTATCTTCACTGGCGATTTCCGGAGGAGTTTCTTCCCTGCCTGCTCAATGATTTTCCTCATAAGCTTTATGAGGATCGCGAACGTGTTCTGCACGTGGAAACGATGTGGGCAGATACGGAGTCAGCCGATTTATATCGAGCCAATATCCGGTTTCGCGCCTTGGGAGAACCGCAGCATCTACCTGGCAGGCCCAAGGAAAACACTTATCTTCCTGCGGACATCTTTACGCTGAGGGAAGACGAAAGCATTCTGGATTGTGGCGCAACCAAAGGAGAAATGACCGAGGAGATGCTTCGTAAATACGGAGGCAATTTCGGCGCATTTCATGCTTTGGAGGCGGATCGGATTTCTTATCGGAGCCTGGAGTTGTATCGAAATCAACTCCCGGATTCGATTCGCGAGAAGGTGATACTTTACCCCTACGCGGTGGGCGGCACGCGTTGCACGGTGCACTTTTCGAATACCGGACAGACAGGCTCGAAAATCTCAGAACAAGGCGTAGCAGTCGAATGCTTTCCGATCGACGAACTTTTTGCAAGCTCGCACCTGACCCTGATCAAGATGGACATCGAGGGAGCAGAATACGAAGCGCTGCTGGGCGGGCGGAAGGCGATTGAACGGGACCGGCCCATCCTGGCCATCTGCGCCTATCACACCCAAAACGACATCTGGCGCATTCCGCTACTGGTGCATGAGATGCTGCCAAGGCATAAACTTTATCTGCGCGCTTACGAAGGTGACGGCTATCAAACAGTCCTTTTTGCCGTGCCGGAAAAACGGGCCCAGCAGATCACATGAGTAAGGCATATGGTAACGACATGAAGACTCTGATACTAGAAAAGCTAAGAAACTCGGTCGCCACCCTGCAAAAAGTGATGGCCGACGAAGCCCTGCTTGCCACCCTGGCCGCAGCTGCAGAGCTGACAGGCAAAGCCATGCTCGACGGCCGCAAACTGATGATTGCCGGCAACGGCGGCAGCGCGGCCGATGCCCAGCACCTGGCCGCCGAATTTGTCAGCCGTCTCACCATCGACCGGCCGGCGATGCGCGCCGTGGCGCTGACCACCGACTCCTCGATTCTGACCGCAGTGGGCAACGACTACAGCTACGACAACGTCTTTGAACGGCAGATCGAGGCGCTCGGACAAAAGGGGGATGTCTTCTTCGGCATCTCGACCTCCGGCAACTCGAAAAACATTCTCAAGGCCTTCGAACTCAGCCGAAAGATGGGCATCACCACCGTCGGCTTCAGTGGCCGCCAAGGCGGCAAGATGCCGCCGCTGTGCGACTACAATATAATCGTGCCCTCTGAGATTACCGCCAACATCCAGGAGTCGCACTTGGCGCTCGAACACATCTTCTGCCATCTGGTTGAGTTGCGCTACTTCGGTGCGGAGTTCTTCGCGCAGGGGCAATAATTCCGCTCGAAGGAGCCCATGGAATGGAGCACGTTCTTCCTGCAGCCAATTCGCGAAACTGGTTCAAGGGATTGGACGGGGTGCGCGGTATTGCCGTAACAATGGTGTTTATTCATCACTATTGCGACAAAGCATTGATCGGCTGGGGTTGGACCGGTGTCCAGGTCTTCTTCGTTCTCTCCGGATTCCTGATCACTGGGATTCTATTCGACAGCCGCGATGAGCCCTTTCGCTTCAGAAACTTCTACATCCGGCGGACGCTGAGAATCTTCCCGCTCTTTTACTTCACCTGGCTGCTTATTCTTTTGGGCGGAATTTACCTGCACCTGCAATGGCGCCCCTGGCACGTGCTGTGGTTGGTCTACCTGGGCAATTTCACAAGGTTCTTCGTAGGCAATCTTAGCTGCGACCACATTTATACGGCATTTCCGTTGCTGCCCGTGGAGATTGGCCATTATTGGACGCTTGCAATTGAGGAACAGTTCTACCTGTTTTGGCCCATGATCGTCTTCATGGTGGGGAGCAGAAAAACCTTGATCCGCATCTGTATTGCGGCTGTTTTCCTGGCTCCTCTGTTACGCATGCTGCTTTACTTCACCCTGCCCAAAGGATTGATCGAACTCGATTTCCTCTTCCGTTTTACCTTCACGCAGTGCGACAGCTTTTTGCTGGGCGGCCTGATAGCGCTACTGATTCGTGGCGACCAAAAGGAAAAAACTCTGCGCGCCGCCAATTGGCTGCTCTTTCCTTCGCTTTGTTGCCTGATTCTTTTGCAATTGCAGAGTAACGGCTGGAGGCTCCGCATTCTGAATCTCGATCATGCCTCGATGTCTATCTTCGGATTGTCACTCATTAATTTGGCCTCGGCTGGCCTGATCCTCTCCTCACTGCGTACCGATTCCTTCATTTACCGCATTACGGCGAGCTGGCCGCTGCGCCGGGTGGGCCGGTACAGTTATGGCTTTTACGTTTACCATGTGCTGATGGCGCCTTTTCTTTTCACTTTCGTTTGGCCGCAAAGCGGATTTCCTCAAAACACCGCACACTATGTGCACCAGGCGCTGGTCATTCTGTTGGACTATGCTCTGGTGCTGGCTGTCTCAGTACTCAGTTACCACTTTCTTGAAAGTCCTTTCCTGCGCTTGAAAGATCGCTTTACCTATCTGCCGAAAGACGGGAAAAACGCCCAGGAGCTTTCCTCGGTTGCGTCGTGATTCGCATTTTCAAAGGTTGATCTCGTGAACATTTCGCAGGCAGACCATGTCATCGATCAAGATCTGGAATCGATCGCGAGCCACCCTTTGCCCTGGCAGAATTTTGCCGGCGCCACTGTGTTGATCAGCGGTGCTTCCGGGTTTCTGCCCGCCTATATGGTAGAGACGCTGCTCTATCTTAATCGCCACCTGCTTGAACGTCCGGCGCGCATCATCGCTCTGGTGCGCAACCAAGCCCGCGCCCGTGCCCGCTTTGCCCGCTATGAAGGCCGCGACGATCTCCGTTTTCTGGTTCAGGACGTCTCTTATCCGCTGACCAAATCGCTCGCATGCGATTACATAGTTCATGCTGCCAGTCAAGCCAGCCCCATCTACTATAAGACCGATCCTGTGGGTACGCTGTCGGCCAACGTTTTGGGGACCTACCATTTGTTGAATACTGCTCGTCACGGTGATTGCCGCGGCTTCCTGTTTTTCAGTAGCGGCGATGTTTACGGCCAGCTCTCGCCGGACCTCGAATGGGTCAGCGAAGAAATGGGCGGTTCGCTCGACCCGACCAGTGTTCGCTCTTGTTATGGAGAAAGCAAGCGGATGGGCGAAACCATGTGCGCCTGTTGGGCGCAACAATACGGCATACCCACGCGAATCGTGCGTCCCGGCCACACTTATGGGCCGGGAATGCGGCTGGACGATGGCCGGGTCTTCGCCGATTTCGTACGCGATATCGTGAACGGCGGTCCCATCGTTCTGCTCAGTGAGGGGAGCGCACGACGCAGCTTCTGTTACCTGCTCGACGCCACCATTGCCTTCTTCACGGTTCTGTTGAAGGGGCAATCGGGGCAGGCTTATAACGTCTCCAATCCCGATCAGTGTTACAGCATCGCGGAACTGGCCGATCGTTTGGCTGCGGTCTTTCAATCCGACAATATCTGCGTAGAGCGTCGGCTTCGCAGCGATTCCAATTATTTTGTCAGCCCGGTGCGCGGTACCCGAATGAACATCGACAAACTGAAGGCGCTCGGCTGGCAACCGCGCATCTCCATCGAAGAAGGTTTCCTGCGCTCCGTGCAGTACTTTCGCGAACCACATTAAGTCGGCTTCCTTTGACGCGGCTTTTCAGATCTCTCTAGAAGGATTTTCACGCATGTCCGAAACCAGTCGTCCATTGGAAACCACGGCGCCGCTGGTTCGCGGCCAGGCGTTGAAGCGCTGGCTCCAGCACTGGATCGGTCTCGACCGCGCCATTACTTTTACAATTCTGGCGCGCTTCTGGGGAGCCTTTTCCGGCCTCGTGACACTGTTCTTGATCGCGCGTTTCCTATCTGCGAACGAGCAGGGATATTACTACACTTTCTATAGCATCGTCGCCTTGCAAATCGTCTTCGAGCTTGGCTTTTCCTTCGTCATACTTCAGTTGGCGGCGCATGAGCGCGCCTATCTCACCTTCCTGCCCAATGGCGCAATCGAAGGCGATCCGGTGGCCCATTCCCGACTCGCCTCGGTGCTCCACAAGGCCGTTTACTGGTATATGGGCGCCGGCATTCTCATGGGCGCGGCATTGATTCCCGGCGGCCTGTGGTTCTTCTCTGCCCATCCCACCCCCGGCGCTGCCGTGGCTTGGAGACTGCCATGGATCTCGCTGGTTCTGGCTGCCGTACTGGCCTTCCAAATCGATCCCGTCTTCTCTTTTCTTGAAGGCTGCGGTTTCGTCGCGCAAGTTGCGCAGAGACGATTCACGCAAGCCCTGTTGGGAAGTGCGCTCGCTTGGTGGGCCATGATCATGCACAAGGGCCTCTTCGCTCCAGCACTGCTCATCCTCGGACAGGTCTTAGTCGGACTTGCCTTCCTGCTCTCCAACCGTCATCGCAAGCTATTGGGAAACCTGCTTCGCTATCCGGTGGCCGAGCACTTCGTTGGATGGCGCAAAGAGATTTGGCCCTTCCAGTGGAAGATCGCCATCAGTTGGATGTGCGGTTACTTTATCTATCAACTCTTCAGCCCCGTCCTTTTTGCATTTCAAGGCGCCGAGGTCGCCGGCCGCATGGGCATGTCTCTCAATGTGGCCACCGGCATCGGCTCCATCGCCATCGCCTGGATGAACACCAAGGCTTCACCCTTCGGCGCGCTCGTCGCCCGTCGCGAATACGAGCAACTCGACCATCTCTTCTTCCGCACTCTCAAGCAATCCACTGCTTTGCTCGTCTTTGGCGCCGGACTCTTCCTCCTCCTGCTGGCCGCATACGGGCACTTTGTTCCTCGATTCTCAGCCCGGCTGCTGCCCCTGTGGGTGGTTGGCCTCCTGCTGGTCGGCACCGTGATGAACCATATTGTTTACAGCCAGGCGCTCTATCTGCGCGCACACAAGGAAGAGCCCTTCCTGCTCCAGTCAGTGATTTCTGCGGTGTTAATCGGCAGCCTCACCGTAGTCCTGGGAAAATACTACGGTGCCAATGCAATTGTCCTTGGACTCCTGGTCCAGGGCGTTCTCTTCGGTTTTCCTTATGCCACGTACATCTTCGTCACCAAACGAAGAAAATGGCACCACCAAACCCCCAGCAACAATGTGGAGGTAGTTTAGTCAAAGCCCGTTCACGCCAGGCTAACTAAGGTGAATCCTGGGTCAGGATGGCAACCCATCGAGATTCGAGCTCGGTTCTCCGCGGCCAATGTCAGGCGTAAAACCCTTGCTGGCCAGCGCCCTTTGCAAGATGCTTTCGAAACCGATCAAAAAGGCTCTCTCCGAGAAGAGCGAGGCACGCTCTCTCAATTGCTGCATTGAAAAAGCGTCGCGACGACTTTCAAAATCACATATCGCCGAAATCAATCCCTCTGCGCTTTGCTCGAAATAAAACACACACGTTTCATTTGTCATCGAGTCGAGAATGCCTCCTTGTGCGAAGGCAACAACCGGGCAGCCGGCGGCAATGGACTCGACAGGCACGATGCCAAAATCCTCAATCCCCGGAAACAGTAAGGCTTTAGCGCGACTGAAGTAATCTGCGAGCGTCTCGTCGGGCACAAAGCCCACGAACTCTACGCGGGCCTTCTTTTCGTTCGCGTATTGAATCAGTGTCTTTAATTCCGGCCCCGAGCCGACTACTTTCAGCCGCCGGTTCATTCTGGCGCAGGCTTCAATCGCATGCTCTACGCGTTTATAAGGGACCAGTGCGGAGACAACCAGGTACCAATCTTCTGGCTTACGAGCAGTACCGGCGAAACGTTCTACGTCAACCGGAGGAGGCAGCACTTCTGCATCTCTTCCGTAAATGCGCTGGATCCGCTCCGCGACAAAAGTCGAGTTGGCGATAAAAACGTCAACCCGATTGAGCGTGTGCAGATCGTATTTCTGCAACAGGTTCATAATGGGTTTGTAGAACATCCGTGACGCAAAGGCTCCGACGCGTTGTGGGCCAAAATATTCATCGAACAGATCCCACGCATAGCGCATCGGGGTGTGCATATAGCAGAGATGCAATTGTTTGCCGGAATCGCCGCGCTTGACCATGGATTTTGCAACTGCGTGAGACGTTGAAATCACGATTTGCGCGTCGGCTTTATTGGTCTCTGCGAATAGCGGAAACAGGGGAAGATAAGAGCGGTATTTTGTTGCGGAGAGCGGGCAGTATTGCAGGAAGCTCTTGTGAATGACCCGGTCAGCTATTCGGGAGCTGACACTTCCGGGGTTATAGAGCAACGTCCAGAGCGGGGCGTTGGGAAATCTCCGGCAAAAAGCATCCAGTACTTTTTCACCGCCTCGCATGCCGGTCAGCCAGTCGTGCACCAGAGCCACCGAAGCTGGCGCTCGAATGAAAGAATCCATTTCATTTGCACTCAAAGTTCCTGCCTGAGAACCCGTGTAAATAGCAGTGATCCTAGTTGCAGATTCTATCAGGTCTCAATTTGAAAAGATGGATTTCCCGCACGCAGTTGAAGGTTGAGCTGCGGTTTAGCACTGATGCTAAGAGAATCGGGTTGACACATCTTGATAGGATAGCCAACACGAAGAAGAGCAGTACACGATAGTAGATCGAACCAGCAGGAGGCGGCTGTTTCCGCCCAGCCGGCGGGCAAACGACAGGCGCAAGTTATATAGTTTTAAATTCCATTTAATCAATAGCTTGTAGGGTGACTGTCACAACCTACTTCGAGGGTTCTTGCCCCGCCTGTCGTGCATCAGCACCCCCGACCGGTGTTTCGTCAGCCCGAACGCAGGCTCGCAGGTGCAGTCCACGCTTCGTTGCTCCCAAAACCTGCAAAGACGCCTGGCCCAGTGAAGAACCAGGCTGCTGTCTGGATCCGACCACCCTTCGCTCCTGCTATGGTGAGAGCAAGCGCGCAGGTGAGACAATGTCAATTTGCTGAGCGCGGCAATGGCATGGCACGGGCCAACCATACCATACTGAAAACGCCCAGGGAGCCGTAATACATGACTGGATCCACGCCGCAAGAGCATCGTAAGCCGCTCTTGACGATTGCCATTCCCACATACAATCGCAGTCGCTACTTGCGCGAACTCCTCCAGTCTTTACTTGACGATCTGCATGGAGAATCGCGTATCGAGCTGATCGTCTCCGATAACGCCTCCCCGGACGAAACGCCCCAATTGATCGAGGAGTTCCGCAATCGTGGCCTCCAGTTTCGCTATATCCGGAATGAAACGAATATCGGAGCGGACGCCAATTTCTTGCAGTGCTTCGAGCAAGCGCGCGGGAAATACGTCTGGCTCGTTGGTGATGACGATATCATCATACCGGGAGGGATTGCTAAAATCCTGAAACTCCTGGAGACCGGCGACTATTCGATTGTCTATATGAGCCATTACGAATTCAGGAGCAGTCATGTTAACGAAAAGTCATCGGACAAACTTGGTAGAGTTGCCGAGATACTGCCAGACGGCCTGAGCGTCGTAAGAAGAGTCGGAGCCATGATCACTTTTATAAGTGTTATGATTGCGAACAAAGAAGATTTTTCTACCACATACCATCCTGACTTGCGTGATTTCGTCGGGACCAACCTGATGCAGTTGGGATGGATTTGCCCGTTGCTGGCAGGGAGTAAAAAGAATCTATTCGTTTGGGAGAGATTGGTCGCAGGTCGTGCTGGAAACTGTAGTGGATGGGGCGCCGGCCAGATTTTTGGAGTCAATCTCAAACGCGTCGCAGAACAAGCCTTCGGAGATCGAAGTGACTTGGCGGCGGAGCTTTGTAACCGCACATTGCGAGATTGGTTCCCGGGCACAATCATGGGAAGCCGTCGAGGAACGGGAGACAGATTGTTGCCCGAGAATCTGCGCGAAGTGCTTGAGCCGATTTACGAGGCAAACTTTCGTTATTGGATATATGTCTACCCGCTGATAACTCAGCCCTTAGTCATGGCAGCGGGTTGGTATTCAATTGTTAAATTCTTAAATCGCATTATACGGGTGGTTTCCAGGCTGTCGGACTATTTGTTTTTGCGCAAGCGTTTCCTCGGATAGCCGAAGTGAGTGCCTGGGCTTCTCGTATTGGGCGTGAAACTATCATTGAACCGCGGCCCTCGACGGCTCGGGAGGAGCGGCTAGGAAGAGTCTAAGCCGATTGTGGCTGACCGAAGTCAAAGACCACTCAGGACTCTTCGAAGGGGACAGCCACCGAATCAAATGCGAATCTCCATCGCAATGTGCACCTATAACGGAGGCCAATACCTGCAGCGGCAACTTGAGACCTTTGCCGCCCAGACGTATTTGCCTTGCGAATTAGTTGTCTGTGACGATGGCTCATTGGACGATACTGTCGAATTGATCGAGCTCTTTGCATCGGGAGCCCCATTTCCAGTCCGAGTGTTTAGGAATGAAGTCAACTTAGGGTCTGCAAAGAACTTCGAAAAGGCAATCGGTCTTTGCGAAGGGGATTTGATAGCTCTGTCCGATCAGGACGACGAGTGGCCAGATGGTAAATTGGCCGAATTTAGACGCGTATTCGAGGATCTGCCTGGTGCGCTGGCGGCCTTCGGCGATGCAGATATCATCGACGAGCATTCTGTCTTTCTGAGGAGAAATCTTTGGGCGAGCGTGCATTTCTCGCCGAAGCATCGAGTTCCGTACCTGGATTCAAGAATCTTGGATTCGTTGTTCAGGTTGAATAACCTTGTGACTGGCGCCACGCTGGTGTTTCGGAAGCACCTGCGTAGCGAAGTCATCCCTATTCCGGGTTCATGGGTCCACGATGGTTGGATTGCATGGGTGGCGGCTCTTCGAGGCGGCTTGGCCGTCGTTCCCACGGTTAAGATTAGGTATCGAGTTCATTCAAGGCAGCAGCTTGGACTGGATAGTCAGCCTTTGACTGAACAGTTGGCATTTGCCAGGCAGAATGGTAGAAACGGATATCTGTCACTGATCGGACAGTTTGCGGATGCCAAGAGATATCTGGAGCGACATTGCGAAGACGTGGATTCGATAAGAATCATCCCCCGTATAGATGGAAAACTTCGGCTGCTTCGTGGCAGAAGCACTCTTCCCAATTCCTTTTTTGAGCGCGTTCGCTGGATTCTGTGGTCATGGAGGGGGTATCGCGACTATGCGCGAGGTCCAATCAGCATGTTGAAAGATAGTCTCTTTCCTTCGAGTGGCATCGCCTCTGATGGCGGATAGCTGACAATATGGCTCCTTACCCGAACCAGCACTTGTCACATGCTGCTGATGGCGACATGAAACGCCAGGCGTTTGGGCTCTGATGTCTTATTCTTTGGCGATGTACTCATTCGAAGCGGGGAGAGTTGGACAGGATGAAGAGTTGCGTGCTTCTTCTGAATTGGAACGGATGGAAAGACACTCTGGAATGTCTGGAGTCCGTCTTACGCCTAAATGCTTCCGAATTTCGGGTCGTTGTGTGCGATAACTCTTCCGCGAATGGGTCTCTGGAGAAGATCAAGGATTGGGCGAGAGGTGAACTTCAGGCAGGGGCAGCCAATCCACAGTTGTCTTACTTGAGCGCACCGCCTTTCCTCAAGCCGATCCCCTACGTTGAACTGACTCGCGAACAGGCGGAATCAGGAGCTATCTGTTCCGAGGCTAAGCTCGTTCTCATTCAGACCGGCGCGAATCTCGGCTTCGCCGGTGGAAACAACGTGGGGCTACGTTACGCCCTTGGCGATCCAGACTGCGATCACTTCTGGCTGCTGAATAACGATACGGTAGTCGAGCCGGGCTCGCTCTCGTCAATGGTGCGTCTGATGCAGTCGCGACCGGAGATTGGGTTGTGCGGCTCGCTGAACCTCTCGTACTATAATCCGCGCCAGGTCCAGGCAGAGGGTGGCAAGCCTTATTGTATTTGGACGGCGCGCGTGCGTACGCCTCCGTTGCGCATGGCCGATGAGTTGGATTCCCGTGCCGCGGCAATAGATTTTGTAATCGGCGCATCGATGCTGGCCAGCAGGGCCTTCTTGGAAACTGTCGGGTTGATGGAAGAATCCTATTTCCTTTACTTTGAAGAATTGGACTGGGCAATGCGCGCCAGAGGGAAGTTTGAACTCGGCTATGCCCGCGACAGCGTAATTTACCACAAGGAGGGAGCCACGATCGGATCGAACTATCATCGCATGAAGCGCAGCCTGCTTTCGGAGCACTATCTCACCCGCAACAGAGTGCTGTTCACCAAACGCTTCTTGCCGTGGGCCCTTCCATCCGTGTTGGTTACCGTATGCTTTGCCGCCGGGTACCGCGCCTTGCGCGGTGACTTTGAACGCGCAAAACTGATGCTTAGGTCCATGCTGCAGGGATTAATGGTGCCTGCCTTTGGGGCAAGAAACAGATGACCTTCCTCGGATACATTCTGTTGCCCATTGGACTCGCGGGTCTGTGTCTTTCAACGAAATGGTTATACCGACTGTTTGTCTTCTCGACGTTATTCTCCGCTTCCGCTGTTATGAACTTCGGCGAAGGTGAACATGCTTCAGCCCTCCAGGTATGGATGTTCTTTGGGTTTCTTTGGCTCCTGCGGCTGCTTGTCGAACACTTATCCACACTATCCTTCTCCATCAACCGGCGGATCGTTCGTCCATGCCTTTGGCTTATAGCATTTCTATTAATTGCTTCCTTTTCGCTTATCATGCCGGTTTATATCAACGGTAGTCTGGCAATCACCTCTCCTTATCTCGGCGATGAGACACAGACACCGCTTTACTTAACTTCTCACAACTTTACACAACTCCTCTATCTTATTTTCGGAGTTACCATTGCGATTTGTGTTGCCCATTCTAATTTGCGGGAAGTGGAAAGGCACGATACCGAACGGGTCATTCTGTTTTCAGCTCTATTCATCTCAGTTTGGGGGTTATTTCAGTTTTTCTGTAACTTGACCGGGATTCCATATCCGGACTATATCCTCAATAACTCAGGATCTAGCTCAGCGAAGGGATTCATGCAAACTCTCGGCATCGGAGTCAACAGGATAACTTCCGCTACGCTTGAGCCGTCGGTCCTCGCAATGAGTCTCATTTCGGTGCTACCGCTCACTCTACCAGCCTGGCTGCGCAGGGGGTCGGTCCTGTCAATCAATGTCGACCGAAGCGCCACGGCGCTATTCGTTGTCCTGCTGATTCTGAGCACATCCTCCACGGCGTACCTGGGGCTTTTTGTCCTTGCAGTGCTTATCTGGTGTTTGCTCTTGCGCACGCGCACCATGTCTATGGGAAAAGCAACATGGACTGCAGTCATTGTTGGGGTATGTGCTCTTTCGACTGCAGCAATAGCCTTAGCTTCAATTCCAATTGCTCGCGAGGTTGTCAGTGCGGTTCTACTGGACAAGTCCAGCTCGGGTTCCGCCTTGGAACGTGCAATGACGGTTGCGCTTGCCTTTGGATACTTTCAGAAATATCCGATCCTCGGTATCGGCTGGGGTAGCGCGACATCCCACGACCTGATTGTCTATCTCCTGGCAAACGTGGGCATCGTTGGTGCATTTACTCTTTTTGGTGCAATGATCAGTGTGTTACGTGCTGGCTGGCGGGCATTGGATGTACTGGTTCTTCCAGAGAGCCTTTCCCGAGCCGCTTGGTTCGTGGCGTTCGCGGCATTTCTGTCCTCCAGTTTATTTGTCGAATTCCCGCTTTCTCTAGGTAATTTCTGGCTTGTTCTCGGTATGGCGATATCCACGGGTTTGAGGGTGGAGAGGAGGCAGCGGCCGATCCTCACTGAGAAGTAGGTATGAAGTTACGAGTGATTCTTATTGCCGGATCGCTCCTCCTGAATCCATGCGGGGTTGGGGATTATGCCCGGTGGTTAGCGTTGTAAGCTTCAGCCATAGAGGCCGGCCAACAATGGGAGCAGTTCGTCCGAAAGTGTTGGTCAGGATTGCCGCTTCCGTGCTCTCCGCGCCGCAATGGTCGGATCTTGATTATGGCGACGCCAGTGGTCTAAGCTCACATCATGCCTCGTTTCAGTCTTATAGTAGCTACTATTGATCGCACTGAAGAATTCTCCGTTCTACTCCAGTGCCTTGCACAACAGGAGATGCGCGATTTTGAATTGATTGTTGTTGATCAGAATCCAGATGATCGGCTCTCGTCTTTACTTGAAGAATGGGTATCTGGTATTGGCCGGCAAGTTAATTCGACGAATAACTCAATTGAAGTGAAGCACCTCCATTGTCCACCCGGTGTCTCAAGGGCGAGGAATCTTGGCTTGATGCATAGCACCGGAGAGATTGTGGCTTTTCCAGACGATGACTGTTGGTATCTCACTGACACGCTGCAGAAAGTCAATGAGTGGTTCAATCAGCACCCGAACTATGGAATCTTAAGCCTCGGCTCCAAAGATGAGCTGGGGAGAGTCAGCGGAAATCGTTGGGTGCAGAAGGAGTGTGACCTCACGAAAGTTAACGTTTTCCGCACGTCTGCGACTTATACCTATTTTGTTCGCCGGCCGCCAGCAGTCATAACGCTCCACTTCGACGAATCTCTCGGGCCGGGAGCCGGCACGATATTTGGATGTGGTGAGGACACGGATTTCCTGCTCACCTTAATGAGCCATGGAATCCGTGGACGATTCTATTCAGCCCTGTATGTAGGTCATCCGTAGAAGCCAGGCTTCGTAGACGTGTTGCGTGCGAGAAGATATGGCGGGGGCTTTGGCCGCGTGCTTGTTAAGCATTCCCTTCCATTTCTCTTTTTCGGGCTTGTCTCTTTCGACTTTACAAGAGCCGCCTTGCGGATCATGCTTGGCGATCGCAGCAGGGCTTCGCGATTCTGGGCCCATGGTCTGGGTATGATAAAAGCATATTTTTCCAAATGATTGCTAGCCGCCAGACCAGTTCATCTGTATTCTTTTTGCAGCGCGACACCGGCGAATTGCGAGGTGTTTGACGCGTTGAGCTGCGTCGCCTTCGCGAACTGAAGATGGGCCAGTCCCGGGCCTACCCCATTTGGCTCGTTCACGTTACTGCGCAGAGACGGGTTTATTCGATCGATCTCGTCTATGTGCCAAGTCTTAAACAACTAGGAGAAGCGATGATTGACCGCGGACTTAACTATGGCAGAGACGTTATGAGGAGCCTACTTCGTGAGGCTAGCCCTTACGCCTCGGTCCTCGACATCGGCGCTGGGGGCGGCCACGACTTGCTCGCGGCGAAGGAGATCAACCCTCTGTCTTCGCTTTACGCAATTGAGTGCTATGGTCCGAATTCCGACCGCCTTCGGTCCGCGGGGATTTGCACATATGGCATAAATATTGAGAGGGAAGCGATACCGCTCTCAAATGAGAGCATCGAGGTTGTCATCTCTAACCAGACTTTCGAGCATTTGAAGGAAGTTTTCTGGGTTCTCCATGAAGCGACCAGGGTGTTGAAGGCCGGAGGCCATCTCCTGATTGGAGTGCCCAACTTGGCATCGCTACATAATAGAGTGTTGCTGGCGGCGGGGCGACAGCCGACATCGATCAAGAACAACTCGGCGCATGTGCGCGGTTACACTCGCAATGATTTCGTCAACTTATTGAGTTGCTTCCCAGATGGTTACCAACTCCAGTCATGGAGAGGGAGTAACTTCTATCCATTGCCTCGTGCATTGGCTAGACCCGCTTCCAGGATGTTCCCATCTATGGCATGGGCCATATTTATGCTCTTCAGAAAGACTCGCACATACAATAGAGAGTTCTTGGATTACCCCGGATCAGCACAGCTTGAGACTAATTTCTTCGTGGGGGTACAGGTCTGAGCCCCAGTCAAGGACGTGAGTTGCTGATCCAAAACACGGCCTCCTTTCTCGATGAACCTCTATTTCCGGAAGGCGGCTCGCAAGGCATCCAGACGCTGGCGTGTATCCGGATCGTGGTCCGCTCGGCGCAAACCATGAGAAATCAGCGACCATCCACACGCGGCAAAGAAGCTCAGCAACATGGCCACAAGCACACTGATTGTACGCTTGGGGAATGAGCGGTGGTCAGGTGGGATGGCTGGGTCCACGACCTGGATAATCGATCCCTGCCGCGCCTCATCCAGCTTTGCCATTTCAAACTGTTTGGCGATGAGTTCCGAAATAGTTTCGTAAAATTTGACATCGCGGATCTTGCGGAGGTACTCCAAACTTGCCTCAGGGACTTTGCCTTTGGGTAAAACGAGATCCGAGCTAGTGTCCTGACTGACGCCGGTGAGTTTGGCAAGCTGGTCCTGCATCTCGGCAAGCTGCTGCTTGACCTCGACGATCTCAGGATTTTCCTCAGTCGCATAGGCGCGCATCCCCTGAAGCTGAACTTCCTTTGCCACAACCTCGGCGCGCAACGACGCCACCGAGTCAATCAGCGAACGCGTCTGGCTGTCGATTTGCAGGACACCCGTGGATTGCTCAGTGTTCTTCAACGCTTCTTCGGCCGATGCGAGGTTTTCTTGTGACTCAAGCAATTGCTGTTGGAAGAAACTGCGCCGTTGCGACGCCTCGGTGATCGCCAGGCCAGCTGATAACTTGCGAAACTCATCAATATAGCCGTTGGTAATTTCCGCAGCCATCTTCGGATCCTTATCCGTCACGCTGACGGTAATGAGTCCATCTTTAGCTCCAAGGACGACCTTGGAGTGCGCCTCAAATGCTATGCGCGCACTCGACGACCGTTTCGCGTGATACCTTGTCATAAGTCCGAACCGCTGGATGAGGGCATCTTCCACGGTCCGGCTGCGGAGCAGCGAAATGTAAACCTCACCTTGGCTCTTGATTCCAAGACTTGCGCCTGCAATGGAGGCAAGTGCGCCGGACCCACCAAGCTGTCCCAGCAGTGCGGAGCTCATGGATGAGTTCTGACCGGGAGGCAGAACAAGCGTGGAGGCAGTGTACTGACTCGGGAGCAGAAGCACCGTAATCACTGTGAGGATTGTTACGCCGGCCGTGAACCAGAGAATGAGTTTCCGCCGTGCCGCCAGAATAATAAGAAAATCCAACAATCGCATGTCTTGTGAGGACGAATCCTTTGTGGTTGTCTCCGCGATGCCGCCCCCGATGGCTTCCGACTTCATGCGGGTTCTTCCTCTCCACCCATTTTATCAATACCCTTCGAACTTCGGCAGATCGCCAATCCTCGACGGCAGCAGGACGTGCGACCCCGGGAGACGATGCAGCTTAAGTGACTTTCGTTGCGGGCTCTCTTGTACGGCAAGGTTAATTACCAACGCAAATGAAGTAGACGCCAAAGTTTTGCTGACCGGAGATAGAGAGCCCGGTAGGGCTAGGATTGCCTGTCAATTGCCGAAAGACATTTATCACGGGATCGCCCGGGAGAATCAACTGTGTACCTGAGGTTTGATTGGATGCCCGTCCCCGACTATTGGGAGCCTTGCTGGTGTGCGGGACGACTTCTTCAGGGCGATTGGACTCCGCTACGTGAGACACTGCGAACGGTGCCTGGTAACTAAGAGTGCAAGCTGGTGTCTCCGAGAACTGCGAGCCATTCTGAAATAGCACAATGGCCTGGCCGCCGACCGGTAAGGTCACTTTGCCGGTCGTGATATGCGGGTTCTGTATTTGTGCCCCCGATGGCGAAAACGTGGCGGGCCACGCGTTCAGGTTACCCGGCGGTGTATGGCTGGCTACCATGAACGGAGCGGTTCCATCGGGTACCGTGCTCTTGAATACCCCATTTACGACGCCGGCATTGCAAATGTAACTGTTGGCGCCGAGCGCGCCCGCTCCATTAGTGCAGAAGTCAAGTTCATTTGGGCCCGTCTCCCGGATCTGCATTCCATAAAATGACGATCCGACGCCTGTCCACAGATTGAATCCAATTGTCGGCTGATACCCGCTGCCACCGATCTGAATGACCGGAGCGGTGCTATCGTCAGATTCATAGCTTTGGGAAATCGTCATGGGGGATTGTGACGTGATTGAGTTGCTGCTGTCACCCCCTCCCACAACCGAGATCTCCGGACTTCCGGACACCACTATGTATTGTTGCTTAGCCGCGCGCAACGGCGCGTCGCCGATCAATGTAACTTGTGAATTACCATTAATGATCAGGTTGGTGGGCACATTGTTTGTGCCATCCAGATTCACCGAGCGCATTTGTGTAATGACCACAGCCGGGCCTCCGTCGATCTCGATGAATGACGGCGGATACGGATTACTCTGATCGTTGTAGAAGTCAGCCCCATCCACGACTACATCGGTTGCTATTGTGGATGCCAGAATGCGGAGAAAAGGCTGATCTCCTGAAAGCCCACCCGCATTCTCGAAATGTGGTGAATAAAGTCTCACCGATCCCGAGCCATTGTCGATTACGAGTTGTGCATTGTCAAAATTACAAGATACGAATGTGAGGTTATTCATGTTGCTGAATCCCCCTCCTATGTCTGCGTTGAAGTGGAGGGAGTTGAGGAAAGTGGCTCCGGCAAATGTCACGCTGTCGAATTCAAGGTTTTCTCCGCCAAAGGCAAGGTCGGAAGGCCATAAGACACTCTGGCCGTTGTCCCAAAAAAGAGAATGCTCGAACTTGAAATTCCAAACGCCTCGGTTGAACCGCAAGCCAAGACCAAAGTTGCTGATTGTGACTCCCATGGCGTAGAAGCCGACCGAACCATTTGGCCCGCCTATTGCCATGCCAGTCTGACCAGCTCCCGGTCCGGCGCCAACCAGGGTCAGATCTCTCAGTCCGAAGCCATCGGCGTAGGTCGTGGAAGGAATGATTGTCACCCCATTGCCTATGAAGGAGATTGCTGTGCCCGTACCGGTAAAACTCAGGCAAGTAGACGGACCCTGGCCCTCCAAAATGGTTGGGGTTGTGATGACGATGGGAACGCCATAGGAATAGCATTGCCCGCTTGCAAGGTTTTTTATAATAATCTTTCCGCCGCTTGACGGAAGTGACGCCTGTGCGGCGTTGATTTGAGCGCCCATATCACTTGCGTTGCCGGAGACAAATACTTGCGCCGAAACAGTGCCGGGGGCAAGCAACGCGACTAATACCGCTAGGAAACAGAGGAGTCTATTCATGATGCATCACCTTTAATTGCTTACTCACAGCTTATCCGTACTCTGACGCTCAGCTCTGCGAAAGGGTGGAGCTATAAGCTCATCGAGGTCTCTCACCTTCGCCGGTTGTCGTTGATGTAGGGCCCCGTGTATGGGGCGGTTTCTAAGTCCAGCAGGTGCAGTTCTTGAGCGGGTGCGGGCACGCCATCGGAATCTTGATGCAGGGTGGCTTCGCTCATCGTCTCCAACTTCATTCCTGAACTTCTATAGCCCCCATTTTACTGACCTCGTGAGCGGACTGCTTCTGGTTGCGGCCAATTTCTGTGTGCAGAATTTTGCGACGGAGGCGGGGTCTATGTAGGCAATCGCGTGAATTACACTATCCGCCTCGGACAGAAGGGAAACTCCAGAGCGCCGACTCGCGGGCATTCAGAGCGGCGTTCTCAACACTCCGCCTGAATTGCAAACTCCTCGATTCCACCATTTCCAAACCATCAATTGTATCCGGTTTTTGTTGCGGGCGTCCATGAATAACTCTAATACAATTTGATAGATAGGTATTCTTGGGGGAAGGGCAGCCAGCCATGGCCGACACTGTTAACGTAGTTGCGATTCCTCGGTTCAATCCTTGAAAATAGAGGCACAATGTTCAATCGCCTTTTGCCCTGCTGTGCGATGCTCGCAATAATCGGGGTTCCGTTCGTTTATTCCCAAAACACGAATTCGGACACCACTGGAGACGGGCAGTCCCAGCAAAACACCACCTCCGGCTGCACCGATGAAATGCTGGCAGCGGGCGTGGATTGCTCGCAGAATCAGCAGCCGATTCCCCAGATGAATCCTAATAGCCAGACCGGCGTTCCCGGCCCTTCCAGAATGGGACCGGTCCCTTCCGAAGGCGCGGCAGCCGGCGATCTGGCAAGGCAAAGAGAGCGGTTACAGTCGCAACAATTACCACCCGACTTACCAACCGAATTCCAGAAATTCGTTGGGGAGACTACTGGCCGGTTCCTGCAGATCTATGGGGAAGACCTGTTTCGGCATGTGCCATCAACATTTGCTCCCAGCGACCAGATTCCGGTTCCGCCGGATTATGTGATTGGCCCGGACGATGAACTGCGGGTTCGAATCTGGGGCCAGATCAGTTTCAGCGGGGATCTGCGTGTAGACCGATCGGGCAACATTTATTTGCCCCAGGTTGGAACGGTGCAAGTGGCGGGGTTGCCGTTTTCCGATGTCGACCAGCATCTGCGGGCGGCAATTGCAAAGATATACCGTAATTTCGATCTATCGGTCGAAATCGGCCAGATTCGATCGATGCAGATTTATGTTTCGGGGCAGGGACGCCGCCCCGGAGCCTATACCATCAGTTCGCTCAGCTCGCTGGTCGACGCGCTTTTTGCATCGGGCGGTCCTTCGCCGCAAGGTTCGCTGCGCCACATTCTGCTCAAGCGCGAGGGCAAGACAATTACCGACTTCGATTTATATGCATTGCTGATCCAAGGAGATAAATCGAAGGATGTGCGGCTGCTTCCTGAAGATGTAATCTTCATACCCCCCGCCGGGCCAGAAGTCGCGATAACGGGAAGCGTGAGAGACCCCGCAATCTATGAACTGCGGAGCGGGGATACGGTTGGCGACCTCGTCGAAATGGCCGGAAAAACCACCGCGGTTGTTTCGAACTCCCGAATTACCCTGGAGCGAGTTGAAGATCACCAGCAAAGAGATGTGATTCAGGTGGATTTCGATGCGATTGGTTTGGCTACAAAGCTTGAGGATGGTGATATCGTTCGTATCGATCCGATCATTCCGGCCTACACCAAAGTGGTGACCCTGCGCGGAAATGTAGCTAACCCGGGCCGGTTCAGCTGGCATGCCGGCATGCGATTGAGCGATTTGATTCCGGATGTGGATTCTCTGGAAAGCCGGGACTATTGGTGGAAGCGGAGCCATCTTGGTTTGCCCTCGCCTGAATTTGAACCCGGTGTCTCGACATTGGGAGAGAATCAGTATCAGAACCGATATCCAAATCAGTATCAATATCAAAATCAGACTCGGAATCAGAATCAAACGCAGAACCAGATTCAAAGCCAGCAGAATACGACTTCATTGCTCGGCGGAGTGCAACCCCAGACGCAAAACGTTTATCCCGAGACATCGAACCTCACTCCACAACAAGCCCTCACTGAGGCTTTGACACCGCAGGACCAGACTCCCACAGACTTTTCGGTAGATCAATCCAACTTACCAATTCAGCGGGGTTCGAATTCGACCATTGCTTCAGAGCTGGGACAACCCACGGTCAATGGCACAGCGCAAGCACCGCAACGGAACCGCGTGACGCTGCCGAATAATCAGATTGATTGGAGTTATGCGGTTATCGAACGGGTGGATCCCAATTCTCTGAAACCCTCGCTCATTGCTTTCGACCTTGGCAAGCTGGTGCTCGATCACGATGCTTCGGCAAACCTGGAACTGCAACCGGGTGACACGGTGACCATCTTCTCGCAGGCCGACATTCGGGAGCCGATTGAACACCAGGTTAAGTATGTCGATTTGGAGGGTGAATTCGTCCACCCCGGCTACTACAGCGTTAAGCCCGGTGAAACATTACGTGACGTGGTGGTCCGGGCGGGAGGACTGACGCCACAGGCGTTTCTCTATGGGTCGGAGTTCACTCGCGAGTCGACGCGGAAACTGCAACAGCAGCGGCTCGACGACTACGTTCGCAGCCTGACACTGGACGCGGAACGGGGAACCCAGGAACTGGCGGTTTCACCGAGCGCTTCGTCGAACACCTCGGACGTTGCCGCATCGCAGCAGATGACGCTGCAGATGATTGCGCGCCTGAGCCGGATATCTGCCACTGGGCGCATCGTTCTTCGATTTAACGTTGGTAACTCCAGCGTCGAAGACATTCCCGCTATCGGCCTCGAGAACGGAGATAGATTCATTGTGCCTTTTGCACCTGCGGATGTGAATGTGGTTGGAGCGGTATACGACCAGAATTCATTTCTGTTCCGGCCGGGACGGACTCTGGATTTCTACGTGCGCCTTGCGGGCGGTGCGAACCGGAATGCGGATTGGCGACATGCCTTCCTGGTAAGAGCCGATGGTTCGGTCATCAGCCACTCGCATTCGGGAGAGTCAGGGTTCTGGAAGCAATCGTTTACCGACTTGAAACTCAATCCTGGCGACACAATCGTGGTTCCGGAAAAAACGCTCCGCCCAACCGCGCTCCGCAGCTTTATTGATTGGTCAACGGTCTTCTCGCAGCTCGCATTGGGCGCAGCATATGTATCTGTTCTCAGATAAGCTGTTCGTTCACGGTCCGTTCCCCCAGGCATCTTAGGTCTGGGCCTTGTCACGAACGCATCGAAGGGCTTTTTAATACCCCGACCTCCGCGCGACGCCGGTATTCGGTCACTTCGCGGCCTTGTACGGCGGAGTGAACGTCACGCCGAATGCGGCTGTAACGACGTTTTGCAATGACGATTGAAGAATCGGAAAACGCCAACGCTCAGCGGTCAACGAGCCCTCAAGCTGCCACGGCCCTTTGAGTTGCCAGAGAGTGTGAGCTGAGAAGTCCGTCAGGTCTCCGCCCCCAATCATGTGCCGGTCGTTGTACTGGCGTCGCATCGAAACATCAATCTGGTTGACGCCGGAAAACCAGTAGGTTGATTGGGCAATGAGTCCCGTGCCGGCCCTGCCGACCCAACTGCCCATAAGCTGGCCGGCATTGCGATATCCATCGGCATAGTGGCCATTGAAGTACACCGCTCCAACGCCGTCCTTATAGTTGGGGATGTTGGTGTAAACGGCCTCGGCACGCGCGTCCACATGATGCAAGCGGGGCAACCTGGCAATGTAGATACCTGGATTCATGGCAGACCGGGTTTCATAAATAAGCGGGGTTGGCTCATCGTTTGCCATTGCGTCCGTGAAGATCGTTACATCTTTAAGAAAGGGGAGCCGATAAGAGAAGTGTGCCCCGCCGAAGCGCTTGCCTGGGTCGAGGGCCTGTGCATTGCCGTGAAAGCTGAAAGTGTGAAACCAGGTGCCGACGGTCGCGGGACGGCCGTAACCCGCCCACATGCTACTGATCTCGAAACCGAATTCAAGGTTGGGAGAGATTTTCAGATCGAGTTGGTCGCCCCAGATAAACGGCTGGGGGTTCAATGTCTTCGTCGCAGACCCTTCCAGAACAAAATTCGGGTATGGACCGCGGACATAATGGTGCCCCCGCAACTCGCCCACGAAGAATGAGTTGTTCATTTTGCCAAGATAAGCAAAGATCCACGGCAGCTGTATCGGCCTGTCTTTTTGGATCAGCAGAACAACCGGAGCCTCGGCATTGTTCGATAAGATCAGGGAGTTCGCGCGCGACTGGCCCCACCACTGGCTCTGCTCTCCAAACGTGGCCTGCCAACCCAATAGTTTCAGTGAAACGGTGGCGTCGACGGGCCGCATCCGATCCAGGGCCGTAATTCCGGGCAAAGCCTGCACTGGCAACTCATCCATGGCCGCGATTGCGTTCAACGCTGTCGAGTTGTAAGGAAAAAGGCCGCGAGCTTCCTGAAACTCGCCCCTCAGGGCGATGGCAAATGGGCCGTATTCAGCATGCACCTGGGTCCCCGAGATAAAGTTGAATCCCTGGCCGAACGGTCTGCCAAAATCGTCCGAGATCGTTTGGGCAAAATGGTATGAATCGCGCAGCGGCGGCCCCGCGATCTGCGTGGCGCGCATATAAACGCTCGCGATTCCCGCTGAACGGTTTGGCGATCCCTGAAGCAGATCGATTTCATAGGCGAACTCCTGCAAGAGCCTGTTCACAAGTACGAGCGTCTCAGGATCAGCCGCATCTGCTTCAGTTTTGAGCGACTGCTCCGCCTCTTCCGCCAGTCTTGCGCATTGCAGTCGTGTCCACGGCCGCATCCCCTGGAGCGCGCTGAGCGAATAACCGAGCGCGTTCAACCGGTCGAACGCCGTATATACCCAACTATCGAGAGGAACCGCGCTGGACGCGACGAAAGATGCACTTACAAAATCCGGGTTGTCTGTAGATTGGGCGAGCAGGGCTGCTCCCCGCGTGCAGCAAAAAGCCGTGATCAGGCAAGCGGCGAGCGTGGTTCGCGATCTCCGCACCGTCAATAGCTCCCGATTTCAGCAATTGGGTTGGGCTGCACATTCATTATTCATGCAGCTTACAGGACTAGACCCCCGGTTCGAAGCGACGAGGTGCAGCTCCCTGGAGAAATTCGAATGGGAATACCAGGAATCCGCTGACAACTGGACAAACAGCGGAGTCAACCTGCTTCAAAGTCCAGAAGTGGCGCCGCCTGAGATATGTGCTGGATCAAGAAACAAGCCCGTGCCAATTCTCAGAGAAACGGTCAGTAAGCGCCTTTTCTTCTTACCACAGCAGGCAAAGTCCTCGCGAGGATCGCCACGTCTAGCAAAAGACTCCATTTTCTGCAGTAGGCAACGTCCAATCGAACCCGGGTTTTGAAGCTGATGTCATTGCGGCCTGAAACCTGCCATAGGCCGCTGAGGCCGGGAAACACCAGCTTATAGAAGATCGCATAACTCCCGTAACTGGCTAACTCCGCATCCACGATCGGACGGGGACCGACCAGCGACATGTCGCCTTTGAGGATGTTGAACAGCTGGGGCAATTCGTCCAGACTGAGCTTTCGCAACATGGTCCCGACCCTGGTAATACGCGGATCGTGCACATGCTTGTGCGAAATACGGCGCTGCAGTTGGTCGTGTTCGGTTTCGTGATACTTCAAAACACTTTGCAGGTACTCCTTGGTGTACATGGTGCGAAATTTATAGATTACAAAGTGCGTTCCAAAACGCCCCACACGCCGTTCCTTGTAAAGAGTTGGTCCGGGCGAGCTCATCCGCACCAATATGGCGATAAGCAGGAATAATGGCGCAAGGAACACCATCATGAGACATGAAACCGCAATGTCGATGAAGCGCTTTGCAAATATGTACCGGAATGAAGACGCCGCAACGCCCTCCAGGTACGTTCCATCTGAAGACAGAATCTTTACGTCTTCCATTAAGACCGCAGGGGCTGCGGCCGATTCACTTCGTTTGGTTTCAGTAGAAATGAGTCTGTGCGCAAGCCCAGGCTTTTCCGTCACGGTTAACTGCCTCCATGTTGCAGCAGATTCAAGCGGGTAAAAAGGCACGCGACCCGAAGGGGGCAGCGAGTCTACGTTCCTTGTGATTGAAAGAGTCTTCGTGAAGATTAATTAGAGCAAGCATCTGATGAAGCCCATTGGCCAAGGCATTTGGAATAGACGCGTGAAGCAACATTTCGAAATACTTCGCAAAACGGAATCTCAAACGGACCGCAGATATCAGGGCAAAACTTGTTGGCAGGCAAGATCGTCGACTTACACCCTGCCGCTGCGAGGCACATGATTCCGTGCCGGGCAAGTCTTATGCATCGTGTGACATTCAAGACGTCCACGATTCAGGTTTGGATGTATGTATTCTAGTGCATTCCTCGGGAGTTGGGTGGATTTTCTTGACTCGTACGAAACAGTTTGTAGGAATCCCATCCGGCTTCTTAATCTCATGTTCAGAGATTGACTCGTTAACTTGTTTAAATAGAATAGGATATCGTTATCATGTTGTTGAGCAAACCAGATTGACACTGCAGATTCTCTCGCGAATAGAATATTGCCGTCTGTGACTCGATACAATGGCCTATCGCCTGGCCGCAGCCTGAAGACATCATACTGGAATGTCATCTCAAGAGTAATGAACGCAAACTCAATACACGGGGGACCAGCATTTGGATATCCGACGTATGAACAAGAATAGTTACTGGACTCGATTCGTCCATAATTAGCTGCCAAACGGATTTCGTTAACATTCGAACGTCTCTTTTTTGTCAATTATCCGCATGATTGATCGATTGATCGCCGACAAGTCCTCGAGACTCCGCGATCAATGAAATGATAATGTCAATAACTTACTAGTTAAATATAGCGAGTGGGGTTAACGGAAAGGTGAATAAGAGATGCGTAAGTTCGATATTACAATTAAATGAGTAAGTTCAGTTCGAGACTGTAACTGAGACGGGTTTCTAAAAATGGCCCCTGCAGTGCACCGGTTGGCCTCAGGCTGATGTTTCCGGCAGGCTCAACGCGACCACCGTGATATCGTCCTCCTGGCCAAACTGCTGTGCTGTGCGCGCGATATGACCGGCGGCCTCGGTGCAAAGGGTGGCGGTGCGTTCGAAGCCGAACAACTCGCCGGATTGAGAGCGGGCTTCGGGCACGCCATCGGACAGAAGCACGAGGCGCTCGCCATGGTTCAGCCTTCCCTCTACGTGTTCATATTTTTGGCTTGCGACAATGCCCAATGGCAGCGCAGGAATCGTCTCAAGCTCGCGCCCTGAGACGTAGGGCGCAATGTGACCGGCATTGGCAAAAGCGAATTCGCCGGTGAGTGCGATGCGGATGCAACAGGCAGTCGCGAATCCAAGCTGGCCCTTCGCGACTATTGCGTTGTTGAGGTTGAAAAGAATTTCCGCGGGGTCGTACGAAGTCTCGCGCTGAAGAACGCCGAGGATCATGGCCACGCGCATAGCCGCGGTCAGGCCTTTACCCGAGACATCGCCGACAATAGCCAGCAGTGAGCCGTCAGGCGCTGGATGCACGTAAAAGAAATCACCGCCAACTTCGCTCGCGGGAAGATATACCGACTCAACCTGGAAGCCGGGTGTGGGCTTCGAGCCGCCCTCGAGCAGGAGTTGCTGCACCGAGCTTGCCGCTTGCAGTTCGGCAGCGTAGGCAGCGCGCTCACGTGCAGACTCAACCATCTCTGCACAAAGAGCCGCGTTTTCAGTTGCTGCAGCGGCCTGCAGCGCGATAGTATTCAGCAGCTTGAGATCGGCGGCGGAGTAAGAGGCATCCGGTTCGGTGCTGGCGAGTGCAATCAAACCGGCAGTGCGCTGGCCGGCGCGCAGAGGCGCGAGGATCAGTGCGCGAAGTGTGCACTCATCGCCCCGCGAGCGGGGATCGCCGGCGCAGTTGTTAACGATTTCCGCCGCGCTGCGCTCCAGCACCGAGGCG
>CAVSYM010000046.1:0-61958 GCA_963732165.1 uncultured Acidobacteriaceae bacterium
CGCCGGTCAAACCGGCGAGGTGTAGTGAATGAAAGTTTCATACAGTGAAGGTTTAGCGAACCACACTGGCTCCGAGTCATGCGGAGTCGCTCGTGAGGGCGGCTGTGAAGCGTTGACAGGGGAAGGTGCGGGCCGGGTATTCAGCCGCGAAAAACTACTCCTTCGGGACGCCGACGCTCTTAAGGAGCGGCGGAAGGCAATATCGGATGCGCCGCCATCGCGAGGCGCATTCGAGTCCCGCGCGGTCAGAGACCCCGAGCACGTATCGAAACATCTCGCACGGGAACCGGGAGGTCCCGCGTTCTCCCAGAGCGGATGATGCCCTGGGACGCATTGGGAAGTCTGAGGACGTACGCCGATGATGAACGAACGCGGGAAGTCGGACAGGCCTGTAGTACCAGTGAAGTCCTCGAACAATATCGGGCAACCGATGGCGGAGGGGATAGAGGGAAGGGGTCTGACCAAGGGAAATCCGCAACAGCAAAACGCGCCCCGGACTCAGAGCCGGACAGACGCGCCCAGTGCGCTGGAGCGGATACGTCAGGCAGCAAGCAAGGATAAGGAGATGCGGTTCACCGCGCTTTTTCACCACATCTACGCCCCGGAAGCGTTGCGCACGGCCTATCTCTGCTTGAAGAGAGAAGCCGCGCCCGGCGTGGACGGCGAGACGTGGCGGCACTACGGCGAGGACCTTGAGAGCAACCTCCAGGACCTTTCCCATAGGCTGAAGCAGGGAGCGTACCGGGCGATGCCGGTGCGTAGGGTGTACATCCCCAAGGCCGACGGGCGGTTGCGACCGCTCGGAGTTACTGCTCTGGAGGATAAGATCGTCCAGCGCGCGGCGGTCGAGGTGATGAATGCTATCTACGAAACGGACTTCCTTGGATTTTCGTACGGGTTCCGTCCCAAGCGAAGCCAGCACAACGCGCTGGATGCGCTCTATACGGGACTGCTGACGAAGAAGGTGAACTGGGTGCTCGATCTGGACATACGCGGCTTCTTCGATGCGATTTCGCACGAGTGGCTTGTGAAGTTCATCGAGCATCGCATTGCGGACCGGCGCGTTGTGCGGCTCATCCAGAAATGGTTGAACGCGGGCGTGCTGGAGGATGGGATACGAACACGCAAGGAGGAAGGGACTCCCCAGGGCGGCAGTGCATCGCCGTTGCTGGCGAACATCTACCTCCATTACGCGTTCGATCTGTGGGCTCAGGCATGGCGTCAGAAGCAGGCTCACGGCGATGTAATCGTCGTGCGTTACGCGGACGACATCGTGGTTGGATTCCAGAACGAGGCGGATGCCAAGCAGTTTCTGGCGGAACTCACCGGGCGGTTTCGGAAGTTCAACTTGGAACTGCATCCCGACAAAACGCGGCTTCTCCAGTTCGGGCCGTTCGCGGCTCGGAACCGGAAGCGGCGCGGAAAAGGGAAACCGGAGACATTTGATTTCCTCGGCTTCACGCATATCTGCGGAAAGAGGAGGAGCAACGGTTAGTTCACGGTGTTGCGGCAGACGATTCGTAAAAAGCTGCAAGCGAAGTTGAATGCGGTGAAAGCCGAGGTGCGGCAACGAGTACACGCTCCCATCCAAGACACAGGGAAATGGTTGCGGTCGGTAGTGAGTGGACACATCCGTTATTACGGAGTGCCCATGAACAGCCACGCGCTGAAGGCGTTCCGATGCAAGGTCGGATGGCTCTGGCACCGGGCGCTGTCGCGCCGCAGCCAGAACGGCCGAGTACCTTGGAATAGGATGCAGCGTTTGATCGGCCGCTGGCTTCCTCCGGTGCGCGTGTATCATCCTTTTCCGCTACGCCGCATGGGCGTCATTACCTGAGGTAAGAGCCGGATGCGGGAAATCCGCCCGTCCGGGTCCGTGGAGGGGGTTGTAAGAAATCATGATCCCTACTCCGACTATTCGCCTTGGTCGATGCGACGCTGGGCATCGGAATCTGGTTCCTTCAAAAATGGGCACGGACCATTGTCGTTATAGACTTGGCGTGGCTTTTCGGCAGGGCGATCGTGGGTCTGCCCATGGTCCTAGCCTTTGGGGGTCACTCTCAGAATCCTTCGGTGTACTTCGACATAAACATAGTGGCTGGCATATTGATGCTTGCCGCCCTCTGTGATCCCGATGTAAAGCGCGCGTTCGGTGTGCGCTTCTGAGAGAGCGGATGGGCCAGGTGCGGCAACTACGTTCAGGCAAAAAGCTGACCTCTACCGCAGCCTCGGAATACCCGATCTGGCGCTCGTCCCGCTGCTTTGCCGATAATTTCCCCCTTTAGAGCACAATCTGAATCAACGAGCGTTGAGCAATTGGCACCCCGGTCCGCACCCCATCTCAGTCAAGCCCGACACCCTTGAAAATCTCCTCTAACTCACTACTCATCAGCCACTTGCGCCACTCAACCCTTTTGCGTGATTTATCTGGGGATCAGCTACCATTGAAGTCAAATAATCCGACCGGACTTCGTCCTCCCGGCGACAACGGCCTCCGGCTCCATTCAGCTCTTTTGCAAGTTCCTTTGTTTCAGAAGCTTGATGTTTAAGTTATTCAAAGGGCGGCACTTAGGGTAGACCCGCGCCGGCTACTATCCTCGATTCAGTAGTTTGCCCCTACCCCCCGGGGGGCGGCGGGGGTAGGGGGGTACCTCGACGCCTGGAGAGAGGCAGGTTCAGCGGCCGATGAAAAGACCGCCTTGCTCACACCGCACGGCTTTCCGCGCGTCAATCGATTAGTCTTTGAGCGTGGATTCAGCTTCCAATCCCGGCGATCTGAACATTTCCGTCTCGGCCGGCGACGCATCCACAACTGCAGTGGTTTTTGCCGACTTTCCGCCGTTGCTGCTCGAGGAACTTTGGCTCAAGGCCGAGGCCGAGATCTGCGGGTTGACGCAAGCCGAGTTCGGCCAGATTCTCGTCGCAGTCGGCGCGAAGACGAATTACGGTCTGCCGCCGGGGGCGATAGCATCGGCTGGCCAGAAGGAAGGATTTCTTCGCGGACTTCGACTTGCTGACCTGGCGCTGGCTCACGCATGCGCGCTGGGTCGCGAACCGGCGTGGGAGCGGTTCCTTAGTCTTCACCGTGGCGCACTTGTCCGCGCTGCGCAGGGCATCACCGGATCGGCCTCATTGGGCGAAGACCTGGCAGACTCTCTTTACGCCGAGCTTTACGGCCTCCGCGAAGTCGAAGGCCAGCGCAAATCGCCGCTGAGTTCTTTCACTGGCCGCGGGTCGCTGCTGGGCTGGCTGCGCACTACACTCGCCCAGCGATTTACCGATCATCACCGCCGCACTCATCGCGAAGCGCCGCTCGAAGACGTTGATGCACCCGCACCGGCGCCGGCGTTGCCCGTTCCGGCTGAGACGAATGCAGTGACAGCAGCAGTCGCAACCACGCTGGCCGAGCTCACGCCGGAAGACCGCTTTCTGCTGGCAGCGTATTATCTTGACCGGCAGACGCTATTGCAGATTGCGCGCACCCTCAGCGTGCATGAGGCGACCATCAGCCGCAGGCTCAAGCGGTTGCTCGAAGGTCTTCGCATCCGGTTGCTCAAGAATCTTTGCGCGGGGGGCCTGAGCAAAGCGGCCGCGCAAGAGGCCCTCGGAACCGACCCGCGCGACATTGAAATTAACCTGCGCGCCCTGTTGCAAACTTCGCAAGCTGGAGCGTTCAACAATCAAGGGGCTGAGGGCTCCCAGGGTGCTGAGGGCTCCGAAGAGGGAAGCCAGGGCTCCCGACACGCGACGAATACGGCATGACGATTACCTTCAAACCCGGCCAACACCCTGACGCGGACCAGCTCAGCGCGTTCATTGAGCAGGCCTTGCCTGCGCACGAGCGCGACGGCGTGCTGGCCCATCTGGCCGTGTGTCCGGATTGCCGTGCTGTGGTTGCGCTCGCGTTGCCCGAAGAGCCGGTTGCGGTTGTGGCTGCCGAACCGCGGCGACCGTCAATCGAGAGGTTGTGGTTCTCAGGCTGGATGGTATTTCTGCCCGCTGCGGCCGCTGTTGCCGCGCTCGCGGCGTTTATCTTTTTCGTCCATCGCCAGGCGCCGGCTCCGCAGCAACGGGCGCAGATCGCGCCTGCGCCGGCCGCAACCGCGCCTCCGCAATTTGAGGTCGCTCCGCCGGCACAGCTTAAAGCCGCACCTTCCTCGCCACAGACCAGAAAAGCGATGCCGGCGAATCCGCCCGCGCCCGGCGACAAAAAGATGACCGCGAATGCGGAGATGGGCTCAGTTGGCGCGGGCCTGGCTGAACCACCTCCGCCGAACGCAGGCCAACCTGCCGCTCCGCGGGTCGGAGTTGCTGAAAATCAGCTCGTTCAATCAGTACCGGCGCAAAACGCGGTCAGCGCGTTTGCGCCGGCGGCCAACGACTCCGTGGCCAGCCAGAATCAATTGTCGCGGCAGGCCAATGCCCCCCAGGGCGTTTTTCATGGAGAGTCGATCGGCGGAACGCTTCGGTCGAATAACGCCCTCCAGCAAGCCGAGCCGAATCCGCAGGGCCGTCGGCAACAGAATGGCGTTGAGCAAACCGGGTCTCAATCCATGCAAGTACAGGCAGAGGCGCCGGCTCCGGTCACAACAGACTCGGCCCGATCAGACACAGCGATCGCCGGCCGAGCCATCTCAAACCTCAGCTTTACTGAGCAGCCGCTGCCCAGCCGCCTCGCGGTTCTTTCGTCCGCTGCGCGAGGGCCGATCGTGCTGGCCATCGACACGCATCACGTGGTCTTCGTAAGCAATGACTCGGGCCAGCACTGGAAGACGGTCAGGGCAGTTTGGAAGGGCCGAGCGCTGATGGTCGAAGCCGCCGCGCCAGCCAGGTTGATTTCGCTACAGGACTCGGGCGCGAGCATGGGCACTACATTGGCTGGGTTACCCCTTGGTGCAGTCGCGGCAAAAATGGCGGGGGCAATCGTCACCGGCACGATCACCGACCAGTCTGGCGCGGTGGTGCCGGGAGCGCTGGTGACTGCAACCGACCAGAAGGCCCACGCTTCGCATATCGTTACAACCGATGCGAACGGCCGCTATGTTGTCGCGGGCCTCGGCCCGGGCAAATACGACCTGGTTGCAACCGCGCAGGGTTTCATGAGCAACCATCTGGGCAACGTTGCCGTTACCGCTTCAAATGAGAATGTTGCGAATTTCACGTTGCGCGTGGGAGCGGCGACTCAAACGGTTACGGTTGAGTCGCCGCAGGCTTCGGTCGAACTCAATACCGCTCCGGAACTCAATGCCGCTCGAAAGGTCGAGGCTGCGCCAAAAGAAAAAGCACAACCGGTTTCTGCGCCGCTGTTTGAAATCGTGACCGACAAGGGCGTTCACTGGGTCAGCGCAGATGGTATAAGTTGGCAACCACAATAATGTGCAGCGGGGCACCCCCACCCGGATAAGAAACTAAACCGACTACTTGCAACTTTGGCTCCGTGGCATCCCACCCATCGAGCAAAAGACGCTCGATGGATGGGGCACCCCCAATTTTTAATTCATCGCAGGCCGGAGACACCGGTGGCCGACTATTACAAGCCTCCCGCCGATGCTTGTGTCGTGGCCGCCGGCGGTTGAGCCGAAGGCGCCGATGGCTGCAACAGCCTGTATCCATCACGGGTGCGGATGTGGTATTTCTGCATGTCTTTGCCGATGAGCTTTACCTGGATATTGCGCCAGCCGCGGTTCTCGTTCGGCTGCGGATAGTAGGTGATGGTGTAGAGGTGGGCCAGGTCTTCGCGAATTGAGGTGAAGGCCTTTTGCTCCTCGCGCCAGTTGCCGGCGAAGTAAGCCTTGCCGCCCGTGGTCTTGCTCATGCGCGCAAAGGCCGCTGCCGATACCGGATCCTCCTGCGCCTGGCGGGTGCTGATGATGTAAATAATGGTTCCGGTCGACTCTGCGAGATCGGCCACATCTTCAGGCGGAACCGAGCTGGCGTTGTCGGGGCCGTTAGAGAATACGACGATCGCCTTGCGTCCTTTCAGCTGGGCCGCATCTTCCACCGTCATCAACAACGAGTTGTAGAGCGCGGCATCGTCGCCGGCCACCGTGCTGCGCACTCCATTTTCAATGCGGTACCGGTCGCCGGTGAGTGTAGCGGCGCGCGAAAGATCTCTGCTGTAGGAGTAGAACGCCACCTTGGTGACTTCATCGAGCGAGCGCACAAATTCGGTAATCGCATCCTGCGCAAACACAAAGCCGCGATACATGTAGTTGCTGGTATCGAAGAGAATAAAAACGCTCGATCCGGCGATCTTCCCCAGTTCCGTGCTGCCGTCGGCCGCGCTTTCGTCGCTCTTTGCGTCAGCCGGCGCGCCGGCGGCATTCGCATTCGGGTCAAGAGCCGCAGCTTCGCGAATCGCCTTATTACCCTCTTCGAATGTGGCGATTTTCTCGGGAATCTTGTCTTCGCTGATTGCGAAATCCTCAGGGCGCAGTCCCGAAACATAATTCCCGGCGTGATCGGTCACGGCCACGTTGAGCTGCACCAGCACTACGTTCACCTTCAGGTTCGATGAGTCGTTTTGTGCGGCAGGCCGCGGCTCCGCTCCGACCAACAAGAGCAACCCCGTCAAAATCCCAAGGCCGGCGTTGATTGCATTTTTGGTTGTCATCCCGAGTCCTACTCCCCATTACCGTGTTCCGAGCGCTATCCAACTCCGGTGCGCGCTAATGTTATCAGCTGGCTCTATTGCCCAGTAACTGCGCCGATCCCCGCTACCGCAATCTTGCCCTGCTCGAACTGCTCGCCGGTTTGCTCCATGGCGCGCAAGATTGCCGGCCAGTCGTCAACGTTTGTTGCAAATATCCTGGTTACCATTTGCCGGGTCAACTCAGGCACAAGAAGATTGAGCATCACCGGGGAATAACCCATGTCATCCGCAATGCGCGCCCAGTAAAGATTCGATGACTCCCAGGACTCGCCAAAGAGCCTGTTGGTGTAGCCGCCTGAAACCGGAAACACCCCTGTCTCAACCAGCGTGGGAGCGTCGCTCTGTTCCATGGCGGGATGGGGAACTCCGAAATCTGCCGAGATGCGCTCGGGATCGACGGCCTGCGGATTTTTGTGGGCCAGCTCATCGAGCGCTTCAAGGGCTTTTACTCGATTGCCCGCCTCCGACGGAAATTCTTTGCGGAAATCGGCGGCCAGATAGAAGCAGTCTGAGGGTGTGATTTCCATTGCCCACGTCTGCGTTCCTGCCTGCGTCCTGAGGGTCGAATCAATCCTGGCCACGCGGCCGGCTGGCATATACCTGGAAAAGATGCCGGTCAGCTCCTGGCGCAATTGAGGATTCTGCTCTGCGGCGTCAAGCAATTGTTCGCCCGCGTGCTGATAGAGCGCAGCCGCGTGCAACTCGTCAGTGTTCACGTCCCACCAGCGCGGCACCACGCCGCTCGCCAGCAACTGCGGCGCCGTCTCTCTCCACACCAGGGCCTGCACGTTGGCCGGCGCAATAAAATCTTCTTCCACCTGGGCCAGCGCATACGGCAGATCGGCCAGCGATCCCATCAGGTAAGCTCCGCCTCCTGCCGTCACGCCAATGCCCACCAGTTCAGGCGCGCCCCAGATGCGCTGCACACCGAGTACTGAAAAGGTTGAGAAATCGTGCGAGCGCACAAAGAGCGGATTGTTATGCAGCACCTGCGCGCCGGGCGGTTCGTAGTACGCGTAGTTGAGTCCCACCAGCGTATCGCGCAGGAACGGCGTAAGTTTGCCCCGCGCTGCTTCAAGCTGCGCCGGGGTTCCGGGGTTGCCGATTATGGCCTTCAGGTCGGTGCGCACCTGCAGCTCGGCATGCCGGCTGGTGTAAATTGCAGGCGACCAGGAGGCTTTTTCACTGCCCGTAAAGATCGGCCGCGGCAGCTCAAACTCGCGCAGGTTGCCGGCCAGCTCCAGTAGATTGTCTGCCGGCTTGCCACCGTGGGCCATTGCATTCAACCCGTCGTATAGGCCGTACAGCGTATCGAGCGACGCCAGCCGCTGATCTTCGAGCACCGACCGCATTCTGCGCGCCAGCTCGTCGTGCACGCGTTGCCCTTGCGAGGTAGTCTGGGCAGGGCCCGCAAGCAGGTCCACAATCTCATCCTGCGTTGAGTCGGGCTTTCCACCAGCCGCTACAATAACCGCATTCAGCGAGCCGCGGGCAGCGTCAAAGAGCTGCTGCGGGGCACCGATTGTGGTGAAAGGCTCGAGCGCACTCTGCCACGATCCGGCGAGCTGTGCCTTGGCAATCTGCACTTGCCGGGCCAGGATCACCCACACCCCAACATCAGCCTGAAACGCGCCCAGGGCATTGGAGCGATAGCTCGCGTTCGGCAGCTTGTCGATGCCGCCGGCGATATTGATGAATTGCTTGATCGATTTGTCGTCAAGCTGCGGGAATTCTACAAATATGGGATACCAGTTGCTGTATCGTGTAAAGTTGTCGGCCAGCAGCCGGGCTGTGTCTTCTGAAATTCCAGGATCCGGCGCACGCTTCGCATTGATTGCGCTCAGCATCAGGTAAATCTGCATCGGACCAACATCAGTCTCCACGCTTGAAAATGCCACTAGAGATTCAAGGAGCCGATCGGGATTCTCCACACCGCGCGTGTGCCTGGCCCAGTCGTGGTGGCTGCTCAGCCCGGAGTCCTTCTGTAGGATCTCCTTCCACACAGACAGGTCGCCGGGAACCTTTGGCTCTCCTTGCGCGTCCCACTCAACCCGGGTTAACAGCAGCAGCAAATTCGAATTCCTGGAGAAAACTCCTTCCGATGCCGAGCCGTAACTGGCGGCAGACTTATACGCAGCGTACAGCCGCTTCAGCCGATCCCCATGCACCAGGTGTGCCTGTTGCTCCTGGTCAACGCGCGCAATCGCGTCGAAGTAAGCGGCCAGCCATCCGCGGTCTTTGCTCAACAGGTTGAGTACAAACTGGCCCGAGGCCTTGGGGCTTGCTCCCACCAACTCTTCCCACTCGTTGTTCGCGCGACCGGGCACCTCCACCTGGTCGGAGCGAATGCTGAGCCGCGAACCGTAGAAATCGAGGAGCGGAGCCAGCGGCAGCAGCTCCTTCAAACCCGGCGATTGCGCCAACGCCTTCCTGGTTTGGGGGTCGCAATGCGAAACGGCTGAGTATAGCCGGTCTATCTGGCCATCGTGCAGCAGCACGTCGAGCACATCGGGAGAACCGCTCTTCACCCAGGTGCTGGCCGCGGTCCATTCCTTCCGCGTGAGCAATACCGGCACCACGGTTACCGGGAATTCGTAGCTGAAAGGCGTGTGCTGCGCCAGCGATTCTTCGAGCCTGGCCAGCGGAAATCCCGAATCCACCGTCAGAAATGCGCGCTCGGGGTTCGACGTGATCAGAAACGCATTTTGCTGCCCGCAGGTATGTTCGAATCGATAGCCCAGCACCGCAATGAGCTTTGACGCATCGGCGCAATCTGAAACATGGACGGCGCCATCGGGGCCGGTGAGAGCGTGCACCGCGCGCGCAAACTCAACGTAGCGGGTTAACAAGACCAGATACTCGGTTTCCCGAGTTCCTTCCCGCCCCCACAGCGTGAGGTTGCGAGCCATCATGGGCAGAACATCTTCGAGGCTTGCCTGCTGGCTGATGCCCGCCATGCGTAGAAAGGAACGGAGCGGGCCCGGAATGACGGCGGTTTCCTGCGCCGGTGACGGAGCCGCATCTGGTCCGTCTAATGGGTGGTTACCGCCAGGCGCCCCTGTTCGTGGCGATGCGACGGAAAACAGCGAACCGAAACACACGATTCCCGATGCGAAGACAGCGAGAGAGCGAAGAGGAAGCTTCATTACCATGCCCCTTCCGATCCGGTTGTACCCTGATTGAATTCGAGAAAAATCTATAGTGCCATTGCGAGGGTTCTAATCCCTCTTTCGGGGCTTTCCTGTTGGCCGCGCTGGACGATCATCTTTTATGAGATGCAGGTTGTCTCAGTTGCAGGTTGCCCTTTGAAAACCAAAATGCCCAATCCTGAACGGGCAGCTCGACCGATACCGCATTGCATTTACAGCTGCCGATTTTCCGCGATTGCCCGATGAGCGGATTGCAGTTCGTTTCACTTTGTGGTGGTTCTTGAATCTCGATGCTGTTGTAACGGATTAATGGGAATGAATGACTAAGTGAGCAGGATTATAACCCGGCTTCCTATACTTCTAGCAATAAACAAATTGTAAACTCGCCGTCGGATTTCTGAGATCTGCTTCAGCATCGCCCGTCCGATGGTCTCCGAACATCATTTGTGCCCTCAGATCGTTCCCGTGCGATACCGTCGAAGTTGCGACTCACGCTCATCAAAATGTTAATAAGCCCACTGGCCTTGCGGGGTCAATATTGTGCATTAATTCAACCGTTAGTTGAGCGTAACTTTTTGAAAATAAATTAGTTGTTTGCCATCGACACAGACCTGCTCTAGAAAGTCACGCGCGCGCCTAGTTGGGCTGCGAATGGAATTCCAACGGTTGTGCCGGGGCCAAAGAAGTCTCCCAGGGCGCCCTCGGGTATCTCGAGCTGCTTCAAACTGGTGATGGGTTTGGTTTGGGAGCAGTCAGCGACTGTGCAAATGAGGCTGACGTTGGTAATGCCGTTTTGATTCGACTGCATCTGGGATGCGGGGACCGGAAGCTGCGTCACGTTGACGGCGAAATTGGCGCCGGGATTGTCGCGGTTGAAAAGGTTGAAGAATTCGGCAAACGGGTTGATTTGCCAACGGTCGTGAATCTTGAAGGGGCGCGTGACGCGCAGATCGGTCTGCATATAAGGCGTTCCCCGAAATTCGTCGAGGCTGGTGTAGGCTCCATTTACCCAGATGCGTGCGGTGTTGTCTGCATTGGTGATGGTGATGGGGCGGGCGCTCTCGAGCTGGGTGACACTGCTTAATTCGATCCTGGCCGGAATGTGTAACGTGCCAGCGAGCACAAAGCGATTGCGAACGTCCTCTCCTGAAGGACCGTAATCGCCGGGACCGAAGGCGTCCAGCTGCCCTGCATTTGGCCCGCTCTGCATTTGGCAGACGCCATCCACATAGTCAAAGAGTTCGCCGAGCAGGCAGCCCCAGGTCTGCGCTCTCGAGAGCTGGTAGTTCGCGACCAGACTGAAGAGGCGCATATTGCTTTGCAGATGCAACATGAGGGCGTTGTAACTGGAGCGATTGTCGGACTGGAACACGTTCACATTGGGCACTACTTTGGCCTGGTCGGTGGCATAGTCCGGGTCCGTCGTGGAAATAAGCGGAGTGAACAGATTGGTGCCGCTGGAATAGGGGAAAGCGCGGTAACCGTGGTTCCCCTGCTCGTGCGTATAGTCGGCGCTGGCCAGCCAGTGCTCGTTAAAGGCGTGCTCCGCTCCCGCCGTAATGTGGATGGCGTAAGGCGTCTTGTACTCGGAACCAATGAGGTTGCCGGTGGCCCCGGCGCCGCCTTCGAGGCAACCGGCGCCAGTGAGCGCGTAAGTGCCTGGGCCGCCGGCAAGAACGCAAGCAGCCGTCGTTGCGTTGGCTATTATTGACTCCCTGGAATGCAGTTGCCCATCCGTTCTGAGCCAGATCCTCGTAGAACAAGCCGAATCCCGCGCGTAACACGGTCTTCTCGCTCCCGCCCGGAGAGTAGGCGATTCCCAGGCGTGGGGCGAACTGCTTGCGGTAATCGTGGGGCACACCAGGCACAATCGGAATCTGCAAGGTCTGCAACGTAATGTATGCACTATTTTCAAGCTGGCTTCGGCCCGAGCCCTCGAACAGCCCATAGGTGGTCTGGTAGCGGAGACCGTAGTTGACTGTCAGGTGATGCGAAGCGCGCCAGGAATCCTCAGCATAGAGCGGCGAGCCGTTGAACATTCTGCGAAAAGCCGCCATCGCCTGCGGGCGTGTAAGTGCAGGTGATGCCTGAAGCAACGCTGGGTTCCGGATTGCACTGCGAGGCCGGCGGAACAAAATAAAACGGCAACGCGCTGGTGATGCCGCCGCAGTCTGCTCCAGGCGGATTGATGAAGCAATCTGGATTGGCCGAATAATCGATGATCTGCTCGGCCGTGGAGGCGAATGCGCCGCTCAACACCGGTTCGTGAATAAAGTCGACGCCAAACTTAAAAGCGTGACTCCCCGCAACATGAGCCAGGTCGTATCGCAACTGGTATTTCTCCTGATTGCGGAGGTCGGGGAATAGAGTGATGGGAGTGGCGAACTGGTTGTCGCCGAAAGTTTCGAATCCGGAAATCGTGAGCGCCGTCGAACTAAAGGGAAACGCCAGCGCGAAGCCCAGATTCGAGTTACGTGTCTGGGTAAGGTGCAACAGGCTGGCGTCCAGAACGAGATTGCCGACCCAGGTCGGGTTGAAAATATAGACGTTGCAGATCACCGCATTCCAGTAGTTATTGTGCGTCAACAGTCCAGTGGAAGGCAGAGTACCTTGCTCCACTAACGCGTTGTGGGTGAGATAGGTGTCTTCTGAGGTGCGTAGAAACCACTGCGACTCCGGCGACTGGGCCCAGTCGAAACGCACCGTACCAAGATAGTCGCGGAAAGGGATGGGGACTGTGGCGGGAGTGGCGATGGAAGGCGCGCTGGAGATCAAACCTTCAGAAGCGATTGTGCTCAGCGCTTCGAATTGCGTGGTGCTGACCGGGCTGTAGGCGATGCTGGCATCTTCGTGAACCCCTTCAATCGAGGTGAAGAACCACAGCTTATCTTTCCTGATGGGGCCCCCGAGAGTGCCGACATAGTTCTGGCGCGAGAACGGCTGCTTCGGGTTATGCACGCAGATTCCGCTGGTGCACGTTTCAGCCGGATTCTCAATTGGGAAACGGGCGTTGAGGGCCGCTGCACGCTCGTAGAATGCCGCGTCGCCGTGCCAGTCGTTGTTGCCGCGCCTGGTGGTAATCACCACCGATCCAGCGGTGGTCCAGCCGGTATCGGCGTCTTCATTCGAGGTGCGCACGGCAAATTCCTGAATGCCATCGGGCGAGAAATTTTGTAGAAAACCGCCAATCCAGTCGTCGGAATTTTCGGCCCCGTCGACCGACAACTCGTTGTTCAAGCCCGAGCTTCCCCCAGTGGACACGGCAGTGATGCGCGCCTTGGTAGGGTCAGAGGGTTCCACCGGCTCGGTTCCGGGAACGAGATAAGCAATGTTGGCAAAGCTGCGCGCGGGGAGCGGAAGAGATTCGAGGTCCTGGCTGCCAACAATGCCCCCACGCACCGCGCTCGAAATGTCAATGGTTTCGGTCGTGATGGAAGAAGGTGTGCCCTCCACGTTTACCGTCTCGCGTTCACTTTCCGGTTTCAGTGTGACATTGATATCGCGGACAACGCTGACTGCAATATCGACATCGGCCGTGGCTTGGGCAAAGCTTTTCGCCGTAACCATGACGCGATAAGAACCGGGAAGCAGCCCCTCGATGCGGAATTCTCCTTGCCCATTTGCAGTTTCTGAGCGGCTGATTGAAGACCCGGCGGCCTCTACCTACGACCTGAGCGCCGGGCACTCGCGCTCCTGTGGCGTCCTGGATCTCTCCGCGAAGCGCACCGTACGGATTCTGGGCGCGCGACACAGTTGCTGCGAGAAGGATTGCCGCGAGAACTGCCGGAGTCTTCATGCTGCAGATACCTATCAGCAACAAAGTAAACAAGTCCGCGGAAAACATCGAGAGCGCGTTAACTTTATTTTGATCCATCGGCAGGATCGCTTTGATCGAGCCAAGGCACTTATTCATCGTCATCGTCATCGGGCGGAGTGGCAGCGCCGTTGGGCAGCTTGCGTGGATCGGGCTTGACGGTTACTGGCTGCGTCAAAGTCTGGCCGTTGACCGTGAGCCGAACGGTATACTCGGCCGGCTGCAAACCCTCGAATCCGCGTCCGGGACGCCGCGCAGCGGCTGGTTGTGGCGCGGGCGTTCCGGCAGGATGGCATGCGTCCACGGGCGGCGGCGGTGGGCGGCGGCCGAAGCCGAAGCCGCGCGGCGCCACGACGTTGAGCGCGAAGCGATGCATGCCGGGCGCAGCCGAGGGCGGCGGCGCGGGTTCTTCCCAGTAGGCTTGCACGTTGATGGCTTCAGTGTTGACGGGCTTGACGGGCGTGTCGCTGGCGGCGCACGCGGCTACCTTGCCGGCCTTGTCGAGCAGCTCAAGCTTGACCGGACCGGTAGGCGCGGACTTGAGCCAGTAATAAGTAACTACGCCCGCAGGCGGGTTCAATTCCTGCGGTTCTTCGTGCGGCAGGGGCGTGCCGTCCTGACCACCCTGATGGATGGCCAGCGTCTCGCCGGGAGAAAACAGATACGCATTCGCAGCCTCGATCTGTTGGCCGTGGGTAGCGATCTGGCGCAGCGGTGCAATTTGATCGAGGACCCAGAAGCCGCGGCCGAAAGTGGCAATGGCGAGATCGTCGCCGTGAACCACGATATCGCGAACCGATGTGACGGGCATGTTGAGCTGGAGCGGCTGCCAGTGATCGCCGTCGTCAAAGGAAACATAGACGCGCAGCTCGGTTGCGGCGTAGAGCAGTCCCTTTTGTTGGGTGTCCTCCTTGATCGAGTTCACGAATGCGCCTTCCGGAATTCCTTCGGCCACATTCTTCCAGGTTTTTCCGCCGTCATGGGTACGATAGATGTAGGCATGATCGTCAGCCAGGCGATGACGATCGACCGAGGCGTACGCTGTCTCGACATCGAAGTGGCCGGCCTCGATCTGCGATACCTTGCTCCATGCGGTCATCTCCGGCGGAGTAACATCGCTCCAGTGCGCGCCATCGTCGCGCGTTACGTGAATCAGGCCGTCGTCGGTGCCCACCCACACGGTCCTCGCGTCGAGCGGCGACGGGCTGATGGTGTACACGACGCCGAAGCGGTCGGTCATTGGCTCGTCTATGTCTTTCGCCGTTACGGGATCGAGCGTCTTCGGCACCTCAGGGTGCAGGCGCGTCAGATCCGGGCTGATCCGGTCCCAAGTTTTGCCGCGGTCGCGTGTACGGAAGACGAATTGATTGGAATAGTAGAGCGCGCTATCTGCGGGAGAAAAAACTTCAGGCAGCGTCCAGGTTTTGCGGTATGGATCGCTGGGATCTTCTTTCGGCATTTCGCCGCCCTCAGGCACAGAGAGATTGAGCATGTGGTCGCAGCGCTGATCGCCGTTGCCGTAGAGCAGATCAGGATCTTTGGGGTCGGGCACTACTGTGTCGCTCTCGCCGGCTTCGCAGATCGGCAGCCAGTTGCCGAATGCGAGCGTGCCGAAGGGCGACCAGGTGCTGACGCTTACCGCGCCTGAATCCTGCTGTGCGCCGTAGAGCCAATAGGGGAAGCGGTTGTCGGCGGCGAGGTGATAGATCTGCGCGGTGGGTTGGTTGTACCACGTGCTCCACGTCTTTGCGCCGTCGACTGAGACCACGGTGCCCTGGTCGCTTGAGAGCACCATGCGGTTGCCGTCTTTGGGATTGATCCACAGCTGGTGATAATCGTCGCCGCCGGGAGCGCCTTTGACTGGCACCCATGTTTTGCCCGCGTCGAGCGTCATGTAGGTAGCAGTGTTAACGTCGTAGGCGCGATCGGGATTGGTGGGATCGACGGCCATCTGCTCGAAGTACCATCCGCGGGTCCACAGGCGCGGTTCGCCGTTTACCTTACGCCACGTTGCGCCGGCATCGTCGGAGACATAAATGCCGCCGGATGGTTTGGGCGCGTCGGGGCCAGTGGGAGCGGGAATGCGATAGGATCGCGCGATCGCCGTGCCGAAATCGTCGACCACTGCGTACAGACGATCGGGATTGCTGGGCGCGACTGCGATGCCGATCTTGCCGACGAAGTCGTCATTGGGCAGGCCGCCGCTGAGTTGATGCCAGGTGTCGCCTCCGTCGGTGGATTTGTAGAGGCCGCCGCCGGGCATGTTCGGCGGCGCATAGACCGCCCATGGCGGACGGCGCGTTGCCCAAAGCGATGCGTAGATGGTTCGGGGATGCTGCGGATCGAGCGCGAGATCGACTGCGCCCACATCGTCGGGGTCGTTCGTGCTCGAGAGAATCTTTGTCCAATGGGCGCCGCCATCGGTGGAACGATAGACTCCGCGTTCGGGATTGGCCTTGTAGGGGTGGCCGAGCGCAGCAACATAAACGAGGTTGGGATCGGAGGGGTCGACGACGATTTTGCCGATCTGGCGCGTCGCTGTGAGGCCGATAGAATGCCAGGTTTTGCCGGCGTCGGTCGACTTGAAAACGCCGATGCCATACGAGTGCTGGCTGCGTATATCCGGCTCGCCGGTGCCAACGTAAACGATGTTCGCGTCGGAAGGGGCCACCGCAATTGCGCCGATGGAACCGATTGGGATGCCAGTCAACGGATCGTCGGCGATGGGAAACCAGGTGCGGCCGGAGTTTTCGGTCTTCCACACGCCACCGCCGACCGAACCCATATAGAAGGTGTCAGGCTGCGCGGCATTGCCTGAGACGGCATAAGTGCGGCCGCCGCGCATGGGGCCTACATCGCGCCATTGAAGGCCGGAAAGCAATGCAGCAGGATATCGCTGAGCGGCAACCGGAAGTGCAAAGGCGGCGCAAAGAATTGCAGCAGGAAGAATACGGACTGAGGCCATGCAAAGGCTCCGATGAGGTCGGATTTTGTCGAACGGCGGGGACAGCAATCGGATTGCGATTGAACAGGATTGTAAATCATTCCTCATCGCCAATCTCGACCTCGTCCTTCAGGCTACGGCCGGTCTTGCTTGAGTCGAGATCGATGACTGCAAGATGCCGGCTCTCAAGCTGCTGGTTGAGCGCCTTGAGATCGGCCTTCTTGAGTTGCTGCCATTGTTCCATGAGGCCGGAGAGCGGCTTGACGGCGGTCTGAACGGCCTCAACCTGCGCGGCGGTGGGAGCCGCATCGACGTTCTCGATTGAATGTTCGAGGCGCGCCAACTGCATGCGCACCAAACCAAGCGTTGGCGGAGGCGTCGCGCCGCGGCCGAATCCGCGCATCCCGCCTGGAGGACCGGCAATCGCATCGAGCTTGGATTCGATGGACGGCTCAGCGCCTGCGACGGGAGGCTGCGACGAACGCGCCTTGAGCTGGGCACGCAATTCGCTAATGTCGTGCAGAACATCGGTAGTGTGTATTAATTCGTCGTAGATTGATTTCGCCAGCTTGAATTGCTGCTCGAGGTCGGCGCGCGGCGTCTTCACGCGCGGATCCATGACGACTCTGAGCGGTTCCGAGAGTGTCTTGCCGCCGGCGATCAGTCGGACGGTATAGCTTCCGGGCAGCACCCACGGTGCGGTGGAAACAGGCGGCGTATCGTGGGGCGTGGCCATTTCGTCGTCGGGTTCGGTGGTCATGCCCGGGACCTGCGGATATTGCATATCCCAGAGGAACCGGTGATGGCCTTGTGCGGCGGAGAGAATGCGCGGCGGGCGCGCCCACAGCGGGGGATCGGGATATCGTGGATCGAGTAGCGGCGCGGGATCGTTGCTGTTGAAGCGGGCGATTACTTTGCCCTGGGTGTCGGCGACCTCAAGCGAGACAACGCCGGAGACTCCGGGGCCGAGATAGTAATCGATGATTGCGCCGTCGGGCGGATTGTCGCCGGTGGCCATGTCGGGCGGCCAAGGCGTGGGCGGATTCATGTCGTTGCGGATGCGGAGTGCGGTCTGGGGCGCATAGAGATGAGCAGTCTCCGATGCCATGGTTGCTGCAATCTGGCGCAACGGCGTGACGTCGTCGAGGATCAGGAAACCGCGCCCATGAGTCGCGGCGATCAGATCGTCGTCTTTCACTTCGAGATCGCGGACGGAGCTTGCGGGCATGTTGAGACGAAGAGACTGCCAATGATCGCCATCGTCGAATGAGACATAAACCTGGGTCTCAGTGCCCGCGTAGAGCAGCCCTTTGCGCTTTGGATCTTCGCGGATGGCGCTGGTTGCCGCACCGTTCGGAATGCCGTTGTCGATCTCGGTCCAGGTTTTGCCGCCGTCGTGCGTGCGGAAGAGGTGCGGACGCATATCGTCGAGGCGCATAGTGTTGACGGCCGCGTATGCAGTTTGCGCATTGAAGTGACCGGCGTCCATGTTGAAGACCTTCCAAAAGGGCTTCAGCTCCGGCGGTGTGACGTTGCTCCAGTGCGCGCCGCCATCGGTAGTGGTCCAGATGAGGCCGTCGTCAGTTCCGGCCCAGATTCGGTTGCCGTTGAGCGGCGAAAGACCAAGTGCATAGATGACGCCGCGGCGCGTGATCTTGGCGGCGGGCGAGTCCTTGTAGGGCTCGAAGACCGGTGGCAGTTCCCAGCTTTCGCGCGTGAGGTCGGGGCTGACCTCCTTCCAATGTTTGCCGCCGTCCTGAGTGAGCCAGAGCGTGTTGGTGGCGAAGTAAAGCTTGTGCGGATCGACGGGCGAAAATTCGAGCGGTTCCGTGCGCAGCGCACGATAGCTATGCAGCGGCTTGGGTTCAACATCTTGAATCTGGCCGGTGCGGCGATCGTAGCGTGTTACCTTGCCGCCGTAGACGATGTCGGGATCGAGCGGGTCAGGGGCCGCGTAGCCGTACTCTTCAATCCCTGCTGGATGCCAGTCGTGAAATGTGATGCGGCCATCGTCGCTGCGGCTTGAGACACACGCCGAACCGGAGTCCTGCTGCCCGCCGCACACGCGATACGGAAACGCATTGTCGGCAGTTGCGTGATACATCTGCGCCGTGGCCTGGTTGAACCACTGGGTCCAGGTTTCGCCGCCATTTTGCGAAATGATGACGCCCTGATCGCTGGCGAGCGCGACGATTTTTGTGTTGTCGGGATTGACGAAAACGTTCTGGTAGTCGTCTCCACCGGGTGAGCCGCGAAACGCGGTCCAGGTCTTTCCGGCATCGGTCGACTTCCACGTAACGATGCTTGCCACATAGATCGTGTCGGGGTCTTTGGGGTCAACGAGCGGGACGGGGACATCGCCGCCGCCGATGCGTTCTTCGGGCCGAGTATCGTCAACCGGCGCATGCACCCAGTGGTCGCCTCCATCGTCGGACCGGTAGAGGCCGACCGGGCCATGTACGGGCGCGATGGCGCTGTAGATGCGGCGCGGGTTGCTTGGCGATATGGTCAAATTCACCTGCATGATGTCATCGGGCAAGCCGTTGCCGGTGAGCTTGGTCCACGTGTTGCCGCCATCCGTTGAACGATAAAGACCGCCATCGGCACCGCCGAACGAGCCGTTCTCCCATGGCGCTTCCTGCCGCTGCCACATGCCGGCGAAGACAATGTCAGGGTGCTTCGGATCGATCTGGACCTCGGATGCGCCGGTGCGATCGTTGGTATAAAGGACGCGCTCAAATGTCTTTCCGCCATCGAGGGTGCGATAGAGGCCGCGCTCCTGGTTCGGCCCGTAGGGGTGCCCTTCAACAGCCACGAATACGCGATTGGGATCTTTGGAGTCGATGGCGAGTTGGCCGATCTGTTGGCCATCGCGCAGGCCTTCGAGGTGGGTCCATGTTTTGCCGGCGTCGGTAGATTTGTACACGCCGTCGCCGGTGGCGAGATCGGGCCGCTGCAAACCTTCGCCGCTGCCCACATATACGATGTCAGGGTTGCTGAGCGAGACTGCGATCGACCCGATGGATCCGGTGGGCTCGTCGTCCCAGATGCTGTGCCAGGTAGCGCCCGCATCGGTCGTCTTCCAAACTCCGCCGTTCACAGCGCCCAGATAAAACGTGGCGGGTTCGCTCGGCACACCGGCCAATGCGCGTGTGCGCCCGGCGCGGAGCGGACCGATTTCGCGCCAGCGCATGTCGGAATATAACGCGGGATCAACCTGTGCGAATGCGGAGACTGCTACGATCAATACCGATGCGGCGATGAGAAATATGCGGCTCTTCATAGTTGTCCTGACGATGGGGATGTGTGCGAAGGATTAAACGAAAACCTCCGGGAGCGGGTTAAAAAACGTACGACGAGAGTAAATGCATCGGGCATCTATTTGCGCGTGCGGGAGGCTGGCTGCGATGCAACGCTGACCTGGCCGCTACTGAGCGCAACCAGTAGACGACACTTCATTATCCACCGGCAAATTCAGCGGATTCTGCTTCGCGAGTCCGTCGTTCAGCTGCTTCCAGAGCCCAAGTACATTGGTTAACGCGCTGCATTGTTCTTCGACTGCCTGCAGCTGCGGGGCCGACGGCCTTTGATCGGCTGACTCGATGCCAAACAACAAACGTCCCAGGTCGCGATTGACAGGGCCGAGCCCGGGCGACTCATGCGTGCCTTCGGAAACCGCCTTTATTTGGTTGTCGAGATCGGCGGTGTCTGTATCGGATTTCTTCTTGAGTTCGTCGATTGCATCGGTCAGTGCCTGAAGTCTTTTGTACTCGGCGAAAGAGACGTTCATACCACTTACGATTCGTCGCGCCAGCGCTGCCTGATCTTCAAGGTCTTCTTCCGACGCGTGTACTCGGGGATCGAGCTTGACGGTGAGCGGCTGCTTGTAGGTCTTGCCATCCACTGAAAGCTCGACGGTATAGTTGCCCGGCACAACGAGCGAGCCTTGCGGTTGCTGCCTTGGCGTCTCGTGCGGAATCGCGTGGTCGGCCAGTGTGTATTCGGTGTATTGCAGGATTGGCCCGTAATACGAAGCGGGAAGCGCTTGCGGGGAATCGTAGCGCAAATCCCAAACGAAGCGATGCAGTCCCACGCTTCCTTCGACTGATTTCGACGTTTCGAACCAGTACTCGGGCACATTGGGCGGTGGAAGCGTGGGCTCGCTCATGCTTCCCGTGAACTTGCGCACTACGTTCCCGTTAGCATCGCGAATGGTGATCTCCGCTGCGCCGGGGTGCGATGTATTCAAGTAGTAGTCAATCAAAACTCCGTCCGGCGGATTTTTAGCGCTCGGCGTTTCAATCGGCAGCGGCGTGTCTTCCCAGTTGTCCCAGCGAACCCTAATCGCAGTCACCGGCGGCAACAGGGTCGCCGGTTGGGCGAGAAGGTCCGGCGTAAGATCGCGAATCGGCGCAATGTCGTCGAGTATCCAAAGCCCGCGCCCATAAGTGGAAATCGCGAGATCGTCTCCGTGCACATCGATGTCGGTGACCTGAGACGCCGGCAGGTTCAAGGTGAGCGGATGCCAGTGATCGCCGTCGTCGAACGAGAGATAGGCAGTTGTGATTGTTCCGGCGTAGAGAAGCCCCTTGCGCTCGGGGTCTTCGCGCGCCACGAGGACGCTTTCGTCTGGCGGCAGGCCCGTCACGATAGGCTGCCATGTGGCGCCAAAGTCGCGGGTGCGCAGAATCTGCGCGGGGACCGACTGACGGCTCGTGCCAACCGTCAATATTGCCTCGTCTGCATCGAAGTGCGAAGGTTCCACATAAAGAATCTCCGCAGGCTTATCGATCCCGGGCGGGGTCACCTTTTGCCAGTGTGCGCCGCCGTCGCGCGTGAGTTGCACCAGGCGGTTGGTGGTTGACGCCCACATTTCGCTTGCGTCGAGGGGCGAAATTGCGAGGGCCTCGATCGCCGGCGGCCGCGGCGCACCCGGCACGGGCTTCGCTTCATCCGGAGGAGCCTTCCACTCTGTCAGGTCCGGGCTGATCGCTTGCCATGTCTTGCCGTCGTCAGTCGTCTTCATCACATACTGCGTTCCGAAGTAGAGCGTATGCGGATCGTGCGGCGAGAAAAGCAATGGCGGCATCTGCGACGCGCGGTACTTGTTGCCTTTCTCGAAGACAGTCGCAATCTGTCCGGTTCTGCTGTCGTAGCGGACAACGGAACCGAACCACCCGCCCGAATAAATCCAATACGGGTGCAGCGGATCGGGCGCAATGTAGCAGTACTCGAATCCGCCTACCGATGTGTCGTCGTGCTCGGTTATTTCGCCGTTATCGCTGCGGCTTGGAACTGACTGAGTGCCGCTATCCTGTTGCGCAGCGTAGGTGCGATAAGGAAACTGGTTGTCGGTCGTGATGTGGTAGTACTGGCCGGTCGGTTGGTTGTACCAGGTGCTCCACGTTTTGCCAGCATCGACGCTGAGGATTGCACCCTGGTCCACACCAAGAAGCATGCGGCGGGGGTTAGTGGGATCGATCCAGAGTACGTGAAAGTCGTCGCCCGACGGAGCGCCCACAAACGCCTCAAAGGTGTGGCCTCCATCCGTCGAGCGATAAAGCGAGGTCTGGGCCATGTAGAGAATGTCAGGGTTTTTGTTGTCGACAAATATCCGGCTGAAATAGGCGTTGCCAAGTATGCGCGGATCTTTGGTTGACTTGGTCCAGTTCGCGCCCCCGTCATCCGACCGGTAGAAGCCCTGGTTCATCACGGCATAGAGCCGCTTGCCTCTTGTATGCGGCGCAACCGCAAGTCCCAGCCGCCCGCGTCCCGTCTCCGGCAGCCCTTTCGCGGCCAGTGGAGTCCAAGTCGAGCCTTCGTCGGTGGATTTGTAGATCACCGATGTATCTTCCGGTTCCTTCTCCGTCTTGGCGGCACTCGTGTTCTTCGCACCGGACTCGCTGGGCTCCGGAGCCGGGATCAGAAGCGATGCGTAGAGGACATGGGGATCATCGGGGTCAACTTCCAAATCGAACACCCCGGCGGAGTCTGCTTTATCAAGCGTCTGCCTCCATGTTTTGCCGCCGTCAGTGGATTTGAAGACACCTCGCGGAGTGGTAAGGTCGTATCTCGGATAGGGGTGCGAGAAGACGTACACGCCGATGGAGTTGGCGCCCGCGATGAGGACGTCAGGGTTATGTGGATCGACGATCACGGCCTGGATGAACCGCGTCTGTTCAAGTCCCGCGTGGGTCCAAGTCTTGCCGGCATCTGTGGACTTGTAGACGCCATTGCCCGGCGTCTGCTCACCCGTTCCCGCATAAATGATTTTGGAATCGGATGGGGCAACGGCGAGAGCACCAATCGAGGCGACACGCTCCTTGTCGAAGATGGGCTCCCAGACCCGCCCCGCATCGGTCGACTCCCATATTCCGCCGCCGGGCGTGCCGAAGTAGTAGATGTTCGGGTCACCCGGTACGCCGGCCACCGCGCTCACACGTCCGCCGCGGAACGAGCCGATCAGCCGCCAGTGCAGCGATTGCAACGCATGGGTGTCCACATCCTGACCAATGCAACTGGTGGCGACCAGCACGCCCGCAGCCGCCAAAGCAGCGAAATAATTCAAAGTCAATTCTCCCTGTGGACGTCGACTCCGGACTTGCACCGGTCGATCTGCCCGATCAAAACTTGCCGCTTGCATGTGGGGTGGAGTTCATCCCCGCAGGACAAAGGATTTCGCTCGACGCATCAACTCAACTTGCAGATGGAATTGCAGACGCCGGAACCAAAAAGGAGCAAAACGCACCCAACCGCGCCTTCAGGTTGAGATGGGAACCTTGCCAAGCCGACGGCATCAAGTCTAGCAACACTGGCAAGTCTAGCAATTCTGGCTGGCTTTTCCTTAACCCTATTGGCGTTTCTGCCGGCAGGGTCTCATATCTCGAATTTGAGTCTCGTTCTGCGCTCGCGCAGGATTTACTTTGGGCCCGGGCAGCTGTCCGACAGCGAGTTGGTCAGGCCCTCCTGCTGGACATCAAGCCGGGCTTGAGGAGCGCCGTTTTGCCCTGTCCTTGTTATATGAAAAACATAGATCGTCTCATAGTCGCTGCCCGGCCAGTCAGGCACTTGATCCTGGTTGGTTCCGTAGGATTTGAGCATCTGCTCGGCGAAGTCATGCAGTCTACCGTGTTCCCATGCGACGAAGATGAGCGAATGCGCATAGGCGGGCTGCAGCAGAGCCTGCTCAAGAAGGTCGATTTGATCGTAGCCAATTTGCGCGTTCACCGGCATGCCCAGCCGGATTGCCGTCGGCTCAATGGTGGCGAGCGGCCGAATGTAAGAGTAGCCGTTGGCGCTGTGATCCTTTACCTGCACGCTCGGATTCGGTGCATAGATGAAGTCCGGTTTGCCATATCGCCCAATCAGCAAGGACGGGAGTGCAAGCGCGCGATTCAACCCTTTGCACGTCAGCTGGCCCAGTCCAGCGGCCGGCTTCTCGCCGTGCCGGATCATAACGATGGTCTCTCCGTTGGCGCTTAGCTTTGGTGCAGATGAGTGCGAACAAGCCATCAGCATACAGGCGGGGACGATGATCGCCGCGAATAAGCCCTTCAGGACGTTTGGTCGCTTCACAGGATTTTCTCCTTGCTGAAGAATGAACCCACACTCATACGATACCGCGTTAAGCAACATGCGGCCGCCGCCGCCGCATCCGTGAGGATATTGGCCGCATAGCCTCTGAGGGCGGATACCGGACTCCTGTGCCAAACTGAAATAGAAGACCTGATCCTGTTGGCGTCCTATTCGCAGGTCAGTTGCGTGCGAGATCGAAATCGTGAGGAGATCGAAGTGAATCGAAGCCATTCTTTGCCATTTTTGCTTTGGCTGTTTCTTGCCGTCGTGGGGGCGCATGCCGCCACCGAGCAGCAGTCAGTATTTCGGGCGAAGCTCGACAACGGCCTTCGCGTTGTAGTAATTCGGAACTCGCTCGCTCCCGTGGTGACCGTCGAGTTGAACTTCCAGGCTGGAGGCGACGAAACGCCTGCCGGATTTCCGGGGATGGCTCATGCGCAGGAGCACATGGCATTTCGAGGGTGCTCGGGGATGACGGCGGACCAGACGGCTGCCATTTATGCGCAACTTGGCGGCCGCAACAACGCCGATACGCAGCAGACAATCACGCAATATTTCGCGACTGTTCCCGCGGCCGATCTCGACGTGGCTCTCGAGGCCCAGGCGACTTGCATGCACGGCATTGACGACTCGCAGAAAGAGTGGTCTGAGGAACGTGGGGCGATTGAGCAGGAGGTTGCGCGCGACCTTTCGAATCCCACTTACAAGTTCATTGACCGGCTCAACCAGGATATGTTCGCAGGCACTCCCTATGCGCACGATCCACTGGGAACCAAGAGCTCTTTCGACGCCACTACAGGCGAGATGCTCGAAGATTTCTACAAGAAGTGGTACAGCCCTTCGAACGCGATCCTGGTCATCGTGGGAGATGTGGATCCTGCCGCGACTCTTGCGAAGGTGAAGCAATTGTACGGCGACATTCCCAACCATCCTCTGCCGGCAAGGCCGGCTGTCGATCTCGAGCCGATCAAGACCGAGACTTTTACGCTCGACAGCAATCTACCTTATTTGCTGGGCTTCATAGCTTACCGGCTTCCCGGAACCGACTCGCCGGATTATGCGGCCAGCCAGATACTTTCAGACGTGCTGGCCAGCCAGCGTGCCGACCTTTATGGAATGGTTCCAGCGGGCAAAGCGCTCGCCGCGGAGTTCGGAATAGCCGAGACCTACCCAAAAGCGAGTGTGGGTTTCGGACTGGTGGCATTGCCTGCTCAAGCGAATGCCGACGCCGCCATGAGCGAAATGCGCAGCATTCTTGCCCTTTACGCTCAGAAAGGCGTGCCTGAAGATCTGGTCGCCGCGGCCATTCGCAGCGAGGTTGCGCAGGCCGAGTTTCAAAGGAACTCCATTCCCGGACTGGCCGATGTGTGGTCGAATGCGCTGACCGCCGAAGGGCGCACTTCTCCCGATGAAGACATTGAAGCCATCAAGCGCGTCACGCTCGCCGATGTAAATCGCGTTGCGAAGCGGTACCTGGCAGACCAGAATTCGATATCGGCAGTATTGAAGCCTGTTCCGACCGGACAACCAGTGGCCGGCAAAGGATACGGCGGCGCCGAAGAAGTAACTTCGCCGCCAACCAAGCCTGTCGAGCTGCCGGCGTGGGCGGCTGGTGAACTGGCCAAGTTCAAAGTCCCCGCGAATTTTATTGAGGTATCGGACACAAAGCTGCCCAACGGGATTCGTTTGATTGTCAAAACCGATCGCACCAGCCCGACAGTGTCGGTTGCAGGCGCAATCAAGCACGACTCCGATCTTGAAACGCCGCAAGGGCAGGAAGGCGTCTCCGACATTCTCGACGGCCTGTTTTCATACGGAACCAAGACGCTGGATCGGCTGGCCTTCCAGAAGGCGCTGGACGACATTGCCGCGAATGAGAACGCGGGTTTCCATTTCTCACTCGACGTATTGAAGGAGCATTTCTCGCGCGGAGTGGAATTGCTGGCGGATGACGAGCTGCATCCCGCGCTGCCGGCGCAGGCGTTCGCTGTGGTTCAGCAGCAGACGGGGCAATTTGTTGCAGGACAGCTTCGCAGCCCAGGATACAGAACTTCGCGCGCCCTGGATATGGCTTTGCTTCCTGCCGGCGATCCCGCTCTAAGGGAGGTGACTCCGGATACCGTGGGCAAAATTACGCTCGACAATGTGAAGGAATTCTATGGCGCAACTTTTCGGCCCGATTTGACTACCATCGTTGTGATTGGCGACGTGACGCCGGAGGAAGCCAAGGCCGTAATTGAGAAATGGTTCGGCGATTGGAAGGCAGCGGGTCCCAAACCCGACACTGTGCTGCCTACCGTTCCGCTCAATAAGCCTTCGGCTGCAAACGTAGCCGATAGGCAAGCGGTGCAGGACTCAGTCACCCTTTCAGAGCAGATGAGTCTGAACCGCTTCGATCCCGACTACTATCCGCTGCAACTCGGCAATCACGTGCTGGGCGGAGGCTTTTATGCCACGCGCTTGTATCACGACCTGCGGCAAGTGGCCGGGTACGTGTATACCGTGGACGTGAGTTTGAGTGCGTCGGAGAGCAGGGCGACTTATTCCGTTTTCTATGGTTGCAACCCCGAAAATGTCTCGAAAGCGAGAGCGTTGATACAGCGCGATCTGCAGCAGATGCGGACCGAGGACGTGACTCCCGCCGAGCTCGAACAGGCAAAGGCTCTGCTCATACGGCAGATTCCCTTGAGCGAGTCGAGCGAGGATTCGGTTGCGGGGGGGATTCTTGGCAGGGCGTTGATAGGGCTTCCACTTGACGAGCCTGTGGTGGCGGCGAAACGTTACGCGGAACTGAATGCAGACCAGGTAAAGGCTGCATTTGAAAAGTACCTGCGTCCAGACGATTTTGTTCAAATCGTACGTGGGCCGGCGCCGCAATAATGTCTAGCAGGGCCAGAGTTAACCGCAATTGTCGGCCGTCGTTCCATGGCGGTTGTGAGACTTCCTCAGCTCGCCACGGGCCCTGTCGATTCGCGAATCATCAGCACAGGGTCCACCTTGATCTCGTTCCGTGGAACCTCGGTATTGTGGATCCGGTTCAAGAGGCTCTGCGTGGCGATCCGCCCGATCTCTTCAAGCGGCTGGTTGATCGTGGTCAATCTCGGCAGCGTAAATGCCGCAGCCTTGATGTCGTCGAAACCTATGACCGAAACGTCTTCGGGCACGCGAAGATTGCAGTCTTTCAACGCGCGGATGGCGCCGATGGCCGAGATATCGTTGAAGGCCACTATTGCCGTAAAAGGTTCTCTGGCCGCCAGCAACTGCTGCACCACGGGATAGCCAAGCTCCGGTGACGACATATCGCGATCGAGGTTCACTACTAACTCAGGTTTGATCTCGAGGCCCAGCCGCTCAGCAACGATAACGAGGCCCTTCCAGCGCTCATCGGAATCGGAACTGAAGGGCTGGCCGTGCATGAATGCGATCTTGCGGTGCCCGAGACCGTAAAGATGATTGAGAGCCAACTCGGCGGCGCGATGATGATCGAGCACAACGTTGGTCACTCCGTCGATGTGCCTGTGTCCTGCAACCGCGACCACTGGAATGCTTACCGGATGATCGAGCAATGTGTCGATTGCGATGAGACCCTGCGCGCCGCGGCCGATCAACATCCGTGTGTACTCTTCGATGAGGTTCGGTTTGTGCCTGTGGTGCGCAGTGAAATAAAAGTAACCGGCTTTGATGAGCTGGTCGCCGATGCCGCTCATCACCTGGGTGTGGTAGCCGTCTCCCAGCTCGGGCACAAGAATTCCGATGGTGAGCGTGCGCCGGCTGCGCAATGAACGTGCCAGCAGATTGGGCTGGTAGTTCATGGCCTTGGCAGCGGCCTTGATGCGATCTCGGGTCGACTGCGGAATCGACCTGCCCGGCACCTCGTTGAGCACCACTGAAACCGTAGCCGGATTGAGTCCAAGATGCTCGGCAAGCTGCTTCAGGCTCGGAGTCTGGTGCGGCCTGGTCTTGGGTATTTGCTGCGTTTCCTCGTCGCTTGCGGAATCTTTCATGTATTCCCTGAAATCCTTTGAGTCACCCGATTTTCAGACGATTGTACATCGCTCGTTCACGAATGCATCGGAAAACCCTGTAATAAGGCGATTTACCGATTACGGGCCAGGCACAGAGCCCGAAACCAGCTCGCGGCTAATTGAATTGGAGCCAGTTGAAATTCGAAATGCTGTTGGTTGCTCCGCCCCCGGTGAAGACCACATACAAAGTATGGACGCCTGATGCGCCAGTTACCGTTCCACTTACTGTTTGCCAGTTCTGCCAGCCGCCAGTGACCGGCAACTCCACGATTGCGATTGGAGTTGACGTCATGCTGTCAAGGTAGAAAGTTGCGGTACCGCCATTGCCTGCGCTTGCGGTGCGCACATTTACTGTGCCGATGGTGCCGGAGCTGCCGAAGTCGACATTGTTGTAGACGGCCCAGGAACCGGATGTGAGATAACCCAGATCGTATTCGCCTGTGGTGTCGCCGGTATCTTCGGTCTCGAGACCGCTTTGATTTGAATCACTCGAACCCTGGATCTGCGCTGTTGCCGCGCAAGTTGGAACGCCGCTCTGGGCGCTGGTCCAGGTAAATGTTGCCGCAGAAAGTGAGGGAAGAGTATACGAGAAACCGAGCCCGCTGCCCCACTGAACGTTGAATGTCTGGCTTTGCGTTGTACTGTTGTATGCGATCAACGCGGTTGAACCGTCGGGATTGAGAAACGCAGAGGTTGCAATTGCGGGCGTGTTGCCGGAGTAAATGCGCACTGCGCCTGGGAGTACATATTTGCTGTAGTGTCCAAGCGTGTAGTACTCAATATCGTAAGTGATATCGCCGGTGGAGCTGTTGACCGTTACGATCGGCGTGCAGGTATTGCAGCCGCCCAGGCCGGCGTCCTGGGTAAGGTTCGGGCCCAGGTTCTGGTCGAGCGCAAGACTCCACTTGACGTAGGCTTTTCCTGAGTTGCGCAAGACCTGGGTAATCTCAAGAAAATCCGATGTGAACTGGTCGCTGATCCATGTCCCGCCTGAGTGTTCGGTCATCCACGTGCCGAGCGTTGGATACATGTTTTGGACCGTCTGCTGCGCGCCCGGCGTACCGCCATATCCATGCCACGCGGCGCCGGCCACCTGCGCAAGCTGCGGGCTGGTCAGATTGCTCAACACATATTCGGGGTAAGAGGGAGTATCCCAGTTGTGATCGTAGACAAAGACTTTAGTGTTGAGATTGTTGGTAGCCAGCGCCGGCAGAACGTAACCCTGCAGCAGTGCGAGTTGGGTTGCGTCGCTCATGCCCATACTGGGATAGACGGTAGTAATGTTGAGAGGCTCGTTTTGCAATGATATGAAGTCGATGCTGATTCCGGCTGCCTGGTATGCCTGAATGTACTTTACAAAGTAATTGGCAAAGGCGATTTCATTCGCATTCGTCATCAGCAAAGTGCCGCCCAGCATCGACACCCGACTCATTGAACTTGGGTCCTTCATCCAACCTGGCGGACTCCACGGGTTTGCCATGATTTTCAACTGCGGGTTAAGCGATTTGGCCTGGAGAATGATGGGGATGATGTCGGTTTGGTCGTGCTGGATTGAGAAGCCCGCCAGCGTTGGATCGGTGGAACCGACCGGCTGATCGTCGAACGAGTACACCGAACGGGCAATGTCACTGGCGCCCATGGGATTGCGCATAAAGCTAAGGCCGATGCCGGCGCCGTTACGCGTGAACAAGTTGCTCATTGCTGTGGAGAGCTGGCTCGGTTGCGCAACCTCTTTCAGCAGATAGGCAGCTGAGTCAGTAAATGCGGCGCCGAATCCGTCGATGGTCTGGTACTGCTGGGTTGCGTCGACTATGACCGTATTGGTGCCGGCATCTCCAGTGCTGGTGGAGAAACTGATGCTTGGCTGCGCCGCCATCAACATGGATCCGTCGTTGGTGCTCTCGACAACTGAAATCGATGGTCCGGTGGCTGCGAATGTGTAGGCGCCGGTGGCAACTGCGCTTTGCGTATACCCGGATGCAACCGCCATGGCTTCAATCGTAGTTGTGGTGGCTACGGCAATTGGACTCGATGCTGAAAACAGCGTGGAAGAAGTGGTTGGGATAGTCCCATCGGTGGTGTAGTAGATGGACGCGCCGGTAGTGGTATCTGAAAGAGTGACGCTCTGCGCAGTGCTGTAAGAGCCGGGCGCGGGGCTGAATGCGGGCGTGGCCGCCATGGGAAGGTTGATGGTGTATGTTCCCGACGTTACTGCGCTGCTGGTGTAACCGGAGGCCGTTGCGATGGCTTTAATCGTGGCCGTTGCCGAAACAGAAATTGGCAAGGAAGAGGAGTAAAGCGTCGACGCTGCTGTGGGCGTACTGCCATCCACGGTGTAGTAGACAGCCGCCCCGGGCGTGGCATCCGCAACGGTGACGGATTGCGCGGAAGTAAATGCGCCGGGCAACGGGCTGAAAGTGGGGGTAGCTGCCGCCTGGGGAGGATTCGACCCTCCTGACGCTCCGCTACCACTGCATCCGGTAAAGAAGGTCCCGACTACCAGGACTAGAGGGACAAGCTTTTGTGACGTTACCATTTCTCAACCCAGTTCAGAAATTCCGTAACCGTTTTCAATTGCCCCTGAGGCAGCCATCTACTCGGATTAGACAAACGTTTATCTACAGTACTTCCGCAAAGGCCTTTGCGTACAGAACAGCATTAGATCCTCAAAGCCAAGTCTTTGTCAATGACGAATTGCGGTTTATCCAATTGTATTTGAATTACTTAGAATGATGACGGTGAGCCGGCTGCCATGCAGGGATCGCACTGTCGCTGCGTAACTGGTTTGTGCTGAATGGCATAAAACATTCGATTGTCTTTGTCGGTTAACGAGATGCTGGGCGTGCGCGTGAAACGGCAATGCTGCGGCCCAGCCCGCGGGCACGCATTACGAAGCAGAGACGGCGGTGCTACCCGGCGGCGGTCCGGGCCGGCTCGAAGACCAGTGCGCCCAACACCAGCATTGCGAGTCCTCCGCCACAGGGAACCAGAAGCCCGAATTGTAAAGAGTTGAGATGCGCCGAGATTAGACCCGTAAACCACGGAAAAACAGCCGACCCGACCCCTGCCACGGCGAAGAACCATCCACGGGGCGAGCGCTCAAGCATGAATGAGAGCAGAATTGGATAAAGCGGGCCGGTAAATATTCCTGCCAGACCCGCTGCCGCGACGATAATCGACGGGCGGGGCGCTGCGATCAGAATGATTGTGGACGCCGTCAATCCCCAAACGCCCCATATCAGCACCGTTTGGCGGCCAATTTTCTTGAGTAGAGTCGTGGAAAATGCGAGCCGGCTGAGCATTTCTCCCAGCCAGAAGACTGACGTTGCCAGTGCAGAACCGGCCAGGGTGGGCATACCGGTGCGGTGCGAGTACGTGGTGAGCCAGCCGCTGAGTGCCGACTCAACACCCACTACGCACATCGCCCAGACTGCGAGCAGAGCAAACACAAGGCCCAGAAACCGGCGAGCCGCGCCCGATGCGGCCGGTACGATTACCGGCCTCTCCTGCCGCTCTTTTGCGGCAACCCAGGCGAGCAGCAAAGTGAAAAGCAGCAAAAGCAGGAGAAAGGCCAGATGCGTGTCGTCACGATGGACAAACGGCAGCACAACCAACGGGCAGGAAGATGCGCCAAGCGACCACACAAAGTTGAGAAACTCCAGCTTTGCCGCGCGTTCGTCGCCCCATCGGTCCGAGAAAAGCAGGCTGGTCGAGGTCATGGCCATCCCCAGGCCGAGTCCGAAAAAGAAAAAGACCGCGAATGGCGCGCTTGAGTGAGCAAAAACGAGGTCAAGAGAACTGGCCACCAGCAGCCCATACCCAATGGCCATTGAACGGATGCGGTTGAGCCCGGATAGGATCGCCCCCAGCGACGACCCGCTAAACTGCAGAAACAGCAGCAGTCCGGCGCCGTCGTCGCGCAGGCCCCACTTCTCAGAAAAAACTGGCAGCAGTATTCCAAGCAGCACTGTTCCTGTACCGGTGAGTGCAAATCCAACGCTCAGCACCGCAGTTGAAAGCGTGCTGCGTGGCGATGAAGTCCCGGTGGAGAAAATGAGGTCAGTGGGCATGCAGCGGTACTGGAGCGCAAACGAATTATAGCCTTCCGATCGCTGTGCGTGGACGGATTGCCCTCGGCGTAGCGATTTGCCGAGTATGCTCCCGGGGCGCTCTATACTTCCGCTTTAAATGTGCGGCCTGGACCACATGAGTCCGCTGTCAGCGCGGCTCGCGAAACCCTATAATCAGGCAGGGATTCTTTGGCTCAATTCTTTAATGCGCAAGCAACCGGAAGTTATGTCGACCGGCGATAGTGCGAGCTTGCAAATGAGGAAGTGGTGCAAAGGGTTCTCGTCCTTTAGCTGTGTGCGGCGCTCCATTCTCAATTCGGAGACTGCAGTTGTCGTCTTCGCTGCGTGTCTTTGCTCCCCCGGCGCCGCGCGGGGACAGGCTGCTGCGCCTCTGCAGATCAAGCCTCGCGTTGCGCAGCACGCGCCCTCAACCCTAAAGCCGTCGCCGCAGAAACCGGCGATCGAGTTTGAGAACGCGATCGACGGTTCGAAGATCAAATTTGTTTTGCGCAACAGCGTGAGCCCCCAGCGCTACACCATCGAAACCATGACAGGCGGCGTGGCCCTGTTTGACTACAACAACGATGGACTGCTCGATATCTTCTTTACCAACGGAGCGACAATTCCGGCGCTGGACAAATCGGATCCAGCCTACTGGAATCGCCTTTATCGCAACAATGGAGATGGAACGTTTACCGATGTCACCGAAAGTGCGGGGTTAAAAGGGAAGTGCTATTCGATGGGCGCCGCGGCCGGAGATTACGATAATGACGGCTATGTCGATCTCTATGTTGCCGGCTATAACTGCAACCAACTGTTTCATAACAATGGCGACGGCACGTTCACCGATGTTACAGAGAAAGCCGGAGTAACTGGCATAATTCCGAAGGCAGGCAAAGCATGGTCGGTTGCCGCGGGCTGGATCGACTATAACAACGACGGTCACCTCGACTTATTTGTCGTCAACTATCTGAGTTACAACCTGAAAAGCGCGACGCTGTGCGTTGATCAGGGGCATCCGGCCTACTGTTCTCCCGTGGATTTTCTGGGTTCGCCAAATATCCTCTACCGCAACAATGGCGACGGCACGTTTACCGATGTTTCAGAGCAGTCACACATTTTGCAGTACGTCGGCAAAGGAATGGGCGTCTCGTTTGCCGATTACGATAACGACGGGTTTACCGATATCTTTGTCTCGAATGACACGTACCAGAACTATTTGTTTCACAACAATGGAGACGGCACATTTACTGAAGTCGGGGTCCTGTCGGGTGTTGCATACAATGGTTTCGGAAACGCCGTAGCGGGCATGGCGACAGATTTTCGCGACATCGACAACGATGGCAAACCCGATATCTTTGAGACTGCGATGTTCGGCGAAGGGTTTCCGATTTACCACAACCTCGGCGGCGGACAGTTTGAAGACGTGAGCGGCAGCGCAGGCCTGACTCAATACACCAGCCGTCTCACCGCATGGGGAGCGGGGATCTTCGACTTCGACAACGACGGGTTCAAGGACTTGTTTACGTCAGACGCCGATATCCTCGATAACTCGATGGAACTCGCGCACCGTCCTTACGCGCTCTCCAACGGTGTCTTTCGCAACCGGGGAAATCTCACCTTCGAAGATTTGAGTTCCAAAGCCGGGCGCAGCTTTTCCGTCCCTGCTGCGCATCGCGGGGCTGCGTTTGGTGACTTGAACAATGACGGCAAAATTGACGTTGTAGTCACGGTTCTCAACGGCCCGCCCGAAATTATGATGAACCGGACGGAAAATGCGAATCACTGGATACTGCTCAACCTGATTGGAGTCAAGTCAAACCGGGACGGACTCGGCGCGAAGGTGAAGATTACCACGGCACTCGGCTCGCAATATAACCAGGCCACGACGGCTGTTAGTTACAATTCCTCAAGCGATAAGCGGGTGCACTTTGGACTCGGCTCCGCGGCGAGTATAGATCGCATCGAGATTGCGTGGCCGAGCGGCATTCATCAGCTGCTTACCAATGTGAAGGCCGATCAGATTCTTAATGTAAAAGAGGCGGCGACAGATGCATCACGGATTGGTGTTGGCCGCTAAACGGGCGGCAAGTTCAGTTTGCCCGTTGTGCCGCAGCAGATCGATTAATCCACTTATGAATTGCGGGTCGTGCCTTCCGTAAACAGCCGCGGTCTCAGCATTCAGATCCGCGTCGGCTGGGCGATTCAGATGAAAGTAAGCTTCGCATAACATATAGATCAGCTCGGGAGTTACTGTCTTTGACTTGGCCAAGTAATCAGCTGCTTCCTGCCAGCGCTGCTGGTGGTAGCGCACCTCGCCCATTTCAGCAATTGCGAGCTGATAGCTGGGATCGTTGGCAAGTTCAGCCTTGAACTGCGCTTCGGCGCCATCAAGGTTATCGAGCTTCAAGTCGTAGATTCCTTCGTAAGTGTGCGCGCCGTGCACCCGCGGGTCGATCTCAAGAGCATGATGGAGATCTCTGAGTCCGTTGACGACATCACCCTGGTAAAGTTCTATCTTGCCCACAAAAACCCAGGAGTCCGCGACGCTGGCCGTAGTCCCCTTGAAGTGATTGAGGTAAAGCTGGCGCGCCTCATCTTTACGATGGATAGCCAGCAGTTGATGCGCTTGTGCCGCAATATTGCTTTCACGTGCCTCAACCCCACTCAGGCCGATAAATGTCGCCTGCGACATCATCAACTGATGCAGAGCCGCTTCATGTTGCGTCGCCTGTGTGTTGCCCAGCGCGGCATAGGCGCGAGAAAGGTAGAAGTGCGCAACGAATCGCTCGGGAGCGACGCGAAGCAACTGTTGAAGTGTTGTGACTGCAGTTGTGTAGTCTTTCAGCTCGACCTCGCAGTGGCCCAGCGAAAGCAGCACCTCGGGGTCGCTCGGTTTGTAGGCTGACAGACGAGTGTAATCTTCTTTTGCCGCCTTCCAATTTGAGAGCCGAATCTCGGTCGAGGCGAGAAGGTCGAGGGCAATTGCGTCGTCGGGGTGAGCCGCAACCGCGTGAGAAAGGCTCCGTTCGGCGCCGGCGAGCTCCATGAGCTTGTAGTCGGCTGAGCCGATGTCGTAGTCGATTCGCGGCAGCGTGGAATCCATGCGCTGTGCTTTTTGAAGCAGCTTCAGTCCCTGCGCGCAGTCACTTCCCGCACATTCCAGCTCGCCATTCTTCTGCCACACTGACGCGTTATCGGGCTCAAGCTGCGCGCTGCGTTCAATTGCATGAATGGCCTCGTCATCGCGGCCGTTGAGGTGATAAGCCTGGGCGAGATAGAAGAACGTGTCTCCGTCGCGAGGCTGAAGTTTGGAACAACGTTTCAGGAGCTTCAGCGCATCCGCCTTGTCGCCGGTCGCAAGCCTATAAACGCCGGTCTCAAAGACCAAATCAGGGTCGTTTGGCGCGTACTTGAGCCCCTCTTCAAACGCCGCTCCAGCCTCGGCCGAGTGGCCGCTATCCTGCAGCAGCATCCCCTTCAGCTTGAGTGCCGGTGCGTAACGTGGATCCGCATCGAGCACCTGCTGCACGATGGTCATTGCCTGCTGCGGATCGCCATGCTGAGCGAGTTCAAGCGCGCGATGAAATTGCTGCGACACGGCCTGCGAAGGAGCGCTGCCGGCGCTTTGTGCAGCAGCAGCGTAGTCGTTATTGAACGCGACGACGGCGGTCAAAGGCAACGCGGCGACAATTGCGGTCAGCCGCATAATGTTTCCCGATTTGTTTTGCCAACGCGCCTGCATGTCACCTTCACAGCTTCAATCGCGGGTTACCGCATACAACTTTGCGGTCTAAGGTAGATTCGTTGTATGTTCCGGTAATCGGGTTTCAACAATTCCCTTACCTTCGCGCACTATATAGAACCTGTCAGAGGCCAGATGTGTCAGAGTCTCTTTCTTGCCATCGGGCCACATCACTTCTGCCTGGTCAATCGAGTCGTGACTCCCCAACCCGAAGTGCAGCCGGAGATCGCTTTGCGACAGGTAACTGCCTCCGCTGATCACTTCATCCGTTTGCACCAGGTCGCCGGCAGTTACTTTAACACGAGCATTCAAGGCCAGACGGTTGCACGCGGTTCCTTCGAGAGAAAAGCTGACCCAATGATTCGCGGGGCCATGCTCGGGGCGCAGAATCGTTGGTTCGCCTACGAGGTTTTCGATTACTGCTTCAAGGCGCCCATCATTGAACAGATCGCCGACAGCGAGGCCGCGGCTCACTCGTGGCGTCTGAATGGCAGGCCCGACGCGACGGCTTATATTTTTGAATGTACCGTCATGCTGATTCAAAAGCAACACTGCCGGCTCAAGGTAGCGAGTGGCAGCGTGCGCTTCATCCACCTGCGGATAGACGTGTCCATCCACCTGGAAATAATCCTGCCAGCCGCTATTAGCGAAATCGACAAATGCATTACCCCAGCCCACATACCCCTGGGTTCCACGCGCGATCCCCGAAGCAATGGAGTTATCGGTAAAACTCATCCCGCCATCGTTGGTGTAGAGAGCAGTGTACTCAATGTCGAAATGCGAGATGGCCAGTGACATGCGGCCGGTGTGCATATAGTCGCCGAAGGCAAGGCCCATGTTTGCCTGCTCAACGCCATCTTCGTTCGCGGCTACGCCGGCCATTAACGCGGTGTCTTCAAACTTTCCGGCGCCGTCTCCCTGGTAAAGGTAATTGGCTTCACCGTCGTTGGTTACAAACAGGTCCAGTTTTCCGTCGTTGTTGAAGTCTGACCAGATTGATGTAAGACCATAGCGCCCTTCCGAGTCATCGACGCCGGCCTGCTTTGACACCTCGGTAAATGTTCCGTTGCCATTATTGTGGTAGAGTTTGTCACTAACTCCTTTCAAGCCGCGCGGGCCGCACTGCACTATCAGTCCGAGATACTTGCAGGCTTTGGTCTTGCCGAACAGGGGTAGATTATCAAGATGAAAATCGACGTAGTGCGCGACGAAGAGATCGGCAAATCCGTCGTTGTCATAGTCGCCGAACGCAGCACCTGAGGCCCACCCGGTGTCCCCGGCCAAGCCAGCCTCTTTGGTCACGTCGGTGAAGGTCCCATCGCCGTTATTACGATAGAGAACTACACCATTGAGGCAAGTTACGAGTAAGTCCGACCGGCCATCGTTGTTATAGTCCCCAACTGCTACACCCATAGCCCAACAGGGATAACCTACACCGGCTTTGTCAGTAACATCGGTAAATGTGCCGTCGTGGTTGTTATGATAAAGCGCGCTGCGCGACTTGATTCCATGCTGGGCCATTTCTACGCTCTGGGCATTCGTCAAATAGATGTCGGGCCAGCCATCGCCGTCGTAGTCAATCAGGGCTACTCCGCCGCTCATCGACTCGGCAATGAACCTCGCTTCAGGATCTGACTTATGATCGAAGCGGATTCCCGTTGAACTGGTAATATCCACGAGCTGGGGATAGTTCTCGAGCGGCCCCGTAGCTGCGCGCTCTGCCTCAGCTTTCTTTCGCTCTTCGGGCGATAACGGTGTAGCCGTGCCCATTTGACCGATGAGCGGCTTCACGGAGTGCAGAAGCAGGATTAGAAGCAGGGTTCCCAGGACTCGACTGCGACCAATCATTCCGTTGCAACTCCCCCGCAGCCTATCGACATTACTTCTCAGCATCTTCATTTGAGCGAACGGCGTCTGGTTGTATCAGCAGATCCTTATATACAACGCGGAGTTTCTCTTTCATCTCTTTGTATTTCTGGTAGAGCTCAACCTCGCGTTTTGCATCTTCGGTGCGCCCCAGCTTCTTATACAGAGTCGCCAGCCGGTAGTGGGCAGTTGCGTTTGTTGGCTCCAGCTGCACTGACGATTCGAGCAACGGCAGAGCCTGATCTGGCTTGTTCATCCCGAGCAGTACCTTTGCGAGACCCAACTTCGCACTGGCATCGGCAGGTTGCATTTCAACCGCGGTGGAGTATCTCTTCAGGGCCATGCTTTCGTCGCCCTTGGTCACTGCAATTTCAGCGAGCTCGCACATGGCTTTTTCATCATGGGGATCGTCTTCGAGCGCGGCGCGATACTCCTGTTCGGCCTGCTTCTTTATCGCGGGGTCCTGCGCGGTGTTCAACAACTCGGCCAGTTCAAAATGTACACCGGGCAGGTGAGGATTGATTTCGATCGCCTTGCGATACTGCGCGATGGCTCCGTTTGTGTTGCCTTCCCTGGTTTCTTCGTGCGCCAGCAGCTGATGCATCTGCGCAGAATCGGGTGCGGCCAGCGAGAGCGCGATCATCGATTCGCTGGAAAGGTCGGCATAAGTGCGATAAGAAGCGTAGAGCACCTCGGGATTATCGGGGGTAATCTTTTTCAGCTGCGCAAGAATGCCCGCGGCAAGGTCGAGGTCGCTCACCTGGGTATAGGCGCCTACCAGCTCGAGGCCGGCCTGGACCTTGAAGCGTGGATCGTCAATGCGCGGAAATGCCGCTTCCAAATCTTTGCGTCCGTCTCGAAAGTCTGCGGTGTGCAGTTCGGCGATTCCCAGGATCCCCTGGATCTTGGCGAGGTCGGGTTGCCTTTCAACCGCGAGGCGCAAGTGAGGAATGGCTTCGGCCTGCTTGCCTGAGAAAAAGAGCAAGACACCGAGGTTGCCTTGAATCTCAACATTGTCGGGAGCGAGTTCGGCCGCGGCTTCGAGCTCGGGGATTGCGAGGTCGGGGCGTTTTTGCTGGAGATAACTCTGAGCCTTCTGCATGTGCGTTGCCAGCTCAGCCTTTGGATCCACCGCCGCTTGGGCGTCGCACACACCGGCGGTTAATAAAACAAGCGCAGCAGCTATCAATCTGGACCGCGAAAACATGAGATTCATTATAAAAGTCGCGACATACAAAGAGCGTGCGTCAACATACAAAGAGCGAAGGTCAAGAAAAAGAGACGGCGACGAATCGCCGTCTCTTCAGGTTGAGTTTCAGTTTCGGTTAGAAGGTAATGCGCCCGCTCAACTGCGCGCTGCGGCCGCCGACCGTCGTGCTGTTGAGGATCGCATTGCCGGTGAAGGGCAATCCGGGACCGCCGCCGGTGAGACCGAAATTGCCGTTATTCCCCGTCGGAATGGCGCCGAAGCTCGGATGGTTGAAGGCATTGGTTGCATCGCAGCGGAGTTGGAACTTAACCTGCTCCCAGATCGAAAACTCTTTCCCTGCAGAGAGGTTAAATTGGTTGATGCCAGGCCCGACCAGGGGATTTCTCTGGGCCGTCCCGAACTGGCCCGTTAAAGGCTGCGAGAAGGCCGCCTCGTTGAACCAGTTGTGCCAGCTCTTTCCTCCCTGCGGAGTAAGGCTTACCCCCTGGACCCGATTCAGGAATTGGGTACCCGCGTGCGTGTAGAGCGACCCGGGCCCAGTTGGCTGGAATGGATTTCCAGCCAACTCGATGACCGTTCCCGCGATCTGCCAGCCGCCAAGTACCTCGTCTGCAATCATATTGCTGTTAAGGAAGGGCTTGCCTTTGCCGAAGGGGAGCTCATAGACAGCATATCCCTTGAACGCCTGGCGTTGGTCGAAGTTGGAAGGCCCGTAGTTGAGCGCTGCCTCGTCCTGGCTGAGGCTGCTGGCATACTGCCAAACCTGCGATCCGGCATGGCTGCCCCATCCTGACGAGTCCTGATCGTCGAGCATGTGCGACCAGGTGTAGTTGAAGCTCATGCTGAGGCCGTGAGTCATGCGCTTGGTGATGGTAGCCTGCAGCGCGTGGTAGTTGGAGATGGCCTGATAGAAATTGCCGCCGAGGCCCCCTGCCTGGTAGTTCGGGTAGGGCGCGTACTGCGTGTCGTTGGATGAAAGATCGTTTTCGGGAATTGCGTTGAGGGCAGTCGGAAAAGTGAGATCGAAGCCGTGGCTTCCCACATAAGCAACGGAGACCACATAATCCGCGCTCAACTGGCGCTCGACAGCCAGGTTCCATTGGTGGATCTTGGCGATCGGAGTGTTGTAATCGTTATATCCGCCGCCCTGTCCGTTGAACCTGCCCGGATCGGTGGATGCAGAGGTGTAGGGCAACGGGTTCGCTGCACCTCCGCCCAACGGGTAGAGAGTGCCGGGACCGTCGAACTTGGTCACCGGATAGATGCCGTTCGAGACGTCGTTGAAGCTGCCCGAGGAAGCTATAGCCGCTCCCATGCCGCTGCCGTAGTTATCCAGGCTGAAGTTATAGGAGTAGAGCCCGTAGCCACCGCGAAGGGTGGTATTGGGTATCGGCTGCCATGAGAATCCTACGCGCGGAAGCAAAGTGTCGTAGACGTTTTTCTGCAGGGCTGTGCGTCCATTGGCGTGGGTGCTGCCGTACCAGTAGGCGCCAAGAGTGCCATCGTCGTTCTTCACCGTGGGATCGAAGGTTGCCTCGTTGCCGATGACTTCGTTGAATCCGTGGGTGATTTCGTAACGAAGGCCGAGGTTCACCGTGAGATTGCGGCCCACCTTCCAATCGTCCTGTACGAACATCTGTGGTTTCTTCAGGCGAGCTCCGAATTCGGGGGTGTAGCCGGCGTTCCAATTGGTTATATAGCCGAGCAGGAAGTCGGCGTACTCTTCGCCCGAGGATGAGTTCGGCGAGGCGACGCCTGCAGAATTGAGTGTCCAGTTTTCGGTATATTCACCGGAGAACTGCACAGTGCCGCCATTGATGTTGCCCCAGTTGGTGGCGTCGTCGCGATAGAATGCCAACTCGGCGCCAAAGTGGAGAACATGTCTTCCCCGGATCATGGTGACCACATCCGACGGATCAAAGGCAAACTCCTTGTACTCCGCATTGGTGGCGGGATCGAGCCACGCATAAGGATAGTTGCGGACGTACTGAAGCGCCGGAATGATGTTGGCCTTGCCAAACTGCCAACCCAGTTTCGATGGATAGTTCTGGCCGGTAGTTGAATCAGAGAAGAAGTTCAACTGGTCGGTGTAACCCATGCGAGCTTCGTTGATGGTGTTGGGTCCGATGTTCCACACATCGGTGATCTGGCCAACGTTGTTGTCCACGTCGCCAAGCTGGCATGCAAACGGGCAAGGGGTTGTGGCGTTCGAACCGTCTTCCAACTCGTCGCCCTGGTTATCTGAGAGCGATAGCCGGTTGTTCGGGGTAATGTCGTAATCCAGACGCCCGAAGTACCTCCGCCAGGGGCGGGGTACCGGATAGCTGTCGTACCAGTTATTGTTGTAAACGCCGTTTGCCTGCAATTGTGTCGACTCTTCGTTTTGCTGCACAAAGTGGCCCACATTATTCGACAGTCCGGAATTGCTTGATCCGCCGGGATAATACTGCTGCAGTAGCGAAGAGACATGGTCGAACATGGCTTGAGGGATTTCGTTCGAGCCATATTCCTCCATGAAGGACTTCCGGATCGGATAAGGATTGCCGGCCGAGTCGGTCCCAATCGTCTGCGAGGTGGGATCGTAGAGCGTGTAGCTGCCGGTAAAGTTACCGTTCATGATGTCCTGTGTCGGCACTGTCTGGAAGCCGGTGGAGACGCCGTTGTCGTCAATCCGATCGTAACCGAAGAAGAAAAACGCCTTCTTCCGGAATGCGGGGACCGCGATGGGGCCGCCAATTGTGCCGCCATAGTCGTTATAGCGAAGGAACGGGACTGTCACCTTGGTTCCGAACCCAAAGGGCGCCGCGTTCAGGGCATTGTTATCAAAGTACTCGTAGGCGGTGCCGTGAAATTTGTCGGTGCCGCCCTTGGTGATCTGATTGACGATCATTCCACCTACGCCGTACTGCGCGGAGAACGAAGAGAGCGAGACCTGCACTTCAGCCAGGTCGTCGAATACTGCCGGGTTGGCATTCTGACTGGCCGGCAAGGTTGAAGTGGCGCCATCTGCCAGTACATTGGTAAAGGGCATGTTGCCGTTGGAGGATGATGTTTGGCCTGGGCTCGCGGACCCCTGGGCTCCACCCGCGGTCCCCGATGTGCCGGGGAGCAGGATGATGAAGTTCTCCCAGCTGTTGCCGCTGTTGTTCGCGGTGCCCACCTGGGGAAGCTGATCCATCGAAGAAGCTTCAAGCGTTGCCGTCTGATCGCCCGATTCGGTGTTGAGCAGGGCAACGTCGGTATTGACCGTGACCTGCTGCGTGATTTGTCCCACCTTCAATTGGACATTGATTGCAGAAATGCCCACGTCTACTGTGATCGGTCCGCGAACCAGGGTCTCAAAGCCTTGCTTTGTGAAGGTGAGCTTGTAGCGGCCGGGAACAATTGACGATGTGTCGTAAAGACCAACCTGGTTGGTAGCGAAATCCTTCGATACGCCGGTTTCTACATTCAAAACCGAAACGGTCGCCCCGGTTACGACTGCGCCTGTGCTGTCCGAAACGGTTCCTCGGATGTCGCCGGCGTTTATGGCCTGTGCAAAGGCCACCTTCGCTCCACCGGCCAGCACCAGGCTGACCAATAAAACGATAGGCGGAATCCATCGCGACATAATTCTCATGTAAAGCCTCCTCAGTTGCGTTCTTCCCGCCGTTTTCGGCTCGCGGCGGCGATCAAACATGTCCGGTGCCGTACCGGAAGCGCCTGAGCCCGATGGTCGAAATAACTCGAAACATCTTAAGACAAACGGTTGTGTATTGAGATTTTTTCTTGGCTTTCAAGCGCGGAGGCGATTAGACCACACCCAAAGAATGACTGTCAAGTCCACCGGTGGTTATAGACAATCGATTGATTTAGTAGTATTGTCTGCGACTTGGATCAACCGAAGCCGCCCGGCATAGCCCGCTGGTAACGCATTGTGGGTCGAGGTTTTAGTCAATTCTGAAATAAGCAAACGTTTGTTCAAAATCGATTTACTGAATTACAGGAGGCATGGAGCCCTCAATCAACCCTTTATCTCGACGCTCTTTCCTGCAATGGACGGCTATTTTATTTTCGGCAATGGTTTGCATGAATTGCCGCTGATCTTTTGGACTGGGCGGGGGGGGTGTACCAGAACAGCGACACATGATTCCTTGCCTTGCCGACTTATCGATCGAAAGTCCAAAGTAGGTCCTGGCCAACCCGCTTGGGAGTGGGTTCACGCGGAGGGTCCATGGGGACCTCCTCGATTACCATCTGGTTCTACCCGCTTCGCTTCTCCGCCACAAAATACGGCTGACTGGATAATGTCTCGTTGAAGCCTGGATACATCCACGCCTTCCCTGTCTTGTCCTCCAGTTCGAAGTAGTACTCCAGCGGAAATTCGCCGCCCGTGTATTCGGCGGGAATCGACGCGGCGTACGCGGAATCGTGGTGGTCTGCATCCACAGCGTTCCATCGCTCCGCCTGATTCACGTGCCGATATAGAAGCCGCACCGTACGCACCACTTGTCCGCCCTCGCCCCCGGAGATGGCAAGCGACAATGTCAGCGCGTGTCCCGGCCTGAAGTTGCCCGGTGCCGTATGCGCGCATTTCACCCGATTCGTCTGCCCGAGAGCCGCCCGAATCTCATCGATGGCGCCGCTGCGATGCGAGCGGCCAACAAGACTCGCCTGTACCCTGGTCTTCATTGCCGCCAGGTCGGCATCGATTCCCGGCAGCCTGTCGCTCCAGTGCCCTCTGCGCTTGGCGGCGCTGCCGTAAGATACGTCTGCGCGATACACACCGCGCGCTCGTTCGGCCATTGCCGCCCACGCGTCCCTCGCCTGTTGATAATGCGCCATTGCCTGCTCGCCAGCCTGCGGATCGGCCGATTCCTCGTAGATCTCGTACAGCACGGCGCTCCGCAGCTTCTGCGCAAAAAAGGTTCCCAATCCGATCTGAATGAGCACATCCTCTTCGATCCTGCGGAACGCATTGGTGCTCCGCGTTCGACCCGAGCGCCTCGCCTCATCGAGTGCGAGCCGTGAAGCCGCCACGCACTCCTCCACCCATTGCGCCACTTCAACGGGAGAGTATTTTGCGTTCGGCTGGTGCGCCGTCAGGTCCTTCACGTATTCCACGACCGAGGAAAACATCTGCGGGTCCAGCGGACTTACCGTGCCGAAGCACTTCGGCGACGGTGTGTCGGAGTACGGAGAAGGCTCGCTGCCGAGGACGACCGGCATATTGGTCGGCATCTCATACCACAAATCGTGGTTGCTCGCCGAAGGCAGATGCGCCGAAGTCAGCAGAGGCAGAATGCGGCTGGCGTGCGCAAGCGATCGCTCCGTTGACTCTGCTCCTGCGCCGAATTCCGAACGCAGGTATCGCCGCCAGATTTCAGGTTCGACGCCCGGGTCGTAGAGCTTCCGGCCCCACACACGATAGTAGAGTTCGTACTTCTGCCAATCGTCCTGCGGCGTCAGCGATGCATCCGCATACGCGCACCTCCCTCCCGCATTCCCGGAGCCTTCCCTTCCCTTGAAAGTGAGCGGCTCCATCAGATCGAGGCCGCCCGCGCCGCAGAAGCTGGCCGAGCGCGCGTAGCCGGCGATCATCTCCGGGTCAACGGAAAGCAGGTGCCGCTGCGTTCCCGGCCAGAGCCGAAACCACAGTCGATAGGATGCCCCGCTGCGCAGAAAGTCGGCATAGCCATAGCGCGTAAAGCTGCGCGAACCGCTGCTCAGTTTGAAGGGCGAGGTATCGGCGTTGGACTGATCCTGGCGGGGAATCTCCAGCTCACGGATGTCGGCCTGCTGATACCCAAGGCTCTGGTGCTCGGCGGAAAACTTGGCGCCGAGTTTCACCGGCATGCCGGTCGACGCAGCGATGTCGATCATCCTTTGATCGACGCCTTTGGCGTGCATGTCGATCTCGATGTCGCGCCCGGCATGCGAAATCGCTTCAAACAGCGTCTGCCAGAACGCGTAGCTCCCTTCTGGAATACCGCTTTCTCCGTGCACCCGCAGCGTCAATCCCTGAATCTCCGGGCACTCTTTCAGAATCATGGCGAGCGCATCGCGACAGTAGCTCGCGTGGGTCTCCGCGGTCAGTCCCTCAATTCTGTGGTACGCGTTCGGGCTGTCTGTCCATTTGTAGGCATGCGTCCAGATACCTAGTTGAAACTGCAAAGCGCGCGCGCCCGTCTCTGCCGCAATGAAACGCAGGATCTCGAAGTTGCGGTCTCGCTCCTGTGTGCCCAGCGGTACCGGGGACCGCAGCCTCGTGCCATCCGGAGCGGCAAGCTGCAATACGCGCACATCCGGATAGCCCGGAACATCGACCAGATACGGATAAACGAAATGGAAGTAATCGTCGGTGACGCCGCGCGGAAAGTCGTATTCCAGCCCGAATGCAAGCGTGAAGCGGTTGAAGCGGCTGGCAACCAGACGGTCCAGATACCCGCTCCAGAATTCCTTCCGGGTATACCAGGGCATGTCTTCTAATGCGCCGCAGAAGTAGCGGCTTACGCATCGTTCCTCATTGGCAGGCTTTTCTTCGATCACTCCGGTCAAGTGGAGAGCCGCGATTGGGTCTGTACCGAACTCAACCCGTTCCGCCAATTCGAGCAATCCATAAACGAAGCCACGCGTATCTTTTGCAGCCACCAGAGTTGCCGGCGTCTGTCCCACTTGCCCCGGAGACAAGCGCAAGCTCTCGGCGGCTGTGAGTGCGTCGGCGCGCGGAAATCCAGACGAGAATCGCGATCCCTCGCCCGTAACCACGATGCAGAAAGCCGCGCCGCTTGCCGTCTCAGCGGAGAAAGCAATTTCGCATACGATGCCCTTCGCGGCGAGCGTGCGGCATAGTTGGCCTGCAGCTCTCTTCGCCTGTGCACTCGAAGCCGCCGCGTTCTCAGGATCCAGGATGAGCACAACACGTCCGGCGCCTTTCGCAGACGCGGAAGACGATAAGACGCAGGCACCGGCCCCACCGGCCAGCTTGATAAAATCTCTGCGCGCGATTCTGCCAGCGCCTTCGGTTTTCATCCTCAGGGTTCCTCGAAACGAAATCACACAGGCCATAGAGCCTGACTAATCTGGGAAAGGATACCGCTTCGGGCTGGCTGCGAGGAAAGGACTCCTGGAATTGGAGAGTGCAGCCGAAAGAACTATTGATCTTGCCGGAGAAGTCCTGTATCTGCCGATGCGGGAGCGAACTTCGAAAGTTCCGGAAATGATCATCTGGAACATCGAAATGACTCCCGGTCGGGCATTGCAAAGGCTTGACCACTGAGTGTTAATTCGCGTTGAGTCAACGATTCGGGTCATCTCCCCATCCTCAACTGTCGCATCGTTCGAGCCGCAAATGAGTTGGGTTCAGAGGCTAAGTCCCCCTGAACGCCGGAGCGTCCACCTACCCGAAACCAGACTCAAGAGCGCGCACGAAGCGCATGCGCTACAGTGGGATACGAAAAGTATTAATTGGAATAACACCCTGATTTGAGGATAAATTCATGAATCCGAGACATCTTGCAATGTTAGTGATTGTGGCTTGCATTTTCCTCACGCCGGCACGACTCCTTGGCGCCGAAGGCTACTTTCGAGTCGAGCAGAGAGCGGGCATATGGTGGTTCGTCACTCCTTCCGGCGAACTTACCATCTCAGCCGGAGTGAACAATGTTTCCTACCGGGGAGATGTGGTCCACGGGACTACGGCCCATCCATACTTCGACGATGTCTCGAAGCTCTATCCGTCTGAGGACGCATGGGCAAAGGTCGAGGTCAATCGTCTTCGCTCCTGGGGTTTCAATAGTCTCGGAGCGTGGACTGTTCCCTTACTTTGGAACTACAAGTTGCCTTACACGGTAATTCTTGACATTGCCGCCCGCTCCGGCGCGAACTGGCTTAATGGAATACCTCTGGACGTTTTTGCTCCGCAGTTCGAAACGATGGCGCGAAAGATTGCGGAGAAGGAATGTTCGCCGCGCGCAAAGGACCCCTACCTGCTCGGCTACTTCAGTGACAATGAATTACGTTGGGGGCCGGACTGGCGCGGTAAACAGAACATGCTCACTATGTATTTAAATCTTCCCTCTACAGCTCCCGGGAGGCAACACGCAGTTGCTTTCCTCACAAAGAAATACTCAGACAGCATTCAGAAACTCAATCAGGCATGGGGGGTGCACGCAACCAGCTTTGATCGCGTTCCCTCTGCGGCCACGACCAGCGCTTTTCAGGCGGACAATTCGGAATTTCTGGGCATTGTCGCCCGGCGATACTTCGAGGTCTGCGCCCACGCTATCCACTCGGAGGATCCCAATCATCTCTACCTCGGCGCGAAATTTGCAGGAATGCCGCCGGATCCGGTGCTGCAGGCTTCAAATGCCGCAGACGTGGTGTCCGTTGACATCTACAGTTCTGATCCCCGCCCGACTGTCGAGCACATCTATGAGGTAACGCATAGGCCAGTTCTCGTGGCGGAATTTGCTTTTCGTGCCGAGAACTCAGGTTTGCCCAACACCCAGGGAGCTGGACCAAAAGTGCCCGACCAGATGGCGCGCGCCCTCGCCTACGATCGCTACGTCACGGAATTGGAGAGCTTGCCTGCAGCGGTAGGCTACCAGTGGTTTGAATGGTGTGACGAGCCCAAGCAGGGACGCTTCGATGGTGAAAACTCAAATTATGGACTCGTGAATATCGGAGACCAGCCTTATTCGCAGTTCGTGACTGAGGTCACGGATGCAAATCGCGAAGCAATTTCTGTCCATCGCAAGCTAATGAAATAGCCGGCATCAAAATCTGGTCGGCCTGATGATCTCTCCGCCGCCGACAGGAGGATTTCGTTCGCAACATCCCTCTGCACCCACGCAGACCGATTCAAAGTAAATAGCTTTCCATGGGGGGCGGCCTCCTTCAAGTCGCGCTGTGTCAGAAGCGCCCCGCGAACACCATGCAGATGCGACCATTGCGTCATGGGGCGCTCCAGATTCAGCCCTAAAGCGAATTATTACGATTGACCACGATGTCATCAAGGATGCCAATCTAAGCCGCATTCTCTATGCCACAAGAGAGGATGCGCAGCTTCGCCGGCCCAAAGTGAAGGTACTAAAGCGGGACAATGAAAGTCTGGGCCTGGGCTGTGAGATCGAGCCGGTCGCGGGATCGATTCTGGACAGTACTGTGCTGAAGCGCCTCAATGAGGCGGACTTCATATTCGGCTGCGTAGACAAGGATTTTCCACGGATGATCCTCTGCCAGTATGCCTACCAATACCATGCCCCCTACATTGATGCGGGTGCAGAAGTTGGCTGAGATGACGAAGGCCTTGTTTCGACCGATGCCCGTGCAAACTATGTTGCTCCGGGGCGCTGGTGCCTGCGTTGCACCGGCCTCATCAATCCGCGGCGACTGGCCTTTGAGTCCTTCACTGGACCGGAACGTAAACGGCGGATTGCCCTTGGCTATTCCGACGACCTGATGCTTAAACAGCCCGCTGTGATGGACATCAACATGAGAGCGGCCAGCATGGGCATGATATGGCGCAGGTTTGGGGTGCCCCCCTCTCCCCCTTAGGTAGCTGGTTAAGTAATTTGTTTTCAACTACCTATGTACCCTCAGACCATCCCGTAACCCATTGAAACCGAAATGGTTAGAGGTCGAAGATTAGATAACGAAGGACTTACGGCTGCTGTTTTGAATTCGTTTTGGTGCAACCTTGGGAACATTCTTTTTTTCCCGTTTTGAAGGTAGCAAGAAAGGAGGTAATTAAATGCAATTCCGGCTGCAGAGGCTGCGGAAAGAACTCATCAAGGTGCCGGGTGGCTACTGGACGGTGAGTGTAACTACGGCCGAAGTGGTTATCTGGTGGGTGGAAGGAGGCGGCTGCGTACTACTGGTTCCTCCTCCGCCACAGCCGATACCGGCTGACGCGACGAGCAGAACAAGGCCGAGGCAGGCAGTGAACCAGATCTTGCCGGCGGTCCATTTTCTTCTGGCGCGCACGAGCGGCAGCATGAGGATGGGCAAAAAGATGAAGGCAGAGGCTGCGCCGGCCACGGTCTCAGTGAAGACCATTGTGACCTGGTAAGTTCCCGCCGGGGTGGTGGTGGAAGTTGCAATCGTCATCGTGTTGGTTGCGGACGAATAGCTGCACGAGGCTCCAGTGGGCAGATTGAGGCAGCTTGCCGTGACTGCCGGTTGGCGTAGAGGGCAGCGTAACAGCATAAGTGGCCGACTGGCCTGCGAGTTACTGTGGCTTTATTGGTGGTCAGTGACGGCGATCCGGAGCCGGAAGAATCGACCTCGAATTGCAGAGTGTTTGACGTGCCGCCGCCGGGCATCGGGCTTTCTACCGTAATGGAGTCGGTGCCTGAGCTTGCAATGTCGGATGCTGGAACCTGGGCGGTAATCTGCGCCGCGCTTACGAATTGGGTGGTCAGCGCGGTTGTGCCCCAGTAGACTGTCGATCCGGAGAAAAATCCCGCGCCATTGACGGTGAGCGTGAACGCGTCGTTGCCGGCGGTCTGAAATGCGGGCGACATGCTGCCGACGGTTGGCGACGCATTGGGTGCAGTCACGGTTACCGAACTGGAGCCTGTGGTGCTGCTGTACGTGGCGCTGCTGGCCGAGTCAGGCACGTAGCTGACTGAAAGCGTGTCGGTGCCAGCGCCGAGCGAGCTGCCGGAACGTTGATAGCTGCACTGCCGCTGCTGAGCGTTATCGCTCCGGAATCGTAGCTGCCGCTGGTCAGGTCTACCGATCCGGTTGGGGCGGATCGCCCGAAGGGCCGCTGACGGAGACGTTGACCTGTAGGGCCTGCGTGGTGAGGATGCTGGTGGCAAGCGGCGTTACCGTGACTGTCGGCGTGAAGGAGCTGACGGCTCACCGTGCTTGTGCCGCTGGCGCTGGTGTAGCCGGGGCTGCCAGAGTCAGAGGTGTAGATGGCTGTCAGCGTATCGTTGCCGGTACTAAGAGAATTGGCGGGGATGTTGATGGTCGCGCTGCCGCCGGCGAGCGTTACTGCACCGGAGTTGTAACCGCCGCTGGTCAGGTCCACTGATCCGGTTGGATTCGGATTGCCCGAGGGGCCGCTGACGGAAATGTTGACCCCCAGGGCCTGCGTGGTGAGGATGCTCGATGCGGACGGCGTAACCGTAACCGCGGGCGTGATTCGCGGATTGACGACCACCGTGCTTGCGCCGCTGGCGCTGGCGTAACCGGGGCTGCCGGAATCAGGCGTGTAAATGGCTGTCAGCGTATCGGTGCCGGTACTCAAGGAGTTGGCGGGGATATTGATGGTGGCGCTGCCGCCGCTGAGCGTTACCGCGCCGGAATCGTAACTGCCACTGGTCAGCGTTACGCTTCCGGTCGCCGTCGGCCCTCCTGAGGGACCGCTCACGGCTACTGTGACACTCAATACCTGTGATGCCAGGAGGCTCCTCGATGCCGGGCTTACCAGCACCGTGGGCGTCACGGTACTAACGGTCACCGAGCTTGAACCTGTGGCGCCGGCGTAGAGAGTGGAGCTGGTTGAGTCGGGTGTGTAGTTGACTGTCAGGGTATCGGAGCCCAAGCTAAGTGCGCCGGCCGGGATCGTGATGCTTGCCGTACCCGATGATAGTGTGGCACCCACAGAGGTGTAGCTGCCGCTGGTCAGCTTTACGGCCCCGGTAGGGACAGGGCCGCCCGCAGGACCGCTCAAGCTCACTGTCACCGTCAGGGTCTGGAACGGGGTGATGCTCAGCGAATCCGGCGTTACCGTTACGGTAGGCGTCGCCAAGGCGACGGCCACCGTGCTTGCGCCGCTGGCGCTGGTGTAGAAGATGGAACTGGACGCGTCGGGCGTGTAGTTGACGGTCAGCGTATTGTTGCCGGTTGCCAGCGAGCCGGCGGGGATATTGATCTGAGCGCCACCGCCGCTGAACGTTATGCTCCCGGATTTGTAGCTGCCGCTGGTCAGCGCTACCGACCCGGTCGGTGTCGGTTCGCCCGAGTGGCCGCTGACGGAAATGTTGACACCCAGGGCCTGTATGCTGAGGATGCTCGATGAAGACGGCGTAACCGTGACCGCGGGCGTGGATAAGCGGAGGTGACGGCCACCGAGGTTGCGCCGACGGCGCTGGTGTACTCTTCGGAACTCGACGCGTCTGGCGTGTAGGTGAATATCAGCGTGTCGTTGCCGACTGGCAGCGATCCGGCGGGGATATTGATCTGAGCGCTCACCGTAACTGCCGACCGTTACCGCGCCGAGGATTGTAGCTGCCGCTGTTCAGCGTCACCGACCCGGTCGGGAGCGAGCTGAATTGGGGATAGCTGAGGGAGATGCTGACCCCCAGGGCCTGCGCCGTCGTGATGCTCGATGATGAGGGCATGACCGTGACATCGGGCGTCCATAGCGTGCTTGAGTAGACGTTTACCGCGCTTACACCGCTGGCGCTGGAGTATACGGTGAAACTTGACGCATCGGGCGTGTAGGTGACTGTCAGCAAATCGCCGCCGACTGCCAGATCTCCGGTAGGAATATTGATCTGAGCGGCACCGCTGCTCAGCGGTGTCGCCGTTGAGGTGTTGCCGTTGGTCAGCACCACCGACCCGGTCGGGGTCGGGTATCCCGGTGGGCCGCTGACCGAGACGCTGACTTGAAGGGCCTGCTGCCCGGGCAGGATGTTCGTTAAAGCCGGCGTCACTGTGACGGTGGGTGTCGCTACGCCGACGGCGACCGTGGATCCACCGCTTGCGATGGTGTAGAGGGCAGAACTGGACGCGTCCGGCACGTAGTTCACTGTCAACGTATCGGTGCCGGTAGCCAGCGACCCGGCAGGGATATTGATCTGAGCGATGCCGCCGCTCAGCGTTGTCGCGCCGGAACCGTAGCTGCCGCTGGTCAGCGTCACCGAGCCCGTCGGGGTCGGGTCGATCGAGGGGCCGCTGACGGTAACCGTAACCGTCAGGTCCTGCCCGGCCGCAATGCTCGATGAAGACGGTGCCACGTTCACTGTCGGGATAATCAGCAATGGGTTCAAGACAGTTGCACCTGAGGTGCTGGCGGAGTAGTTGCTGCCGCCTGCGTAGCTCGCCTCGACAGTTTCCGTACCCGGGGGAAAAGGGGCTGCGATTCCGTTTACCGCGGCGGTTGCGGTTTGGGTTGCGGCCTCCAGGATCGTTCCGTTGGCGTAGTTACCGGTGCTTACGGCCAAATCCGAGATGCCGTCTCCGTTGAAGTCGCCTGCCGCAACGAAGGCGGGATCGGTGGCGTATGGGGAGACGGCGGTGGATGTAAAGTTGCCAGTTCCATCGCCAAGAAGTACGGTTACGGAGTCGCTATTCAGGTTCGCCACAGCGAGATCCGGAATGCCATCTCCGTTGAAATCCGCTGTCACGATCGATTCGGGTCGCAAGCCCGTTGCCGGGCTCGTTGCAGTGGGGGTGAAAGTCCCGTCGCCATTGCCCAGCAGGACGACTACTACTCCGGGAGTCGTGGCGGGATTAGTGACCGGGTTGGGGTACTCGCACGCTACTGCTAAATCGAGGATACCGTCACCGTTGAAGTCGCCCACCGCGACGGAAATTGGGGCCGTGCCCTCTGTCAGGCTCGTCGTCGCGGGTGTAAAATTGCCCTTTCCGTCACCAAGCAGAATCATCACTGAGTCGCCGCCCGTGATCGCCACGGCCAGGTCCAGGTTGCCGTCCCCGTTAAAATCTCCCACCGCTATGGAAGTGGGAATCGGGCCCGTGGACGGGCTTACCGCCTTGGGGGTAAATGTGCCATCCCCGTTGCCCAGCAGAATCGTCACCGTGCCGGACACGCAATTAGTGCATCGTTGCCGCACTGGTTCGCCACGGCCAGGTCCGGGATGCCGTCACCATTGAAGTCCCCTACCGCGATCGACTCGGGTTCGTATCCCGTCGCCGGGCTCGGTACAGCCGCGGGAAATGTTCCGTTCCCATTGCCCAGCAGAATCGTCACTGTGCCGGGGGAAGCGCAAGTGGTATCGTTGCCGCAGTAGTTCGCCACGGCCAGGTCCAGGTTGCCGTCGCCGTTAAAGTCTCCCACTGCCATCGACTCGGGACTGTATCCCGTCCGCGACCCGCGTTGTCGTCGTGAAGATTCCATCCCCGTTGCCGAGAAGAATCGTCACCGAAATGCCGTCTATACCACGGCCAGGTCCGGGATTCCGTCTCCGTTGAAGTCGCCCACTGCGAGACGCCGCGGAAGGCGCTGCCGACGTTCGAGGTGTTCAAGAAACTAGCCCCTGCCGTACCCGCGCCAAGCGTCGCCGTGCCCAGGACTGCGTTGCCGTTGCTGGCATTGAGGAACGAGACTGTTCCCGTAGGCGCAGTACTGCCGTTGCCGCCTACCGTCGCCGTAAGGGTGTAGGTGTTGCTGCTGGGGCCGGGACTTACCGCAAGGGTGGTGATCGACGGCGAGAGCCCAGTCACCGACAGCGCCGCCGCACTGGAAGTGCTGGCCGCGTATGCAGTGGCGCCGTTGGGCGTGCCCACAAAGACGGCTTTATAGCTGTGGCTGCCGACGCCGGGGCGGAACTTGTATGTCGCCGAGCCGGCGCTTGTCAGTTGCGCCGTGCCCACGATGTGGATGTCTTCGCAATAGGTTGCCGAGGCGTCGCAGAATTTGACCTGGCCGACCGTGACGGGGGCGGTCCCGGCAAGCACGGTTGCGGTGAGGGTGACTACCGTGCCGGAGGTGACCGTGGTGACTGCGCTGCCGCCGGACGTAATCGCAAGGGTTGTGGTGGTGGGCGCCGACTGTGCAAAAGCCGCTCCGCTCCACGCGAACAAGCAGGCCAGCGCGCAGACGCGGGCGCACGACAGCTGGGCGCCTGCGAGGCCGAGGACCACGCCGCCAGCTGCGCGAGTTTTGCGCGGCAGATTCGGCAAGTGGACTGCACCCCCAAAGTGAGACAAATTGAATCTTGACAGTTTGCAGGGAGAGGAGGAACTGCAAATGGGTCAAAAATATGTGAAGTACACAAAGGAGTTCCGGGAGTCGGCGCTTCGCCGGCTGGCGCTGGCGCCGAACGTGGCGCAGTTGTGCCGGGAACTGGGCGTCTCGCGCCAGCTGTTGTACCCGTGGCGGGCCGGAGAGCGGCGGGAGCAGCAGAAGCAGCTGCAGGGCGGCGAGCAGCGCCTGCGCCAGGAAAATGCGCAGCTGAAGAAAGCGCTGGTGAAGAGGACCCTGGAAGTGGATTTTTTGAAGGCTGCCTGCGAAAAGGTCGAGGCTCTGCGCCAGGCCAGTACCGGCTCTGGCGCAATGGCATCTGGGAAGCTATCCGGGAAATGATGCCGGCCGCAGAGCAGCCTGGGATAGAGCCGATGTGCCGGCTGGCCGCAGGTCAGCCGCGCCGGATTCTATCGCTTCCTTCAACCGCGCTATCCCGGCGAGGAGCAGATGGAAGTGCGCAACGCCATCCACGAGATCGTGCTTGAGCATCGCCGCCGTTACGGCTACCGGCGCGTCGCGGTCGAACTCGGCCGCCGCGGCATGCGTGTCAACCACAAGCGGGTTCTGCGGCTGATGCGCGAAGACAACCTGCTCGGCGTCAAGCCCAAAGCCTTCGTCGCGACCACCGACTCGGACCACGACCAGCCGGTCTACCTGAACCTGGCCCGGCGCATGAAGCTGACCGCCATCAACCAGTTATGGGTGGCCGACATCACCTACATCCGGCTGGCGTCCGAGTTCGTCTACCTGGCCGTGGTGCTGGATGTGTTCTCGCGCAAAGTGGTCGGCTGGGCGCTGGACCGCACCCTCACGGCGCGCTTGCCGCTGCTGGCTCTGGAGCGCGCCATCGCCCTGCGCCAGCCCGCGCCCGGCCTGGTGCACCACTCCGATCGCGGGGTGCAGTATGCCTCCCAGCAGTACACGCGCTGCTGGAAATCCATGGCATCCTGCCCAGCATGAGCCGCCCCGCCAACCCCTACGACAACGCCTTCTGCGAGAGCTTCATCAAGACCCTCAAGCGCGAGCAGATCTGGGCCCACAGGTACCACTACATCGACGAGCTGAACGCACATCTGGAAGAGTTCATCGAGCGGTACTACAATCGGCTGCGGCTGCACTCGGCCCTGGGATACAAAACCCCGGAGGAGTTCGAAGCCGCCTATGCGCCTCGAACTGCCTCGGCCAGTGCCGAGCGTGAGTTTTCCGAGGCATGAGGAAATCTATCGATCCTGGAAACGGCGCCGGGGCCGGCCGCCGAAAGCAAGCGGGGAGCTGGTTCCACCCAGCCCCCCAACTCACCCGATCGATGAGTCACCAGTTGGCTATTCCTTGACAGGTTGGTCTCCACCAGAGCCTGTCTCCGCTTCACCAACCGAAACCAGTCTGCCGGAGAAGCAACAAAATGAACACCACTTTACAGCAAACCGCGAACTGTCAAATTACAAACTGTCTCACCCAAGGGGTTCACCCCAAAGCCTGGCAAACGATCCATAGAAAATACTCCTATGGCCCGCGCGACAGAAGGAATCCTGTTTGCTTTTCGTACCAATTGGTAGGAAACCGGCGGGCGGGGAACGCCGCATGAAAATCGGTGGCTGGATTATACGCCGCAAAACAGCCGCCTGATATGAGATTCGCGAATTGTCGAGTGTCAAGAGAGACCGATGCCATTCGCCGTTCTCAACGAACTCGACATTGCTAGGGCCGGAGTGGGAGAAATGCAGGCTGAGGCGCTCTATGAAGGCGGCTTGTTATTACAGCGCTTCTTAGAACCTGCATAAAAACTGTTCCGAGGTGGGCGATAAGCTGCAAAAACTCGTCCCTCAGAGGCTAAAGCCCTCTCATATTTTCAGCTACTTGCGGCACGACTAAACAGGTTGCGGAAAAACTCGTCCTGCGCGGCGTGAATTCCGAAAAACATCCCTCAGGGGTTAAAACCCTGTGGCTTTTATTGGCCTTATCGGCACGAGTGAACTCGTGCCCTTTCAAAACTGCGGCAACTATGGAGTTTTTCCGCAGCCTGTAAAGTCGTGCCCTTTCAAAGCAACGCGAGTTCTCATACACGTTCTTAGTGCGATACCGCGCGCACGGCCACGATCGAGGCATCGCCGGGTACCGCATTTTCGACGGTGGTAGTGAGCAGAACCTGGAAATAAGGCGGAATCGTCTTGCGATCCGGTGACAGCGCGGCGAGGGCGTTGCGCAGCTGGGCCATTTTCTCGGGGCTGGTGAGGAATTCGATGGCTGCCTGCGAGCCCTGCGTATAGATGCCGTAGATCAATAGAACGCGGTTCTCTTTCTTATCGTTGGGGAGCATGAGAACCAGCGCGTAGTCGCGGGTGAGCTCGTTGGTGACGGGATCGAACTCGGGCTTGTAGAGGGGCTTTTCGCCGGGCTGCGGGCTGCGATTGATAATCACGCCGTCTTGAAAGTGAAAGCCCTCCACATTGAGAAAAACGCGGCCGCTCCAGGATTGATTGCCGCCGAGCAGGATCACATTGTTGTTCTTGATTTGTTCAAAGTCCAGGAGCCGCGATTGGCTTACCTGGCAGGCATCGCCAACCCGGAAGAACATCTGGCACAAATCGACCAGGCCGATGGTCTCCCCCACCGAGGTGAAATCGGTGACCGATGGAACGAAGATGAAGCGCTTGAGTTCGCGGAAGTGAATGGTGTCGCGAAATTCAGGCAGGCTATCCTTGGGAATCTCGTGGCCTGACGCGATGGTCTGCGCGCTGTCGCCGCCGTGCGCCGCGCGCAGAATCGGATGGTTGGGGATGACGATGAGCGGAGCGGCAGAGGGAGGCAGGAAAGGGTGCCAGAACCAGTCGAGATTCGCGACGTTCGCGGGGTTCGCGGGCAGCGTGGCGGCAGCATGCTGGGCCGGCGATGGACTGGCTGCGGTGACGCTCGCGCCGGACGAGTTGAATGCTGAGGGCCACGCATAGCGCCGCCAGGATCACGACAAGTGCAACCAGGACCCGATTCGATCGTTGCGAAGCGGGCGCAGATTCGGTGACAACGGGGACCGCGGATGCTGCAGCCGCGGCCTCGGCGCCATTTTCCGGCTCAAGGCGCGCGAAGACCGGCACGTAATGGCCGGCGGGCAATTCCATACGGATGAGGCTGCCCTGGCCTTCGTCTTCGTAGTATCTCTTGAGCAGGCGGCGGATTTCGTGCGCCTGCACGCGCACGATTGGGTCTTTTTGCTGGTCGAAATCCGCGCCCCGGTCGTAGACCTCGGTGCCGATCAGGTATTCGTTGAGCTTTTCGCTATTGCCCTGAAAGGTCTGCTCGGCAATGAACTCAAGAAAGCGGATCTTCTTCGGCGAGCCGGCAAAGAGCTTGCTTTGTATAACCCGGCGAAGTTCCTCGCGCTTTTCGTAGGTAGAGAAACCGTTGGCCGGATTGGAGTGTTGTACCACTTCGAGCTCCCCAGCAGCGAAGCGCAAAACAAGAAGGATGAAGCACTTCTGTTAACCGAATTTCAACGTAATTTGCCGTTGCGTACTGTGTCAAGGATTGCGGGCATCCCGGTCCTTGCTCTCGCCGATCAGGACACTAACGGTTATTTGGGCCGTTAATCCTGGTTATCTCCACTGTGGGACATGGCCGGAAAATGTGTTTTTGCAGGCTCTAATACCGACTGTTCGATGACGCTTTCCAACCAGCCGACTTCGAGTGCGTACGTGCCGATCGCCGCTCCTGACGATCTATCCCCTACTAAACCAAGCTACTTGAGTGCTTTGAACGCTCTCAGCTCTGTTGCCGGAGCAGTTAACGTGGCGCATAACCTCGATTACCTTGTTGACCGTATTCCGAAGCGCCTAGAACCAGTAACGGCTTGGAAGAAGTACTCTTCCGGGCGTCGTAAATGCTCTCGAGCCGCATTTCTCGCAGCAGTCGCGAGAAACGAGAATTGGCGGAATGACGGTCGGACAGAGGGTCTGGAGACCCTCCGTACAGCCGGTCGGGAGACCGGCGCTACCCTTCTCAGCTTCCTGCGAGAAATGCGGACCAGTTTTGAGGGGCGGGCGGGAACGCCAGGCTGGAACACGGGGATTGAAGGGATCGGGGGAAGATGACGCCAGCCGTGGCGAACTCGCTCAAATGCGTTGCGGTGCTTCTTGTTGCAGTGGGGGCGGGCCGGCCACAGGCTACGGGTAAGGAGTTGGCGGTTACGCGCCAGCTTGACCGCCCGGTTTTGACCACGCAATCGGCGGGCGCCGATGGCAACAAATACGGCTTCGAGGGCGGAAGGGTGATCAAGCAGGATCGCATCTATCACCTTTTCACGTCGGAGATGGTAGGCGACCCCCATTGGGTACGGATGAAGCTGGCGCATTGGACGAGCCGCGACGGCGTGAACTGGAAGCGGGTAGGTACGCTGCGCGAGTCGAGCGGAGACTTTACGGGCAGAGATCCGCGAGCCGCGCTTTGGTCGCCGATGCCGGTGTTTGACGACGGCGAGAACCGCTGGAACCTGTTTTACGTGGCGTACCATGCAGCGCCCGATACGCCAAAGCAGTGGTTAACCAATCACGAGGGGCGCATCTGGCGCGCAGTATCGCAAACGCCGGGGAGAGCGGGAATCGGGGGTCCATACAAGGACGTGGGCATCGTGCTCCAGCGCGGCAAGGACTCTGACCCTTGGGAGGGCCTGCAGGGAACCGATTCGTTCTTTCCGTACAAGGTCGGCGCGAACTGGTACGCCCTGTATGGCAGCGCTCGAACCGAGAGCCTGCCCATAATGCTGTGGCAGGTTGGACTGGCCCAGGCTCCTCGAATTGGCGGTCCCTGGAAGCGCTGCTCACGGTTGAACCCGCTGGCGGTGGAACCAACATTTATTGAGAACCCGATCGTCTCGCGGCTCGCCGATGGCGGCTACATCGCCGTCTACGACAATCACAAGCCGAACTCGATCGGATACACGTTTTCGAGCGACGGCATTCACTGGTCGCCGGGACTACAGTTGACAGTGCAGTCGGGCAGCGGCATCTGGGCGACGGAAGTTAGAACGCCGCTGGGCATTATCGATGAGGGCAGCGGACGATATACGCTCTTTTATTCCGCAAATGAACGCGTTGCCGGCCGGCATACGGATGCAAATGGTATTGTTCTGACGCCGGGAGCGGTGGGGATGGTCGAGGTGCAACTGAAGAGTAAGAGCAATTCACCTGAAACTGCCGGCCGGCAATAACCGCGTGAGGAACGAGACAACAATAGGAACGTGCAATTTGCAATAACGAACCGCGTTGAGAAATGGGGGAGGCTCTATGAAACTGACAGTAAAAACAAGATTCGCAGCGTTGGCGGCGGTTGTGGTTTTTCTTGCCGACCAGGGTGCATGGCCGCAGGCGAACCGCGCCACCATCACTGGAACCATAACCGACCAAAGCGGCGCAATCGTGCCCGGCGCCCAGGTGACTGCCACCAACGCGGGTACCAACGTGCCTGCCTCGACGGTCTCGAATGACGTAGGCAACTACGTTATTCCGAACCTCTTCCCAGGCACCTATACGCTACAAGTCAAACGGGATGGATTCGAAACCTTTGAACAGCCCAACGTGATTTTGAATTCCACTGAGGTAGCGCGCGTCGAGGTGGCGCTCAAGGTGGGTTCAACGAGCGAGACGGTTACCGTAACCACGGCTGCGCCGATTCTCGACATGGATACCGCATCAGTGGGCACCAACATGAAGGCGGACGTTGTGAACTCCCTGCCGCTCAGCATCTATGGCGGCGGCCGGTTTATTGAGGACTTCGCGGTGCAGATCACGCCTGGTTATTCTCTCGAAAGTTCGCCCTACGGCGCGGTCGTAAACGGCGGTCAGTGGTTCGTAAAGGACTACACGATCGACGGAACCTCGGGCACTTCGAACATACGCGGAGACTCAATGGACGGCGGACCAAGCATGGAGGCGGTTGAAGAAGTGCAGGCTGAAACCAGCGGCATCGATGCGGCAAGCGCCATCACCGGTGGCGGCCTTATGCATTTCAACCTTAAATCGGGAACCAACACCCTCCATGGCTCGGCATTCACTTATGGCCTCAATGAGATTCTGGATGCCAACACCTGGACCAACGACAACCAGGGAACCCCCAAGGCAAAGGATCGCGGCTGGGACTACGGATTCAGCCTGGGCGGCCCGGTCCGCAAGGACAAGACTTTTTTCTTCGGCACCTTCGAGCGCTTCGACCGCACTGACTGGCGTTTGAACAGCGGCGGAGCGACTGTTCCCACCACCGCTTTTCTCGGGGGCAACTTCGCCGCACTCCTTGGCCCTCCGTTGTGGACCAACAACGGAAACACCGTACCTTGCAGCGGCCCCAACTGCCCCGGAACTCCCATCATGGTCGAGAACAATGCGGGTCAGACACTGCAGGCGCAGCAAGGCATGATCTACGATCCGACAACTGGCAACCAATTCACCAATAACGCCATTCCCTCGGGCCGAATGAGCGCTGTTGCACAAAAGGTAAACAGCTTCTATTCCAATTACGCTCCCAATCTTGGCGGCATCTACAACAACGAGCGCACGCTGCTCTCGAACACGCCCAGCCAATCGCCCAATGAATTCGTAGTCAAGCTCGATCACGTGCTCACGGGCAAAGACCGCCTGACGGGCTCGTGGATTTACGATCACAAGCCGCGCCTGCTCGATGATGGCGGCGGCGTGTGGGAGTCAGGCAGCACCACCGGCGGTCCGCTCTCTGACATGCGCGAGCAGTTCTACCATCAGCAGCAATACCGCATCAGCGAGTCGCATACCTTCACGCCCAACCTGCTTAATGTTTTCAACGTGACTGATTCGTACGACGATAACGGCAGCGTGCCCGCCGATCCCGGCAACTGGAACTCGCAGGTAGGATTTAATGACGATGGTTCCGTCGACTTCCCTGAGATCTCGTTCAGCGACAACTCAGCCTATCAACTAAGCGAGACCTTTATTGGCAACACCTGGCAGGGAGACGTAGCCGGTGCAATCGTCACTACCGGCGATTCGCTCACCTGGACCAAGGGACGTCACAGCTTGAGTTTTGGCGGTGACTTTGTGACTCACGACGTGAATTACCGTTCCGGTTCCGGCGCGTACGGCTTCAATTTCTCTTATCTCAACACCTCGGGAGCGGGTTATCCGTACGACGGCTTCGGCTTTGCGACCTACGAGCTGGGCCTGGTTAACAGCGCGACGCAGAGCGTGGCCTACAATCTTTACGGCCGGCAGAAAAACATCGACCTTTTTGCGCAGGATAGCTACAAGCTCACACCGAAGCTGACCGTCGATCTTGGGGTGCGCTGGATCTACAACACGCGCTTCAAGGAAAAGAACGGCAACTGGGCCAATTTTGACCCGACGGTAGTCGACCCGCAACTGACATCGGTGTATGGAGCCCCGCTACCCGGTTCGCTGGTTTTTGCCAAGAACGGAGGCGACAGCTTCGAGAAGAATGAGTACCCGAATAACTACGGCCCGACAATTGGGATCGCCTATCAGCTGCTGCCCAATGTTGTGGTGCATGCGGCGTATGGGCTCGTCTTCAATCCGGTCGGTGTTACCTTCTTCGGCGGCGTACCCAACAGTTTTGCTCCGCAGCTTGGCTCGAGCTCGGCGCAGAACTTCGATTGGGACGCTTCCGGCGGGGGTGGAAACTATCCAGGCGTAGTAACCAAGGCTTCGCTCGCCACGGACCCGTCAACCATGCTGCCCTTCCCGGTTGAAGTCGATCCGCGGGCGCTGGAACTGGGCTACAGCGAGCAGTTCAACTTCGGCGTTCAGCAGCAACTCACGCCCAACACGCGGCTCGAAATCGCCTACGTCGGCAATCGGGGCCACCGCCTCACCGATACCGCGCTGGCGTGGAACGAAACCACCTCACAAAACTTCGTCAGCCTTATCGACCAGAACCCGGGCTACAGCATCTGGAATTGGGGTTATTGCCAATATGGCCAAACCTCAATGACAGCGCCATCCTGCCTT
>CAVSYM010000047.1:0-122769 GCA_963732165.1 uncultured Acidobacteriaceae bacterium
GCGACTCTTCCGGGCAGCATTTACGATCTTTTCGCTGGCAATCCGGCTCAGCAGGAGCAGGATCAGTTCGGCGCGCTCGGCAACTACGAGACCGGAACCGGCGAAGGTCTGACGACCGCTGGAGCAGGGTACGACCTCGGTGTCTTGTCCGGCGATCCGACCAAAATCGCCACCGCGCTTGCCCCGGAAATCTCGACCGGGCAAAGCCAGGTGGAGCAGCAGCGCCTTCAGGACGCCAATTTTGGCACGCGCTCCGGGGGCACCACAGCATCCACGGAAGCGGCGGGGGCGGCGAACCGTGGAAACATCATCAATCTCGAAGGCGGTCTTCAGAGCGGTGCCGCAAGCTCGGCGCTGGGCGCTGGAAGCGGTCTGCTGAGTGGCGCAAGCTCGAATATCGGCAGCGAGGCTCAACTGGCCGAAGAGCGGCGCAAGCAGGTTACCGGCGACATCGGCGGCATTGCCCAAGGCGCGGCCTCGATAGCGACCGGCCTGATGGGTGACCCTGCCGCGCCAGCGGCCGGGCCGAACCGCAGCGACATCGTTGGCACGCCGATGCCGAATCCAGAGGCCGGTGTTGGCCCAGAGCCTCCCAACGGCGGCTACATTGACACGACGGGCCTAGAGGGGCAAGCCCAGACTTAGCATTTTCGACACCACCTCAACCGCAAGTTGGGTTGTCGTAAAGGAGACACATGGCTGCACCGACACTTCAAAAGATGTTCGGCGGCGTGGTTCCGGGCGGCATCATCACCATCACGCCAGGAACGCCGATCCCGATCATTCAGAACATCGCCCAGGCTTCCGGGGACACCACATCCGGCAGGGCGAAGACGCCACCCTATGCCATCACCTGCCGTCAGTTTGCAATCTCGGTCGACTCATCGGTCGGGGGAGAGGTGTATGTCAACTACGGCAACTTCGCAGGCAAAGGCAACCAGACGGCGCTGATCGTTCAGTCTGGCACCACTCAGGCGTTGCCGGTCAATTCGCGCTGCGTCGAGGGCTTGATTGATGCGACGAAGTGGTATCTGGATGGGAGCGCGGCTTGCGTAGCGGCTGTTTCGTTTGCCGACGCGAGCAGTTAATCAAGTAGTAAAGTCTCAGTTCGGACGTGAGCGATGGCGGTCGCAGACCTGCTTGAGAAAATCGGCGAAGGGGCGAAGACGGTGGGTCGTGTTGCCGGGGCTGTGGCCGAACCCCTGGCGAAGCGCACTGCCGAAGTTATCTCTGGCGAAGCCCCTGAGATCGACCAGGACAAGCGCGCGCGCGCCGAAAAGCTCGAAGATGAGCAACTCGCGGCTCGGGCGTCAATCCTCGAAAACAGCCTGGCGATGGGCCAGAAGTACGGCACCCTCACCCCCGACCAGCAGCAGCAGTACGTCGATGAAATCACGAAGATTTACTCGAACCCCCGGCACGCGCCGACACTGATGGAGAAGCTGCGCAAGGCGATCCATCCAGACGGCACTTTCGCGCAGGCTCCGCAGAAGACCCTCGAAAACCCCACGCCGGAGGGTGGCACCCTTCACGCGGACACGCTCGCGGCGATGATGAAGGCGAAGCCGAACTACCAGAATTTTAAGACCGAGGACGGGAGGACCGTAACCGTCGACGTGAACCGGCAGGAACCGGAGCCGGGATGGGTCAAGATCGGAACCTCTGCGGGATATATTCGCCAGGGTTCTCATGTGCTCCTTCCCGCCGACGCGATCTCCCTGCTCAAGACCGGAGTTCAGGCATTTCCCAAGCAGGACGGCGGAACGTGGACCGCTGACGAAATTGCAAAGTTCCCGCCAGGGATGATTCTGGCGCAGTTCATCGAGGGCGACAAATCGTTCTATGCTCCACTGGATCAACGCACCAAGACCGCCGCGTGGGGCAATGTGGTTCATCAGATCAACGAAGCGGGAGAAATCACGCCAGAGACTTCCACTCCGCTCGGGATGCAACGGGTTGGGACAACGACAACGCAGACCGCGCCAGGCGGTGGTCAAGTGGTTACGGGAACATCGAGGCCGAACGTAGCTGGAGCGCTGACGGGAGCGAAGCCTATTTCGCCGGCAGCGCCGCCGTCAGTCACCGGTGCGCGCCCCGTGAACCCGGGCGCACTCAACTCGATCCCTCGGACGCCGCGCGCCGGCGCGCAGCCGCAGAGCATCCTGCCCAACATTCAGGGGATGACTCCCCACAACGCTCAGATGGCGCAAAAGGCGCAGCCTGCGGTGACGGCCCTGCTCGGCCTCTACGGTGATCCCCAGAGCCCCGGGACGCCCTCGATGATGGATTACGCCAAGCTGGCCGACGATCCCCATGCCCAAAAGGTGCTGGGAGAGGCATTCAAATTGCTCGACCAGCAGATGGGCGAGATTTCCGATCCGGGCGTCCTTCAGACGCTGGGCACGGCGGCCGGGTGGGCAAATTTCCGTGCCCAGGCCGAGTCAGGAGCGCAGCAGGCCGCAGGCACGCAGATGACGCCTCAGGAACGCGCCTACTTCGACGCGGCCATTGCTTCGATGGCTGACATCATCGGCTCGCGCGCGGCCACCGGCCAGTCGGCAGCGCGCTTCAGCGTGAGGGCCATCCAGAACGAATTGCCGCTGATTGGGCTCTCTGGAACCCCTGATTCGGCCAGTTACTCGACAAAGATGCAGACCATCGGCCGGCAGATTCGCGTGGGGCTGAATGGCATGCCGGACAACGGTCGGGCGATGGCGTGGCTTAATAAGCGGGAAGCCGAGATCGCGAAGCAGAAGGCGAGCGTTGCCGGGGCGCTTGGGAAGAAAATCAGGGTTCAACACTCTGCGAGCACTGGGCAGGATCGCTGGAGCGATGATGGAGGAAAGACATGGCATCTGGGCAAACCCCCGCAAAGCCAGTAGGGCCGAGCGATTGGAAAGACGTTGACCCGGCCGACTGGAAATATGTTCCTGCCACCGAAGAGTCGGAGCACGAGCGCCAACTGAAGCCAGCTCGAGTCTCGTCCATCTCCAGATTTCTAGCACCTTCGGACATGACCGGCAACGACCCTAACACGCTAAGAGGGTACGCGAAGGCGTGGGGTGAAACCCTGAAAGGCGGGGCGAGGGGTATCGGCGCTCTACTCACAACCCCTCTGCCGGGAACGGAGGGGAATCCGGTCAACTGGAATCCTGTAACGCAAGCCGAAAAAGACATTAACGGCATGAAGCAGTGGTACGAGGAATTCAAGAAAAACCCCAATTATGCCATGGGCGAAATGGCTGCCCCCATGTTGTTGACGCACACGCTTTCAAAGCTCATGACTCCCGCAGGAATGGCGGCGAAGCTGACGCGCGGCGCGGGCGGCATGTCCGAGGATATTGAGCCCACCGTCGCGGACCTGCGTGCCGTGACCCGCGAGGTGAACCCCGATACTGGGAAGCCCTTCGGCACTCCTTCGACCGTGGGAGATTTTGTGAAGCAGGTCAGCGCTGCCGAGTCCAAATTGAACAATGAATACGCTAATGCGCTTGGTCCGCACGCTCACGAGCCCGGCCCCATGATGGTCGATGGGAGGTTTCCTGTTGCGGAGGCCATCCTTAAACTGAAGGACAAGATCGGCGATACCACCCCACAGGACAAGGCCGCGCGCGCCTACATCGACCAGATGGCCTCCCATTTCCAAAAGCCCCTGTCTCTGGGCGAACTGAACAAGCAGAGAATCGCGGCCAACGCTCGGCTCTATTCTTTCGAGAACAAATCCGATGTTGCCCAATATGCGGCTGCCGGAGCAAACACAGGGACGGCGGTTGACAAGGCCATCGCGAACAGCGTGAGGGACGAAGTGTACCCCATGATGGACTTCGTTACCGGCAAGCCGCCAGGTTACTTCCGCAACCTCCAAAGCCGCGTGGGCCATCTGTTCAGGTTGGAGAGCGACGCCAAGGAATACGCGACCAAGGTCCACCAGAAAACAATGGAGAGCCGCGGCAGCACGCCCATGGAGCGCTTGCGTCCCGGTGGAGCGGTATCGGCTGGCGGCGGCATCCATGGATACATCTCGAACATTCCGCAGCTATTCAAGGCAGCCGACCCGGAGGGGAAGGCCAATGCTGCCGTGCGTTCCGCTTACAGCCTGCGCCAGAAGGTCCAGCCTCCCCCCGAAGCGATGAGCCTGCCGCTCAGTTCCCTTCTCGGGGCCTTCAATCAGCCAAAGAAGCGCGTTGCCGCTGCGCTTGCCCCGTGATCGTCACATCGCCGCCTCGAAGCCGCGCATGAACGCCAAGATGACATTGCGCTTCATGTTCTCGATTTCAGGTGAATCTCCGAAGTAGACCATGAACCAAGAAATGATGTCTTTTATTTCGATTGGAACGGCGTGCAGGTCGATTTCTGTGGGAGTGTAGATCGGGACCGACTTATCTCTCCCTGCATAGTTTCCGCTCAGAGCTTCGGGCGGATCATCGATTCCATTGACGGTAAACGAGACCTTCGGTTCGTCGCGGGCGAACGTTTCGACTTGATCTTTTGGAATAAAAGTAGAGCGTCTAACTGGCCCGCAGGAGTTCCTGTTTCCTATTGGCCGAAGAAGGGTCTTCCGGAGTGGGGGCATGTGCTTTCTGCCAATCGAGCACCGCTTCTACGATCTCTCGGATCGCCTGTGTGGATATTTCAGGCGCATTCCGCACATCGGAAGAGCCAAAAGCGTGAATTGCGGCAAGTATCGCAAACTTCAGCATATCGTCCGGAACATCAATCGGAACCTTTTCCATGTCGTTAACCTCATCCTTATGTTAGCATATCGTTATGGGGAAAGTATCAGACAATTCTTTTCGGCTTCTATCTGTCATTCGATCCAGTGGAATGACCGGCCGTGACATCGAGGACGCAGTAAAACTATTTTTCAAAGAGAAGGGCGGAGGAATCCGATGCGCTAACTGCGGGGAGTCGTTTCAGCTTACCAAAAAAGCACGCAAATACTGTTCCTCGCGATGCCAGTCGGCAGCCGCAATGCGTCGATTCAGAGCGCATAAATGATCGTCTCATCGCGATTGTTCGACACCTTCGACCGCTGCGGCCGAAGGTTGGCCTTTGAGCGAGACTACGAGCCACGCACTATCTCTCCGTTGGGCCTTCTGTACGGAGCCTTAGAGGCGGCCCTGGCAGGCGGGAGCTATTCGGACGCCATTCTGGACCTGACGCAGCGGCTGGACGTCTCAGCGGGCGAACTCAGCCCGATCTCCGCGGTGCGCCACGTGGAGTCGATGGCCGAGGTAATCTCAATGGCCCTCGAGGCCAAGCTGGGCCGCATGCACCGGATCGACCCCGTAGCCCTCGGCGATCACCAGTGGCAGTCCAACCTCTTCGAGGACCGCTCCGGCTTCCTCCACAGGCTCATCCTGGCCTCGCACATGGACGACGACTCCCTGCGCTCCTACGCTCACTCCTGGGGCACCATAGGCGAGCTGGCGGCCCTTGAGAGGCCTATCGCGCTGCTGATCGTGATCATCGGCTCCCAGCGTGGCGGCCGGCGGCATTCGGCTTGGTCGAAGGGCTTTCTGCACCCCATCCAGAAGGTGCTGCGCTTCCAGCAGCGCAAGAAAGCCGATGGATTCACGCAGGGCTGGAAGGAATGCTGGCGCGAGCAGACCGAAATCAAAGCCTCAACATGGCTCGACCGCATGCGGCTGGATGAGGTGCTGCCGGACTTGATCACCGTGCGCCGGGTTCAGTACCGGCCCGAGGACGAGCGGATGAAGCAGGCCCGGCGGGACATGCTGGCGCTTATTCCGCGGATGGAGGCCGTGACGACCGAAGAGCCGATGCGGCGGTCGAGCTGCGACGAGCTAGGAAAGGGCGCCTGCCCATTCCAAAGCTGTTGCTACTCGCCTACTCCGGTTGAGCCAGGGGACTTGCCGCAGTTGTATCGGATTCTCGAAACGCCTCTTGCAGAGATAACAGGATAAAGGTTGGGAGTGGATACCTTCGCTCGAAGGCCATTTTACTGAGTCTCTCGTAGAGGGCGATATCCTCAGGCCTCAGGAAGGCGAGGCTGATCTGTTTTTGCTTGCCCTTTAGGTTGGCCATTCTAGGATTTTACACCCCACGGAACATCAAAGACTTCATGCTCATTATCGCCGCCCCATTTGGCGCGGTAGTAGGCCTGCCGGAAGGGAACCTCCAGATCGACCTGCCGTCGGATCACAGGGTCGCTGTTTATGGTCTGCGACGGCTCATGCGTGACAGGCAGATGCGATTCGAGCGTAGGGTATCCTGCGAGCCGCAGGCGCCTGTAGCAGTCGCAGTCAGCCAGATACCAACTCAGCATCGTGTCCCAGCCGCCGATGGCGTCGAACGCCGCCGTGTTGAACGCCGCCAGCGCATCGTAGTTCGTGAAGATCGCCCCCCACTTCCCCTTGGAGCACTCGTGAACCGCCATCTCGTAGAGCTTTTCCACGGTGTCAGGGCCGGCCTCGGCATCCGAGTGCATGAAGAGATAGAACGGCACATGGCGGTCTTTGGCGATTTTGAGCATGAAGTTCTGTGTTTGTGCGAAGGTGAGCGGCACGGGCGGGATGACGATGTGGCAGGGCACAGTGAGAGGTGAGTCCGAGTTGTTGATCACGAGCGGTTCCGTGGTGAGCCGCCGGGGCACGGACGCGATGGCCTTTTGCAGCAGGTCAAGCCGGTTGACGTAAACAATAATAGGGATGATGGAGAGCAGATGGCGGATGACGTTGAGCCGTGCACTCTTTTTGTCTTCGGCATTCACCACGAACCACGGAACATGCTTTGTATCAGTCACCGCAAACATTTCATCCTTGGCGCGCGAATAATCGGCCCAGTGCTTGCGAGACTCAAGATCCATCGGGCTCAGCTTCCAGCGCTTGTTGGGCTTGTCCATGCGGTCCTGGAAGCGACGCTCCTGCTCCTCGTCGCTCACGCTGAACCAGTACTTGATGAGTATGACCCCCGAACGCACCAGCATGCGCTCAAACTCCGGGCAGCTCTGCATAAAGTCGGCGTATTCGTGCTCCGAGCAAAAGCCCATCACCCGTTCGACGCCCGCGCGGTTATACCAGCTCCGGTCAAACAGAACCATTTCGCCGGCCGCGGGAAGGTGCATGACATAGCGCTGAAAATACCATTGCGTCTTCTCGCGCTCAGTGGGCGTACCCAGGGCAACAACCCGGCAGACGCGGGGATTCAGCGATTCGGTAATCCGCTTGATGGCTCCGCCTTTGCCGGCCGCATCGCGCCCCTCGAAAAGAGCCACCACGCGCAGGCCTTCGTGCTTGATCCACTCCTGCATCTTGACCAGTTCAATCTGCAGCCGCCGCAACTCCTTTTCGTACTGGCAATCTTTGCCCAGGTGCAGGATTTTCAAGTGATCGGCCGCATGATTGGCAATCTCGATTCCCTGCCCTTCAACGTGCTTGTGATTGTGCTTGTTTTTGCCTGCCATGTTCGTTCTCCTGACAGAAGTCGTTCGTGCGAAGGCCTGGTTTTGCCTTCTTGATCGCTACCCGGCCTGCAACAGCGCATTGCCGAGCCTGGATCGGGCCACGCGCAACGGCTACCGTCGACCGGAGAAGGAGTGCGACTTCTTCCAGGTCCGCCATTCTCCTATATCGGCCATGTACGCGAGATTGTTCAACTCGCCGCCGGATTATTGATTGAACGGGCTCAGGCGTGGAGGGAAGTGGAAAGCTTCTCGCTACCGGATTCCGGTCAGGGGGTGGCATCGGTTTCCGGCGCTACCGGCTCCACGCGAATCCTTGCGATTCGGCGCCCATCCATGGCTGCGACAGTCATTCGCCGGCCGTCGTAAACCACCGACTCGCCCACCTGGGGGATGTGGCCCAGTTGCACAAGCATGAAACCGGCGAGGGTCTCCACGCCGCCCTCGCGCGGCAGGTCCCAGTGCATCTGCGTTTCAAGATCGCGGAGGTTCACGCCGCCATCCATCACAAACGCTCCGCCGGCGCTGCTCAGCAGGGACAGGCTGGGGGCATCGAACTCGTCTTCGAATTCGCCGGTCAACTGTTCCACGGCATCCTCGGCGGTGACCAGGCCCACAATCGAGCCGTACTCGTCTACGGCCACGGCAAGATGCCTGCGCCGTTGCTGGAACTCACGAAGCAGATCCAGTGCCGATTTGGTTTCGGGAACCACCAGAATCTCGCGCATGATCTGCGCCAGCCGCAACTCAACCTGGGGCGTGCCGGGTTGCGCGCCGGCGGTGCGGAAGTAAAGCAGCCTCGCCAGATCCCGCGAGTAGACAAGGCCCACGATATGTTCCGGCCCGCGCGTCTCGTCGTAAACGGGAATGCGCGAATAGTGGCGCTCGATCACCTTGGCGCAGGCTTCTTCAAAAAGCATGTTTGATGGCAGCGAGAAGATCTTCTGGCGCGGCGTCATAATTTCGCGCACCGGCACGTCGTCGAGTTCTACGGCGCGATGGATCAGCGTCTCTTGAAATTGTGGAAGAAGCCCCATGCGCCGGGCGGCCGTGGCAATCAGCTTCAGTTCTTCGGCCGAATGAACTTCAGCGCGTTCGGTCATGGGAATGTCGAAGCCGCGCAGAACCGCCGCCGCCGAGCCGCGAAGCAGACGCACGGCGGGCCGCACAACTGCCATGAACACCAGCATCGGAGGAGCCACCGCCGTTGCCAGGGCTTCGGCCCGGCGCAGCGCCAGAGACTTGGGCACCAGTTCACCAACGACGACGTGAAAATACGTGATGATGGCAAAGCCGAGCGCCACCGCCAGCAATTGCCCGTAGAGCCGGGCGTGGGGCAGCGCGCCAAACCACGGCATAAACACTGCGATGGCCAGCGGCTCGCCGATCCAGCCTAAAGCCAGCGAGCAGAGAGTGACACCAAGTTGCACGGCGGGCAGCAGGTCGTCTATGCCATGCTGCAGGCGAAGGACGGCCCGCGCGCCGGGAACTTTGGCCTCGAATAACTGTTGAATGCGCGTCTCGCGGATGGACACCAGCGCGAACTCCGCCGCCACAAAAAATGCGTTGGCCAGAATGAGCATGGCCACAGCAAACGTCTTGAGCAGCGAAAGTCCGTGCATACGGGGGAGAGAATAGCATCTGTTGCCAGTTGCCAGTTGTCAGCTGTCAGTTGTCAGTGATCAGTTGTCGGCGGCCTCGTCGCAGGCTTTGGAACCGCCGAGCGTCCGGTAGCCGGGATGGATGCCGGTCGCGAGCCCCTGCCGCGCGGCGATTTTGTTGAGGAGTCCAGCCAGCTTGACGCGCTCGGTTTTGCTCAGCCCCTGGCATATTCGCTCCTCGTGCGCCTGAGCAGCGCGGCCGATCAGGCGGAGCGCTTCGAAACCGGAATCAGCCAGGTGCAGCGAGTAGGTGCGGCGATCGTCAGGGCTCTGCTTGCGAACGACCATCTGCCGTTCTTCCAGCGAGTCGATTACGGCGACCAGCCGGCTGGCATGCATTCCGAGCCGCTCGGCCAGTTCCTGTTGGCTGATACCGGGCGACTGCCTCAAGAGGCGCAGAATCCCTGCGTCAGGAGGCGTGAGATGAATCGGCGCCAGCGCTTCTGAGAATTTCATCGCGGCGTGGGTGCCTAACTGCGTGAGCAGAAACGCGATTTGTGGGCGGTCGCCTTCAGGCTGTTGCTTTTTCTGCATTTTTTGATTATTACACACTAATATCATTACAATATGTAACGATTATGATGTAGAATCGATCTGGAGGTTAACTAATTATGTCCACACTCGCGAATCACCCCGTCCCCGTTCAGCGCCACCAGGGGCCCCATCTTGGAGCGCTGGCAATCGCGTTCACGGTTCTATTTTGCGCCGGACTGTACCCGGTGACCTGGTTTGGCGGGAGGCCATTCTTTCCCGGCCCGTGGGCGCCGGCAAGCGAAATCGCCGCATTCTTTCAGCAGCGCCCCAGCGCCGCTTTGCTCTGTGCCTTTCTGCAATTCGGCTCGGCGATTCCGCTTGGCATTTTTACCGCAACCGCAGTCAGCCGGCTGGAGTTCTTTGGCGTGCGCGCGGCCGGGACCAGGATCGCGCTCTTTGGCGGCTTTGCGACAGCGTTCATGATGATGACAGGTGCCGCGGTTTTGTGGAGCATGGTTCATCCCGTCGTTGCGCAGGACGTTCCGCTGACTACTGCGCTCTACTACCTGGGTTTCTTGATTGGCGGGCCGGGATATTCGGTATCGTTCGGCTTGCTGATGGCGGGCCTCTCGGTGCCATTGTTCTTTCGCAGGGTGGTTCCCCGGTGGATCCCGATTCTTGGCCTGGTGCTCGCCTTGTGCGGCGAGCTGAGCTGGTTGAGTATCGAACTACCTAAGGCCCTGTTCCTCGTTCCGCTGACGCGATTCCCGGGCTTCGTTTGGATCATTGCGGTTGGCTTTGCGCTGCCATCCACAGTGAAGCGAACGCGCGAGACGAAGGCCTAAAGCATTTTCAGGGTCGGTGTATCCGGGCAGGGGCTAAAGCCCAAAGCTAACGATGGGCGTTTTTGCGGCACCCTTCGGCTTCGCTCAGGGCAAGCTAAAAGTCATGCCCTGTTACAAAGCTTAGCCACGTATACAGCAACTCAGAATTCGGTCTAGCCGGCTACGGAATGAAGTAATACGGGTTGGGGTATTTTACTGAGAACTCGGCCTCGGGTTTGCCCTTGAGGTCGCTCCACTGGTCGCCTACGTTGAGCACAATGGTGTAGCCCTGCGCCACAATACGCGCTCTCGCGGCAGATTTATACACTTCGGCGGTCTCGCCGGCCTCAGATGGAGCTCGCATGGTCAGGCTCTTCCACTCGTAACCTTGTGCCCGCAGATTCTTCACGGTGGCGGCGCGTTCATCTTCGGCGCGGCCGGTTATGAAGAAGACCGTGACGCCGAGTTGTATTGCCTCTTTGTCGATGCGCAGCGTGCCGGGAATGGCGGGGGCCTGCGCCGTGTTGACCCACGCGTCGAAGGCTTTGCCGTCCCAGATGTAGTTTTGTTTGAGCATCTCGGCGTAGTTCGAGAGCGAGGTTTCGTCGATGTCGAGAACCAGCGCCAATTTCTCATTTGGTTCGCGACTCGCCGCGCGTTTGCGAAGGAAACTTATGGCGCGATCGGCCTGCAGCTCGAGATCGTGCGCATAGCAGCCGCACTTGCAGGTGCAGTCGTGGTACTGCTTGAGCTCAGTGACGAGAAGGTCGAAGTTGGGAATGCGCTCGGCCGAGGGGACCGTGGAGAAGACGGGCGGCGCTGGTTGCTGGGCATATATTGGCGCAATCGCCGGAAATGATATGGCGATCAATGTGAAAAGAACAGCGTATCGACTCTTCATGCGTCTCCGTCTACTCTGATCGCCCAGTATAAAACTATCCGTGGCCTCGCATGCCAGTCCTGTTGGAATCAGTCTTCACCTGAAAAGGAGAACCGGTATAGCCAGCAAACCGTAATTACTTTTTCCGCGAGTGATTGCATAAAAAACAGCGAGCCAGATTGAGAGTCGAGGTCTCCCACCCTAACCGCAAAAGGCGCGGTTAGGATGGGGCACCCGGCGACGCAAGCAATCGGTATTTCATTGGCGGTCCCTCAAAAGTGAAGATTTGTCCCAAATCTCAAAAGCGGAACCTGGGGCACCCCCGGATGATGGCCCGGATTCGACGAAACATCACGGTTGAGCGGGTCGAAAGCTTGCTGCATCGTTGGGGTCTCCACTTGCATACTTGGCAAATTGCGGATAGGGATACATGGGGCGCGTAAAGCTGACAGGGATTTTGGGATCGAGGGGAAGACTCACGGACCTTGAAGATTCTGGCAGCGACTTAAGGTAGACATCGCTGACGTGCGCACCAATCATCTTGTCGGGCGCGTGGTTCTGTTCGACCCATGCCTCCAGATATCTTAGATAGTCGATCGAAGTGGCACCGGCGCCTCCTCCGCAATGATTCATGCCTGGGATAATGAAGAGTCGAAAGAAATCCTGCGTTGGTTCGAGGCCGCCCATCACCTTCTCGACCGTTTGATAGTAGTCAACGATCGCAGTAGGCATTTCAACGGTGTCGGTTCCCCCCTGGTAGACAAGCAGCTTTCCTCCGGCAGCCTTGAAGCGCCGCAGATCGGGATTGGTGTCAGTGTAGAGCGCGGCCATTCCGAGGCGTTTATAGTCGCGATCGAAATCGTATGTGGCAGATGTCCAGCCCGGACTCGTCCCGTAGATCATGTACTGGAAGAGGCTGTCGGTGTACTTCGTGCCGGTCCCGAATTCCCAATTGAGCTCCGATCCGGGCAACGCGCCGCGAACAGATCGTTCCTGGGTGTGAGGAGGGCCGGCGTAGATTCGCTTGGCCGCTTCCACCTGAGCCGCACTCAGGCACGCTCGTGTTTCACCTGACTTGCAAAGAAGCTTTGAAGGATCAAATGAACAACCGATCGGATTGCCGATGAGGCCGTCTTTGACGCCATCATCCATGTCGCATTGATCGAGTGCAGCCCGGTGCAGGATTTCGAGGGCGCCTGAATCCAATACGGGCTTTCCATTCGCATTCAATTGCGATCTCTGCGCCCAGACCTCTCGCATGGTGAGATCGGCTTCGTCCATATCGGGCGCGCCGGCGATGATTCCGTCGAAATCCCATGGAAATCTCTGCGCTTCAACCATGCCCTGATAGCCGCCGGTGGAACAGCTCATGAAATAGGCCTTTTGAGCGTCTTTAGCGTAGTAGCGACTGACGACAGACTTGGCTGCCAGAGTCGCAACGTGAATCGCTCGATATCCGAAATCCACCTGGGCCGACAAATTGTCAAAGGCCCACAGGCCGTCGTCGCCGCGGCCTCGATGACCGGTATCTGTGGTCACACAGGCATAACGGCGCTTGAGACTTTGGTCGCACGCCCCGCCATTCAGACCTCCGGCCCAGCCACCATTGCCGGCCACAAAGAGCTTCCCATTCCAATCCTTCGCAACAGGAAGATGTATCTCGATACCCACCTCCGGATAGACATAAGCCACCACTTTGCAGAATGCGGGCGACCGATCGGATGCTTCGACGATCTCGGTGCTCAGCACCTGGGTTGGCGCATCCTGGATGCCGGATAAATCCATATCCTGAAATGCAGAACAGGCCGATGCGCCGGCCGAGGCGGTTGTCGCAGGAGCGGACCAGGCCAGAGTGACCTGGGTGAATGTGGCAATCAGGACGAAGAGGGCCCGCAATGCAAGGCTGTGAACAGTTTTGCTGGCGCCGGCTTGCGCTCCACGGTTTTCGAAAGCATGGGTTTGGTTCATAGATAGCTATGATATTCGCGGACTTCCGGTCAACGGTGAGTCGGGGGTAGGCGGGGGTCTCAGAGATCAACTTTCAGATCATTCTGACTGCGATTGGGGCCAGACGCGCGCCAATCGCGTCTCAGAATGACGAATCTTCTTCGGGGTTGTGAGGAAGGGTGTCCCGGCCAGGTTCGAGAGTGGTTGGGCATCGCGCCATTCCCGATACACTGGAATCATGATTCGAGTTCTGCGGCCTGTCCCGGTTGAGCGGCTCAAGCTGCTGGTCTTTGACCTCGACGGCACACTTATCGACTCAGCGCAGGACCTGTGCAACAGCGTGAATGCGGCGCTCGAGCAGTTTCATCTGCATCCCCTGCCCGACCGGGCGATTGCCGGCTTTGTGGGCAACGGAGCTCCCATGCTGATGCGGCGCTCGCTGGCGCTGGCCGGCAACACTACGCCTGAAGACGTCAACGCCGAACTGCTTGAAAAAAGCTACCAGTTCTTTTTGCAGTACTATCGCGAACACAAGCTCGACTTTACTTACGCATACGAAGGCGTGCTTGAAGCGCTTCATGCTCTGTTCGAACTGCATGAGGATCCGGCGAACGTAAAGCGGAAGATGGCGGTGCTGACCAACAAGCCGGTGCGGCCGGCGCGCGGCATTTGCGAGGGGCTGGGCCTGGCGGACTACTTCGTGCATATCTATGGCGGGGACAGCTTTACGGCCAAAAAGCCCGACCCGATGGGGCTGCGGTCGCTGATGGACGAGGTCGGGGCAAGCCCGGAAGAGACTGCCATGATTGGCGATAGCAAGGTGGACATGCAGACGGCCCGCAACGCAGGCGCGTGGGCGATTGGCTGCGCCTTCGGTTTCGGCCCGCAAAACCTGCTGGAAATCCCCCCCGACATCCTGGTGGACCGAGCTTTAGACTGGACGGCGGCGCTGACTCCTGCGAAAATCTCCTTGTAGCCCTTTGAGTGTCACTTCCAGCGGGTTTGAGCCGGCGGGAAATGTTAGCGTTTTCATTCGAAGTCCAAACTATTTCAAATAGGGCACCGGACGGCTACGCTCGAACGCGCCAGAGATAGTAATGAGCAGGCGCGTTATTTTACGGCCAGAGCGTGACTGGACTCGCGGGACTGCGCGATTTCCGGGGATCGGCGTGGCTCTCGCAACGGTTGGTGGATTCCTACCCTAAACGCAAAAGACGCGTTTAGGATGGGGCACCCTCGGGAATGGGGGCCGGTCAAGCAGGTGCTTGACGTACTTTGTTTCATATTTGTTGCCTGAGGTTTCCGATGCGCTCACTTGTTTCTGGCCTTGTCTTCTTTGTTCTGGCGCCACTTGTGGCACTCGCTTGCACCGCTGCTGCTCCGCCACCCCCGCCAAGCCCTAACCTTCATGGCGTTGTCGCCGCATCGAACGGGGATGTGATTCCCAATGCGGAAATTGACCTGGTGGACCCGACGGGCGCGACGATCGATAAGTTCCAGTCGGCGGACGACGGAACATTTCAGGTCAACGCTCCTCACTCAGGTTCTTACACGCTGGTGGTGAGCGCCAACGGCTTCAAGACTGTTCAATCCCCAGTCACTATCGCCGCTTCTGCAGCATCCGCCATGTCTACCCAGGCCGCAGTCAAGCTAGCCGCGCCCACGCGCATCGTGATGGCGGTTGCCTCCGCGGCCACCAACATTGTGGTCAACGCCGAAACCAGCGTCGATCTGACTTCGACCGATGAGAATCGCGACTCTTCAGTATTGACCGCGAGCGACCTGAAGTCTCTGCCCATCTTCGACAACGATTTCGTAAGTGCGATGGGCGCGTTCCTCGACTCGGACGATGCAGCTACCGGCGGCAGCGGTTTGATGGTGGATGGCGTCGAGGCCAATCGCGTGACTGTCTCTGCTTCTGCTGTGCGGGAGGTCCAGATCAACCAGGACCCCTACTCTGCGCGCTACTACTATCCCGGCCGCGGCCAGATGGAGATTATTACGAAGTCGGCGGCCAACGCATATCACGGCGAGGCCAACTTTTACTTTCGCGACTCGGCGCTGAACGCGCAAAACGCGCTGGCGCCGTCAAAGCCATTCGAACAGCGGCGCATCTACGAAGGCAGCACCACGGGCCCAATTCCGCACTCGAAGAACTCCGGATTTCTGATTTCGTTCAATCGCGCTGAAGAAGATCTTGATTCGGTGGTCAGCGCAAGTATCGTTCCCACGGCTTCAAATCCCAGCGGCGCATTCAATGCAAATGTGCCTGCACCCACGCGCGACACCGAATTCAGCGTGCGCGGTTCGCACCAGTTCGGCAACAACTCGGCCTACGCGCAATACAGCTACCAGGATTGGACCGGACAGAACCAGGGAGTTGGGGGCGAGTCGCTGGCCGCGGCCGGGTATAACAGTCAATACCGCGAAGACGACTTTGTGGCCCACGTTGACTCCGCAATGTCGGCGACCACTCTTAACCAGATTTCTTTGGTTGCCGAACATGACGGCAACCGCAGTCAGAATGTTGTTGAGGCGCCCCGCGTCAGTTTGCCAGGGTATTTTTATTCAGGCTCCGCTCAGAATGATTCGTACGGAACCGAGTACAACGCGCGGCTCTCAGATATTGTGACCTGGACGCATGGGCGCAACATGGTGAAATACGGCATCAACGTTCCGCACATGGGCCGCCGCGCCTTTGACGACGAGACCAACGAGCTGGGCAGCTACACCTTCGGTCCCACGCTAGCCGCCGACGGAGTGACCGTTCTCGAAACTACTCTTCAAAATTACACCGCAAACCTGCCCTCGGCCTACTCGCTGAACACCGGGGATACGCACTTTATTTATCACCAGCAGGAAGTGGGCGCCTTTGTTCAGGACCAGATTAAGATCAACAGTCGTTTAGCGATCAATCCCGGCCTGCGCTACGACTGGCAGAACTTTCTGGCCGCGCGCCGGCTTGGATTTTCGCCGCGGCTCTCGTTCGCGTGGGTTCTCGATCAGGACTCGAAGCTGATTGTGCGCGGAGGCGGCGGCATTTATTACGACCGCTTCGGCGGCGGTCCGCTGCTCGATCTCGAACGTTACTCGAATGCGCGCCGGCGCTCGATCGTGTTCTCGCTCAATCCTGCATCGCTGCCGCAGACCGGCTGCGTGCCCATTACCGACTGCATGGCCGTAACATCTCAACCGCCCAATATTGTCGAGCTCGAGCCTGACGCCAAAATCCCCTACCAAATTCACTATGGCGTCTCCATCGAGCGCCAGTTGGGTGAAAAGGCCACCGGGACTATCAGCATCTACTCCATGCGCGGCATCGACATGTTCCGCTCGGTCGACATCAACGCGCCCACGCCCGAGTCGAACTATACCGTTCGTCCCAACCTGGAGTATGGGCGCATCCGCCAGATGCAACCCGCCGGATACTATGCCGGCAACGGTTTCGACATCTCTTACCGGGGCCGCTGGAACAAATACTTTAGCGGCTTCGGCCGATATACGTGGTCGCACTATGAAGCCAATACCGGCGGCATGTGGTGGTTTCCACAAAATCAGTACGACCCCGGCGATGAGTGGTCCGATTCAAACTGGGACCGTCGCCAGCGCGTCGGAATGTATGCCATCTTCAACCAAAAAAGCCTGCTGAACCTCTCTACCGGTGTCTTCGCCAATACCGGCTCACCCTGGACCATTCTCACCGGCACCGACCCCTACGGCGACGACCTGTTTAATGCTCGGCCCGAGGGAGTGGCCCGCAACACTGAGACCGGGCCTGGCTATGTGGACATGGACGTGCGCTGGGGGCATGACTTCGCAATCACCGCCAACAAGGCCGACGAAGCTCCCCGACTTGGCTTCTCAGCCAGCGCTTATAACGTGGTGAATCACGTGAACGGCTCGGGGATCGACAACGTCGAAACCTCGAGTTCTTTCGGACAGATCACTTCGGTGGGGGCGCCGCGGCGGATTCAGCTTGCGATGCGGTTCGAGTTTTAACAAAACCCTGGGCACATTGAGATCGGAGTTTCCGACCCTAAACGCAAAATACGCGTTTAGGATTGGGCAACCCGGCCGGCTATGTAGTTCGAGTTTCAGGGCTTTGCCTGGGTTCCCGGCAATAGAATTTTGAACGCCGGGGAACCAATTCCGATCCCGGCGCGTATATTGGTTTCAATGCCGGGGAAATTGTCCATCCTCGCCGCTCTTTTGATAGCCGTCGCGACCTTCGCGGCCGGCCCGGCTGCTGCGCACGCCGATGACGACGCGGTTACGTTCTTCGGCAACATCAACGTGACGCCCGATACTCCGGTCCGGGATGCGGTCTGCTTCTTTTGCAGCGTTCGCGTCGAAGGCAAAGTGAATCACGATATGGTCGTTTTTTTCGGAGATGTCCGCCTCGACGGCCAGGTGGGGCACGACTCGGTGAGCTTTTTCAGCAGTGTGCACGCCGCCGATAACTCCGCGATTGGCCATGACATGGTGAGTTTCTTTTCCGACACCCGCCTGGGCGATAACGTGAGCGTCGGACACGATTTTGTCTCCATGCTGGGTGCTGTACACGCCCCTCAGACCGTGGCAATCGGTCACGACCGGATCCAGTTCCCCGGCCTGATCATTTCCATTCCGGGTTTTGTGATCCTCGCCATCATCGTGGTCATCATCAGCGAGCGCCGTGCCCATCGCCGCCGGATGATGATGCAGGGCTACCCCTACCCGCCTAGAATGTAGGCGCCTGCGGTCCACGTGAAATCCTGGTGACTGCGATCGAACTTCAGGCCTGACCGGAATTGACGGTCAGGCCTCTTTCGCTTGCGCGCAGATTTCTTTCGAACGCGTTCAAAAAAGTTCTTGACGTGGCTCGTGGGCAGGTCTATGTTGTATTTGAACGTGTTCAAATACTATCGAGGAGGCAGAAACATGTACGTTGCCGGTTGCTATCTCAGCTACCTCGCCATCAGCATCGGGGTCACCATCTGGGTGGCCAGAACCCTCCATCGCAGCGGCCGAGTCTTTTTGGTCGACGCCTTCCACGGAAATGAACAGCTCGCCGACTCAGTTAATCAGCTGCTCGTTGTCGGGTTCTATCTGATCAACGTTGGATACATCGCCCTCGCCCTCAAGACCGCCGATCCCCTCGCCAATTTCCGAGGGGTGATCGAGCTCGAAAGCACGAAGATCGGGATCGTGCTGTTGATCCTGGGCGCAATGCACTTTTTCAACATGTTTGTGCTGACACGGATGCGACGTCACCAAACTCAGCTTGTTGCGGAGTAATTGGAACCCTGGAGGCCGATTATGCTTATGAGTTTGTACTACGCGATTTATCTTGGCAGCTGCGCGATTGTGATCGCTCTGCTGGGGTTCATCCTTCATCGTTCGGGGGCGGTATTCTTGAACAACGCGTTTGCCGGCAATCACACGCTGGCGCGGGCGGTGGGAAGGCTGCTGGACGTGGGCTTTTACCTGCTGAGCCTGGGATATGTTGGGCTTAGTTGCGTGGCAGATTGGGCGATTAATGACTATGCGACCTTGGCGAAGAGCGTCGTGGGAAAGATCGGCGGACTGCTTCTGCTGATGGGCGTTGGCCACATTTTCAATATGCTGTTGCTGGCGCTGTTCCGGCAACGGTCGGCAAGACAATACTCTCAAGGAGCCTGAGATGCCGCGCCAGACGCCCAAATCCGAAGAAACTCGCGCAAGAATTCTGGCCGCGGCGCTCGAGGTCTTTCGAGAACGTGGATTCGAAGCTGCCACCATGCGCGAGATTGCTACGGCCGCGCAGATGGCCGTGGGCGCGGCTTACTACTACTTCGACTCGAAGGACGCGCTGGTGATGGCGTATTACGGGCGGGCGCAGATCGAGCTGACACCGCTGATCGATGCGCAACTGGCATCGAGCCGGACGCTTGAGCAGCGATTGCGCGGCATCATCGGCCAGAAGCTCGACTACTTTGAGCCCGACCGCAAACTGGTGAGCGCACTGACCGCGCACATCGATCCCTCGCATCCGCTTTCGCCGTTCAGCACGGCCACGGCGCCCATCCGCGACGCAGACATTGCGTTCTTCGCGCGCGCCGTGGATGAGTCCGGCCTGAAGCTGCCAAAGTCGATTCAGCCCCATTTGCCGCGCCTGCTGTGGCTCTACCAGATGGGCATCTTTCTTTTCTGGGTGTACGATCGCTCACTGAACCAATCGCGCACACAATTGCTGCACGATAAGACTCTGGCCATCGTACTTCTCGGCTTGAAACTCGCCCAGTTGCCGCCTTTGCGCCCGCTCTTTCGCCCCGCCGGCGAACTGCTCGACTCACTCTTCGGAGAAGCCTGAACATGGAGCACCGCGCTCTTCGCATCGTGATTCCCGGCGGCAGCGGCCAAGTGGGCCGCACGCTGGCTGGCTATTTTCAAGAACGCGGCCATCATGTGACCGTGCTTACGCGCGGGCCGTACACCGCCAACTGGCAGACGGTGCACTGGGACGGCATCAATCCCGGCCCGTGGGTGGAGACGCTTGAGGGCGCAGACGTGGTGATTCATCTCTCGGGTAAGAGCGTGAACTGCCGCGCGACGGAGCGCAATAAGCGGGAGCTGTATGAGTCTCGCATTGGGCCCACGCGCCTGCTGGGCCGCGTGATTGCCGGGATGGCCAACCCGCCGCGCTTGTGGATGAATGCCTCGACGGCGACGATTTACCGTCATTCACTCGACCGTGCGATGGACGAGGCGACCGGCGAGATCGGCGGCAGGGAGATGATTTCGAAGCGCAGGCGCGCACCGGAAAAATGGACCTGGACGATCGAATTGGTCAAGGCCTGGGAGGCTGCGCTGTACGAGTCGGCGACGCCGCAGACACGGCGCATTGCGATGCGAACTTCGCTGGTCTTCAGCCCCACGATGGGCAATATCTTTATGGTGCTCTCGACCCTGGTGCGCTTCAGCCTCGGCGGCACGCAGGGTAACGGGCGGCAATACGTTTCATGGATGCACGAAACCGACTACGCACGGGCGGTTGAGTTTCTCATTGAACACGAGGAGTTCGAGGGGCCGGTGAATCTGGCCTCGCCCAATCCTGTTCCCAATCGCGAGTTCATGGCTGCACTGCGCGACGCCTGGGATATGCCCAATGGATTGCCTGCGCCGGCGCCGTTGATTGCGTTGGGCGCTTTTTTTCTGCGGACCGAGACTGAACTGGTGCTCAAGAGCCGGCGCGTGGTCCCGGGGCGGTTGTTAGATGCGGGCTTCCAATTTGAATTTCCCGAGTGGCGCGAGGCGGCCGCAGATCTGGTGCGGAAGTGGCGGGTGAGGGAGTAGCAAAGTTCGCTCCCCTTGAAAGGTCGGGCACTGATGATTGGGACAACAGGCGGAGCTGTATTAGTCATAGTCAGCATTCTCTTCGCAGGCCTGCTGGGGGTCGGCGCTGGCTGGTTGACTTGCCTGGTAATTCGTAAACGCTGGGGTCTCAGAGCTGCCGTGATTGACAGCGGGCTGGCCGCAGCCGTCCTCGTCATCGCCACTTACGCGGAGATGGGGATAGAGAGTGCCAGCGGCATTTGGGAGTCTCAGGAGACCCTGATTCTGTTGATAGCAGCGAGCAGTGCCGCTGCGTGGGAAGTATTTCGCCCAAGCCAGCGTTGAATGTGACGGTCACGCATTAAGTCACCGTGCGAGTGCGGGCCAAGACGGCCTGGACTACGGCCGGTCTGGACGAGCTGCGGAAAAAGTGATTCTGCCTTCACGAAAGGCAGCAGGGGCTAAAGCCCCGGACCCGTTTAGTGGGCTTTATTGGCCCGGCTCAAGCCGTGCCCTTGTTACAAAACGCCCGGACACAAATTTTTCCGCAGCCTGTGGAGGCCGGCGGTACTTCACTTCGGTGTGATGTTCGTGACGGGCAGGTCCCAATGGCCGAGCAGGATCTCGAAGCGGCGCTGCTCCTCGCGCTTGTAGGTTTCCTGATCGGGCCATAGTTGCTTGATGAATGCCTCTTCGTCGGGGTTCGAGGTGGTGGCAACGGTCGAGTCCTTCCAGGTGATGGTTACGCGGTAGTCCCAGCGGCCGTCCTCAGTCGTGTGGTAGGCGGGCGAGTCGATTTTGAGCCCGACGATGCGGCCGGTTGACTCGATTTTCTTGAGCAGCGGCCAGTGGTTTTTGAGAAAGAGGTCGAGGAACTCCTGCTGATGACCCCACTGGCACTTGTAGTAATACTCGATGGTGTAAGGCTGACCCGCGGAGGTTTGGGGCGGTGCGCCCTGCGCGAGGAGAGGGGCCGTAAGCGGTGCGGCGAAGACGAGCGCGAGTGCGGCGAAAAGGAATCGGCGCATGATGCCTCCATGGAACGGAAGATGGAAGCATTGTAGCGTGGAAAATCGGACATGTGCGCGGACCGAAGACTCATCCCGCCGAATACGGCCGGACGTTATTTCGCAGCCAGGCGGCAAAGTCGGGCTCGGGCATCGAGCCCTCGGCGACGGCAAGCATCGTTCTCACGGTTTCAGCGTCGGGTGCGGCAAGCTCATAGCCATTCAAAGGCAGAAACACGCCGACCGCAACCGTGAGCGCTGTTCGTTTGTTGCCATCTAGGAAGGGGTGGTTGCGAGCGATTCCCACTGCATACGAAGCGGCAAGATCGGCAATGTCCGGCTCTCCGTAGGCAACGAGGTTTTGCGGGCGAGCCAACGCCGAGAGCAGCAGGGCCTCGTCACGTAACCCCGCCATGCCTCCGTGTTCCGCGATCTGCTCGTCGTGGATCGCCAGAATTACGTTCGTAGACACCCAGCGCCAGTTACTGTCGGTCACTTAGCAAGTTCCCGCAGAACGTCGCGCCGATCACGCATGAATTTGCGCGCCAAAGACATTTGCTCCTCGAACTCCGGATCGTAGGGCGTGATGCGGAAGCCCTCGGGGGATTCCGTGAGGAAGAGTGAGTCACCTTTTGAGACCTTGAGGCGCGACAACACCTCTTTGGGCAGGACAACTCCGGCAGAGCTGCCGATAGTGGTGACTTTGAGTTTGACCATAAAACTCCCTTTGTTCTCGATTATAACAGTTGTTAGAATTTGAACTTAGATTGTCTCGGAGCCTCAAAAAGCTCGCAGACAGAGATACTCGCAGACAAAAAACGGCCCCCGTATTGACGGGGGCCAAGTTGCCTTGGTTCTCTCGCGTTGCGAGAGCTTGTTTGGCGGCCTAACGGCGGGGGGACCGTCAGGGTAGGAACAGAGCCTCGAGGGAGGATTACCGCTAATAAACTACGGCTGTTCCACCTTTGCTGAGCCACCAGCGTTTTGGGGGGGCGCTGATGCCTGGGCCGCCAAGCTGTTTTCCATCAACCGGATGTGAACCGTGCTGGTTCTCACGCGCTCGGGCTTTTGGTCTTGATCGCCAGACGTTGACGCCTGTGCGTTGCCCAAAGCCACTGCGTGCAGCCGGTAGATGGGAATCTGATGTTGCTCAACGAGGTAGCGTTCGACCGCTTCGTTGAGCCGTTCCGAGCTGGAGATGCCCGTTGAACCTGCTGCCGGGGCATGCGCATCCATCTCGAGGATGTAACCTTCGCGACCGGTGAGCCCTGCTGCAAGCTCGTCAAGCTTCTGCTTTGAGTCGTCGTTCAGCACGGTTGAGCCGTTGCGGAAGGATACCTGGAGGTCGGTAATCTGGTGATATTGATCGATGCCGCTGACAGTGGTGTTGAGCTGGTCAACGTGCCCCGATGCCTGTTGTGCGGTAGAGCTCGCCGCCTGCGCCTGGGTGTTCGCGGTGGTTGCGGTCTGGTTGGCCTGGTCTGCCGAGGACTGAGCCTGTTTGATGCCGGCCTGGGCGCGCTCGTCAACATCCTTGATGGCCTGGGCGTTGCGGGCATTTACTTCATCCAGCTCGGTGAGCCGGTCATTGATCGGGTCAAGCCTCTTCTTCACCCACTTCTTGCGGGCAAAAGGATTGACACGGCCCCAGAACCCCTCCCTCGGCGGGTTAAGCGAGGACTGAGCCTCGGGGGAGGGCTGCTGCTGCTGAACTGCCGAGGGAGGGGCGGTCTGAGCATCATTCCCACTCTGCGCCTGCTGGGCGAAGACTGGGAATCCAATAGCGGAGGCCAGTAAGGCAACTGCACATTGTCTCGATATAGATACGTAAGCGCTACGGCTATTCATAATTTTGTTTACCTCTTTGATGGCACTGTTTTTCACACAGGGAGCCTTGTGCACTTGCCGGAATTAGATGCAACGGCAGTGCCAAAGATGGCCCCTCGGCCAGCGCGGTTTTAATCTTAAGAAAATGAACGGGTTAAGATGAATGATTCATCGCAAATTCACAATTAAATTGACAGCCGCGGCCCCGGTTATCGTGTAATTTCTTCACGGTTGGGTAGTTTCTACTGTGTAAGGGAGACGTGGCGCTAGACGAGCTGCACAAGCCAAGGGGCAAGTGACCTGACTTTTCGCCCTGTGGAAGACCGCCTATTGGGCGACGACGTGGACGATCCGCACCTCGGGGTAGACCCCGTCCCAGTCTTCCGCAACAGTATCGAAGATCAGCCTGAAGTCCCGCCGGTCGCCGGGCTTGAGCGGAGCTGCGGACACCGGTTCCACGTCAATGTACGGCTGGCGCATACTTATCAGCTTGAGCGGCTGGGTTTCGTTCTGCGCCACCTCGTGGGCCGGATCGCGGAACAGTACCTGGACGGTCACGCCGGTGATGGTGCGGTTGCCGGTGTTCGCAATCTGTCCGTCGAGATAGGTGATCTTGCCGCCGGCCAGGTTGGCCGATTCGCTCATGGCCAACTGGCTGATGGGCAGGTTGGCCGCGTAAGAGTCGAGCGGCGCCGAAATCGGCGTGACCTGTGGCGAGGTTTTGCCGTGCTCGAAGAATAGAGCCATGCCGCCGAGAATCGCCACCACAACAACAGCGGCAATTACCATGGGCAGCCAGTTGTGCTCCGACGGCGCCTCAGGACGTACGAGTTGCGGACCAGCGCTCACGAGCGAGATTGTACACCTGAATGGTCCCGGACAGCGTCGTCGACGTTCCGGACATGGTCCTCGACGATTTGGCGCGGTGTTGCGAAACGCTGGAATGGAACGCGGAATTTGCCGCGCCGATGATATTGTATGAAATTTTCGGGGATTTTATAAAACCGCGAATCTCGTAAACACATCTCGGGGTCTAATCGGTTATGAAGCCTCGGCAGCGAGCAGAGGCGAACAGCCATCATTTGCCACGAGGCATGGAAAGCAGGCCAAGGATGCACACCTCCCCTGACAGTGGTTCGACATTGACCGCGCCAGGCCGCTACGAACCGCCCGAGCACATCTCGGTCCGCACCTCGGAATGCGTCTACCAGAGTCTCACGCTCATGGCCATGCTGCTTGTGCTCGCCAGCCTGTGGGTGTTTTGAAAGTAGCTGTCAGCATTCAGCTCTCAGCTTCCAGCTCGTTCAGTGGGGGACAAGCGTTTTGGGTCGATCGCGGAGAGCGATAGTGAGCGCAATGGTGCGGAGTCGTCATTGCGCCGGGTTCCGGGCGCGGAACATGGCCACGATGTGCCCGAATAACGTGCCGAACAAAGCAATCACAAACGCCAGAATCGGGTAGGGTTTTAGGCCGCGCTCGGGATCGCGGGCCGCCTGAACCATCGCATATTCCATCCACACAAAGAAAACCAGAACTTCGGCCTTGGTCCAGGAGAGCAGGCTCAAGGCCATTGACTCGAGTTGCGCGCGATTGAGCTCGGTGACTTTGACGGGATAGTTAAACTTCGAAGGGAAACGGGAAACGAGGGTCAACAGGAGATAAATCGCGACGGTGAAGACAGGAAAGAAGAGCAGCGATCGAGACGAACCCCACCTGTTGACGTTGCCGAGCGAGTCGAAGTGGGTTGGTATCCGGTTCGGGAGTGGGTGCGGGCCGTAGAACGCATTGATGGTAACGAAGCCGAGCACCGCGAGGGCTGCGAGGCTCAGCAATTCTGCGGTCTTGCGCATGGCGGGCTTCCTGGCAGCGATTGTAGTGCAAAAGGATGAGGAAGTTCATGGTCTCCCACCGATTCGCGCAAAGAGCGCGTGAATGGATGGGGCACGGGTTGGTTTACCCGAAGCTACCCGAAGCGGGCGCGCTTGATACCGGTTTGACGGCAGTCTTTCCCGGTCATTTTGACGCGAATACACATTTCAGCCAGGCGCGAGAGCATGCGGTCGCCGATGCGGTCGCCGAGGGTCTGCTCGCGGGCGGCACGCTCAACCTCGTTCAATCCGCCGGAACCCGCAGGCAAATCGGCGTAGTTGGTGGTAATGATCGTGGTCTGGCGGTCGTTGTAGCGTGTGTTCAGAATGAGCGCGACCGTGTCCCAAACCCAATCGTTGGGCTTTTGCGCACCCAGGTCGTCCAGCACCAGAACCTCTGTGGCGAAGACCGGCTTCAGCAGCTCGAGCTCGGTGGTGTTGACCTGCGGGTTGTAGCTGTTCTGGATGTTTTTGAGCAGCTCGCGGTAATCGCAGAAAAGGCCGCGCACACCGCGCTCGCGCACCAACCGCTGCAATACACCCACGGCAAGATGCGTCTTACCCACCCCGATAGAGCCGGCAAAAAGCAGGCCTTTGCCTGCGGTGCCGGCCGGATACTCCTCGACAAAGCGGCGGGCGGTGAGCAGCGCTTGCGAGAGCGAGGCGTCGGCGCCGTGATAGATCTCGTATGTGTCGAGGGTGCAATCGTGGTAGCGGTCTGGGATTCGCGCAGCAGAAAGCCGGCGTTCCTCGCGCTCCATTTGCTGGCACTCGCAGGGTTGGGAGACCCAGCGGCCAGCCTCGTCAATCACCCGGACCAGTCCCACGCCGTCGCAGATCGAGCAGGCAGTCATCTCTTTCAAGCCTAGCCGATGCGGAAGAAGGACGGTGCGGTGCGAAGCGAGTGCGCAAATGTGGAAAAGACAGGGAACATGGGAACGAGGGAATAAGGTAACAAGGGAACAAGAAGGCCGGGACCAGCAGGTGAGGGCGGAGTGGACGGCTTTCGGCCTTCAGCTCTCAGCAGCATTCAACAGTCTGGGACGTGCCGTCTTCCATTCCTCACGGCAAAATATGTCCCCGCACCTCTCCCAGCTTCTCTACAATCGGAAGCGCAATAGTGCGAGTATCTTCAAGCTGCGGCAGGATTCCGTACTGCCGTCGCGATTGTATCTGCCAACCATAGGAGAAGCCCAAGTGTACCGGAAAAATTCATCCCTGCCGTGGCTGGGGCTGGCCAGAGTTGCAGTCCTGGCAGCTTTCACTTCAGGCGCGACTCTACCCTCACTTTTGGCACAGGCGACGACCGCCGCACCGCAAGCAACGACCGCCGCACCCCAAGCAACAACCGCGGCACCGCAGCCGGCAAAACCCGCGACGCACGCGGGCGAATACTTGTCTCAGCACGACCACGAATTAGCTGTCGATTTTGGCAGTCTGGAACGCTACAAGGCTGCGGATGCCGCACTGGGGGCACCGGCCGCTGACGAAAAGCGCGTCGTGTTCATGGGCGACTCCATCACTGACGCTTGGAAAATTTCCGGCCCCGATGGATCGTTCCCAGGTAAGCCTTACATCAATCGCGGCATCAGCGGCCAGACCACGCCGCAGATGCTGGTGCGCTTCAGGCAGGATGTGATCGATCTCAAGCCAAGCGTGGTGGCGATCCTGGCGGGGACGAACGACCTGGCGGGAAACACCGGGCCCATGACGCTGGAGCAGACCGAAGAGAATCTGGCCTCGATGGCCGATCTGGCCACGGCGAACGGAATTCAGGTGGTTCTTTGTTCGATTCTGCCGGCGTTCGATTATCCGTGGAGCCCGGGATTGGAGCCAGCACCCAAGATAGCGACACTGAACCAGTGGATCAGGAGTTATGCTGCTCAAAAGGACTATATTTACGTCGATTACTACTCGGCGATGGTGGACAGCCGAGGTGGGCTTCCCCCGGCCCTTAGCAAAGACGGTGTTCATCCCTTGCCGGCCGGCTACGCCATCATGGCGCCGCTGGTTGAGGCGGGAATCGAACAGGCGCTGAAGAAGTAGCCCGCAGCAGTGAAGGCGCCCGGGACGGGAAGGACCTTTTGGGTTTTTGGGGAAGAGGAAAGTTATGTCGAAATCGCCGTCGCCAAAGCCAACAGCATGGGGAGTGCTGGGGATCATTGGCTCCTGTTTATTTGGAGTCGTGTGTTTTTTTCATGTGATGTTTTGGTTGTGGCAGGCGCTGGAGTTCCACGCGGATAAACAGCAAGCGTGGACGCGCATCACGATCTGGCTGGTCCTGGGGGTCGGCGCCGGTCTGGTATGGTGCCGGCTGGTGTGGATCATGTATTTCCCGAAGAAGGATAAGCTCTGAGGCCGACCCGCAGCGAGGGATTCTCTGTCTCGGCGGACCGGAGGTCGATTTCCCCAAAGACTTTCGACAAAGGACGGCAAATGGATCCTTCGATTAAGGCGCAGGATATAACCCATGCAGGCCGCGGCGCATTGATTGGCGCCATGTTTGGATCGGGTTGGCTCGGATGGGGATTGGGGAGCGCCAACGCGTTCAACTCGTTTGTTGGACCCTTGTTTGGATTCACGTCGCTATTTTTGTTAGCTGGCTCAATTTATTTCGTTCGAAAAGGCCGCCTGCTCCGCAAACGAAGCCCCGCAACATCCCTTTCCGCACCACAAATCGCCTGGAACAGGTTCCTGCTCGTCGTGCTTATAGAGGTGACTGCGATCGCACTCGCGACGACCATCGCATATCGACTCCATCGTGCCGACCTTGCTGCCAACTGGTGTGCGACGATCGTGGGTCTCCATTTTCTGCCCCTCGCCAGGATCTTTCGCGCCCCCAGGCTCACCATTCTCGGCGTTCTAATCACCGCGTGGTGCATCCTATGCTGGGCGTTGTTTCGCGCCAACGCGCTTGTAATCTCAACGTCGGTGGGGACAGGGAGCCTGCTTTGGGCTCGCTGCATCTTGTCACTGCTTCGGGCGCGAAAAATCGAACGCACTTTGAGCACGTGATTCGCGGTCTTCCGGGGGACGCTTTAACGCAAATGAATGAGACTGTTAAGGGATTGGGAATCGGTGGCGCCCGGGACGACGGCGCCTTAATGGACTTTCAGCCGAAATCCCCCTAAAATAGATACATTGCAGGAAAGGTTTGCGAGCCAACGAGATGCCCAAGGAAAAGATTCATCCCAATTACGGTGCGGTGCGCGTGCTATGCGCCTGCGGTAACAACTTCGAGACGCGTTCGACCCACAAGGGCGACATCCACGTTGAAATCTGCTCGGTTTGCCACCCGTTTTTTACCGGCAAGCAGAGGCTGGTTGACACGGCGGGACGCGTGGAACGCTTCCGGCGCAAGTACGCCAAGGCCGGTGAGGCTGCGGCAGCAGCCAAGTAAGCGGACCGCAAAGAGCACGAAATCATCGGGCCTCCGCTTCGGCGGGGGCCCTTTCATCTTACATTGTGCGAGAATGCGTTCATGGGCGCTGTGCAAGTCCAGCACTTTTTGGGCCGGGCAAGAGACTTCTTTAGCGGTATGCGTCTTTTGCAGGATGATCTGTCTGAGTACATGTCGTCCACTGCACTGCTTGGCATTCACTGTGCGATCTCGTATAGCGACGCCTTGCGGACAGGCCTAGGGTGCGCGGACGTCTCTGCGGACGATCACCAAAGCGCCGCGCACGATTTACGAGCGAGACTCTCATCTCGGAGATTTGAAAAAACACAAGGGGTCGATCGGCTGGGAAAACTCCTCTCTAAGAAGAGCAGGATTGCCTATGCTTCCGACGCGGTTAAGGAAGAAGAGGTCGTCGACATCGTAAAACGGGCAAAGCGGTTCGCGGAATGGGCCGAAGAGACGGGCAAGAAGCTCAAGATCGAGGGGTGGTGAAATGATTAATACAGAAATGCAGTTGGAACTTGGCAGAGCTAAGAATGCCGTGCAAGAGTTCTTGGTTCGCAAGCTGCTCTTCCCTAAGGTTTACTTGGACGCTAACTGGAATGGCGAGCCCGTGGATGTACTTGCAATTGACCGTGAGGGTACGGGGGATGTTCACACAGTCCACATGGTGCCTCCTCAAGGTAGATTCATCGAAGACGGCGCAATGGTTCAGATTGCCAGATTAGTCTCGGAATCGATAAAGGCGTTCAAGCTCCTTCCGAGCCACTACCGCTACGTCGCGGTGATAAGCGGCGACCCTGATAACCGCAGATTCAGTCCATCAGACTCGATTCTTCAGGAGTCCTTCGCAGACGACGGGGTGGGCCGGGTTGGCATCCTGTACGTGGATTTCACGCTTGAGAATCCAGTCGAGGTCAAGCTCAAGGCGGAGCGCTTCCGTTCGTCGAAGCAGATCGTTGAGATTTCGGACAGCTTCGTTGCCTCGAATCAGGCGAACTGGGAACTGCGCGAATAACAACGCTCCCGATGAAAGTCAAAACTTATGTCTGGCAAGGGATTCACGGTGAAGAAGAACTGGGACAATCCGGTGGAGCACGCTATGCCTGCCGTGGCGCGGGTTCCGGCCGAGGTACGCATCGGGGCCGTTACGGTGCGGCCGGCTACCGTGCTTGCACCGATGGCGGGAGTCACCGATACCGTGTTCCGGCGGTTTATAAGGCATGCGAGCCTATTCGCTGGAGCGGGTGCCAATTCGAATGCGAACCTGGTCTCCCGGGTCCCCAATTGCGAGGGACCCGGGGCACCCACCGTTGAGGCTGGGGCACCCATTGTTGAGAATGAAATCACCAACGCGCAGTCGGGTTGCGGGCTGATTATGACCGAGTTCACGTCGGCCGATGGGCTGGCGCGCATGCGCGAGACCAAGCGCCGGCGCTACCTGACTTTTTACGACGATGAGCATCCCATCGGTGCGCAGCTTTTCGGGTCGAACGCCGAGACGCTGGCCGAAGCCGCGCGCATCGTGGAAGAAACCGGCTTCGACACCGTGGATCTGAATCTCGGCTGCCCGGCCAAGCGCGTGGTAGGCTGCAACGGCGGGTCAGGTCTGTTGCGCGACCTGCCGAAGATCGGCGAGATATTCAGGGCAATCCGCAGAGCTGTGTCGATTCCTTTCACCGTCAAGTTTCGGCTGGGATGGAACGACTCGCAGATTGTGTGCGTGGAGCTGGCGCGCATGGCTGAGAGCGAGGGGTTGAACGCCGTTGCGCTGCACGCGCGAACCCGCGAGCAGGGCTACAACGGCCAGGCGCGCTGGGAGTGGATTCAAGCCGTCAAGCATGCGGTCACGATTCCGGTGATCGGCAACGGCGACATTCGCACGCCTGAAGATGCTGCGGCGATGATTGACAAGACCGGTTGCGACGCGGTGATGATTGGCCGCGCTGCCCCGGCGAATCCCTGGATATTTCGCCAGATTGCGCAGTACACGGCGACGGGCCGCTACGACGTGCCTGGAGTCGAGGATCGCTACAACATGATCCGCGCTTATTTCGAGATGCTGCTGGCTGAGGAGGTGGTCACTCGCGATCTGCCTGCGCGATGCGCGCATGGGCGACCCGGTGGGCAAGATGAAGCAGTTTGCCACGTGGTTTACGCACGGAGTGCCGGGCGGTGCAAGGCTTCGCGCCGCCATCTATCACGCGCACACCGGTGAACACGTGCTGGCCGAGGTGGAGCAGTTCTTCATGGCGCGGCTCGAGGCCGGCGATCGCGACGAACCCGAATTGATCGACGACGCTGAAAACGAACCAGCGGGTTTGGCAAACGCCGTTCTGGTTTGCGACTAAGTTCGAACCCATCGACAATCTGCGTACCGGAGTGAATCGCGGCGGCGCGCTCAACTCAGATGCGGCCGGCCGCGCGAAGATCGTGAATCTCATTGTCGTCAAATACGCGCCCGCGTATGAGGAATCGCACGCCCTCGGCGTTGTCGAGCGAGAATTGGCCGCCGCGGCCCGGAACTACGTCGAGGATGAGTTGCGTGTGCTTCCAGTACTCGAACTGGCTGCGGCTCATGTAAAACGGCTCGCCGTCAACCTCGCCAAGCTGCACATCGCTGTCGCCAACCATGAACTCGCCGCGCGGATAGCACATAGGCGAGCTGCCGTCGCAGCAACCACCCGACTGGTGAAACATGAGTTGCCCGTGCTTCTCACGCAGCACCCTGACGAGGTGAACTGCGAGATCGGTGGCGAGAACCTGCTGTGGTAATTCAGGCATAGTAGCGAGTCAATCGTTTAAAAGATGAGTAAGTAAGCGAGTTAGTGAGTTAGTAAGTCAGCGAGTTAGCAAGTTAGCGAGTTAGCGCATCTGCGAAGATGGGAACACAACATAAACGAGTCAAGGTTGGGACCAGGCTTTGCCGGCCTGATCCCTGATCCCTGATCCCCTGATCCCTGTTTAGAAGAACCCGAGCTTCTTAGGACTGTAGCTCACCAGCAGGTTCTTGGTCTGCTGATAGTGGTCGAGCATCATGCTGTGGGTTTCGCGTCCAATGCCCGACTGTTTGTATCCGCCGAAAGCTGCGTGCGCCGGATACGCATGGTAGCAGTTGATCCACACACGCCCAGCCTGGATTCCGCGTCCGAGACGATGGCAGCGGTTGACATCGCGTGTCCAAAGGCCCGCGCCCAGCCCGTAGAGCGTGTCGTTGGCAATGGCCAGCGCATCGGCTTCGGTCTTGAAAGTAGTAACCGAAACTACCGGTCCGAAGATTTCTTCCTGGAAGATGCGCATGCGGTTGTGGCCCTTGAAGACAGTAGGCTCAACATAGAAGCCTTCCTCGAGTTCGCCGCCCAGGCGCGCGCGCTTGCCGCCCGCCAGCACCTCGGCACCTTCCTGCTTGCCGATGTCGATGTAGCTCAGGATCTTTTCAAGCTGCTCGTTCGACACCTGAGCCCCGATCATCGTGGAAGGTTCAAGCGGGTTGGCCTGCTTGATGGCCGCGACGCGCTTCAGTGCGCGCTCCATGAACTTGTCGTAGATGCTCTCCTGAATGAGCGCGCGGCTGGGGCAGGTGCATACCTCGCCCTGGTTGAGCGCAAACATCACAAAGCCCTCTATCGCCTTATCGAAAAAGTCATCGTCTTCGCGGCACACATCATCGAAGAAGATGTTGGGCGATTTGCCGCCCAGCTCGAGCGTGACTGGGATGAGGTTCTGGCTGGCGTACTGCATGATGAGCCGGCCGGTGGTGGTTTCGCCGGTGAAGGCTATCTTGGCCACACGCGAGCTTGAGGCGAGCGGCTTGCCCGCTTCAAGGCCGAAGCCGTTCACAATGTTCAGCACCCCCGGCGGCAGCAGGTCGCCAACCAATTCGGCCCAGACAAGAATGCTGGCCGGAGTCTGCTCGGCCGGTTTGAGCACCACGCAGTTGCCCGCAGCCAGGGCCGGCGCCAGTTTCCATGTGGCCATCAGGATGGGGAAGTTCCACGGAATAATCTGGCCGACGACGCCCAATGGCTCATGGAAGTGGTAGGCCACGGTATCGTGATCGATCTCTGAAATTGTTCCTTCCTGGGCGCGGATGCAACCGGCAAAATAGCGCCAGTGATCGACGGCCAGCGGCAAATCGGCCGCGGTGGTTTCGCGGATCGGCTTGCCGTTATCCCAGGTTTCGGCCAGCGCCAGGATGTCGAGGTTGTCTTCCATGCGCTGCGCAATCTGGTTCAGGATGATCGCGCGCTGCGTGGGGCTGGTCTTGCCCCATGATTCGCGTGCCGCATGAGCCGCATCGAGCGCGCGCTCGATATCTTGCGCGTTCGAGCGCGGAATCTCGCAGAATGTTTTGCCCGTAATAGGCGTGATGTTCTCAAAATACTGGCCTGAAGCGGGCTCAACCCACTTGCCGCCAATATAGTTGCCGTAGCGTGAAAGGAAGCTCACGCGATCGCTGAGCTTGCCTGGATGCGTTGCCGCAGTTGTAGCCATATTTAATCCTCCTCGCGGTGAACCCTGCTGCGATCAAATGCGCTTACCATGCGGGAATCGGTCGCGGGGCCCTTGGCTCGCGGCGCACATACCCGCCTTGAGAGAGCGTGCCCTTCAGCGTGTGATCCGGCCTGATTGCCGCTCTACGAATGCGTTGATTGACCGCGAAGGGGACGCAGCGGGAGAATCATACACCCCAGGCACAACAGCTGGCACCATGCGCCTGTGAATCCAGATCGGGACGGGTTCAGCGGCCGCGCCGTAAGCCCGGGCAGATGGCAAAAAACGATTCCCCGAAGCCGAATACCATATTTCGTTCGGCACGCGTACTAAAATGATTTACATAGGGAGTTGGAACGACAGAATGCTTTCACGCCGGGAATTTATTGCCAGGGGAACAGGAACCGCAGTATCAATGGCAGCCGCAGCCAGCACCGGGTTGCTGGCAGGCTGCGCCAACAGCGCTTCAAGCCATCCACCTACGGTCGGTTCATTTCACGATCTTGCCGGTCCGCGCTCGCTGCGCGCGCATGCACGGCGACATGGGCTCATTTACGGCTCGGCTGTCGTGATTCCCGTGGTGGAACATAACGCCGATTTTGCTTCGCTGCTCAGCGAGCAGTGCGGCATCCTGGTGCCTTCGAATGAGTTGAAGATGGTTGCGCTGCGGCCTTCGCGCGACACATTCAATTTCGGCCCTCCCGATTTTCTCTACGTCTTTACCCAGCGCAACCACATGTCGATGCGCGGGCACAACCTCTGCTGGCATGAATCGGTGCCCGGATGGATCAGGAAGATCGACAACAAGGACGAGATCAAGCAGATCTTTGTCGATCACATCACAACAGTTTGCAAGCACTACGCCGGAAAGCTGCAATCTTGGGACGTGGTCAACGAGGCGATTGACCCCAATGGCAAGCTGCCGGGCGGATTGAGGAAATCGTTCTGGTACGACAACCTGGGACCCGATTACATCGACCTCGCCTTCCACACCGCGCGCGAGGCCGACCCGAACGTGAAGCTCACTTACAACGACTACGGAGTCGAAGGGGGACAACGACGGCGATGCGGAGAAGCGCAGGCTCATCCTGGAAATGGTGAAAGGGATGAAGAGCCGAAACGTGCCCATCGATGCGGTTGGCATTCAAAGCCACCTGAACGCGGGTGAGAAGTACGGCCAGGGCGTTGCCGATTTTATCGAAGCCTTCAACCAGATGGGCCTTGAGGTTTACCTGACCGAGCTTGATGTGAACGACGACGCGACCGTCTCCAACGACATTACAGAGCGCGACGCGATTATCGCTAAGACTTACACAGAGTTTCTTTCAGCAGCACTGCCTAACCCGGCGGTAAAGCTGGTGCTGACCTGGGATTTGAGCGACCGCTTCACGTGGCTCAACAGCATTGGATCGCACCGCAAGAAACAGCCCAACCGGAAGCAGCGGCCATTGCCATTTGACGCAGATTTCAAGCCCACGGACTGCTTCTATGCGCTGCGCGACGCCTTCGATCATCGCCGGCGGGCGTAGGCCAGCGGGAAGAAACAAGAGGGGATTTGCCGACAGTTGGCCTTACTGGTTTCCCACCCATCGAGCAAAAGGCGCTCGATGGATGGGGCACGGAACCCTTGAGATAGACGCAAGTCGCTTAAACGTTCACCCACCGCGGGTTCGCACCATCGATGTCCGGCAGATTCATTTGGAGCTAAGCTGCGGCGCTTCTGCCAGAGTGAAGTCGACCTTCTTCGTCAGCTTCTCGCCAATGTACTGGAACGAGACCCGCGCCTCGAAGCGGCCTGCCCCAAGCTTTGCGGCCGGCACGCTGGCCAGCACTGAAGCCGCACCCCTCGGATCGGTGGGAATCCTGCTTGCCGGGCTTCGCATCACGAGTTTGTCGCCTTGCCAGACTTCGATATTCATCAGCACCGGAGCGTCGGAAAGCGCAGGCGCATACGCTACCGCATAAAACTTGATGGCGCCGCTGGCGTCGGGAACCACGGTATCGGAGAGATCGGGTGTCACTTTTCCGCCGTGCGCTTCGAGCGGATCGTCTCCGTTCACCAGACCCGTGATCCCGTCCACTCGCCGCGCCACGGTTACGTCGCTCATTGCAAACCTGGTGGGCGGGGGCACGTCGAGCTCAGTGCGGCTCACGCTGGCCTTCATGCTCTGCCGGTCCACGGCCGCGGTCTCAACCGTGTAATGGCCCGGCGGCAACTCGAACGGCGTCGCGAAGCTCACAATTCCCTGCTCCAGCGCGTCCTTCTTGCCGATCGGCACGTCGTAGGGAATGTCCTTGCTGATCTTGTCGACTACCTCGCCCTTGTCATCCTTGATAAGCGCGGTCACGCACACGTGTACCTTGGCCCACTGCTTGTCGCTCACAACATCGAGATCGCGCGTGGGCGCCTGGAAGACGTAAGAGTATTGATTCCGCTCAGCCCCGGGACGGAACTCCATGGTTGCGGAATGAAAACTGAACTGGTGCAGATCGGGCCTGGTATCGATCGCCTTCATGGTGGCAATTTCGAAGGGGTACAACTGCTGGCCGTTCAGGATCGGCAACGCATAATAGCCCTCGCGTGCGAAGACCTTGACACCCGGGCGCGAAACCTTGACTTCGATCTTTCTGAAGCTGCCGTCGGTTGCGGTGTTGGTGGGCGCGTAGGTCAACTCGTAGTGCGTGCGCACATCTTCAAGGGCATCGCGCAGGGGTTCGCGCATGTCAAGAGATGCAGGCAACATCGCGCCGCCCGTGCTTTCAGCAAGGTGAAGCAGATTACCGTGGGTATCGGCGTGGATTGAGGCCTCAGCGATCTCGCCCGCTCTTACCGCGTCGGGTCTCACGACCTGGTCGACACTGCTCACTTCGCCCATCATCTGCTGCTGGCTGGCCACCGTGGCCGCCATCAACAGGCGTTTGGAGTTTGCGAGCTCCGAACCGTCAGTAAAGCCGCGCGGATCGACCGCATAGATTGAAACGTTGGCGCGATTGGCGTTGCTGATGACGCTGTTCAGCAGCTCGTCTGTATCGGAGCTCATGGGCAGCCCGGCAGCAAAGAGGAGAATGACTTTGCGCCCCGGAATATCGGCCTGCGCCGCGGCGAGCTGGCTAAGAGGACCTAAGAATCTGGCACTGTCCGTGTAGACATCCTGCATCTCCCGATCCCAGCGCGTCCCCATGATGCGACTAACTGTCTGGAGCTGACCGAAATATGACGTTACCCCGGCCCCGGCTGGTCCGGGCGGCGGTTGTCCGACCATCGCCGTCGTATTGACGCCGGCTGAGACATCTGTGCCTCCAACACTGGGATCTGCGGATTCGTCGCCGTTGCTGGTGGGAAAATCCTGGCTGGCAAATCTGCCGCTGGCCGAGCCGAGCGCGTAGTCGGGCAACATTTCCTGGTCAAGAGCGTTGAGCTGGTCGGTGGTGGCGGAATCGAGAGCACTCCGGACCGCTGCCGTGATCTTCTCGCCGTCGTTGGTGTATTGCTGGCGAGTATTGAGGCCTGTAGTGCCGAGATTGAAGACGCCTACGAAAATGCTCGGCTTGAGCTCTTCTTTAACGAAATCGGCCAAGGCCGCCTGGGTCAGCTTGCGTCCGCGCGGATCAAGGTTGGCAATGACTATGGATACGACGCTAATGTCGCGAAGCGCATTGACGGTGACCGGCTTGGGTGATGCGCCGGCCGCAGTCGCGGTGGCTGGCGCCGTTGCGGATGGAACCTCATTGCGCCCATCGAAGAACTCGAAATGCTTCACGGTTTGCAGAACGCCATCCTCGAATACCTGCACTTCATCGGGGCGCAGATCGTGGATGACGTGAGCGCTTTTGTCGCGTGCGACAAAATCCAGAAGAACTTCAGACGTGGTCGTCTTGATGCTTGGCTCGGGCGCCTGCGCGGGCACGGCCAGAGGAAGCGCAATCAATAGACAGAGCAAATATCGCATAGATACCAGCCGGGCATAAGTCTACTCTCAATTCCAGCGAGTGGCGTCGAACAGATCGCGAGGACGCGACCTTAAGTGCAAACTTGACTTTGGTAAGCAGACGGTTTCTGGCAGTAAAAGTTTACCCTTTCAAGCAGTTGGCCCTGATTGCTCGCACACCGCCGAAGCCCGGTCGGGTTCCTGCTATCCCAGATCTCAATTGCGAGGCCCAGGGCACCCAAATCCTGTGGATCAGATAGCGACGCCACGAAGCCGCAGTACCGGTCAGCTCAGCGCGATCTTCACCGCCGCTCCGTAGTCGTTTGCCTGCCAAGACTGGCGCGGTAATTCAAGCTTCAGCGCGTCTGCCTCCTGCGTCCACTTGATCTTTGCCTCGGTACCGAGCACGGTCACGTTCTGAATCTTGCCCGGGCTGGTCTTGTTCGCGAGTCCCAGCGAGGCAATCTGCGCGGGGCCAAACGGCCATCCCAGAAAGATCGCATAAATCACGTTGTTGGCCTTGTTGCGCGTAAAGCGAATGTCTTTCTCGCTCAGGGCGCTGATGCTGTTGCCTTGGAACGATCCGCTCTTGACCTGATTGGGCCCTTCACCGTAGACGGTCCAAGGCCGTGTTTCGTAGATGGCCTCGCCGTTGATCTGGAGCCACGCCGCAATCTCATCCACCACGGCAATCTCTTTGCTGTCGATGGTGCCGTCGGGCTTGCCCGGCACGTTCAAAATGAAGGTGCCGTTCTTGCTCACCGTATCAACCATCCAGTGAATCACGTCGCGCGGAGGCAGATAACCGCCGTATTCGCCCGGTCTGTCGTAGAGACGGCGCTGGTAGTGCCATTCGCCGATGCACGTCTCCGACTGCCACGCATAGGGCGCGATGGCGCTGGTGAGGCCGCGCTCGTAATCGGCCACAACCGACTTGGCCAGCTTGTCGGGCACGTTCTTGATGTTCAGCACCGCTTCCATTTTGCCATGTGTCTTCAGGTTGTGGTTGTAGTAGTACGCGCCCACATTCATGCCGCCCCAGCCCAGCGGAAGCAGCGCGTTGTCGAAGTAAAGCAGGTCGGGATCGTGCTGATCGATCAGGTCGCGGGTGCGATCGTAGAAGTTCTTCACATACGAAGCATCGGGCAAAGCGTTCTTGGGATGCTTCGCACCGTAGAGCCTCTGTGGGTCGAGCCCTTCCCACCATTGCTCTTTACCGTCGGCCAATGTCATGTGTCCGTCGTAGGGCACGCCGGCCAGCGGACCTTTCTTGTCGGCGTTATGCGAGGTCTGGAACCACCACCAGTTTCGCGCCTGGTGCACGGTCACGCCAAAGCGCAAACCCTGGCCGCGCGCCGCCGCGGCCCACTCGCCCACCACATCGCGATGCGGCCCGTGACTCTTCGCATTCCACGGCTGATACTTCGAGTCCCACGCGTCGAATCCGTCGTGATGATTTGCGAGCGCAATAAACAACCGCGCGCCTGCTTTCTTGTAGCGCTCGATCAACGCTTCGGGTTCCCAGTTGAGCAGTGTCCACTGCGCCGTTAAATCCTTATAGCCAAACTGCGAAGGATGGCCGTAGCGCGACAGCTGGAACTTGTAATTGGGAGAGCCTTCCTCATACAGGTTGCGGGCGTACCAGTCGCCGTCTTCGGGCACGCATTGCGGGCTCCAATGCGCCCAGATGCCGAACTTGGCGTCGCGATACCATTCGGGCGCGTCGTACTGCAGCAGCGAATCCCAGTTGGCCTGGTAAGGGCCTTCGCCGCTGAGGCCGTCGACCGGGGCCTGCATGGGGACGCCGTCCCATGAGCCGCCGGGCAATTGGTCATTGTCACCCCATCCGGTTGGCGACCAATCGGCGGCGTTCAGCCTGGTCTCAACAATCTTGCCGTCGACCAACGCATAAAAGACGCGGTCCTTCTCCGGCGTGGCGCAGAACTCTTCGTAGGTTTGGCGAAGCTTGTTGAAGCCGGCAGGCGTATTCGTCGACTGGCCCCGTGCCGTAATCGCTTGCGCCGCAGCAGCGGCCGCCATCAGCTTGCAAAACTCTCTGCGTTGCATTTTTTGTTACTCCTTTTCGCTCGTTGTGGGCCGGCCGTTTGTCGAACGGCGCCGCCGTCAGTCGCCTGATACTGTGGCAGATTTACTTGCCAGGGAATCTCTCAGCCGTTTCTCCGCATCCGCATTCCAATAGCCGCAATCCAGCTCCAGAAAGACCGACGTATACGGAATGGTGAGAGTCGATTTCAGAATCACGACGTTGAAAAGCTTGGCGCTTTCATCAAGCTTGGCGATAATCCGCTCGTGATCCAGCACCCGCGCATTCCGGCCAATAGCGCGCTCCATCGCGCTGCGAACTTCAGTCACGCCGGCCGCGTCCTTCTCCGGCACCTGCATCAGTTCGGAATCCAAATAAACATTGGCGCGAACATGAGTTTGTGCGGCGATTGAGTCGATCACCTTACCAAGCAACTGCACGTGGTCTTCGCCGGTGTAGATGGTTTCGATCCCTGGATTCGACTGTGCCGGATAAGCCGAATCAGCAACCACGATCCAGTTGCGATGACCCAACAGCGGCAAAAGGTGTTGCAGCCGCTGTTCCCAGGTTTGCTCTTCTCTTTCCAGTCGGGTTGTCACTTTGAACCTCATTGATTAGCGGCCGCAGAGCGTTCGGCAAGCGGCGCAAGCCGCGTTCCCCAATACGCAAACACGCCCACCACCGCATAGCAGACCAGCGGCACGATCATGCTCACTGCCATGCTCTTGGTAAGCTGATACGCAAGTCCCATCATCAACGTGAAAACCCCTCCGCCAATAATGCCCATCACCAGCAGCGACGCGCCTTCTTTCGTATGCTCGCCCAGGCCCCTGATGCCCAGCGCGAAGATGGTGGGAAACATTACGGACATGAAGAAGCTGGTGAGCAGCACAGCGATCAGGCCCACCCATCCGGTCCACAGGATTCCGATGAGCAGGAGCAGAATGTTCGTGATTGCGAAGACGCCCAGCATCTTGTCAGGGTGGAAACGCTTCATCACATAGCTTGAGGTGAACCGCCCCACTGCAAATGCTCCCAGCGTTCCGACAAGCAAATAGCCCGCCACTTTCTCATGCACATGCGTGTAATCCTGACAGTATTGGATGAAGTAGCTCCACGTACCCACCTGCGCGCCCACGTAGCAGAACTGGGCAAGAACCGCCGTAAGAAAGTGCGGATAGCGAAAGAGGGTGAGATAACCACCGGAACTTTGAGCGTTTGCTTCGGCGGAGTCGCCCTCCATGACAGGGAACTTCGCCTTGAAGAGAAGTGCGGCCCAAAACAGTACTACAACACCGAGTACCATATAAGGCGTCAGCACGCGCAAGGTTTCGTGCCGCAAGAATGCGTCGTACAGACCCTGGCTTTTCATCTTTGCGATGTCGCCGGCGCTGGGCTCAATTCCTGAAAAAATGAAGACGGTTCCGATGAGCGCCCCAGTAATGGCGCCGAGCGGATTGAAGGCTTGCGAAAAGTTCAGGCGCCGCACCGCAGTCGAAGGATCGCCGAGCTGTGCGATGAGGGGATTCGAACCGGTTTCAAGAAAGCCCAGGCCGCTGGCGATAACAAAGAGTGCGAAAAGAAAGAGCGGGTAGCTGCGTGCGATCGCAGCGGGATAGAAGAGAAAAGTGCCAGTTGCATACAGCAGCAGACCGATCAAAAGCCCGCGCTTGTATCCATAGCGACGCATCGTCAAGGCCGCGGGGATAGCAAGCAAAAAGTAGCCCAAGTAGAAGGCCCATTGCACCAGCCCCGCCTCGAGCCGGTTGATTTCGAACGACTTCATGAACTGGCGGATAAGTACGTCGTTCAGGTTGTTGGGGACGCCCCACAAAAAGAACAACCCGGTGATTAGAAAGAACGCAATCTTGCCGGTACGCGGCAAAAGCGGCGCAGAAGAGGACTGGGGCGACGTGGTTTCGGGCGGTGCCGTGTGCATTCGTTACTCCGGAGTGGGACAAACCGCGACCTTACCACAGCGACCCGATGCCATCAAACTGTAGGCCTCACCTGCATGGTCGAGAGTGAAGCGGTGCGTGACAATATCTTCAGGGTGCAGGTTCCAGCGAACCAGCCGCTCCACCAGCTCCTCCATGAGCCAGGTTGATGTGACCCAGGAACCGTAGATCGTCTTCTGTTCGTGAATCATGTCGGGCGAAGGATTGAATGTGACGGTCCCGCCCTCGCCCACCATCGCCATCTTTCCCCATTTACGCGTGGCGCGGATTGCCGTCGCGCGCGCCTCGGCATTGGCGCTGCAATCGACCGCGCGCTCCACGCCGTAGCCGCCGGTCAGCTCGCGAACCAGGTTCACGTTGTCATCGCCGGCGGTGAGCACCGTATCGCAAAGACCCAGCCGCATCGCAATATCGCGCCGCTCCGGCGAGATATCGATTCCGATGATTTTTTCGGCGCCCAGTTTGCGGCACAGCGCTCCTGCAGCCAGGCCAACCGGCCCAAGACCGGTAATCAGCACTGCGTGGTTGCCATTGATGCCAATTTTTTCGAGCGCTTCATACACGGTGCCAAATCCGCACGCCACCTGCGCGCCGTCGAGATAAGTCAGAGAGTCGGGCAGCAGGATCAGGTCTTTCTCTTCGGCCAGCAGATACGGAGCCATGCCGCCGTCGCGCTGCCAGCCATAGGCGCGGCGATATTCAGGACTGGTGCACGAGATCATGTACCCTCGCCGGCAGTCATTGCACACGCCACAGCCGGAAATGTGGTACACAATCACGCGGTCCCCTGCTTTGAACCGCCTGCAACCCGGGCCCGTTTGCACAACAAGGCCGGCTGGTTCATGGCCGGCGATCACGCCCTGGTAACCCTCGGGGCCTTTGCCCAGATGCTCGTGGTAGATGGCGCGAATGTCGGACCCGCAGATGGTCGAGGCCTTCACTTCGATCAGCACTTCGCCGTGGCCCGGCTCGGGAACCGGAACCTCCCTCATCTCGACGGTGCTGTTGCCCGGAAGAAATGCCGCCTTCATGGTCCTCTGCATCTCGTCTTGCTCCTCGTGCGATCGTCGCGCGGGTTAAATCTAACAACCCATGGCGCAACTCAAATTCCCGGAAAAACCTTCCCTCAGCGGCTAAAGCCGGGCTGATACTCAAGGCTTTTCGGCACGACTGAAGTCGTGCCCTTTCAAAACCCGACTTCCACCACAGTCCGCTGGGAATCGCGCAGTACGCTCACGCCGGCGTAATCACTCCGTGCACGTCCCACAGGTCTTCCCACGACTGGTTGTCCTTCCACAGAAAGACCTGTCCCTTGATCAGCCGGCAGTTGCGATCGATCTTCGCAATCGCGTTCATATCTTCCGGCGCTGAGAGGTTCGCCAACCACGCCCTAGCAGGTTGTTCAGATATATTGCGCGGATTGGCCGAGAACGGAATCGGAACCTGCCCTCGCTGAACGGCCCACTTGATGCACACCACTGCGGGATGAACTCCGATCCTCTGCGCGATCCCATGAATTACCGGATCTTCAGTCGGCGAAGTGTCATCAGGCGTGCGGTCGCGATCGGGTCTGCCAGGTGAGCCGATCGGCGAGTAACCGATTGGCTGAATTCCCTTCCCCATCAAATAGCGGAAGAACTCCGCCTGCTGGAAGTGCGGATGCAGCTCCATTTCATTGGCTACCGGCTTGATGCGTGCGTCGCGTAGCAGCAACTCCATCTTGGGTATGGTCATGTTCGAGGTGCCGATGTGGCGCACCAGCCCCCGGTCGACCAGTTCCTCCATCTTGCGCCAGGTGCGCATATAGTTCTCGTGAATGTAGGGAACCGCATGAGGATTGCGTACGTTTACGTCGCAGCCGGGGGGATGATGGTTGGGAAACGGCCAATGGACCAGAAACAGGTCGAGATACCGCGCCTGCAAGTCTGCCAGTGACTTCTCGCACGAGGCGATCACGTCGTCTTCGCCGTGCATATCGTTCCACAGTTTTGAGGTGATCCAAAGCTCTTCGCGGCGAAGCCCCTGGTCGAGGAGTTTCTTGAACGATCTGCCGATCTTGTCCTCGTTGCCGTAGACCCTGGCGCAATCGAAATGCCGGTACCCCACCGAGGCGGCGTACAGAACCGCCTCGGCAACCGCATCGTGCGAAACGTGGTCCGAACCGAAGGTTCCCAGGCCGATAGCGGGCATACGCGCGCCCGAACTCAACGTCCGGTATGGGACGGTTGCTGCATCCACACCTGCTGCTTTTTGGTCGGCGGTATCTAAATTGGATTGCATGGATTTCCGGCTCCGTAATCGATAACTGAAACCATAACATCTCAGCGAGCCGCCGCCAAGCGCTTGATGCGGACGCCGTCGAAATCAGGTCCACTTCCGGACGACTGCCGGAGGTTCGACCACGCCAAATCCTGCTATTCTCCATTGCCGGAAACGCCGGGCGGCAAAATGATGTTCTAGACTGAAATGGCTATTCCGATGCAATCGGGACCCGCGCTTCGTGCAGGTTCTTCAGCAATCGAGAGGTGAAAGCCATGGCCGTGCGAATGAAAGACATAGCAAAAGAGCTCGGACTCTCGGTTGTCACTGTCTCGAAGGTGCTCAGGAACCACCCGGATATCAGCGAGGAAACCCGCAAACGCGTCCTCAAACGCATGAAGGAGCTGGATTATCAGCCCAACCTTGCCGCGCGGTCGCTCATTACCGGGCAAAGCTGGTCGATTGGCCTGGTGGTTCCCGACCTGCTGCATCCGTTCTTCGCGCAAGTTGCCAAGGCCATCTCAGCCGAGATCCGAAATCGCAGTTATTGCCTGCTCATTTCCTCCTCCGACGAGGATCCGCAGGTGGAGGAACAGGAAATCAGGCAACTGGTTGCACGGCGCGTGGATGTGCTGCTGATCGCATCAGCCCGTTCGTCGCCGGCCAGCTTCAAATTTCTTGAAGGCCAACAGGTTCCATATATCCTTCTTGATCGCCAGATCGACGGTCTGAAGGCAAATTTTATCGGGGTCAACGATGTTGAAGTCGGATTGATCGCCACCAGGCACCTGATTGAGCAGGGATGCAGGCGCGTTGCGCACATTCGGGGACCGGAGGTGAGCACCGCACGAGGCCGGTTGGAGGGGTACCGGCAGGCGCTCGCCGAGTTCAAAGGCCGTACCCTGCCGGAGCAGGTAGTCTCATTAGGCAGTTCGGGAGATCACCGCGGCGAAAAAGGCGGATACACGGCCACCATGGAACTGCTGCATTCGAAAACTCGTCCGGATGCGATCTTCTGCTTCAACGACCCATCCGCGCTGGGCGCCTTGCGAGCCATCGAAGAGGCCGGCTTGCGGATTCCAGACGATATCGCGGTGGTTGGATGCGGCAACCTGCCTTACGGCGACTTGTTGCGCGTGCCGCTCACATCTGTCGACCAGGGAAGCGAGAACATCGGCAAACTGGCTGCTACGCTCGCACTCCAGCTGGCCGCAAGCAAGTCGCGCCCGGCGCCCAAATCGCATTTGATCCCGCCTAGAATCGTGGTGCGGGCATCGAGCCTGCGAAAGAAACCGAAGAACTTTTCCAAAAACTCCATCGTTGAATGACGTCGAACTGGATTGAAGATTGACTTCGACTGGTTGGAGAGGGCATGGCTTTAGTCGTACCAATAAAGCCTTGATAAGAAGCTCGGGACTTTGCCGGCCGCGGAAAAATTCGTTCGGGACAGGGTCTTGTATCAGTCCTCCACCCGCGTCTCCGCCCCGCAATGGATGAAACATTGGGGTGCCCCATCCATCGAGCGTTTTTTACTCGATGGGTGGGATGCCACGAAGCCAACGTTACAACCAGCCGGTTTTGTTTCTTGTCAGGGCAGGAGTTTATTCGTGCCAATCAAGCCGGCAAGATGAGTCCGGGCTTTACAGGCTGCGGAAAAACCCTTTGAACGAAGCAATTTCGTCATAGTCGATGCAGCAGGGGCTAAAGCCCCAATCATTTTGAAGGCTTTATTGGCCCGGCTAAAGCCGTGCCCTTGTTACAAAGCCTGCTTCGAATGTGCCTGGGCGATTTTTTCGCAACCTCCCAAGGACCACATCTAGTTTTGTGTGATTGGGATAAGTTGGAAGCCGTATTTTTTTGCCTGCTGCATGAGCTTTTGTTGGAGCCTGTGTTGGTTTTGTATTTCCTGCTGTGCGAAGACCGTTTCATCGTAGGCGTGCCGGTTGGTAAGCATGTGGAAGACGATGCGAGCCAGTTTGTGAGCCGAGGCGGTGATGGCCTTGGGCGCTCCCAGTTTGGCACGCATGCGGCGATAGTATTGGCCTAGCCACGACTGGCTGCGGAACAGCGACTGCGCGGCCATGCGCAGCGCCCTTGCCACGCGGTTGCTCACCTTGCGGGTGTGCGAACTGAGCACTTTGCCGCCGCTTACGCGGTTGTCCGGGCATAGCCCCATCCACGAAGCGAAGGCTCCCACATTGGGGAACGCCGACAGGTCAGGACCCACTTCGGTCAACAACGTATGGGCGGTCAGCGCATTGAGGCCGGGAACTTCGGTCAGATCCACCCCGAAGATGCGATACAGATGACCGCGCAGGTCGAACTTCATCTCATTGCGCCGCGGCCTGTGCCGGTCTTTTGGATCAGCCAGCACAGCTGTGTCCGGCCCGGCGCCATCGGAGAATTCGCCCAGCATCTGCTCGATCTCAACATCGCAGCAGGCCAGCAGTTGCTGGTAGCTCCGATACGCGGTCACCGACTGGCGAAGCGTAAACAGATGTTCCCGACGGTAGTCTCCGACCAGCGACTTGGCGATCGTTTCCGCGCTGGCCTTGATGCGCGGGTCGCGCAACTGGGCCAGCTTCAGCGGGTTGCGCTCTCCGCCCAGAATCGCATCCAGAATCGCCATCCCGGTCGTCCCGCTCAGATCGCTGATGACATGGTGCAGTTGCAGGTTCATCTGATCCAGCGCCTTCTGCATGTGCTGCAGATGCACCGCCGCCATCCCCACCAGACTCTCCCGGTAGCGCATCAGCGACCGCACCGCGCACACCTGCCCCGACGGCCGGAAACTGGCCCGCAACAGTCCCACCGCGTGCAAATACTGCAGCCACTGACAATCGCTCACGTCCGTTTTGCGCCCCGGCACGTTCTTCACGTGCCGGGCGTTGACCAGGCACACCTTCATCCCACGCGCTTCCAGAATCTGAAATAACGGAATCCAGTACACCCCGGTCGACTCCATGGCCACCGTCTCGATTCGGCAGCGTTCAAGCCAGTCCGCGGCCGCTTTCAAGTCCTCGGTAAATGCCGCGAACCGCCGTACTGGTTGCGTATCCCGATCCGCGGGAACGGCGATGTAAATCTCCGTTGCTCCAATGTCCACCCCGGCCGCGTTCGGCTCCATCACCGGTGCCGCCACCAGCCCATGCGCCTTCTTTTTCTTCCTATCCTTGGCCAACACAACCTCCAGGCGTCATGTCAAACGGCCCGGACAATGCAAAAACACGCACTCTCCCAAACGGGATCGGCAGCCACAGGAAAAATAACCGCCGTCACCACTGACTCGAGCACAAAGTCCAGGACCACGCTGTTTAACGGGCTCCAATGGAAGCACCAATGGCTATTTCGGCCTACTTGCCGTCAACATGACAAAAGTAGAATATCCCTCAGCCAACTGGTCCTTCCCTCATCGACCCGCCATCCGCCGGTCGTTCGCTGTTTAGCCCCTGAGGGGCCGCCTCAGGGAATTCCGCACACCACGTTAAATCTCCGATCCACTCCCGCCATCCGGACGCCGCAATTTGCAGACGGCCCACGGTCGTCGAGACTACAATTCCATTCATAGCGCTAGAGACGTTTTTAAACTGCGAGCTCGTGAAGCGGCGCAAACGACTTTGCCTGAGTAGATCGCCCCGCAATGCTTTTTCAGCCCTCGTCGAAGCAATTCACCATCGGCCGCCTTCTTTATCGAAGGCGCATGCTTAATGAACGTGTGCAGCGTTTTTTGTTAATTATTACGGCCGCATTGCTTGCAGCCTCGCTCGGCTGCGCGCAGGACTCGCCTTCCCAGTTCGACGACTTGTCCAGTCAGGCCGCCGCGGCTCGCGATCAGCAAAATATTCCTCTCGCTGCGGAGCTGTACGGCAAGGCGCTCGCGCTTAATCCCAACTGGGCAGAGGGCTGGTGGAACCTCGGCCTGATCGACTACACCGTCAACCAGTATCCGCAAGCCATTGACGCGTTCAATCATCTGCTCAAGCTCGATCCCCATGCCGTTCCCGCTCTGGCCATTCGTGGATTGAGCGAGTTTGATACCGCCGACTATGACGACTCGCTCAAAGATCTTGAGCTGGCAATTCAGCATGGCGCCGCCAACGATAAGGACCACGAACAGATCCTTCGCTTTCACCTGGGGTTGCTGCTCACGCGCGCGGGGCGCTATTGGGATGCGCTCTCGCAGTACAGGTCTCTGGCCGGCGAGCACTTTGACTCGCCGGACTTCGAGGTTGCGGTGGGCCTGGTCGGGATGCGGGCTCCAAAACTGCCCTCGGAATTAAATGCGAACGATAGTGAGCTCGCCGGAGCCTTGGGCAAAGCCGCCTATGCATTCCTCGTCGACGACAGCGACCGAGCAGACGTCCAGTTCAATGACTTGTTTGCGCGCTTCCCCACTGCGCCAAACCTGCATTACTTCTATGGATTTCTGCTTTTCCCTCACGATCGCGACATGGCCGTGGAACAGTTCCAGAAAGAAATTGCGATCAATCCGTCAAACCAACTGGCCAACGGTCTGCTCGCATTCACGCTCATGTACATTGGCCGCTACAACGACGCTCTGCCGGTGGCGGAACGCGCGCTGGCCGCGGAGCCAGGAATGCAAATTGCGCAAATTGCCCTTGGCCGCTCACTGATTGAAACAGGAGATGAACCGCACGGAATCGAGATCCTGAACCAGGTGATTGAGCGCGATCCTAAAAATCTTGAGGCGCACTTGGGACTGGCTGCGGCCTACTCCCTTGAGGGAAGAAAAGAGGACGCGTACAGTGAGCGCGTGGTCTGCCTTGGCCTGGGCAAGTAAAACTCGAGCGCATTTCCGCGTGTCGATTGGCGCGTTCATGGGCGCGGCGTCCTTAGTATTGGCGCTCGTTCCTGCTGCGGCCCAGCGTGAGGCGCCGGCTCATGCCGTCACCTGCGCGAAATGCCATCAGCGCGTTGCAGATTTCTACACTCATTCGCCCATGCGTCATGCCATGGCCGACGAGGGCGCCAATGCAGGACTTGCGGCGCATCCCAACCTGAGTGTCCAGAAAAATGGCTACGCCTACACGGTGCAGACTAAGAACGGCGAAAGCACGTACACCGTGTCGAATGGGACAGACACTATCAGTCTTCCCATCCGCTGGGCCATGGGAGATCGCTCGCAAACATTTGTGCTTGAGAAAGACAGTCACTTTTACGAGAGCCTGGTGAGCTTTTACCAGCGCGACCTGACTCTGGCCACCACTCCGGGAGACGAAGACATCGTGCCGCACAACCTTAACGAGGCGGCCGGCCGCGAGTTGCCCTTATGGGAAGTGCGCAACTGTTTTACCTGCCATGCATCGGGCTACCACGCGGATGAGAAGCTGGATGGACAGAAGCTGACCCCTGGCCTGAATTGCGAGCGCTGCCATGAAGGCGCCATCGAGCACATGGCTGACGCCCAACGCAAGGACCTCACATCGCTTCCCGATACACTCGACGAAATGAACGCCGGCGAGACTTCGAATTTCTGCGGCAGATGCCATCGCACCTGGGACCGGGTTGTGCGCGAAGGCTGGCATGGGCCGCCGACGGTGCGATTCCAGCCTTATCGGATTGCTAACAGCCGGTGCTTCGACGCGAAAGACAAGCGCATCAGCTGCCTTGCCTGCCACGACCCCCACCAGGAAGCCAACCGGACCGCTGCCTTCTACGATTCGAAGTGCCTCGCCTGTCACTCGGGCGCGAACACGGCAAGAACATCTTCGGCTTCGACAATTCCATCAGCCGAGGGGCCAAAAACCTGCCCCGTTGCAAAAGAGAATTGCGTGAGTTGCCACATGCCCAAAGTAGAGTTAGCAGGCGGCCATGCCATCTATACCGATCATGAGATCCGGATCGTGCGTGCCGGAGATCCCTATCCGAATTAGTGCGTTCCTCTTTGGCCGTAAAAACCGGTACTCCCGGCCCTCAGACACCTCGCCACAGCCTGAACTCCGGCCATTCGCGCGTTCATTTTGCCGGCTCTGCATTCTCACTATTTCGTTGTGACCGAATACACATTCACCGGTCCCAAAAGCCCCGAGAGCTGGAGTGGCGAATCGGCCTTATAAGGCTTGGACGTAGTGAACGTGTATTTTGTGGTTGCGTCCGGCTGCATATCGCCGATCAGACGGTTTACCCAGGCATTAATCACTATGATCTTTACTTCATTGGCTCCCGGCTTGAGGGCTGTAGTTGCGTCTACACGATACGGCGCATGCCACACGATGCCCAGCGACTTGCCGTTTACCGTAACTTCCGCGAGATTCTTCACGCTCCCCAGGTCAATCCAGACGTGCGCGCCGTTCTTGAACCAATCTGCACTTGCGTCGATCGCCTTGGTGTAGGTTCCCGCTCCCGAGAAATACTTCACGCCGGAGTTCTGGTTTTCGCTCCACGACGAGAGCGTATCGAGCGTGATCGAGGGTGGAGCGCCTCTGCCGACCTCGAAGCTTACGGTCCACGGACCTTCCACCGTGGCAAGTTGCGTCTCTGTCTTCTCTGGCGCGGTGAAAGAAGTCTCCCCGGTCGGCTTGCGGAAGACAACAAACACCGTGCCCCATGGTTCGAGTTTCAATGGAACAGTGGTGCGGCCGTCCGCGATTGTGTAAGTCGAAGGTTCCGAGCTACCATTCTCGGCACGCCAAAGCTCGGGAGCCTTGCCCGCTACACGGAAAGTGGCATCGACAGACGCTGCGTTGTCGCTGCGATTGTCGACAAAGTAAAGATCTCCATCCGCAGTTTTGCGGTGAACAAATTCCAGGTGAGTTTGTGCATCAGGCTTTGTATAGTCGAAGTCCGGCTTCACATTCATCGCCGTAAATACATCGCCGAGATTCTGCCCCGCATAGACCGTGCCTTTTCCCACTTTATGCGTCCCCGTGCCGTCGCCGAACAACTCGTCATTCAGCTTCGTGAACTCCGCTTGATCGTCGGCGAGGCTGGGATCGTCAATCGGCTTAGGCCCCGCAACACTAGCACCGTCTTCAACAAGTCTGCGAATCGCGCGCAGCACCGGTAGAGACATGTGCCGGCTATAAGGATCGAGTCCAAGCAGGCGATAGCTCATGCCGCCCGGCGTCTTGATGCGACCATCGGCCACGCTGAGTGCGTGGATCAGCGCGTCTGCGTTGACATAGTCGAATCCAAACCCCGCAGGTACATCGGGCGATTTTTCATTGAAGATTGCGGTGAGGTTCGAATCTTCGCCGTAGAAATAGATCAGATCGGCGCCGAAGCGCCCCTGTTGCAGCATAAAGCTGGTGCGCGCAAGGTAGCTGATCCACGGTCCGGCCTGCTCGGCCCAGGTTTCATTGCGATTGAACCATTGTCCGTAGGGCCCAAGCGAAAGCCCGGGCGCCTTGCCGATGAGCGGCTGGTGCGCCGACTCATGAATCACGATGCGGTTGATGCCGTTGATAAATTCCTGATCGGCGGTGGGCTTGAGCGTTGCCGGGGACCAACCCCAGGGCGCCTCCGCGGCAGTCATCGATTCTGCAGCGGCAAGATTCTGCCCGTAGATGTGCGCCACCGACGCTGACTCGCGATCGTCCGCATTGTAGTCGTACTGCACATGATTGACCCCGGGCGTCTGCGTCCACATGGCGCTCATGGGCACTTCATTCCACTTCTTTACTTCCATGCCGTCGGCGATCAGCGCGCGTCCCCCTTCGTGCGACTCGCCATAGTGGCCCATGCCCCACTCATGCAGTACTTCTTCCAGCGTGTGATAGTGCTCTTCGGCCATCAGGTCTGAAAGCGTCCTGCGAAAATCCCAAAGGAATCTGTCACTGGCTTCGGAACTCACGACCACGCGGCCGGTCAATACCGGCAGCCACGGCGTCGGATCATAGCCGCGGAGCCTGGTGAAATCCGCGATCATGTTGTCGGTCCAGTTTTGCGCGCCGGCTTCGTAACTGTCATTGATCACATAACGGATGCCGCGCTTTCCCATCAGGTCAGGGCCCACGGTCTCCTTGTAGCTATCGAGATACTTTTCGAAGTAATCCTTTACGTCGGCGCGGTTAAGCTTATCCACTTCAAGGCCGGTGGCCTCAGCGGTCGCGGGGTGATTCGTAGTCCCGATCAGCGAATATCCGAAGCGAATTACCTCCCATTCGCCCGGCGGCGGAGTCCAATCAAGCGTGCCATCGGGATGCATCCTCGATGTGAGGTCGATGACGTCGGACTTTTGAATGGCCTCGCTCGGCGCAACCGGCGGGGTCGCAAATCCGTAGAGATCGGATTCAATATCGAACGCTGCTTTCGATTCAAAATCATTCACGCGCGCGTCGGGATGCAATACCAATTCGGCGATGCGCACATTCTTTGAAGGCGTCCTGGAATTGGAGTCATCGTCGTCGTCCGTTGACGGCGGCATCGTCTTGAAGGTTACGCGGAAATACTTCGCCGTTTCCGGTGAGAATTCAATCGTGTTTTCCGGAGCGTCGCTGTGGGATAGGGACGCGACAACATGGAAATTTTGCCCATCGTCGCTCGCTTCAACTGCCTCGCCCTTGTTTCCGGTGCCTTCATCCCCCCATCGAGGAGGGTTGTCGTTGCCCACCACGTACGTGATGGAGCGGATGGTCTGCGGCTGCGGATACTCAAATTGAATCCATGCCTTTTCGCCTTCCGGTGCCTTGGGCAACAAAACCATCTTCACCATATCGCCATCACTCAAGAGCGCGGGATCAATGTTTCCGCTGCTCCAAGTGATCGTCGGTTGCATCGCATCGGCTGCAACTTCGCTGGCCGGTACTTTGTAAGCGATCACCTTCGAATCCGCGTAGAACTTCGGGAGTTTGGAGGCAGACCACTCATGCGTTTGCAGGTTCTGGAATATGCCGGTCTCAGTGGGCGGGTGAGGCAATGTGCCCGTGAATGGCTCGCCGCCCTCTACGCGAGTCTCACTCCAGACGTACTTCTTCATGCCGTGGGACGCGGGAACCCACGGGCCGCCACTTTCGCTCCAGCCGGGCGAACCGGCAATGGCCTCTTCAAAGCCGAGTTGATCGGCAAGAACGGTGGCATATTTGAAGGCGTCCTTCCATTCCGGAGTCATGTATGCCAGGCGTTGTTTGACGACCTGCGGCGTACCCAGTTGAGCGTCAAAATTCTGGAATCCGCCGATGCCCACCCGGTGCATCCACTCCTCGTCCAGCTTGATGCCGTCCTTTGTAATGTTCCCGTTCATCCAGTGCCACCAGACGCGCGGTTTCGCACTCTCGGGAGGGTTCTTAAATCCGCTTTTGAGCGGATCGGCGCCGTTTTGAGCCCAGCCGGCCCCGACCGAAATCGCCATTACGCAACCTGCGGCAAGCAATCTGATGGCAGTTCGTTTCATCGTTTCTCCTTATACGTTTCAAAGCGCAGCAAACCCTGTCCCCGGCGCGCCCCGAGCCAGATCTTACCCATTCAGAAATTTTGTGCCATCAGGAATCCTAGCCCCCGGCGCTCTGAGGTGGCAACCGGAATCTGCCGTAATTCGCGGCCACTCGCCAAACCGTTTTCGCATCCAACACCTAGAGTTCTTCTGTAGGGAAACATATGCGTTTGACGTCATTTCCAAAATCGCTTCGGCTGGGAATCCTGTCTCTATCGGCCGCCGCTTTGTTTTCGTTTCATGGAATGCTGTCGTTCTCTCAAGTTGCGACCCCTCAAAATGCAGATAGGCCCGTTTCTCAAACGCAACCTGCCATGCCCGGAACTTTGCCGGATCCGATCCGGCCGGAAGTTCAGCCGCGCCTTGACATGGATCACGATCCTATTCCCTCGCCCGATCCTGAAGTCGTTCCGCCCCCTGAAACCGCCTCGCAACCGGCGCCGGGAGCCGGCAACGGGCTTGAGAAGCGGCAGGATGGCACTTACGTTTTGCATGCCGACGTCGATGAGGTTTTGTTGAACTGCACAGTCATCGACGACAAGGGGCATACGGTCAACGATCTCCGGCAGAGCGATTTCAGGGTCTGGGAAGATGGAATTGCGCAAACCGTCACCTCGCTCCAGCATCGGGATCTTCCCGTTTCGATGGGGATATTGGTCGATGATTCGGGATCGATGCTCGACAAGCGCGTCGCAGTAAATAATGCGGCGATGCACCTGCTGAGAGCGTCCAATCCGGGGGATAGCGCGTTTGTTGTGAACTTCTCCGACAAGGCTTACCTTGACCAGGGATTTACTTCCGATCTCGTTGCGTTGAATCGTGGACTGAGTCGCGACGACCCCAGGGGCACAACTGCTCTCTACGACGCGGTTGCAGCTTCTGCCCAGGAGTTGGCGCAGCACGCAAAGGAACGCAAGCAGGCCTTGCTGATTATTACTGACGGAGCAGACAACGCTTCCGAGCTTACTCTGGAGCAAACCATTCGCCGCGTGCAGAATCTGGGCGGGCCCGTCGTCTACACCATTGGGCTATTATTCGATGCCAACCAGGCGGAGTCGCAACGGGCCAGAGACGCCCTGGAGCGGTTGTCGCAGGAAACCGGCGGGGTTGCATACTTTCCAACCTCTCTTACCGATTTGAATGCTGTCGCCGCGCAAGTGGCTTACGACATCCGCAATCAATATATAGTTGCCTATCACTCCAGCAGGCCGGCGAGTCTCGGAGGCTATCGATCGGTGCGTGTCGATGCGCAGGCTCCCAATCATGGCAGATTGAGCGTGAGAACGCGGCGCGGCTATTTCGCCGAGCCTGCTAAACCCGCCAATACTGCCCAGGCAAATCAATAAGGCGATAGCCTTCCCGCCAGCGCGTCCACACAGACGATCATTTATTTTTGCAGCGAGATATCAGGGGGGAAAGCGCGAATCTCAACATGGCAGAAGTTCCGGCCCCGTAGGGGCCGTTGAGAATAGCCCAACGTGGACGCTTCGTTCGCATCGGCGAACGAAGCGGGAACGCTGGGTAAGCGGGCCGCACCAACCTGCCGCCCCGTAGGGCCGGCACGAAAATTTCTGACTTCTTTAGTCCGCCACCGGCGTCTCCGACCCGCGATGGATGAAACTTTGGGTGTCCCACCCCGAGGTCCTTACGGAATGATTTGTAATATTGAGGCGGAGCCTCGGCGCGCCTTTGTTTTTGCGCTTGGTACCACAGTTGCAAATCGAAGATTGCGGAGGCAGCAGGGGGGTCTTAGCCCCTGAATAAGTGCGAAATGACGCGGCCTTTAGGCCCGGGTCCCTGCAATTCTTCCGTCAAAAATCGCCGGGTGCCCATGGTCTCGAACTTGAGACCTGGGTGACCGCGGAGGGAGCAGCAGCCTTTAGGCTGCTGAATTCTGCACAAATTGTCGGAACGGCTTTAGCCACGGGCTTGAGTCCTCACGCGTTTTAGCCCATGAAGGATTGATCTCTCAACTGTCTCCGCTGCTGTCCGCCAACCTTCACGGCTAATGCCGCCAACCCCGCCGTCTTTGCATGCAATTTCCGCTCTGTGCGCTACATTCAATTGAGTAAAGGAGCAAGAAATTGAGCTTAGCAGCCTTTGGTAAAAGTCGGTTTTGAAAGGGCACGACTTCAGTCGTGCCGATAAGGCCATTAGAATCCGTGGGCTTTAGCCCCTGCGGGATGCCTTTGGCAGCATTTTGGACTTTCACCACAGGCTGTTAGGAGCAAGCAGGTGATGGCGGTTGCCTCGTAAATGGTGCAAATGTGCGCCGTAACTCCTTTGTTATCTAATCTTCACCCTCTAACCCTTTTGTTATCAGCGGGTTACGGGAGGGTCTGGCGATATATAAGTGACTGAAAATAAACCACTTAACCAGCTACTATAGGGGGGAGAGGGAGGTACCCTCAGAGGCACTTCATCTGTAAGAAAGAAAGCCGAGGCAGATCGCCTCGGCTTTTGGGTCTTGACTACAACCTGGAACTCAGTGGAGGTGGAAATCCACATCGATGATCATCTGCACCGCCACGGGGCGTCCCTGGTACATTGCCGGCCGGAACCTGTATTCCTTCACTGCCTGGACTGCCTTATCGTCCAGCCCCATGCCGAGGTGGCGAACAACATGGACATTTTGCGGGTTTCCCTGCGGGTCAACGATAAGCTGAACCGAAACCGTACCCTGAAAGTTGGCGCTGCGGGCGCTCTCGGTAAACTCCGGAAGGACAGAATGAATAACCACCGGAGCACTCACTCCGCCACCGACGCTCATGATTCCGCCGCCGTATCCGCCGCCGCTACCGGGTCCGGCTCCGAGGCCATGCCCCATGCCAATGCCGCCGCCGGCGCCTCGATCGAATCCCGATCCGCTGCCGCTGCCTTGCGAAGATAGAACGACCTGCTGCGACTGCGGTACGCCAAAATTCGGCACCTTCGAGTTGTCAGGGATCTTTACCTGCATCGTCGGTTCAACAGGAAGCTTCGGATGCTCGAGCCTTGCGATTTGCGGGGGAAGAGTTTGAATCCTCGCGATTTTCGGCAGATGCCCTCTGGTGGGCTCAATCAACCGATGTTCACCACCGCCGCCGCCACCCCCTTGAACCTTCGCAACCTGCATGACCGGCGGAGGAGGATCGTACAGCGTGAAATTTAATGGAGTAACATTTGCGTCATCGACGCGAACCATAGACCGATGCGACATTTCTGCCAGCCACAATATCGCAGCAATTGCGACCACATGAATGATGAAAGAAATGACTCTGGAAGTTGGATCGCTCTTGAATTCAAGCGGACTAACGAGAACCACCTCGGGCCTTTTCACAACCACTGGCGGCCGTGGGACGACCGGCGCCGCCACAGGTCCCCAGTTCAATGAGGCGGTTCCCTGCACGTCGACCGCGAGCGATGAGCGATTGTACATCTCGTGGCCGTGCGGCTCACTCACCAGGTTGTAAGGTAACTGGCCGCTTCGAAATATCACCTTCGGATTTTTTGATTCCGGATTACTCATATTGTTTCGCCGCCATTTTCAACTTTCCGGCGCCCCCTTCTTTTTGTGTTCGCGAAGATTCGGCTTTCTTAACAATCAGCTGATTGAATTTTTTTTGAAAAGGGGACGGCGCGAAATCGATCTACCAGATCCCTTTATCGCTTCCAGTAAGTTTTTGCCCGAGCACGGCCGCGGAGGCAAGCCAAGGCAACAGGCTGAGCCGAGCTCCATTTCCGAGTTCACCCATCTTCAGCACACCTGCCAGTTGTGTCCCGTAGAGCCCAACGGATTGCGGCATGATGGGGACGCGCAAAAAACTGTTCCCGTAGTAAACTTTTTCACCGCCAAATCGGGCTGAAGCCATCACAAACTGTGGAAGCTCCAGACCCGAACCGCGGTAAGTTGCCACGTAATCGAAGACAATCTTGAGATAAGTCGCAACACCCTCCCAGATTCCCGCCCGCGTGGCCTGGTGTCGGAGTGCTTCGTAATCGACCAGACCCGCCTCCATAAGTTGGGCGCTGTCGACGACATCGCACAGCCGGAAAAAGAAATGCCGGTACATGCGCTGGAGGGTTGAGATCATGATGCGGTCGGCAATCGATGCGACACGAAATGTCTGGCCGTAAATCTTCATCGGCCTTGACCGCTCCACCAGAGAAGATGCAATCGCAGCCTGCTCGCCAGTCTGCCCGAGGCGGCCCATGTGGATCTCAATTGCCTCCGGCAACCCGGGAATCAGGAAATTCCACTTGCCAGCCAACCTGTCTCCCCAGCTACGCGGAGCAATCTTTGCATGAAAGTGCTCCGTCATGAATTGGCAGATTCCGCGTGGATTTGAATCTGTATACAAATCCAGATCGCTGCCCAGATCGGGCCAATGATCGAGCGATTTGATGACGACAACACTATGACCGTGTCTCTCGAGAGACTGACAGACCTTTTGCAGAAACAGTATGGCGGTGCAAACGCGCGCATGTTCGGCGTCGAGCGTTTCCTGCGCCTGCTCGACACGAGCAACATGGCCGTTATCTTGATTCTCTGTATCTAGAAGAGCGCTCAGCGCGCGGACAATTACATGATTCAAATGAGCCAGCTCTATGAAATTACCGAACTCATCCTGGCTCAATTCGAACAGCCGCCGTCTCACCTCAGCTCCCTGCCCCTCGCTTGGACCGAGTAATAGCTGAGAGAGGTAGACCATTGATTGACGCATGGATATTTGTTTATCTTTATTCGTCATTAATATATTCGATCCTTTAATTCGTTGATTTATTTGACCCTTTAGCTCATCGATTTATTCGACCTTTTAATTCGGATTCTGCGGCACATTCGGCGACGATGGTTTGCTCTGCGCTGGAACCGGTTCGTCGGTAGATGCCCCACCACGCGGTGTAAGTTCGATTGGCGCTGTTTGCAAGTGGCGTTGCTCGCTGTATTTCTCCAGCGCACCATCTATCATGCCTTCACTATCCCCGGCCACAGTAAAGAGGCTCCTGCCTTCATCAACGCGTTGTGTCGCCAACCCTACGCGAGCGTTCGCGTCAGTGGCCGAGGCAGCTTTCTCATAAAAGAATTGTGCTGTCTCCAGGTCGCCGTCCATTTCCGCAACGTATCCCCTGTTGTTCAATGAGAAGGCATTGGATGGATCGGCGGAATAGGCCTGAAGGAAAGCTTTTTTCGCATCTGCCCAATTGTTTTGGTTCATAGCAGCGACGCCGCGACGGTTGAACCACGCAGCTTCAGAATAGTTTGGATTCCGGCTTGCTATCAGGCGTTGCAACCGCTCTGCGCTCGCCGCGGCCATTGCGCTTACCGATTTTCCGCCCCATCTGGGATCATCCGTAATTAGCACTGCCTGAGAGGATTGCTGGCCGGCAACTGCGTTGTAATAATTGAGCGCAGCTTGATAGTCTCCGACGGCCTCACTTGCAACTCCGAGATTATTCAGCGTGAATGGATTCTGCGGGTCGACGGCCAAGGCCTGTTTAAGCATCGCAATGGCCTCGTCGCTGCGATGTTGTGAAAGTAGTCTTACGGCTTCCACGTTCAAATGATTGACCCGCATCGGACTGTCCTGAAGCCCATCGATCGCAGCCATCATCGGCTTTCCTCTAAGCTCTTTCACGCTGCTCCGATCGATAACTGCGCTGCACCCTTGCTCGGAAGCCAATTTGTAAAACGTGTGCGCGCGATCCAGCTGCCCTTGCAACTCGGCTATGTATCCAAGATTATTCAGCGTAAATGGGTCAGCTGGATCGTAGAGATACGCCTTCAGAAAGAGGGCTTCTGCCTTGTCGAACTCGCGCTTATTAACTAAATCAACACCGTCTCTATTCAGTCGCTGCACAAGGCTCAGCCTGGAGTGCAAGGGGATCACGATCGCGACCGTACCCCGATCTCGCGCCCAGCCCACTTGGGCAGCAGCTCCGATCGATAGTACAGCGAGCATCAGTCCTAACACTCTGTTGCGGATCATGGTGGTCTTCTCTTATTACGATCGTGCGCGATGTCGTGAAATGCACCCTAACTTTTTAGATGCGCATTCCCAAGGAGTGTTGCTCTCGCGGTAAACCCTCGCAGGCTACCCAAAACACCTTCTGCGTCATCGAAATAGATGTCGGATCCGTATTGGAGTTCTGAAATGTCACAATTGCTCTTTGTGGTCGCAGCAGGCACTCTTGTTCTTGCGCAGGCACCTGCAATCCACTCCCAGTCGTCCTTCCAGCCGCCTGTAAAGTCAGATGTTGTATCTGCGGATGTTGGAGATATTCCTCCCTTTCCCAGAGGAACAACCACCATCTTCGGTGGCGCAATTCGGGACCTCGACCCGGTGCGGGATCAGTTCACATTGCATGTTATCGGGCAACGTCCGACGCATATACTTTTCGACGAGCGCACCCAGGTTTTCCGCGACGGCTCAAAGATCCGGCTGCGCGATCTCGGCCCTGAAGAACATGCCTCAGTGGAGACAACACTGGATGGAGACAAAGTCTTCGCGGTCAGTATTCATATCTTGTCGCAACCTGCCGAGGGCCAATACGACGGAAGAGTGGTGAGCTATAATCCCACCACGGGCGCGCTTGCCATCGACGCCAGCGCATCGCGCGACCCTCTGAGGGTTTTTGTTTCAGCGGACACGCGGTTTTCCCGTGCCGGTCAGAGCCAGTTCACATCGGTTGCATCCGGGTCGGGCGACCTGGCACCTGGGTCGCTGGTTTCCATCAAGTTTCATTCACGTGGACCTGGCCAGGCAGTCGCGAGTGCGATCACGGTGCTTGCGGTTCCGGGCAGCTCGTTTACTTTCAGTGGCAACGTTATCTCAATCGATTTCCACTCCGGATTATTGGTTTTGACTGACCCGATTGATCATCGGAGCTGTCAGATTTCGTTCAGCTCGGCGCTCTTTCCTCAGAGCCGTAATCTCCATCCGGGAGATCACGTGATGGTAACTGCGGCCTTTAACGGAACCGGTTTTGTGGCCTCGATGCTTGCCCCAAATTAGAGCGGTTCCAGGATAGATGTACCCTATCCGGCTTCTGTGCTGGGTCGTCCCTCCTTAGGGTCGGGACGACTTAGCTGTATCGGCTCCGGGGTATAGCAATCCTGGAACCGCTGTAGCCGCAAACATTGCTTGAAGGAGCGAATTGTTCCTGGCGTCAACTCACACCGGATTGGACGAAATCGCGAGATTGCTTCCTATATATAATGAAGCACATCGGCAGTCGTGTTTTGTTGGTGCACAGAAGTTCTTCCCTCGTGACTTGATCGCAAAGCAATAAGGCATTCTTGAGGTGGCATGGGCACACCAGGCAGGCGTGACTTTCTAAAACGGTGCATTCAGTCTTTGCCTGCAATACTCCTGCCTGGCTCTGCTAATCCAGGTGAGCTTTTAAACCCATCGGCTCCGCAAACAAAATACCGTACACCCGCGACCGTCGAACGTTATATCGATCCGCTTCCGATTCCACGAATGCTGGCGCTCTCTGAAGCGCGCGACGGCGTGGAAATATATCACGTGCGCATGCTGGAATTCAGTCGCCCCATGCACTCTCAGCTTCCTCCGGCGAGACGATGGGGCTATGAGGCGCAGTGTCCCGGTCCGACCATTGAGGCAGTTCGCGGCAAGCCCGTTGAGGTCCACTGGCACAATAATCTGCCTTCTCAGCACATTTTTCAGATCGATCCGAACCTGCACGGTGCAATGCCCCCGGCGCCCGCGGTACGAACAGTACCTCATCTCCATGGCGCACGCACCAGCTCCGAGAGCGATGGGCTACCCGAGAAATGGTTCGTTCCGGGAGCTGCAGCACACTACTACTACGCTAACGATCAGCCGGCCGCTACACTCTGGTATCACGATCATGCGGCAGGCATCACAAGGCTCAATAACTATGCCGGCTTGTCAGGGTTCTATCTCCTGCGTGACGAAGTGGAGCGTAAGATGAGTCTGCCTGCGGGAGACTATGAGATTCCGCTCTTAATCCGGGATCGAACGCTGAGCCAGAGCGGTCAGCTCGTTTATGCTCCGACCTTTGACGACGGGAAACCGCTGCCTTTTGGGGTTTGGGGATCGGAGTTTTTCGGGCAGCTTCCAGTCGTGAACGGGTCAATCTACCCGTACCTCGATGTCGAGCCGCGACCCTACAGGCTGCGAATACTCAACGCCGCGAACTCGCGCTTTTTCAACCTCTATTTCAATCTGGCGAAGCGCCCTACTGACATACCGGGTCTTGTAACCTTTCACCAGATCGGAACTGATGGCGGTTTTCTGTCCAGCCCCGTGGCACTGGACAAAGTGCTGCTCGGACCCGCGGAACGTGCCGACTTGATCATCGATTTTTCTAAATTCGAGGGAAAAACCGTAACGCTCTCGAACGATGCTGCGGCACCTTACCCCGGGTGGGAGTTTGCTACCACGCATCATGCCCAGTTATACGAGTTAATGCAGTTTCGAGTAGTTCTCCCACTTACTCGCAAGAGCAAGTCTGTGAACATGACACCGTCTCTTTCATTTTCTCCCTTGAATGCGGCAGAATCGGTCGTAACAAGAGACTTTATACTGTCCGAGCAAATGGATACCCAGGGACATTCCATCAGAATGCTGATTAACGGCAAACGATACGATGAACCGGTGACTGAGACGGTGACGCTCGGCTCAATCGAACAATGGCGCTTCATCAACGCCACGGATGACTCGCATCCGATGCATCTGCACCTGGTGCAATTTCAAATTCTTCACCGGCAGGGCTTCGATATTGGCGCTTTTCGCAACGGTAAGCTTGAGCTCGTCGGCAATCCGCGCCCGCCCGAGGCTAATGAGGCCGGCAGAAAAGATACTGCCGTAGTCAATCCCAGAGACGTGCTTACGATACTCGTCCGCTTCGAAGGCTACACGGGCAGATACGTGTTTCACTGCCACATGCTCGAGCATGAAGACAACGACATGATGCGCCCCTATGAAGTTATCCCTTGATGTCAAGGCGCAAAGCTCGACGGCGTGCACGAATCGTATCCCAGGCTCTCATCCGAGTCTGGGGCCGGCGGAGTCGGCGGCGTGGCCCACGGAACATTGGTGAAATCGAAAAAGTCGAGCAGGTCTGGCTGCGTGGCATCGCGAGCTGTCAAATGAGTGAAGCTTCCGATGAAGCGGCTTTCTACGAACTTAATCACCGCCGTATGGTCCATTGGGATATGCGATACGTAATGTTTCCTGGTAAATGGCGAAATAACAATGTCTGGCACACGGAACCCCAACTGCGCCGCGAACCCCTGCTGCGCCGCGGCATCGCCGGAGTTGGCCCCAGGATCTGTCGAGGCAAGATCGCAATGCAGCGTAGGTGTGCCGCCGGGCGGCACGCACGGATTGTAGTTATCAGGGTTCACGGAAATTTGGGCGATATCGGGAATGGTACCCAACGATGCATCCGTATTGTCGTTGGAGTGTCCCGGCACCGGGGGGACATGGTCGTATGGTCCGCCACCCTCATCATAGGCCAGGAAGAACACTGAGTCCTTCCATGACGTGCTCGCCATGAGCGAGTTCACGATCTTGGCAACCTCTGCCTGCCCCATTAAGATCGATTGGCCTGACCCCGGGTGTTCATCGTTATTGCCGTAGCCCGCTTCAATGAAGGCGAAACTCGGAAGTGTGCCATTGGTAAGGTCGCTGAAATATGTCGACAACGGAGCAATGTGATTTGGATCTATACAAAACGAGTTGGATGAATCACCCACGACGCTCGAAGGCTGCGTGGGGGGAGTGCAGGCTCCTCCCGATGGATTCTCATACAGATATTGAAACGAGTAAGTCAGGCTTGAGAAATCCGTCGCGGGATACTTGGCATTCGATGCGCCCACGCAGTCGTCCTCATCGAGGCAGTATCCCTGGGTAACCGTGTAGTAGATCTTCCACGTCACACCCGCCTGATCCAGCTCTTGGAAGATGGTCGGAATGTCGAGCTGCGGCAAGTGATCGTTTCCGCCGGGGTCTTTTACCAGCCCTTGCGTCGTACCGCCTGTAAAGGTGGCAATGCGATTCGCGATGCTCTTGCTTGAAACAGGAGAAAACCAGCGATCCGAGACGGCGAATTGCGAAGCCATGTAGTAGTAATAATTGAGAAAGGTTTCATCGTAATATCCCATGGCTCGCTGACCGGTCAGGTCAGTGAAGCTACCTGCACAGGTTCCGCCCGCTCCAGGCGCGGAGCAACTGTTTGCATAGCCTTCTGCGTTGTGCACAAATCCATCCATGTTGATTGGTCGGGTCGATAAAAAGTCATAGCGATTGACGTCTCCATAGCTCGACAGCCAATCGGAACTCATATCGTCAACGCAGGTGCTGGTGAACTTGAACAATGAATAGGAAGTGCCCTGGTCGTCCTCATTGCTGATCGTCGGTTTGTCGTCGATTCCATCAACCAGATAAGTATTTCCGTCGCTTCCAACAGCCCAGCCGTTCGCCTCTTTATAGGGATTCAGCATGCCAAAGTAGTTATCGAATGTATGATTCTCCTGAAGCATGAAGATCACGTGGTCGATTGCATTCACGTTTGCGATCGACGCACTCACGGTCACTGTTGTGGTCGCGGATTGATTGCCGCCGGCTCCTGTCGCCGTCGCCGTGTAGGTAGTAGTGGCAGTCGGGCTGACACTTTGCGTGCCGCCATTAGCCTGCAAACTATAAGAGCTTCCGTCCGAACCAGTTACGCTCAACTGAGTTGCATTGCTTGCAGTTACGGTCAGAACTGACGTACTGTCCGAAACAATGGTCGCAGGATTAGCAGAAATCGAAACTGTCGGAGAGTTTCCAGAAGAACCGTGATTGCCGCTGTTCTGGAAGAATGCATTGCATCCTGTAAGCTCAATCGTAAGTGGAATAATGGTAGCCAGAACAGCAGCGAGGCAAAAGACATTGGGCTTGCGATGATTTGGCATAGCGTCACCCTCCAAAGCGCTTCACATCCCTCCCCCACATTCACACACCTAAAGAACCAACTTCCACCAATATTGCGTACATATTTGCCGCACACCTAAGAGCCGCGGGTGTCCCGAGCTCTGAGAGATCAAGCCAGGACTACACGTCAATGCGTATTTGGATGAACTCCAATGGTGCGGCGGATGCTCCGCGGTCACAACTTTTCAGTACCTATTGCCCTGTTCGTCTCGCAATAGGGCAGCGATCTGCGAATCCGGCAATTGCGATCAGTGGCCAGCGTCGACGGATTTACTCACAAAGTCGAGATCCACAGGATCAACTCTTTGACTGGCGATTTGTGCAGTTGACCACTGTTGTTCCGCCATTCTTTCTTTGCGCAGCACACGCTTGCACCTTTGAAGCCTGAACCAGCGAAGGTAATTATTCACGACGTTGCCGATCATCATTTCAAGTCCGGCTACGGAATTCTGCTCGGCCATCTCGTGTTCAAGCTCGGGCGATTGCAATATGGCAATCAACTGCTCCGCGAGATCCGCGGCATTGCCTGGTTTGTAAAAGCGAACCGCCATATCCTCATCTTCGACCATTACTCTGAAGTCGGGAAGATCGGCACAAACAATCGGGATTCCGAATTCACAGGCCTGATGAGCTGGGCCGCTCGAACCGGTAGCGGAATGATACGGGATAACCACAATCGAAGTTGACCCGAAGAGCTCGGGAATATCCTCTTCAGGAACATATCCACGAAACTCAATTGGCAAACCTGGTGGCTGTGCGTCTCGTATCGATTCCCAATATCCGACCTTAGTATGATGATTTGCGCCCCCAACAATCAATCGAGCATTCGGAACTCTCTCCAGCACTATCGGAAACGCCTCCATCAATGTCTCCAGGCGCTTGTATGTACCCCAATGCCCAATTGCGAGAATGCGCTTTTCAGGATTGCCTCGCTTCGTAAAGTCGGGCGGTGTTGGAATAGAAGCAAAGGTTCCGTGTGTCGATAGCAGTACGTTCTGCGCGGAATACTTCGTTTTCAGGGTGTGATGGTAGCCGGAAAGAAGCACTGAAATGGAGTTAGCCTTCAACAGCGCTCTGGTCGTGAGGTTTGCGCCAATTCTGAACAACCCTTCGCGCTTGACACCAGCGCCGGAAAATTCCACGTGCTCGAGAATGTGGTGCAGGGTGATATGAGTATAAAACCCCGCAGCTCGGGTGAGCGCTGGCGCGGAGAGACCTGCAAACGCAGCTATTGGCTTATCGGGCGTTGCAAAACTTGAGAAGACGAGGTTATACCATACAACGTCCGGCTTAAGGCTGCGAATCGTCTGCAAGAGACGCATCGGCGTCCCCACGCTTCCGAACTTCCAACAGCGAATCACATTGAATCCAGGCAACTCCGGCTGCAGAGCCGCCGGAAGCGGTTTACCATTTTTGTCTGTGGCGAAGTCGTAATTCGTCAACTCGTCCGCCAGGATAGTCAGCTCAATTTCAGGATTCGCCTGGAGTTCGCGGGCAATATAGTACGCGTATTCGTTGAGTTGGCGTCCACTTGGAGGAAAAGTAGCAACTAAGCAAACTTTCATAATGATCCTTTGCTCTAAAACACGCTGATCTCTATATAGGGCAATACCGCTTCATTCTGCGCCGCAGTAAAATTCATGAATGTTTCCTGCTGAATGCCTGCGGAGAATCGTATCGGATACTTCAGATTGAAAGAACCAAGGTCGTTACTGAACTTACGGTGGAAGGGCTTCGCATAAGAGATTGCAATATCGCTTTGGATTGCGTCGTAAACGTGAAAGCCTCTGACATTTGAATAGGCGCTTGACGCCTGGATTTCCCAATTCCGTTTCGGAGCGAACTCGATTGAGCCAGCCGGCCGCAGATTCTGGGCGATACCTGACTTGGTGCCAACCGTCCGCCACGCGCGCACATCTTCAGCAATCGCACGGATATCAAGCCGATCTGAGAACCTGCGCTCAAGTCCGATATATGAGGAGGTGGTATAGTCTTCGAAATTGACCGGAGAAAACAACTGATCGTTCATACCCCAGCCAGTAACCAGAGCTGTTTTCCCCCACGGAGTACCCACACGAAAGTCAAGTGCGCCGGTCAGCGTCCGGGAGTTGAGATTGCTTTCGGTAAATGGGCCCGTTTCGTGGATAGCATACCCGCTGAATGAGACTGCATTGAAGAAGCTGCTCGACGATACATAAACAAACGTGCGGAGTAAATTTTGATTCATCTGAACCGGTGATTCACTGTCGCGGCGTATCGTGGCCTGGATACCGCCATTGAAGACGAGAACGTTGCTGCCCAGATGAACAACTGGATTCACGCCAGAGTTGAATACATAGTCCGTCGTATTTCGGCTCACAATGGAGTTGGTCGCGGGGACCGAAATGTCGCCCTGTGCGTTACGAACCTGGAAGAATCCACCAATCGTTGGGAAATTTGCAAGATGCAGGTGGTAAGCCTCTGTCGATTGGGTTTGAATTGAATCGCGCGGCGGCGGAAGAAGCGAAGCATTGCTGCTCTGGACCGGCAGTTGGGAGTCCAGTTTCGAGTCCAGGACATAAACTGTCGAGTCCTCTAAAATCCCCAGCACCGAGAAATCGGCGAGCACACTTAGATCTGGTGTGACCCTCAACCCTTCGTCCGCGCCTGCCTGGAGCATGCTTTGCTCAACGGTCTGATCATCGCCGGCAGCATTCGATGCCTGCGCGAATGCAGTCAGCGCTTGAGCATTCTGATGCTCTTGGCGATATACATTCGCCTCGGCGAGCAGATATTGGTAATCCGAAGTGCTGTCGCTTTCGGTTCTCGCAGCGGAGAGTTCGGCGGCGGCCCTTGCGGTATTGCCTGTTGCCAGATCATTGTTTGCCAGCCCTATGCGGACCTCCGCATCTGGCGCACCGGCCAACTTTGCGCGCTGAAGATAATCCTGCGATAACTCATACTCATGAGTCGAACGAAACACATCCGCTGCGGCGATGAATTGGCCTCCCGTCGGTTGTTTGGCTTCACCCGCGGCGGCTTCCATCCAGGCCAGAGCAATCTGCCTCTGTGCATCCTCGGTGTGATTCTGCTGCGCCATCAATTGGCCTATTGCAATACGGACGCCGACGCGGTCGTTACCGGCGATTTCCAGCGCTTTCCGAAACTGCTCCATCGCGTTTTTCTGTTCTCCCAGCACACTTAGCGCCTGCCCGGCAGAAACGAGAATTTCGCTTTGTTCTGCAGGGGGCAGCGATTGCATGCGCCGTTCTGCCAACTGAATGTTGTTCAATGCGCGATCTTTTTCATCCATGCTTGCGTATGAACGCGCCAGCAATACGTAGACGTTTGCGCTGTCGGGAACCAACTTTTGTGCAATGTCCAGTTCGTCAATCGCGGCTCGATATTGCCGTTCGGAGAGGAGATCGTTGCCAAGCGCGAGGTGAAGATCGCCGTCATCCGGAGTGTACTTTAGGGCCAGCCGATATTCGACAATAGCTTTAGCCAGCATATCTTCCCGGCTATAGGCGGTCGCACGAATTACATGGACATCTCTCGATTCGCCCATCGCCTTCTCTGCCAGCTCGACTTCATCGAGCGCGGAGTGGGGCTTGCCAAGATCGAGCCACGAATAGGCAAGTCCAAGGTGCGCTTCTCCATTGCCCGGCTCTCGTGCGATGGCGGACTGGAAGTCCACTGACGCCAACTGTGCTTTGTGGAGATCGTTCAGCATGTATCCGCGGTTGACGTAAGCGGTAACCACGTTCGGGTCTCTTTTTAGAGCCTCAGTAAAATCTTCCATTGCCTTCTCGCTAAGGCCCTGGTGTTTATGCACGTAACCTTCCAGCAATGGAATGTCAGCTTCCTGAGGAAGTACGTCGAGATATGCTTTGGTCAGATTGAGCAGTTCATCGTACTTTTCGAGATGCAGCAAATCGTATCCGAGATAGACTACGACGTCACGGTCCCTGGGTAGCGCTTTGATCGCCTTTTCACCGACCGCAGCAGACTCCTGATACTTGCCGTCGAAGCTCAGATACCGTTCTTCTTCTCTAAGGACCTCGGGCTCGTTCAGCATCGAATCGGTTACTCGCTTCATCCACTGTGCTGCCAGTGGAATGTTATGTGCCTCAATTGCCGCGTTTATTCCCCCTGCAACGATTAATGCATTCTGTGGGGCTAAGGAATGGCCCTTACTGTATACCGCCTGAGCCGACTTGAAATCGCGCTGCGTTGTAAACAGATCGCCGAGAGCGAGATAGGGAATATACAGCGAAGGGCTAACCTGCGCCAGGTGCTCGAAGTATCTTTCAGCGTCTTCATTGCGCCCCGCCGCACGCGAAGCATATCCGGCGGAGATCAGTGCAAACTTGTTATTCGGGTCGGCTGCAAGAATCTTCTTGTAGGCCGTAAGCGCATCTTCAGTTCGTCCCAGTCGCATCAGGATGTCGCCGCTCAGTTGCAGGTCGTCACGGCTCGAAGCATTGATGGCCAGCGCTGCGTCGATGTCCTTAAGAGCGCTGTCGGGGTTTCCGGTATTCAACTTGATCGATGCACGCAGGCGGAGAAATTGCTCCCTCGCGGTCCCAGCGCCATCAAGAGCGTTGATCTGACTCTGGGCTGTCTCGAGCTCGCGTTGTGCGGCCTTTGTATCAGCAGTGTTCCGATAAAGTGCCATCAGATCCATGTGCAATTGAATGCCGTAAAGAGGTCCCTCTGCGGGGTCTTGCGGCAGACGAGCCAATGCGGCGCTGTATTCCTTAATGGCGATTGCATCTTGATTCTGCAACTGCGCGATTTCTCCCCTGATTGCATGTAGCCGGTAGTTATCGGGGTCGGAGCCTGCGGCACGCTTGAGAAACGGAGCTGCTCCATCGACTGAGCCGGCTGCAATCTCAGCTTGCGCAGCAGTGAGTTGCAGATCGATAACTCGAGGGGCAGCGTTTGCAGCTTGCGAATAGAGTCTGGCCGAGTTGTTAAGGTCGCCATCGAGCTGGTAAGTATACGCAAGTTCCGCCGTTACATCGGGCCTGGGGTTACGGATGGACTTAAGTGTTGTGATCGCCGCTGGGTAATCTCCCATGTCGCGATACTGGCCTGCCAGTGTCCTCTGGACGTCAGGATCATTGGGGGCTCGCCGCTCCGCCAACTCAATGTAGCGGTTTGCTTGATCCGCTTGTTTTGTTTGCTGGTAGCAAAGAGCCAGCAGTAGCTCGGAGCGTGCGCCCGGCTGGAGCCTTTCTGCCTTTTCGAGCGCGTCGATGGCGTTTGCGTAATCCTTTGACCTCAAGTAAATATTGCCGAGCAATACCAGGTCGTCTCTGCGTCTCGGATCAGCTGACGTCAACTGCTTCAGGATTCGTTCCGCATCCGCGGTTCGGCCCAGCACAATTTCGGATTGCGCAAGACCCGAAAGCCCATCGGGCGAAGACGGACTAAGGCGAAGCCCGCGATTGTAGGCGTCAACAGACTGTTGATATTTCAAGTCGAGTCGAGCCGCATATCCAAGTAGAAACCAGAGTTGAGGATCGTTTGGGGCTGCCTGCGCCGCACGTTGCGCATAGTCATACGCCTGCGCATGATCTCCTTGTTGAATTGCCAGCTGAGCCGCGCGGGCAAGTCGAGCATTTTGAATATTCGAACCCCAGCCAAGCTGCTGATCGGCCGGCTGAGTCTTTCCGGTCTGAGCTGAAGGGTTCTTAGAGTCCGGTTGACCGAGCTGATATGTCTGCGCGCGCACGGCGCACGTCAATGCGCTGTACACGAACAACAACAGAAACTGCATCACCCGGGGCACAGCGTTCAAGGGAATTTCACCAGTAGCAGAAATTTCAAGCATTCTTTGTGATGCCCAAAACTCCGTTGATGTTGGCTATATCAAAAAGTGGGAGCAGTGTGCCGCAAAAGGCTTGTGATAACTCGAAAGGAGCGAATGACAAGGCAACCATAAACCTTGTTTTCCAATCGTAAAGAAACGTCAGTGCAACTTTTATCCTGCTCTTGCCGTCAGTGCGCGCATTTGTACGCGTTATATGCTTTCGCGACATTAAAAGGGGAAAGATCGGCGCTACAGGGCGTTGACGCGATATTGAAAGACTTGAATTCGATCGAATTGAAGGGGTATTTTTGTGGACCAATCACCATCGCCCGAATCGTCGCCACAACCCATACCTTTTGCATATCTCTTATTAGCGGCAGTTGCAGTTCATCTACCCCTGCTGCTGATGAAATTGCCTTTGAAATCGTACGATACGAATTTCCATATATTTTTCGCCTCCCACTATCTTCACCATTGGTTCGATCCGTGGAATGCAAAGTGGTATGCAGGTTTTTCACAAACCACCTATCCGCCCCTTCCGCAGCAGTGGACAGCATTGCTTTCCAAGGTGTTTGGCTTGGATTTGGCCTACATGGGGGTTCAGCTGATTGCCATCCTGCTTCTTGTCGTCGGGGTCTACCGCTTCTCAAGATTATGGGTTGGACCGAGGGCAGCTTCGATTGCCGCGTTTGCAGCTGTTTTTCTCGGTTCAGAGAGTTTCCTTGTTTACTCCGCGGGGCAACTCGGCACCACTTTTGCTGCGCCGATCTATCTGATTGGACTGCCATACTTATTCAAATGGATCAGGCACGGCGGCTGGCGCCCTTTCGTCAAAGCAACTGCCCTGTTTACAGCCGCCGCGGCCGCCCATCATGCCACTCTGCTCTTCGGATCGATTCTCTTCGCCGTACCCGTCCTGGCGCTTGCTTTCATTGATCGTCAAGATGGCGATCGGCTCCCAGCGTCAGTCTTCGGTTTCCGTACAGTGACCATCACGTTGGTCGTCTGCGGGGCAATTGCAATTGTGTTGCTTCCGTTTTGGATAGCATTGATTCACAATCCCGTGACACAGACGCCCATTCCCCACCCCAGCCGGGCAAACTTCATCCTCAGCCCGCAGTGGGGTCTTAATTACTTTGTGGTTCCATACGGCGCCCTGATTCTGGCGTTACCGTTCATCTTCATTCGCGGATCGATGAATGCCCGGCTTCGCCCCCTGCTCTTTGGATTCTGGCTGGCATTCATGCTTGGCCTAGGCGGAACAACTCCGGTCGGTCATATTCTGCTTGGCCGCGCTTTCTATGTGTTAACCATGGAGCGGTTCAGCTATTGGGCGACCCTGCTCGCGCTTCCGTTTGTTGGCCTGCTTGCCGAGCAACTAATCGACAGATTCCATTCGCGCGCCACAATCGGGCTCGCGATTCTGGCGGCATCCAGTTGCGCTTTGGCTGTGGCGTGGTCGACTTATCGCCCGGCGGATGCCGAAGAGTTCAAGGTAGACTCTGTTGCGGCGTGGCTTAATCGCGACGGTCACGATCAATACAGGTACATCACCCTGGGATTCGGCAATAAAATCTCGCGGCTGGCAGTGATGACGGATGCGAGCAGCGTCGACGGTGAATGGAATTCAGGCCGCACGCTACCAGAATTGACCCGCTACGGCGGCGGTGCGCTCACCAGTGCGAAGTATTTTGGCACCGCAGGTCTTGACTCACTTCGAGCAATGCTGACGGATGCCGATCAGTACGGCCTCAAGTGGGTCTTCGTCAGAGACCGGTATTACGATCCACTGCTCGCCTTTGCCGGCTGGCGTCCAGTCGACAGCCTTGAGGACAACACGATTATCGTGTGGAGCAAAGACGGCGTGCCGCCGGCGACTCCGGTAAACGCACCGCAGATCCCTCCGCGCTGGCAGGGGCTGATGTGGGGAATTCTTCCGGTGGGCAGCAGCATATTTGCAATCATTGTCCTCTTGATTCCGGAAAAGAGAAGAATTCGAGTCTTGGTCGAGCGCCCCATTTCTACTGGCGACGATCTCGTACCAGGGAGGCTGGCATCATGAATAAAGGGGGATTACTCGCCGCTTTTTTGATGGCTGCCACCGTGGCGCTGGTCATAGTTGGAACTGTGTGGCCGGTTCCCTCCGCCCTCGCTTATGCGGGCGACCAGCACTTGTTTCAATCTTCCTCGACACCTGAACAAGCGGTGACTAGTCTCGGAGAAGCGATACGCGAAAGGGCGTGGGGAAAAGCGTATTCGAGCCTGGCGAACAAGGCCACATTTACCGAGCCGCAGTTTGAACACGATCTTACCGGTTACTATCCCAGTCTGCTCACGTACGCGACGCTCGATCATTTCGATGTGCGGCCACTACATTCTTCGGCCAGCGATGCAGACATTCAGATCAAGCTGTATTGGTCCACAGTCGTTGGGATCTCCACCATCAGCCGAGACCTTCATGTGACCAGGAACGGCGATCAGTGGCAGGTGGTATGGCCCATTGAAAAACAACCTGTTGTTCCTCCACAGGTTATTCCCGTTAACTACCTTCGGTGGGATGTTATCTACCGAGGAGCGGGAGACGACTGGGGCACGCAGGATGTTGAAGCACCGCAGGTGCGCATCGTGGATATGCATCCTGTTCAGCGCGCCGAGGGCGTATTCATCCTGGGCGAGCTGCTTAATGAGGATATCGTGCCAGCTTACGTTTCGGTGACTGCAACGCTGCTGGGGAAAGATCAATCGCCGATTGCGACAGCGGGTAGTTTTGACAAGATTTCCCATCTTCTGCTGCCCAAGCAGGTAACCCCGTTCCTTATACAGTTTCCCGATCGAACACTTTCGGGGGTGAGCAGCATCCGCATGACGCCATTTTCGTCCTTGATTTCAGCATCGGCGGATCCGGTCATCGAGATTGATAATGAGCATCTGATCCCGGCTCCCGACGCATCCCTGTCTGGGCAGCTCATCAATCAGAGCGGGCAGATCGTGAACGTCGCGCACGTTCTGGGAACCTTCTACGACAAGACTGGCCAATTAGTGTGGGTGGCCGACCGTTACGTCAATACCGCGCTGCTTCCCCAGAGTCCGGTACCTTTTGACATCCACATTCCTGAAGACCTGGCCCGCAAGATCAGCAGCGAGCGCACGACCGTTGCTTCTTATAGCGAGGGAGGCGCGCTGTGAAGAAAAGCCTGACATTCATTGCCAGCAGCCTGCTGGTCGCCACACCGTCCCTCTTTTCGCAGGCCGGAGGAATGCAGGCTCCACAATCGATCGAAGCGGGTGATGGCTTCTCAATTCAAACCAATGGAAGCGGAAAAGCGACTTTATACATTGTGGGTCCAAATCAGGTGTTAATGCGTGATGTTGAGCGGGGGCATGCGGTATTTTTTGCGCCAGGCACGCTGCACAACGCTGGGCACTATCTGGTGATTCTTAGAACGGATGGATCGACCGACAAAAGCGAATTAGATGTCACCGCCGCGAACAAACCCTCTGAGTTGAGCTTCCTCGCCAGACCCTCCCGTCTACCCGTCGGAATTAACGGCGGCATCACCGGAGCGGTCTATGTCTTCGACGCCTACAAGAATCTGATCACCGCCCCTGAGCCAGTCTCTTTCGATCTGTCCACTCCTTCCGGCGCCGCGCAGTCCCGCGCCGTGCCTACGCACGATGGCGCCGCATTCGCTGAAATGAACTCGACTCAGCAACAAGGAGCGGATAAATTCATAGTCCGGATAAACGACGTCAACAGCACCCGTATCGTAAGACAGGTTCCAGGAGATCCATGCGGGATCAAGATGTCGGCGAAGCCATCCGGCAACCAGATCCAGGTTGAGACCGAACCATTGCGCGATTGCGGTGGCAATGCCATACCGGATGGAACCATTGTGACATTCACAGAGACTTATCAAGACGCGCAGACTACCGTTGACGTGCCTCTTAAAAGAGGTATTGCACAAGTAAACATGCCTGCTCATAACGGGGCCCTGCTCTCTGCTGCGAGCGGAGTTGTGATGGGCAATCAGATTCGCTGGGAGGGACAGTAATGTTGAAGTTATTGAAACGACTGCTTCCGGCGCTCTGTGTTCTTGGATTTGCCTACTCGAACCATGCAGCCGCGCAGCCCAGCGTACGCATCGAATCACCAGTAGCCCAACAAGGGCCTCGAGCATTACAGGAGCAAACAGCATCGGCCGCAATTCGAGATTATCTGGAAGCATGGAAGAGTTTAAGCACGGCTTTCGAACAAAACCGGAGCGATTTGCTGAGCACTTATTTTGCAGGTGCGGCTTTAGACAAACTTGGTGAGACAGTGCAGGAACAAGCCGGGGCTGGCCTGAGCACGCGTTATCAGGCCAATTCGCACGATATCCAAATTGTTTTTTATTCACCTGAAGGATTATCGATAGAGCTAACAGATACAGTAGAGTACGACATGCAGGTTTCGGATCGTGGAAAGCCGATTACGAACCAGCGCATGCGCACACGCTACATTGTTGTATTGACCCCGGCGGAGCAGAGATGGAAAGTACGTGTTTTCCAAGCGATGATTTAGGGTAAGGGTCCGATCTGAAAAAGGTTAGAGATAGACTAGAGGCGATCGCAGCGGGATCGTCCAAATCAATATATTTATTCAGGAGCTCAAAATGATATCTCTTGTTGTGCCCATATATAACGAACAAGAGCTCGTCGTGAGGTTTCACGAGGCTGTTGCCAATTCAATGCAACACGTTGTTGACGATTGGGAAGTTGTTTACGTAAATGACGGCTCGACCGATTCGTCTCTGGAGTTGCTCAAAGGGCTGCAAAGCCAGGATCCGCGCGTTGTTGTGGTAGAACTCTCTCGCAATTGGGGGCACATGGGCGCCATCTCAGCCGGGCTTCAAACCGCCCAGGGCGATGCCGTGATATTGATGGACGGCGATTTCCAGGATCCTCCAGAAGTAATTCCGCAACTCATTGACGAGTGGCGCAAAGGAGCCGAGGTCGTGATTGGCGTGCGCCGCAGCCGACAAGAGAGCCGTAAGATTCTTGCCGTTCTCTTCCCACTTTTCTATCGCGTTCTCGGCATGCTCTCCGACTATCCAATTCCTCTGAATGCTGGCATCTTCGGCCTGATGGACCGCAAGGCCGTGGATTCAATGAACGCCCTGCGGGAAAGGAATCGTTACTTGCCTGGGCTGCGGGCCTGGGTCGGCTACAGCAATGCGATTGTCTACTATGATCGGCAGGACCGCCTGGCCGGCGACGGCAAGTTATCATTCATGAGCCGCATCAAGTACGCAATGGATGCGATCACCAGTTTCAGCTACAAACCGCTGAGGCTCAGCTTCGGACTATTCTGCCTTACCGGTTGCCTGGCAATGATTCTGATGATAGCGATGCTTCTTTCATCCAGTCCCGTAGCCGCCATTGGCCTCGGCGTGGCAGGCGCGGTATTTTTTGTGGGAGCCCTGCTGCTTCTGTCGCTGGGATTGTTGGGCGAGTATGTAGGCCGTGTTTACGATGAAGTGCGCGGCCGACCGGTCTCTCTCATCAGCGAGGTGTACCGCGCTCAGGTCACGCTCGCGACCCAGGCTGGATACATTGCAGTGCAAAACGGCAGCTTCGCTGTGCCTATCCAGATCCAGAGCCAATCCAATGCAACCCGGGCTGCATAATATCGCGGACTTGATTAGCGGTCGTGCGAATCAAGTCCGGCCCTGCAGCGGCAGGTAGCTATGCCTTTTGCGAGGATTGCAGGCCGATGAGGTCTTGGCAACATCGGCTCCATTGAAATCTACGAACCTGAGACTTCCTTTTCACTGCTGTCGGTCAGGTCGCGCAGTTTAGCCAGGAGATCTGAAGGGTGTACAGGTTTCGCGAGAACTTCGAAATCATGCCCATGAAGTTTGGCAGTAGCGAGCATGTCCGCAGTGGCGGCTTGTCCCGAAAAAAGCAGCACCTTGCACCCGGGATATTCTTTACGGAATTGAACGGCGAGTTCAATTCCGGACATCCCCGGCATGATCACGTCAGTGATAAGAAGGTCGGGCGGCAAACCACCTGCTGCGGATTCCAAGGCCCGAAAAGGGTCCTCGAATGCGCTCGCGGCGAAGCCCGTTTGATTGAGGATCATCGCCAAGGTTTTCGCGATCAATACCTCATCGTCGACGACAAAAACAACTCCCCTGCTATTTGGCAATTTGTCACAGGCTCCTTTGCTTTTGTCTAACACACGTCTGTGCGCCGGGTGAAGCTTGGTTTTCGTGGCCTTCAGCGTAATATCTGATGGTGTGATGCATGCTTCGGCTCTCTCGTTGTATTACGGGCAGCTTTGTTGACCCTGCGACGCGGATCAACCTGGGGTGCTTACGGTCATCTTGCGTTCCGCCCGAGGAGACTCCTCAGCGCGCAAAAAATTGCGATCAAGACTACTAGTGGACGGGAAAAAAACTCTGAAACAAGTGACACACCCGCCCTTGGTTCGAAGACTTCTGCAATTAATGCGTCCATCGTATTTTTGAATAATGCCCTTGCTGATCCACAGGCCCAGGCCTGTACCTTTTGTTGCTTTGGTGCTGAAAAATGGCTGAAACAACTGCACTGCATCCGCGGGCTGAATGCCACCGCCGGTATCGATGATCGAAATCATGATGCCGCGTCGATTTCTGGTCCAATCGGTGGCTTCGTGTATGTGAATGCCAAGCGTTCCTCCTTCTGGCATCGCTTGTATCGCGTTGCCAATCAGATTGAGAAATACCTGCCGCAACTCGACCGGGAACCCATTCACCGGCGCCACTGACAAATACTTCTTGTGCACGGTGATGCCAGCGGAATTGAGAGCGCGCTGCTGCAACCCCAGGACGTCATCGAGCAGATCCGCGATTTGAATCGATATCGGGTGCTTCGATTCCCGGTAAAAGCTGAGAGTTTGCCGGGTAATGTGGCTTACACGCTGCAGCTCCTTCTCTGCCATCTCGGCGAGCGCGCGTGCGTCCGGAGAAAGCGATGGATGCTCACTCAGCAAATAAAAAATGTTGGTGATAGCAGCGAGTGGATTATTGATTTCATGCGCAATGATACTGGCTACGCGGCCCATCGCAGCCAGCTTCTCGGTTTCGCGCAGTGCTTCCTCTGCGCGCAGCTGGGCAGTGATATCGCGGCCGACTTCCAGGACAGCATTACCCTCTAGATTGACAGTTTTTCGGCAGGCAATGACGATTTGTGCACCGCTCTTGGTGGTCTGGATCAGATTGCCCTGCCATGACTTGCGTTCACGAAGCGCGTCGAAGATCTCCGATCGTGGAACCGGAAAAACTGTCTGTAAAAGCTTGTGCACGTCCTCACCCATCACTTCATCGCGTTTCCAGCCATAGAGATTCTCTGCGCCGGTATTCCAAAACTCAATGGCGTCTCCATCCATCGAGCGCATCATAATAGCTTCGGAGGCAACATCGAGCAGCTCCGCACGCATTCTGAATTCGGCTTCGCTCTTTCTAAGTTCCGAAGTACGTTCCTCTACGCGCAGCTCAAGTTCCCTATTCAGCGACTCCAGCATGCGGGTCTTGCGGTAAAGATCCACAAACACGCTGATTCTCGCCCGCAGAACCTCAGGTACGACTGGAACCGAAATGTAATCGACGGCGCCACGGCGATAGCCCTGGATCCTATCTGAATCGGAAAGATGGACGCCGGAAATAAAGATGATCGCGGTCTGCTGGAAGCGAGGATGCTGCCGTATGAGTTCAGCCAGCTCAAAGCCGTCTACATCGGGCATGCTTACATCCATCAGAACGACGGCAACATTAGTCTTTAATAAGATATTCAAGGCATCGCTTGCGGAACGAGCCTTGATGAGGTTTTCACCCAGGTCTGCAAGTATTACTTCGTAGCTCAGGAGCTTGGCTGGTTGGTCGTCAACCATAAGGATGTTGACTTTCTCGCCCGCCGTCATCGCTGTTTCTCCTTGCTGCGCAAACTCTTGAATCTGCATTTCTGTCTTTACTTCGGCAATGCGTGCGCCCAACCTGCGCCGCATGTTAACAGGTTCAGCTCAGAATGCCTTTACCGATGCAACCAAATTCGCAGAGCCGAGAGCAGTTGTTCAGTGTTTACAGGTTTCGCCAAGTATTCTGACGCACCGGCCTCAAGACATCTCTCTCGGTCACCCTTCATCGCCTTAGCTGTAAGAGCAATGATCGGCAGCCGCCTCAAGGCCGGGTTCTGCCGGATCACCTGCATAGTCTCGTATCCATCCATCTCCGGCATCATGATATCCATCAACACGATGGCGAGATCGGGAGTTGACTCAATCGTCTCGATTGCTTCGCGTCCTGTTCCTGCGGAGAGCACAGTCATGCCGCGTCTTTCTAAGACACTGCTTACTGCAAAAATGTTGCGCACATCGTCGTCAACAACCAGCACTTTGCGGCCCTCGAGCGCGTCGTCCGACCGGTGCAGGCGATCGAGCATGTTTTGTTTTTCCTGCGGAAGGTCGGTAATCACCCGATGGAGAAAGAGGGCGGTCTCATCCAACAGGCGTTCGGGGGACTCAACATCTTTGACTACCACGCTGCGAGCGATGGTGTGCAGTTGCGCGTCTTCCTCAGGGTTCAGCTCTCTTCCCGTAAACACCACGACGGGGATGTCTTTTAATTCCGCGTCATCACGAAGTTGTTCAAGTAGATCAAAGCCGCTGATATCCGGGAGCCGGAGGTCTAGTACGATGCAGTCGTAGGCTCCATTTGATAACGCGGAAAGAGCGGCTTGACCAGATGAAGCTACATCAATGTCGATATCTTCGTAACCCAGCAGCGCGCGAATGCTAAGCTGTTCCGCCGGATTGTCTTCAACCACCAACAGCCGTTTGCGCTGCCGCTTCGAATACTCCCGGATTCGCGTCAGCGCAGCATGGATTTCTTCGGTACTGGAAGGTTTAGTGACATAGGAGAAGGCGCCGCGCGATAGCCCATGCCGCTGGTCCTCATCGAGCGTAAGCATCTGAACCGGAATATGGCGCGTGGCTGGGTCTTGCTTAAGGTGATTCAGCACGGTCCAGCCGAGCATGTCAGGCAGGAAAACATCGAGTGAGATTGCCGTTGGATGAAACTCCTGGGCCAGCGCCAGACCTTCAGTCCCGGTGCTTGCTATCAAGACCTTGAATCCGTTGTCGTGTGAAAGGTCGCAGAGCACATTGGCGTAATGCGGATCGTCTTCAATGATCAGCAGCAGGTTGTCGCCGGTCTGCAGGATAGCGCGATCGTCTTCGATCCTCGCTTCCTGTTCAACCACAGTTGCCGTAGTGAGGAAAGTGGCTGTGCCCATAGCAGTGCCACTCTTCTCACCGGTTTTGGAGACTGGCGGAACCGCGGGCCCCACATAAGTTTGTGGCAGATATAGCGTGAATGTGCTTCCCTGGCTGGGAACGCTTTTCAGCTGGATTTCGCCGCCCAGCAGGTTGGCAAGTTCGCGGCTTATTGCGAGCCCAAGGCCGGTTCCACCGAACTTCCGGCTGGTGCCGGCGTCGGCCTGTTGAAACGCTTCGAAGATAATGCGCTGCTTTTCCGGCGCAATGCCGATGCCGGTATCGCTCACCTCAAAGGCAATTACCGAGCCCGCGCCATTCAAGATCGGGTGGTCCGAACTCCAGCCGGATTTCGCCTGAGAAACGGCGAGCTTCACAGTGCCATGTTCAGTGAATTTGAAGGCATTGGAGAGGAGATTCTTCAATACTTGTTGCAAACGCTTGGAGTCGGTGACGAGACTGCGACCCATCTTCGGATCGGATGTAACATCGAAGGCCAACTTCCGATTCTCAGCTTCGTGCCGGAATGGGCGGGCGATGCCTTCAAGCACAGCGCTGAAAAAGACCTCTTCCGCCTCGACGGAAACCGTGCCCGATTCGATCTTCGAAAGATCGAGGATATCGCTGATCAGGTTGAGAAGGTCGGTTCCGGCGCCATGAATGGTGCGCGCAAATTCGACCTGCTTCGGTGAAAGGCTGCCATCCGGATTTTCTGCCAGCTGCTGGCCCAGCACCAGAATGCTGTTGAGCGGGGTCCGCAGCTCGTGTGACATGTTGGCAAGAAACTCAGACTTGTATTTCGACGTGAGCGCCAGCTCTCGGGCCTTTTCTTCGAGGGCGCGCCGTGCCTGCTCGATCTCCTGATTCTTGCGTTCGACTTCATAGTTCTGTTCGGCAAGCTCTTGTGCCTTCTGCGCAAGCTGTTCATTTGTCTGTTGCAGTTCTTTTTGTTGTGTCTGCAGTTCGGCGGCGAGCTGTTGCGACTGTTTCAGAAGCCCCTCAGTCTGCATAGTGGCTTCAATCGAATTTAGAACGATGCCAATACTCGATGTAAGCTGCTCGAGGAATGCCAGCTGTGACGCGGTGAATGAGCCCAGACTGGCTAACTCGATCACTGCTTTGACACGGTCCTCAAAAAGTACGGGCAGCACGATGACGTTCTTAGGCGGCGCTTTGAACAGGCCGGAACGTATCGGAGCAGTCTTCTTGGGCATCTCGGTGATAAGGACGCGCCGTTTCTCCGCCGCGCATTGACCCAGGAGACCTTCGCCAATTCTTACCTCGCCAACGTAACCCTCGGGTGTGTCGGCAAACGTAGAAAGCAGCACGAGCGTTCCGGCCTCTGCCGAGGGCTCACTGCCGCCCATCTGATAAATGACGCCTTGTTGCGCATTGACAAGAGGCGCCAACTCGGAAAGAAGCATGCGTCCTACTGCGCCGAGGTCGCGCTGGCCCTGCAGCATGCCGGTAAATCGCGCAAGATTGGTTTTGAGCCAGTCCTGCTCAGTGTTGCGGTCTGTCGTGAGCCGCAAATTGTCGATCATAGTGTTGATGTTGTCTTTGAGCTCGGCCACTTCGCCGCTGGCTTCCACCTGAATCGACCGCGTAAGATCGCCCTTGGTCACGGCGGTAGCTACTTCGGCGATAGCGCGCACCTGGTTGGTCAGGTTGGCGGCCAGAAGGTTCACGTTGCCGGTCAAGTCCTTCCAGGTTCCGGCAGCACCAGGCACGTTGGCCTGACCGCCGAGCCGGCCCTCCACGCCCACTTCGCGGGCCACTGTCGTCACCTGTGCGGCGAAGGTCGCCAGCGTATCGGTCATATTGTTGATGGTCTCGGCCAGCGCGCCTACCTCGCCCTTGGCGTTAACCGTCAGCTTCTGGGTGAGCACGCCGTTGGCAACGGCGGTCACCACTTTCACAATTCCGCGTACCTGCTCGGTCAGGTTGGCAGCCATCACGTTGACGTTGTCGGTGAGGTCCTTCCAGATGCCTGCGACGCCAGGCACACTGGCTTGGCCGCCGAGCTTGCCTTCTGTGCCGACTTCGCGGCCCACGCGCGTCACTTCGGCGGCGAAGGCGTTGAGCTGGTCCACCATCGTATTAATGGTGTCTTTCAATTCAAGAATTTCGCCTTTCACATCGACGGTGATCTTGCGCGAAAGGTCGCCGCGCGCGACAGCCGTAGTTACCTGGGCAATGTTTCTCACCTGGGCAGTCAAGTTGCCGGCCATCGCGTTCACTGAATCCGTGAGATCCTTCCAGGTGCCGGCCACGCCCTGCACGTTAGCTTGACCGCCAAGCCTGCCTTCCGATCCCACCTCGCGCGCCACGCGCGTAACCTCGGCCGCGAATGAGCGAAGCTGTTCGACCATTGTGTTCAGTGTCTCTTTGAGCTGCAGAATCTCACCGCGGACGTCGACAGTAATCTTGCGCGACAAATCGCCATTTGCAATGGCGGTGGCTACCTCGGCGATATTTCTTACCTGCGCCGTCAGGTTACCGGCCATAAAGTTCACCGAGTCGGTAAGGTCCTTCCATGTTCCAGCCACGCCAGGCACAACAGCTTGCCCGCCGAGTTTGCCATCGGTACCGACTTCGCGCGCCACGCGCGTCACCTCGCCGGCGAATGCATTGAGCTGATCCACCATGGTATTGATCGTGTTTTTGAGCTCGAGAATCTCGCCCTTGACATCAACCGCGATCTTGCGCGACAGATCGCCGCGAGCTACGGCCGTTGTGACCTCCGCGATATTTCTCACTTGACCAGTCAGGTTCGAAGCCATGGAATTCACCGAATCTGTCAGATCCTTCCATGTTCCTGCCACGCCAGGCACGTTGGCCTGACCGCCTAACCGTCCTTCAGTTCCCACTTCGCGGGCGACGCGGGTCACCTCACCGGCAAACCGGTTGAGCTGATCAACCATGGTATTGATGGTTTCTTTGAGAAGCAGAATTTCGCCGCTCACGTTGACCGTGATCTTTTTCGAGAGGTCGCCGTTTGCGATGGCGGTCGAAACTTCCGCGATGTTTCTCACCTGGCCGGTCAGGTTCGAGGCCATGGAATTGACATTGTCGGTGAGGTCTTTCCAAGTTCCGGCCACGCCGGGTACCTGCGCCTGGCCGCCTAGCTTTCCGTCGGTCCCGACCTCGCGAGCTACGCGCGTAACTTCGCCGGCAAACGCGTTGAGCTGGTCAACCATGGTGTTGAGCGTGTCTTTCAGCTCCAGAATCTCGCCCTTCACGTCCACAGTAATCTTGCGCGACAGGTCACCGCGCGCCACGGCAGTGGCCACCTCAGCGATGTTACGCACTTGGCCGGTCAGGTTCGAGGCCATGAAGTTGACGTTGTCGGTGAGGTCCTTCCATGTACCGGCAACGCCTGAAACCTGCGCCTGTCCACCGAGCTTGCCGTCGGTGCCCACCTCGCGCGCCACGCGCGTCACTTCGCCGGCGAACGCGTTAAGCTGGTCAACCATGGTGTTGATTGTGTTTTTGAGCTCAAGAATCTCACCCTTCACGTCGACGGTGATCTTGCGCGAAAGGTCGCCGCGGGCTACAGCAGTGGTGACCTCGGCGATATTTCTTACCTGCGCCGTAAGGTTACCGGCCATCGAATTCACTGAGTCGGTAAGATCCTTCCATGTGCCTGCGACACCGGGAACGTTGGCCTGGCCGCCCAACCTGCCTTCGGTTCCCACTTCGCGCGCCACGCGCGTTACTTCGCCGGCAAACCGGTTCAGCTGATCCACCATGGTGTTCAGCGTTTCTTTGAGCTGAAGAATTTCTCCGCGTACATCCACAGTGATCTTGCGCGAAAGGTCGCCGTTTGCGATCGCCGTTGCTACTTCGGCAATGTTTCTCACCTGTCCGGTAAGGTTACCGGCCATGAAGTTCACGTTGTCCGTGAGGTCTTTCCAGGTACCTGCCACTCCTGGCACATTTGCCTGGCCACCCAGCTTGCCTTCCGTACCGACTTCGCGCGCCACGCGCGTCACTTCGCCGGCGAATGCGTTGAGCTGGTCCACCATGGTGTTGATGGTGTCTTTGAGCTCGAGGATTTCGCCCTTTACGTCCACAGTAATCTTGCGCGAAAGGTCGCCGCGCGCCACGGCCGTCGTAACTTCGGCAATGTTTCTTACCTGTGCCGTCAGATTGCCGGCCATTGCGTTAACTGAGTCGGTCAGATCCTTCCACGTGCCGGCCACGCCGGGCACCACGGCCTGCCCGCCCAGCTTGCCATCTGTGCCCACTTCGCGCGCCACGCGCGTTACCTCGGATGCGAAGGAGCGCAACTGGTCGACCATGGTGTTGATGGCTTCTTTGAGTTGCAAAATCTCGCCGCGAACATCGACGGTGATTTTGCGCGAAAGGTCGCCGCTGGCCACGGCTGTCGCTACCTCTGCGATATTTCTTACCTGGCCGGTGAGGTTCGATGCCATTGAGTTGACCGAATCGGTCAAGTCCTTCCAAGTGCCGGCCACACCAGGCACCTTCGCCTGTCCTCCCAACTTGCCGTCGGTGCCCACTTCGCGGGCCACGCGCGTCACTTCTTCGGTAAATACGCCAAGCTGCTGGATCATCGTATTGACAATATTTGCCGAGCGCAGAAACTCGCCCTCGAGCGGACGTCCGTCCACATCCAGCCGAACCGTTCGCGTGAGATTACCCTGGGCAACAGCCGCAATGGCGTGTGTTACTTCAGTGGTCGGGCGCAGCAGGTCTTCCACCAGCGTGTTTACGGAGATTTCCATCCCATCCCACGCACCCCGGCTCTGTTGCAGGCGAATCCGCTCTCGCGTCTTGCCTTCTTTTCCCACTGCCTGGCCAACGCGCTTCAGTTCCAGCGCCATCTGTTCGTTGGCCCCAACAATCTCGTTGAAGCTGTCGGCAATCTTGCCAGGTAGTCCAGTCCACGTGCCCGGAAGGCGCGCGCTGAAGTCCCCATTCTTCATGGTCTGAAGGCTTTCAAGAATCGCTGTGAGATATTCCTGCGGCGCGGACTCCGGAACCTGGTTGCCGCTCGATACGAATTCCTGGCGTTTAGAGCCGCCAACGGGCTCTTCAACCGCTGTTTCCATGTTCTTTGACTCCAGAAGGGAGAAGGAAGAAGCAATCCGCGGTTCGGCCCCCAAAATATTAAAACCCGCCCCGGGATGGACGAGAAGATGCGCCCAGATTCCCGCAGGTTGTCTGGCGGCGCAAAAAAGTTGCTTTGATTGGCCAGAATCAGTTCTGCAGCCGGCCCTGTCCGTTGAGTCGGCTAGACTCGAAGCTCTCTGTTCGGGATTGGCATCGCGGATCCGTAGGCACTCTACCTCGCTGTCGCGTATCGACACCCAGAGGCTCTATTGTTGAGCGGGAAAGGTAGTTGGCTTCGGTGCTGTGGGGTTCGCAGCAATTCCATTCATTGGCAGCTCAAGCGCGAACAGGGAGTTCGTGCCCTGATCGGCACGCACCCAAAAACCATGAAAGGCATCGCGCAGATCAGGATGCTGGCTGAGTAAGGCCTGCATGACATCTGTCACCTGTTTGCGCGCTAAAGGGGGATCTCTCAATTGCGCGGCTTGTGTTGCATCGGGTGTGTAATGCACTTCAAGATCCAACGCGCCGCCGAACTGCGTCGTAGTGTCAATCGCAGTCACGTTGAACGACTCGCCGGGAGCACTTACAATCATCGAGCCTGTGATGGGAAGCCCGTTCGGATGCACCTCATCGGTTTCGTGCTCCAGCTTCTGCAGGTTGGGGCTGGACAGCGAGTCGAGTGGGTCGAGAAGGAACGCAGCCTGACGGTAGTAGAGCCAGGCTGCCCAGCTTGAGGGAGTTTGCGCAAATTTGCGCGCCGAGACCCAATACCAGAGGCCATCGTGGCCTGCCTCAGTCATTGGCTTGTCAAAAAAACCGGCAAGCATCCAGCGATTGCCGGGCGTGTTGGACAGAATCAGCGATAGCTGGTGCGGCTGAGGAACACCCGTGGCATGAAGCAGAGCCAATGCATAAGTGCCGGGGGGCAAATCGGTGAGATTCACCACCACGACGGGTGATCCGCAATAGAAGTCTGTTCTCGACGCGCCTGCGGGATCAGTCGAGGCATCCAGAATGTAAAGCGCATCGACGGTTATTACGGCCTGTTGTATAAGCGGCCTCAGTCGAACTACTGAATCCATGATTCCGCCAAAATCCGCGGCTACGGCGGGAATCGTAATCGCACGGAGACCCTGCACGTCGCCAGTCTGAATCTGCATTGCCATGATACGCGCAGTACTTGAAAGTGATTCTCGCTGCGCCGGTGTCATTTGCGATTGGGTTGTGCACGAGGCGCCGAATGCACTCGGCATCAACACAACAAATTGAACTGCGAGAAGAGCTAGAAACAAGAGTTGATTGCGCAGCAAGCTCGATAACATGGCAATAAGCCTTTCTTGCGATAACTTCCTTTGCGAGCGGATGAAAACCCTCTTCAGACTCTAAGATGCGTGAGACGCCGGCCGTGCATCGTGCGAAAAAAACAATAGTAAACTTTTTAAGCGGCTGGGCGGGTAAATGGGCCATCCAGAGTGTTTGCGTCCGTGTAGTGCTGCCCGGAAGAGGGATCGTGATTCTTGCCTGCAAGCGAATGCAGGTTTTCTAATGTGTGATACCAGATCTCTCGCTCAACATCGTCGACCTCTCTTGGCAATATGACAATCATTCTGCCAGCCAACTTTTGCATTTCCAGATAGGCCTCCCGGTTCCGGTAGACAAAGCCGAGCGGGTACTCTGGCTTTCTCATGCGCGCCTGGACTGGATCGGCATCGAGTAGATAACTTCTATCGAGTTTTGGAACAATCCGCAATAGGAGCGTGACATACCCTCGCAATACGACATCGTGTAAGTTGAGGTTGGCAAGTTCGTCATAACAATAGCGATCGAAAATAATGAAGTCGGCGTCAGAGCGAAGAGCTGAGTTGACTGCAGCGCGAGCCGAAACAGCGTCAAGGAAATAGAGGGCCAGCCGGATACAGGTCATCGGCCACGATTGAATGTTCTTATCTTTACGAGTGATTGGCGCTTCGGGTGCGCCAACCCCTTTATCTCCTTTGAATAACTTATGGCCGGCCGATTCCCTGATCCATTTCAATCTGGAAACGTCATCCCAGAATCGTACAACTTTGACCTTCATACCCAAATCCTGCAAGCGCTGGCAAAGCGCATTGATTTGTGTGCTTTTCCCGGCACCATCGATACCTGAGAAACTTACCAGTGTCGCAGGTCGTTTTGAGTCGCATACATGCATAAGTCTGCTCCGGAGTGGTTTGTCTTCAGTGAGGTTGACTGGCGCTGGCGTGAGACAGGGCTGCGACAGTTCCAATAGCTATACCTGCCCCGACAATCAGGCCGACTCTGATCAGAATCGTGTGCACACGCCGCTGTTTCGCCGGCGCGATGACTGCGCCGGCCGGTCTGGATCCGGCTGCCCCAACGGGCTCTTCTGCGGGCGCTGCAGCCGTTCCTATTGGAGCAGTGGGACTGCCTTGCTGCGATTGAGTGTTCGGCTGCGAAGCAGTCTGCTGCGCAGGCTGTGGAGCTTGTTGTGGTGAAGGAGCATCGGGAATCGCCATGGCCTGCGCGTCGATCTGATCCGGCGGCGTGCTCTGTGTTTGTGCTGATGACGTGGCTGGCTCCTGCAATACCGGGGTAGCCTGTGCTGCCGGCATCAACAATAGCAGCGCGAGTAATACGAAAAAGAATCGTTCTGTAGACGTAGAATGCAACATTTGACCCTGTCTCCGTTCTGGACTTTGTTGCGCATCCATGATCAGGCACGCCGCGATGGCTGCATTATTCTGCGGACTAAGCCGCGGGATTGTTGACGCATTCCGTGCTGCCGGTTGGCGGGAGAGCGATTGGGCGCCGCTGAAAACTCGCAATCGCATCTTCAGTTGTTTCAAAAAACCTGAAAAGGATATCGACTCCCGTCGTTTTTAAGGCAGCTTTTCCCTGGGGCGAAACAGCCGCGAGCCTTACATCTCCATTGCGCTTCATTGCTTCTTCAAGACAGCCAAGAAGCAATAAGACGATCTGCTTATCCATCTGAACTAGTTGCGAGCATTCGAGCACGAGGCTAGGGCGATTGACATTGAGACAAACTCTAATCTCGTTGAAGAAGTACTTTCTCTTCCTGCCAACAAAGGTCTCCGGAAAGTGTCTTACGATAACTACTCGCTCTCGAAGCATTAAACGAAATCCTGTCGTGGAGATATTAGTATCGTGCTACGAAGCGTCCTCAAAGAGGCGTGCAAAGTCGGTCTCGGGTTTGCGGATCATGTTCATCACCATGTTCCTGCCATACCTTAATAGAGTCCCGAGATTTGTGTTGTACCAACAGCACTCCATCATGCGGGGCGACAACCCACACATGAATCGGAGCTTCTTTAGTCCTTCGGGCGAAGCGAGCATCGCGGCGACCAAACGATGATTCCCATCGAGGACCGTGAGCGGCTCGTATTCATTGAGCCCGATAAGGATCAGGGAGCCGAAACTGGTTGCCTCTTTTGTAATTCGCTCGCTAATGTCAGTGATCTTGGCCAGGGACTGATCGTCGAGCGCATTGTCAAAGCTGCGCACACACTCAATGATTTTGGTCATCGAGAAATCGCCGTGAGCCGGTTTGCGCCACTGGGCGCGAGGGAACGCCCTGATGCGGGTCAAATCTTCAAGGGTGAGTTCCGCTTCGTACCACTCCGTGCCGACGGGTATTTCTTTCCACAAGGACAAGTGTCGAATGAACAAGAGAGCCCGGCGCTTGGCATTCTCAGTGGCGTCATTAAGATTGGGCTTTGTTACCAGGTCGCGCAGAGTTTCGTGGTATTCGCGGAATGCCGGGTAATGAAAGTCACTCTTCAGGAACTCCGCAATGACTTCATTTTCGGTGACCTGCTTTATAAGGCGGAGAGGCCGATATTTGTCCGATCTCTGCATTTCCTTGGGGTCGGTAAGCGAGCTGATGAGAAAAGGAATTGCCACGAATACAAAGAGGACGATCATCAGCACCAACTGGACCAAGATGACTTCAGGGAGAGAAGCATGAAGTTGGCAGATCCCTCCGATGAGAATGCCGCTGAAAGCGAGTTGCACCCAGCTTCCATTGGCAATTTTGTACGACATTTCGAAAGTCACGATAACGACGCTGAGCGAATAGATGACTGTAGTGATGGCGTAGAGCGCAAGAAGCGACGAAATGCTATAGGCGCCCGTGATCTTGAATCCGGATCCAAACAGAGTCGTCCAAAGCCAGGCTGGAGCGAATAGAAGGCACAGGGCGAGTCCGGAACCAATAAGCATAACCAGCAGCAGCGAAGTTGCAATAACTCTTAGATCCCTTCGCTCTTCGTGATGAGTGCCGGCAACCAGCGGAAATGTTGTGTTTACCACGGCCGACGAAAAAGCAAATACTACACGGCCTACCATCGCCACCGCTGCATAAATACCGGCCATTTCCGCAGAGAAGAAGTGCTTTACCAGAATGATGTCGCAATTGTTGATAAGCACCTGCCCTGAAAAGAAAACTACGGCCTGGAAAATCTCTTGCAGCGCATGAAATAGGTTCAGGGGATTGGCGATGCGGGTACTCACGTTTGGCGCAATGACCAGATAGGCTACCGCAATGGCCGCGGCATTGGCCGCCACGACACCGCGAACGCCGTACCCAAGCTGAATCATTAAATAGGAGCCCCCCAGGCGCACCGCACCTTCGATCGCAAGATTGAATGCCAGCCGATAGAATCCATAGGTTCCCTGCACATATCCTCGACGGCTTCCTAGAGGGACGTAGAAAGCCGTGCCTACTGCGAGAAGCGCAACGAGTGTTGTATCTGGGAGCTGGAGATAACTTGCAATCCCTTCGCGGAACAGGTAGATAAAGGCTCCGGCCATGAGACCGCATACCCACGCGCTCCGGTGCAGATCGCGATAGACTGCAACTTTGGCTCCAACAGAAGCCTGTTGCGCCACCACCTTTGAAGAGACAATCTGAAAAGAAAGCGTTACAGCGGAGAGAATAACCAGGAGGGTATAGACCGCCGTTGCATGTCCGTAGCCCTGAGGGCCCAGGTAACGTGCGACTACGACGTTATAAGCGAGGTTAATTGCGGTAGTGAGGCCTGATCCAGTGAGCAGGATGACGCTTCCGGAGACAATTCTCTGCCGCAGAGTATTGGAACTGAAAGGTGGATTATTGACCACTCAAGTGTGCTCCAGGTCTGGCTGTCGGGAAAAGACTTAAACAAGTCACATGATTGAAATGACTACACATGATCCGATGCGAAAAGCCGCGTTCTGGCTGCTCGGAGGCTGATTCGGAATCCCCGCTCGTGATTTCAAATAAGACGTCTGACAACCTGCCTATTTGACATGGCTTCTAACTGTGTGAGCTATGTTCAATCGATTATGTGTAGTGCTTCCTCTTATTCTCTTTTTGCCGCATGGATGCCCAGGGCATGGATCCGCCCAACTCTCGCCATTGAAATACCGCGCAACCGGAAACTCGCCTGAAGTGATTGCCCTTTATGAGGCATGGTTTGGACATCCGCGTCATATTTCGGTTGGTTATTCATCGCATGACCCGGCGGAAATCGATCGGCAGATTCACCATGCGCAGGCAATGGGAATCTCGGCGTTTGTCGTTGACTGGTATGGCGATCGCGAACCGTTTATCGACCGAAGTTACGCGCTGATGCAAACAGCTGCGGAGAAGAACTCATTTAAAGTTGCGATGATGTACGACGAGACAACGCAGGATGATGGGGCAACTGACGAAGCGATTGCCGATTTCACCATGTTTCACGATACTTATCTTTCATCGACAGCGCCCGGCTCTAAAGCCTACCTTACGTACGAGGGGCGGCCGGTAATCTTCATTTTCCCCACAGCAAAACACACGGACTGGAATAAGGTGCGTGGGGTGGTGGATCAATGGAATCCGAAGCCCTGGCTGATCTACGAAAACTTGCCAGGTCCGAATTCTGGAGCATTCGACGGTTTCTATGCGTGGATCAACCCGGGCGACAAGGGCTGGGCTCCAGATGGCAGCAATTGGGGCGAGCAATTTCTGAGCGATTTCTACGAAACGATGGATTCAAAGTATTCCGACAAGATCATCGTTGGCGGGGCGTGGGCGAAATTCGATGATAGCAAGGCCTCATGGGGACTCAATCGTCATATTTCTGCTCGTTGTGGGCAGACGTACCAGGACACGCTGAACATGTGGCCTAAAGAATTCCCTCCTGATAATCCGATCCCGTTCATGATGATTGAGACATGGAACGATTACGAGGAGGGAACGGCGATAGAGCCGGGAATTCCGAGTTGCAGCTCTTCCACGGCCTCCAAATAAGTTTCTGGACGAGCTCCAGCCGGCATTTAGAAAGGAAGCCGCGGTCCGCCTAAGGGAAACCGCTTGCGTTGGCCGGGCATCTGAGTCAAATGTCGGCGGGGAGTACTTGCGCGTGGAGGCGGACATGGCCGGTCGTCCCTATTGGTCGGGGCAATTTAAAATATCGCTTGTTTCCTTCGGCATCCAGCTTTATCCCGCCACGAACTATCAGAGCGGAGTCCAGTTTCATCAGATCGATCGTTCGACCGGTGGGAGAATCCGTCATCTCAATGTGCTCGACAATGATCAGCCGGTTGAGAACTCTGAGATTGTCAAAGGCTACGAATACACAAAGGGAAAATACCTGATGGTCGAGCCGGAAGAGATCTCCAACCTGCGCATCGAGACGAAGAACGTGATCGACGTCCAGCAGTTTGTCGATCCTGACGAACTGCCTCTCACGCTGTTTGAAAAACCATACTTCGTTGTCCCCGAGCCCAAGGAGTCGCCCGACGCATTCGCTGTAGTTCGAAAAGCAATGGAACAATGCGGAAGGACAGCGATCGGCGAGATTGCATTCGGCGGACGCGAACATCTGATCGCGATTGCCGTACCTCTTGATCGCTCGGAGCCAGGAATGATGGCTTACCTGCTTCGCTACGGCGAAGAGTTGCGCAATGGTGGCGAGTATTTCTCGCAGATCCCCGCTGCTCGCGCGAATACTGTCGATAAGAAGCAGCTCGCCATGGCAACTCAGCTCATCGAGGCCTACTCGCATCCATTTCATCTCGATGCGTTCAAGGACGATTACGAAGTTGCACTTCGCGAGCTCATCGAGGCAAAACAGAAGAACGCGCCGCTTCCGCTGGAAGAAAAGAGGGCCAGGACGGCCAAAGTGATCAATCTCATGGATGCACTGCGACAAAGTGTTTCGAAGGCCAAGCGTCCAGTGGCGAGCGAGCGCCGCAGTAGTTCCCGGATCGAGACGAAAAAAGGACCCGCTCTTGTAAACGGCGGTAAGCGCAGGCACAGAGCTGCATAGGCCATGGCTCCTCGAAAACATACTGCAGCAACCGGAGAAGCAAATCGTCCGCTGGCGCGCTACCAACAGATGCGCGATTTCAACGCAACTGCCGAGCCACGCGGCGATGCGCGCAATCGCGACAAGGCACATGCCCGCGAGAAACTGCCCTTCGTTGTGCAAAAACACGCGGCTACGCGATTGCACTACGACTTCAGGTTGGCGTGGAATGGAGTGCTGAAGAGCTGGGCCGTGACAAAAGGCCCGAGCTACTACCCTGGCGATAAGCGGCTCGCTGTGCAGGTCGAGGATCACCCCTGGGAATATCGCGACTTTGAAGGAACCATTCCAAAGGGACAATACGGCGGCGGGACTGTGATGGTGTGGGACGAGGGCGACTGGACTCCGTTTGGCGATGTGGATGTGGGGTTAAAGGATGGGCACCTGAAATTCGAACTCCACGGGAAAAAACTGAAAGGCAAGTGGGTGTTTGTCCGCATGCACGGACGCGCCGGTGGATCGGACAAACCAAATTGGCTTTTGATTAAAGAAAAGGACAAATTTTCACGGGAGAGCTCCGACGAGGCGATTACAGAAGAAGCGCCGAATAGCGCGGCGAGCAGCCGAACCATGGAGGAGATCGCGACCAAGAATAACCGCGTCTGGAATTCGGCCGGCAAAAATGGGCAGCGCGCTCGAAGAGTTGCCGGAAGCAGAGATGGAGGTGCGGTTGCTGTGGTTTCGCGGCGCAAGGCATCTCGCAGCAAACGGTCGTTAAATCTAAGGCACGCTCCACAGGAACGCTTTCCGGGATTCATCTCGCCCCAACTGGCTCAGCAGACTTCAACACCTCCGCGCGGAGGCGATTGGGTCCACGAACTCAAGTTAGATGGCTATCGTATACAAATTCAAGTTAGGCCGGGCGAAAGGAAAAACAAAAACACCCGCAGGGTGCGATTGCTCACCCGCAAAGGAGTTGATTGGACCGCTCGCATGCCGGACATTGCAACTGCGGCCGGAAAATTGAGCCTAAGAGACGCGATACTCGATGGCGAAGTTGTCGCACTCGATGAACACGGCATAAGCAATTTCGCAGATCTACAAGCTGCCTTTCAGGAAGGACGACAGCGATTCATCACATATTTCGCTTTCGATCTTCTCCATTTGGACGGACACAATCTGCGCGGCTTTCCGCTCTCGGAACGAAAGCGGATCCTCACCCGTTTGCTGGACGACGCTGATGAAAATTCGCCCTTGCGGCTGAGCGAAGATCTAAGAGCCGACGGCGATGAAGTTTTCAGAAAGGCTTGCGACCTCGGGGCGGAAGGGATTGTCTCGAAACTTGCTTCAGCCAAATACGTGTCAGGTCGAAACGGCGCCTGGCTCAAGCTGAAGTGCCACCTGGAACAGGAATTCGTGATCGGCGGATTCACCTTGCCATCGAAGGGAACGGCCGGAATCGGCGCTTTGTTGCTTGGTTACTATGAAGATGGCAAACTTCGCTACGCTGGCCGGTCGGGGACGGGATTCACCCGGGCCACTCATCAACTTTTGCGCACAAAACTAGAGCGACTGACGAGAAAAGAATCCCCGTTTGCCGGTGTTCCGCGTGAAATGCGACGTGGCGCGCACTGGGTCAAGCCGAATCTTGTCGCTCAGATTGCGTTCTCAACCTGGACGCGCGAAAACCTTGTGCGACAGGCGGCATACAAAGGGCTGCGGGAAGACAAGCCTGCGACGGAAGTAATGCGGGAGCGGGCCGTTACGGCGAACGGGTCCGACCCTGGCTCTTCCAAGCTTGGTTCCTCGCGGACGAAAGGCAATGCAAGATGGCATTCCTTGCACATTAGAAAAGGTACAACTGCGATGAGCAACCCGACAATCACGCATCCTGACAAAGTGCTTGATGCGGAGAGCGGCCTGACAAAGGGGCAACTGGCCGAATACTACGAGGCGGTTGCAGAACATCTACTTCAGCATATTGCCGACCGTCCGTTAAGCGTGGTGCGGTGTCCCGATGGCAACAGCAAGCCTTGTTTTTTTCAAAAACACGTCGGCTTTGGGTTGCCGTCTGGAGTGAAAAGCGTTTCGATCGGCAATCGAAAGACCCATGAAAAAGAGGAATTCCTCACTGTCGATTCCAACGAGGGGCTGATTGGGCTGGCGCAGATGGGGGTTCTCGAAATCCATCCGTGGGGCTCGCACAACGATTCGCTTGAACAGCCCGATCGCATCGTCTTCGATCTCGATCCTGATTCTGCGATCGAATGGAAGATCCTGGCGCAAACGGCGCGCGAGTTCAAACGAAGACTTGCGAAGACAGGGCTAGAGAGTTTTGTGAAAAGCACCGGCGGAAAGGGACTTCACGTCGTTGTCCCAATTCGGCCGGAGCACGAGTGGCCGGCGATCAAGGAATTCGCCCACGGTCTCGCGCTCGACATCGCGAGAGAAAATCCCGAGCTCTACGTTACGAAGATGACCAAGGCAACGCGTAGGAATCGTATCTACCTCGACTATCTGCGCAATGACCGTGAAGCAACTTCTGTAGCACCGTTTTCGCCTCGCGCCCGAAGCGGGGCACCGGTTGCCATGCCGCTGCGGTGGAGTGAGCTAAATGCGCCGAAACCGCCGGTATTTCATGTCTCGAAATTCACAAATTGGAAGTTTCGACTTCGGCACGATCCATGGGCAGAAATGCCAAGTGTCAAACAAGAACTTCCGGCCGCGGACACGCATTGAGCCGATTCAGGAAACCGCATCGGCCCGCACGAGGAGTTCACTTCCACCGGAAGCGCCATGCTTAAACATGCCAAAGAGGCAGCTCGCCGGATGCGTGCGGCTCGCTGCCTCTTTGGGTGCATTTTTGTTATTGCGGAATCGTGCTTGCTACCAACGCGAAATTGTCAAGTTATCCAGGTAGACCGTGACTACGCCGCTGGACCCGTATCCATCTACCTGGAATTGCGTGTTGATGGTCGGCCCCCAGCCCAGATCGGCGGCGCCGTATGCCCTCTCGTTCAATGAGGATTTTGTCCCATCAAACCAGACGTCTTGGTACGTGATTGTGCCGGAATCGTCGCGCGAAAAGCTGAATTGCACATGGTGCCACGTGTGGCGGGACCAGTTGCGAGGATTACAGCTGGTTCCGCTCTTGCTTACCCATTGGGGCTTCACGTCACTGGAACTTCCTGTGTTAACCGTGTAAGCCCACTGACCGCTATAGCCATCGCATTGCACACCCACGAGCAGTGTCTTGCCATCGGCCATCACCTGATTCACGTCCATCTCCAGGTTGCCAATTTGGTCACCCGAGTTGGTGAGATACACCCATGCGTCGTAGAAGAAGTTCTCTGCGTTCACGTCGTCGGCGAAGTCAACCGAATAACGTTCATCTCCGCTGTTGGAGAATGTGGTTTGGAAAGCGCGTGTGTTTCCATACAGCGAAGGCGAAGTCACGATTGACGTCAAGCCGGACGACGATCCACTTCCTCCGGAGTCGTGCCCTTTCTGCCATCCGCTCAACGCCTGAATGTTACTTACGGTGTGTGCGTCGTCGGGAACCGCCACGCTTGCCTCTTCCGAGCCGGATTGCACGTCCACTACGACATCCGTCACGCATGAAGAACCATTCGATCCCCAGGCTTTGACGTGCAATGTATGAGTTCCCGATGATGACGCTACCTGGATATCCATGGATTGTTGCTTTACGACCGTTGTGTCCGAACTGCTGTCGAACGAGTAACCCATGGCGCTGACGGATTGGGACGAGCAGGTTGCCGAACTTGCAGACAGCGTGAAGGGAGAGGAAACGTTGGAGTTGTTGCTGGGTTCATTGATGGTTACGCCGGCCATCGCGGGCACCGACAGAGCAAGAACTGCACAACAGGCGTAGAACGCCTTGCGGGAGAGATGCATCGATAGAGTCCTTTTCAAAAAAATTCAAGGTAAGTGGTTTGCCCAGCCACAGTTCGGACAAGGACACGGACATGGATTCCAATTGTCTGGGTTGTTTTCGAAGGGCGCGAGGAGCGCCGTATCGATCTTCCCTCTACAACCTCTGGTCATGGCGAATCAGAGGCTTCAGCTTAGAGGCTGAAAGCCTGGACATCTTTTGAGCCCAAGATTGACGTTTCGTTGAGAGAGACTGAGGAGGTTCTATCTAAGCCGAACTACCGCTTCAATACTGCACTCTATTTAAGGTCCAAGGGCCCCAGGCAACCATTTTAAGAACTGCTCTAGGGGCATACTGTCATAGCGCGGGGGATTGCGTCAACAAATCTTTAAGGAAAAACGCACAGAAATTTTTGAAGCCAGGCATCCCGGTGAATTGTCACTGCATCGTAGCAACGCTTGTTCGTGACATAAAAATTGCCGGAATCCCGACGACAAAAATAGGGCTAAGAAGCGAACGAGTAACCAACGGCACGGAGGCCAGAGCCTCCGTGCCTGTTGAAAGCGCTCGGTAGATCACCAGCGCGAAATCGTCATCTCATCCAAGTACAGAGTTGATGAGCCGCTCGAGCTCGTACCGTCCACCTGAAAGTTGGCGATCAGGTCCCCGGCGGCCCAGTTCAGTGAAAAGGCCGACATGACTGTTTCGTTAATCGGCGATTCCATGCCATCAAGCCACACGGAATGATAGGTCACGTTGCCCACATCGTCGCGTGAGTAGCTGATTTGTACGTGATGCCATGTGTTGGTTGTCCAGGTTGCGGGATTACACGGTTTGTCGGAGTGGACCCATTTGACAATCGGAACCTCACGAGTTCCTGCGTTCTCGCTGTAGTCCCAGGTGTTTGAATCTCCGGCGCACTGGAAGGCGTAAATCACAGTATCACCATTGTCGATCACCTGGTTGTTGTCCATTTCCAGGTTTCCGATGACGCTACCGTCCTGGATCCAAACCTGAGCGTCATAGAGGAAGTTCTCAGGGGCCGGGTCGTTTCCGTAGGTCACCGAATAGAGTACGCCGCCATAGTCCGAGTATGTTGTTTCGAACCTGGCCGTCTGACCGCTCCACGTCGGATCGTCAACTATGGCCATAGCGCCCGTAGCCGAACCGCCCGTTGCCGGATCGTGCTTGATACGCCAGCCCGGCAGGTTCTGCACTTCTTTCAATTGGATCGCATTCGCAGGCACGGCTGGTCCAGACTTTTGCGGCAGCTCGTAGCTTGCGCGAGCATACCCGCTATTCTTGTAGCCCGATGCCGACGCCACGGCCTGGAGCACCATCGATTCATTGACCGGGATCGCGCCGGAGTAATGTTGCGATGAAGCAGATGGCGCCGATCCATCCGTCGTGTAATACACAACGGCACCGGGGGTCTGTTCGGAGACCGTCACCGCCTGGTGGCTCGTATATGTCCCCGAGGGTAACGAGAATTGCGGCGTCGCGGCAACCGGCGACGGAACGACATTCACAGACAAGAGCTTTTCATCGTGCGTCTGCCGGCCCCAGCATTTCACGTGCAGTACGTGCGCCCCGGTACTTGACAAAACCATTGCTGTAAACGAAATTGGCTCAATCGTCGACGAGCCGCTATCAATCGAATAGCCCATTGAAACGGCAGGTACGCCGGCGCAGGTGGTCGTGCTGGCGATCAGGGTAAAGGGTGATTTTATCTCGGTTCCGTTCTCCGGGCTCGACACCCGGATGTTCGAAGAGGGCGCGGCTACGGTAATCTGCAGCAGCTTTTCATCGTGCGTCTGCTGGCCCCAGCATTTCACGTGCAGCGCGTGTGCTCCCGCGCTTGCCGGAACCATTGCAGTGAACGCAGTCGGCTCGATCGTCGCCGATCCGCTATCGATCGAATATCCCATCGAGACGGCAGGAACGCCCCCACAAATGGTTGTGCTCGCCGTAAGTTGAAAAGTGGAGTTCACATGGCTGTCATTTGCAGGTGTAACAACCGAAATGTTGGAAGCTGACGATACACAGGCCGTAGCCAGCGTCAGCATGACAAAGAACAGAATCTTCATTCAAAGTGCCTCGAGTCCTTTAGGCGCAAACCTCTTTAGGTGAAGACTTGCGCCGTTGATCGAGACAGCCGGAGGGATGGCCGTCATTGCCTGGAGTTGGGTCCGTGCTTTGCACCACAACGACGTTCGTGCCCCTCGGGTGCTGGGAATCGCCGGACTACTAACCTCCCAAGGTTGAATCGATCAGGCTGCTATCGGAACGCTTACGCGCTGCGTTCGTGAACTCCTAAGGCAAAAAATGCAAAACGGCGCCTGACTTAGTCGACTAAGTTAGCAGGTGGCTCCGCGCAGAAAGACACACCACCGCTGTTCCCGCGGGTTACCCTCGCCGGATCACCGGCTTCAAACGCACATCGGTTGTCTTGCTGCCGAGCTTACCGTGTACTCCCAAAAGCTCGCTTACACGCCATGGGATATATATTTCCCGTACGGGCCGCAGGTGTAGATCGCCAACTGAAGCGGACCGCGCGGAGTAATGGAATTAATATTTGGGTTGAGTATATTCATAACCTGGATAAATCGCAATACAAAAATTGCGACTTCACCCAATGGTTGTATCTGTGTGCAGGAACACGCAGATCCACTCGCAGCTCAGGACACGGCCGCAAAAAAAACACCCTGCTTACGGTCGCCGTTCGAGGTTGCCCTCGAATTGGCTGCCGTAAACAGGGTGTTATTCGTGGCCCGATCAGGCCTGCTGAGATTTAGCGATTATTGGACTGTAAGCTGTACGGTTGTGGTGGCCTGCTGGGAGCCGCTCGTGCCTGTCACTGTAATCGTATAGGTTCCCGGAGTGGTACCCTGCAACGTTGTCTTGACCTGCCCGGGCGAGAAGCCGCATCCGCTCGCACCCGCCAGGAGCATCGCCAGCGCAAACATTCCCAACAGCGAACGCCATACGCGCCGGCGCCGCGGAACCAGGAAGAACAGAAGCATTGCCAGCGATGTGCCGCCGCCAAACTTGAAGAACAAATCATGGCGCGCATCTGCGGTTTGCGCTGCCGTCGTCTGCACCGTAAGAGTGCCTGAGACACCTTGCGAACTGGAGATCGCCTGGGGCTGACTCACTGAGCATGTCGGCGGGTTGACCGCGCTCGCGGGCGAACTCGTGACCGCGCAAGACAGGCTCACTGTTCCGGTGAAGCCACCACTCGGCGTCACTGAGATTGTCGATGTCGCATTACTGCCCGCAGAGGCAATCGTCATTGCTGCACCACTCAGCGAGAACTGCGCTGTCCCTCCTCCGCCTCCGCCATTAGTAACGGAGTACGTCCATGTAAGAATCTTTTGGCTTGCGGTGAGCCCGCCTGTTCCGCCCGTGAACCCGACATACGCCGTGTTGCCGCCAACGATCTGCGGAATGTTGATGGCCTGCGACATGGTAAAAGTGTCATTCGTCACGAGATCCAGGAGGCTCAGCTTGAGATTTGTGCCGTCGTATGTAACTGTGGCCTGAATCGAGTCTCCGCTCGCCAGATCGATTCCGCTTGACGTCAGGTCAACCGATGGCGTCACCGGCGGGTCGCCGTTGGTATAGACGCCCGTCGAATCGTCCCCTTCATTTTCGTAATTGTAGAAGTTGAATTTGATCGCTACGCTCTTTTGAATGTCCTGATATCCCAGTCCGGCTGAGTCTCCGCCCAGTGCATTTGGACCCATGTTTTGAATGGTGAAGGTGAATCCGTTGGCTTGAGCGTCAGATACTTGGAACTCGAATGTCGTCGTGAATGCCTGGATGTTGATCGGCGCCGTCCAGAACACGCTCCCCGCCTGCCAGGTGCCACCATTGGTTAGCTGGAGCCGCGTGTCGTCCTCTGCCACTGCGCTGCCGTTGAGCTGCAATCCCGCCGTCGATGAGAATCCCTCGTCGAAGTTAATGCTGGTGCTGCCGTTCTGGATCACGAAGGCAGCCGAACTCACGTTGCTGTTGTTGAGCGCCGGGTCGATAGCGATGGCACTAATGGTCTCTGAACTACTCACCTGAATGGCCGCCGAGTACGCAGTTGAGTTTGCTGTAGGCGTTGAGCCATCGAGCGTGTAATAGATCTTCGCGTTCGCGTCAGTGTCTGCGAGCGCTACAGTCCGAGTGTTAGCGTAAGTCCCCGCGGCCGGCGAGAATGTAACCGCTGGCGTCTGATCGCTAAACGTGAATGTCGCTGTTGTCATTGGGCTCTGGACATATCCGCCGGCGCTGGCAACGGCATTGATCGTAGTGTCCGTGGTCAGCGTGACCGGCCCCGTATACTTTGTCGAGGAGGCTGTCGGCGTCGTGCCATCCAGCGTGTAGTAAATGGTCGCCGATGGCGTAGTAGTCGACAATGTCACTGTCGCCGTGCTGGCAAACGTGCCTCCATTGGGCGAAAACGTCGGCGCGGCCGCGGTGGGATTGCCAGTCAAAAGGCCGTAGACGTCAACCTCGCCGTGCGCTGCCACATATACTTTTCCGTTCGTCACCACCGGAACCGAGAATTTGTTCGCCGGTCCTGCTGAATCTCGTGTAGCATTTGTGTCGCTTTCATAGATCGGCTCGCTCAGATCGTTCGCATCCCATGCATAGAGCACCGCCGGACCATCTGTATTGAATTGGTCTGCGCGCACCGCCCAGGCGATGCCGGCCTCCGCCCCATTGGATGACACTGAGAACGTGGGATCGGGAAACGCGGAGGTAATCGTTCCCTGGCTGTCAGGCTGCTCGTCAACGACTCCGCCGTTCACCTTGAACAACATTGGCACATTGTCTTCCGCCCACATATACACATTGCCATTCCAATACGCTGCGGTGCTCCAGAATCCCTCGCCCGCAGTAGTCACAACTGAGAAATCCTGCAGCGCATTCGTGTTCGATGAAGCTCCGGAAGCATATCCGCCAAGATTATCGCGGTTCAGCACCGTGACCCGGCCTTCCTTTCCGGCCGTGATCAGCATGTCGGGATTCGCGCCTTGTTGGACGGGCAGCATCAGGAGACCGCCCGCTCCCAGGTCCCAGTCGTGGCTGTTCAGCGTCTCGTAGTTGAACGCAGTGAACTCATCGGTTGGTGTGATCTGGCCATTCGCCAAACTAAAAGCCACAACGCTTTCACCGTAGTCGGAGGTTGCAGTATTCGGAGTTGAACGGTCACCATTGCCGGTGACGACGAACATCTTGCCGCCTGAGACGCTCGTGTCGATAGGCAAGCCCGCGCCCGAGCCCCACAGGCCCGCACCTTCATCTTCGGGCGAAAGACAAAGCGCTGCCGATTGTGTTAGCGTGGTCGCATTGTACGCAAAGAGCCAGCCGTGCCAGGGCCCGTTGTCACCATGCGCTGCATAGCCGATGTAAACATATCCGTTGTAATAGTCGAGCGCGGGGCGCTGATTCTCCCACAAAGGACTGAATGTAATCTGTCCGCCGGTGCTTCCATTCCCGGTGCCTGCCACGGTGGCCGTGATGTTCACCGGGCTGCCCGGCAGTTCGTTGCCGTTGATGACGTTGATGGCGTGCAACCGCGAGTAGTACTGCCCGTTCTCCTTGGTTTCGGCCACTACGTACATCGTGTTGGTCACCGGGTTTATCACCGGTGTACCGGTAATGCCGACCGTCGGGGCAACATCTGGCGATCCCGTATCCGCCCAGGGTGCCGGAACTGCACCGGCTCCAGCCCCGTGTGCAGCAGTAAGCATGCTGATCTGCCAAATGGGGTTCGCATCGGCTCCGCCATTCGAGTCTGCGTCGAAGGCATAGATCGAATCGTTCTCGGTGGCGACAAAAACAACGTTGTGAACTTGTCCGTCGCTCATCGTCAATCCCGGGATATAAAGCGGTTGAGCGTACACCGTGCTGTCTACAGAAAGCGAGAATAGCTTTCCAAATGAATTCACATTGACATTCGAAGGAGTCAGCATCGTCTCGCTGGTGTTTTGCCCAGCATGCGTCAAATCGTACCGCCAGGTCGGCACTGGAACGGCAGTCGGGGTCTGGGCAATCAGACTAGCTGCAAATCCACACAGCAATACCCAGAGAAGGCTACCCGTTCTGCCTGGAGTACTAATTGCATATCTGTTGAAGAATGAGGAGAAAGAACTTTGGACACGGGAATGGCTGAATAAATAGGCTCTAATCCGCATAGGACCTCCACCAGGCTTGGGTTAGGCTCAGCGTGAAGCCATCAACAAGTGAAAAACGCACCGCGACGCGCTTACGTCGCACTTATGGCGCCGTGAAAACACGCTGGCAAAGCCTGGTAAATGGAAAACTAGCCAGTTCGGTTATTACTAACTGGGGCGTAGTGTCAAACAGCCAGACACCGGCGATTTAATCTCATTGGTAATCTCAGATACACCCCTTCATAACGAAAGAGTCATCAAATAAGATGGCACCATTCTTTGCTTTGGTTGCTTTTTCATATCGTGGCATCAACACTCCAAATTTGGTTGACGGAAGATACGCGACATGCGCCTGAATGCACCGATCTTTCTGTTGCTTTTGAAATCCAACCGGAGCTCTGCAATCACGCGCGGGATTCTCCGCGTTCCAATGCTGATGCTGCCGGTTTTCGCAACTGTCCTTATAGCGCAATCCACAGTTCGGAAAGCACCTGGAATAGCCTGGGGCCTGCGAGGCGCGTGGAACATCGAAGGAACGTCCACACCCATCCATACCGGTGACGCCGTGGCGCCGGGGTCGATATTACAGCCGAACGTATCGGCCGGCGATCACTCCATCACCATTCTTTTGCCCGATGGCCAGCGAATCTTCGAGGAGTGCTTCACACCGCAAGACTGTGCTCGCGGATTTCTTGTACCCGATGAAACTTCCAAACCGGATGCAATTGCTGTAGATATGCTGGCGCGCGTCCGCGCGGTTTTATCCCGCTCCGACAGCAACAGCCGGACCGCTTCGCACCTTCCTCAGGATGAGGCCGCGGTCGAGCTTGGTCCCGGAGACCGGATCGAAATCGCCGGTCTTGCCGCGGCATTGCAAAATGGTCGTTATACTTACGAAGTGCGCAGCATTTTTCCCGCTCGTGCGCTTCAATCCGGTCATTCGGTCGAAAAGACTTCGCATAATATCCCGCTTGTCGTTCCCGGGTCGGGTTTGTACGAGATTACGATCACCGATTCGATGAAGAGGCCGCGCGTCGATCTGCTTGTCGCGGCCATCGCATCGACCCATTATTATGCGGGCATCATGAAGTCATTCAACCAGGCGCACGCGAGACTTGCGCAATGGAACGAGGATAACCAAGGTTGGCCGATTCATGATTTCCAACGCGCGTATCTTAAATCGCTTATCTTGGGAATCAAACCGGCAGCGGGGTGGCATCCGGTGGGGAAGACGGTGGCTCGGTCCGGAGTAACTGCGGAACCGCAATTCTCTCCGCGTCCGGGCACGTTCCGCGCCGACACTGCCGTCGGTCTGCGTTGCGAGACTCCCGGGGCGACGATTCACTACACCGTGGATGAATCACAGCCGTTCCTGGATTCGCCGGAATATCGGTCTTCAATTACAGTAAAAGGGACGCTGACCATCAAAGCATTCGCAAGTGCTCCGGGCGAAAAAGACAGCCCTGTAGTGACCGGCACCTTTCGTATCCAAGACAAGAAAGACTGACCCGCAGTAACTCGATTCACGATTCAATCACTGCGCGGTGCACCGGTTACAGTTACAGCATGTGGAGGCACATCGCTGCCTGCCTGGTACGGTTCGCGAGCGCCCCGCAGGTCGTCATTCGCCAGCACAATTTTGTTTGAATCTCTCCCGCTCACGCCCACAAACTCCTCAGTCCCCGCTGGTGCAACGGAATTCGTGATCGAAATGTTGCGCGAATTCGCCAGGCTCACGATCGGCATTGCGCCGCTGATCGCTGTGCTCGCCAATCCCGCGATCTGAGCGCCATCAACGTCATCGAAGAGCACCGTGGGCCGCTGCTCCGGGGCCCTCGCGGTAAAGGCCAGCTTATCGAGCTGCAGATCGCGCACGTGCCGCGCATACAGTCCCCAGGTTGGCAACATGCCGAACATTCGCGCCTCAGGGTATGCACTTTCTTTTTCGGGCACCTCGAGCCTTGCCCATTCGGGCCGCGAGGTCATTACACTCTCGATGTGCACGTTCCTCAGTGTTATGTCGTGCACTTCGTCCCCTGACAGACCGGTGATCGAGCTTGCCAGAACCGACTCCGAGGCCTGGATATTCTCGATGACAACATGCCGCAGTCCGTGCCGAGAATAATCGTGTACGCGCTTGCGATTCCCCAGGCGAATGAAGATGGGCGTGCGCGCACGCTGCATCTGGATTCCACTGACATGCACACCGTCGATCCATCCACCGTCGATCACTTCCAGCGCCACGCCTGAGATGACGCGCTGGCCCAGCGGCACAGCGGTATTGTGGATCACCGAATTCGAAAAGACGATGTTCTCGAATCCGCCTTCGGAGGACGTGCCGAGCTTGAATCCATTGCAACACGTCGACAGGCTGCAGTTAGTCACGGTTACATTCCTCACCAGGCGCGGCTCCGGACCGAGCGGATTTTCGCTTTTCAGGCAAATGGCATCGTCGCCAGTCTCGATTGAGCACCTTGACACCTGCACGTTCTGGCAACCGGTAATGTCGATCCCATCCGTGTTAGGTCCATAAACGGGGTTCTTGATCGTCATATCAACGATCTGCACGTCATCGCAATTGAGCAGGTGCAGAGTCCAACCTGCGGAGTTTTCAAGCTGCACGCCGCTCACCCGCACTCGCCGGCAGTTTGCGAATCGCACCATCGGGCTGGGGCGGCCGGATTTCTTTTCTTTGTATGCGTGCGAGGCCACATCTGCCCATTGCTCATCCGGCGGCAAAGGAGCTTTTCCTGAAGGCTCCCAGAAGCTCGGCCCCTGGCCGTCGATCCGCCCCTCTCCTTCGATCGTGACTCCCTCGCAATCCCGCGCATAAATCAAATGCTTTTGACTTGCATCGGCGCTTCCGTCGCCTCCGTGATAGTCATTTATCGAAGTACTGCCCAGCAGCGTGCATCCTGTGTCCAGTTTGAGCCCGACTCCGCTCTTCAAGTCGATCCGCCCAGTGAGAAACGTCCCTGCCGGAAAGTACACAGTTCCACCGCCGCCTTGAAACACGTCGTCGATCACACGTTGGATGGCCCTCGTGTTGAGCGTTCTTCCATCCGGCTTGACGCCGTAATCCAAGACGTTCTTGATGTTCGACGTCTGCCCTTGCCCGACCAGCTTCGTCCCGGGGGAGCCTAGCGTCAGCGTCATCGAAGCAAGCCTAAGAAAATCTCTTCTCAACATGGGAGATATCCGATAACTTGGATTGTCCACGTCACGGTGCGGGATGCCTCATCCCATCGGAAGATTCACCTCCGATACATTCTCCTTTTCGCGCTCGCCACACCGTTCTTTCACTGCGCGACAACTTTTCCGCCATCAGCTCGCATCAAAGAACCCGTTAACGTCACTCTGTTAGCTCGATAGATTAATTGAAAATTACTTAAGTATTTAAAGGCGGCCTGCCATGCGGAATTCCCTGCTTTTGTTCCTTGTGTTCTCAGTATTCTCACTGTTTGCAACCAGCGCGGCAGCATCAGTTCCAACTGTCTCCATCACGGCGAGTTCCAGCAGTATTTCAGCCGGTCAGTCGGATAAACTGACGGTGACGGAAACCAATGCTGGCTCAATCAAGGTGACAGGCTCCAACGGCACTTCATACTCGCTGCCCTATACGGGCGGATCTATCACTGTAAGTCCGAGCTCCACCACCACCTACACAGCAACCGCGACAAATGGAAGCGGCAGCGCCACCGCCAAGACTACGATCACAGTGAAGGCAGCGCCGCCGACTGTGAACATGACTGCTGATTCCAGCACCATCGCCAATGGCGGTTCGTCCACTCTCTACGTTAGCGCCATGCAGGCCACGAGCATTAAAGTAACCGGCAAGGATGGTACAGACGCCAGCCTGCCAGCCTCCGGCGGCACCGTCAAGGTCAGCCCGACATCCACTACCATCTACACTGCGGATGCAACTGGTTCCGGCGGCACCGCGTCCACTAGTGCTACGGTCACCGTGATTCCCGCCTCCGACCTCAGCAAGATTCAGCATGTCATCTTCATGCTGCAGGAAAACCACAGCTTCGATAATTACTTCGGTATGCTGAATCCTTATCGCAAGGCCAATGGCTGGGACACCGGCGCTGATGGCAAGGAATATGACGTGGATGGCATCGACGACAAGCTCGACACCATCAGCAACGAGAACGACGAGGGAACTGTCTACAACCTTTACAAGTTCCGCACCACGTGCATCGACGACGATTCATCGGACTGGCTGGCAAGTTACGGAGACGTGAACCGCTATAACTTTCTGGCAACGCGTCCCATCCAGATGAGCGGATTTGTCCACACTGCGGAAGGATATGCGAAGAGTTGCTCGAATGGCACCACAACCTGCGCCGGCGATTATACCGATACCGCTGGCGAGCGGGCGATGGGCTACTACGACCAGGACTTTCTGAATTACTACTACTACATGGCGTCGCAGTTCGCTCTCTCCGATCGATGGTTCTCGCCCGTGGCGAGCAAGAGCGTGCCCAACCGGATCGCAGTCTTCACGGGAGGCACAACGCAGGGCCTCGTACACGATCCTGGAGCGAACGATCACCTCCCGCAACTGGCAATCAACAACATCTTTGAGGAATTGGACCAGGCGGGAGTTTCGTGGAAGATCTATTACACCGTCACCGAGGGCTACTGCCTGGATGAAGACGATTGTTCCGGGACAGGCAGCGCCTTGTATCCTGCCGAACACTTTTCGAACTTGAGTTACTCGACTCACTATCTTTATGAGAACCCGAGTAAAGCAGCATGCAAGGCTCCCACACAACCTTCGAGCGTTGTGGGTGACTCATCGAACTCGTTTTGCATCGATCCGACGCATGTCGCTCCGTTGTCGCAGTACTATTCCGATCTAACCAACGGGACCCTCGCCAGCTTTGCCTTCATTGAAGCCGGTTACGGGCGGAACGACGAACACCCAGGGTCGGAACAAACCATCCTGGATGGCCAGGCAGAAGTTGCAAGCATAGTCAACGCCCTTATGAAGAGCACTGAATGGAAAAACAGCGTGTTTTTCCTGAGCTATGACGAGGGCGGCGGCCCGTACGATCACGTTCCGCCGGTTCCGGGTCACTCGAACGATTTCACCGATGCGTCACTTGGAACCATTCCCGATATTTCGACGATTGCCGTCAATCCCGATAGCTACAACCCATGTGTGCCGTCTGGCGGCACCGCGACGCTGCACTGCGATCTGAAAACTTCAGATCCCGGCGCACATTCAGGCGACGCGTCCGCGGAGAAGGGATTCGCGGCTCAATTGGGCTTCCGGCTGCCCAACATCGTGATTTCGCCCTTCTCGCGCAAACACTATGTCTCCCATATCCCCATGGACCACACCGCGGTAATCAAATTCGTTGAAAACCGCTTCATCTCGAGTTCCGCGCACCTGACCAGCCGCGATGCCGCCCAGCCCGATCTGCTCGACTTCTTCGATTTCACCAACACACCATGGGCAACGCCGCCCAGCCCGCCTACACCGGCATCCGAGGAAAGCCTCGGTTACAACTCGTGCAACGCCTCGGAAATGGGACCGTAAACTACTGCGGACGGATACAAAGCGCTGCCGTCATCGTTTGTCTCTATTGCAGAGAAATTGAAAGCGCGCGTATTTGCGGCTACACCGATTCTTATGCTCCGCTCGGCCGACTCTGCCGGGCGGGATGACGGTGTGCGAGTCGTACCAAGGTGTTTTCAGAAACCGTGCCGAAATTGGCCACGATCTCAATGCTTTCGTCGCGCGTTTGATTCGCGTCACATAATCTGCCGACATTCTCTTATGGTGGCAAGGTCCGCGACTTTCGAAGGCCGAGGCGTCATGACAAGACGTTTAATCCCCGCATCGATGACAAGAATTGCCTCGCCCGCAGACGAATTTAAAGCTGGACGAATTTAAAGCTGATTGGCGCCATCTAACTTGGATTGCGTGGCTGCAACATACTTCTGATATGCGGCGATCCAGTTCGAAGCAATTGCGTTTTGTGCCACCGACAGATCGAGTTGATCCGAACAGACCATCTCATGCAGCCGCTCTTCCAATTCGTCCTTCAAATGCGAGTTCCAAGTCGCGGAGTGGTAGGGCTCAGGCCACAAGTTTCGAATGTCATCATCGCCACCCAAGCCTGGAGTGATCAGATAATCCACTTCATATTCGTCGGATTGGGCAACCGAAATACCATATTCCTCAAAGACCCTTCGCCGTTGAGAAGGCGAAACTTCTTTGATTACCTCCTCATGCCTGAAAGCGCAGACATCCTGAAGCGAGGCCTGTCGCACAGCGCCGGGTGTGAAATCGCGGTTGGGCAAGATTCCTTCGTCGAATGGCACGAGGGCAGCGTCGCCTGACACAGAATGCCGGGATGGCATGACCCAGGCTGTCACAGCCACAGCCACGAGGGCAGCAATTCCAACAGAGCTCCATAATGGACGACTTGAAAAGCGAAGGCACGACGTAAGACGCGATTCCCTGGAAGACAAGTCGGCCAATCGAGCACGCAGCAGAGCGCGCGGACCGGCGATAGACGGCAGTTCAGAATCGAGGCTGTTTCTCTGTGCGCAACTCAACTCCACGATCGCGGCCTGAAACCTTGCAGCCCTGGTCCTGCATTCAGTGCAGGCATCAAGGTGCGTGCGAGCTTTGCTGCTCCCGCTCCCCGGTTCGCCATCTGCGGCCCGGAAGAGTTCTTCATCGGAAAGGTGTTGTTGAGACCACATCGTTCTACCCGCGATTGACGCAAATCAGCTTGGCAAAGGCCCGCGTCAGCGAAATCGACACACTTCCCAGAGAGATCCCGAGTGCTTTGGCAATCTCTCGATAATGCAGGCCTTCGGCGCGCATTCGGATACAACTCTGGGCGGTATCGGGCAGCGATTGGACCACAGCCAGCAGACGTCTTTGCCGTTGCCTGTCCGCATAGCATTCTTCCGGGCTCGGTGAGGGATCGATCTGAACGGCCGCGATGCCAGGATCGTGATCTATCGCATCGAGGAGACGCTTATTCTCGTGACGGCGCCTGAGAGTAAGGTTGTGCGCCACGCGGAATATCCAGCCGCGCAGGTTCTGTCGAGATCGTCCGCGGCGCAAATGTCGAAAAAGTGAGAGAAACACCTCCTGGACAATCTCTTCTGCATCGGCAACGGGCACACCGAATGAGACCGCATAACGCAAGAGGGGATTCCGATATTGCTCGAACAGGGTCATAACCAGGGTCTCACTCTCATCGGCATCTACCTGAATTTCAGGCAACGAAGCCAAAAACGGTAGATTGCACGGCAACTCCGCGGAAGCGATTTGCTCTGGTCCTTCCATTTGAAGATTCAATTTCCTCTCAATTTGTTCAGCTTTTTTTTGAGATCCCCGGACTTGCGAGAATAAGATTGAACGATCAGCGCTCAGTCGGAATATTCATGGTGAAAACGCAGAGCGTGCATCCCCTCTGCGTTCCAAATCTTGGATGCAAAAAACAGGCAATCCGTCTATCGTGAGGTCTTCCACCATGAAATCCTGGATAACTCTGTTGTGGTTAAGCGCCTTGTCAGCCTATTGCCAGAGTAATAGCGGAGAATTGCGGATCCATGTCGCCGATCCCACTGGCCGGGGCCTGAAGAGCGCGGTAGAAATCGTCAGCCAGAGCAACGACTATCGCCAAACACTCACTACCGACGATCGCGGTGACCTGGACGCCAGGCGCTTACCCTATGGCATCTACCAGATCCAGATCGCCGCGTCTGGCTTTGCTCCGGTGATCGAATCGGTCGAGATCCGATCCGCGCTTCCTCTCGATCGCACCATTCGGCCCAGGGTTGCCCCAATTTCCGAATCCGTAACCGTTCATGCGTCAAGTACGTTGATCGATCCATATCGCGCCGGGTCAGTCAATGAATTGGGCTTACAAACGATCCAAGACCGATTGACCACACTTCCCGGCCGCTCAATGCAAGACCTGGTGAACTCAGAACCGGGTTGGCTCTACGAAGGCAATGCCGTTCTTCACCCGCGCGGGTCGGAATATCAAACGCAATTTGTAGTGGATGGTATCCCGCTCATCGATAATCGTTCTCCCAGTTTTGGCCCGGAGATCGAAGCCGATGACGTTGAATCCCTGGCCATCTATACCGCCGGTATTCCCGCGGAATTTGGCAGGAAGATGGGCGGAGTGATTGAGATCAATACACTCAAAAACGAAGATCCGGGATTTCACGGGCAGCTCACCCTTTTCGGCGGCACCTATGCTACCGGCGGCATCAATTCCCAGGATCGGTACACATGGAGTCGGAATACGCTTGGCGTCAGCGCCTCTGGAAACATGACGAACCACTATCTCAATCCGGTGGTCCCTGAAAACTACACCAACAACGGCACCACCGGCAGTTTTTCATTGAGCTATGAGAGAGAGGTCACGCCCAAAGACCATCTCACGATGATTGCCCGTCATGAACTCGCGCGCTATGCAATCCCCAACGAACTGGTGCAGCAGAACGGAGCCTATTTGCCCAATGCGGAGAACGACACCGGCTGCCCGCCGGTTCCGTCAAGCCAGGAACCGAACGATTGCGTCTTTGTTCCCGGAGGCCAGTTGCAGACCGGCGACAACTTTGAATCCATGGGGAGCGCCTCTTACCAGCACATTTTTTCCGCCAATACCATCGGCGTGCTGCGAGGCATGGGCCGCGATAACTCCAACGACTTTTATTCCAACCCCGCCTCCTGGCCCCTGATTGCCACCCAGCACAACGACTTCAAAGAAGCCTATTTCAACGGCAGCGTCTCGACCCATCATGGCAGGCAGGAATGGAAGGGGGGCTTTGAATCCGACGCCATCTTCCTTCACGAAAACTTCAAATACGTAATGCCCGACTGCGCCAATGCCTCAGATCCCCGGTGTCCCATCAGTCTGGGTATTCTAGATGCCGCCGCCACGACCTTCGCTTTTACCGGCAGCCGCCCGGATCTTGAACAGTCAGCCTATGATGAGGATGCCATCCGGCTCGGCAAATGGTCGGCCAATCTGGGCCTGCGCTGGGACCACTACCAGCTCCTGGTGAATCGGAATGCCTTGAGCCCGCGTGTAGCCGTCTCGCGTTTCTTCCCGTCCGTTGGCGTCAACATACATGCCTCCTATGACAGGATCTTCCAGACGCCCTCGTTCGAAAACATTCTTTTGTCCAGTTCCAGGGCTGCGGAGGCCCTCGACACCAGCGTTCCCGCAGTCGAGTTGCCGGTCGCGCCCTCTCACGGAAGCTACTACGAACTCGGAGCCACAAAAGCGTTCTTCGGCAAGCTGCGGCTCGATACGAATATGTTTCGCCGCGATGTGAACAACTACGCCGATGACTCCCAGGTACTAAGTACAGGAATCAGCCTTCCGATTGCATTCTGGAAAGCCATTATCTATGGCGCGGAGGGCAAACTGGATGTTCAGCATTGGGGGCGCTTCTCCGGTTTCGCCAGCTATTCATATATCGTAGGGAATGCGTGGAACCCGGTGACAGGCGGCTTGTTTCTCGGGGATGACGCCACCGGCGCAACGACACAGTTGACGGGACATTTCCCCGACTCGCAGGACCAGCGCAACACGGTGCGCGATCGCATTCGCTATCAGGCCGCGCCGCGTTTCTGGGTCGCACTGGGAACCGATTACAACAGCGGACTGCCGTTCCAGCCGGATTTGACCCCGCACCAATATGCCACCGAATACGGTCAAGTCGTGATCCATCATCTCAATTTCAACCGCGACCGCATCAGCCCGTACTTCACCCAAAACGTTTCTGTCGGAGGCAACCTTTTTCAACGGGAAAAGCTCTCGATACGCCTCCAGGCCGATGCGCAGAACCTGAGCAACACACTCGAACTGATTGATTTCGGGGGACTGTTCTCTGGTAACGCGATTGGGCCGTCACGATGCTTTTCTCTGCGTATGGCGACCGATTTCTGATTTTAAAACTCATCGGAAAGTTTGCGATGCAGTCTATTATGAAGCCTTGTAAACCCTCCATCGTGGGAATTTCTCCCGGTCAACGCGATCAGCAGTGAGTTAAGGGAAATGAAATGCAGGCTGGCGCTGACGACTTTAGTGCGGGAAGTCCCAGCCTTTGACGGCCTCGGGAACTGCCCTTCGACAATTTGAAGATCGATCGAGCATATGTTGCGAGACTCTGCTGTATCAAACTGCGCTACGGCGTCCGAAGACCCGGTTGATCACCAGGACGATCAGCACGACTACCAGCAGAATGCGCAGTGGAAGGATTTTCGGCACTTCGTGAACTGGGGAACGAAATGCCTGTCCTTCTTTTTTCGGATCTCAACATGCCGGGCATGGCCGGACTTGAGCTTCTGCAGGTGGTCGGCTGCCGGTTTCCTTCAATACAGGTGATCGCCATGAGCGGCGCGTTCTCTGGCGATCAAGTACCTTCGGGCGTAGCCGCCGAGCTTTCTATCAAAAGGGCGGCAGCATGGCTGCTCTATTTGCGGCTCATCGAGACCTTACTGCTCATGGAGCGGCGAGATCCGCTACCGGTTCCCGTCGCGGTCCGGCAACCCATCGCTCCAGGTTAAGGGCGTTGTCCAGCAGGCGAAGGGTAAGATTGAAAATGCCTTGGGCAAGATTGAGGATGCTGTTGATCAAGCCGGCGTTCGGTCCAACCCACCTAAAGACACACGCACGAGAATTGAGTTAGTTTTCGCGAACGGTCGAACCAACCAAGCGCGCAAAGTTGCCATCTTTGCGAAGGGGATTCAAGCTTTAATTCATTTTTGCCGACGTCCACCCCATCTCGCTGGATTCGATTGCTGCTGAAATCGCTCGGGCCTGGGATCATTACCGGAGCTGCCGATGACGATCCATCCGGCATTGCTACGTACTCTGTTGCCGGAGCGCAGCTCGGGACAAGACTTCTGTGGACCGCACTGATTACGTGGCCGCTTATGGCTGCGGTGCAAATGATGTGTGCCCGCATCGGCAAGGTCACCGGAAAAGGCCTGGCCGGAAATCTCAAGCAACGATTCCCAAAATGGTTGTTGCTCGTGGTCGTCATAGCCCTTTTGATCGCCAACACCATTAACATCGCCGCGGATCTGGCCGGCATGGCGGATGCCGCTTCAATGCTGACGAAGATCAATTCCCGCTGGTTTGTGGTGGCCTTCGCGCTTCTCATTTCGTGGGCAACCATCCGGCTGCAGTATCAGCAAATTGCAAGCGTGCTGAAGTGGCTGGTCCTGGTGCTGCTCGCATACCCCATAACAGCTATTGTTGTGGGAGCCAACTGGGGCCAGGTATTGCGCGATACGCTGATTCCGTCAATGCCGCATTCCAGAACTGAATGGGCAACGCTGGTCGCGATCCTCGGCACCACAATCAGCCCGTATCTCTTCTTCTGGCAGACGAGTGAGGAAGTTGAAGAGGAGAAGTCGGCCGGGCAGAGCACCCTCGCCCTGCGCAGAGGAGCCACGGCTGAGGAGCTAGGCCTTAGAAATATCGATGTGGGAGTTGGCGCTTTCTTCTCGAACCTGGTGATGTTCTTCATCATCCTCACCACGGCAATTACGCTAAACCGTCATGGCATTACAAATATAGAAACTTCTCGCCAGGCTGCTGAAGCCCTTGCGCCTTTTGCGGGCAAGTTCGCCGCTACTTTGTTCACTTTGGGTATAGTCGGCGTCGGGTTTCTCGCCATACCTACGCTGGCGGGATCGACCTCATACGCTTTCGCCGAGACTCTAGGGTGGCGCCAGGGCTTGAACAAGAAGCTAACGGGCGCGCGTTGGTTTTATGCGCTGATTCTGGTCTCTACGGCAGCGGGTGTCGCGCTGGACTATATCGGTATCAACCCGGTAAAGGCGCTCTACTGGACCGCAGTTATTAACGGATTGCTGGCACCCTTCCTTCTCGTCGCAATCCTCATCGTCGCCGCGGACAAGAAATTGATGCAAGGCCAACCAAGCTCCCGCCTGGGATGGATTATCGTGGCTATAACCACCATCGCCATGTTCACGGCGGGAGTAGCAATGTTTATTGTGTAGGCTACCCATCTCGCGCTACAGGTTCAGGTGCGGGGTGCAGAAGAAAGCGACTTCGGCGGTTTAGCCCACACGAGCTGCGGAGGCGCGCATTGCAGTTTTCTCCGAGGCATCGATCTTGCGTAGTCCGCGAAGCTTCCTCGTGCATTTGCGGAGTGCTGAGACTGAATGATAATTCATTTCATGTCGAACTTGCGGCACGCTGCGGCGCTCTTCCCGCGTCCCTGGAGACAAGAGCCGTTCACAGCCACGACAAACAGACGCTGCCTCATCCTGCATCGGCATTATTCAATGAGAACCAGTATTACCGCCGCCAGCAAAACATGCACCGCACGGGACGTACCGCGAACATTCCGAGCAGGCCGTCAAACGATCGCAACTCAGCCGTCTTAAATTTGAGCGACTCGCAGTGAGGGCATTCGCGCCGTATCCAAAGCAAACGAGGAATCCATGCCGGCCAGGTTCCACTGCATATTGGTCAAGTTCCGGAACGTAGGCTCCAACCGTCAGATAACTGCGTGGGCGTAGATCGCATCCATCCAGGCAAGACCTGGGTGGCGATGACCCTCAAAATGACCCCAACGAATGGAGTACGCTCAAATGAATGAGAACCGACCCGACGAATCAGCGCAGGCCCTTGTCGAGAGCGACAAGGGCCTGTTGGCGATGGATGAGAGCAGTGGACAGCGTAACGCGCGCTCATCCACCACGGCCAAGCCACTCATCAAGAAGAAAAAGATTGCACTCTCTTTATCAAACTTCCTGAAGAAGCATATATCCTCGCCCGCACTCAGGAGGCAAGATGACGGGAAACAAGCATAACCATGAAGGCCAACAGCGGTGACGGCGGCAAGCCTGATGCCGGCCCTAACTGGAGGCGCATGCATCGTGACTGGCGCTTCTTGATTGGCACGCTCTTGATGGCAGCGGCGCTCTCGATTTACGTTCTGAGCGGCGACCTGGCATCGATTCCCCACGGCCACAGGCTTCCCTGAGGCTGTAGAGGATCTGGCGCGGATGGAAAATGAAAAAGCTGATTTTCTTCGTTCTCGACGGAACCCTGGTCGCAAACGGGTCGCCCCTCGATAAGGAAAATGATTTACGTTTTGTGAGCATTGTTCGTGGGAGGCAACGAGAACCAGCGCATGGCAAGCTTATTTGCAGAAGGGGACGCCAAACGCCAAAAAAGCCGCGTGGGGCGGCCGAGAATGCGTTCCGATAATTTTTGGTTCTCTTCCCATTTCCTGCCACACCCGAATCGCCACAGCATTCATATAAAGGAGCCGCATCTGAACTCGGCTTTCTCCGCGGAGACTGTAGACGCTGATAGTGGTTAAGAGCTCTATCTGCCCAGACCTCAGCAAATATGGCCCAATATTCACGGCCGGGGCATTGTCGGTGTCCTGTACATCTTCAGCGGATTGCGCGACGATCTGATAGTTCACCTCTGTCTACGCATGTTCTAGCAACCAGGCGGTGCAAAAGATTTTTCGACGTAGGACTGGAGTCGTCTTGCGGATCGCTCATTCCGGGTCTCGCAAAGAAAACAAATAATATCGCCGCCAGCAAAACATGCAGCGAACCGGGCGTAGCGCGAGCAAGCCAAGGAGACCGTCGAAAGAGCGCAACTCCCCAGGCTTGAATTTGACTGAGTCGCAGACAGGGCACGCCCGCCGAATCAACAATACCCGCGGCAGCCAATTCGGCCAGATCATTGTTCTAACGCTCATTAAGAAGCTCCTTTCAACCTCGTCGGGCGCACGAACCCGGCATCCATATTGAGTGCCAGCCCACCTGGCGAATCATCGTATCGAAAATCGACGCCGTGATCACTTCCACGAGCTTCCAGTTGTCGCCGAAGGGCCTCCTGACTGGATCCAGCCGGCTCGGCAGGACGCACCCCTTACGCAGGAAAACAGAATGCGGCTTCACGCTTGCGCGCTTTTTGATGTTTCTGGTTCTTGGGAGGCGGTGAATCCGTTCGAATAGGCGGGCACTGTCGGCGATGCGCTTGCCTTCGTATGTTCCGCAGAATAATCCTCGGCAAATGGCGATGGTTTTGCACCTGCCGTGTCCGGTTCTGACACTGAGATGTACGTTGCAGGAAGCTGGCTAACCGATGGATTCAAATATGCCCTCGCGCGGAAGCTGAGAGACAGGTGGTTCTTTACATCGCTCTTCTCGAAAATGCTCATGGCGGCTCCAGCCGTACGGTTGCGTGCCTGAAAGGTGCTCGTCTGGAGCAAAGCCTGGAGTGCCGCGGGCGAGAAAGGAGAAACGGGTTACTAATTTGAGCATACGCTTAAGAAAGCCAGCGTGCGCCGTTTTGCCTGGTTGCGTCGTGATATTCGCACCACCCCGTTGCTGAGATGTGGGCTACCCGTATATTCATGATTCCAACAATCTACCAAATCACTATTCGTCGGTCAGAAAAGTCAGAAGCGCGGGACGAACTTGCACGCTGCCGTTATAGTCGATAAATCCCCGGCTCCTGAAGCTATTCATGAAGTGGCTCACCCTGGACCTCGTTGTGCCGACCATTTCCGCAAGCGTTTCCTGGCTCACTTTGAGAAGGACGGGCTCTGTCTCTACGTTCGGCCCAATTCCGGCCATCAGCAACAATACGCGTGCCAACCTTTTCTCGCTTGAATTAAAGATCTGGTCCACAAACTCTTCTTCGATCTGTGCAATTCGAATGAGGAGATGGGAGATGAAGAGCTTGGCGAACACGGGCTCGCGATGAATGATGCGCACTAAATCTGCCTTCATCACTCTGATAATCGTAGTGGTCTCAACGGCCGATGCTGTCGAATTCCGCAACGACTGACTTGTCACGCATCCCTGGCCAAAAAAATCGCCCTCGCGCAGAATGGCGATGACAGCTTTCTTCCCGCTCTTTGACGTGACGGTCAACTTCACATGGCCATCCCGGATATAGAAAAGCGCATTGGCCTTATCTCCCTGGACGAAGATAGACTGTTTGTTGCGATACTCATGCGTGCTTATTGGCGTGCCGATCCGCTTGAAGAAATCGATGGGCATGCGCGCACTTTGTTTTTTGCCCGCCATTGTCGTTTCCTCCGCATCAAGACCTTCGTGAATCCTCAAGCCTAGCGAAGTAGCGGGCTCTATGCTGATCAACATTGCTCATCCGTTTCGACTCTAACGTGGAGATGACGGACTGCCTTCTGTAGCCCAAACAAACGATGTGAGCAATTTTGACCACTATTCCTGCGTGGGACCTGCTAAAGCTGGATAAAGAGAATACGCGGCCCCTCATGGTGCTGCGGATAACTTGCTGCATCATCGAAGCTATTCACCTGGAAACCGAGGCGCAGATCCCATGCCAACTCTTACTGCAAAATTGCAACCGGATGACGCCTCAGAAGCAATTGAACTGGTGCAGGAAAAACCGGACGAATTCAATTGGGTGTTCTTCACTGTCATTGTTGCGTTCCACCTGGGGGCTATTGAGGCGCTGTTCACCTTCCACTGGTCCTCGATAGCCGTGTTTCTCGCGCTGTGGCTGGTGAGTCAGAACGCGGGTATTGCCATCAGCTATCACCGCCAGCTTACGCATCGCAGCTTCACCACGCCCAAGTGGCTGGAGTATTGCCTGGCGCTCTGTGGCGCGCTGGCACTGCAGGGCAGTCCCATCTACTGGGTCGCCGTGCATCGCCTGCACCACCAGTACACTGACAAGCCCGGCGATCCGCACTCTCCCCGCGATGGCAAGTGGTGGTCGCATATGGGCTGGATTATGCGTGGCGCGCTGCACAATGAAACTACAGTGCTCTCCCGTTACGCGCCGGATCTAGAGAAAGATCGCTTCTATCGCTGGCTGTCGGTCTGGCACTGGCTGCCCGTTACGCTCGGGGCCATCGCGCTGCTGGGGTGCGGTACTGCCGTAGGCGGTTGGCACCTGGGAATCTCCTGGGTGCTGTGGGGCGTGCTCCTGCGCATCGCCATCGGGTTCCACGTGACCTGGCTGGTGAATTCAGTAACCCACATATGGGGAGCGCGCCGTTTCAATACCCACGACGACTCAACCAACAACTGGTGGGTAGCCTTTTTGACTGGCGGCGAAGGCTGGCACAACAATCATCACGCGCACCCCACATCAGCCACGCATGGTATGGCCTGGTGGGAACTCGATTTCAACTACTGGGGAATACGCTGCTGGCTCTGGTTGGCCTTGCGAGAAACATAAAAGTAATGCGCCCCAAACCGGCACGGTTCAAACTCGAATAAGCTTATTATGCCCGTAAGTCATTGAAAAATAAAGAGAGTGTGGATTTACTGGTAGGCGAGGCGGGAATCGAACCCACAACCCCCGGCTTAGAAGAACGAGGGGTTGCAGCCGCTCCGCCGGGGGTCACCGAACTCCCTCATTAATCTACACTTCCCGGACTTTGGCACTCAACGTGCGCAAATCGGCCGGTGCTCTAAAACGCTCCTGAAACCCGGCCGGCGAAGCGCCGTTTCTCCTTTTCGGCCGGTGCTCGAACGCCCATTTTTGGCATGCGTGACGCCCCGGCGAGGAGGCTGATCTCCACCTCTTTTGAACCGTGATTCCGCGAGGTGCTTCGTATGCCATTTGGACGGAAAGGCCAGACTTCCGAACTCTATATTGTCCCGCAACCTGCCGATAAGCAACCCATGACATCCCCACCGCTCGGCGATGTGCACGAGATCAGTTCTGTCGCCGTTGAGATTATCGAACGATGGGGCTTTGACACGCGCCTGACCGGGGAGCTGGCGCGAGAACTCAATCCGCGCAGCGCGGGCATACGATCGATCACATCGACTGCCCATCCTGCCAGGCATACGACCGACTTCGTGAAGTCCGACCTTCTCGGCATGGCGGGTCAGAGGTTCGAGGACGCTGCTCGAGTCTGGGAAAGCGCCCAGTGGAAATCCGATAAACTGCGGCCTCGCACACTGGAGTCGCTCGCCGATTACCTCAACTCACTGAACAAATTCTTCAAGAACGTACCGCATGAGCTCGATCAAACCCGGCATGCTGAAGGCATACCAGGAGGCGCGTCGCTCCAATGCCATCGGAGTTGGTGGAAAGATTCATCGTCCCTGGAAGAAGATGGCAGGTCACTCGCGCATCAACCATGAACTGAACGTGCTCGGCCAGATGCTGCGCGCCTGTAATGAGTGGGAGAAGATCCGCCCGTACTATTTTCCCTTGAAGACCAACAGCTGGAGTCCTCGCGAAATTCTCAGTGAAAAGGAAGAAGAAGAACTCTTCCGCAAGGTGGCCGGCTATCCGGAAGCGGAACTCGCCTACTGCATTGCCACGATCACCAACAACACTACCGCCAGCGGCATCGAACTCCGCAACCTCCGAATGGAGAACGTGTACCTTCGGCCCACAGGCGAAATCTCCGAGATCTACATTCCGCGGATGCGTGCAAGAACAATTATCGCCCTCGGAAAATCGCCCTGAATGAAGTGGCGAAATGGGCTGTGAGCAAGATGTATCAGCGCGCCATCAAGCTTGGGGCAACAAAGCCGGAACACTATCTGTTCCCTATTCGCGTGAAGCAGGGCGAATACGATCCTACGCGCTCTGCCTCGCGGTGGTTCTTGCGCTGCTCATGGAATCACCTCCGCGACATCTCCGGCTTCGACCAGTTGCGGCCGCACGATCTGCGCCACCATGCCATTACGCGCATGCTTGAAAACGGAGTGGATGGCGATCTGGTGAATGCGATCAGCGGCCACGTCAGCAAGAGAATGCGGGAGTTTTATTCGCATCAGCGTGTCCGAGTCCGCTATGAGGCCGCTCAGGCAATTGAGCCCGACTACGACGTTCGGAAACTCGTAGCGGACGGACGCCGGCGGAGCAAGCAGGAGCGGCTGAAGGCAAAGTTGAAGCCTCAACAAAAAGAACCAAGCGCGCAGCCAGTGGAAACGGACAAGGATCTCGAAGAATTGAAGCGCCTCAAGATCAGGGTGGACCAGCTGCTCGCCATGGCAAGGCCCAAAGAGAGATCGACGGTCTGATCGACATTTCGATTACTGAGATCTCGGGAATTTCCCGTGGTCATCAGCGATCCGCTCAGTTTTCTCCGATGTGCTCACATGATGGTCCTCGTTGAGCCGCATTCGGTCTGCGCATTTCGGAATTGCTCGCGCTCCAATGGCAGGATATCGACGTTGCGAGGAAGACGGTTTTCATTCAGCGCAAGTTCACTCGGGGACGGACCGGAAAGAGAAAGACCAAGGCATCGTGCGCAACGTTGCCAGTCGCGGATGGACTGCTAAACATCCTGATGGATTGGAAGAAAAAGACTGGCAATTCAGAATGGGTGTTCCCGTCTTCACGCACCGGCGGACCACGCAGCGGTTCTATGCCGCTTCAGAAAGGGCTGAAGCCGATCGCCGCCAAACACGGAGGGCCGGCCTGACCTGGCACTCCCTACGCCACGCCTGCCGCGCGTGGCTCTCGTCCAGCGGTGCGACGCTGACGACACAGAAAGGCTTACTGCGCCACGCGGATGAGTCCACCACCTCGGACATCTACGGATATCCCATGACGGACGACATGCGAAAGGCACATGACAATCTCGTTTCGCAACTGCTGGAGAAATAAGCCGGCTTTCGCACGGGTAACGTAAACTGGAGCCTAATCGTCAACTCGCGCTTCCAGACCGAGCAAGCCTGGAAGCGTGGTAATGCGCCTCCACAACTCTTCGATATCGGCTCGTGCGTCTGCCCCGTGTACGCGGATTGCGTCCACGATCTCGGTGTAGGTATGTTCCTCCGGTTCCGTCGCCTCAACACCCAGCATGGTCGCGGCGGAGACATACATTACGCGATGGCCGCTGTTTTGGCGGTCGAATCGGCGGACGAGTGCGACCGGCAAATCTTCGCTCTGGACGATACGCGCCGTGGCGGCATCGATCCCGGCCTTTCTGGCAAGCGTCAGAGCGAGCACTTCTCCTTTGGTAACGGCGCGCTCGTCTGCGATGCTCGGAAACTTGCCGATCGAGAGCGAGCCGTCTTCGTCAATGACCGTGCATTTCGGGCGCATGCCGCCAAGCGACGTGCCCCGGCCGCGTAAGTATGCAAGGTCTGCTGCGGTCTCTTTGTTCGCCTCGACAGCGCGCGACGCGCTCAGCAAATGTCCAAGCTCGATGAGTGGCGGAGCGGTCCGGCGCCCTTCTTCCTGCGCGCGCTGAAACACGCCCTCTTCGTCGCGAAAACGAAGCGCGCCCACACGGCTGAAATCATCCACAGCCAGCAGATAATCAAGCGCGTTGAGCGGCTGCGCTTCTTCTTTGCCTTCACGGCGCAATTCCTGTCTCCGCTTGATGTGGTCGCGCATGATGACACGCTTTGCCCACCCATCGGGCTCGGTGTCGGCAATCGCGGCATGAAATATAGAACCGTCTTTTGACTTGCGATGAAACTGTGGTCCCTCCTGGAGCGGAAGCGTCGGCCCCAGTGCGAAACGCGCGGGGGCGCCGAGCCAGCTTGCACCATACTCGAAAGCGGCGCTTTCGCGACGCCCTTGCAGGTCGTAGCGCAGCGTGCCGACCTCGACCCCGCCTCGCCCCCATCGCCCAGCATCACGTCGATGATCCGCTTCATGATTGCGGTACCTGTGCCTTCTTCATGCGCACGCGCTTGGGCAGACGTTCTTCATCGAGCAGAAGGCCGGTATCGTCGCGGCTCACGTCGATAAGAGCGCCAAGAGGATCGCCAAAGCCCAGGACGAAAAGCGCCATCGCATACACGCCAAGGCCGACTTTGGGGTCTCCCTTCTCTGCGCGGAGGTAAGTATTCTTGGCAACTCCCATGCGCTCGGCGACGGCAAGGATTGTGAGCCCACGCTTTCGCCGGGCGGTGGCCAGGTCGCTGCCGAATTTGGTCAGCGACCGCTTGACGGCGGGGGGCAGAACATCTGACACATTCGATCTCATCTATAAGGCTCCATACATAAAGCCTTATGGCCTTATATGGTCCAATATATAGGACTTTGTTGAAAATGTCCAGATCGAATGAATTAAAGGAGCAAGGTTTTGCGTGCCCATCGGGCGCCACGGAGTCGCAGCTCGGAGACTCGGGGGCATCTGTTCCCAGCCCTGTCGAGCTCGGCTCCCTGGTCTTTGCTTGTCCCTTGCCGAGGTGCGAGATTGAACGAAATGCTGGAAGTTGCCGGGCTGATCCCACACAATCCTCAGCCCGTTGGCCCGCTCGGGTAAATTTGGCAGCATTTTGGCAGCAAATAGTGCCAATTGTGCCGTTTTGCCGACTCTACCAACTGCTAAGCACTGTACCGTCTGTTATTTACAGATTGCCGCATACCTTGACACGGAAGAGGGTGCTGGTTCGAATCCAGTCGTGCCTACCATATTTTTCAATCACTTACGGAAAAACATCGAAAAACGCGATACGCTAAAGATACGTTGATTCTCAAGCAGCGTTTTTCTGGTATTCCTCGTGCGGTCCAGAAGAACATCGACACCCGGCTTTGAGCCTCCCGCTTGGCTGGCGTCAGGGCCTTTGTGTAGATGTTCATCGTAGTCGTGATGTTGGCGTGGCGCATCAACTCCTGAACCACTTTGACATCCTCACCGTTGGCTTTGAGCAGCGTGGAGTAGGTGTGCCTGAAGGTGTGGAAGCCCACCCATTTCGCAATCCCAGCCCGCTTTGCGGCGGGTTGCAGAAAACGATCCAGAGCGTGTCCGCCCAAGGCGGCATCCTGCCTTGGACTTTATCGCTGGCGAAAACCCAATCTTCCGGCTCCGCATAGGCGGTTTCCTGCTTCCAGGCCAACAGCTCCCCGGCAGTCAGTTCGTCGATGGGTACAGGTCTGCGTGAGGTTTCCGTTTTGCACTTTCCGATGACGCCATCCACGACTGATCGGGTGACTTCCATCTGCAAAGTCTTCCAGTCGATGTCCTTCCACTTCAGGCCCAGAACCTCGCTGATCCGAAGCCCTGTTGTCGCCGCCACGATGCCAATAAGGCGCATCTTCTGCGGCAACTCCAGGATGAGCGCCCGGAACTCCGCCGCTTCCAGAGGTTCCGTCAACCGAAGCCTGGTCCATGATCTGATCGAACTGAGCATTTCCAGCACAATGCGCCAGATCCAGAGAACACCTCCATCCCATACCCGCGGGGCTGCCGGGCCTCCTCGCCAACGCCCGCGCCTCCCGGGCACGAGTCGGAAGCCGCCCGCGTCGAAGGTGTACCCAGTCCACCCCATCCGCACCGCCGCGTGAGGTGAACAATCCGCCGAGGTCAAAAGCACTGTAAACCGCCGTACCGTCACGCCTCGATCACGCGGCGTCCGTCCGGCACGGTGAGGCGCCGGATTGGGTTTTGGCTATGCCCGAGCAGCGGCAGGCATTTCAGCGTGAGCTGGAAACGCCCGCACCATCGGCCAGCTCGGCCGGTACAAGGGTCTGGAGGCACCGGATGACCTGGTGGAGACGGCTTGCCGGGTGCTGCTGGAGGGGGTGGTGGCCCGCGCCGCAAACTGGCCGCCGATTCGGATCGGGCGGATGTGGCATCCGAGGTGCAGACTCTCGTGGCCAGGTCAGGGCAGTCAAGGCAGGACTTCGCGGAGCGGATA
>CAVSYM010000048.1:0-32100 GCA_963732165.1 uncultured Acidobacteriaceae bacterium
TGGTGTCTGATCTGGGAGCCCAGTCTCTCGCCGCCCCGCAGCGTGAATCTTGTCGATCGAGAAAGGTGCTATTACGCGGCGTCCGGGCTTTCGCCCTGTTTTGGGAGCGCTGCCCGGTCCATCCTGTGAGCCTCGCCGCGCGGGAATCCACCTTTCCCTGGATAAGATTCTGCAACCGTACCTGCTAGTTGCATCTCCAACAAAGGTGTTAGTGGCATCCAACAAACTTCCCCGGGGGCAACCAGCCATGGAATCGAGTCAAACGGCTGAAAAAACAGCCCGCAAGGGCGCCTTCCGCGCCTTTCTCGACTTCTTCGTCCTCTTCAGCGGCGTTTCCACCAAATCAAATCTCGAGCGAACCCAGCGTCGCCCGCTCACAACCGGGGAAGCTTTCTTTTCCGAAGCAAAAAAGGCACGGGGACTCCGCACTTGTAGCTTGGAACCCCGCTCGCGCAGTAATGTTTCGTTCCGCCCTCCAGCCTGTTAGATGCCCCGGAGCGGACTCCGACCCTTGCTGCTTAGCTGCCTCGCTGACTTTCAGACTTGCTGACTCGCTGGGTGCCCTATCCTGAACGCAGGGGGTGCGCGGGTCCCTCGGATTTGGGGACCCGGGAGCGAATTCCTACTCCGCTAACTCCGCCGGCGCCACTGCTTCCGTTGCCTTGCTAAAATCAATTCATGCCGTTGACCCGCCAACAGGCGCTCGACCACTTCCATTCCTCCGACCTCATCGGCCTGGGCTTTGAGGCCGACGCCGTGCGTCAACGCCTGCATCCCGAGGGCGTGGTTACATACATCATCGATCGCAACATCAACTACACCAACTTCTGCACCGAATACTGCACCTTCTGCGCGTTCTACCGCCCGCTCCCTAGACCCGGTGTTAAGGACCCGCGCGCCGAAGAGGGCTACATCCTGTCCTTCGAGACCATCTGCGACAAAATCGCCGAGACTCTCGAGATGGGCGGCACCGGCGTGCTGATGCAGGGCGGCATTCATCCCGACCTCAAAATCAACTGGTTTGAAAACCTCTTCCGCGGCATCAAGGAGCGCTTCCCGAAAATCTGGCTCCACTGCCTCTCGGCTTCTGAGGTCCTGGCCATTGCCGAGTATTCCAACCTCGATCTGCGCACCACCATCGCCCGCCTGCGTGACGCCGGACTCGACTCCATTCCCGGCGGCGGCGCAGAGATCCTCGACGACGACGTGAGAATCAGAATCGCCCGCCTCAAGTGCCGCACCGATGATTGGGTCAGCGTGCATCGCACCGCGCACCAGCTCGGCATGAGGACAACGGCCACCATGATGTTCGGAGTCGGCGAAACCTTCGACCAGCGCATCAACCACTTCGAAGTTGTGCGCCGCCTGCAGGAAGAGACTGGTGGATTCACAGCCTTCATCCCCTGGAGCTTCCAGCCCAAGCATACTGCTCTCGGCGGCCGCGGCTGGGACGAAGCCACCAGCGTCGAGTACCTCAAGGTGCTCGCGATTTCGCGCCTCTATCTCGACAACATTGAGAACGTGCAAGCCTCGTGGGTCACGCAGGGCCTCAAGGTGCTCGAACTCGGCCTCCACTTCGGCGGCAACGACGTCGGCAGCGTGATGCTCGAAGAGAATGTGGTGAAGGCTGCAGGCACATCGAACTGCACCACGGAAGAAGAACTCCGCCGCATCATCCGCGACGCCGGCTTCAAACCCGTGCAGAGAGACACGCTCTATCGGACGATGTTTTTGAACTAGCGCGTGTGTCTTTTACTGTGAGTTATGGGTTGGGATATTTTAGATTTAACTGTCTGAATCTAATATATTTATATTGCGAGTTATGAAATCGCACACAATGCGGATTTTGTTGAAATCTTGCACCAAACCTGGTGCAAAAGGGCTGTATTCGAGGCCAAAACTCTAACAAATGTAACAATCATTTTCGGTGTTTTGCGCCGTCTAAGCGGTTTGTATCGAGGAAGTTAGTACAGAATCTTCGCTGTTAACTTTCTTAGCACCCCGGGGGTGGGGAGGGGTACGTTTTTTTGTTTTTTTCGTTGGTTTTGGTTCGCGAGGGAGGGCGCCAAGCGCGGCCTGCGCCGCGTAGATGAGCTTGCCGCTGGCGCTTTCAGGGATGGCTTCGAGGAGAACTCCTTCAGCGACGCAGGCGATGAAGTTGAGAATGTTCTGACGGTTTGAGAGCGTAGGCAGTTTATCGCGATAGGCATCGCTTGCTGCTTCCTTGCATAGATATTCTGAGACCTTGTCCGGCCCACCGTTGTTGTTCTCGTACTCTTCGTAAGCATCAAAGTAGGCTCCGCGGCAGACGTTGACGGCGGCAAAGGCCGGGTCGCGCGGGCTATCGTCCGGGGTTTGCGGGTCGGGTTCCGGGTCGGGTTGGGCTGCTGTGGTGTTGGGCTCTTCTGGCATCTTCAATTTCTCCTGATTCCAGTGTGCGCGTGGAAGAAGTAATTATCTGCAAATGCGGCGGATCTGCGGGGCGGCGAGTCGGCGGGTGGGTGCGGGATTGGTCGGATTGCGTGGAGTGAGGGGCGTTTTCGGGGAGTAATCCAGAAAATCGAGCGAAACCGGCTGTCAATGAGTGCCTTGGCCTGTTCTCTTCATTCGTAGATTCGGGCCGCGCTCTCAAATGAATGCAAGCCGATTTGCGCATACTTATCCTCTGGCTCCTGATCCTCTCCATGCGGCCAGCGTCAATCGTATTTTTCTCGTGGCCACGTAGAAGGTCGAAGCCTGTGCGCAAGGCTTCGAGTAAATGCCAGAGGACGTAGATCGAATTGATATTTCGCAGCCCAATCCGCTCAGTACATCGGAGGCAAGCCCAGTTCCTGGATGATCGAGCGATAGCGCGGGTCTCGATGGAGGAAGTCAAAGGCAGGATCAGATTGAACAGCGAGTAGCAATTGAGGATCGCGTTCATCGACAGCCTTATCGAGTAGCGCGAGTGTTTCGTCGCGCTGACTCAGCATGCCGTGGAGTTCAGCAAGGTCGAAGGTGGAAACCCTCCCGGTTCGCGCCTTCTTTTCAACTGCAGCCAGCCGAGTACGAACGACAGCAGAGTATCCCCCGGACTCGAATGCGCGACGAACAGAGGCCGAGAGGGTATTGTCTCCTTCGGCGGAAAGCGAGCGAGCAAGCATTTCAACGGATTCTTTGTCTCGGCCTTTCCAGTGATAGCTCTCGGCTAAAACATCGAGAATATCGGGGTCCGCAGGACGATCTTTGAGACGCATCTCCGCATCGCTGATCGCGGCATCGAATCGGCGTGTGCACAGGTACATTGCCGCCAGAGACGAGGGGTACTCAAAGGCGTTGATGGCAATTGACTGTTTCTGCACTGCAATCGCTTCGTCATAGCGGCCCAACGCGCACAGGAATCTAGCATGAAGTTGCATGGACTCGCTATCGTGAGGGTCTAATTCTGTGGCTCTGGAGATCTCCTGCAGTGCTTGTGCCGTATCACCCCGATTGAGAAAAATCATGCCTCCGAGAGTTGCGTGTGCCCGTGGGAGGCTGTCGTCCATTTCGACCGCCTTACGGGCTGCGGTTTCTGCCTGCGGGAGAGCCTGGCTGGGATCGAGTTCACCCAACATTGCGCCCTGCGCATAGTAGTCGGCGAGACCCGTCCAACCGAGGGCATAATCGGGCTGAAGATCGACGGCCTGCCGGTAATACCTGCCTGCATCCTCATTTCGACCGACAACCCAATCGTAGTGGCCGCGCAGATAGGCATCATGGGCTTCCGGTTTAATGTAGCGGGCGCTGGTATGCGACGACGTCGCTCGGTTCAGGCGAGCAGCGATGGCTGTGGCGGCAACGTCCGGAAGTTCGGCAGCATTATTCGTATCGCGGTCGTAGCTCTCGGCCCAAATGTCTGCATCGGTATCGCCGCGGATGAGCTGAAGTGTCATGTGGACCTGACCATTCGCGCGGGAAACGGAGCCTTCGAGAATGCCGTCGACGTTGAGCACGCGTGCAATTTCCGGCAGCGAACGGTGCGCGCCCTTGAATTGCATGGCGGAGGTGCGGGAAACGATCCGGAGGGTGGAATTCTTGGCAAGCATGGTCGTGAGTTCGTCGGTCATGCCATCGGCGAAGTACGCCTCATTAGGATTGCCGGAAAGATTATCGAGTGGGAGAACGGCGAGCGAGGCGATCGGAGCGTGAGTGTTTCGATTAAGGAAGCGGGCAGCCAGAGGATGCGGGCCGAGCGTAAGTATAGAAATGATAACGAGCACGGAGGCACATAGGGCACTGACCAGCCAGATTCTGTAAGGGGATTTGCCGGCCAATGGGATGACGGGAGTAGCAGAGATCTCAGGAGGAGGAGGCAGGTCGACAGGGTCGCCAGACGGTTGAACTGGCTCGGTGACTTCTTGCTCAACAGCTCTCACGGGCGCGACGAAGCGGTAACCAGAGCCGGAAATTGTCTGCACAAACTGCGGCAGGTCCGAATTGTCACCAAGAACTTGGCGAATTTTTCGGATTGCTGTATTGATTCCGTGTTCGATATCGACGAAGACTTCCCGCCCCCAAAGGCACCCGGCAATTTCCTCCCGCGTTACAGTCTGTCCATGTTTGGTGACCAGGACGGCGAGAAGTTCGAGGGGCTTCCGCTCAAGCCTGAGCCTATGGCCTTTGCGGCAGAGTTCAAATTTGCCGCAATCAAGGCTGAAGTCGCCGAATTTGTAGACGACCAAGGGCACTCTCACTCTCCGCAGCGCGGCTGAAGTATACATTGGCCAAAATCTGGACGGAGATTCTCTAACAGATTCAGGGACTTACGCCTTCAGCTTTCTTCACCTCTGAATTTTACCTTCCTGCATTGTACGCGAACTCGAATTAGGTTTTATCTCGTTCAAGCCGGCAAAATTCTCCGGCAGAGGAGGAAGTCATGAAGTCAGGAAATTGGAAAATCGTACCGGCGCTGAGCGTGCTGGTACTCGCAACTATGTTTGGTCCCTACGCCCATGCCGGGTGCGGCCTCTATAGTCCAGTGCCACACACCACCGGTTGGCAGCCCCATATCGCCTCGCCGCGACTCTTACTTGCGGCTCTTACCACAGACGACGATGACGCTGCCACGAAGGAACCCAGCATCGTCGGACTTTGGAAACAGCATTTGATCTCCGAAGGCAATGAGGGAATCGAGGACGGCACCGAGGTCGATGCTTCTTACGTTCAGTGGCACAGTGACGGCACTGAAATGCAAGTCTCCGGCATGCGTGCTCCCTTGACCGGCGACACTTGCCTCGGTGTATGGATAAAAACCGGCGCGCGGACTTATCAGTTGAACCACTTTGGAGTCTCGTTCGACCCCACAGGTCAAATCCTCGTCGGCCCCGCCCGCCTTCAGGCATGGCTAACCCTTGACGCCAAGGGGAATTCAAGCTTGGGAAGATTCACCCTCGAGCAGTGGGACGAGGCGGGCAATCTGCTCGCTCACGTGCAGGGCAAAGTCACCGGAACCAGAGTGACCATGGAAACCGGATTCCAACCCGTTGAATAAGTTAAATCTCGACTGGCAATCGCGGGTCTCGCTCGCGCTAACTGGATCGAAGCGCGACCTGCGTTTGCTGACCGGACCGCGAATCGCGGTTGGTTACCGGGCCTGATCGGCGGCCGAGTCAGATACCTCGCCGCCATCTCACTCTCCATGTTCTTCTTTTTGCGAAAATGCAGACACTGGTTACAGCAGCACGTCCGCGCAACTTGAGTTTCTAGATGAGGCGATCCGTCACTTCGAAGAAAATATGGCTCAATGAGCGCGTCATCGCCGAGTCGCTCACCGACATTACTACCCGAAAGTCGGCTTATCGTCGTCAAACTGTTGAATTCTCGCATTTCCTCTCATGAGCTTCGGTTTCCGATCGAGAGATCCCGCTCGCCTCACACGTTCAGCGACTTCAGGTAAGGCACACTCAGCGGCATCAGCGATGGATCCTCCTCAAGTTCAACGAAGTAGTTCTTTACGCCGCCTGTTTTTGCGGCTGTAAATACTGCCTTCCAATCCACGACGCCCTTGCCCAATGGAACCTGGCGGAAGCCGGACTTGGTGGAGGAGTCCTTCACCCAGTCCTGACAATGCATGGAGAGAAAGCGGCCGGGGTACTTTTCGAAGTAGGTCACTGGATCGTAGCCCTGCTGCAAGGTAGAGACCTGAAACTGCAACCTGGTGGTGGCGGGATTGAGGTCGGCGATCATCATGTCGTAGACCGGCTTGCCATCGATGTGTTCGATGACGAAGCCTTCATTGTGCAGTAATGCGACGATGCCTGCGGCGTGAGCCTTTTCGGCGAAGGCGTTGAAAGGCTCGACGTAGCGCTTCACATCGTCGACTGTCTCCGTCGTCCTCGGGCTCCAAGGCCCGAGGGCGGCAATCGCCATCTGTGTCATACCGAACTCGTTCGCATAGGCGATGCTCTGATCCGCCCTTTGAAACAGCTCATCTGCCGACCAGTGCGCGGAGATACAGCCGAGTCCCCAGTCTTCCAGCATGCGCCGCAATTCCTGTGGCTTGTATTTCTGGAGGCTGGAAAACTCATCGTAACCGTATGGCGAGCACAGCTCAATCTGAGTGAACCCGGCTGCACGCAATCCCTTCATGGTACCCGCGAAGTCGGTACGGATCGAATTGCGCACAGGATAGGTTTGACAGCCGATCGGCAGACCAAGCGGATCAGCGAATAGATAACGCGTGCCGGCGAGAAGAGCCGAAGCAGCAGCTCCTCCCATAAGAAACATTCTCCGATTCATCGTGTGCATGACCCCATCGTGGAGCGATGGAAAAACTATAGCACCTGTGGAGAGAATGCCTGCGTCCGTCGCGCGCTGCAGCCTGGGGGCACGCCGAGAGCGTCTTCTTCATGGGCTGTCGGTACCGCAAAATCGGCAAGGGTCATGAGGACTTGGGCTGCTGACTTGTTTCACAGCTCATCGTTCGTTTCAGAGGGCTGAAAGCATCTACTGCTTCCGGGCTTCGGGGGCTGGGGTGGTGGCGTGAAGGGCAACCGCAGATCTTTCGACTGCGTTCGGGATGAGATTGCTCTTGGCAGGAGGTTTGCTCGGGAGGGTCACGCGCGTTAATGCTTTCCCTGACACCCGACACCCGATCCCTACAGCCACACCGCACGGTGTCCCGGGCAGGGGTTTTCCGCCTGGGTCGTGAGGGTCTCGGCGAGGTCGAGGCCGTAGCGGGCAAAGTAAAACGCTGCCCCATGGACGCGCTCCTGAATGGAGCCCTCAGGCGCAATAGCCTGGATGATGGTTTCGGCGTAGCGGGTGAGCGAGGCCTCGCGCTGCAGCTCGAAGTTGGCGGCGAGTTCACGCAGGCGGTTCATCTGGTAGCGCATCTTGCTGGCCGAGGTCTCGGCGCTGCGGCCCAGGCCTTCGTCCTGTGCACGCATCCAGTCAAGCAGCGTGGTGAGTTCGGCATCGAGCGCGTTGCCTGCCGATGCAAGTTTCCTCTTGGTTTCGATGGGCATGGCTCGCGCGGCCAGACGCTTGGCGAGCGACGGAGCATCTTCTTGGAAGAGTCGATCGATGTTGAGTTCGTAGCGGCGCAGAAGCTCGCCCACTGCCGGCTCAATCAATGTGCCGGAGAAGCGCGCCAGCGGCGGCGTCTGGCGGCCGAGAATGCGCTCAAAGAGAACCGCGGATTGGGCCAGGTAAGCGATCTCGGCCGGTCCGCCCACCTGGGCTGAGCTGCCGAAGATGAAGTCCTGAAAAACGGGCCGCAGCAGCGCCGAGGGCGAGATGCGTTCGGGGGAGGCGTCGAGGATGGCAAGCAGATCGTCGGTGGTATAGCTCTCTCTGCCGGTCTGCCATTGGCCGTTGGGATCGTTCGCATTCGGCGCAATCCGCTTGAGCGCCTGGCGCGCGCCGGTCTGATCGTCGATCAGGAACAGCAGGCTCGACTGCGGCCCGACCGCAACCTGGGCGTGGTATCCCGAAGCCTCCAGCGCTTTGTTTCGTTCGAGCAGTGCGGCGTGCAACTCGTCGGTCAGTTCGATGCCGGCACGCAGCACGCGAGCGCCGAGGCGATGGAACTCGCGGCCTGAGGCGTCGACAATCAGAAGTCCCTGGGCGGCGAATATTTTCGCGTAGAACTCGGTAAAGGCCTGGGCGAAGGTGCGGCCAGGCTTGTACGCGGCGGCCAGTGCCTCCATCGCGTCGGAGAAGCCGATGAGTTCCGATGCGCGATCGAGGAGCGGGGAGATGGAGTCGTCGATGACCACATTGCCAACCGGCACGGGCGTCGAGGGAGTCGAGGAATAGATCAGCTTTTCAAGCGAGCGTCGCGCCGGAAATACAACGTGGTTGATTTCGGCAAAGTCGTGGTCCTCGGTTGCCAGCCAGAAGATGGCAGCGTGAGGATGGCCGGCGGCCGTTGCTGTCCGCGCGCGCGCTAACGCCGTTGCTGCTTTGAATGGCGTAAAGAGCGGTCCGCCGAAGAGCGTGACCTGCTGACCAGTGAGAACCGTGCCGGCGCCGTTTCTGAGAGCTTCAAGGGCAGGGGCGGTGGAGGCCGAAGTGTTCTGCGTGGCAAGCAGCGAAACCAGCTCGGCCGAATGCGCGGGCGCCGGCGGGCGATGGGTCGACCAGTTCTCGTCGACGGGCAAAAAACCGGAGGCGGCTCCTGCGCAGAAATCTGCGTAGAGCCGGCTGACGCCGGGAGTCGCGGTGACGGGAATACAGTCTGCGTTGCTCACTTGCTTGCTGGCCTTCCCTCGGAGAAGGTGATTCGACTGCCGGATCGATTTAGCGCTGTGTTTAGGATGCCATGCGGAGCCGGTTCGATTCAGGTCTCGGGCAATTCTAAATCGTGCTGAAGCGTCTTTACGTATACTCATCTTTGCGTTGGGCGCAAATGCGCCGGAAAATTGCGAGGGTACGATGGCGAAGAAGGAAAAGACGAGGGTGGCGAAGGCCAAGCCTAAGAAGAAGGCGAAGAAGGGCGCGAAGCCCGTTGTTGTGGAACGGGCCACGGTGGTCAGTTCCGAGGTGGTGTACACCGGTCCGCTGTTTCGCGTGCTGCACGACAAGATCGTCGAACCGGGCGGCTTCAAAAACGAGCGCGACGTGATTCGCCATAACGGCAGCGTGGTGATTCTGGCCATTGATAACTCAAAGAACAAGAAAAATCCGTGGGTGGTAATGGAGCGGCAGTACCGGCACGCGGCTAACCAGTTCTTGTGGGAACTTCCGGCGGGCAAAATCGAGCCCGGCGAGGATCCGCTTGAGGGCGCCAAGCGAGAATTGGCCGAAGAGACCGGCTACCGAGCGAAGAAGTGGAAGCCATTGGTGGAGTACTACGCCAGTCCGGGTTTTCTTGGGGAGGCGTTTAAGGTCTTTGTGGCTGAGGGGCTCGAGGCGGGCGACGCCGCGCCGGAAGAAGACGAGAAGATTGAGCTTAGGCTGGTCAAACTGTCTGAACTGATTGAAATGATTGAAAAGGGAGCGATTCTGGACGGCAAAACGCTGTCGAGTGTACTGCTTTATGACCGGCTCAAACGGAGGAAGGGGAAGAAATAGGGTTGACGAGCGACCAAAAGATAGGGTCGGCTCAATCAAATCCACGCTCAGCCCGGCCTGCCGAAATCAAAAGTTGGTTACCTCGCATGTGACTGAAGGCATGGATATTGGTGAATTCGGTGTCACTCTGTGGAATATGTTTTGTCTTTGGTAATCAACCTTTCACGAAAATTCCGCGTCTTAGGGAATATCGGTGCGAAATCCCCCTTCGCTCGACAGCATTCCCGGAATATCCAAAGATCCCCAATAGGAAGGTAGGAATTTGTGGCTCAGTACAAAGGTAAAGTGAAGTGGTTTAACAACGCCAAGGGCTACGGATTCATCGGACGCGAAGACGGGCCAGATGTATTCGTTCACTACTCCGCGATTCAACTGGACGGATACAAGACGCTGAAGGAAGGCGATGAAGTCGAGTTCGATATCGTAGAGGGCCAGAAGGGACCGCAGGCGGATGCTGTGGTTCGCTTCAGAGACGCTGCCCATAGCGCAGCCTAGGCTGCGACTGACCGTCGGGCGTTTCCGTTCGACCGCCGGCCCGGCGGTGATGCGGTCACTTGTGCCTGAAACCGGGCGCCTAATCACAAAACTGAAAATAGCGAGCACTGCGAGCCGGGGTGAAGTGTGTCCACGCGTTTGTGTCGCGCTGCCGGTGCCGGTGTGCGTCGTGATGCGGAGCGGTAGCATTTTCTCGCGCAGATGACCGATACTGCGGCTGGAGGCTTTCCCCATGGCGCAACTGACGGCGACCGGGCACGCCGCGACCCTGATTGACAACCGCACGATTGCGCGTCTGCTGGGCGAAACCGCCGACCTGATGGAGATCGACGGCGCCGACAGCTTCAGAATTCGCAGCTACCGGCGTGCCGCTGAGGCCGCGGAGCAGACCACGGTCGACCTGGCCAATGCGGCAAAGGAAACGGCGCGGCTGCTCGAGATCCCCGGCATCGGCAAGAGCATGGCGGCGCACATCCAGCGGATGGCGGAGACTGGCAGCCTGGAGCTGCGCGATGATCTCTTAAAAAAGTACGGCGTCGGGATTCTGGAGTTGCTGAAGCTGCCTGGCATGGGACCCAAGACCGTTGCCCTCTTCTGGGAGGCGGCGCAGATCGGGACCATCGACCAGCTTGCCGAGGCGATTGAGGATGGGCGGTTGGCGCACCTGCCGCGCATGGGCGTCAAACAGCTTGAAAAGTTGCGCAAGGGCATCGAGGACTACCGGCGGTCGGCGGGCCGGTTCCGCATCGACGTGGCTGACGAGGAGGCAAAAAAGATTGCGGCCTTCCTCATGAGTTTTGCCGGCTTCGAGCGGGTTACGCCCGCCGGCTCGTTGCGGCGCGGACGCGAAACGGCGGGCGATCTGGATTTGCTGGTCACCGGGCCGGCCTGCGCGCCGGAAAAAACCGCGGCAGCCGTCGAATATGTTGCCGCCTATCCCGGCATCCAAAGCATGATCGCCAAGGGCGAAAACAAGGTGAGCTTCAATCTGGAGCAGGGGTTGCAGGTGGATGTGCGGCTGTTGCCGACGGCCAGCTACGGAGCGGCCCTGCAGTATTTCACCGGGTCGAAGGGGCACAACGTCACGCTGCGCCAGCGGGCGCTCAAGATGGGCTACACGCTCAGCGAGTGGGCGCTGGCGCGGCTCGACGACGGTACCCCGGTAGCTGCGGCCACCGAGGAAGAGATTTACGCCAAGCTGGGCATGGACTGGATGCCGCCCGAGATGCGCGAAAACCTGGGCGAGGTTGAGATCGCCGCGCGGCACGAGCTGCCGAAGGTGATCGAGAAGGCCAACATTCGCGGCGATGTGCACATGCACACCACAGCAAGCGACGGAAGGAATTCGATTCGCGAGATGGCCGAGGCGGCAATTGCGGCGGGATACCAATACATCGCGATTACCGACCACAGCAAGAACCTGGCTATGACCAACGGGCTCGATGAAAAGCGGGCGCTCGAGCAGATTGCCCGGATTCGCGAGGTGGACAGGGAGATGGAGGGGCAGATCCGGGTTTTTACGGGCATCGAGGTCGATATTCTGGCCGATGGCGCGCTCGACCTGGCCGACGAGGTGCTGGCGCAGATAGAGATCGTGATTGCCAGCGTGCATACGCGCTTTGAGCAGAGCCGCGAAGAAATGACCACCCGGGTAATACGGGCGATTGAGAACCCTTACGTGAGGGTTCTGGGCCACCCGACGGGCCGGCTGCTGCTTCGGCGCGAACCGTTTGCCATCGATATTGCAGCGGTGCTCAAACGTGCGGCCGAGCTGGGCGTGGCAATGGAGCACAACGCCGCACCCGAGAGGCTTGATTTAAACGACCGCGACCTTCGCCTGGCCAAAGAAATGGGATGCGCGATCGTTATGTCGTCGGATTCGCACGACGCGCGCAACCTGGGCAAGATGGATTACGGCGCAAAACAACTGAAACGGGCGTGGCTCACGAAAGAGGATGTACTGAATACGCTCGAGGCGGATGAGTTTCTGTCGAGGCTAAGGCTAAGGCCAAGGACATAAACGGTATTTTTGCGGCAAGTAGCGAAAATCCCCCGATCGTGTGTCAGACTGTGGTGGCGCACGATCAAATCTCATTCTAAGGGGGGAAAATGATGCAGAGCAAAGCGCCGAACTTCACACCTGAGCACGCCGGTTCAAAGCTGGCCCATATGATGGCCATTCTCTTCATCGCATTCGCGTGGACGTGTATCGCCCCGGCTCTCTTAGGTCAGCAGGATATTCATGCGGGGCTTATTCCCTCTGCAAATCGGAAGGCAGCGCCGGCCTTTCAACTCCTGAATGAATCGGGCACGAAAGTGCGGCTATCCGACTATCGGGGAAAGGTCGTTCTTCTCGACTTTTGGGCTACCGATTGTGGCGGCTGCGTGCTTGAGATTCCATCGTATATAGCGCTTGAAAAGACATACAAGGACAAGGGTTTTGCAGCTGTTGGCGTCTCGGTGGATATTTCGTATGAAAGCCTGAAGGACGCAAATGAAGCGTGGGGCCGGGTGAGGCCGTTTATGGCAAAACACGGTGTCAATTACCCAATTGCAATGGGTGACGACGCAGTCTCCAAGGCCTACACATTGAATACGTTTCCCGCTACGTACTTGATCGACAAATCCGGCAGGATTGCGGTCTCTTATGTCGGAGTGCTGATAGACAAGAACAACGTCGAAGCAAACATCAAAAAACTCCTCACTGAGCCGTAACGATTGAGCGCAATAGGGTCTATGTCTTTCGATTCGCACGACGCGCGCAACCTGGGCAAGATGGATTATGGGGTAAGGCAGTTGCGGCGGGCCTGGCTAACCGCGGAAGACGTGCTGAATTCGCGGGATGCGGAGGGGTTCCTTTCCGGATTAAGGAATTGGCCCTGAAACGGGCGAGGGCACTTACCGGAGGGCGGCTGTGTGCAAAATTATTCATAGTGCGGGATGCGCGGTTGACGATAAGATAAGGCGCATCAAGGGTCGGATTCAGGTTCGGATCGTGAGTTCGGGGTAAGGGACGTTCTGAGGAGGGGCTGGCGCCATGAGTTTATTACAGCAGGATACGACCGAACTGGACGACGCCGCGAAGGGCGAAGAATACACCAAGGGCACAACCCAACTGGGTAAAGCAGTGATCATCTCAACGATCGCGCTTTCGATCGCAGCCTTTGTGTACGTCTATTCCAATCAAAAGCCGCCCCTGGCGACGGGCGAGATTTTGAACATCTGGGCTCACCCCATTCACACTGAGACTTCGGGTTTCGACGCGAATGGCGCACCGATGGCCAAGGAAAGCTTTGACCAGATGTTCGTCTTCTCCCAGGTCAGGCTGCACAACCAGAGTAATGTTCCTTTGTTCCTGATCAACGTGCTTACCAACTTCACGGGGCAGGACGGTAACATCACGATGAACTTCGCTGCCAACAAGGGCGACTACGAACGGATCTGGGTGGCGTATCCTGACTTGCAGGTTCCGCATGGGCCGGCGCTGTCTCCGCTCGATACCGTGATCCAGCCCGGGCAGACGGTTGAGGGGACGGTGGTTTCGGCATTCAAGATGACCAAGCAGCAGTGGGACGCGCGCAAGGGGCTGGACCTGACCTTCAGCTTCAGGTACCAGCCCTCGCTCAAGCTAACGCCCCACTCGGCGGTTATTGACCGCTAGGCGGAGCGGTTGGTGGAATTGGCGCGGTCTTGGGCGTTGAAAGATAACCTGTGACCTGGTTCTTTGAATTGATGGTGTTTACAACCACCTCAAACAGCATGGGGTCTTTACCGCTGTAAAACTGGAGCGGCTCATCAAGGCCGCGATCCTTCTTCTGCACCGCCTTGTCGTCGGAATAGACCACCAGCGTGTATGTGTTCTTTTTCCTGTCCAGTTTTTTCAATTCCAAGCTGACCGTGCCTACCGGTTTCCTTTCGCCCTTCGTGAGTGTGAACTCGTAAAAGTTTCGGTCGCCTCTGTGCTCGAGCGTAACCAGCTCGTCGTGATTGCGGGCGATGACGCTGTTGGTGTTGGTCAGGTCACCGCGGATGGACTGAAGCTGGTTGACCGCAGTGGCCAGATCGCTCTGAGTGTGGGTCAGGTCGGTTTTTACGCCACCGACATCAGTCTTGACGTTGGAAACGTCGCTGGCGACGGCGGTGACCTGCTGGGAGGTCTGCTGCTGGGCGGCTTGCAGCCTCTGGCTGTCGGCCTGCTCGCGCTGCATCAGAGCAGCGGCGCGCTGGTCAAGCTGCTTTTGCGTCAGGCCGAGGGATTTGCCCAGCTCGTCGGTGGCGACACGAAGACGGGCATCCGTTTCGCGCAGCTCGGCGGCCAGTTTTACATTCTCCTGCTTGGAGTCTGCAAGCTCTTGCTGCTGGGTGGTCAGACGGCTACCCAGGCTGTAGCACCAGATGAGGCCGCCGAGTGCAGCCACAAGCGCGACGGCGAGCACTGCCAGAAGTGCACCCGAGTGTGTTCGGGGTACGTCGTCAAGTGTTGGGGGAGTAGTATCGGTTTCACTCATTTTATGCCTTTCATTTCCTCGCGACTGGTCAATCCTGCCGCTGCTGGGATGTATGCGTCAACGTGATGATTAGACGCCGTTCTCAAAATCAATTGTCACCGCCGAGCAGGTTGCTCCTCGGAAATTCGCAGGAACTGAAACCGCACCCAAAACGGGCAGTTGTTCCGGAACCTGCGTTGTGTGCGCCTCCGGGGAAGGAACAGAATACCGGACTACCCCCTTGAATGTGTATGGAAACGTCAAATCCGGCGTCAGCCGCCTGCCGGAAATGATGCCGGAATCCCACCCTTCGTGACAAGCAGCGAACCGCTCGTTTATAAACATCTTTACTGCGGTTTTTTGATCCAGGCCGGCTCTTACACCGTTTCCACTGTTGTGAGGCCTGTTTTGGATGATGCCGGGCCGCTCGCTCCTTTGAAGAATTCGGCGCCAGGCGAGTCGAAAAATTTTGACTCGCTGGAATCCACCTGACCTGAATTCTTCCAAATTTGCCGAAAGCGCTTCAGGGGCGTTGAAGTCAGGTTGTCAATTGATGGGTCGTCGATCACAGATTGCGGTCGCCAGCCACCGATAACATAGGAGTACTCACACTGCAGGAAGAGGGAGAACCGAGGGTTATGTCGACTGCTGTAGCTGGAAGGGGCCTGGAAGGGATCGTCGCAGCCAACTCTGGAATTTGCTGGATTGACGGAGAGGCGGGAGTACTTTCATACCGGGGAATCGACATCCACGAGCTGGCCGAGCACTCGACCTTTGAGGAAACCACGTTTCTACTCTGGAACGGATTGCTACCCAACGAGCTGGCGCTGCGCGAGTTCAGCGCGCAACTGACCCTGGCTCGCGCTCTCGACCAGCGGATCATCAATATGCTGCGCAGCTTTCCCACTTCGGCCACTCCGATGGAAGTGCTGCGAACTTCGGTGTCGGCGCTCAGCTTTTACGACGCCGACGAAAAGGACAATTCGCACGACGCCAATGTGCGCAAGGCGTATAACCTTACGGCGCAGATTGCGATGATCGTGGCGATTTACGATCGAATTCGAAAGGGCAAGGAAATTGTTCCCCCCGACCGCTCTCTCAGCCACGCCGGCAACTTTTTGTGGATGCTGAACGGCGAAAAGCCCTCAGAGACCGCGACCAAAACCCTCGATGTTGCCCTCGTACTTCACGCCGACCACGAATTGAACGCCTCCACCTTCGCCGCCCGCGTCATCGCCGCAACTCTCTCCGACATACACTCAGCTATTACCGGCGCCCTGGGTGCGCTCAAGGGCCCGCTGCATGGCGGCGCCAACGAGGGCGTGATGCGCCTGTTGCTGAAGATCGACAAGGAAGGCGCCGATCCGGTGGAGTATGTGAGGAACATGCTTGCGGCCAAACAGAAGATTTCGGGGTTTGGGCATCGCGTGTACAAAACCGAAGATCCGCGCGCCACGCATCTGCGGAAGATGAGCGAGCAACTGGGAAATGACTCCGGGCAGCCGAAGTGGTTCGAGATGTCGCGGGCCATCGAGCTCTACATCAACAAGGACAAGCGGCTGAACGCCAACGTGGATTTCTACTCCGCATCGACCTACGCGACGCTGGGCATCGATATCGATCTCTACACGCCGATCTTCGCGGTGAGCCGCGTCGCGGGCTGGGCCGCGCACGTGATCGAACAGCTCGACGATAACCGCCTGATCCGTCCGCGAGCCGAATACATCGGGCCGGCGTATCCTTCGCCGTGGATCCCGGTGGAAGAACGGCCGTAGTCGTCCACCGCAGCCCGCCAGCGCAACTTCGGGGTGGGCTGCGTGTCCAACAGCATGTGGGTAAGGGGCGGGGGCCCGAGAATATGAAAACGCGCGCGTTCGTTCTGCTTTGCGTCGTTGCCCTGCTTCCAGGCTGCTATCGCTCAGGCCGGCTTTATCCCGTGCAGGGTCCGCTGGCCTCCCAGACCGCTCCGCCCATTTACAGCTTCAAGATGACCGGTGCGTTTAACTCGGGAACAGTGACTGCGACACTGGCGGATGGCCAGGTGTACAAGGGCGCGTGGACCCTGGTCAGCCGCCAGCCTGCCGATTCCGGTGCTGCGACAGCGATTGACTGGCGGAAGGTTTGGGATGCTGTCTATGGCAATGGGTTTTACAACGCCAATGTGCTCGGCGCTCCGCTGCATGTACGCAGCGCTATGACCGGCACGCAAGGCACGACATTGAATGTCGAGTTTTATCGCCGCAATGTGCCCGGCCAGATGACTGAAATACGCGGAGTTGCCGAAGACAGCGGCGGGAACATTTACAAAGCCGCCTTGTAAAAACTCAGGACCATCTCTGCGCAATCAGCACTCCTGTCGCGCCTTCCACATCAGGTAGAGGCCCCAGGCGGACAACGTGCAGCCATCGCGAATGGTGCCGTCGAGCATCATCTGCTCGAACTCCTCAATCGTGAATGAGCGCGGAATCAGATCGTGTTCTTCTGCGTCGCGGTCGCCGGGCGCGGTCGTGAGTCCGGTGGCGAGAAAGACGTGCTGCTTCTGCCGGGTGAAACCGTAGGCGATCCAGATCCAGCCCAGGCAGGTCATCTCGGCGGCATCGAGGCCGATCTCCTCGCGCAATTCGCCGCGGGCCAGTTCCTCGGAGTTATCGATCTCCATCTCCCAGCCGCCCTGGGGCAACTCCAGTGCGCGCTCGCCTATGCTGTAGCGGAACTGCTCGACCAGCCAGACGCGGCCGTTGTCGATAGGAATGATGATGGCTGCGTCGTCTTTTTCAACCAAACCATAGATGCCATGTACACCGTTCGAGCGCAAGATCTCGTCTTCGCGCACCCGCATCCAGTGGTTGCGGTAGACCTCGCGCGTGCTGAGCGTGGTGATGGCGGGAACTGCGGGGCCGTTAGCGGATGTCATCGGTGCCTCCTGACGGGTTCTTCGCGGCGCGCCCCGACATATGGAACTTTACAGGATACGCGCGGAGGGAAGAAAGCACGATGAAAGAAGGCGGTCGAATCGAGCTCATCGATGCCAGAGGAACACGCGTGATCGATGGTCCCCAGCCACTAATTTGGCGATGGTTTCTCTGCGTGGTCGATCACGAAGAATTCGACCGGGCCCTTCGCCCGCTCGAGCTTGAGGCCGAGTTCGGGAATGAGCAGGCGGAATGAGTCTTCGTAGTCGCTCTGTTGAGCCTGCATGGGCGACTGGTAATCGTAAGAGCCGGTCAGGCCAGTGCGGTCGATTACCGGCTGGTGAACGATATCGCTTGCCCATTGGGCGAGCTGCTGCATGGAGGTGTTGTAAAAAGAAAATCGTCCGTCAACAAAGTCTATGTCGCCGGACCAGCCCGGGAGCACTCTCGCATCATCGCCGGTCGACAGATCGTTGGTCGCTTTCAACTTGATGGGCTTGCCGCTCTTTTCGAGCAAGGACACATCGCCAGTCTTTGTTTCGAGATGGAACTTGAGTTGAAAGCGATCGATGAGCAGTGATTGCAGCATGGCCCGCAGCCGCGGATCGTCGATGGTGAACAGCGAGTGGCGGATGTTAGTAAACTGCGTGCGGAGATTTTCAGGCGGCTTGGCCTCGAAGTCGTAATCGAGCTTTTCAGTCCATTCCTCGCCGCCCGAGATCTGCCAGTAGCTCAGGTTGAACGCAGTGGTGATGAGGCCCTTAAGGGAGGACCCGTTGATCTGAATTCTGCCGCCGGGTTAAACGTTGACTCCCGCCATGTGCTGTTCGGGGGAAGGCTTGATGGTCGCAACTTCAAATGCTGGTGCGGGTGATTGACTTGCGGTTTGCGTAGCTGCCGATGGCGGAGACGGCGAGCCGACGGACTGAGCGATTGCGGAGCCCGGGAGGGAACAAACAATCGCGAGGACAAAAGTCGCACCCAGTTCCGCACCCTGCTTCAATAGCGATGTTTCACTCATCGAACTGTCCTCAAAACCCGGAATGCATTCACCCAATCACTTTTACGTTACGTGCACGGCGCTCATTGGCTGCGCCCGCGAAACCTTCTCAAGCGTCCGATGAGCGACGCCGGGCCGCTGACAGAAAGCCTCACCAGGTTGCCTTCGTATTCGCGCGAGTGCACCGTCATGCCGGCGTCGATGGCGGCGAGCGCGGCACCCTCGTGCTGCGGGACGCGCAATTCGGCTTCGACGATGGGATCGGATTTGAGGGCTTCGTCGATGGCGCGCAGCAGGGATTCGGAACCTTCGCCGGTGAGCGCCGATACGCTCACTTCGCCACGCACGCTGGCCCGATTGGTGAGCGCATGGCGATCGGCTTCACCGAGGAGGTCAATCTTGTTCAACACTTCGATGCGCGGCTTGGTGAGCACTTCAAGCTCGCCGAGAACTTTCTCCACCTGTAACTTTTGCTCTTCGCCATCGGTCGATGAAGCGTCGCGCACGTGGAGCAGCACTTCGGCCTGACCCACCTCTTCAAGCGTGGCGCGAAAGCTGGTGACCAGCGTGTGCGGCAAATTGCGGATGAAGCCGACAGTGTCTGACAGCAGGACCTTGCGGCGGCTGGGCAACTCAATGGCCCGCAATTTTGGGTCGAGCGTGGCGAACATGCGTGACGACGAAAGCACCTGCGCCCCGGTGAGTGTGTTGAAGAGCGTGCTCTTGCCGGCGTTGGTATAGCCCACCAGCGCGACGGTCGGTACCGGAACCGCTTCGCGCCGTTGCCGCTGTTGCTTGCGCACTCTCCGCACCGCATCGAGATCAAACTTCAACTGGTCAATTCGCCTTTGAATTCTTCGCCGGTCGGTTTCGAGCTGGGTTTCACCGGGTCCGCGGGTGCCGATGCCGCCGCCCAGCTGCGACATTTGCTTGCCTCGCCCCGCCAGCCGGGGCAGCATGTACTGGAGCTGGGCGAGCTCGACCTGCAGCTGGCCCTCGCGGGTGTGGGCGTGACGGGCGAAGATGTCGAGGATAAGCTGGGTGCGGTCGAGGACGCGGCAGGGAAGCAGCCGTTCAAGGTTGCGGAGCTGGGTGGGCGAAAGGTCGTGGTCGAACAGGACCAGGTCGGCGTTGACCGATGCGGCGATGCCGGCAATCTCTTCCACCTTGCCTGAGCCGATGAGCGTGGCCGGGTCGGGATGCGGGCGTCGCTGCAGGACTTCAGCGGCAACGTAACCGCCGGCGCTCGATACCAGCTCGCGAAACTCAGCCAGGGACTCCTCGGCGTCAAGGCCGGTTCCGGGAGCGATGGGCGCGCGTGAGGTCAGCGCCGATTTTGCGCGGGGAGCTATGGAAGATACCGGCGAAGGGACTTCGGTATCCTCGAAAGTGTTTTCAGTACTTTTTCCGAGATTTGACGCAGGAGATCGAGACCCGGCCGCAGCGCTTTTGCTGCGGCCGAATTCCACTTCTACAAGAACTGCTCTCTCAAGCCGGCCACCGGGGGATCGGCGGTCGAGCCCGTCCGGCTGAGAGGGCAAGCTTTTGCGGTCACTGATGCGGGAGGCCGCAACGGAACTTGCGGCAGCGCCTGGTTGTCGATCCCCGCCTGGCACTTGAGGCTGCTCCCGGCGGCTTATCGTTGTTCCGCTGTCTGAGTTGCAGACGGAGGTGGAACCGCTGTGGGTCCCAATCCGGGTGCGCCAACGGCGGGCCGATGCTCGGTATGCATTACGCTACGGTTACTCACCACCGTAGAGATTGCGTGCTTGAAGATAAGTTGTTCCTGGCTGTTGTTCTCTAGGAGCACGGAATACTTATCGAAGGACCTGATTTTACCCGTCAGCTTTACTCCGCTGACCAGGTAAATGGTGATGGGGGTTTTGTCCTTACGCACCGTGTTCAGAAACGTATCCTGAATATTTTGTGCCGGCTTGTTCTCCATGTGCCGATCTCCTGCTTTCCTGAAGGTTTTAACTTCAAAAACTCTTTAACGTGACAATGAAATTACGCGAGGATGGCGCCGGAAGTCCCGGAGCCATTCGCCCCCGCAATGTGACAACGATATAAGGGTTTGCTGTCCATTTCAACTCCACGGGTATAAATGAGACGGTTTCGGCGGCGAATCCGCTCCTTGTATATGTGATATTTGCGGTTATCCGGGTTGCCTCGGGACGGCCAAGGGAAGTGTGCGCTCTGCCACGATTCGATTGATGACACGGTTGATAAAATAAGTGCGTGCAACCTGCCGTCAGCGCCGCTCGCTCCTTTCCCCACGCCAAAATCCAGCCCGTTCCCATGCCCGTCCCCATTCTCGATCTCAAGCGGCAATACGAGCCGCTGCATCAGGAATTGCTGGCAGCCATTGAGCAGGTGCTGAAAACGCAACAGTTTACGCTGGGTAGCGCGGTGGCCGCTTTTGAACGCGACGCGGCGTTGCAACTCGGCGTGGCGCACGGAATTGGCTGCTCGTCGGGGACGGACGCCTTGTGGCTGACCCTCGCCGCAGCCGAAATCGGCCCTGGCCAAGCGGTAATTACAACTCCTTTCAGTTTTTTTGCTTCGGTAAGCGCAATCCTGCGCACGGGCGCCAAGGTGCTGCTGGCCGACATCGATCCCGTGGCCTTCAACCTGGATGCGTCCGCCGTCGAACGGGTGCTGGATTCCGGCGCCAGCGCTGAGGTGAAGGCGATTTTGCCGGTGCATCTCTACGGCCAGTGCTGCGACTGGGATGCTTTTTCTCGTTTTGGTCGGGAGCGTGGGGAGCGGCTCATTGAAGACGCCGCGCAGGCCTGGGGCGCGGAGTGGAAGGGCGTGAAGGCCGGCGGGCTTGGCGACATCGCCGCTTTCAGCTTTTATGCCACCAAAAATCTGAGCGCGGCGGGCGAAGCGGGCATGGTGACGACCAATTCCGATGCGCTGGCCGAGCGGGCAAAGATGTTGCGTTCGCACGGAATGCGCCGCCGCTATTACCACGACGAGATCGGCTGGAACGCGAGGATGGACGGTTTTCAGGGTGCGGTGCTCGGGGTCAAGCTGAAATACATCGATGGCTGGAACGAAGCGCGGCGCGGGGCAGCTGCCCGCTACCACGAGCTCTTCGCCAAGGCCGGACTTGCCGAAAGCGGAACGTATCCCACGCACGGCGTCGTTTTGCCGCGCGAGATTGAAGGTGCGCGTCACGTCTGGCATCAGTACGTGATTCGCACGCCGCGGCGCGATGCGTTGCACGAGTTTCTGGCCGCTCGGGAAATCGGCTCGGAGATCTACTATCCCGTGCCGCTGCACATGCAGGAGGCGCTGAAGGGGTTGGGCTACGATGGGGGTGATTTTCCCGAGGCCGAACGTGCCGCGCGCGAAGTGCTGGCGCTTCCCATGTTCGCCGAGTTGCGCGCCGATGAGCAGGAGACGGTGGTCGCGGCGATTGCGGAGTTCTTGAGCTGACGCACAGCAATGGGTGCCCCTCGTCCGGGGCCCCCACGAACAGAACTTGGTTCGTGGGGTGGTAATCCCTCGCATTTGAGGGCCAGGGATTGCACGAATCTTCCATCTCATGCACTTCAATTCCCCTTCATTGCGCCGCTTGCCGGCGCCCTCAGTGCCGTCGCAATCAGTGCCGCAAGTAGAAACGCGCCCGAAGTGATGGAGAGCGCCGCGCTGATTCCCATCGACTCTGAGAAGCGGCCGATCAGATAGGGACCTGCAGCGCTGGCAACGCGGCCAATGTTGTACACAAACCCCATGGCGCTGGCCCGCACTGAAGTCGGGAACAGCTCGCTCGAAATAATGCTGAAGCCGGAAAAATATCCGGTGCCGAAGAAGCCGACCATCGGGCCGATGATGAGTAGCGCATACGGATTGCTGACGAACGCAAACAGTGGCACAAGTAGTGCTGCGGCCACGAGATAAAAAATGTAAGTTCGCTTGTGGCTGAAGCGGTCGGCAATGTATCCGAACGAGACGTAGCCGAGAAACGTGCCGATCTGCATCACGATGGTCCAGCCGGAGGTTGCAACGATGTTGAGGCCGCGGCCGCCCTGGGCTTTAGGCATGGAGAGAAACCGCGGCGCCCAGGTGAAGAGGCCCCACCAAGCGAACAGTGTGGCGGCGTTCATGGTGGCGCACACCAGCGTGCTGCGGCCGAGCGCGCCGCGAAAGAGGCTGGCGATTGGAACAGACGGGCCGCGCACCGCCCGCCATTCGGTTGGCTCATGAAGGCGGCGCTGCACCCAGAGCGCAACCAGCGCGGGCAACACGCCGGCAAAGAAGACTACGCGCCACCCGAAACGCGGCATCACCACGGCCACCAGCGCGGCGCCGACCGCGTAGCCGACGGCCCACGAGCTTTGCACCAGCGCGAGAGCCTTGCCGCGATTTTGCGCGGGCCACGTTTCAGCTACCAGGGCCGCGCCGGAAGCCCATTCGCCGCCCATGCCCAGGCCGAGGAAGATGCGGCACAGCATCAGCTCAACTGCAGTGTGCGTAAATCCGCAGAGCGCCGTGGCCACGGAGTAGCCGAGCACGCTGAGGGAGAGAGCGCGCACGCGGCCAAAGCGGTCGGCGAACCATCCAAAGGCTAGGCCACCGGCGGCCGCGGCCAGCAGCGTGGCCGACATCATGGCGCCGCTTTGCGAAGTGGTGAGATTGAGCTCGTGCTGCACCTGGCCGAGCACCAGCGCGTAAATCATCACATCCATGCTGTCTAACATCCAGCCGAGGCTCGCGGCGATAAGCGTGCGGCGCTGCATGGGAGATGATTCAGCCAACCAACCTGTGAAGTAGTTCGACAATCGATGCTCCGGAAGCCAGGGACAGCGGGTGGTTAAGATTGAAGTTTACGGCGAGCCGATGCATTGGCGGCGATTTTCACCGACGGGAGGCAGGAATTTATTGCGCATCGCGATCGATACCGGCGGCACGTTTACTGACTGTGTCTGTTTATCGGATGGCGAACTTCGCGTGGTCAAGGTGTTTTCGACGCGGGCCGATCCATCGCAGGCGGTGATGGAGGGCGTGCGCCAGCTCGCCGGCGGCGAGCGCGCCGAGGTGCGCCACGGAACGACAGTAGGTACGAACACCATGCTCGAGCGCAAGGGCGCGCGGGTTGCGTTTGTGACGACCGCCGGATTCGAAGACACAATTGCCATTGGCAGGCAGAACCGGGCGAAACTGTACGATTGGTTTGCGCCGATTCCTGAGTGTCTCGTCCCGCGCGAGCTGCGCTTCGGCGTCGCCGAGCGTGTGAGCGCCGAGGGAGAGGCGCTGCGCGAACCCAGCGATGAGGAACTGGACGCGCTGGTAGAGGCGGTACGTGCGAGTAACGCTGAGGCTGTAGCAATATCGCTACTTTTTTCGTTTGCTAATCCGGGCACCGAGAAGCGCGTCGAGGCAGCACTGCTACAACTCGGTATTCCGGTTTCTGCGTCGCATCGTATTCTGCCGGAGTTTCGTGAATACGAGCGCGCATCGACGACCGTGGTGAACGCGTATCTTGCGCCGTGCGTGGGCTCGTACCTGTCGGCCTTGGAGCGCAGGGTCGCGGCGCGGCCGGGAAGCGGTCGTGTGGATGTAATGCAGTCCTCCGGCGGAATTGTGCCGGTTCACCTGGCCGCGCGCGAGCCGGTGCGCACGGTGCTTTCGGGTCCCGCGGGCGGCGTGGTGGGCGCGTGCCGCATGGCCGCGCTGGCTGGGTTTGAGAGCGTTATCGGATTCGATATGGGCGGCACTTCGACCGATGTCTTTCTCGCGCGCAATGCACGGGAAGGCGCGGAGCGCACCCGCGAAAGCGTGGTGGCAGGCGTGCCTATTGGCGTTCCCGTGCTCGACATTCATACGGCCGGCGCTGGAGGCGGTTCAATTGCACGTTTCGATGCGGGAGGAATGCTGCGCGTTGGGCCCGAGTCTGCGGCGGCCGATCCCGGGCCGATCTGCTTTGGCCGCGGAACCGAGCCGACTGTAACCGACGCGAATCTGTTGCTGGGCCGCCTCGATGCCGAAAGCTTTCTGGGCGGGGGAGTGAAGCTGGATCGCGAGCGCGCTTATAAGATTCTTGCCGAGCAGAAGGGCACGCTGGCGATCGCCGAAGAATTCGCTGCAGGCATCGTGCGCGTGGTTGAAACGCAGATGGAGAAGGCGATTCGCGTCATCTCCGTCGAGCGTGGTCACGATCCGCGCGACTTTACGCTGGTAGCGTTCGGCGGCGGAGGCCCGCTGCATGCCTGCGCACTGGCGCGCGCTCTGCGGGTTCCGCGGGTACTGGCGCCGGCGATGCCGGGAGCGCTCTCGGCGGTGGGAATTCTGCTCGCCGATTCGGTGCACGACTATTCGCGAACGGTGATGCTGGCGGGCGAAGAGATCGGCAATCTCGGCGGCATTTTTGCGGAGCTCGAACGCGAAGGTGCGGCCGAGTTTGCGGTCGAGGGGCTTGCTGGCGATGCTCAGCATAGCCTCGATCTGCGCTATCGTCGGCAGGGTTACGAATTGAATGTGGGTTTCGATTTTCATCAGCCGGCGGGGGCTCTCGCGGCATTCCATAAGCTGCACCGGCAGCGTTACGGATTCGCCGATGAAGCGCGGCCGACTGAGATTGTGAATCTGCGCCTTCGCATGACTGCTGCGGGCGAGCCGTATGAGCCGGTGAGACGTGAGCTGGTTCCTGGCGATGGCGCGGCCGCATGCTACGCCGAGCGCGATGTCTGGTTCGAAGTTGGATGGAGAATGACACGCTTCTACAACCGCGAGCAGCTTCATCCCGGCGACACCATCGGCGGCCCCGCGATGATTACCGAGTACACTTCGGCGACACTGGTGCCGCCCGGTGCGACGGCGACGGTCGATGCGTTCGCTAATATCGTCATCGACGTGGGCGATGAGGTAAACCCATGAGCGAGACTACGCCGGGGCCTGTAGACCTCTCGATCTTTCATTGCGCGGTACACTCCATTGCCGAAGAGATGGGCGCGGTGCTCAAACGGACTGCGCTTTCGCCGAATATCAAGGAGCGGCGCGATTACTCTTGCGCGATCTTCGACCGGCGGGCGCGCGTGATTGCGATGGGCGACCACATGCCTGTGCATCTGGGGTCGATGCCGATGAGTGTACAGGCGGCGATTGCGGCCGTCGAGTTTGCGCCCGGAGATGTGGCTATATTGAACGATCCCTACGCGGGCGGCACGCACTTGCCCGACATCACCATGGTGTATCCGGTTTTTGTGGATCGCAATGCGAAGCCTTCGTTTTACGTGGCTAATCGCGCGCATCACGCCGATGTGGGCGGCAAGTATGCAGGTTCCATGGGTCCGGCGACGAGCATTGATGAAGAGGGCATTCGCATTGCGCCCACGCTGATTGTGCGTGGCGGGGTGGTCGATGGCAAACTGCTCGAGACGATTCTCGCGAGCGTGCGCACACCCGAGGAGCGGCGCGGCGATCTTGACGCGCAGATCGGCGCATGCCGCGCCGGTGAGCAGCGCATACTGCAGATGGCTGCCAAATACGGCATGACGCAACTGAATCTGTTGGTCGAGGGGTTGCTCGACTACGCGGAGCGGCTGGTGCGAGCTGAACTGCGAACGCTGCCCGCAGGCGAGTTCGCGGCTGAAGACTGGATGGATTCCGATGGCGTGACCGATGAGCCTCTCAAGATTGCGGTGCGCCTGCGGACGGATCCCAAGGCAGGCACGATTGAAGTTGATTTTCGAGGTTCGTCGCTGCAGGTGGCGGGCAGCGTGAATGCGGTCCGGGCCATTACTCTTTCCGCATGCTTTTATGTGTTGCGCTGTTTGCTGAACGAAGATGCGCCTGCGGCGGAAGGAATTTTGCGGCCGCTCGCCTTGCAAACGCCCAAAGGATCGATTGTTGACGCCGTGCCGCGGGCGGCGGTTGCGGGCGCTAACGTTGAGACCTCACAGCGCATTGTGGATGTGCTGATGCGGGCGCTGGCCAAGGCAGCCCCGGAGCGTGTTCCCGCGGCCAGCGCAGGAACCATGAGCAACCTGGCGATCGGCGGTGTCGACCCGCGTACGGGTGAGGCCTTCACCTACTACGAAACCGCTGCGGGAGGCATGGGCGCGCGGCCGGGGATGGATGGAATCAGCGGCGTGCAGACGCACATGACCAATTCGCTCAACACGCCGATTGAGGCGCTCGAGTACGCGTATCCTTTTCGTGCGCAGCGTTATTCGTATCGTTACGGCTCGGGCGGCGAAGGCACGTTTCGCGGCGGCGATGGTTTGATTCGGGAGATTGAATTGCTGGCCGACGCGGAGATGACGCTGCTGGCCGACCGCAGGCGAATCCGGCCCTGGGGATTGGCTGGAGGCGCGGATGGCGCGGCGGGACGGGCGTGCGTGACGCATGCAGCAACCGGCGAGACCGAGGAGTTGCCGGGCAAATGCAGCCGGAAACTTAAGAAAGGCGACGTTCTGCGCATCGAGACGCCGGGCGGAGGCGGGTGGGGCAAGCGCGGTTGAGGTTCGGGGTCTTCCACCTTAGCGACAAGGACAAAAACGTCGCGAGGGTGGGGCACCCATTTCCGTGCTCGATTGAGATGGCACGATTGAGGTTCGAGGTCTCCCACCCTAAACGCAAAAAACGCGTTTAGGATGGGGCACCCCGGTAGATCAGCTAACCAGTGACCCAGTTGAGAGCGGGGGACGTCTGGCAACTCAAGCAGGAATCTCGCCGGGCAACACCGGCGCGGCCTCCGATCGTTCATAATGGAGATAATTTATAGCTGCCCGGAGGCATAAATAGCCGGCTGGGGCGCATTTGCGATTTCCCCGCAATACCTTACAGTTTTTTGTCCGACTTGCTTCCTGCCTTGGATTCAATTCACGTGTTAAAGCAGGAATGTTATGTATCTGTGGACGGAATTTGAAGGCGCTACCATCGATAGCGCGTTTGCCCTCAAAAAACTGCTGCAGTCCGAGGGGCGCAGCGCATTTTTCTCTACTCTCAACGCGAGCGGCGAGACCGTTTTGATTCGCATTATCGAATGCCACTTTGACGAGGACGAGATCCTGGCGCGGTGGCGCGGCGTTCAGGCGCTGGGTCATCCCAACTTTCTTCGCACCGACCAATTTGGCCAGTTCCTGGTGGAGGGCGAGGACCACATCACTGCGGTTTACGTGGTGTTTGAGCGTGTCGACGCGAACCTGGGCGAAGTGCTGGAGCGGGGACACCTGTCGGCTACCGATGCCACACAGATTGGTATCAGTGTCGCTTCGGCGCTTGAGACTCTGCACGCCAACGGATTTGTCCACGAGCATGTCGAGACGCGAAACATTTACGCGGTGGGCGACAATGTGAAGCTGCGCAGCGACTGCATTCGCGAAAGCCCCGAAGGCGAGGCAGGGATGGAGGCGCGCCGGCGCGATGTCTATGCTTTCGCGGTCGTACTGATGCAGGTCCTGCTCGGCACGTCTGGCGGTTCGACGGCGCCATACCAGCCTGCGCTGCCGGCGCCGTTCGACGATATTGTCCGCAACGGCATGAACGGGAGCTGGGGACTTGCCGAGGTCAAGTCAGCAATTGAAGGGGCAGCGCTTGGCCAGCGCGATCTTTCCAAAGCCGGATCGCAGAGAACTTCGCCACCCGAGCGCGCCGTGAGGAAGGCTGCGCCTTCCTTGACGCAGACCGATGCCATGGCTGCATCAGCCAGCAACGGGCACTTCTCCGCTGAAGCACTCTCGTCCGATCGGCAAGCCAAACTGGAGTCGCTGCCCGAGCGATCCGTATCAGCTGACTCTGCAACCCACGGCGATCTTCCGCTGCAAAAGCCGGCGCCGATGGAATTGCCGGTCATCTTCGGTATCTCGGAGCAGGATTTCCGCAGCTGGGCGACCGCGGTCGCTCTCCTCTTCGGTGTGGTGCTGATCGGTTGGATCTTCCTGCACTATTGGTTTGGTCATGGGGCCGGTGCTGACGCGCGGCCAGTTCCGACAGAGCCGGCTGAGACACGAACGCCTGCTGCAGCCACGCCGCCCGCTGCAAGTTCTTCCCGCGTCGCGCCCACGCCAAATGCCGGCTCGCAATCCACAGGCTCGCAATTCAGGGGCTCGCAGTCCAGGGTTGACTGGCGCGTTGTGGCCTTCACTTACAATCGCCAGGATCAGGCACAGAAGAAAGCATCGTCGTTGGCGCAACAGTATCCCACTCTTACGCCTGCGGTGTTCTCGCCCACCGGCAGGGCGCCATGGCTCGTCACCATCGGCGGTACTCTCGAGCGCGATCAAGCATACGCGTTGGCACGCAAGGCCCGCGGCCTCGGCCTGCCGCGCGACACGTATGCACAGAATTACAAAGTGCGATGATCGCTAACGCCGCTACTTGCTCTGCACCAGCGGCAGACCGGGCAGAAGCAGCCGCACGCGGTAGATGCTGGTAGAGGCTGCGATAAATAGTGTCTTGCGATCGGCACCGCCGAATGTAAGGTTGCCGACGCGCTCGGGAATCAGCAGCGTGGCGAGCGGTTTGCCGTCGGGCGAAAAGATCCACACTCCGCCAGGGCCGGCGCTGTAGACGTTGCCCTCGACATCGACTTTCATACCGTCGGGCGCGCCAATACGAGGGTCATTGGTGGCATCGTAAAACAGCTTGGGGTCAGCCAGGGTGCCGTCGGGTTTGACGGTGTAGCGCATCCAGATTTTCTTTGGCTCGGAGTTGTTCACGTAGAGATACTTCTGGCCCGGCGAGAAGGCGATGCCGTTGGGGCGGGGTAGATCACGGATGAGCAGTTGCAAAGGGGCATTATCGGGCGGTGCGCCGGGCTTGTGTGCGAGCGCGTTGGGAATACGGTAGACGCCGTTGACGGTGAGCTGCTTGAGGGGGTCGTGGTCGCCCTGCGTGGGCAGGCCGTAAGGCGGATCGGTGAAGTAGAGCGAGCCGTCTGAAGCGTATACAAGATCGTTTGGACTGTTGAGGCGCTTGCCCTGGTAGGAGTCGACGAGCACAGTGGGCGGCTGCGAGGGGTTGAAGGACTCGAAGCGCAGCAGATCGCGCTGGGCGTGGCCGGCGACGGTGAGGCGGCCCTTGACGTCGAGGGTCATGCCGTTGGTGCCCGGCTCGGGGCCGCCGTAGGGCTTGGTCCCTTTGTAGCCGCTGGGCTCGAGCCAGATGCTTACGCCCTGTGCCGGCGACCATTTGCGGATGCTGTTGGATGGAATCTCGGCAAAGTAGAGGCTGTCGCCGACCCAGACCGGTCCTTCAACCCAGGTGAAGCCGGAGGCGACGCGCTGGAGCAGTGCGCCGGCTGGGATGATCTGGTCCACGGCGGGATCGAGGCGGTCGAACTTGAGCGGGGTGGTGACGATTTGGCCAGCGAGCGCGGCAGGTGGGGCGGCTGCGCTGTGCCTTGAATAGAAGGCGAACGTGCAGGCGGTCGCAAGGGCGGCGAATGCGATCAAGCGATAGCGGATTTGATTGGTCATGGATATTTTCCTGACGAAGGATGTGCGGAACGCGAGCGCATTCATCTTTGTTGGTGCGGCGAATAAGTGTCAAGCAGAACGTGGTTGGTGGGTCGTGGTATCCCGCCCTGTCGAAAAAAGGCGTTGTACTCAGAGGTTCCCCAAATGGAGCACCCTTTGATTGTGCCTGGTTGAGATGGCTCGATTAGGTCCGTGCTGCCCCAGGTCCCAGAAGCGGGATCCTTCGACTTCGCTCAGGACAGGCTCTGGGGCACCCATTTTCGTGGGCGATTAAGATGGGTCAGTTGAGGTACATGCTATCCCACCCAAGCGGAGCTTGGATGGGGCACCCATCTTCGTGGGTGATTGAGATGGGTCAGTTGAGGTACGTGCTATCTCACCCAAGCGGAGCTTGGATGGGGCACCCATTTTCGCGGGTGATTGAGATGGGTCAGTTGAGGTTCGTGCTATCCCAGGTCCCAGAAGCGGGACCTGGGGTACCCATTTCGTGGGTGATTAAGATGGGTCAGTTGAGGTACGCGCTATCCCACCCAAGCGGAGCTTGGATGGGGCACCCATTTTCGTGGGTGATTGAGAGAGGGGTCACACGAGAGGTCCCTTGATTAGTGTGCCGGTTCGCCTTCCGGCGCTGCGCCGATCTTTGCCACTTTGCGCTTCAAGACGCGGCTCAAGATTACGTAGAGCACGGGGATGAAGATGAGATTGAGCACGGTTGAGAGCAGCATGCCGCCGACGATGGTGGTGCCTACGGATTGGCGTCCGAGCGAGCCGGCGCCGGTGGCGAAGACCAGCGGAAGCACGCCCAGGATGAAGGCGAACGAGGTCATGAGAATGGGGCGAAGGCGCAGCTCGGCGGCCTCGATTGCGGCTTCGGAGATGGAGCGGCCTTTGCGGCGCAACTGCTCGGCGAATTCGACAATCAGAATCGAGTTCTTGGCGGAGAGGCCGATGAGCATGACCAGGCCGATCTGGCAATAGACGTCGTTGGCAAAGCCGCGCAGCATCACCAATCCCAGCGCGCCGAAAACCGCCATGGGCACGGCGAGCAGGATGATGAAGGGCAGGGCAAAGCTCTCGTACTGCGCCGAGAGCGTGAGGTAGACGACCACAATGCCTAACGCGAAGATAAGCAGCGCCTTGCCGCCCGACTCGATTTCATCGAGGGTGAGGCCGGTCCACTGGTAAGTCATGCCCGGCATGATGTTGTGCGCGGCGAGTTGATCCATGGCCGTAAGCGCCTGACCGGAGCTGTAGCCGGGGGCGGGCGAACCGTCGATTTCGACTGCACGGAAGAGGTTGTAGTGGTTGATGACGGGCGGGCCCGAGGCGTTCACGATGGTGACGAGGTTATCGAGCGGCACCATCTGGCCGGAATCGGAGCGCACATAGTAGCTGTGCAGGTCGCCGGCGCGCATTCTGAAGGGCTGATCAGCCTGCACAAAAACGCGATAGGTGCGGCTGTTGTAGTCGAAGTCGTTGATGTACTCAGAGCCCATGAAGACGTTGAGCGTGGTGGAGATCTGGGAGACGGGAATGCCCATCGCCTTGGCTTTGTCGCGATCGATGCGTACCAGCACTTGCGGGTCGTTGGCCGAAAACGTGGTGATGAGGTTGGAAAGCGAAGGCACTGCGCGGCTGGCGCCGACCATCTGGTGAGCCACGCGGTCAAGGTCGGAAAGGGTGTTGCCGCCCTGGTCCTGCAGCATGAACTGGAAGCCGCCATAGCTGCCGACGCCCTGCACGGCCGGCGGCTGGAATGCGGCCACCAGTCCGCCGTTGGGCATGAACATGAGCATCTGCAGCTTGGGCGCGATGGCGTGCAGAATGTCGGCGGTGCTGTGCCCCTTGCCGCGAGGGCGTCCGTTGGGCAGCGTGTTTACAAACATGAGTCCCGAGTTCGAGGCTCCGCCGGAGAAACCGAATCCCATGATCTCGAACAGGCCGCCGACGTCGGGGTTCTGGGCGATGATGGCTGCGCCCTTATCTGCGAGCGCGGTTGTGTAATCAAGCGACGAGCCGGGCGGCGCCTGGACGATCACCATCAGGTAACCCTGATCTTCCTGCGGAATGAAGCCGGTGGGAACTGTGCGGTAGATCCATACCGTTGCGCCGAGACCAACGAAGAAGAGCACCAGCAGCAAGTAGCGCAGGCGGAGCGAGAAGTGGATGATGCGCGCGTAGGTGCGGCCCAGCCAGGAGATGAAGGCGTCAGCGCCGTGGATGAAGGCCGCGAATGCGCG
>CAVSYM010000049.1:0-17137 GCA_963732165.1 uncultured Acidobacteriaceae bacterium
CGAATGAATGTATTCAGCCTCCTCAATGCAGTTGAAACGGATCCAACCCATTTCGGATTTACCGACATTACCGATCCATGCCTTACAACAAGTGTCTGCGCCGACCCCGACCATACGTTCTTCTGGGATACGCATCACCCAACCGAGTTCGGGCACTCGTTCTTTGCGGTCACGCTCGAAAATGTACTGGCAGCTCAACGCTACTAACCCTGCCCAGCCGAACGGCGGTGCGCTTCTACAGCAGGCGGGGCACCGCCGAGCGGCAGATCGAAGAGGGTAAACAGGCGGTCAACATGACGAGGCTGAGTTGCCACCGGTTCCGGCCGATCAAGGTGCGGCTGTGGTTGAGCGCGATCGTGTACAACCTGGGCAACCTGTGGCTGCAACGGGCAACGATATTCTCGCTGCCGGGAAAGCAAAATGGAAATTCCAATTCAAGAATGTTTAGAGGGAGACAACAACGAGAGAGGGGCCCTTGAGTCTATTGGATCGATGCACAATGTTTATCGGATCCTTTTGTAACGACACCCGCTCCTCCCCGAAAACCTCTTCAGAGCGGTTGGTGATGCCTGCCCAAGTAGTGAACGATTAGGGAGATTTGCATCAACAACCCCGGTTCTCATTTTATCGATAATGGAATTCAATTGCCGACAGAGATGGTGCGCGCCCACTGAGCCCAGTGAGCATGAAACTGGAGAGGCGGTTGAAGGGACCGCTTCCTATGTCCACAAATCAGCAGCCACGGATCTCCTTACCGGGCGCAAGTACCGTTTCGCCGAACCTGGTGCGCGCATGAGCGTCGACACCAGGGACCGGTCTTGGATTGCATTTGTTCCTCATCTCAAGCGCTTCATCTGACTCGGCTTGGACGCGGTTTTAAGCAGCATGCGAGGGAAGAAACTTAGATAATTCTCGATTAAGCCTTGGTTCTCTCAAGCGTTTGTCCGAGCCCAAAAAAGATCGGATCACTCGCGATCGTACATCTGAAATGCAGCCCAATAGAACGGCAGAGTGAATCTGCCGGCCGAATGAAGCAGAGTGAGTTTGGCCGTGCGCAGCGAGGCCTCAGGAGAATTCCCGGCAGCAATGCTGCCATAGAAGCTGTCCATCAGGCGCGGAGTTGAAATGTCGCTCACCTCCCATAGCGCGCCGACCACTCTCTCGGCGCCGGCGCGAAGAAATGCCCACGATAGTCCAACCAGGCCTTCCCCTGCGTAGAGGCGAGTGCCGCTCCCATAGCAAGCTGAAATCGTCACCAGTTGCGCGTCGATCGGTTGCCGGATGATGTCGCGGGCGTAGAGCTTGAACGAATTGTCATCCCGGGCCGAATTGGAAAGAATGATCGCAGAATCGAGAGGGTCGGTGCTATTGGCAATGGCGTGCGACACAAAGTGAATATAGGAATACCGCGACGGATGGCTTGAGAAATAAGCCGCGGGAGTCGCTTGCCAGCCATCGACCACCGCGACCCGGTCTTTGCCGAAATCACTTTCGATTCTGGTAATCTCATAGGCAAAGAGAGGCAGAGTCGGGAAATCCGGGCCAGGTGAAACGGGATCGCCGAGAAGAAGCATTCCCGTACCACGAGCCTGCACGGTCTTTGGCGCAGCGAGCATCGCCAGCGAAGGTGCCGACACCATGGTCAAATCGTCGATCAGGTAATGACCTGTCACCCCGGAATTGAGGTTTTGCCGCGGGCCTGGGCCGGGGACGATCAGAGTCTCAAAATTCAATTCACTCAGCGCGCCCTCGGCGAGCACAATCACTGGTTTATCCCGTCGTATGTCTCCATTGGCCGGAGCAACCAAGGATTGATAGAGCCACTTACCATCTGGGTTTCCTGCTGCCAGCGGATCCTGCAGCTTGAGAATTGCATTGCTGTAACTCTGCACGTGATCGGCGATTTGCTGCCGAGGCGGCAGGGTAAACATCGCGATCCGGGCCGACGTAATGGCCCACAGATACGACTGATTCTCGCCCAGCCAATAGAAGAGCAGGGTTGCGTCGGCGCTTTGAGCTATTCTTCGCGGTTCCAGCGCAACTCGAGCAAGAGCGCGTTTTCCTCGATTGGCATCCAGGCCCTGTTCAAGGGTCCAACCACGGCTTTGTTCGGCTGTTTCCAGCGCTGCGTCGGTTCTTCCCTGCTGAATCAACAGGTGAATGTAATCGTCATAAATCTCGGTCGCATTCGCCCCATACGGAAGCTGTGTCTCCTCTTTCTTGAGTGTTTCCCGTGCCGACTCATAAAGTTTCAGCGTCGACGTGTACATCTGCTCGGCAGCTGCCGTGCGTCTACGCAATTCATAGAGCGTTGCAAGCTCAGAGCCTGCGTCCAGGCGAATCGTTGTAAGAGCCCCTGGGTTGTTCCAAACGGAGCGATAATCGGCCTCCGCCTCCGTGTCCCGATGCAGCCCAGCCGCCAACTCTCCCTTGGTCAGCATGAGATTCGGGTTGATGTGCTCTCCGCCCGCGGTTTCCATCGGAGTCACCTGGTCAATAAATGCCCCAGCTTCCTCCAGGTTTCCGCGCACGGCAGATATCTGGGCCATGTCCTCGAGCACATTCACGGTGTCCTCTTTGCTGTCGAGTTCTCTGCTCAATAAAAGCGCCTGGCGGTAACATTCCATGGCCCGCGGCCAATCGCTCCGGTCGCGGTAAACATACCCGGCGACACTCAGCCATCTGAGCTGGTAGCGCAGATTCCCCACATGGGCGGCGGCTTCTTTCGCGATTAGAAACTGCTGCAACGCTCTTTGATCGTCTCCCAACTGGTAATAAGCCCAGCCGAGATTGCCCGAACACTTTTCTTTCAGGTCCTCTGCGCCGATCTCGCCCGACAATCGGGTCGCAGTTCGCAACCAGTCCAGTGCTTCGTCAAAGTGGTCAACCTGAAGTGCAGTCCATCCCAGATTCAATATGGCGCTCGCATCAAGGTACCTGTCATGACGGGCCTCGGCAAATTGGTGGGCTGACAGAAACAGGTCGCGGGCCTGCTGAAAGTCGCCACGCCACGCTATAAAGATGCCGCGCGCTTGCAGTACTTCGCCGCAACTGTCATAGGCCGCAGACTTGCAGAGATCGCTGGCCTGGGCGAGCTTTTGTTCACCCTGCGCCAGTTGCTCCTGGCGAAGGAGAGCCAGGCTCTCGATCGTCAGACTTCGAATGTATGAGTCTCGGCTTGCCGCGTTGAGATCGTAATCTCTCAATGCCTGCAGGACATCGCCGTACATTCCGCGCTGCAGCAAGACCTCTGCCTTCAGCAACTGAAACTCTGAGGCCCACTTCGGATTGTAAGTCTGGAATCGCTCGTATCCTCGTTCAGCCTCATGCTGACAGCCTTCGAGGTCGCCGTGCACGAAGAGCTGCCGTGCCTGGTCGTATTCAGATTGTGCGCTGATTGCGACTGAATCCTTGAGCGGGATCAGGATCAGTAACAAAAGGAGCCATGCGTAGCGGAGAAGCAAGCGCCGCCGCGGCTCTGTCTGCCGCGGCATAGTATCCGCTCCTCGCTGGAGCGGCTCCAGACCTCCAGACTCTGAACTTCCTACGGATTGTTCGCTCCGTTGCTCGAACCACTCCCGATCGGCACGTTGCCTTTGACTGCGCAGCCGAGCTCCAGGTCCACCATGGTCAGATTGACATTGGTTACCCTCGGGGCTCCGGTCGGCGTATTGTGATCGTCGTGACTTATCTTCAACCTGGCCAGAATAATCTTGCCAAAGTCGGGCACCTGGATAATGTGACCGAACGAAAGGCCAGGGTAGGAGCCGCTCGCACGATTCACCAGGGAACATTCGACCGCCTCCGCGCTGCCAAGAGTCGAGGAAAGTCGATTGTAACTTTCGCGCAGGTCATCGGGAAGGCCGTCGCTGTCAAGGATGCGTTTGTATTGGCCTCCCGCGCGGGCCGCCAGGCCGGAGTCCTTGGAATACTGCCCATCGCCTTCAGGCTTGTCGCCGAGGATATTGTGGTCGATATCCAGCTCGACCGGGTGGCCGGCAACGCGCAGGTTTTCAAAGCGAGTTCCGAGAAACGAGATCCTCGGCACATAGCCTACGAGCGGATGCTCGGTGATGATCTGCCCCACAACCCGGTCGGCGGTTACCACTTCCAGCACATTGAGTCCTTCAACGACAGTGGTCGTCAGCGTGGCCCAGCCGTGTCCGGGTTTGGGGTCATGGTTGCCGGCCACCTGCGTGTGGGCCGATTTGAATGAAATCACCCCTTCGAGCCTGTACTCCGCCACGTGCTCAGAGAAATAGCCGCCATGTCTGGGAAGCAGGGCATGGGTCTGAGGCTTGATCTCCTGGGCCAGGGGAAGATGCAAGTGACCGGAAAGGATGGTGGCTTCCGCATGGTAATGGTGCGTTCTTTCAATTGTCTCGGACATGCGCAAACTCTCTTTCTCTTGCCTTCTGGCGGGAATTTTAACGGATATCTTCGGGCCTGGGGATTTTTCTTTTGTTACCGGGGCAAAAAAGCGCCTGGGGCCACGTCCGGCGCCTGCCAAACAATACAACACACTACCTGGTTAAGGAAACATCGAAGACGTAGCTCTCGATAGGCACGAGCTTTCCATCGGAACCTTCTCCGGAAATGGAGAGAGAATACGTTCCGCTCTCGAGCATTCTGCCGGGTATGACGACTGAAAACTGCGCATCGCCCGAGGAGTTGGGATGAGGAGCCTGAATCGACCCCGACCACGCCAACTTACCGGCGGGGTCTCTGAGCCCGAATGAATAGGAGACAAAGCTGCCTATGCCTGGATCCAGTGGAAGATCGACAGGCAAGGAAATACCGAGCTCCCGGTTGGCGGTAATGGCTGTCCGCGCACCCCCGCGCGTTGCCCCGTATACTGGAGCACTTGGAACCACGCTTGGCTCGCTTTCCGAAGTCCGAAGACTGGGAAGAGTAACCAGATTCTGATAGCCAATCACAACCAGCAAAGCTGCAAAAGCGGGAGCGGCAAAAGCCGGCCGCCACCACGTAAGCCATTTTGAAGGCGCCTTCGTGCTGGTGCCGGCGTTAGCAACTTTCGCCCGGCCCGGCGCAATTTTACTTAACTGGGCTTTAGCTTCTTCAATAAACACGTTCGCAACGCGAGTGTCCAAAGCGCATTCCTGGCAACCAAACATGTGTTCTTCAAAATCGTCGCGGGCGTCAGGCGCAAGTTCGTTCAGCAGGTACCGCTCCACCGCCATCTGTTCAACTGCTTCGTTATGATTCATGGCTTCATCCCCATTTTGGTCGAACTCATAGACCTTTTTACGCAAATGGCACCCCATTCAAGCTTCCGCATCCAGCGGAACCGGACCAATTCGCTTCAAGTACTCGATCTTGAATTCCTGTTTGGCCCGGTGCAGCAAGACCCGCAAATATTCGCGGTCTACTCCGAACTCCCGGCACACCTCATCGCGGTCGCGCTGATCCAGAAAGATCGCCTGTAACAGAGAACGGTCGCGCGGCGCCAGGTCGAGCAGAATCTCTCTCACCCTGGCCTTGATCTGGCCCGCGACTACGAGGTCCAGGGCATCAGCACCGGTGGCGGGAGGTTCGGGCCTTTCTTCCGAATCGAGTGACTCAATGCGGCTGGAAGAACGATACAACTCAAAGAGGACATTGTTGCAAACGCCGTTCACAAAGGCGCCGAGACGTTCCGGCTGCTGCAGCCCACTTTCTGAACGCAGAACCTTAAACACCCGTGCGAAAGTCTCCTGGCACACGTCTTCAATGGCGTGCCGCGACTGGAGCCGCGCTCGCAACTTTACCTTGAGCAATGTGGTAAAGTAGCCGACGAAATGCTCTTGGGTCTGCCGGTCACCTTCGCAAAGGTTCGCTACGTAAGTTGCGTCGAATGAATGGAATTGCAACGAATTCTCCGCAGAAACGGAAGGATTCGAGTATACCATTGCGGATTTGAGAGTCCAGTTCACGCGGCGCTTCTGCTCGGGATGCGAGGAGGGGGAGCGTGAGCAGCGAGTACGTCGCGTTGCGAATTGGGAAGTAAGGTTCATGAAGCGATTCCGAACACTCGGCTGGCCAACATGTATTTCGCATCCCTCTCGTCCACAGCCTGCTCCGGCTGATCTGTCGAGAAAGAATAGAGATTTCGCGTAATTGTGCCGCGCACAACGATCAACGGTATGCCCAGGTAGCGGAGATTCAGATAATCACTCTTCGGTTCGATGTATGTCTCGAAGAAGATCTGGGGATGATTAGAGCGCACGATTTTCTCCTTTGACTGCGCTGGCTGGCAAGCCCGTTGATGAGCATGAGGAAAGAGTCCTGGCGGGGGGTACATTTTGCAGTCGTACAGCCGCGGTGAATGCCTTGAAGACAACCAGCACGCAAATCCAGTCCCTGGTCAGGGCCAGAAACACGGGTAGTAAAAGCACAATGAGACAAAAGACAGCATAAGTACGCAAAGTCTTGAGACTGGAACGGACAACCCCGGAAAACGATTGGAACGGACCGAGGCCGGTCATCGGAATGGGTTGCCCCGAAGCAAGCTGCGTATTCGCCTGGCGGTTGCGAGAATCAAACATCTCGGCCATCATTGAAGACCTCCGGGGTAAATTCTGCAGACGGAACCCGCATTCATGAGCGAGTTCCGTCTGGTTCATGGGGAGGACACAGCTAACGTGGAAAACTCGGTTGGGGCTTGCTCTAAATATCCGACCGAACCCTCCACGCCGATTTATATGGATCCACGCCCCGGCCGTCCGGCTCCCTCTATCGGGGCACGCTGAGTAGTGCGGTTCGGCCAGGAAACGTTTCAGAATTCTCTCAAAAAAGTTTTGCCGGCTGACAGGACAATGCGCGTTTCAAGCCGTTTGCCGACATGGAAACGCGCTCAGGCGATTTGGCGAAAACCAGCCCCAAGGGTCGATCATCTCCCGGTTGGCGGAGCCGTCTCGGCACATTTCAGCGGTGACTGATCGGTGGGACAGTCGCGAATCGAAGTCGCGCCTTATGGCTTCAGAGGGCGCGCTAACTCAGTCCACGTACTTCCCATGTGCCGATGAGTCTCGCGGTCGGCCGTAAGGTGGCATGGGATCGATGGCAACTTACCGGCTTGCTTCGTCACTGTATCGGTCCCAAAACCTCAGGAGTGTGTCAGAAAAGCGAATCCTCTGTTGGGCTGATTCGGATGTCTGTTCGGACAGCATTCGATTTGCAGCATAAAGGGCTGACAGATCGCTAACATCCAGAACCGGGGCCCGTCAGAAACTCCGGCGAACTAGGCCCGTTGCCGCTGCTTCCGGCTGTCAGGCTCAAGCGGACCAATCCAGTACTACCATCCTGCAGTATTGAGGTGCCGACAAGGTTCAGCTGGCATACTTGGGGACTTCCTGGATTGAACAGGCTCACCTGTATGGCCGCGATGTCCCAGTTGTTGGCGCTCCAACCTGGATTGCTCTGCACCTGGTTGATGGTGACACCGGCAATCCCATTTGTTTGCGTGAGCGGGGCAATCGGGTTTCCTTGATCGTCGATCGCCGGAATCGGGAAATCCAGCGTGTTGATCGATCCATTGTTCCAATTGGATTGGCTTGTGGTCTTCAGCGTCAGAGTAAATGTGTCGCCGTTCATTAGTGCGACAGTTGCCGTGGCGCCGCTCCCGTGCAGCCCACCTCCGAGGTCAGCCTGGCCAGTGGTGATCACGAAGCGGATCAGGGTTAGCGGCTGATTATTCGTTAACGGCGTTTGTGATGAAAGTTGATTGATTAAGGCGCCTTTGGGCGTGCCCCAACCCGTGCACAAATCGTAACCGGCTACCGAGGTGAACGCCCCGTTGCTCCCGCCGTCGGAAATGTCATTGAAGCAGGCAGAATACAAATCGTTGGCTGTTCCCCTGGTCAAACCGATGTCGTAAATTGTTGGGTTAAGAAAACCGGTCTTTCCTGGCCCCCCGGCTTGAGCATTGGCTTGGTTAACAAGCGCAGTGAATCCAGCCCAAAGCGGAGCGCCTGCGCTAGTTCCATTGAATCCAGTGAATCCACCGTTGAAGAAAACCTCAAGGCCAACAGCGACCATGGCGACATCCGGATAGTTTCGAGATGTGGTGGATCCGCCATTAGTGGCCATGCTGACACCTGCCTGGTAGTCAGGAATGGAGACTCCAAGAACACCGCCCGCACTGCCAGGCCAGGTGTTTTCGCTTGCATAGTAATTGCTTGGATACACGCCGCCGGTCACGGTATTGGTGTTCAGAGTCGTTCCACCTACCAGTGTCTGGTTGGTGAAATTGTTACTGCTGTCGTTCGTGCTGCTTCCAGAGTCACCAGACGCCATAAAGAAGGACACGCCATTCGCGGCCATTTGACCAATCGCCTGGTTTGCGTTATCGCTGTACTCGAATCCCAGCGAGCAACTTGCTACCGTCAGCGGCGTAGCCGAGGTCGCCATGGCGTGGAGAATGTCATCGAGATGTCCGGTGATCCCCGTGCTGCCCTGGAAGAATAATATCTGCGCGTTGGGCGCCATCGCCAGTACAAGCTCGACATCGCCCGTTGCCTCGATCGCGGAATTGGTGGCTGGGTTTCCGCCCTCCGTCGCCACGATGGTCACATTCGGCGGAGGCAGCGCCGGCTGGCCGGCAGCTGGTACCTGCGCACCCGCATAGGAAGTTATGTCGGATGTATTGAATGTGGCAAAGTCTACGATGCCAACTACCTGCCCAGTGCCATCGAGACTCTGGAGGGGGGAATTAACCCCGATGTAAGCGTTGCGAAGGTCGGCGGCAGCGAAGGTTCCACCCGGTCCGGTCGCGTTTTGGGGTGTAGGCAGAATGTAATCGTTCAACCCGTTGATTTCCAAAATCGTTACCGCAAGATCAAGCGACGGGTCGCGGTCCACTGCTACAAATGAACTGCCGTCCTGGCGCTTCCGGAATACAAGGTTCACGTACAGCGCCTGCTCGATGAGCGCGGCCGTAGCGCTCACGCTGAGAAGCAGATTGTTCGGGTAAGTGGCAACGGTTGTAAAGCCGGCGGTATTGGTGGCCCAGTTCTGAAGACTTTGATAATCGGAGACGGTTGCGCCGTAAGTCGAATTGAACTCCGGCTGAGTTAAAAACTTCCTGAAGCTGGCATTCTTGGGATCGGAAATCGACGCGATAAGAGTCGCCAAACCCGCAGGATCTCTAACCGGTAGACCAATCGCCAGCGAGATGACCGTATCGTTCGGGACCGGCCCAACCAGCGGGGCTATGCTCGGGCTCGGTACTCCGAAATAACCGCTAAGTTGTTGCGAACCCTGCTGACCTTGCGGGTTTAGCGGGAAACCGCTTTGGAACCCTGCGCAAACATTCTCGAATGCCTCGATGTCGAAACCGGCAACTGCGCCCTTTACACGAGCGCCTCTGCGCAGCACCACCTTCCCGTGGGGGGCCGCAAGCAGCGCATGAACATCCGCTTCCTCTCCAATTACCACGACCGGCATCTGAGCTGCACAATGCTCGTATCCTTCGTTAGCAGCATCCTGGCCGTTGCCCGTCGGAGTCTGAGAGTTTTCACCGTTGCTGTTCTTGACGGCGCCGTCGCTGCCGGCGACCGAGATGTTGAAGTCGCTCGCTTTGGCTCTTTCCTCATGCGGGGCGATCCTGGCCCTCTTATCTGTCCACAAGCTGCCGACGATACCCAAGTCCACTTCTCCAGGATCGGCGAGCAGCTTGGCTTCTTCGTCCATCCTCAAGCTGGCGAAGACATACTTACCGGAAGCCAGCCAAAGCTCGCTGTTATAGAAGAGTGTTATCGCGCCATATGTTCCGGGTGTTAGAGACATCCGCTGGCTGCGCTCGACAGTTATGTCCGCGCCGTGTCCGAGGGCCATCGCCAGGGGCAAAGCCGGCATGGCGGCGGGGAACTCATGTTCCTTCCCGATCCCGATATCTTCAGCGCGCGTCAGGGCATCGGTGAAAACGTCTCCCACTTCGGAATAAATCTCCAATGACGTCGATGGCGCGAATATGTCGCAGCATTTGCCGTGCTTTCCTAAAATCAACTGGGCTGCACTGCCGGCTTGTTTTTGCTCTGCTGCTGGCGCGATCGCGCTTCGAACACCAACATTGCCGTCAAGCGCCTGGCTGTAACTTCCTAGCTTGATGCTCCGCTCGGCATAGAGGACGAATCGGTTGATTGCTGGATTCGCATCAATTTCAGAAGTTGAAACTGATGTTGCTTTCTTCGCATCGTCTGTCATCATTGACCTTCCCTTTTCGCGTCTGACCAACTTACGATCGCTTTTCTGAGGTGCGAACTGCATACTCGCTTTCTCATCAGACCGGGGCGCTCAACAATGCTCTCTCGATCGAAAGAAACTCTGGGCCGGGAGGCCAGGCATTCCTTTGCCTGGTCGAAACTGGAGCTCACGCCATCGTTGAAGCGAACGCGAGATGCTGCCCATTCTTGACTGACCAATTCGTCCGCTCCTTTGTATAGTGTGTTGAAATGCAATAGCGTTTCAACCTGAAGCTGCAGGGTTGCCTCATGTCGAGGTGATATTAGTCGGAATAGTCTTTTTAGTCGGCCCACAGATGGGGATGGGATGACTCTATCCCTGAACACCGGGGCAATCAAGGAGAACGGTGCCCCGCTGGAACCGATGATCGGGAACAAGACAGATCGGGTCAGAGCTGTCCCCGCCAAAATCACATTCGCGCGGCCGCTGGCCGGTTGTTAACAGTTGAGACAGCCCAGGGAAGATCTTTTCGGGAATCTCCAATCACCTCACCGTGGACGATCATGGGGAGCTCCTATTTCGATGTCCCGGCGGCGCGCCACAGCGCAGAGGGTAGTGAACGATAGAGCATGCTATCGCCAACATCGTGAATCGGCACGCGGCTCTGCGCGAATGAGCCGTGCTGCCGCTCTCAAACTCGCTGCCGCGATCAAGGGTAGCGACCCGCTCGACAGGAAACCGCCCACGCTTCGCGAATACTCGAAGGGTTTCCTTCAATGGGTGGAAACGGGACGACTCGAGGCCGACAGCCGCCGCTATTACCGAAACGGTTGGCGACTCTTGGAGCAGACGAAGATCGCCGCAATGCATATGGACCAGATCAGCAAAGACGAGATCGAGAAGCTCAAGTTTCCCGGATCGGCCTCGAACGGCAACAACGCGCTTCGGACGTTGCGGAGGATGTATTCCAAAGGCATGCGGGTGAAGAACGTGGACTTCGATGCGGTGACGATCTTCACGCCGGACAACAAGACGGAGTCCGGCCGCCGGTTCATTCCCATGAGCAGCCGCGTGAAGCGGATTATCGAGGCGCGCTGTGCGAGACGGAGCGAGGGCTGGGTGTGGATGTCGCGTTATAAGGGAAAGCACATTGGGGAAGGGATGGTGTACCGGCAGTGGGCGCGGGCAAGGCAAGCCGCGGGGCTACCGCGCGAACTCGTCCTCTACTGTGCGCGAACGTTCGGGTTCGGATTCAAAATGCCCCGTGATGGAAAGCTGCGCTACACTTATTGTCACTCTGTGAAAACTGCCGGGCAGGCCAGTTACGGCGAGAGTATTGTCGCGTCTCGATGATCGGACGTAATTAACTTTCTCGGTCCTCCAGCGGTTGAAACCTCGAACCATGAAAGGGGCTGCGGGTGCCGACGAAACAACGTCATTGCGGCGCTTCAGACAGAAGACTCACTGAAAGCACCTTAGTCCCGACGCGATTCACGCGCAGGTGGTTTGCGAGGCTTGCCGCAGGCTTCGGCGCGAACAGCCTTTTAACTTCTCGATTGTTTTCGAACTCGGTTGCCGGCGATGCCACCTGGTTTACGAATATCACCTCGAAGAGCAATATTCCTTACCGGACAAATAATGACTTCAACGGACGTAAATACTTTCCCCAGCCGATGTGCGGCGGTGTTGCGGTCATTGATTACGACAACGATGGCCTGATGGACCTGTTCTTCACGAACGGCTCAGAACTGCCAAGTCTCCACAAGTCGACACCTGCATATTACAACGCGCTTTTAAGAAATCGCGGAAATGGAACCTTTGAAGACGTAACCGCGCAGGCGGGACTGAGTGGGGCCTTGTTGAGCTACAGCTTTGGTGTCGCGACAGGTGACTACGACAACGACGGCAAAACAGATATTTTTATTGCAAGCGCCGGACGAAATACCCTATACCACAACAACGGTGATGGGTCGTTTACGGATGTGACCGCTGGCTCGGGCCTCGACGTCAAGCCCGAAAACCTGTTGAGCGTGGGCGCGGCATGGTTTGATTTTGATAACAACGGCTTGCTTGATCTGATCGTTTCGAACTACACAATATGGAGCCCTGAAACTGACAAGCGCTGCGGTTTGGGCGATGCAATGGCGCCTGCGCGTGAAGGGCGGCAGGAACAGCATGTCGAGTCCTACTGCAGTCCGAGAATTTACAAGAGCGTTGCTCCTCGCCTCTACCGAAATCTCGGCAGCGGCCATTTTGCCGACGTAACTGAATCCTCAGGGCTGGGGCAGGCGCAAGGCAAGGGCATGGGAATTGCCATCGCCGATTTTAATGGCGACGGGCTCATGGACATGTTCATCGCCAACGATACAGAACCGAATTCGCTCTTCATCAACCAGGGTGACGGCACGTTCAAGGAACAGGGTTTGTTGTTCGGGGCGGCCTACGGCCAGGCGGGCGCGACTGTATCGTCGATGGGCGCCGATGCCAAAGATTTCGACAACGATGGGTGGGTCGATATCATCTACAACGATCTGGCCGGCCAGCTCTTCACGCTATTGAAGAATCGAGGCGGACGCTATTTTGACGACGTTTCGATGGAGACCGGAATGGCGCGCCTTAGCCGTGCATTCTCGGGGTGGAGCATCGGCTTTGTGGATTTCGATAACGACGGCTGGAAAGATATCTACTCGGCGAACGGCGATGTTGATAATCTGGGCCCGAACGCCAAACAGCACGACACGATGTTCCGAAACATCAATGGTACTCGCTTTGAAGACGTGTCCAGTCAAATGGGCGGCGACTTTCTCGTCCCCGGTTATCAGCGGGGCTCGGCGTTCGTTGACCTGAATAACGACGGTGCCATGGACATTGTGGCGACTTCGCTTGGACAGCCCCCAAGAATTCTGCTCAACAATAACTTGAGCCATAACCATTGGGTTACGCTCAACCTGAGAGGCACAGTGAGTAACCGCGACGCGATTGGCGCCAAGGTGAAGCTGGTCACCGAATCGGGGAGGACGCTCTACGAACATGTCACCACCAGCGTTGGCTTCATGTCGTCGAGCGATCGCCGCGTGCATTTCGGTCTTGGCAAAGAAGCAGCGATCAGGCAGATCGAAATCCAATGGCCGAGCGGTGCAGTGCAGAAGGTCGAGCACCCGCAATCTGACAGGGTTCTTCGTGTCGAGGAGCCGGCTGGAACGGGAAAAGGCGCGGTAGATCGTGTTGCGCCCTCTGCCGCACCCGGCGCCGGGAGGAAGCCATGACCGGTTTGTTGAACCGCCGAGGATTCCTTCGCATGGGTGCGGGTGCAGGACTGGCGAGCCTGGACGCAGTGCATCTCAGCTCCCTGGCTGCATCGGCCATTGCCGCGCCCCGATTGAATTTTGTCAACGCCGTCGATCGCAGCGGAATCTCGTTTGTGCTCCACAATTCATGGTCCCCGCGGCGCTATCAGGTTGAAACCATGGCGGGAGGAGTGGCTCTCTTTGACTACAATAACGACGGCCTGCTCGATCTCTATTTCACCAACGGTGCGCGGTTGCCTTCCTTAGACAAGAGCGATCCGCGTTTTTATAACCGGCTGTACAGGAACAACGGGGATGGTACGTTTACTGACATGACCGTTTCTGCAGGAGTGCAGGGCGCGTTCTTCTCAATCGGAGTTGCCGCTGCGGACTACGATAACGACGGCCACCAGGATTTATTTGTCACCGGGGCAAACGGCTATCAACTCTTTCACAATAACGGCGACGGCACATTCACCGACGTGACGGAGAAGGCCGGGTTGCGGAAGGTGCGGCCAGGAATGGCGCATCAGTTTTCTGTCGCTGCCGGTTGGTTTGATTATGACAACGACGGCTTTCTCGATCTCATCGTCATCAACTACCTCGATTGGACTCCCGCAACCGACATCGTGTGCCTGGACCGTGGCTTGAGCTCGTATTGTTCTCCCACCGATTATGCAGGGACGCCGAATCTGCTCTTTCATAACAACCGCGACGGGACGTTTACCGACGTGAGCGAGCGGTCGGGAATCGGCGGTCACATTGGCAAGGGGATGGGTGTCGCTTTTGCAGATTACGACGGCGACGGGTTCACCGACGTCTTTGTATGCAACGATACACTGCGGAATTTTCTGTTCCACAACAACGGCGACGGCACGTTCACTGAAACAGGAATCCTGGCAGGAGTGGCGTATAACCAGAACGGCAAAAGCGTAGCTGCAATGGGCGTGGACTTTCGCGATATCGACAATGACGGCAGACCGGACCTGGTGGTGACGGACATGATCGGCGACAGTTTCCTGCTCTTCCATAATGAAGGAAAAGGATTCTTCGAAGACCGTTCGTTGAGTTCCCGCATCACCAGCGGATCGCTGAAACTGACGGGCTGGGGGATGGGCGTCTACGATTTCGATAACGACGGCTGGAAAGACATCTTCACCTCGAACGCCCAGATTCTCGACAATTCCGAGGAGATCGATCATATCCCATATAAGCTGTCCAACAGCCTGTTCCGCAATAACCACGATCTCACTTTTTCCGATATTGCAAGCACCTCCGGGGAGGGATTGCTGGCCCGCGCGCCACACCGCGGGGCCGCGTTCGGCGATCTCAACAACGACGGACGCATCGACGTGGTGGTCAATTGTCTCAATAGCCATCCGGAACTGCTGATGAACACCGCCGTCGACAAGAGCAACTGGTTGCTGATCGAGTTGACGGGAACGCGATCGAATCGAGACGGCCTGGGAACGCAGGTTACACTGGTCAGCGCGAGTGGAGTGCAACACAATCACGCCACAACCAGTGTCGGCTACGGATCTTCAAGCGACAAGCGCGTGCATTTTGGGCTTGGATCCGATACCCGGATCGATCGGCTCGAATTGACTTGGCCAAGTGGAGTCAAACGGATCCTCAGCGGCATTGCAGCAAACCAGATTCTCAAGGTCCGCGAGGCCGCGACGGCTCGTGGATGAAAGCCAGAGTTTTCGAGAGGCAGTTGGTTTCGATAATATGTGTTTCAAACACGCAATGTTTCAGCGCGAAAATGAAGGCAGTAAGACGATAAAGAATTTGCGATACCAAGGTCCGTGATCCGGATTGGCGCGCGGGCGACCATATGTTGCAGTACCGAGAGGAGACCACTTGCCTGATTTTCGAAATTTTCGATTTCTCTTTTCAGCCCTGATCGGACTTTCGATCCTTGGTCAGAGCAGTTGTATTCACGGACAACCCGGCTCAAGTGACGCGCTGCCGGCTGCGCCCCATGCCAAGGAGATACGCCTGAAGCACGTGCTGGTGATTGGCGAGACCAAGGGATTCGAGCACGACTCAGTGTCGGCAGCGATGGCTGCTATTTACAACATGGGCAAGGAGAGCGGCCTGTGGGACACAACGATGCGCACCGATACGGAACTTCTGACGAAGAAAGACCTGGGGAGAAACGCGAAAAATCTCAACTATTTTGACGTGCTGGTTTTTGCCAGTACGACCGGCGAGCTGGATATGGATGCCGATCAGAAGCGGGACACGATGTCGTTTATCAAAGACGACGGGAAAGGCTTTGTTGGAATTCACGCCGCGCTCGACACGAATTACGACTGGCCGGAATACGGCGAGATGATCGGCGGCTGGTTCGACCAACATCCGTGGATGACCTTCAACGCGCCAATCGTCAACGAGGATCCAAGTTTCCCGGCGGTGCGCCACTTTCCAGGTGCGTTCGTGAAATACGACGAGATTTACCAGCCGAAGGCCTGGTCCCGCGACAACGTGAATGTGCTGCTCAGCCTCGATCCGGGCAAACTCGATTACAACAACCCGCGCGTCCATCGGACCGATCACGATTTTGCAGTGGCATGGAGCAAGCTCTATGGCCAGGGGCGGGTTTTTTATTCCACACTTGGTCACACTGAAGAGGCGTGGCAGGATCCGGACATCCGAAAGATGTACTTCGAAGCAATTAAGTGGGCGCTCAGGATGACGGAGGGAAGTACAGCATCCCATCCCCGGCCGGTAGTGTCCGCGCCTGCCCATTGAGCCTGGCGTCGAGTGCGGTAGGGTTCACTCTCCCGCGACAAGCGACATTGCCGCGACGCGCTGCAGCGGTTCCTCAGTTACCGTGTCCCGAAGCCGCGATTGCCCAGTGGATTTTTCCTTAAGAAAAATCCACCTTGCACCCAGTCTGGAGATGGCTACAGGAACTGGGGAACCTCTCTATCGGCTCTTTAACCAGTGTTGGTAGTCCGTGTAGAGCCTGGTCGACGCCGGCGCTCCAGCAAAGGCCGTGGTTCCAGGCGCGTTCATCATCCCCAGGTACTGGTACACAAGAATCTCATCGACCCATGGCGAGACCGCCTCGAGTTGCCGCTGGACGCGCTCAAAAGGGGCCGGCATAAGCGCGCTATTGTAGACCTCTTCCTGAAACTCGAAGATCTCGAGGTCGGCCCAGATCTTCGCTTTCTGGCTGCGATCGTGCGCTTTGCGCAGACCTTCGTAAAAGGCCGAGGTCTCAGTGGTATTCGACTTCCTCACGCCGACCTCGTCCTGATAGGCCACAATGTCTACATCCATGGCATCGAGCTGGCGCACGTACTTGTCGTCGGGACTTGCGATGCGGGTGCCGTAGGGAGCGATCATGACAGGCGCATTCGGGTTGAGACGGCGAGCCTCATTCGACAAAGTGTTGACATAGGCGACAAATTCCGGTGAGTAGTACGGATTGATTTCCGCCTCATCGGGCCAGTACCAGCCGTGAAAGCTGGGGTGATGACCGTAGCGCGCCGCCAGCTCGCCCAGCGATTGCAGCCGGTATTTGTTCGCTACCGGGTCGACAATGGTCTTGCCGCTCTGCCAGTTGCCGTAGAAGCCGACGCCAATGAAAAACTTGATCTTGTATTTGTCTGCCGCGCTGAGCACAGCTTCTAGCGGATCGTCGCATGCAAGCTGCC
>CAVSYM010000050.1:0-33771 GCA_963732165.1 uncultured Acidobacteriaceae bacterium
GGTAAGCCTTCTTGCCGCGCGACATGGCAGCTACCATGACCGCAAGGCCCGCGGCCATGGCCGCGCTTGCAGCCGCCGCGCTGCCCCCGCCGGGAGTTGCCGTGGGCGCGGCAAGCTGCTCAATGAACGGGGCAATTCCCGCGAGCAGTGTGGCATTGCGATTGCCCGCGGCGGCTTTGCCGCTCATTACGTCGGCCAGCCGATTCTCAAGGACCAGTGACGAGTCGAAGTTTTCAACCTGCAGGAACCACTCGGCCGCCTGCTCGAGCGCGAGCTTGGGGATGAGCCCTACAATCTCACTTGACACAGGCACGACGCCGTAGCGCGCGGCTTCGCGGCGAACGAATTCGAAGACGCGGTGAATGGGCGTCTGCTCAAAGTCAGTCAGGTTCATTGAGACCTGCGCCTGGCCGCGCACCAGGAACCCCGCGCCCTTTACGTAGCGCAACCCGCCGGAAGAAAAGCGAACCGCCTTGGCGATCTTCTTTGCGACCTCAATGTCAGCGGTCGAGAGAAAGATGTTGTAGGCGATGAGAAACTTGCGCGCGCCGACAATGGTCGCGCCGGCGGTCGCGTGCAGGCGAGCTTCGCCGAAGTCGGGCAGGCGCGCGGGATTGGTGGCAATCTCGTCTCTAATGCCCTCGAACTGGCCGCGGCGAACGCTCTCGAGGTTGGTACGCTCAGGCCGCGTGGCTGCGGCTTCGTAGAGATACACGGGAACGCCGAAGCGCTTCCAGATCTCAGCGCCCGCGCGGCGCGCCATCGCCACACAGTCATCGAGCGTGAGGCCGCTGATGGGGATGAACGGCACCACGTCGGCCGCACCAAGGCGGGGATGCGCGCCCTGGTGATGATTGAGGTCGATAAGCTCGGCTGCCTTCCCCACGCCGCGAATCGCCGCTTCTTCAACGGCCTCGCGCTCACCGGCGATGGTGATTACCGAGCGGTTATGGTCGGCGTCCATCTCGCGGTCGAGGAGAACCACGCCTGGGAGCATCATGGCTTCGACAATGGCGTCGACTTTGGCCGCGTCGCGGCCCTCTGAGAAATTGGGTACGCATTCAACGATCGTGTTGGGCACGCGAAAAGGATAAAGACCGGTGGGTAAGAACCGCAACCGCGCACAGTCAACGAGGCGCACTCGGTAGTATCCTGTTTAGCAGTTTTGGGGTACTGCGGCGCTGCGTGCGGCAGCTCTTTGGATGGGTGCAGTGCCTGGGAAGACAGGAGGGAGCATGGCGACAACAGAGGCTCCGGCAACAACGGCTCCGGTAATTCGCGCACCGCGCGGTACAGAGCTGCGCTGCAAGGGATGGCAGCAGGAGGCAGCGCTGCGCTGCCTGATGAACAACCTCGACCCTGAGAATGCCGAACGGCCGCAGGATCTGGTGGTTTATGGTGGCATCGGCAAAGCGGCCCGCAACTGGGAGTGCTACCACGCTATCGTTCGCGAACTGGAACAGTTGGGCAGCGAGGACACGCTGCTGGTGCAATCGGGCAAGCCGGTCGCAGTGTTTCCTACGCACGAGATGGCTCCGCGGGTCATCATCGCCAACAGCAACCTGGTGGGCAAATGGGCAACGTGGGAGCACTTTAACGAGCTTGACCGCAAAGGCCTGATGATGTACGGACAGATGACCGCAGGCAGCTGGATTTATATCGGTACCCAAGGCATTTTGCAGGGGACGTTTCAAACATTTGCAGCGCTGGCCGACCGGCAATTCTCCGGTGCGAATGGAGCGGGCACGCTGGCTGGAAAGTTGGTTGTGACCGGCGGCATGGGCGGCATGGGCGGCGCGCAGCCGCTCTCAGTCACCTTGAACGGTGGAGTGGCATTGGTGGTTGAGGTTGATCGCAGCCGCATCGAGCGCCGGGTACAGACGCGTTACTGCGACCGCCTGAGCGAAAATCTGGACGAGGCGCTCAGGCTGTGTGAAGAGGCGTGCCACGAGGGCCGTGCGCTTTCAGTTGGCCTGGTGGGAAACTGCGCCGACGTTCTGCCTGAGATTGTGCGGCGCGGCGTGCACGTTGACGTGGTAACGGACCAGACCAGCGCGCACGACCCTCTGAATGGGTACATTCCGCAGGGGCTTTCGTTGAGCGAGGCTGCGGAGCTGCGGGAGCGCGATCCAGCGGAGTACGTGCGCCGGTCGACGGCTTCGATGGTGGTACACGTGGATGCGATGCTGGCATTGCAACGCGCGGGCGCGGTGACGTTCGACTACGGCAACAACATTCGCCGGTTCGCTTTTGACGCGGGATGCGCCGATGCGTTCAATATTCCGGGGTTTGTGCCGGAGTACATTCGCCCGCTCTTCTGCACCGGAACGGGGCCGTTCCGCTGGGTTGCGCTCTCGGGCGATCCGCGCGACATCGATCGCACCGACGAACTGGCGCTTGAGCTCTTCCCCGAAAATGAGATTCTTAATCGCTGGCTGAAGCTGGCGCGCGGGCGTTTTGCGTTTCAGGGATTGCCGGCGCGCATCTGCTGGCTGGGTTACGGCGAGCGCGCCAAGATGGGCGAGGCGATGAATGAGCTGGTGCGCAAGGGCGAGTTGCGCGCCCCAATTGCCATGGGCCGCGACCATCTCGACGCAGGTTCGGTGGCCAGTCCTTACCGCGAGACGGAGAAGATGCTGGACGGAACCGATGCTGTGGCTGACTGGCCGATATTGAATGCGCTGCTGAATACGGCATCGGGCGCTACGTGGGTGAGCTTTCATCACGGCGGCGGCGTGGGCATGGGCTACTCGCTGCACGCGGGACAGGTGACGGTGGCCGATGGAACAGAGCTCGCCGCGCGAAAGATCGCCCGAGTGCTGAACAACGATCCGGGATTGGGAGTGGTGCGCCACGCCGATGCAGGGTATGAGCTGGCGCAGCGAACGGCGCGCGAGAAGGGCATACGGATTCCGATGGCGGAAAGGCAGGGACTAAGGGACTGAGGGACTGAGGAGTGAGATGACGATTGATGAGGTCTTCCAAGCTGTGGAGCTTCCACCGAGCGGCCCATTGCCATGGGACTGCGAGATAGGTGAGCTGGGCGCGGGCGTCTATGTCGCAGTAGCTAAAGACTCCTTGATGGAGTGTCCATTGTGCCCAATTAAGACGGAGAAACTCGACAGTATTGATGTTGAGTTGGAGAAATTGCTTTGGGTTCCGGGCGAAAGAATCTTATATATCGGTCAAACCACCCAGTCGCTTCGCACTCGAATTCGGGCGATGTTTCGGCATGACTATGTGACGGGCGGGAACCATCACGGCGGAAAATCAGTGCATCTGCTTAGATCGGAGATAGGCCTCACTGTCTATTGGGCTTGCGATGGCGATCCTGAATGGTCGGAGGCCCGAATGTTGCTTTCTTTCCTGAGGCGTGTCGGTCGTTTGCCTTTTGCGAACAGGGAGCTACCAGAGAGGGCGCACTTGAGGCGCGCGAAAAAGGTTTGAATGGAATGACCGCCATCGTCAACATCGGCCAGATGGTAACCCTTGCAGGTCCTGTGCGGCCACGCATCGGGCATGAGCTGCGCGAACTGGGAATCATCGAGAATGCGGCGCTGCTCATCGGCGAAGATGGCTGCATCGAAGCGGCGGGAACCTACGCTGATATCAAGCCACTGATTCCGCCGGGAACCAACGAAATCGACGCCGAACGGCGACTGCGTCACGCCCGGCTTCGTCGACGCCCACACGCATCTCGTCTTCGCCGGCAATCGCGCGGCGGAGTTTGAGCAGCGCATAGCGGGAGCCACGTATCAGCAGATTGCGGCGGCCGGTGGGGGAATTCTGAGCACTGTGCGGCAGACGCGCGCGGCCACTGAAGACGAGTTGCTGGCCGAGTCGCGCCGCCATCGTGACTGGATGCTGCGCGCGGGAACCACGACGATGGAAGCGAAGTCTGGTTACGGTCTCGACCGCGAGACCGAATTGCGGATGCTGCGCGTGATCCAGCGTCTCAACACCGAGGGCCCTGCGCACATTGTTCCCACGTTTCTAGCCGCGCATTGTTTGCCATCGGAGTTTTGCGACCGACGCGCAGAGTATGTTCGCTGGGTTGCCGAAGTACTTATCCCCGAAGTTGCGACGGCAAGGTTGGCCGAGTATTGCGACGCCTTCTGCGACGATTGCGCGTTTACGTTGGAGGAGACGCGGACGGTTCTTGAAGCAGCTTGCCGTCACGGGCTGAAGCTGCGGGTGCATGCCGAGCAGTTCAGGCCGGGCACGGGAGCTGCGCTGGCAGCAGAGCTTGGTGCGGCGACGGCCGATCACCTTGAAGCCGTAAACGTTGAGACGCTCGCGCAACTGCGCGAGGCGAACGTGCAGCCGGTGCTGTTGCCGGGCTCGGTCTTTGCGCTGGGGCATACACTGTATCCGCCGGCTCGGGCGATGGTCGAGCAGGGACTGGCGATCGTGATTGCGACGGACTTCAACCCCGGTTCGTCGCCCATTGCTTCCATGCCGCTGATTCTCTCACTCGCGTGCCTTGAGATGAAGCTGACTCCGGCCGAAGCCCTCACCGCCGCTACCGTCAACGCCGCGTGGAGCCTGGGGCTCGGAAACAAAGTGGGGTCGCTCGAAACCGGCAAACAGGCCGATTTTCTGATTCACGAGTTAGGCGATTATCGCGAGCTGGCCTACTTTATTGCTGCGCCGGCGCGGCCGCGGGTGTTTATTGGCGGGCGCGAAATCTCCACCTAGCCCGCGGCACGCGCCAATTCCGATTCTGGACTCCATAATTCGGTTGACCCGGGACATCCTCCATTGCATTAGTCTTGAAGTGCTCCATTTGGTCGATCTTTGGCTCATTCATTGGTATGCACTCAAGCCAATACGAAGCTGCGATATCCGCGATGGCCGCGCTGCGTCGCCGGCGCGCGCTTGTTGGCGCTACTCTCCCTGGGCTTTCTCTTGCTCTGTTGCACCGCCTCGGCTCTTGAGCCCTCAACGCCGCTTGAGCGCTACAGCCGGCAGGCCTGGGTAATGGAAAACGGGCTGCCGCAGAACACGGTGCAGGCGATTGCGCAGACCCGCGATGGGTTTCTGTGGCTGGGAACAGAAGCCGGGTTGGTGCGATTCGATGGCGCGAGTTTTGCCGTCTTTGATGAGCACTCGAAGCCGGCGCTTCCGAGTGGTGACATTCGCTGCCTCCTTTCTGCGGAAGATGGCTCGTTGTGGATCGGGACCGGAGATGGGCTGGTGCGCTGGCGCGACGGCGCCGTGGACATGTTTGCCACTGATCAAGGTCTGCCAGCCAATGGAATTCGCGCGCTGATTGAGACCAAAGACAAAGTGCTTTGGGCGTGGACAAATGCGGGCTTGGCTCATCTTTCCGGCGATCGATTTGTTGCAAACAAATTTGCTTTCCCCGCTTCTTCCGTCACCAACGTTTTAGCTGGGGCGCAAGGCGGACTATCGGTCGAAGCGGGCTCGAACGTAGCTGAGTACCACGACGGAGAATGGGCCAGAGTAGAGGACTATTTTCCGACCGCCTTTCACACAGCATTCTTCGCCGCGCAGCCCAGCAATCGGACCGCGGTCGCCAGCGAGACCCAGCTTGAACTGGCTCGCGGTAACGGCCCGATCATCAAGCCCGGAGACGTGATGGCGCGGCTCACCGTCGGTAAGGAACTCCCCGGCACGCGTATCCAGGCGATGATTGCCGATCGCGAAGGAGACCTGTGGGTAGGGACCAACAGCGGCCTGGCCCGGGTTGGCGAGGATGGTAAGGTCGAGCGTCTGCCGGTCACCGATCCGCTGGCGGCGGCCTCGGTGCTGAGCCTGCTTGAGGATCGCGAAGGCAATCTGTGGGTCGGCACTGAGACCGACGGCCTGCACATCCTGCGCGATCAGCGATTTCATATTCTTGGCGCGCGCGACGGACTTTCATCGGACGCGATCACGACCGTGGTCGATGACGCTGCGGGTACGCTTTGGGTCGGCACCCAGGAGAGCGGCCTGAACGCGATGTCGGCAAACGGCAAGGTAAAGGCCTACACGGTCCGCGACGGCCTGCTAAGCAACGTGATACTTTCGTTGGCGGCCGGGCCACATGGCACGATCTGGGTTGGTACGCCAGATGGGTTGAATCGCATTTCCGGTGGCCGGGTTGACGCCATCGGTTCTGCCAACGGATTGCCTGACGACTTTATCCGCTCGCTGCTGGCTGACGCCGATGGATCGCTATGGATCGGTACGCGGCACGGCTTAACGCATTGGAAAAACGCGGCAAATGACCTATCGTTTGCGAACGCCGCAGCGCAGATGGAGACTTACACCGTTTCAAATGGGCTGGGCAACGACCTGGTGGGCGCATTGGCTCGCGATGCCGGCGGGGATTTATGGGTGGCGACGCTGGCGGGTCTCTCGCGCCTGCACGCGGGCACGATCCAAAACTTCACTACGGCAAATGGACTCTCGAACAACGTGGTGACGGCGTTGTTGCCGCGCGCCGACGGCACCTTGCTGATTGGGACCGAGAACCACGGATGGGATGTGTGGGACGGTCACAAATTCCACCCGCAGATGCAGAACGGCTTGAGCAAGGTGACGGTGCGCGCCATTCTTAACGATGAAATGGGGCATCTCTGGTTCGCAACGCAAAGTGGAATTGCGCGCTGCGACTGCGGGGCGATGAGCGGAGCGGGCTCTGCCCCCGATTGTTCGCATTGGATGGAGTTCGGCACGGCCGACGGTTTGCGCAGCCGCGAGACCGCAACCAACAGCCATCCTTCGGCGTGGCGCTCGCGCGATGGGCGACTGTGGTTCGCTACGCCCAAGGGACTGGTTGAAGTCGATCCGGCACATTTCCCGGTAAATACCGTTCCTCCGCCTGTGGCAATCGAGCGCTTTACCGTTGACGACCTCGCCCAACCATTGCATGGGGCAGACGTCTCGGTTGAGAGTTGAGGCTGGGAAAGTCCATTTTGAATTCGATTACGCCGGCCTGAGCTTTGTGGCGCCGCAAAAAGTGGCATACCGGTACATGCTGGAGGGGTTCGATCGCGGCTGGACCGACGCGGGCACGCGCCGCACGGCCTACTACACCAACATTCCGCCGGGCCGGTACACGTTTCGCGTACAGGCGGAGAATAACGACGGGGTTTGGAACACGACGGGCGCGGCATTCAGCTTTGAGCTGGAGCCACACTTCTACCAGACGATATGGTTTTATGCGCTGCTGCTGGCCGCAATTGCCGCGAGCCTGGTGTTGCTTATTCGTTTCCGTGTGAGCCGCGCCGAGCGCGAATTCAAGGCCGTGCTTGGCGAGCGCAGCCGTATTGCCCGGGAGATTCACGACACGCTCGCGCAAGGTTATGTGGGCATCTCGGTACAGCTTGAGGTGCTGGCCGAATTATTGCGCCAGCGCCGAGTTGAAGATGCGCAGAAGCATCTGAACAACGCTCGTGAGCATGTGCGGGTGGGATTGGCCGACGCGCGCCAGTCGATCTGGGCGCTGCGGACACAGGATTCGCGCGAGACCACGCTGCCCGTGAAACTGCGGCGCATTGCCGAGCGGGCTGCGGGCAATGGCCTTGAGGCGCAATTTCGTTTATTCGGCGCGTATCGCGCGTTGCCGGCAGAAACCGAGCAGGAAATGCTGCGCATCGCACAGGAAGCGATTCATAATGTGAAGAAGCACGCCGGGGCTTCGCAGCTAACGGTGCAGCTCGAATACCTGCCCGACGAAGTGAATCTTGAAGTTCGGGACGATGGAAAGGGTGTGACGGCGAACGGCAAGGTGGAACCGGGGCCGGGACACTACGGGTTGACGGGAATGAAAGAGCGCGCCGGCGCGATTGGCGGAACGCTCGAAGTGACCAGCGCGCCCAGCGAGGGAACCACTGTAAGGCTGAGGACGCCGGCGCCGCGTGAGACGCTGGAAGAGACGGGAGAGCGAGATTGACTAAACCAACAATTCGCGTGCTTGTTGTTGAAGATCATCACGTGGTGCGCCAGGGATTGGTGTCGCTGCTGAATGTGGTGGAGGGGATGGAGGTGGTGGGCGAGGCCGCGGACGGCGTTGAAGCCATCGCACAATACCGCAAGCACCAGCCCGACATCACGCTTATCGATCTACGTTTGCCGCGCATGAGCGGCGTGGACGCGATCCAGCGCATCCGCATGGAGTCGCCGCAGGCGCGCTTTATCGTGCTAACCACCTACGACGGCGACGAAGATATTTATCGCGCGTTGAAGGCAGGAGCCAAGGCGTATCTGCTGAAAGGCATGACCACCGACGAGTTGATTACGGCGATCCGTGCGGTGCATGCAGGCAAGTCGCATATTCCGCAAGCCATTGCCGAGAAGCTCGCCGAACGCATGGGTGTTGAAGAGCTGACGCCGCGCGAGATGGACGTGCTGGAACAGATTGTGTCGGGCAAGAGCAACAAGGAGATTGCCGACGAGCTGGGAGTTTCAGAGGCGACCGTAAAGACCCACATCAACAGCCTGCTGGGCAAGCTCGGCGTTACCGATCGCACGCAAGCGGCCACGGCCGCAATCCGGCGCGGCATCGTTCCCCTTGAATCGCTGAAGAGGCATGAATCCGAATGAAACGCCTGGCGAAAACCGGCATTCTTCTGAGTGCATTTTTTGTGACTTCAATGCTAGCTGCGAAGGGGCCGGCCTGGCGGCAGGCAACACAGGCCGAATTGGCCGCGGTGCTGCCTTCGCGTGCGCCAGTCATCAGCGAGCATATCGAAACTGAGATGCGAACCGCCTCAGGGATCGTCGATTCGCAAGGCCACTATATTGCCGGCGTTGTGCTGATTACGGCTGGCTACTCGGCTGATGGGAAATACTCGCATTTTTTGATTGTGCAGGCGCCAATCGAGATTGGTGGCGTGCTACTAACGCCGGGGAACTACATCTTCGGCTGGACGCGCTCGACCAACGGTGACTCACTCAAAGTGCATTTCAACGATGCCGCAACCGGCAACCAGCTAGGCATTGCGGATGCGCACTGGATCGAGGGATCGACGCGCATCGAAAGCCTGCACATCTGGCCGCCGCAGGAGAAATCAATTGTCCAGATAGGGCGTTTCGGTATTCCCTACAAGCTAATCCACTGATGCCCGCGGGGCAGGCGGGTGCGATTAGCGTACGCGATCGATCGCAGTCCGGAGCGCTTCGGCAACCTCTCTCTGCTCACCTTGAGTGATGCGGTTAAAGAACGGGAGGGCGAGCATGCGTGGCGCAATTTGCTCAGTAACAGCCAGCGATTCGCATGCGGTTCCTTGACTGGCTCGGTATGCCGGTTGCCGATGAATCGGCGCAAAATAGCGCCCCGTCGCGATTCCTTCGAGAGCCATGGCCGCCTGCACCTGCTCGCGGTTTACGCCTGCAGGCAAACGAACCACGTAAACAAACCAGCTCAGCTTTCTGCGCGGAAGCTGAAGTTGAGGCAACTCGAGCCCCGCAATGTTCTGAAGTAGCGAATCGTAACGCGCGGCAACCTGCGCACGCAGTGCAAGGATTTCATCGATACGGCCAAGCTGCACGCGGCCCAGTGCACACGCCAGGTCTGACAGCCGGTAGCTGAATCCCGGCTCCGCATGGTCGAGCCAATCGTCTCCCGACCTGCCCTGGTTGCGCAGGCTGCGAAGCCTCGCAGCTTGATTCGCGTCGCGGCAAAGCACTGCGCCACCTTCGCCGGTGGTGATCTGCTTGTTGGGATAGAAGCCGAGGACCGCCATATCGCCGAAGCTGCCTACGGGGCGCGAATCGATCTCGGCGCCGATTGCCTCGCATGCGTCTTCAATGAGAGCCAGGCCGTGGCGTCGGGCGATCATCTGAAATGCGTCCATCTGGGCCGGAACGCCAAAGGTGTGGACAACCACCATGGCGCGCGTCTGTGGCGTGATGGCGCGTTCGACCGATGCGGGATCAAGATTGAGAGTCAGCGGATCGATTTCGGCAAAGACCGGCGTAGCCCTCACCTGGTGCACGGTGTTGGCGACCGCGATAAAAGCGAACGATGGCACGATAACTTCGTCACCATCGCCAATGCCGAGTGCGATCAGTGCCAGATGCAAACCTGCAGTCCCGGAACTGACTGCGACTGCGTGGTCGACCGAACAACACCGCGCCAGCGCGGATTCGAAGCCCGTGAGCTCAGGCCCGAAACAAAGGTCCGGCGTGCGCAGAACCGCTGTTACGGCATCGATCTCTGCCTGTGTAATGTCGGGTGCGGAGAGCGGAATCCGAAAATTCATAGGCGCTCCGCTGCAAGTTTTATGGCGGCTTCGCTCAACGGCGCCGGTGCTTTGATGAGCAAACCATCGATAGGCGTTTCAGCAAGCACGCGTGCGACTGTCTCCGATGCAGTCCCGTTGCCATAGGGATTGGCCATGCCGGCAACGCTTGGGCGGAATTCGGGACTGAGCGCGCGGCCGATCGCCTCAAGAATTGCGCCCTTCGCAGCCGGCGCGTCAATCACATTGCGGGCGCGCTCGCGGCCTTGCTGGCGCATTCCTACGTTCACCACCGGCAATGCGAACGATGCGGCTTCCATGATGCCGCTCGACGAGTTTCCCACCATCGCGTCGACCTGGCCGAGAAGGCTCCAGTACGTAACCGCATCGAGGTTGACGAAGATGTGCGTTAACGCGCGGGTCGCAGCCAAAGCACGGGTTCGTTCGATGAGCGCGTAGCATCCTGCGTCGGCGTTGGGATAGACGAAAATAATCTGGCCGGGGGCATCGGCCATTGCGTCAAAAAAAGCGTCGGCTTCGGCGTTGGTGTCGCGCAAAATCGTGACCGGATGCCACGCGGCCAGCAAAACCGGCTTTGAGAACTCGAGGCCGAGCCGGGATTCAAGCGCCATTCGGTCAAGCAGCCTAGACCGGCGCAGGTGGTCAAGCGATGGGGCGCCGGCGCAATGTACGCGCCACGGCTCTTCGCCCATTGCAATCACGCGCTGCCGAGCAGTTTCATTCGAAGTGAAGTGAAGGTGCGCGAGCTTGGTGATGGCATTGCGGACGTGGTCATCGATGGCGCCCTGGCTGACTTCGCCGCCCTCGATATGTGCCACGGGAATACGCAGAGCCAGAGCGGTCGTCGCGGGCGCAAGCATCTCGTATCGGTCGGCAATCAGCAGCAGGATGTCGGGTCGCCAAGCGGTAAGTGCATCGGCCAGTCCCAGGATTGCTACGCCGATCGTTTTGGCCATACCGGTGTCAGTGGAAGAACTCAGCAGGCACTCGATGCGCGCCTTGATTGGGAATCCGTCGCGCTCGATTTCGTGAACAGTGTTGCCAAACTCAGGCGAAAGATGCGGACCGAGAACGAACACCCCAAGATCCATGCCGGGATGAGAGGCAAGCTCGCGCAACGGCCAGTAGAGATGACTCAAATCGGCACGCGAGGTGGTGACCACGCCGATGCGCCGTTTTCCCGGGCTCTGATCCTGATTCACTTCGAAGAGTATAAATTGGCCAGGAACACGCTCGACGTGTCGCCGCATCTGTCGCGTAAACTGGAGTGGTTCCCAAGAGAACCCCGGATTGAGACAATGACGCAAAAAACGGTTTTTCTGGCGCTGGCGATAGCTTTCAGCGCATCCCTGGCGACCGCGCAGGCCCGCATTGACCCCGAGGCCATCGTGCTGAACAATCGTGGCGTGGCTCTGATGGGCCAGCAATTCACCGACCGCGCGGCCGAAAGCTTCAATGCGGCCATCAAGCGCGACCCCAAATTCGCACAGGCTGAAATTAATTACGGCATTGCGCTGCTCACGCTTCAAAAACTTGACGAGGCAATAAAGGCGCTGCAGGCGGGGCTCGCACTCGATCCTGACAGCGCGCAGGCATGGTACAACCTGGGGTTGGCGCAGCACGCGGGCAACGATTTAAACGGCGCGCTCAAAAGCTTTCAGCAGGCCGCGAAGATCGATCCACACGACGCCGATTCGCTCTACTTTGTTGGCGCCTGCTACCAGGAGTTGAAGCAATACGACAACGCGATTGCCGCATTTAAGCAGGCGCTTGCGGTCGACCCGATTCATGCCTCGGCGGAGTTCGGGTTGGCGCGCGCACTGCAGCGCGCGGGAAAGATAGATGAAGCTCGCGAGCACTTCAAGCGGTTTCAGCACCTCACCAGCTCAAAGGTTTCATCGGCTATCAGCCTGGCCTACGGCGAGCAGGGTCGCTACTCGACCGCGACCGCGGTTCCGGAGCCGGAACCCAGGCCGAGTGCGATGATTCCGGTCAAGCTGAACGCCGAGCAGATGGCGTCGGGTACGACTGCACCGGCGTGGACTACGACCGGCGGTGCCTGCATGATGGACGTAACCGGCTCGGGCACCATGGATCTGGTCCTGATGCAGAACGGTCCGCAGGCAATACGCGTTCTGCAGCCGGCCAGCAACGGCAAGTTTGAAGAAGTCGATGCTGCGCGGGTGGGACTCAGCATTGCCGGCCACGCGGTTGCCTGCGCGGTCGGCGACTTCAATGCCGACGGGCTCAACGATCTTGCCGTCGCCCTCGACGATCGCGTGCTCCTCTTCAAGAATCTGGGTCACGGAAAGTTTGAGGACGTGACCGAGAAGGCGGGAATCACGCCCCGCAACCATCCTTCTGGCATCACGTTCATCGATTACGACCACGACGGCGACCTGGACCTATTCCTGACCGGCGCTCCGCTCGATGCAGGCGGCGAAGCCAACGTGCTGTGGCGTAACAACGGTGACGGCACATTTACCGAGCAGACCGATGAGACGGGCCTCGGTGGCACGGGCCCGACGTCGGCCGCGATTCTCACCGATTACAACAACGATCGTGCAGTCGATATTGCGGTGGCCGGTAGTGGCGCGGCGCCAACTCTATACATGAACCCGCGCGAGGGCAAGTATCCCGCGACTCCTCTTTACGATGAACAATTGCCCGCGACGACCGGCATCGCGGTGCTCGACTACAACAAGGACGGCTGGATGGATATCGCGGTGACTCACAACGGCGCGCCGGGCCTCACGCTGTGGCGCAATGTTGAGGCGCCGAATCACGCCGGCCGCCGATTCGAACGCGTAGTGCTTCCATTGGAAGGGGCACTGCGCGGATGGGGCCTTACGCCCATCGACATTGACAACGATGGCTGGATTGATTTGGCCGTGATTGTCGAGACCAAGTCGGGACCTGAGGTACGCGTGCTGCGCAACCGCGGCGACGGCACGTTTGAAGATGTGAGCCACGCTCTGGGGCTCGACAGCGTGAAGCTGCACGCGCCGCGCGGGCTGATTGCCGCCGATGTGGATGGCGACGGCGCTGCCGATCTGATCGTGACTCAAGAAGGCGCACCACCTGCACTGCTGCGCAATGAGGGTGCGAACAAGAACCACTTTGTGCGGCTCGATCTGGCCGGGCTTGCCGATAACAGGACCGCGATCGGGGTGAAGGTTGAGGTGTTTGCGAGCGGGCTGTGGCAAAAGTGGGAGTTGGCCGGCGCTTCGGGCTACGAGACGCAATCGGCGCCGCAGATCCTGGTTGGGTTGGGCCAGGCGACGTCGATCGATCTGCTCAGGATTCTCTGGCCCACGGGCGTGCTGCAGGACGAGATCGATCTGCCGCATACGCAGGTGGTTGCGATGAAAGAGGCCGATCGGCGGGGTAGTTCGTGTCCAGTGGTTTTTGCGTGGGATGGGCATCGCTACAAGTTCGTCACCGACGTGATTGGCGCCGCGGTCGTGGGGCACTGGTTCACGCCCGCGCGGCGCAATATTCCCAACCCCGGCGAATGGATCAAAATCGATGGCGGCAACGTGGGCCTGGTGAACGGCAAGGTGAGCGTGCGCTTCATGGAGCCGATGGAAGAAGTGAATTACACTGACCAGCTTCGCCTGGTTGCCATCGACCATCCCGCCAACGTTGAAGTCAATCCCGATGAGCGGTTCCTCGACGATCCACCATTTGCTTCGGGCCGCGTGATTGCGAGCGAAGGCGCGCGTTTGCCGGCAGGCGCGTGGGACGGCGAAGGCCATGACGTGCTCGACACACTAAGCCGACGCGATCACAAGTTCGCCTCAGGATTTACGCCGCTGCCGTATGACGGGTTTGCGAACCTGCACGCGCTTACACTCGACTTGGGTTCGCTGGACGCGCAGTCCCCGCTGCGCCTGCTGATGACGGGCTATGTGAACTACTTCAGCGCAACGTCGCTCTATGCGGCGTGGCAGGCCGGCGTGAAACCCGAATCGCCTTACGTTGAAGCGCAACTACCTGATGGCTCGTGGCAGCGCGTTCCGGGCGAGGCAGGATTCCCAGCGGGTCTCGAGCGCACCATCGTTGTCGACCTCACCGGCAAGCTGCCCGCGGGAACGCGCCGCATCCGGCTGATGACGAACCTTCAGGTTTATTGGGACCAGGTACTGATCGATCAGACAACGAGCGCGGAGGCGCGCACAGCGGAGCTGCCGCTTGCTTCGGCGAGGCTGCATTTCCGCGGATATCCGAAGCAGATTGAAGGCGCGAGCCCCGGCGACCTCGACTACAACTACAACTTGGTCAGCCTTACCGGGCCGTTCCAGCGCGAACGTGGCAACTACACGCGCATGGGCGACGTGACTCCGCTGCTGAAATCGGTAGACGATCGCTTTGTCGTTTTCGGAAGCGGCGAGGAGATTGCAGTCGAGTTCGATACTGCGCAACTACCTGCACTGCCCGCGGGCTGGACGCGCGATTACTTCTTCTATGCGAATGGATTCGTGAAGGACATGGATTGGTGGGATGCGTCGCCGTTCACGGTGTCGCAGATGCCCTTCCACGCCATGAGCACGTATCCGTACACGAACAGCGAGAAGTATCCTGACGATGCCGGCGCGCTTGACTACGAGCTGAACTGGAATACTCGCTTCGACTCGGGTAATCCGGTGCATCTGCATTGGTTCGACTACGAGGTTCGGACGTCGACGCCGGCTGACGATCGTGCGCCGCAAGTTGGGCCTGGAAACAATTGATGGGTGCAACGGAATCGGAACTTGTGCTGGCGCCGGCGGTGCGGCAACTTGAACTGCTGCGCGCCGGCGAAGTTTCCGTTGTGGAGTTAGCCGAAGCCCACATCCGCCAAATAGAACGGCTCGAACCACGACTGAATGCGTTCGCCGACTTTGACGCAGAAAACACACGGGCGCAGGCGCGAGCGATGGATGCCGCACCCGCAGATCATCGGCGCGGTCGGCTGTTCGGTCTGCCGGTCACGGTGAAATCTTCCATTGCGACCGCAGGTTTCAAGTGCGAGATCGGGAGCTTGCTTCACGCGGGCGAGATTCCTACTGAGAACGCGGTTGTTGTTGCTCGGCTCCGTATGAAGGGCGCGCTGATTCTGGGCACCACCAACTGCCCTGAGTTCCTGATGGCCTACGAGACCGCGAATCTACTGCATGGGCGCACCAGCAATCCGTGGGATCTTGAGCGCTCGCCGGGCGGTTCGAGCGGCGGCGAGTCGGCGGCGATTGCAGCCGGCATGTCGGCAGCGGGGCTGGGCAGCGACAGCGGCGGATCGGTGCGCGTGCCGGCTCACTTTACCGGCATCTGCTCGCTCAAGCCGACGCCGGGTCGCATTCCGGGGCGCGGTCATCTGCCGCCGTGCGTGGGCCCATTTTCGATTCTCGGTGCTATTGGCCCGATGGCGCGAACCATGGCCGACGTGCAATTGATGTTTCGCGCTCTTGCCGGACAGGACGCTGCCGACCCAGCAAGCCCGCCGATTGCGCTGCGGGAGCCAAACCTAGACGAGCTGCGCGGACACACCGTCGGCGTCTTCGCAGACGACGGCCTTGTCCCGGTCACTGTCGAAACTCGCACAGCCGTTGACGCCGCAGCCCAGGCTCTGCGCGAAGCCGGATTCCGCGTCGAGACCTTCCGCCCGCGCACACTCGAACAGCTGCGCAAATTGTGGTGGAAGTTCTTTGTGCAATGCGGGGCCATGTTTTATGAGCCTGAGATTCGCGGCAAGCGCCACCAGCTCAGCCCCATCTTCAACGAGTTTTTGTCGATTGCCGAATCGGCCGGTTCCCTGACTTCAACTGAATTGCTGAACGCATGGGCCGAGCTTGATCTGTTGCGGGCCAAGACTCTTGAAGAAATGAAGGGTTATCCGGTGCTGCTTTGCCCGGTAGCTTCCGTTCCAGCCTTTCGCCACGGCGAACGCGAATGGTCGATCGACGGCAAGACTGTCGAGTATCTCGATGCTTGGCGCTTTACGCAATGGTTCAACGCACTTGCGTGCCCGGCCGCGGTTGTGCCCGTAGGCGTTTCGCCTGAGAGCTTGCCCATCGGGGTACAGATTGCTGCCCGGCCGTTTGAAGATGAGATTGCCATCGGCATCGCCGCGATTGTCGATTCCGCGTTCGGATACCGAGCCTCCGCCGATCGCGCGTTGACCGCCAGGGATGTGAAAACGGGCTTTTGATCCCTGCAAGAAACACATGCAAACTCCCTGCTGTGAGCTACATCACAGGTGTTGCCGCAATCGTAGCTTACTCAATCTTTTGATTGAGGCAGCGCATAAGTTGCCCGCCTAGACTGAAGCTTCCCCGGATCGGAGTGCGCGGGTTTGCGCGAAAGCTGGCAAGATCGGTTTGGCGATACCCCCGACGTTCTCAAAAGCGCTTGGCGTCAACAGACCGTTGTGCCAGTGCTCGACTTTGAGATCGGCGGGAGCGAGTTCATCACCATAGCTGGACCCTGCTCGGTCGAGACCGAGGACCAACTGCTGTCGACGGCGCACAGTGTTCGCCGAGCCGGCGCTCGCATCCTTCGCGGAGGCGCCTTCAAGCCTCGCACTTCTCCTTACTCATTTCAGGGTCTCGGCCTTGAAGGCCTCAAACTGCTGGCCCGCGCGCGCCATGAGACCGGCCTGGCCATCGTAACCGAGGTCATGTCCGAGACCGACATGGACCTGGTTGCGGAGTACGCCGACATTCTGCAGATCGGCTCGCGCAACATGGAGAACGATTCGCTGATTGTTGCGGCGGCGCGCTCGGGTCGGCCAATGCTGCTCAAGCGAGGGCTGGTGGCCACGGTTGCCGATCTCTTTCGCGCAGCCCAAATCGCGCTCGACAATGGCAATCCCAACGTCATTCTCTGCGAGCGCGGTATTCGCACCTTTGAAACAGCGACACGAAACACCTTCGATGCGGCGTCGATCGCACTGATGAAGCAGGTGTCGCATCTACCGGTGATCGCAGATCCAAGTCACGCGACGGGCTGCCGCGGCCTTGTGCCTGCTGCTGCGCGCATCGGGGTTGCGGCGGGTGCCGATGGACTCATCGTTGAAGTTCATCCCGATCCCGATACCGCATGGAGCGACGGCGATCAATCGCTCGATTTTACCGAATTTGACACGATGATGGCCTCCCTGGCCCCGTGGATCGCGCTACGCGAGGACGAAATGCGCGCAAGCGCCGCCGACGATCTGGATGCCGCGGAGGTTGCGGGATGAGGTTGCCCCTCGGCGCAGTTGCGATTGCGGCTTTGGTTGCTGCGCTGGGCGGGAGGTGTGGACTCTCTGCGGATTTGTCACACTCGGCTCCCGCCGACATCATCGTCACCGCTACTCCCGGCTACAAGCCCCTGGCAGCTCTTCGCGGCGGGGAGCGATTCCCCAATGGCGCGCAGCTGTTGCTGGTTCACAACGGCAGCGCCGAACCGCTGGCGCCGAAGTTCTGGGCCTCGGCCGATGCGAATGTCTCGTTTGACGGCCTGCGCATTCTTTTTGCGGGCAAGCCGACCGAAGGCGATCACTGGCAGATCTGGGAGGTGACGCTGCGAGACCGCGCGCTGCGCCTGCTCTGCGCCGGCTCCGATGATGCAATCCGGCCAATGTACCTCTCTTCAGGGCAATTCGTTTTCGCGCAGCGCGTTCAATCGAGATTTCAGATGGTTGTTGCCGGCACGCAATCCAGCGAGCCGTTTGGTCCGATTGATGCCAATGCCGGATTAAAGCTGCTGCCGCTCACTTATCTCAGAACAAGCGCGATTCCCGACGATGTGCTGCTCGACGGGCGAATTCTTTTCGAGTCCTACTTTCCGCTAGGCCAGGGGTCGACGCCAGAGGAGTTCCTGGTCTATGCCGATGGCTCAGGAGTCGAGTCGTACCGATGCGATCATGGACGGCCACGTTGGGGCGGCCATCAGCTTTCTTCAGGCGATGTGATCTTCACCCACGGCTCGTCGCTGGCAAGATTCACATCGCCGCTTGCGCACGATGCGCCGGTTGTGGCGCCGCACGGCGAATATGCCGGCGCGATCGAGGAGACGCTAACCGGCGAGTGGTTGGTGAGTTCTCGTGCATCGGCCGCTGCGCGTTACGCGCTGCAGCTGTTATCGCCGGGAGTTGCTTCGACGCGAACCTTGCTGTCGCGCCGCGATAACGACCTGGTCGAACCGGTGCTGGTCGAGCCGCGCGCACGGCCGCATCGCCATCCATCGGGTCTGCACCCGTGGAGTTATGCCAACCTGCTGGCGCTCGATTCAAGGATCTCCCGCGAGAGCGACCTGAAGACCGCGCCTGCATCGGTCCGGCTTGAGACGCTCGACCTGAGGGGGCGCGTCGGCTCAAACGGCATAGCGCCGGTCGATGCAGATGGTTCCTTCTTTGTGCAAGTGCCGGGCGACCGGCCCATTCGTTTTGTGCTGCTCGACCAGCACGGCAAAGTGATCCGCCAGGAGCATGGATGGTTCTGGATTCGCGCAGGCGAGCAGCGCATTTGCGTTGGCTGCCACACGGGGCCGGAGCGCGCGTCAGAAAACCGCGTGCCGGCTGTTTTGATGCGCACCACCACTCCATTCGACCTGACCGGCCTAAAGATCGCGACCCAACCGCCGGCGAGCAAGGGCAACTGATATGAAGCACTTTTCTGTTTTCCACGCTTCTCTTTTTTCGATATGCGCATTGGTTCTTGCTCAATACGCCGTTGCACAAGCAGCTCCCTCGGCGACGTCGTTGAGTGCCGCGCAAAGTGATACAGCGCCGCAGGCGCAGCCAGCCTCACCGCAGGCGACACATTCGATCATCAAGTTTGAAGACGCGACCGCGAGTGCGGGCATCGATTTCACCGAGAGCTTTGGTTCGGCCCAGTTGGGCTCGCTGCTTGAAGGTACCGGCGCGGGCTGCCTCTGGTTCGACTACAACAATTCCGGCCTGCAATCGCTTTATGTGGTGAGCGGACGTCCGCTTGACGACTCGATGCATCCATATCCGCTCAAAGTAAAGCCCAATCCCCCGCCGCACAATCATCTTTACAACAATGACGGTAACGGCCACTTTACCGATGTAACCGACAAGTCAGGCCTCAATCCCGACATGTATTCCGTTGCCGTGACTGAGGCCGATTACGACAACGACGGCAACGAAGACCTGTTGGTGACCGGCTACGGCAAGGTGGTGCTCTACCACAACGACGGCAACGGCCACTTTACCGATGTGACCGAAAAGGCCGGCATCAAGGTGGAGGGCTTTGCCATCAGTTCAACGTGGCTCGACTACGACAGGGACGGTTGCCTCGACCTTTTCGTCGGCCGCTACATCAAGTTCGACCCCAAGTACCGAAATTATTACGCGGCTGACAATTATCCGGGGCCACTCGATTACGCCGGCCAGTCGAATCTCCTCTTTCACAATAACTGCGACGGAACGTTTACCGATGTTACCGAGAAGTCGGGCATTGCCGCATACATTGGCCGCACCATGGGAGTCACGGCGGCCGACTTCGACAACGACGGGTGGGACGACATTTACGTTTCCAACGACCAGACCGAGAACTTTCTCTTCCACAACAAGCACGATGGAACTTTTGAAGAGATCGCCAATGAAACCGGTTCGGCCTTCGGCCAGAACGGCGAGGCAACCTCGTCAATGGGCCCGGTTACCGCTGACTTCGAAGGCCGCGGCATGCTCGATCTTTGGGTCACCGACGCGAACTACAACCGATTCCTGCACAACCAGGGCGCGCAAGGATTTGAAGATGCCGGCGCAACCAATGGCATTTCGCAGCCCGAGGCGCAATACGCGAGCTGGGGTACGGGCGTCTACGACTTCGATAACGACGGCGCGCTCGACATCCTGGTCTTTCACGGCGGCCTCATTCACCTCATCACGCAGGAGCACACGCTCTTCCGCGGGATGGGTGATGGAAAGTTCAAAGACGTCTCGAACACTGGCGGCGCTGTACTGAGCAATCGCACCGTGGCGCGCGGCGCATGCTTTGCGGACTACGAGAACAATGGCAAAGTGGGCGCCTTTGTGGTGAACCTCGGTGCAAAAGGCACGCTGCTCAAGAACGTCTCAACCGATACGGGGCACTGGATCGAAGTCAAACTGGTGGGAGCGATGCGGTCCGGCGATCGCAACGCTGCGCCCGGTACCGCGGCGAAAAGCAATCGCGATGGAATTGGCGCTCGGGTTGAAATCGTAGCCGCAGGCAAGCGGCAGACAGCGGAGCGCGTTGCCTCGAGCGGCTATCTCTCGCAGAACGACGGACGACTGCACTTTGGGCTCGGCGCTGCAGCAACTGTCGATCGGATCACGGTGCGTTGGCCCAGCGGACGCGTGCAAACGCTCACCAACCTGGCCGCAGACCACATTATTAAGGTCGAGGAGCCGAATTGAGCGGCGCTCCCGCCAGAACGTCCAAACTGCGGCGTTGTGAGGCCGCGGCCGTGGCCATTTTGGCTGGGTGCGGGATTTGCATGGTTGTGTCTTCGTCACTTGCGCCTGCCACACACGCAGCGCAGGACGAAAACGGGCTCGAGGTATACGCATCGCCGCTCGAGATTGTTGTATCGCCCGATGGCTCCAGGCTCTATGTGCTTTGCCAGGACAGCAAGGATGTGCGCGTGCTCGACGCGACAAAATACACGCTCATCAAGGCGATCGCCGTGGGTCGAGTGCCGCGCGGCATGGCGCTTTCGCACGGTGGAGATCGGCTCTACGTAACCAACTCATGGGACGATACGCTCTCGGTGATCGACACGCAGCAGCTCGCAGTCATCGCGACCTGGCCTGTCGGTGGCGAGCCGTCGGGTGCAGTCTCCGACCCTTCCGGCAAGCACGTTTTTGTCACTGACCGTATATCGAACGACGTGGCAGTGCTCAACGCACAGACGGGCGCTGAAGAAAAGCGGCTGATGGCGGGACGCGGAGCCAGCTATCTCACACTTTCTCCCGATGGCGGTCGCATCTACGCCACGCATATTTATCCCAACCCCGCGCCTCTTCGCACCGGGCTCGAAAACCGAACTCCGCCGCAATCTGAGATTACGGTGATCGATGCAGCGCGCGCCGAAGTAGTCGATCGCATTCCGCTCAAATCGATCGCCGGCGTGTTTCATCTCGCATTTTCTTCCGACGGCCGCCTTGGTGCAGTTGCAGAGTACCACCCCAAGAACATGGTGCCTCTCGCGCACCTTGAACACGGCGGCGCATTTGCTTATACGCTCACGCTGTTCGGCGCCGCTGTGGGCGCGCCAATTGAAGTTCCTCTCGACGAGCTCGACCGGTATGCTTCGCAGCCTTTTGGCGTGGCGTTCGCGCCGGACAATCGCACCCTCTACGTCTCTGTTGGCGGTTCGGAGTGCGTTCTGGCGATCGATGTCCAGCGGTTGCTGCACTTTGTTCGTTCGCATCCGCGACCCGCAAACAACTCGTTCGCATCCGATCTTTCGGCAAGCGGCAATTATGTTGTCGCGCGCATTCCTGTGGGAGCGAATCCGCGAGGAATTGCCATCAGCCGAGACGGCCATATGTTGTTTGTTGCAAATCGTCTCGGCGATACCATTAGCGTCATTGACACGCGCACCAATCGCGTTACTAAAACGATCCAACTGGGCGATGGAAAGCCGCCTTCGGCGCTGCGCCACGGCGAGCAGACGTTCTATTCCGCGCGTTATTCCTTCCAGGGACAGATCAGTTGCTCCAGTTGCCATATCGATTCCACGTTCGACGGCATCACATGGCAACTGGAGCCGAGCGGATTTGGCCGCGATATTGTCGACAACCGGCTGATTGAAGATCTACGGGGCACTGAGCCTTTCAAGTGGAATGGGGGCAATCCCAGTATCCCGGTGGAGTGCGGACCGCGCACCGAAAAATACTTCTGGCGTTCGGAGCAGTACGATGATCGGACTCTCGCCGATCTCGCCCTTTACATCCTCACGCTGCCCTCGCGCCCCAACCGCTGGCACTCGTCCGATGAGGAGTACACACCGGCACAGGAGCGCGGCAAGGTTCTATTCGATCGCGCGGTCGACAAGTTTGGCAAGCCGATCCCGCTTGAGAATCGCTGTTCTTACTGCCACAGCGGACCCAAAGGCACAAGCCAGAAGTCCTTCGATGTGGGCACGCGTAAGCCCTCTGACAATACCGGCAAGCTCGATACACCGCAGCTCTCGAACATCGCGCTCACCGCACCCTACCTGCACGACGGCTCCGCGCGAACGCTCGAGGAGATCTGGACCATCTATAACCCTGACGACAAACACGGCCGCACCAACGATTTGACCAAAGACGAACTCAACGACCTGATTGAGTACCTGAGGACGCGATGAAGAAGCCGAACGCAATTAATCCGTCCATCTGCCCCGCTGTACTTGCAGTGGCACTTTTTAGCGTGGCTTCAATTGCTGCGCAACAACCGGCGGCACATCCGGCAAATACGGTCCGGATGCACGCGACGCGGGTTTCGCAAACCTCCATTCCGCCCGCAATGCCGCATTATCGCTTTGAGAACTTCACCACAGCGAACGGTCTGCCGGCCGATCATGTCTACTGCGTGCTGGTAGATGGCAACCGCATCTGGGCCGGCACCGATAACGGTCTTGGTCTCTTCGAGAATGGCAAATGGAAAACATATACAACCGCTGACGGTCTCGCGCATCGCGCTGTGCTTTCGCTCGCACTCGATAAGCGCACCGGAGACGTGTGGGCGGGAACCATGGGCGGACTGAGCCGCATCTCCGCCGGCCGTGTTATTACTTACACGCAGCTCAACTCCGGCCTTAGCAACGACGTAGTCTACGGCGTTTCAGTCGAGGGCGAGAACGTCTGGGTTGCGACCGCTTCCGGCGCCGGTCGCCTGAATCTTTCGACCGGACAGTGGTCGCTCTACAACGAGCGCAACACTCCCATGGAAGAGATCTGGGTGTACGGAGTCTCAGCCGCCGCCAACAAAGTGTACTTTGCCGTTTGGGGCAGCGGCCTGCTCGAGCTCACACAGGCAACCGCCCGCTGGGATTTGTATGCCGACCCCGACAAAGAAACCGAGATGGTTCTCTTCAAGGATCAGGGTCTGATCCATAACATTGTTTCGTCGGTGAGTTACGTCGATAACATGGTCTGGGTTGCGACTTACTTCGGTGACAGTCGCTACGACGGCCGTTACTGGCATAACTTCCTCACCAAAGACAGCGGTTTGCCTTCTAACTTCACCAACTATGTGAAGGGAGTCGATGCAAAACACGCTTGGTTCTGCACCGACAAGGGGCTGGCCTACTACGACGGCGCCAACTGGGCCGTCTACCGTCCTTCACTTACAACCGGCAGGCCGGAGATGCTGGTGCGCGACGCGCAGGGCCATCAATCGAGCGTCGCAGTCACCACGGCGCCGTCGCACAACTACATTCTTGGAATCGATTTTCAAGAGGCCGACATCTGGGTCGCTACGGCCAAAGGCTTGAGCCACGGCATTCTCGAGCGGCCCGATCATGCAGCTATTCAAAAGGAGAACAACCAATGAGCGCATTTGCAGAAATCATCGATACTATTACCCAGGCGCCAGTCAACAAGCGCGCCATTACCAACCTGGGCGTGCTGAATGAAGCCTACGCCTACGCCAAACCCAGTTCGTTTTCGCGCGGCATGCGCATCGACCTGAACGGAATCACCATCCTGCTCATCTCGGGCACCGCCTCGATCGACGAGAACGGCGTCAGCGTTCATCCCGGCGATTTCCGCGCGCAGATGAAGAGAACGTTTTCTAATATCACCGGGCTGCTCGAGGCCGAGGGCTGTACCTGGCACGACATTGTGCGCACCACCTGCTACCTGCGCGACATCGAGCGCGATTACGAAGCCTTCAACGAAGAGCGTACGGCTTTCTACAAAGAGCAAGGGCTCGATCCGGTTCCCGCGTCTACGGGAATCCAGGCGATTCTCTGCCGGCCTGAATTGCTGATCGAAATCGAAGCGATCGCCATGTTCCGCACGGAGAAGGCGAGCTGAGCGCGAGCTTGCAGAACTCGCGAAAAGAAGGACTCGTCATGCTTAGACTTTTGCTGATTCCTGCGTGTTTATGGGCTGTCTGCGGCGCGTTTATCAGCGCAGCGCAGACCACGGCGAACGGCGTCATGCAAACGGCGCACGTGTGTGCGTGCGGGGCGCATCCGCCTGGACCCCCGCGCGACCGCACCGTCGAGCCATACGCCGGCGAACCGCAGGATATGAGCCCTTATGCGAAGTTTGCTGCGCCCTACGACTTGAACTACATCCACCCGAATATCTATACCGGCGCGGGCCGCGATATTCCCGAGCCAAAGAACACTACCGAAGTACGCATAGGTTTCTTCGGCCCCATCGAGCACAGCCCCGATGAGAAGTATGGCCTGCGCATGTTGCACGGTGCGCAGATGGCCGTGGACGAATGGAACGCGCGCGGCGGCTACGGCGGCAAACCCTTTAAGCTGATGCTGCATAACGACTACAACAACTGGCAGGCCAACGCCGTCTACGGCAACGATCGCTCCACTGACCCCGCCATCTGGGGCTCGGCCGCGGATGAAGCCGTCAAGATGATCTATGACGACGAGGACTGGGCCATCTTCGGCTCGCTCAACTCGGAGTCCACGCACATCGTTCTGCGCCTCGCGCTCAAAGCGGAGATCCCCATCGTTAATTCTGAATCGACCGACTTCACCATCCCCGAGACTTATGTTCCCTGGTACTTCACTGACATTCAGGACGATCGAGTGCAGGCCTTTACGCTGGCGCGGCGCATCTACACCGAGCTGGGCTTGAGGCGCGTCGCCATTTTGCGCGTGAACAACCGTTACGGCCGTTTCGGCGTACCCAAGTTTCGCGATGCTTCGCGCCGCCTCGGCCATCCGGTAGTGCTTGAACAGAAGTTTATGGCGGGCGATACTGACTTCTCGCATCAATTGCAGGTTATTCGCGATTCGCGGGCCGACGCAGTCGTGGTGTGGGCCGACGAGGATCAAGCAGCTCTCATCCTGAAGCAGATGCGCGCGCTTGGCATGAAGCAGCGAGTGTTTGGCTCGCACCGCACCCTGGGCGCGACGCTGCTTGCCGAAGCGGGCGATGCGGCGGAGGGATTCGAGGCCGTCTATCCCTACGATCCCACGCGAAACGATCCGCGCTGGCTCCAATTCAATCGCGACTACGAGACGCGCTACAACGAGAAGCCCGACCATTTTTCCGCGCTCTCTTACGACGCAATGAACGCGCTGCTCGACTCCATCTGCAAAGCCGGCCTCAACCGCGCGCGCATTCACGACGCGCTTGCCGATATTGAGGAGTATGACGGCGTCACGGGTCATATGATCTTCGATCCGAATCAGAAAAACGTTGCACCCATGTATCTTGGCACCGTACAAAACGGCGCGATCACCTACCGGCTTGCGAGCATGGAGAAACAGCCGGTCGCTCATACCGCAGTCGATCAAACTGCGCCGGCCCAACTCGAAGACCCGGCGACGCTGACTCCCTATGCGCGCGTTGGCGAAGATGGGGTCGGTCTCGCCCCTGTGCGTGCGTTAGACTCGCGGGACGAGAAAATGCGTGTGATTCTCTTCGGGCCCGGCGCGCTCGGGCTCGCACATTCGGCCGAGATGCTTGCGGCGTTGAAGCCGGACTCAGACCATGTGGGATCGTGGGCCATAATGCCTATCGAGAGCAAGCAGAATTGGGGTGCTGCTTCAACCGAACTCGTCCGCGCGATCATGGATGAGCACGCTCAAGCGATCGTCGCTCTCGATCGCTCCAGCGCTCACCTTGCGGTTCAACTCGCGCTCAAAAGTTTTGTGCCCGTTGTTGCGCTCAGCGACGATCGCACGCTGACTTCGTCCGACATCCCCTGGATCTTCCGCCTGCCCGCCGGCACCTCGCCGGTGCAGGCAATGCGCATTGTGGTGGCGGCGGCTTCCCGTTCCGGCGCATCGCCGTCGGAAATCAGGGATGTTCTTGCTTCGGGCAAAACAATCCTTGGCGTTGGTTTTGAGCCCGACGGAGAACCGCGTTTCTCCGCCTCCGCACCCAGGCAATAACCGGACGGCAGCACACTAACAAGTCGGAAGCGACTGACCCACCCATGCGAGTGTAAACTTTGAAAATCCGCTGCGCTTCACCTGCGGCGGGGCAAAGTTCGCTGAGACTTTACGGCCCAGTCCCCGAGGAGCCACCCCATCATGCCTGAACGCCTGCAAAATTTTATTGACGGCGCGTGGCGCGCTTCTTCAGCCGCCCAGACGCTCAACGTCCTCAACCCCGCGACGGCCACCGTGCTGGCTGAGGTGCCGCTGTCTCCCGCCTCTGATGTGAACCTCGCCGTCGAAATCGCGGAGCGCGCATTCATCGGCTGGCGGCGCACACCGGTCGTCGATCGCGTGCAGCCGCTCTTTAAGCTTAAGTCGCTTATCGAGCAGCATCGCGATTCGCTCGCGCTTTCCATCACCGACGAGTGCGGCAAGACTCTCGGCGAGAGCAAGGGCGAAATGCAACGCGCCATCGAGAATGTTGAAACCGCTTGCGGCATGCCGATGCTGATCCAGGGCACCAATTGTGAAGACATTGCCGCCGGTATCGACGAGCACATGATCCGCCAGCCACTTGGCGTGGTAGCCGCGATTACGCCGTTTAACTTCCCCGGCATGATTCCCTTCTGGTTCATGCCCTACGCAGTGGCCGCGGGCAACTGCTTCCTGCTCAAGCCGTCGGAACGCGTGCCCATCACGTCGCAAAGAGTCTTTGCGCTCATGCAGCAGGCGGGCTTTCCGGATGGCGTAGTGCAACTGGTCAACGGTGGACGCGACACGGTGAATGCAATTCTCGACCACCCTGGTATTCGCGCCGTCAGCTTTGTGGGTTCCACTGCAACTGCACGCTATATCTACAGCCGCGCGGCTGCCAACGGCAAACGGGCACAATGCCAGGGCGGAGCAAAGAACCCTGTAGTCGTGATGCCCGACGCCGATATGGAGATGACCACGCGCATTCTCGCCGACTCGGCATTTGGCTGCGCGGGGCAACGGTGTCTTGCGGCCTCGGTCGCGATCACCGTGGGCGAGGCGCGGCCCGGTTTTACTGAGCAGATCGCGTCCACTGGCCTCGGGCCGCAAAGTTGGCTACGGAGCGGCGCCTGGAGTTGAGATGGGTCCGGTGATCTCGGCTGAAAGCAAGGCCCGCATCGAAGGGTTGATTGCAAAGGGCGAGAGCGACGGCGCGCGAGTTCTTGTGGATGGCCGCGGCAAGAAGATTTCCGATTACGAAGACGGATATTTTGTCTTCCCGACGATTCTCGACGATGTTGCACCCGATGCCGAAGCTGCGCGCACCGAAATCTTTGGGCCGGTGCTGAGCCTGATGCACGCAGGCACCATTGAAGAAGCCATTGCGCTGGTGAACGGGCGCAGCTACGGCAACATGGCGTGCATCTTTACTACCGACGGAGCCAACGCGCGCCGCTTCCGCTACGAGGTGAACGCGGGCAACGTGGGCATCAACGTAGGAGTGGCCGCGCCCATGTCCACCTTCCCTTTCAGTGGCTGGGGCGAAAGCTTCTTCGGCGACTTGCACGCGCAGGCGCAGCACTCGGTTGAGTTCTTTACCCAGACCAAAATCGTGGTGGAGCGCTGGCCGCGCGAGTGGAGCCGCAAGTTCTAGACTGCAGCCAATAGCCAATAGTCAGTAGCCAATACCTCGTCGTCCGGTATGATTCTTTGCGGCGCTGAAACACATCTCCGAAATTCTCGGAGACTTCAGTTCCAACCAGAAAAAGCTAGGAGCTAGTAGCTAGAAGCTGCCTTCCCGAGGAAATCATGAGCAAGAAGCTTCACTTTGGAATTCTGGGCGCAGGCCGCATCGGCCCCGTTCATGCTGAAACATTGGCCTCTCGTTCGCCGCAGGCCGAGGCAGTCGTCGTGGCCGACATCAATCTCGCCGCCGCCGAACAGCCTGGCTGCGCGCTACAACATTCCCAAGGCTGTCGATTCGCCGGATGCAGTCATTAGCGATCCGACGATCGACGCGATTGTTTTGTGCACGCCGACCAACACGCATGCCGATCTAATTGCGCAGGCGGCGCAGGCCGGCAAACATATCTTTTGCGAGAAGCCGATCTCGCAAAGCCTCGCCGAGATCGACGATTCGATCGCCGCCGTCGAGGCCGCGGGCGTAAAAATGCAAGTGGGCTTCAACCGCCGCTTCGACTCAAATTTCATGCGCGTGCGAAGGGCAGTCGAGAGCGGCGAAATCGGCACGCCCAACATCTTCCATATTGTCAGCCGCGATCCGTTTCCCCCGCCGCTCACTTATCTGCGGCCCTCGGGCGGAATCTTTCTCGACATGATGATTCACGACTTTGACATGGCTCGATTCCTGATGGGCGAAGTTGAAGAGGTATTCGCATCGGGCGCGGTGTTAGTCGATCCGGGCTTCGCCGCCGAAGACGATTTCGATACTGCAATCGCCATACTCAAGTTCACGAGCGGGGCAATCGGCACCATCGACAACAGCCGCAAATCGACCTTTGGCTACGACCAGCGCGTCGAGATACTGGGCAGCAAAGGCAAAATCGCCTCCGACAATCGCTACTCTAACGAAGTTGTAGTCAGTGGCGAAAAATGTGTTTACACTGATTTGCCTCATAACTTTTTCATGCAGCGTTACCCCGAAAGTTTCGCGCTGGCCACGAGCTTCGCTACGTTCGAATGTGCCATGCGCGTCACCCTCTTCGCTATGATTCGAGGTTCCGGATCGACCTCGACCGACGAGCTATCGGACCCCAAAGCGGAGGCCAATGGTGAATGCGACCGACGCAACCACTTCGAAGCTGGCGTGGTGGGCTGCCATCCTCCACGGGGTGAGCGCGGCCTTCGTCGCGGTATTCTGCTACTCGACGGCCCGCCTGGTTCCTTCGTTGCCGGAGCCGTACTGGGCCCCCATGGCGGCTGTGATCGTGCTCTACCCCGACCGTGAGGCGACCAGGAAGGCCGCCGGCCAGCGCTTCCTCGGGACCGCGATCGGCAGCCTCATCGGTTGGGGCGGCGCGGCCTGGTGGGACGGGAACATCCTGCGCTATGGGCTCGCCATCCTGGTCGCCGTGGGGTTGTGTTACTTGCTGCGGCTGGAGGCGGCTGCACGTCTCTGCGCGGTCGCAGTGACGGTCATCACGCTGATTCCCCGCTCCGAGTCGGCCCACCTGATCGCGTTTCACCGCTTCGTCGAGGTCACCTACGGTGTGGCCTGTGCGCTGGTCTACACCGTGTCGATGGATTGGGCTCTACGGTGTCGGCGAGGCGGGCGTGGCTTGACGTGAGCCGTCGCAGCGCGTCCGTCACCGGCGCGGACGGCAAGCGACGTCATGCGTCCTCCTGTGCGACCGATCCAAAGCGAGCCAGCGGACTTGCGGGGCTCGAAACGCGTCTCGTCGTCGGCCGACGCGCTTTCGTTGCCCACTCGTTCGGGGCGGCATTGTCGATGAGATGGACCGTGGTACGAATGGAGCCCCCGGGCGCACCTCGCCGCGTGACTGCATGACATCCGGAGAGAAAGACCCGATTGACGAGGGCGCCGGCGATCCTCCTCGCAGAGAAGGTTCCATCCCGATGCGCCCCCCGCGTGCGGACTCGACCACGCCGTTCAGAGGCATGCTGTGCTGCACGCTGAGGGACCGTCGAGGTTGTGGGCGAGCCTTTTTTTTCTCGGAACGCTGCCTGGCTGCGCAACGGCCACGCTGCGCGGTGGCTACTGCGCACCCCCGTCGCGGGCTGCTCTTCCCTGGCTCCCGACCCGCCACCGGCAGACAGCGCGCCGCGCGAGCAGCATGTGGCCGCCCTCGTGGGTCTAAGCGGCATGACCTCCGAAGTCACCCCGTCGGACCGCGCCCGAGTGCAGATTGTCGAGAGGGTCGAGCTCGCGAGCCTTGCGATTGGGGCCGCTTCAGCGGAGCTCGACTGCGAGAGTGAGAGGGCCGAGCAGGCCGCCGACTACCTGGCGCGCGCGCAAGCGAGCAGCGTGCAAGGCCTGACCATCGGTTCGATCGCTGCAGCGACCCTCACGGGCATCGCGGGAGTATTTCTTTCTACCCGCGGTGCCTGCTCTGGCGCAGGACACGCTGGCCGCTTCCGGAGGCACGTGCACCGCCGGTCTCGGTCTCGCTTCGTTCTTCGTTCTGCGGAGAACGAGCTACGAGCACGAGCGCAACCTCCTCGCCGACGTTTGGGTGGGCCCTGCGAGGTCCGAGACGTATCCCTCGGTCATCTGGACGTACCTGACGCGCTCCGCGTTCTCGAACAGCCAGCGTGCACCCATTCGCGATGGGATCGTCGGGCGCTGAAAGCAATTTCGACAGGTCGAAGATTCAGCGACCGCCGCGATGCTCTTCGGTCGTGGAGGTTCGTACGACGTCGACTCGCTGCGCTTGCGCGCCGCGATGCTCGACGAGGTCAGGGCCGAGGTCGAGCTGGCCCGCCAGGATCTGGCTGCGCTCGCCGCGAAGCTTCTGCAGTGACCGCCCTTCGGAAGGTCTCACCCGCGGCCGGCGGCGCCGTGGTTTCGGCTTCGGTCGGCGCAAACGCATCGAGGCGAGTAGCCAGTCGAAAGGGTATCGGTCAACGAAGAGCCGCGGAAGCGGCCGCGGAAACATATCGCGTCTTAGGGGCGTCCGTTATCACTGAATCGGCGAACCGATTTGGCAGCGCAACTCCGTCGCCGGCGGTAACACCTTCCTCCCGTTACTCGAACCGACAATCCCTCATGATTACGTTCATCATGAGGCCGTCGACTCGCCCGACGATCTTGACCCGATCTCCTTTCGAAAAGCTTGCGGCCCGGGTGACTTGATCATCCGCAAGCAAGCACTGGACAACCGGGATCTGAAATTCGCTGCCATTACCAATGGTCACATAGGGACTGTCCGTGATGTCCTTTTTGACCTCGCCGACGATCCCCGAGGTCCGAATCCAATGTTGCTTATAGCGAACGTCCGCGCGCACTTCGTTATCCGAATACTCGCCGAGCAGCGTGGAAAGCGGCACGGCGTACGTGTTGGCGGTGGGTGCTTGGTTTGGGTTCACCATAGCGTGAAGGATCGATTGTCCCCGCGAACCGTCGCTCGTCGACGAAGCGACGTGGTCAGACGATGCGCCGCGCACGACCGCCATTAACAGCAAACCGAACAGCACGGTGGCCAACGCCTTCGTGGATGCCTTCGTCCTTCGATCGGTCCAGAGAAGAAGCAGACCGATTGGATAGACAAGCAACAGCGCCAGCCCGACGACAACAGTGCTATGGTACCAGCGCGGCCGCGACTGCGGATGAACGAAATGGCCGGCAATCGGAAGCCCGCAGCCGCCGCACGCGACGGCAGCATCCGATACCGATCGGCCGCAGTCCGGGCAGGAGATGAGTGCCATGCGGGCAGCTACCAGCGCCAATTGCGCGCCGCGGCTGTCGCGATCTGGACGGCGATTGCCAAGAGTCCCCTCACCGCATAATCCTATACTGGAACGAGTGCCTGAGTCACGCTGGATACGGACCGACATCGCGACCGCCGGCGGGGCGTGGTCGCACGGGCGGTCGCGCTCGGGTTCCGCCCGCAGCGCGAGCACCTTCAAGCCGATCTCGTCGACCGGGGCATCATTCTCAATCGCGAAGTGCAGCTTCGACCGAGCCTTGCTCCGAAGCGGGGGGGAGCGCACCGACGTTCACTTCGAGGAAGTCCTGCATGGTCGAACAAGTGGATCGGCGAAGCGACCCGAACGACCATTGATACTGGCGCCGGGCGCCTCTGGTTGTTCTCGTAGACCCGGTCGGTGCCCTCGCGGCAACGGGACCAGCTCGGCGCTGGCTTCACGAGCACAACGGCGGGCAGGACCTAATTTTGGGGATCGCGGCTCCGGGGTTGTTTCCAGTGGCTCTTTCGACGCCGCCACGTCAACTCGCCCACGTGCCTCGGCCGCCCCAGTTCTCGCCCGAGATGCAGGCTGTGGTTTTCGCCCTGCGCGATGCCAAGCTTCTCGCCGAGGTCGTTCCGCGTTCTTGCGTCCTCTCCCGCACGGCCGTACCTTGACGGTAGGCGCACGTGGAACTCGACCTGAATATCCAGCTCGCTTCCGGATGGCGAGCCACCTCGGCCCTGGTTCTGCCGCAGTCGTTCCTTGCGGTGGTGACGTTTGAGAGCGCCAAGGGCGTAGGCGAATAGTCGATGCAAAGCGCATCGGCCGACGAAGAGACCGGGAAACCGCCGCAGTCACATAAATAATAGGCGATTGTGCGACTGCGCCCGTGACGCGTGCGATGAGCGTCGAGGCGTATCGGCGCAGTTGCTCAATCGTCCACTTGGACGGAGCCGCAGCGACAACGCTTCGGCACGCGATCTGCTCTTTAAAAGCGGGGAAGTTGGCTCACGCGCCCGTGCTCGGAATACACCGATGGCATGCCGGTTTCACGGAGCCGAAAAAATTCGCTGTCGGTATTCCCGTCGGCGATCGCGAACGCGCGCCGACGCTCAAGGACCTTGCTTTGAGCGTCTCCAATGCCCACCCCTCGCTGGCGTGAGGGGCAGGTCAGACGAGCGTCGGCGAGTGCGCATGGCCAGCAGCACGAGCCTAGTACCTCGATTCCGCGGAATGGAAGGGTCGTTTTCCGCGATATTCCCGACGGGATCGGGTGGTCTCACCCCTCCGTTTCATGGAATCGGGGTACTAGTACCTCGATTCCGCGGAATGGAAGGGTCGTTTTCCGCGATATTCCCGACGGGATCGGGTGGTCTCACCCCTCCGTTTCATGGAATCGGGGTACTAGCCCCAAGCGTGTCGGTTGAAAACAGAGCTCGCTGGTTGCGCCGATGCCGAGCTGCCGCGCAGCGGCTTCGTCCAAGATTCCTTTGGGGCGTTCGTTCTCACTGAAACCCGCGAGCCACAATTCTCTGCACCGCGTCGAGTTCTTTGCGTGTCGCGTCGAGAAGGCTCTGGCGCTTGTGTGCGCGCAATCGTGCGAGATCGTGGTTCTTGCATGCGATCAACCGCTCACCGGCAAGTTTTGGGTCCCGCACGGAAAACAGATTGCGTTCGTCGAAGAGTCCGAGTTGCAGAACGCCCGAGTGCACGAGGGATCGAATGCGACCGCTCTTGAGCGCGGTAACCCAGGTCATCCCACCGGTTTTGCGAAGTGACGAAATCTGTTTCTCCGTGATCATCCCGCGGTCACCCACAATCACGAATCCGTCAATCCCGAAGTCGGATCGAACACGCTCCACCTGGTCGAGGAGCGTCGTCGAATCGGATGCGTTTCCCTCGTAAACCTGGACCGCAATGGGACAGCCCCGTTCATCGGTGAGAAGGCCATAGTTGACCTGCAGCTTGCCCTTCTTGCCATCGCGGTTGTATCCGAGCTTGGCAAGCGGACATTGGTGTCCTTCAAAATAGCTCGATGACAGATCGTAGAGCACCAACCCTTGCTGGCGCAGGTGACGCGTCGCCAACTTCTTCTCGATCGCGTCCTGCCGCTCGAAGAGCCAATCCATGGCGTCATACAGGTCATCTTCGGTCG
>CAVSYM010000051.1:0-26937 GCA_963732165.1 uncultured Acidobacteriaceae bacterium
GTCTGATTTCGAGTCAGGTGCATTCAACCGGGCTCTGCCACCTCTCCGCTTCCAGTAGTTTACCGGCAAAGCCAGAGTCGACGCAATCGGCGCAGCCTGGGCTTTCGATCCTGCCTTCAGCAGGCCGATTGATGGGGTGCTGATTGTCAACCAGAGACCGCCCGATTCCGGGATTTGTGAATTCAATGCAGTAATCTCGCTCGAAATCTTTACATCTGGGCTGTTCGCATGCAAATATGACTATAAGTCAAATATGGGTTAGGTTCATAAATGGTCACAGGTCATAACGCAAAACGTGTTCCGGCCGGTCGGTTGAAGACCTCAACCACCTCACCACGTACGGGCCGCCGCGAACGCCGCGCCGCGGAAACCCGCGTCAGGCTCTTTCGCTGCGCCCTGGCTTTGATCGCCGAGCGCGGCCTGGCCAATGTCACTGTCGAAGACATTACCGAGGCAGCCGATGTGGGCAAGGGAACCTTTTTTAATTACTTTCCCACCAAGGAACATGTACTCGGGGTGATGGCCGAGATCCAGCTCGGGAAATTGCGCGAAGCTGCAGCCAGCGTGGCCGCTGGCACTCAGCCGCTCCGCACCGTATTGCACCGGCTGGTTCGGCGTCTTGCAGAAGAGCCGGGCCGCAGTCCCAGGCTCGCTCGGGCGCTCATCTCTTCGTTCCTCGGCAGCGACAGCGTGCGCGAAATTCTGAAACGCAGGATGGTCGAGGGCCGTAAAGCCATTGCAGAAGTCGTTCACAGCGGCCAGGAGCGTGGCGAGATCAATCCATCTCTCAAGAAAGAGAAGGTCGCGATGCAGTTACTGCAAATGATGCTGGGGACCGTGCTGCTGTGGTCGTTGCACGAGAAACCGGCACTCTCGCAGTGGATTGAAAACAGCTTTGACCACGCCTGGAGGGCCATTGCGGCGCCAGGAAAGCAGCAGGGAGTATGAGATATAGAATTCGTACCGCAGCTTTACTTTTATCGGCAGGGCTCGTGGGGTCGGGTACCGCCGTTGCGCCGGCACAGGCGCCGCAGGCGCTGGTCAGGCTCACGATTGAGAATGCGATTCAGCGCGCGCTTGAGGCGAACCTGAATGTGCTAGAGGCGCGCACTCGCACTGACGAAGACCAAGGAACCGAGTCGCGGAGCCAGGCGGCGCTGCTGCCGCGGGTGAACGCGGAGACCTATGCCAACTATCAGAATCGCGATCTGCGCGCCTTTGGCATCTCGGTCCCGGGCCTCCCGCTTCCTAACGTCGTCGGCCCGTTCTCGAACTACGATTTCAGAATCTATGCGCAGCAGGATGTTCTCGATCTGAGCAGCGTCCGCACGTGGAAGGCGAGCGAGCTGGCGCTTGGCGCCGACAAGCTGAGCGAGCAGGATGCGCGTGACCTCATCGTTCGCCTTGCCGCGTCGCTCTACCTGAATGCGCAGTCGGCTGCGGCGCGAACGCAGGCGGCACAGTCGCGGGTGACGGACTCGTCAGCGCTTTTGAAGCTGGCACAAGATCGCCACGACGCCGGTACGGCCACGGGAGTAGATGTTCTCCGCGCCCAGGTACAGCTGGCCAATGACAGGCAGGCTCTGCTCGAGGCCGAGAACCAATATAAGCAGTCGCTGCTTGCGCTCGCGCGCAATTTGGGCATGAGCCCCGACACGCCCATAGAACTGGCCGAGCAGTTGCGATTCCAGCCGCTTAATCTACCTGCGCCCGATGCGCTCGTTACTTCGGCGCTTGCTTCGCGAGCCGATTATCAGTCTCTCGCTGCCCAACGCGAGTCGCTTTTGGAACAGCAGCGCGCCAATCGCGCGCGCTTCTATCCCAAGGTCAGCGTCAACGGGAACATCGGCGAGCTGGGACGTTCGATCGGCGGAGTGGCTACGACCGGCCTGATCCAGGGCCAGATCGACTTCACTATTTTCGATCGCGATCGCGAGGGCGAGGCGCAGCAGCTTGCCGCGCGGCTCCGACGCTTTGACGACCAGATCGCGGATCTGCGCCGCGGCGTGAGCGAAGACGTACACGCCGCGCTGCTCGATCTCGACTCCGCGGCGCAGGAAGTTGAAGTTGCTACCGTGGGACAGGAGCTGGCGAAACGCGAATTGCAGGAGGCGCAGGATCGATTCAAGGCCGGCACAGCCAACAACGTTGAAGTGATTACCGCGCAGGATGAGCTGGCCCGCGCCGAGGAAAATTACATTCTTGCCGCCTCGAGCCACGTGGATGCGAAGTATGCGCTCGCTCGCGCTCTGGGAAACACCGAGAAAAACATTGTGAAGTTTGCAGAAAAGGAGTGAGACGGGCATTTCCGCTGCCGCACTCCTGATCTCTCCAGCGAGGTTCGATGTAATGAAACGACTGATTCCGATTTTTATTCTGCTCTGTGCGGCCGTCGCCGCCGGCATTTACTTTTATCCGCGCCTGACAAAGAAGCCTGCCCCGGCGAACGAGATCACGCTGTCAGGCAACATTGAGGCGCACGAGAGCCTGGTGGGATTCAAGGTGCAGGGACGAATCATTCAGTTGCCCGTCGAAGAAGGTCAACAGGTCGCACAGGGCGCCGTGATTGCGCAACTTGAGGACGTCGATCTCAAACAGAAAGTTCGCATCGACGAAGCGGCTGTTGCGGTGCGCGAGGATGATCTCGCGCTCACGCTGGCCGGCACTCGCCAGCAGGAAGTGCGCGCCTCGCAGCAGGCCGTCATTGACGCGCAGGCCGACCTCAACGAAAAGAAGTTGGACAACCGGCGCGCTGAGGCGCTCTATGCAAAAGATGAGATTTCAACGCAGGATCGCGATCTGGCTGCAACCGCGCTTAAACGTTCGGAGGCAAGCCTTAAGGCCGCCCAGCAGCGTTATAACGAGTCCGTCGAAGGCAGCCGCAAAGAAGACATCGCAATCGCCCGCGCGAACCTGAACCAGGCTGACGCCGATCTGGGCCTCACGCGCATTGACCTGAGTTACACGACGCTGCACGCGCCTTCAACCGGCGTTATTACTGTGCGCCAGGCCGAGCTTGGCGAGGTGGTTTCGCCCGGCTCGCCAGTAGTTTCGCTGGCCGATCTCGATCACATCTGGTTGCGCGCCTACATCGCCGAGACCGATCTTGGCCGCATCCACTGGGGCCAGGACGCAATCATCACCACCGACTCCTATCCCGGCAAGCAATATCATGGGCGCATCTCGTTCATCTCTCCCGATGCTGAGTTCACGCCCAAAAGCGTGCAGACGTACAAGGAGCGGGTGACGCTGGTTTATCGCATCAAAATCGACATCGACAACCCCAACCACGAGCTCAAGCCGGGCATGCCGGCCGACGCGCTTCTCGAACTTAAGTCGTCAAGCACAACCACGCAACCCGCTTCCGCCGCACCGGCCAGCAAATGATTGAGCCGCTCCAAACCGCATCCGGGATCGCAAACGGGTTCGCAATTGTAGCCGAAGGGCTCAGAAAAAGCTTTCCTGACGTTTGCGCCGTTGACGGTCTCAGCTTCAATGTTCGCGCGGGCGAAATCTTCGGTCTGGTGGGACCCGATGGCGCCGGCAAGACGACGACGCTCCGCATGCTAGCCGGCATCATGCCGCCCGATTCAGGCTCGGCAACCATTGCCGGATGCGATGTGATCCGCGATCCCGAACGCGCCAAGCACTGGCTTGGCTACATGCCGCAGCGCTTCGGGCTTTATGAGGATCTGTCCGTCGACGAGAACATTCGCTTCTACGCCGATCTCTTCGGTGTCCGCGGCGACGAGCGCAAAGCCCGTTCAACGCAATTGCTCGCTGCCGCGGGCATGAGCGAGTTCCGCACGCGAAGGGCAGGCAATCTTTCCGGCGGAATGAAGCAGAAGCTGGGCCTGGTCTGCGCGCTCATTCACAAGCCCAAAGTGATTCTGCTCGATGAGCCGACCACCGGCGTAGACCCGGTCTCGCGCCGCGACTTCTGGCGCATTCTCTACGAGCTTGCCGCCGAGGGCGTCGCGATTCTCACTTCGACCGCCTATCTCGACGAGGCCGAGCGCTGCCATCGCGTCGCGCTCATGCACCAGGGCCGATTGCTCTTTTGCGACACGCCCTCGAACCTGAAGGGTCGGTTTGGCAAAGGCGTTCTTTCTGTCGCGTCGTCTGAGCCCCGCCGCCTACGTGCGGAGCTCGAACACGCTGGCGGAATATCGAGCCTCGTTCTCACCGGCGATGGAGCGCACCTGGTGGTCGATGACGCGCTGCGGCGAGTTCCTGAGATTGAAGCCCGTCTTAAAAAAGCAGGGGTCGCCTTTGACTCGGTTCAGCAGGTTGAGCCAACCATCGAAGACCTTTTTGTCGATGCGGTTGCAGGCGGGGAAGCGATCAATGTCTGAAGCCGCAAACTCCGTTGTGATCGAGAACCTCGTCAAGCGATTCGGCAGCTTTGTTGCGGTCGACCGGCTGAATCTTACAGTGCACAAGGGTGAAGTCTTCGGATTTCTCGGACCGAACGGGGCAGGGAAGTCAACCACCATTCGCATGCTGTGCGGCCTGCTTAAGCCAAGCGCGGGCCGCGCCGCCGTTGCCGGCTTCGATGTGGCCCGCGATCCTGAGTCCGTCCGCCAGAACATCGGTTACATGTCGCAAAAGTTCTCGCTCTACAACGATCTCAAGGTCATCGAGAATCTGCGTCTCTTTGCCGGCCTTTATAGCGTACCCGCAAAAGAGGTGGAAGAGCGCATCGCATGGACGCTCGAAATGTCGAATCTGAAGGGCCGCGAGAGTCTCGTTACCCGCACTCTGCCTGGCGGCTGGAAACAGCGGCTCGCGCTCGGCTGCGCGGTTCTGCATCGCCCGCCCATCATTTTTCTCGACGAGCCAACCTCGGGCGTCGATCCCGTCTCGCGCCGACGCTTCTGGGACCTCATTCAACAGATGGCTTCCCAGGGCGTGACCGTTTTTGTCACCACGCATTACATGGAAGAAGCCGAATACTGCAATCGTCTCGCGCTCATCTTTCGTGGCAAAATCGTGGCGCTTGGCACGCCCTCGGAACTCAAGCGAAACTCGATGAAAGGAGAACTGCTGCTCGTCGAGTGCGAACCGCTGGGCCGCGCTCTCGAGGCGTTGCAGTCGGCGCCCGGCGTGATGGATTCAGCCGTCTTTGGCAATGCGCTGCATCTATCGGTGGAAGATGCGGCGGGCTCCGCTCCGCACATCGACGCATTTTTGCGCCAGTGCGGTTTCACTCCCCGCAAGGTCGAGAAGATCCGCCCAACGCTCGAAGACGTGTTTGTTTCGCTTACCACGGGATCCGCGGCGGAGTCGCGCACGCCATGAGCCTCACTCGCTTGATCGCCGTTGCCCGAAAAGAAGTGCTGCACATCGTGCGTGACTCGCGCAGCCTGGGCATCGTGATCATTATGCCGGTCGCGCTCATGCTGCTCTTCGGCTATGGGGTCAACCTCGATCTCAAAGGCATGCCGGTTTACGTCTACGACCAGGAGGGCAGCCAGCAAAGCCAGGACCTGCTCAAGCACTTTCAATCGAGCGAGTACTTCCACGTCGTTCGCGTCGCGGATAACTACGCCGCGCTCACGCGCGCCCTCGATGATGGCAGCGCGAAAATGGCCATCGTTATTCCGTGGAACTTCTCCCAGCGGCTTAATTCCGGCAGCGACGTTTCGGTACAGGCGCTGGTTGACGCGACCGATGACAACACGGCCAACGTCCTCATGGGTTACGCTCAGGCGGTGGTGCAGGGTTACGGGTCGCAAATTCAGCTTGACTGGCTGCGCCGGCGCGGTATTGCCGCCGAACCGGCGCCGGTCAGCGTCGATACGCGCACCTGGTACAACGAGGATCTTGAGAGCAGCGCCTTTATTATTCCCGGGGTGCTGGCGCTGGTCATGTCGGTCATCGGCGCGTTCCTCACTTCGCTCACGATCGCGCGCGAGTGGGAACGCGGTTCGATGGAGCAGCTCATCTCCACCCCGGTCACCGCTTTGGAGATCATGCTGGGCAAGCTTGCACCCTACTTCGTCATCGGTATGTTCGATGTGGCCGTTTGCGCATTCCTCGCCATTGCGTGGTTTCATGTGCCGTTCCGAGGCTCATTCGTAACGCTGACTCTTAGCTCGGCGCTATTCATGATCGTGGTGCTGGCGTTGGGGTTTTTGATTTCGGTGCTCGCGAAAAACCAATTTGCCGCCAGCCAGATTGCGTTGCTCATCACGTTTCTGCCGGCCTTTCTGCTTTCGGGTTTTCTTTTTGCCATCGAACAGATGCCGCCTGTTCTGCAATGGATTACGCGTATTCTGCCCGCGCGCTATTTCGTTTCAGTGCTGAAGAAGATTTTTCTCAAGGGGACGCCCACGGTCCTGCTGTATAGCGATCTGGTTCCGCTGGCCGTCTTCGCCGTGATTCTTGCGCTCCTGGCCACGCGTTCCTTTCACAAAAGGCTGGAATAGGAGACTCGACCCATGTTTGCGCGGATCAAACAAATGCTCATCAAAGAGTTTATCCAGACCTTGCGCGACAAGCGCACGCGCTTCATTCTCATCGGGCCGCCTATCGTACAGATGCTGATCTTCGGCTACGCGGCCACATTTGAGATCCATCACGTTTCGACCGTGGTGCTCGACCAGGATCACAGCCTTGAAAGCCGGGAACTGGTTTCGCGTTTCACATCGAGCCCGTACTTCGACGTTGAACGAGAGCTTACCGATCGCAGCCAGATTCGCGACCTGATCGATCGCGGCGATGCAATTGTGGCTCTCGAAATCGACGCCGGCTTTGCCCGGAAGCTCAAGAAAGGGGAAACCGCGCCCTTACAGGTGATCGTCGACGCCACCAACTCCAATACCGCGCTGATTGCATCGGCCTACGTCTCGCAGATCGCGCTCGATTTTGCGCGGCAGTCGCAGCGGGATCGCCTGGGCCGCATCGCGCCCGCGCTCATCTCCCAGGCTCCGTCAGTCTCGCTCGAACAGCGCCCCTGGTACAACGTCAATCTCAGCAGTCGCTGGTTTTTTGTACCGGGCGTCATCGGCAGTCTTACGCTGGTCCTGGTTATCACGCTCACCGCCTTTGCCGTGGTGAGAGAGCGCGAGATCGGCACCCTCGAACAGATCATGGTCACGCCCATCCGGCCATTCGAGTTCATCCTGGGCAAAACTCTGCCGTTTTTCCTTATAGGACTCTTCGACGTCTCGCTTATCGCGGTAGTAGGCACTCTATGGTTTCAGGTGCCGTTCCGCGGCCACATCGCCGTCCTGGCCGTCGGCTCAATTCTCTTCCTCATCTGCATGCTGGGCGTAGGACTGCTTATCTCCACAGTCTCTTCCACGCAACAGCAGGCGATGGTCACCGCCTTCTTCTTCATCATGCCGGCAATCACCTTTTCCGGCTTCGGCTTTCCCATCGCCACCATGCCCGTCTGGCTGCAGTACTGCACCTATCTGAGCCCGCTGCGCTACTTTCTTGTCGTCCTGCGCGGAACCTACCTGAAAGGCATTGGAATCGACATCCTTTGGCCGCAGATGGCCGCCATGGCGGGCCTTGGCTTCGGCCTGTTAACCATTGCCATCCTGCGCTTCCATAAAGCGGTCGAGTGAGGCATCTGTTTCCGCTCCATCGTCGCGGCGATTAACCCCATCCAAACGGCGGCGCGAGTGTGAGACGATTCCCCCTCGGTCGGGATCGGGGCCGGTCATTTATCCTTCATGGGAGCAGAATTGGTCCCCAAAACACTGATTGCGATGTGGCCGCGACGACAAGACAGCAAAACGTGCGCATCTAACCACAAGACCATCCGGCGCAGGCCGGACGAAGCAGAGAAGTAAGGGTAAGAAATCAGGGAGTTCGACCGCTGATGATGGAATTCCATATCTCGCTTCAGGCGCGCGAGCGCTACCAGTTCGCCGAATCCCTCTTCTCCTATAACGGCAATGTCGTCTTCGGCAGCATGGGCGCATGTCGCGAGTTTGCCCACCGAATGAACACAGTGCGCGAGGCGCACAGGCATCCCGAGCTCGCGGTGCACGCCGGCAAGTTGTGGGCCATGGGCCTGATTGATGAGGTCAGCCACGTGCTGATGGCCCGCTATCGCGAACAGTTCGACCCCGATGTAATGACGCGAGCGCTCGACTGGTTCAGCGAGCAGGTTGGTCCCGACGCCGTCGATGCCATGCTGCTCGCGTTTGTTGAACAATTCCCCGGCCAGAGCGTGATGTCGGGCCTCGAGACTCCGAAGCAGTGGCTGGCGCGCTCAACCGATAACACACCTCACCGCGCCGCCGCCCTTGAAGAATTGTTGCTCCTTTGGAGCGCGAATCGCAACCAGGCTTTTCGTCCCTTCGAAGAACTTTTTGAGGACAAGTCACTCGCTGAAAAAACCGTATACCGGCAGGTAACGGCGCAAATGCCCCAGTACTTCGCCACTCGGCCGCTGATTCCCGTTCCCGATGCCAAGCCGCTGAGTCTGCTCGACCTGTTGCGTGCGCCGGTCGAGGGGTCGCCCACCTCACTCAGCGATCAGCTTCAACTCATCCGCAAGCTGTGGAAACCTCTGCTCGGCGAGGATGTCGAGCGGCTCATCCAGGTGGCCGGTGAGATTCTGCGCGAAGAAGAACTCGCCATCTGGATGCAGTTCAACCCGCCTGCCGCGCAGGCTCGCGCTGCTGCCGATGCCGCGGCCAAACGTCGCTGGGAGACCGGCACGCAACAGTGGCCCTCCGTCGTCAGCACGGCCCAGGTTCCGGTCTTCGGCGATCCCGCGCACGAGTACGAGAGATTCTCGCCCGATACGGCATGGATGCCGACGACCGTACTCATCGCCAAGAGCACCTACGTCTGGCTGGCGCAAATGAGCCGCCAGTACGGCCGCCACATCGGCCGTCTCGACGAAATTCCCGACGAAGAGCTGGCCGTGCTTGCCCGCCGCGGAATCAACACGCTTTGGCTCATCGGCGTTTGGGAGCGCAGTCGCGCTTCGAAGACCATCAAACAGCTTTGCGGCAATCGCGATGCAGTGGCCTCGGCCTACTCGCTCTACGACTACACCATCGCCGACGATCTTGGCGGCGAATCGGCATACATCAACTTGCGCGATCGCTCCTATCGCCACGGTGTGCGACTGGCCAGCGACATGGTGCCCAACCACATGGGCATTGATTCGCCCTGGGTCGTCGAACACCCCGAGTGGTTCATGTCGCGCAGCGACTCGCCCTATCCTGCGTACAGATTCAATGGTCCCGATCTCTCCAGCGACGGCCGCGTCGAAATCAAAATTGAAGATCACTATTTTGAACAGACCGACGCCGCAGTCGTCTTTCAGCGTCGCGACAAGTCAACCGGAGAGATCCGCTACGTCTACCACGGCAACGACGGCACCAGCTTCCCGTGGAACGACACCGCGCAGCTCGACTACCTGAATCCCGCGGTGCGCGAGCAGGTCATCCAGACTATCCTTCACGTTGCGCGACTCTTTCCGGTCATCCGCTTTGACGCGGCCATGACGCTTGCCAAACGCCACTTTCATCGCCTCTGGTTTCCGGGGCCCGGAGCGAGCGGCGCAATTCCATCGCGCGCAGAATACGGCATGAGCCAGGCCGATTTCGATCGCGCCATGCCGCATGAGTTCTGGCGCGAAGTGGTCGATCGCGTCGCGGCCGAAGTTCCCGGCACGCTTCTTCTGGCCGAAGCCTTCTGGCTCATGGAAGGCTATTTCGTTCGCACGCTTGGCATGCATCGCGTCTACAACTCGGCCTTCATGGTGATGCTGAGAGACGAAGACAACGCCAAGTACCGGTCGGTCATCAAGAACACACTCGAGTTCGATCCCGACATCATGAAGCGCTACGTCAACTTCATGTCGAATCCCGACGAACGCACCGCAATCGACCAGTTCGGCAAGGGCGACAAGTGCTTCGGCGTCGCCGCGATGATGGCCACTCTGCCAGGCCTGCCCATGTTCGGCCACGGCCAGGTTGAAGGATTCACCGAAAAGTATGGCATGGAGTACCGCTGGCCGCGTTACCAGGAAACCCCCGACCACTGGCTTGTGGAGCGCCACGACCGCGAGATTGCACCGCTGCTCAAACGACGCTGGCTGTTCGCCGAGAGCGAGAACTTTCTGCTCTACGATTTCTTTACCGGCAGCGGCGCGGTCGACGAAGACGTGTTTGCCTACTCGAACCGCACCGGCGGCGAGCGTGCGCTGGTTGTGTACAACAACCGCTACGGCTCGACGCACGGCACCATCGACAACTCCGCCGCCTATGCCGACAAATCTTCTGGCCAGCTCAAGCAGCGTCGCCTGCGCGAAGGACTTGGCCTGAGCAGCGAAGCAAATACTGTACTCGCCTTCCGCGATTCGCTCACTGGCCTTGAGTATCTGCGCCGCGCGAGCGAGGTGCTCGAGCACGGCCTGACGCTTGAGTTGCACGCTTATCAGTCTCACGTGTTTCTCGACTGGCGTGAACTTAAGCCCACCGCGCAGCACTCCTGGGACAGGCTCAGCGATCAGTTGGCCGGTCGCGGCGTTCCCAATCTCGATGACGCGCTTGTCGATCTCGGATTGCGCCCGGCGCACGATGCGCTACGCAAGCTGCTCGATCCTGTAATCGTCAGGCAATTTGCCGATCTCGCCGAGCACCCGCGCGCCATACAGGCTGCTGACCGTCCCACCGAACGCGAGCGCGGCGGATACTTCGACCAGGTCTGGGAACGAACTGAGAAGTTCCTTAAGCAGGCGCAGACCGCGTACGTCTCGCGCCTGGCCGAGGCAGGCGAGCCGGTCGCTACTTCCGAGCCAGTCAACGTTGCCTCGTTCGCACTCGTCTTTCGCCGCCGGCTGCGCGCCGCCATGCGATTGCCCAGTGTTGAGTCGCTGTTCCCGTTGCCGTGGACCGCTGCGGCGCGGCGCATGCTGCCCAGCCCGAGCCCCGAGTTCACGGCAACCGCCATGTGGGGGCCGATCTTTGCATGGTGCGCGCTTGAGCTGTTGGCCGAGACCGTTGATGCTGAAAACTCCGAACGCGCGGCCCTCGATCTCTTTGACCGTCTGCGACTGCGCGAACCGTTTGCCCGTGCCTTCACTGCCCTTGGCTTCGAAGGCGAGGAAGGTTGGCGAGTAGCCGCTCGTATCAAAGTTGTGCTGCTCACGGTCGCCGGCGTGGGCGCGCAAGAAGAAGAGACGGTTGAACCAGCTCCAGCCTCCGCATCCCCCCAAGAGCCGGGTGCTCCGAGTCTCTCGCACTTGGTGACCCGGGAAGAGAAGCCCGAGCCCGCAAAAGAGCCGAGTTCGTCGAAGGGCTCTGCTTTTGAGGGCGAAGAAGGCAAGCCCGCGCCCGAACCTACGCTCGAGGCCAGCACGGTCGTCCTCGCGCCGTCGCTCTGGCTCGATCCCGATGTCCGCTGGCTAACCGGCGTGCATGAAGCTGAGGGCCACGTTTATCTTCTCCGCGAGCGCTACGAGGAACTGCTCTGGTGGATGCTGATGCCGTCACTGCTGAAGATCGCCGGCCAGGCCTCGCCCGATCGAGCCGCCGTGGCAGCGCTCAGCCGCACTATTGACGACGCCCTCGCAACCGCAAAGGCTGCCGGCTATCGCGTCGACAAGCTGCTCGGGAGGGACAAAGACGAAGCCGCGTCCGAACTTGAGGTCGAGTCTGCGGATGGAGCCAAGCCTTCGGTTGAAGGCGGCGTCGAGCCCAAAGCAAAACCCGAAACTGAAAGCAGCGCCCCCGGCCAAATCCCCAGTGACGAAAGCGCCGATGAAGAAGCGGGCACTTCTTAACGTCACAACCTCATCCAGATGGCCGGCTCATTGTTAATTGAGGGCCGGGACGACCTGCCCCGGGGTATATATATCCCTCAAGGATTCTTTGAATTACCCTTCTGTTTTCATGGAGATAGAGCCCCTCATCCCCGGCGGATTTTCAAAACAAACGACCTATGCGCAGAATCCTTTGAATCAGCGATTTAGGGCATCTGTGATCCCATAGGCGTTGCAATGCGAGACAAGAGTTGCTGCTGAGATCATTATGCGCAGTTTGAACGAAACCCTCTGCAATCGGAGAGGAATGAACCTAAGTCTAATGAAATGAACCTACCCGCATCTCTGACATCGAGTGTGAGAGACAGGAAACTGGTGACCTGACGGTCTCATGGGTTAACTCCCCGATTCATTTTATGTGCTTATTGCCACTCTTCGGCTTCGCCTAGGGCAGGCTTGAATCCGCGCCCTTTCAAAAACAGGTTTTTCCCACACGATAAGCGGCTTGACTTTTCGATACTAAACGGTTCAGTATTGTTTTACGTTTGGAGGTCGAACCCATGATCCGGGTCCGGAATCTCGTCAAAAAATTCGACAAACTTACCGCCGTTGACGACGTCAGTTTCGATGTCGAGGCCGGGGAGATATTTGCCTTCCTCGGGCCCAACGGCGCCGGCAAAACCACCACCATCAAGATGCTTACCACGCTGCTGCACCCCACCAGCGGCAGCATTGAACTCGACGGGCTCAACCCGCAGACGCACCAGCACGATGCGCGGCAGCGTTTCGGAATCGTCTTTCAGGATCCCAGCCTCGACGGCGAACTTACGGCCTGGGAGAACCTGCAGATTCACGCCGTGCTCTACCATGTGCCCGGCAAAGTTGCGCGCCAGCGATCGGAGGAACTGCTCAAGCTCTTCGAACTATGGGAGCGGCGCAACGATCAAGTGAAGAAGTTCTCAGGGGGCATGAAGCGGCGGCTTGAAATTGCGCGCGGCTTTCTGCACACTCCGCGCATTCTCTTTCTCGACGAGCCCACGCTCGGCCTCGATCCGCAGAGCCGCAACCAATTGTGGACGCACGTGAAGCACGTGAACGAAGCGGAGAAGGTCACAGTTTTTCTGACCACGCACTATATGGACGAGGCTGATCGCGTAGCTCATCGTATTGGCGTTATCGACCACGGCAAGTTGGTGGCGCAGGGAACTCCCAAGGAGATCAAGGAGCGCACCAACACGCAGTCTCTCGAAGACGCATTCCTGGCCCTCACCGGCTCAACCATTCGTGAAGAATCCGCGGGCGCGGCCGACCAGATGCGGCAGTTCGCGAAAATGTGGAGCAAACGATGAATGTGATTTATGTACTTTGGCTGCGTGAGGTGAAGCGTTATCTGCGCTCGCGCGTGCAGATCATTGCGTCGCTGGGCAATCCAATTCTTTACCTGCTGGTGCTCGGCTTCGGTCTCGGGCCCGTCTTCAAGCGGGCGGGCAATGGCGACTACCTGCAGTTCATCGCACCCGGCATCATCGGCATGTCGATCCTGTTCACATCCATCTTCTCGGGCATCGGTCTGCTGTGGGACCGCCAATTCGGCTTCTTGAAAGAGATGCTGGTGGCTCCAATCTCGCGCATGCAGATTATGATCGGGCGCACGCTGGGCGGCTCTACCGTGGCCGTTGTCCAGGGCCTGCTCATTACCGTTATCTGTCTCGTCGCCGGATTCAGGCCCACCCACTGGATCGCCCTCCCGTTCGCACTCGGGTTCATGGTGCTCATCGCCATCAATTTCGCGGCGCTCGGCGTGGCCATCGGCTCGGGCCTTCAGGACATGCAGGGCTTTCAGCTCATCATGAACTTCCTGGTCATGCCCATCTACTTCCTGTCGGGTGCACTTTTCCGGCTCGACGATGTCAAGTCGGTGTTGAAGGTCGTCACGCGGCTCGATCCGCTCTCCTACGGCATCGACGGCATGCGCAACGCGTTCGGGAACCCCAACACGGCCTTCGATCCGCGCCTGGACTTTCTAATCCTCGGCGTCGTCGGATTGGCCTTCATCGTCTTCGGCGCTTACCGGTTCTCGAAGATTGAAGCGTAGAGATGTCGAGACCACGAAGTAACGAAGCTCACCAGAAAGTCCTCGGTGCCGCGCTCGATCTGTTCTGCGAGCGCGGCATTGAGCCCACCAGCATGGACTCGATCGCCCGCTCTTCGGGCGTGAGCAAAGCCACCATCTACAACCACTGGCCCGACAAGGAAGCGCTGCTACTCGAAGTTGTCGAGATGATTCACGGCCTCGATCGCCCGCCTGAACAGATCGACTCCGGCGACCTGCTCACCGATCTTACCTGGATCCTGACCCGCAAGCCGCCCGGCGAATTTGAAGCCGAGCGCGGCCGCATGACTGCTTCCATCATCTCTTACGCCAAGCTGCACGAGCAGTTCGGCAAGGCGTGGCGCGGCCGAGCCATGGAGCCGGCGCGCAAGGCCATCGCAAAGGCGATTCACCGTGCAATGGGACGCGGCGAACTGTCTCCCCATCTCGATCTCAACGTAATTGAAGCCATGCTGCTCGGCCCGTTGGTCTACTCCTACATTTTCCAAAATGAGCGTGGAGTGGCCCACCCTGAAATGGGCCCGAAGATTGCGGAGGCGTTTGTTCGGGCGTACGCGAAAGAAGTGAGGAAGTGAATGAGTGAAGGAGTGAAAAGGTGAGACCGGTAACCAGCCGCCGGATAGACGCGCGAGCGCGATGGAAGATTGCGCTAAATTCTCGGCTGTCGGGACGCTATGGATTTTGCCATGCGGGCCGGAGCCAGCTTGAAGATGCGCCACACCAGGACGCTGGCGCTCACCATCAAGAAGGCGAAGAACACCAGATACTGTCGAAGAGGGAGCGTGCCGTCACTCACCAGACTTCCGAACGCGATCAAAAGGGCGGCAATCACGCCAAGGCCTGTCACCTCGGGCGAATGTTCGCCTGAATCGAGAACTGCTTTCCTTGCCTGCTTCATTGAATGAGTTCTCATCGAGACTGTTTTCCCCGGACACTCTGGTAAAAGTCCGCCACCGTCGTCTCCGACCCGCGATGGATGAAACATTAGGGTGCCCCATCCATCGAGCGTCTTTTGCTCGATGGGTGGGAGACCACATAGGCCGACCATCGACAAATCCCGTCTTCTTTCTTTCCAGGGTGATTGAACACCGGCAGGCGGCATGCGGCCATTGTCACGTTATTCGTAATCAAACAGTTCATGCGGCGGCTTTGAGTCAAGCGATTGGTTGGGTGATGCGAGCGGTCTGGTCACTCTTCTCACCTCAGGTCCGTGCGCCGGGCCACCGCGCTCCTGCATCAATTCAAGAAAGATTTGAATTACCTCAGCCTGGTCGCTGGCGAGAAGAGGGAAGCTGGAATTGGGTTGAATGATCATGGGTCGCGCCTCCGATCTAAGGTTTTGTCCAGCTCCTGACATTCATTCTGTCACGCCCGGTGCACAGGACACCTTTGATGTGGCATTTCGAGTGCCAATATGCCGCCTCTAAATTAGAATTTGTTGCGAGATTCGTAACAAAGGATTTATGGGCGGAGCAGCCTCAGGAAACTACTAGGATCCGGCGATGATGACGAAGGTGTGCCGTCGAAATACCGTCGCGAAGACGACATTTCGTCTGCCAGGGAGGCATCTTACTATTGTCGGCAACATTGGCAAGGTGGCCATCCTGGGGTAGCTTCTAAGTGTGTATCGCACAGCTGTGCTTCTCCTTCTTGCTTCCGTTGCGGTAGCCGCGTACGCTCCCAACGCGCAGGCGCAGGGCTACGTCGAGCGGGAAGTCAGAATCCCGTGGACTCAAGCGCAGCCCAATGGACTCGATGCGCTGCTGGTTTACGTCGATCTGCCGGGGAAACATCCCCTGGTGGTTTTGACGCACGGCTCGGCGCGCAACAAGCAGGACCACGCGCTGGTTTCGCCGTGGCAGCAACTGCCCCAGGCGTTGTGGTTTGCGCAGCGCGGCTGGGTTGTGCTGACGGTGGTGCGGCGCGGCTTTGGCAGCTCAGGCGGCGAAGAGGAAGCCAGCCGCGCCGGACGTTGCCCTGACACCGACTACCAGGCAGAGGATTCGTATGCCGCCGACAGCCTGCGCACTGCAATTGAATATGCGCGGAAGCTGCCGATGGTGGACGACACCAAGATAATCGTCGCGGGGGTTTCAACGGGCGGGATGACCAGCGTGGCGCTGACGGCGAATCCGCCGCGAGGGCTGGTGGCGGGCATCAACTTTGCCGGCGGCCGCGGATCGAAGGCCGACCACGATGTGTGCAATACCAGCGACCTGGTGGGCACGTACAAGGCGCACGGCAAAAAATCGCGGATTCCCATGCAATGGATCTATGCGGAGAACGACAAGTTCTTCTGGCCCGAGCTGGCTAAGAAATTCGACGCCGCGTTCAAAGCCGGAGGCGGGCAGGACGAATTTGTGCTGGCGCCGCCCGACGGAGACGACGGGCATCATCTGTTCTCGCACATCGAGGCCTGGTCAGATACCGTGGATGCTTTTCTGAGGGAGCAGAATCTGGCGCCGCTCGCGACACTCTTGCCTGAGCCGGAAGCACCCAACGTGCCGCCGCCTGCCGGTCTGAGCGAAGCAGGGCTGCGAGCTTTTCATCGATACCTGATCTACGGCCCGCATAAGGCATTTGCAGTTTCGGGGTCTCGCTTCGGCTACTCCACCGGGCGAATCACGGCCGACGAAGCGCGACGAATGGCCTATGAATCGTGCGAGCACTCGGTGCAGGTCAAGGGTTCGTGCATCGTGGTTTCGGTCGATGGGTCGACGCCGGTGATGCGGTGAGCACCGAGGGGCACTAGCAGGCTGCGGAAAAACTCGCCTGGGCACAGACAAAAGAGGCTTTGTAACAAGGGCACGGCTTCAGCCGGGCCAATAAAGCCCCTGAAATGAGTATGGGCTTCAGCCCCTGCTGAATCGACCGTGGCGATACTGCTCCGTTAAATGAGTTTTTCCGCAGCCTGCTAGTACAACGTTAAGTGCTAGGGACTATGCGAGCGGTCCACCGCGACCCCGCAGTAGGCGCAGTTGCCAGTCCACGTGAAGAGCAGGTATTGGATTTCACGCCGAGTCCTTGGCAGGGTCCACCCAGAAGTTTTTTTTACTGCGCAAGGTTTCCAGGGTCAGGAAGGAGTGCGCCAGCATTACCAGGGTTACATGATGATGCCAGCCGTTCCAGCTTCTTCCTTCGTAATGATCCAGGCCCAGCTCTTCCTTTAACTGGTGGTAGTCTTGTTCGATCTTCCACCTGCACTTGGCGATGCGCACCAATCGCCGCAATGTGTAGTTCGCCGGCAGATCGCAGAAGAAGCATTTGGCCGGTTCCTTCTCCGCTTCCGGCCACTCCACCAGCAGCCAGATTTCCTTGTGCGGCGGATCTCCATCGACGAAGCCGTGCGACGGCTGTACCCGCACAGAGAGGAAGCGCGACTCCAACCAGCCTTTGGTCCCCTCGCGCCAACGAACCTTCTTCCAGCCCCTGGCCTTCAGCGCTACGTCTTTCACCGAACTCGGCCTTTGGTCCCCGTAGTTCCACCTCTTCGGCGGAGCGCCACGCCCCTTGTATTCCGGCACTTCGATCCTGGGCGCTTGGGCCCAAACCCCGGTCTGCGGCGCGATGCCCACCACGTAGCGTAGACCGCGCGCTTCCAATCCATCGCGAAACTCAGTTGCCTCACCGTATCCCGCATCGCCAAGCACAATCCGGTCCGGCAAGCCCCAACCGCGTACTTGATCGAGCAGTTCCAGCGCCAATTCCCACTTCTTCTTAAAGACAACTTCTTCGGGAACCCCGGCCGCCTGGCGCCTCTCGGGGTCTTTCGCCCAAGTTTCCGGCAGATACAGGCGCCAGCCCAGAACCGCATTCCCCTGAGCGCCCACATGATGCAGGCTCACCGCGACCTGGCAATTGCCGGTCTTGCCCAGCGTCCCGGAATACTGTCGATCCACGCCCACCGAATCCTCGCCTTGCTTGGGAAACCCGGTGTCGTCCACTACCCACGCCGAATCCGGCTCCAGCTCCGCTGTCATCCGCTTTCCCAACCGCGCCCAGACTTCCCCCCACTCCCAAGGGCTCTGCCCGACAAACTGCTGCATGGCCTGTACGTTCCCATCCGGCAGTCGAGCAGCCATCGGCTCGATCGATTTCCGTTCCCCGTCCTGGAGCAGGCCACGGACATAGAGTTCACCCCAGTGACGACGCTCGCTGCGGCCCATCGGCTCCAGCAAGTCGACAAGGAATCCCTCCAATCGCTGACGAGACCTGGCGATCTGGTTTTCGGTCATGCCCGAGCGTATCAGCGTCAAAACATGATGTCAATACTTAACGTTGTAATACTGGGTCTCTGACCGCTTAAATTTACACCAATGTGGGTGCTCCATCCTTTCCGCAGTTCCATCGCGGAAAGGGTGGGAAAGCACAAAATCACGCGATCGAATAACTAGCTCCGATCGGGATAGCCGCCCCGATGGAGAACCATGGGAAACCACGGCAGCGTCATCGGTCTTGGCACTTCGGCACGCCAGCAGCCTTTTTGCGGCTCGATACCTTTCACCAGTTCCGTCTGATCCCGGCCTGAATCGCCCAGCAGCTTTTCAAGGGCCTTGCGCAAGCGCGACATGCTATCGCTGAATCCAGGCTCGCACCGGCGCAAACTCCTTTGCCGAAACTCAGCCGCATTTGTCGCAATCGGGTCGCCCTCGTAGAATCACGTAAGGACTGGCGGCGCTAATACCAGCCAGCCCCTTTACAATGAGCGAACAGGTACCGGAAAACCCGCAGCAAGCTTCGCCGGTGTCGCCGGCATGGATCAAGGTAGAGAGGGCGCGCCATCCTCAGCGGCCCTACCCCATGGACTTCTTCGAGCGAGTCTTCACTGACTTCAGCGAGATTCACGGAGATCGCGCTTATGGCGACGATGAGGCGGTGGTGTGCGGCATGGCGCGTCTCGAGGGCGACGAGGTGATGCTCATCGGCATTCGCAAGGGCGGCTCAACCAAGCAGCGCATCAAGCGCAACTTCGGCATGCCCAGCCCTGAAGGCTACCGCAAGGCGCTGCGCGTAATGAAGATTGCCGAGAAATTCAATCGGCCGGTTATCGCGCTCATCGACGTGACCGCTGCTTACCCGGGTCTCGGGGCCGAGGAGCGCGGCCAGGCTGAAGCCATTGCCCGCAACATCCGCGAGATGGCGCGCCTGCGCGTTCCCACAATTTCTGCCATTACCGGCGAAGGCGGATCGGGCGGTGCGCTGGCGCTGGCGGTTACTGACCGCGTGCTGATTCTCGAAAACGCGATTTATTCGGTCATTCCGCCCGAAGGAGCGGCAGCCATTATGTGGCGCGACGTGGTGCACAAAGATCGCGCCGCGGCGGCGCTGCGAGTAACGGCGCCCGAAGTCGCCGAGCTTGGTTGCGTCGACGAAATCATCTCCGAGCCCGTGGGCGGCATCCATGTCGATCGCGACACCGGCATGCAGTTGCTCGGCGCAGCTCTCCGCCGTCACCTCGCCGAACTCAAGGCCTTGCCCATCGAGGAGCTGTTGGCCAGGCGTCAGAAGAAGTTCCGCAACATTGCCCAGTTTTATACCGAAGAGTGATCCAAATCTCAGCCATCAATCGGATCGACGGATGAACACCGCACACTCCCTGATGAATCCGCGCGCCATCATCCTTATTCGGAGGGGCGCATGACTGCGGTTCAAACCGCCGGCGGCCGGCTGCGCGCCTATTTCGAATTTGTTGCGGCTGTCTTTTACTTCTTTCTGGCGCGGTCGCTTGCCCATCATGCGGCGCAGGGGCTGGTGCAGGACGATTGGAATCCGCTGCTCGAGCAGGCGATGCTGGCCTTTCTGCTCATTGTGGGTTACGCATCCATGGGATTCTGGTTCGACCGCGATCCGCATCCCATCGGCGGCCAGGGATTTCCTTCGCGCGACGGTCTGACCCGCGAGATGGGAATGGGTGTGGCCACGGGATGGGGCCTGGCCGTCATCTGCGTGCTGCCCATGGTAGTCTTCGGCGGCATCGCGATTGTGTTGGCAACCGATCTTGCTTCCTGGGGCTGGATGGCCGCCGATGCAGCTTTCTTTGCCATGGCAACGCTGGTTGAAGAAGTCGCGTTCCGCGGATACGGTTTCCAGCGATTTGTGCGCGCACTGGGGCCCATCGGCGCTTCGCTCGGCTTTGCAGCGTATTACGCACTGGTCCAATCCTTGATCCCCGGCTCGAACCGCGCCAGCTTTGCGGTCTCGGCGGCGCTTGGCCTGGTACTGGCTGCGGCATACCTGCGCACGCGCGCGTTGTGGCTTAGCTGGGGGCTTAACTTTGGCTGGAAGGCCAGCCGCGCTCTGCTCATTGGTCTCGCGGTCAATGGCGACAGCACCCACTCCCACGTAGTTCTGGGCGATCCCATGGGGTCGCTCCGGCTTACCGGCGGAGCCTTCGGACTCGATGGTTCATGGCTCGCCTTCATCGTGATGCTTGCCGCAATTCCGCTCGTCTTCCGCATCACCCGCGATCTCGATTTCCGCTACAACGCGCCGGTGCTCAAGCCGGCGGGAATTCCAGTCGATCTCGACGCAGCGGCCCGCGCCCAGCACGAGGCAGCCATGGGCGCCTCAGAGCCTGCCGCACCTGGTCTGGTGCAGATCGCCGGGGCACCGATGTCGCAGACTACAGACGGACCCACAACAGGCGGGACGTCAGGCACTGATTGAATTGGCGAGGGTCTTACCCCACTCAAACGGAGCTTGGATGTGCCCAACCGTCACCCGGCGCGTTGGCGAGTTCCCAAGACAATGCAACCCAAATGAGAGCATGAACCTTCCTGGCAAGGCAGCGGGCAGGGAATTCACCATTCTGCCGCATTCCGCCTTTTTCTCGACTGGCTATTGCTTCGGCCATCTTTTTGCGTAATGCTTATGTCAAACCATGGGAGGCTCCCATGATCCGGTCTCACCTTCCCCGGCGTTCGCGTTCACGGCAATCTCCGATCCCTCGCGGCCAGTCGCTGCCATCGCACTATTCCACGCCCCTGGTTCGCTCTGCGATTGCCATCGCAGCCTTCGCAATCCTCGCCGTAAGCGCCCGGGCCCAGGTCATCACCATCGACACCAGCGGGAAAAACGCGGCCACCTCCGATGGCGCGGTCGACCTTCGCTACCGGCAGATTCAGCCCACCCATGTTCAGCTCTCCAAGACCGAGATCAATCCTAAAACCCGCATCGAAATTCTCCGCACGATGCAGGCCGAGCAGGGTTTCGCCATGCGTCCGCTGCCGCGAGGACGCAAGGGACTAACTCTGGTTGCAAATGGCAAGCTGCAGCCGGCCGGCGAGGCCTACCTGAACATGGTGGTTGAGCAAGGGTTGAGCGTGAAACCCGGCGACTCCGTGCTCATCAGCGACGTCAAGTTCGACCACAACAAGATGATCTTCGAATTCAACGGCGGGCCCGACCTCAAGCACCGCATCCTGCGCCACATTGAAATCGGTGGAGGCATGGGCACCTCGCCGGTTGTACAGGACGACGGCACCCCGGCCACCGGCTCGCGGCTGACCCTGGAATTCAAAGACCATGTTCCCGAAATGACCGGCGCCGACGTCAAGGCGCTGCTGGCTCCGCTCATCTCCTTCGACGTCAAGACGCCCATCCAGGCCTTTACCGACACGCTGCCCCCGCAGCTCAAAAATGCCATTCTCACGCACCAGGTTCTCGTCGGCATGAGCACCGATATGGTGCTCTTCGCCATGGGCCATCCGCTCACCAAGAGCCGCGAGATGGAAGGCCAGGAGCCGTTCGAGGAGTGGATCTACGGCAGGCCACCCGACCCGGTTTACTTCGTCCGCATCAACGGCAATCGAGTCATTCGCCTCGAGGTTGCCAAGGTCGGCGAGCCGATCCAGGTCTTCAGCACCGATGTTGTCTCCGGCATGATGCGCACCGACGGCAAGCCGGTGTTAGCACAGAATACCGATGTGCACGTGATCAAGGAAGGCGACGCGGAGATCGACCCCAACAAGGAAGCCGCGCCGGCTCCGCCAAGCCTGACCAACCCCGGCGAAACAGTTGGTGTCAACGGGGACCAAAAAGCCACCGGCACGATGCGCCCTGTACAGCCTCCCAAGCCTAACCCCGAGTACGAGCCAGACGTGAATCCCGACCAGCAGCCGGCCACGCCGACCCCCGCGCAGCCGGCGACTACGCAGCCGGCGTCGACTCAACCTGCTGCTGCTCCGGCTCAAGCGCCGAGCACGCCTCAGCCGTCGCCGACGCCATCGAGCACCACGCCGAGCTCAAACTGACCTCCACGCCGAGCTCAAACTGACCTCCACGCCGAGCTCAAACTGAGCTCCACGCCGAGCTCAAACTGAGCACCACGCCGAGCTCAAACTGAGCACCACGCCGAGCTCAAACTGACCTCCACGCCGAGCCCAAACTGACCTCTATGTTCGGCCGAATGCACCGTCACCCGTCCCGGAGGGACGGAACGAGAATAGCCCAGGACAAGCTCGCCGCAGGCGAACGCAGTCCTGGGTAGGCGTGAGAGTTACGACGCCGCCCCGAAGGGCCGGCGCGAATCTCCCCCCACCTCACCTTCATGTAAAATTGAATCAGCGAGTCCTGATCCGTTTCCACACTCTGGAGACGGGCAGACCGCGCCGTTGAAGCCGTCCGCAGCTGCGGATGCGTGCAGAGACACCCACAAAGGAGAAACACCTCACCGATGGCCAAGATTGCAAAAACTGGTGACCGCAAGAAGGTAATGGACACGACGAAGTCGACCGACTGTCCCAAGTGCAGCAAGCCCACGCGCATCGTCAAGCGCGTCAAAGACCGCGAGCGCAGCATTCCCGGCGGAGTCTATATCTCTTGCTCGGTCTGCGACTTCTACGAGAAACTTTAAGTCATAACTGAACTTGTGGGCTGCTGTCCGGCGGCCCATACACCTGCAAAACCTCCTTCCCAATCCCAATTCCGCCTCTAAGACCGTACCGCCGGTCTCCTGACCGGCTGTACGGAGGGTCTCCAGACCCTCCGATGCGGTCGCCAACAGTCTCCAATTCCGATCCTCCCGCGCGAATTCCTGAACCGCAGTACAATTCCTCGCGTATTCCTAACTGCAAAGGAGAATTGCATGAGCAGGATTCTTCGCCTTTCCGGCGCCGTCACGTTGCTGTGCCTCGCTGTCTCATTCGGCCACGCCGCTCCGCGCAGCGGACAAAAGGCCGCGCCCGGGACCATCGTCATCGTCTTCAAGGACGGCCATCGCCAAACCTTCAACTTGACTGACATCGATCGCGTCGAGTTCGGCGGAAGCGGCGGCGTAGCAGCCTCCGGCGAAGTATCCACTCCCGGCATGCCGTCCCGCGGCCACTTCCTTGGCAAGTGGGAGGTGGGCGACGGCAGCGGAAGCACCTTCTACATCACCTTGTACGACGACGGCCATGCCTACCGTTCTCTGCGCAGTGTCGGCGGTCATTGGGTCTATGTCGATGGCGAAGCTCGCGTCACATGGGACGACGGCGCACAGGACGCAATCCGCAAGGTTGGCAACCAGTTCCAGAAGTTCGCCTATTCAGCCAGCAAGCTGTTTACCGACGACCCCGACAATGTAACCGCCGCGCACAACACCACCCCGCACCCGATCTAGTAACAAGGGCACGGCTCTATTGATCCGGCCAATGAATACAACTACCGTGCCCCATCCATTTCGCAGGCATTATCGCGAAATGGGTGGGATGCCAACTTGCTATTCCGGGCCGGATCAACACTGTCTGCGTAAGAACCCTCTCTGCGCTAACTTGCTAACTTGCCATGTCCGCGAAGCGGACGCTAACCCGCCGCTTTTGAGTCAAAACCCTCTCCTTGAAGTCCCGGCAGCAAGTTCCCTCTCAAGCCCATGATGGAAAGTCGCTCCACTGCTTCAACCTGAGCGGAGTTTCCTCAGGTAGTGGTTCAGGTTTTGAGCCGTCACCGCACGCAAAATGCCACCCTCCAATTCGAGATATATCAAGCTCGCCTGTCACAACGCCAAGTGCTATTTGACACAGCAGGTCGAGACAACCCCGTGATATAAGTTCGACGAAAAAGATAGCCCTCATTCCACTGACTTCAATGGATCCAAGCGAATCGAGGCGTAAAAATGGCTAAGGAATTCAAAGGAAATGACCAGCGGAGAGTTTGGCGAACCGCCTTGTCGACGCTAGGCTTGCTTCTGCTGCTATTGGTCGCAGGATGCGGGTCGGCGCCGGCCGTGCCACCCACTTCGCCCGCCATCGTTACGCAACCCGCCGCACAAAGCACACCACTTGGAGAGTTCGCGACCTTTACAGTCGTTGCGAGCGGATCGGCCCCGTTGACCTACCAGTGGAACGAGGCCGGATCGCCGCTACCGGGCGCCACTTCCGCGACCTATGTCACTCCGGCTGTGCAGGCGAGCGATAGCGGGTCGGCATTCACGGTGGTGGTGGCTAACGCAGGAGGCTCCGTCACGAGCAAATCGGCAACACTCACCGTCGGCCCGCGCTCTCCGAAGCAGGGCGACCTGCGCTTCAATCAGGTCGACGCGCCAGCCTGGGCGGAGGGCATTCAGCCCGGTGGAATTGCAACCCGTCTGTTGCCTTTCGACCAGGCCCAGTACACGAACTTCGTGGGCGGGCCCTTTCAACTTGGGCCAGGCCTTTGTCTCCAAGAAACGCAATACGACTGCCAATGGTTCTATGAGGCCTCTCCTCTCCCGTTGGGCGTCACTGGCTTGGTGTACACGTACCAAAGCGACGCCCTGGAGAATCTTGAGCCGGATATGGCGTCATTCTCGACTGCAAACTCAATCGTTACGACTCTCGATGAAGAACCTGCCAACGATATTTTCGCGGTGGGATATGCATCGACGACGCAGACGACCGGCTTCGCGATGACGGTTTCCAACGTGGCGCTGGCCGATCTCGAATCTGTTTCGACAGAACTTGGCGCGGAGAGTCAGGTTATTACGGCGATATCGTTCAATGCCTCAGGCCAGCTCGACGTGCTCTCGTACAGCTGGCAGAGCGATCCTTCGACGGTGTACGACGCCCAAGTGGCGACAACAACTTTCGAGGCGGTGCCCTCGGCTGCGCAACAGCTCGCCGCGGATGGATACATCATCACAGCTTTTGGCGGAAACTCAACCGACGGGCTCGTTCTGGTTGGAACGAAAGTCCACGGCGACACGCTGCCTCGCCCCATCATCGTGGGATCGAGCTTCGAGCAGGAGAGCGCAGGATTCGCGCAGGTGGCGCTGTCGTTCTACTTTAATGGAAATCAGGAGGTGGCCAACTGGATCTTCGAGAAATAGACGGAACCCGACCTGAAAACCAGGGGACCAGATGGCACGCTCCCAGAATCGGTCAACCCTGCAATATTTCTCCGCTCTGAATCTAAAGCATTTAGATCCCATTCCCGGATGCAGTTAATTAACTCTCCCCGGAGCACAATCTATATAGCGCTCAATAGGAAAGGATCGCTCCGGGATCATGACGAAGAACAGCCAAACTCGTACGCGCCTCCACTCCCCGGCGTCACTCCTTCCCCGGCATCCCCCCGCCGCTCCAATTAATCCCGAAAAGCACGCAGTTTCACAGCTTTCCAATAGAATCAACAGCTTGTCGGCAGTAGCTTCACAGCCCGCTCTGAGGCCATTCAATAGAATCAGTGATTTGGCGACAGTCGCTTCACAGCTTTCCATACAGAAACTGTGCAGATCCACACAGAAACCGTACAGTTTCACGCAGAATCTGTGTATTTGAACCCTCTTACAGCGCCTCAGCCATCTCTCTCAGCACTGCTTCAGCCGCTTCAGCAGGGTCAGCGGCATGCGTGATCGGCCGGCCAACCACCAGGTAGCTGGCGCCCTTGCGCAGTGCCTCCGCCGGTGTGGCAACCCGCTTCTGGTCGCCCACCTTTGCGCCGGCGGGTCTGATGCCAGGAATCACCAGCGTAGCCTCGGGTCCGGCAAGCTCGCGCAGCTTTGCTACTTCCTGCGGTGAGCACACAAACCCGGTAATCCCAGCGCCCAAAGCCATCTTTGCCAGCAGCTCAACCTGTTCGCCCGGCGTGCGGCCGATGCCAATCGCGCCAGCTTGCTCGGCGTCCATGCTGGTCAACACCGTAACCGCAAGCAGTTGCGGAGGGTCGGATAGCTTCTGAAGCTCGTTGCGCGCAGCCTCAAGCATGGCTGGGCCGCCTGAAGCATGAACCGTCACGAGGCGCACTCCGAGCCCGGCCGCCGAGCGTACCGCTCCGGCAACCGTGTTGGGGATATCGCAGAACTTGAGGTCGAGAAAGATCGAATGTCCTCGCGCTACCAGCGGCTCAACCGCCTTCGGCCCGGCCGCCGTAAACAGCTCCATGCCAACTTTGAACCAATGGCAAGTCCGCTCCAGGCGATTCACCAGATCTTCTGCCGCAGCAGCCTTGGGAACATCGAGGGCCACGATCAGCCGCTTGGCGGCCTCTTCGATAGGGTCGACCTCCGGTGCGCGCACGTTTCCAAAGGTGGGTTTGAGCCGGTCAGGTATGGGCATACTGAGACCATCGTACCCGATTTTCGGTTGCGCGGCTCTACCCGGCGCCGCGCCGGAATCGTTCTTCTCCACACCGAGCCGGTACCATTGAGTTGTGGAGGGATTCTTGAAGGCGGTAAACCGTGCGGTTCAAATGTGGGTTGTTGGAATTCTCGGCACGGCCTTGTCATCTCCATGCCTTGCGGCAACCGTTGACACCAATCCAATGAACCGCGATCCGCAGGTTCGCGAGGCCTACGACCACTTCTACAACCTCGACTACCCCGGCGCCGTCGCCCGCTTTGAGAAGTTCCACCAGGAGCACCCCGGCGATCCGCAGGCTACCGCCTACCTGTTGAACGCGCTGCTTTTTCAAGAGCTTTACCGCCAAGATCAGCTCGACACTACCTTTTATGCCAACGACGGTTTCCTTACCGGCCGCCACGCTACTGAAGAAGACCCGAAGGTTCGTGACCAGATCCTTTCGCTTGCCGACGAAGCCATCCGCGAGGCTGACTGGCGTCTCTCGAAAAACCCCAGGGATATCGACGCTTTATTTGCACGCTCGTGGGTTTACAGCCTGCGGTGTACTT
>CAVSYM010000052.1:0-16922 GCA_963732165.1 uncultured Acidobacteriaceae bacterium
CCACGTTCTTCAGCGAAAGGGTCGCGCCTGGAACGACGGCTCCGCTGGAATCGCGAACGGTGCCGGCGAGGTCAGCGTTTTGCGCCGCGAGCGGCAGCGCAAATAACAACAACAGGGCACAACTTAAAACGAGCCTCATCGCAACTCCGTTGCGGTGCCCGATGACGGATCTCGCGGCATTGCGATGACTCGTGAGCATCGCTTCCGCCGGTTTCGATCCGGAATTTTCGATCCTGAAGCCCCACTTAAAGAATTGGTAACGCTTTGTCATTCGATTGCTCCTTCACGCAATGGTTTGGTTGCCCCCATCAAAATTGACTTGCTCTCAATTGCATTGCCTTGCTGTCGAAGTTTGGCGCACGAGAACATATTCAATTCGCTCGCCGAGTCCATCTTGTTGCCGGCCGCGCAAAAAGTTGGAGCGGGGGCCGTCGTAGACTCGAACTCACATTACGTATAATGTCTATACTATAAGATGAGTATACGAGTCAACAAAAAAATGAGAGTTCCCTGCCATCGCGGCTTTGCCAACTTTGACGCAATGTAAGCCGGCGCGGCATTCCGCACAATTTCCAGGCACCGGCATTGGATCGGCCGCAGATAAAGCACACTGGTGTTTCGAGTACACGGCGACTGCCCGATTCAGATCCGGGAAATCCTGCGTCATCAGACGCTCCTTGCCGATGAATTTCGTGCTTGTTAAAACTCCGATATTTAATCCACGCGGATTCTATGGCCTATTTTGTAGAGCTTCACAGTCCGATACGGTTCCGCACCTTTGTTCGGCTATAAGTTATTGATAAAACACCGCAAAATGGGCCAGTACTATACTGTTACGCCACATTCACCTATAGGCGGGATCTGTTCTGACTGTGAAGATTGGCGCCATTTTATGCAGAACCACGATGCTGCAATGTTGAGTTCGGCGCAGAAGGCCGAAGTGCTGGGTCAACTCGCCCGCATTCTTCAAAGCGAGCACTTCCGCGCCAGCCAGCGATGCTCTCGTTTTCTCGAATTCTCAGTACATCACATTCTCGATGGGAAGCCGATCGAAGAGCTGAAAGAGCGCGTCATCGGCAACGAGGTTTTTCGGAGAGCGGCCGATTACGATACTTCGCAGGACAATATAGTCCGGGTGACAGCGAATGAGGTCCGCAAGCGCCTGGCCATGTTCTACGAAGTCAACCGTGGCACAGCAAATCCTGTTCTTCACCTTTCACCCGGTTCGTATGGCGTCAGTTTTGAATGTGCGACGGAGGATTCTGCTCAGCAGTCGCCGCAAGTTGACCCGTCTTCACTAGCGACATCGCCAATACAGGCGAGCTCTGCTCTTTCGGCTCATCGGTATCGGGTCGGCTGGCGCGCCGCCGTGACTTCTCTACTGGTGATTGGTTCGTTCGTCGCAGTAATTGCCTATCGAAGCTGGCGCGCCACAGACCTGGTTCAACGGGTATGGGCGCCTATACTCCAAAGTTCAAAGCCGGCTTTAATCTGCGTTCCTGTGCCCTTCGTCTATGGCACGACTTCCGACTATGCCGTTCCTCGCGATGTGGGAATTCCGAAGGCGATGAGCAGTAAACCCGCGCAAATGCCGTATGCGTTCGTCGGTATCGGCGACGCTTTTGCGCTGGCCGATACGGTCAAAGTCCTGAGCGCGCATCGAAAAGAGTGGCAAATGCTCACCGACAGTTCGACACCTTCCGATTCCCTGCTCGCCGGTCCGGTCATTGTGATCGGCAACCGCTCCAATAAATGGAGCAGGGAGATGGCCGAGAACCAGCGTTTCCTGTTCGACCCGCAAAACGACTTGATCTATGACCGGTTTAACCCGCAGGTGAAATGGGTGAATGTTACGCCTCAATCCTGGAAGGTCGACGAAGACTATGCAGTTGTCTCGCGGTTCACGAACCCGGCAAGCGGACAGCCGGTGATTGCAATTGCGGGCATAACGATATTCGGCACCCAGGCAGCCGGCAGGTTCATTACGGATCCTGATCTTCTCGCGATGGCATTGCATGGGGCGCCCATAGACTGGGAAAAGAGAGATTTCCAGTTTGTTCTGCACGTGAAGGTTCTCGGGAATACGCCGGAACGCCCCACCTTGATTGCTTCATATTTCCGGTAGCTTGCTAATCGCTTTCCGGTAGCTTGCTAATCGCGCCTACTCGCGAACAACGCGCCGGATATCGCCTCGCACCGTCCATCCTCGCGAAGCACATTGCCGCTCTCAGTGTCTCTGCGAGCATGCGGTATACAATTGGGTGCCATGATAATCCCTAAGCAAAACGACACGACTCGACGCCAATTTGTTTCTCGGTCGGCTCTTTTGACGGGCGGCATTTCTCTTGGTTTGAATTGCGCTGCCGGCAACTTACTCGCTGAAACTGAGACGCCCTTCTCCGCGTACCAGGAGCGCCGGCGAGCCGATCTATGGGGATTGCTTGGCGATCTGCCCTGGCAGCATGAACCCGCGCCGCCCAAACTGGTTCGCACGGAGGATCACGGCTCCTACACCATTGAGCGGCTTGTTCTCGACCTGAACGGGATCGAGCCGGTCCCGGCTCTCCTGTTGATTCCCAAAAAACTCAAGCACCCCGCGCCAGGCGCTCTTTTCATTCACTGGCACGCGGGCATGTACGGCCTGGGCAAAGAACAACTGCTCAAAGGAACGAGCGTTCAGCCGGCCTATGCTCCTGTATTTGCTGAAATGGGAATCGTGACGCTGGCGATCGACAGTTGGTGCTTTGGCGAGCGCCAGCACATCGGTCTTGGTCACGACGGCGCAGAAGATGCTTTCAAGTTGGGCCACGATGGTGAAGAAGACGCATTCAAGCTGATGCTATGGCGCGGCCAGGTGCTGTGGGGCATGATGATGTTCGACGAGTACCGCGCACTTTCTTACCTCGCAAGCCGCCCGGAGGTGGATCCACAAAAGCTTGGCGTCACGGGCATGTCGATGGGGTCGACCAAAACCTGGTGGCTGGCCGCGCTCGATCCACGTGTTCGAGTAGCCGTTGATATTTGCTGCCTTACCGATTTCGATTCACTCATCGCCGCGCACGGAATCACCCTTCACAGCATCTTCTACTTCGTTCCTTCGTTGCTGAAAGAGTTCGACACAACCGCAATCAACGAGTTGATCGTCCCGCGGCCTCGTCTCAGTGTCAACGGGCGCAAGGATCCTCTCACGCCCGCCGCAGGAGTGGAGAAAGTTCGCGATAATCTGTTGGCCCTGTACCGGCAACACGGGCGCCAGGAGGATTGCCGCATCGAGCTGTTCGATTGCGCTCACGAGGAAACCCCCGAGATGCGCAGTCTGATTGCCGACTGGTTGCGAAGGCATCTGGCCGAGGCTTAATGCGAGCTGCACTTTGAAGACATCGATGTGAGGCAGAAAGAGACTGGTTAGATCCTGCGCGGGTTGAAGGCGCGCTTCCCATGCACGATGGCGAGCCGGTGCTCCGAGGATTTCAAACAACGACTAGAGGCGCGGCAACGAGAGCCCGCCATCGACAGCGATGACCGCTCCCGGCGAGTAGGGCAAGTCGCCGGTCACCAGCAGCGCTGTAACTTTCCCGATGTCTTCCGGAGTCCCCCATCGCTTCTCAACAAGAAGGTCCCCTTCAATCATCCTGTCGTATTTCTCCTTCACGCCCTGCGTCATATCGGTGCTGATGATTCCCGGCCGGATTTCGTAGACGCCAATTCCATGCGGCGCCAGTCTCGCCGCCCACAGCTTTGTCGCCATCGATATGCCTGCTTTTGAAATGCAGTAGTCCCCGCGTTCCACGCTGGCCATGATCGCGGAAACTGAGCCTATATTGACAATCGCGCGGCGCTCCATCTTATGCTCCTGTTGCCGCAGCATCCATCGTGCTACCGCTTGTGTCAGAAAGTAGGGGCCCTTGAGATTTGTTGTAAGCAGCCTGTCAAAGCTCTCCTCTGAGGCTTCCAGCACATCCGCGCGAACCTCAGGTGCAATGCCGGCGTTGTTTACTAACACGTCGAGCCGGCCAAAATGTGATTCGATATCAACCAACAATCTGCGGCGGTCATCGGCATCGGCTACATTCGACCGGAAGTAAACCGCTTGGAGATCTTTCGCGCAAAACTGATCGCGTATTTCAGCCAGTGCCGGCAAAGTTTCCTGTTCACTGCGTCTGCCCGTGACCACAATGTTGAGGTCCTTCCGCGCCAGTGCCTTTGCGATGCCCAAACCGATGCCGCGCGTGCCTCCGGTAACCAATGCAACTGTCGTCTTCATGCTCCCGCTCCCGTGCAATCTTCTAATAAAACGTGTAGTACCGATCCTCGGCGAGCCGCGAGATGAGCAGTCCAAGTTCCAGCGCGTGATAATCGCCCCACATGCTCGACTCGCCGTAACGAACGCATGAACCATTGGGGACGTAGTCCCAGCCGTTCGGCCTGTGATAGATGCTGTGCAGCAAGATTCCCTCGTGCCCGAAATCGATCGAGAGATACGGCTCGGCAAATAGTGTTTGCGCTACCTGAAGCCCCGCTTGATAATATGCCTCTCCCGCTTCTCCAAGTGCGACGCCCAGCCGGATCAGCCCCTGCGCTGCTATCACGCTGGCAGATGAATCGACCGGCTCAAATGCGTTCATCGGATCCGCGGCCCGGCACTTCCAGTCTCCCAACCGGCTCAACCCGGGCGCTCCTGTATCCCAATAGCAGATTCCATCCGCCGCGCTGGCCTGGTTCATATAGAAATCGCAGGTCGCCCTGGCCGCCTTTTCGAGCATTGCCAGCGCATCTCTTTTTGATGGCAGGCCTTCTTCGGCAAAATCTGCATCTGGCCGCGACCGCACAAATTCAAGTTGTTCAGCAAAGCCTAGCATGGCCCACGCGAGCCCACGCGTCCACGTCGAGAACGGCGAATATCCCTGCTGCGAAGAAGGGCAGCGGAAAGAGCCACTCGCAGGATTGAAGATGGCTTCATGCGCAGTCCGGCCGCGCTGCTCCGGCATGTCGTAAAAATCGCGCCCTTCGCCGTAGTAGACGTTGAACTGCGCTGAAGTGCTGGCGTGGGTCAACAACCTGCCGAGCAAGGTTACGCGCCGGTCCTGTTCTGTCAGAAGCACATGGTTCAGCGCGTGAGCCATGGCGACAATGCGCAGCGTCCGCATCGTGTCAATAAATAAGGAGTGCGCCCCGTTGAAGGAATAGATGTATCCGAATCCATTTGGAAGGTCCGTCCATCGCGAAGCTTGTACGGCTCCGCTGGTCTTCAATGCCAGTTCATAGAAGCGCAACTCCCAATCATCTCTGGTCAGCCTGCCCTCCAGCATCAGGCGCCGCAGTTGCCCATACGTCGATAGATTGTTGAATCCGTGATCGTGCACGCCTGTATGTGTGATGTGCTCTGCCATGCGGTGAAGTGTTCCTGCGCGTCCCACTTCCAAGAGACTCTGCTGGCCTGTTGCATCGAAGCATAGAAGCGCGTTACCGTATTGAAAGCCCTGCGTCCACTGCGTCCAGTTCTTTCCCGTATACTGGCCGGCCACAGTCACAACCGGCGCCTCGATCTTGCCATTCCACCTGCGCGCCAAGCGCTGCGTCTTATCCGAAGCAAGCTCAAACAGCCTGCGGATATGGGCGGAAAGATCTTGCGGCGCAATCTCGCTCGACAATATCACTTAGGCCATCCCTCTTTTCATACGAACGTCTTGAACCGTTCGATCATCGTGGTTAAAACATCGTCGTAGGAACTGTTCCATATCTCCTGGTTGAAGACTTCCACTTCAATCGGGCCGTTGTAGCCGGCTTCGTCCACCGCCCTGCGCAACTTGCGATTGTCAATCACGCCATCGCCCATCATGCCGCGGCCCAGCAGAAGATGCGGCAAAGGAACCAGCCAATCGCACACGTGAAACCCAAAAATGCGCCCTGCGCTTTTCGATATCGCCTCGAACACGAAAGGGTCCCACCAGACATGGAAAGTATCAAGTATGACGCCGACCTCCTCGCCCCCATAGGCTGCGGCCATCAGCAAAGCCTGCTCGATGGTATTCAGCACAGAGCGATCGCCGGCGTACATCGGATGCAATGGTTCAAGGCCGAGGCGGACGCAGCAATGCCCGGCATAGACAGCAACTTCGGCCAGACCGTCTGCGACCATCGCCCGGGCTTCATCGATCGGCACTTCGGGCGAAGCGCCAGCCACGATCACCAGCGAATCGGCCTCAAGTGCAGCCGCCTCATCTACGGCCACAAAATTATCTTCGATTCTGCGCCTTCGCTCTTCGGCGCTGGAAGCGGGAAACATTCCGCCGCGGCATACGCTCGAAACATGCAAATGCGCGTCCTTCACGAGTCTTACGCATTCCCTCAGACCGGCTGCTGCAATTTTGTCGCGCCATAACGCAATAGACGGTATGCCGTGGCGTGCGCATCCTTCCACCGCCTCACGCGCGCTCCAGTTTTGCGTCGTGGCTTGATTCAGGCTCAGTCTCGAAATGTCTGCCATGGTGACGTGCCTCTCAGGGTTTCAGCACCGTGTCGTCGATCTTCGGCACATCGAGCCACCGCCGCTGCGCCCAGGACTTCAGACCCAGTTCCGCTAATTGCACGCCGCGCGCCCCGTCCACAAAATTGTGCGGGAACGGCGCATCTTCGGCTACGTGCTTCAGGAACATTTCCCACTGAACCTTGAATGCATTCTCGAATACGCAGTTATCGGGAACCTCCTGCCAGTCATCGCGAAACTGAATCGAATTCGGGAGATCGGGATTCCATATCGGGCGCGGCGTGTTTACGCGGTGCTGCGTCTTGCACCCCACTAACCCGGCAACCGCGCTGCCTTCGGTGCCGTCGACCTGCAGCATAAAGAGTTCGTCGCGATAGACGCGGGTCGCCCAGGAAGAGTTGATATGAACGAAGATGCTTCCATCCAATTCAAAGCTGCTGTACGCTGCGTCCTCCGCGGTGCAGTTGTACCGTTTACCAAGCTCATCCACGCGCTCTGAAATATGCGTAGTGCCCATGCACGACACAGCATTCACATTCCCCAAGGTGTGATCCATTACGTATCGATAATGGCAAAGCATGTCCGAGATTATCCCGCCATCGTCCTCCTTCCTGTAGTTCCATGAAGGCCGTTGCGCCGGCTGCCAATCTCCTTCAAAGACCCAATAGCCGAACTCGCCGCGCACGGCAAGAATTCTCCCGAAGAATCCTGCCTCTACAAGCCTGCGCAGTTTTCGAATGCCGGGCAGAAACAGCTTGTCCTGAACGATGCCATGCCTGGTGCCCGCGGCCGCTGCTTTACGCGCAAGCTGCAACGACTCTTCGAAGGTGGCAGCGAGGGGCTTTTCGCAATAAACGTGCTTGCCAGCCTCGATGGCTTTGGCAAGGTTTGCAGCGCGCATGCCGGTGGCGCCCGAATCAAAGTAGATTTCGTTCGCCGGATCCGCAAGACAGCGATCGAGGTCCACGCTCCAGCGCGCTACGCCATGCTTATCCGCGATCGCCTTGAGCTTGTTCTCGTTTCTGCCCACAAGAATCGGGTCGGGCATCAGCATAGTCCCGTCGCTCAGACAAACACCTCCCTGGCTCCGAATGGCCAGGATGGAGCGGATTAAATGCTGATTGAGACCCATGCGCCCCGTCACGCCGTTCATGGCAATTCCGATTCGTCTTTCGCTCACAGATTGCTCTCCTAACATGCCGACATTGATATCCTTTAACTCTTCATGCCGGCACCTTATTTGGTATCAGCAGCCGCCGTGGGTCCTGGCAGTCCATAAATCATGCACGAACCCAGGACGATTGCGAACATCATCAACGCCCACGCCGGGTTGTAACTGTGCAGACTATCGTAGATTCGCCCTGCAATCCACGGTCCCACCCATTGGCCGATCGAGTAGCCCATTACAATGAGGGCGAGAATCTTTCCCAAAGACTCGACGCCGAAGCACTCGACCGTAACCAGAGGAATCAGCATATAATCCGCGCCCATGGCGAATCCAAAGATGGTGGCAAACATCGCGGCCATGGTTGGCATCGCGGCCAGATACATGAGCGGTATGGCCGCTCCGAGCAGGCAGTAACACAACGCCATTGTGTTCTTCTTCTTTTTCGCGCGATCGGCAACCATGCCGACGACAATTCGTCCCCCCAGGCTCATCGCCAGCAGAACCGAGAGAAAGCCGGAAGCCTGCGTAGAGGAATAGCCGCGGCTTTCGAGAAAGAAAATGAAATTCTGGATCACCGCATTCATTGCGCCGATCACCAGACCCGAACCTACCGTGATCAGCCAGAAATTCCGATCGCCGAGAATCTTCAAAAATGCCCACTGTGCCGGGGCGATGTTTGGACGCGCATTTGCTCCGTCTTTCGCGGCCATGCCGTCCGGCTCCAGGCCAAGGTCGCTGGGCGACGAGCGCGTTATCAGAAATCCAATCGGATAGAGAAACAGCAGCTCCGCCGCGCCAATGATTTCGATCGCGATTCTCCAGCCGAAGGCATGCATCAGGCTATTGATGATCAGCGGAGAAGCGACACCTCCCAATCCCAGCCCGAGATATGCGATGCCCATCGCCATGCCGCGGCGCGCACAAAACCACTGCGTAATCAGAACCTGGTTAGAGATTGGGCCTGCCAGCACATATCCGAGTACTTCAAGAATGCAGATGATCTCATATTCCCAAAAATGAGTTACGAAGCCCATCGCGATCAACGGCGATCCTACTAACCCGATGCCCAGCAAGATCACCAGCTTCGCACCGAAGCGATCGATGAGGTGACCGGAGAGAAGTCCGAAGGGAGGTCCTATCAACAGAAAGCCAATCAGAAAACCCTGGGTCGTCTGCGCATGAGAGAAACCCAGCGACGCCACCAGCGCCGGATAAAACACGGGGAATCCATAGAAAATCATCCCCACGGCGAAGAACAGATTGAGAAAAGCCGCGGCCACAATCCACCAGCCATAGAAAACCGGTGATGAGGCGCGTCCGATCATTTTTTCGTCTTTCTTTGTCGAATCGAGTGAGATCAATTTTCTCCCCGACGATTGTCCAGTCGATTTGGCTATTTCCGGATGTTAATGAACTCACCTCGGGGACAGGAAACTAGTCGCGTGCCGCTGCCTGCGGTTTCATCTTCGGAATGCCGTGCTGGTGGCAGTCGGCGCACTTGACCCAATGGATGTTGTGCGCGCTTTTGACGCTGGTGTATGTAGTGTCCATCTTCTCAACGTCAATGCCGCAGTGCGACATCTGCGGGTGACAGGTTTTGCACGAGGCGCGCGCGTTTTCGTTATGGCCATTGTGGCAACTGAAGCAGCTCAGGCCCTCGTGCACGCCCATCGGCGTGCGATCGTCGCCCGATCCGGCCCGCATTGCCCAACCCGTGGCGGCGGCCGCCGATCCGGACTCAGGCATGCGCGGAGCGTGGCACTGGTAACAGACTGTCTGGCGCGAATCCTGGCTTACATGGAGCGGACGTTGGCCGTCGTAAAGTTGCGGAATGGCAAGATCGTTCGCGGCAAAGTGCATGGTCTCGCGGCGGTCGTAAAAGGCAAGCGAGACGGGAACAGCCTGGCCTGCAACGGAGATGCGTTCGGACGGCTTAGACTCGGGCTGGCCTTCGCGGTGAATCGAATGGCACGATCCGCAAGGCATAGCCGGTTGATTGGCAAGGCGCGCGTCGACGATGTGCCAGGGTCCCAGGGCGTTCTGCGGTTGGACGAGATCGCGAATCGATCCGGGAAAATACATGCCGTGGCAGCGGAGACAGTCTTCCATCATGCGGCGCTGGGAGTTGTGGGTTGGATTGGTAAAGATCTGCGCGTAGGTGGCGCTGTGTGGGCCGGCGGACCACGAAGCATACTCGTGCCGATGGCAGCGCTGGCAGCTATTGTTCATAGCTAGAACGTCAACCTGGCGCAGCCGGATTTGCTCAGGCCAGCGATGAGTAAGATGCACCCAGGTATGGCGCAGCTTGGTGCCCAAGCCGGCCTCGTGGCACTCCACGCAGCCCATGGCGCGGTGCGGAGAACCGTGCACATCGCTCACATACGAGCTCATCTCGTGGCAGCTAGCGCAGCCCTGGCCGCGCTCTGAAGAGTAGTACGCCGACGCGTTAAAGACGCCGGCAAAACCGAGCACCACCAGCAGGCTCGCGGAGATTGCGGCCACCTTGAACACGCGCTTCATGACTTCAGACCAGTCCCTTTCCAATTGCGAACCAGCGATGCGGAGGCCATGTAGGCAACAGCCATGATGGTGAGAGCCGGATTGAAGCCGCCATTGGTCACATGCACGCTGCCATCGATAACGAAGACGTTATCGACATCGTGGATACGGCAGTCACGATCAACAACCGAGCTTCGCGGATCGTTGCCCATGCGGCATGTGCCGGCCTGGTGCTGCCCGGCTGAGACAGTTTCAGGCCGGCCTGCAATCCGAATGGTACTGATGGCGCCGGCCTCTCTGAGCCACGCTTCGGCCCGATTCGCCTGCACTTCGCCGATCTCAAATGTGTGCGGATGCACGTTGCCCGAGATGCGCGCCACCGGCGATCCCCACTTGTCGCGCACCGTGGGATCGAGTGTAACGCGCGCCTCTGCTGAGGGTATCTGCTGCACCGGCCCGAAGACCTGTACATTGCGTTTGAAGAAGGCGCGCATGGCCTTTTTGTGCCCCAATCCCCATCGCGGCGCGTTGAGCGGCATGTGATCGATCATTTGAATTGGCAGGCGGATGAAGCCGTTGGCGAGCACGCCCCCCCCGCACAAGCCAGGCGTGCCATGGTTGTAATCGCTGACGGCAATGCTGGCGCCCGGCCCCATATCGTCGTATGTGTCGAAATCGAAGAAGCCTATCGCTCCGCCGTAGTGATGTCCCTGCAAGTTTCGGCCTACCTGGTCGTAGCGATTGCCCAGACCGTTTGGGAACAACGCGCTCTTGGAATTCAGCAACAGGCGCGCCGACTCGATGGCGCATGCCGAAACCACCACCAGATCGCAGGGCTGCTGCTGCAGCTGACCGCCGGCGTCGAAGTAAGCAACTCCGCGGGCGCGGCCGCGATCGTCGGTGAGGATCTCTTTGGCCGTACACTCGGTGCGCAGTTCGCAGTTGCCTGAGGCCAGCGCCACAGGGATTACGGTGTTCTGCGTGCCGTTCTTTGCATCCACCTCGCATGCAAATCCGACGCACCAGCGGCAACGCATGCAGGGACCGCGCCCGTTATAGGGCACACTGTTGCGGGCCATGGGGGTGTGAAATGGATGCAGCCCGAGGCGTTTGGCCGCAGGCTCAAGAATCTCGAACTCGCGATTGGGCGGCAGCGGCGGCATGGGCAGCGGGTGGCGTCGCGGACCATGAAAGGGCGTGCCCGAGTAATCGCCTGAGACGCCGATTTCGAACTCGGCCTTTTCGTAGAACGGCTCGAGATCGTCGTAGCCGATGGGCCAATCTTCGAGCGAACTTCCCGGCAGGGCGCCATAGGTCGATCGCATGCGGAAATCCTGCGGTAGAAAGCGCCACGCCAGTGCTCCGTAGCTCAGCGTCCCCCCGCCTACGCAGGCCGCGTTATTTTCGTAGCCGCCCTCGCTTGGCAAATAGGTATGTGAAGCACCCCTCGCGTCTACCACCACCCTCGGATTGCCGTCGTCTTTTGGCCCGAAGCCATTGCCCAGTGCGGTGGTGCGCTGGTTGCGGAGATCGTCTTTGCGGCAGTCGCTGGCCGTGTACCAGGGACCGCGTTCGAGCAGCACAACACTCAAGCCGGCAACCGCCAGTTCCTTGGCCACGATGCCCCCGCCAGCGCCCGCTCCGATCACTACCGCATTCACGCGTTTCATCACAGCAATCCATTCTTCTGGCCATACTGTGCACGGCCCCCCAGAGGCGGCTCGGGAATGCCGAGCATGCCCCAACTGATGGCATCGCGATTGCCGCCATGGCGCGGCGATCCGTAGTAGCCCTCCATCGTATGCCGGCGAACGAGCTCGAAGAACGCCCGGTTTTGCGATTCGAGCGCGGTGACCACCTCCAGCCGCTGTTGAGTCGAAGCGTTTTCAAGTGCGCAGCCGAACCGTCCATGGCTGATGCGGTTGGCTTGCTCGAGTCCCGCAACGTAGGCCTTCCGGTGACGGCGATAGTGCCGGGTGAGCTGCCGGTCGATGTACACCAGGACTCCCGCTTGGGAGGCCGATGGAAAGTCGTCCGCCGGAATGATCTGGTCGCAGATGCCCTTCAGAGTTGCGGCGGTTTCATCAGTCAGGAAGTCCCAGTCGCCAGACGAGGCCGATTTGCATCCCGGCAGCAGCACTGCCCCCGCTGCCAAGGTCGCGATCACGAAATCACGCCGCGCCAGATTCCCCTTCTTCGCAGTCATGCGCATCTACCGCCCGTCCACCGGGAATGTGAAGCACGCGGGCTTGTGCCCGTTACTTAAAGAACATGTCCAGTAACCTTGAATCCTCGAAGCCACGATCCATACAAGGCTTAGAGGTTTTCTTCGGTTGCGTATAATGTCTATACTATATGATGACTAGTCTAGTCAACCAGATTGAGGCGAATTCCCATCCTGGCTTAGCTTGACTGGCGAGCCTGGTTCGATTCGTTAACGATTTGAAGACGCGGCCACATGTGAGCTATTCCATCTCGGTTGCCGGAATGCGAATCACTGCGCGGTACCGGTCGCCCCGATAGGCCGATTGCGCCATTTCCAGCGGCAGCCCGTCCGTGCTCCAAATTGTGCGAGTGATAGCCAGCACGCTCGACCGAAATTGTACTCCTAGTAGTTTTGCTTCGGCGCGAGTCGCCGAGCGCGCTTCGAGAACCTCGTCGGCGCGGCTTAGGCGGATTCCGAAATTCTCGTGGAACGTACTGTAAAGCGAGCGTGAACTGAAATCCATTTTCTCGATTCCGGGAAAGCGCTTGAGCGGTATCTGGGTAACTTCAATAGCCACAGGTACGCCGTCGCCCAGGCGCAGTCTGCGTAACAGGAAGATCTTTTCGCCAGCATCAATACCCAACTGTGCGGCTATCTCTGCCGACGCAGGAATCACATTCTGCTCCAGAACCTTGGATGAAGCGTTGATCCCGAGGGCGCGCATCTCGGTTGAGAATCCGCTGAGGTGGGTGATGTCTTTTTCAACGCGAGGCTGGTTGACGATGCTTCCCTGTCCCCTGCGCCGGGTCACGAAGCCTTTGGTTTTAAGTCCCTGCAGGGCCTGACGCGAAGTCATCCGGCTCACCTTGCACATGCGGCTCAGCTCACCTTCGCTGGGCAGAAGATCGCCCGGCCTGACTTTGCCGGATTGAATTATTTCCAGAAGCTGCGCCTCGATTTGGAAATACATCGGCGTAAAGCTATCCTTGTCCGGCGGCTGGAAATTCCACTTGTTCCAATTTTCATCGGATGTGGCTGTCATATGCGTCCTCCCTTCTCCTGATTCCACCCTCAAGACCTCGATTCTTCAATTCCCGTTTCCTCAGCCTGGCGTTCCATGGGGAACGCAGCGTTAAATCCGCCTGGAGCTGAGTTTGACGCCGGCGGGCCGGCATTCACTTCCAGTTTACCCGCCGCAATTGGTATTTCACCTTTCCGCAAATAGGTGAGTCCACGGCATATGGCATGAGTCCATCAACAGTAAGCATCGACTTATCCAATCAAACCTCCCGCCGCACCATGCCCGACTTCGGTACCGCCGAATATGCGCGCTAGCGGCCAGCAAGGCCCAACATGACTACCGCTACAAGCAGGATCGCGATTCCCAGGTACAACCAAAACCGTGCCCTCCTGGGCGCCCCGCGCCACTCACCCAGACCTATTCCTATCGAGTTAGCAACCAACAGGCCGACCGAAAGACTCAGCGGCCATCCGATTGAAGTTCCCAGTGAGCCGAGCCTCGGCGCCGCCGCTCCATAGACAAAAATGCTGGCGCCCCACAACAGTCCCATCAGTGACGCTAGCCCTAGGAGGCGCACCACGCCAGTCTGTATGAACTTTCGCGCGCTGTGGTTTTTGCGCATCAGGTAAAAGCAGAACCCCAGGTTGGCGATGGAACCGGCGCCCAGCATCAGGAACCAGATAAGGTTTTTGCCGGCAAAATCGCTCAGTCCGCGGGCGCGAGCGCAGTCGGAAATGGGATGAGCCATGCTGAAGCCAATATTCTGCACGGCCGAGAGAATACCGGCCCCAGTCACCATCAACAGCGCTATGCCGATCGACCGGGCGTGCCCTACCATGTCGCCGCGCTCTGAATCTATGCCGGCAGCGCATTCGCGCATCCGGCCTGCCCAGCCACAGCATGCCATGCCCAATAGCTCTACGGCGACAGCGCCTAGGATTTTGCCTCCCGAAGGGCGGAGCATCTCGCCCGGCGAAAGAAACAGAATGGGCAATATCGACCCCAGCGCGGAACTGATGGCTAGCACCAGCGTATTAGCCAGCGAAATGCCTATGGCACTTACACTTTGCCCAAAGAGGACGGAACCGAATCCCCAGGCAAATCCTGTCGCCAGGGCGATCAGCACGGCTCCCACGGGAGCTTGAAGCAGCGCGTTCCAACTACCGGGGGCATTCACGCTGATGACGGTGGCCGGCATAAGAATGCAGGAAACGACGACAAAGAGAATCCAGACGTTTTCCCATTCCCAGCGGCCGAGAAACCTCATCGGTAGTGTGAAGGTGCCATTCAACAAGCCGGAAAAGACCGCCAATAGCGCTCCGGCAAGTAACATATTGCCCATGGCTTACCCTCTTCCTTCACCCGAATCAGTCCTGGCATGCCCAGGTTCCTTGAGCCTTGGATCTTGATTGTTATTGCGTTACCCTAGATGACTATACAATAATACATCATGACGACGGTCAAAGCGCGTCGACAGCGTAAGGAAAGTGGTTAACTCATGCGGGAATCTTTTAAGCCGGTATTCGAGCAATTGCGCGGCAAACTGGTCGTCTCCTGTCAGGCATTTCCGGGAGATCCGCTGGAAGATACAGAAGTTATGCGGCGCATGGCCCTTGCAGTCGTGGGAGGGGGTGCTGCCGGGCTGCGCCTCAATGGCCCAGAGCATATCGTCGCGGTCCGGCGGTGCACGCCGCTTCCAATTATCGGGATTCAAAAACGCAATGGCCCCTCAGGGCTGCGCATTACTCCCGATTTTGCTTCCGCGGCCGCGTTAGCCGCTGCCGGCGCATCGATCATCGCTCTCGATTGCACCGATCGCCAATGGCCGAACGGCGAACCGTGGCGGGAACTGATCGAGCGTATCCACCGCGAATTGCATCTACCGGTCATGGCAGACATTGCTACCCTGAATGAAGCATTGGCGGCGGCCGCAGCCGGCGCTGACGGCGTGGGCCCAACCCTGAACGGCTACACCGAAGACACCAGCGCTAACTGCGGTTTCAGCCGGACGCTGCTCCGTCAGCTTGTTGAACAAGCGGGCGTTCCCATCATGGCTGAGGGACATATCGCGACACCCGATGAGGCTCGCCGCGCGATCGACGGCGGCGCCTGGTGCGTGATAGTTGGATCGGCGATCACGCGGCCAGGAATCATCGCAAACAACTTTGTGCGCGCGCTCGAACGCGCGCCTATGGCGGCGCCGGCCATTGGCGTAGACATCGGCGGCACAACTATCAAGTCGGGGCTGGTGCATCGCGACGGGCAAGTTTGCTTTCTCACCCAGGTTCCGACCGAGGCCCAGAAAGGGCGCGAAACAATTGCAGCAGGCATGGTGACTGCAGTCGAAAATGTTCTGGCGGCGTGCCGCAAAAACAAGATCGAACTATCGGGAGTAGGAATTGCGACGGCCGGCGCGATAGATCAGAGCAACGGTAGCATCTTTGCGGCTACTGACAACCTTCCCGGGTGGACGGATTTCAAGCTGCGTGCCTTTGCCGAGGAGCGGTTTCGCCTGCCTGCCCACGTGGTGAACGATGCGCAGGCCGCGGCGCTTTCTGAACTCTACTTTGGCATTGGCCGTGGCCTCAGCGACTTTATGGCGATTACTGTTGGTACCGGCGTCGGAGGAGCCATTATTTCGCGCGGAAAGCTGCTGAGCGGCCATCACGGCTTTGCCGGCTCCATTGGCCACGAAGTGGTTCGCAAGGGCGGCCGGCCCTGCAACTGCGGCCGGCTGGGCTGCCTTGAAGCCTATGTCTCCACATGCGCACTGTTGCGCGAATTCCGCGAACACGGAGGCGCGGTTCTTGAAAACTCGATGGACGCCGGGGCACTGGCGTGCCACATCAACGCGCTCGCTCGCACCGGCGATACTGCGGCAGAGCGCGCCTATTCCGTTATGGGTGAGTATCTCGCCGAGGCCATCGCCAACCTGTTTAACCTCTTCGATCCACAACTCGTGGTTTTGTCCGGCGGCCTTATCGAAGGGTATGACCCATTTGTGCAGAACCTGGAAAGAAACGTTACCGCGCTGCTGCACTTTGGCAATAAGCGCCAACCGCAGGTTCGCGCAGCGCAAGCGGGCCGCTGGGCCGGGGTCCAGGGCGCAGCCGCGCTTGTTTTTGACGCTGCGTCCGGGGTCTGAATCACAGGCGAAAAGGCCTGCCAGTACTCCAGGTGAATCTCGGCTGGAGACCTGCCCTGGCAAACGAGTGGAGGAGTCAACACAGATGTCCGATCGATTGAACCGCCGCGAACTTCTTTTCGCCCTTGGCGCAGGATCAGCAGAACTGATGATAGGGTCTTCAAATCTTGCGGCGGCATCGGTTTCCGCCTCTCGGAAGCCAATCGCCGGAAGCTGGTTTGAGTTTCAACATCATGCCACGGTGGAGAGTGTGGATTGGAATCCAGCCCTTGTTCGTTTTACTGCAGACCAATGGCAGGCGAAGATCAAGGAGATTGCCGATGCCGGCCTTGAAGTCCTGGTTCTGATGAGCACCGCAGTCTACTATCGCACCTTCTTCGATACCGCCATCTATCC
>CAVSYM010000053.1:0-139541 GCA_963732165.1 uncultured Acidobacteriaceae bacterium
GTTTAGGGCTTGTCCGTCACTCGGACGCGACTCGAAAATCGGGTTCTCGTCCACAACACCTTCCTGCGCCGCTCCCTGTGTGGGAAGGTGATTTTGCACTCGTTGAAAAACGACTCTCTCGCATTTGCAGTTTCAGGGACTAGCCGGTGCTTTCGACTGTCCGAATCGCGGGGCCGACTGCCCAACCAGAGTATTCTGATTGAGACCCCATTCGAGGGGTTCGGAGGGCGGTCCTGCCGCGACTTCACTTTTCACTCGGCTTGGGAATTCTGCCCCTCGTGATGGCCGTGAGCCGATGGAGAATTTTCTGACCGAGGTTCTCTGCGATTTCCTTCAGCGGATGACCGTGTTGGACGGGACCTCGATGAACGGATCGTTCATGCCCGGCGGCTCGTTGTTGGGACTCACGAGCCGACCTCGCTTCGAATTCTGATGCTCTTGCACCGCCCTGCCCATTAGGTTCATTCTTGCGAACAGCGACTCGTCCACCGGACGTGGGCGGCAAGCCGTGGCGCAAGTCTGAGTGCTTGATCTGCATGAACTGCGTGGGCGCCTGCCCCGACCATGCACTCTCGTTCCGGTTTTTCCGGCATGAGAAAGAGGTTGCTTCGCCCGATCTGGGCCGGCGCAGGACGGTCACCGGCCTCGCCGCGGGTGCTGCGATGGTTCCGCTGATGCGCGTGGGTACCAACCTGGGCAAGGATCGCGACGCTCGGCTTTTGCGGCCGCCGGGCGCGCTTGACGAACCCGATTTCTTGTCCCGCTGCATCCGCTGCGGCGAGTGCATGAAGGTTTGCCCCAACAACGCGCTGCAGCCAACCCTCGCACAGGCCGGCATTGAAGGCATCTGGACCCCGACGCTGGTTCCGCGCATCGGCTACTGCGAACCGAGCTGCGTACTCTGCTCCACCGTTTGCCCCACTGGCGCGATCTGGCAGATTACGCCAAAGGAAAAAGGCTGGGTTGTTGACAGCGCTTCGCATGTCGGCACGGCACGCAATGGAGCGGGCCAGCCCGTTCGGCTTGGCACAGCATTTTACGATCGCGGTCACTGCCTGCCGTGGGCCATGGCCACAGATTGCATTGTTTGCGAGGAGTGGTGCCCGGTTTCGCCCAAGGCGATTTATCTCGAAGAGGTGCCGGTCACTGACTCGGACGGCAATCCTAAGACGCTCAAACAGCCTCACGTCGATCCCACGCGCTGTGTAGGCTGCGGCGCTTGCGAGTACGCCTGTCCGATGCAGGAGCACCCGGCCGTTTATGTCACCAGCATCGGCGAAAGCCGGTCTTCCGGCAGCCAGGTGCTGCTCACCCGAAAGTAAAAGGAGATTGATCGGAAATGTTCTCGAAAAAAGGTTTGAAGTCAGCCGCCGCAGCTGTTGCCATTGCCGTTTTTGTTGCCGGCGGGGGTTGCAAAAAAACCGCTGTCGATCCCTTCCCTGCGTCGGGTTCGGTTGCCGGTTGGCAAAAAACCAGCGACACGCGCGTGTTTGCGGCCAAGGACCTTTGGCAATACATCGATGGCGACGCCGATCACTATATCCAAGCAGGCGTCGTAACCACATCTACCTCGGACTATAACTACCAGAACCATGTTGAAGCGGTGGTGGACGTGTACACAATGGGCGACTCAGCGGGGGCGCAGAAGATTCTTGCCGGCGATGAGTCGCAACGCGGCAAGAGCGTTTCGCTGGGCGACGAAGGCGTCGCGTTCGAACAGAGCGTCACGTTTCGCAAGGGTACGGCCCTGGTGCGCATTGTCGCATATAGCTCTACGCCCGATACCCAACAGGCTCTCTTGGCCCTTGCCCATGGCGTAGAAGCCAAATTCTAACCGCCGCCTTTGCCGGCACACACGATAAACCGAAGCGAGGAAAAAATGAAAGATCGCAGAGAGTTTCTGAAAGAAGTTGCAGCGGGAGCGGTTTTAGTTGGCTCCGGCAGCAAATTGGGCATGGCAGCCATGCGCGGCGAGAATGCACCGGCAGGCAAATCCAAAATCGTCATCGCCCGCGATCCGCAGTTGCATGGCACAGTCGCGAATCCGAGTGCGCAGCCTGACGAGCAACGCGTCCAGAAACTGCTGGACCGCGCGATTGCGGCCTACACCGGTTATTCCAAGCCCGTGGCAGCGTGGAAGTCGCTGGTGCCGATGGACAAGGTGATCGGACTCAAGGTCAACGGACTCGGCAGCAAAGGGATTGCCACGCATCCGGCGCTGATCATGGCTGTGGCCGAGCGTCTGCAGCAGGCCGGCGTCAAACCGGGCAACATTATTGTCTGGGATCAGAACCGCCACTTTCTCGAATCGTGCGGCATGACCGTCAACACCGATCCCAGCAAAATGCGCGCCTACTCCTCCGATGTGGCCGGCTGGGATGAAGAAGAGTCGGCCTGGGGCGTGGCGCGAATCCGCTTGACCAAAATCCTCACCCGCGACTGCGACATGGTCATCAACATGCCCATCCTCAAAGATCACGAGGGAGCCGGCGTCACTTTTGCCATGAAAAATATGTACGGAGTGGTGGACAAGCCGTACACGCTGCACGCCAATCATTGCAATCCGGCGGTGGCCGACTTGAATTGCATTCCCGCGATTCGCAAGAAGGTGCGATTCACGATCGGTGACGCCATGTCATCGGTCTACGACGGCGGTCCGGGCTTCCATCCCGAGCGGCTCTGGTATCCCAATGCGTTGCTCATCGGCGAAGATCGCGTGGCTCTCGACACCATCGCGTGGGAGATGATCGAGCGTAAACGCAGCGAAGTTGGGCTGCCCACACTCGAAGCCGCTGGACGGCCCCCGCATTACATTGCTGCTGCCGCCGATCCATCGCGCGGCCTGGGAACTAACGATCCAAAGCGCATTCAGAGAGTAGAAATCTGAGCGGGAGATTGCGATGAGTTCCGAAACCGGCCAGACGACGAGCGCGACACCAATGCCGAACGACGCGCCAATCACGCGTCGCGAAGCGATGTTACAACTGCTTCGCGTGGGCGGTATGGCAGCGGGCGCTGCCGGCCTGGTCGTCTGGCTCAGCGAGCGCAGCACGCGGCCGGTTCCCGCTAAACCGGAGCAGGCGCGGCGCGACCACCGCGTCGCCACCAATGCGCAATTTCCGCAGATGACCGTCGTCCAGAACGGAGAGCCCGCCGAGTTGGTTCGGCAGGCTCTTGAAAACCTGGGCGGCATTGGCCGCTTCGTCAGCAGGAAAGACGTCGTCGTTCTCAAACCCAACATGGCCTGGGACCGAACACCGGAGCAGGCTGGAAACACCAATCCTGACCTGGTTGCCGAAGTGGTAAGGCAGTGCTGGCAGGCCGGCGCAAAGCGGGTGATCGTCACTGATGTAAGCTGCAACGATCCGCGCCGCTGCTTCATGCGCTCCGGGATTCAGCAGGCCGCGCGCGCCCAGGGCGCTGAAGTGATTCTTCCCGATCCATCGCTCTTCCGCGAGGTCGACCTCGGTGGTGTGGTGCTGAAAAACTGGCCTGTCTTTACGCCCTTTCTTGAGGCGGACAAGGTGATAAATTTACCCATCGCCAAGCAGCACAGCCTGGTTGGCGCGACACTGGGGATGAAGAACTGGTACGGCATCCTGGGCGGCGAACGCAACCGCCTGCACCAGCAGATTCACCAGAGCCTGACTGACCTGGCGAGCTTTATGCTGCCCACCGTCACCCTGTTGGATTGCTATCGCGTACTGCTGCGCAATGGCCCCACGGGTGGCAACCTTGAAGACGTCGCCCTGAAAAAGACCATGGTGGCAGGCACCGATCCCGTGGCCATCGACGCGTATGTGGCCAAGGCCTACTGGGACCTGGACCCCGCGCAGATGCCCTACTTAGAAATGTGTGCCGCCCGCGGCCTGGGTACCGTGGACTTCGAAAATTTGCAAGTAAAGTTCAGCAAGCTGGGGTAGCGATTGCGCACACAGGACTCCTTTTGCACCGCTACGCGACTAGGTCCGCATCAATCTCCTCTGCAGCTGTTCGAGCGTTTGACCCTTGGTCTCCGGGTACACCATCAGTACCACGATGAATTGCACCACCGTCATCACCGCGAAAAAGATGAACGGCGATGCTGCGCTCATCTTGTTCACGATCACCGGAAACATCTGCGCGATCAGCGCGTTCATAAACCAGTGGCTGGCGCTGCCCACGCCCTGCCCCTTTGAGCGCACCGATGTGGGAAACACTTCGCCGAGGTAGACCCAGATGACCGAGCCTTGCGAGACGCTGAAGAACGCGATGTAGGTCACCAGCAGCCACAAAAGCGCGCCTTGATGCGAATGCGAACTAAACACCCACGCCACGCCGGCCAGACAACTTGCGCAGCCTGCCGCCCCAATCAGCAGCAGCGTCTTTCGTCCCGCCTTGTCGATGAGCGACATGCCCACGATGCAAAACACAAGATTTGTTGCGCCAATCACAATCGCCTGCAGGTCGCTCGAGACCTGGTTAAAGCCGGCATAAGCAAAAATGTCGTTCAGGTAATAGAGAATTGCGTTGATGCCGGCCAGCTGATTAAAGGCTCCAATCGATATGGCGAGAAAGAGCGGATAGCGGTACTTCCACTGAAACACCGGCTCGTGGGCCGTTGCATGTTCCAGAGCAATTGCGGCCTTGATGTCGGCCAGTTCTGCTTCAGGATCGGGATCGCCCATCAACTTGAGCACGGATAGCGCCTCGTCGATCTCATTACGCGAAGCCGACCAGCGCGGGCTGCGCGGAATACCGAAGAGAAGCAAGAAAAACGCAAACGCGGGCATGGTCGCAATACCCACCTGCCAACGCCACTCCGCGGCGCCCAGGTGCATGGTGCGAATCAGGTAGTTTGAAATGTAAGCCAGCATGATGCCGAAGACTACGTTGAACTGGAATGTCGCCACCAGCCGGCCTCGCCACTTGGCCGGAGCCAGCTCGGCAATGTATACCGGGCCCAGCACCGACGATGCGCCGATCCCCAGGCCACCGATAAAGCGGAAGACAAGGAACGACGGCCAGTTCCATGCCAACCCGCACCCGAGCGCCGAGAAAATATAAAGCAGCGCCGTTATGCGCAGCGTTTCGCGGCTGCCAAGCCTTTGGCCGATGTGCCCTGCGCTCAGCGCGCCAATCACCGTGCCCACCAGACCGATCGCCACGGTGAATCCCTTGTCGTGCGGATTGAGGCCGTAGAGCCGAACCAGCGCGTCGATTGCACCGGAGATCACCACTGTGTCAAATCCAAAGAGCAAGCCGCCCAAAGCACCCGTCAGCGTAGCCCTGATCAGCTTCGAGTTAAGTTGCATTCTCTTTTCCTCTTTACGCATTTGATCGAAAGCGCAAGTCTGCCTGAACGCGACCGATTTCAACCCTTGCGAACGCCTTGAGCCGGAATCCTGCCAGTCCGCAGCCCGCCGAACCCCTGGCCGGGACGGCAATTCGCCAACTCGAATTCTATCTTCCCGGGTCGGCCTGGTGGCGAGACTGCTATACGCTGGCCGGCAAACAGCACCGAAATAATCTCAAAATAGTTTGTAACGGATCGGCCCCAGCCCGACTTTCCTCTAGTAGATACACCAAAAGAGGAAAGTCGGAATAATGAATCGAGCTCTTTTTCGAACCACATTGCTTGTCTTTATTGGATGCATGACGGCACTGGGAGCGGCCGCCCAGTCGCCGCTGACGCTCATGCAAGCGATTGAGCTGGCGCTAAAGCAGAATCCCGAGGAAGCCGAGGCCCATGCGACGGTGGATGAATCGAGAGCCGATGTGGCGCAGGCGCGCACGGCGCTGCTGCCGGAGATCGACTTTACCGAGGATATGTCGCGTGGCAACGATCCGGTTTATGTCTTTGGCGCGCGATTGCGGCAGCAACAATTTACCCAAGCCGATTTTTCCATCGATTCATTGAACCGCCCGCCTCCCGTCGGAAATTTTTCGACGCGAGTCTCCGGCGGCTGGCAGGCATTCGATTCGCTGCGAACCGAGCGATTGATCCACGGCGCCGCACTGATGCAGAAAAGCGCTGTTTCGCAGGCTGCAGCCATCGATCAGAAAATCATTTTCGTAGTCGTAGCCGCCTATCAGCAGGAACTCTATTCTGAGCGTGAAATCGACACGGCCCAGCATGAATTCGATACGGCCGAAGCGTTGCTGCAATCGGTGGACGATCACGTGAAGGCAGGGTTGGCAGTCGATTCGGATCGCATGTCGGCGCAGGTGAACCTGGCTGCCTGCAAGCAAACCCTCATCGCCGCCAAGGGCGACCGCGAGCTGGCGTGGGTCCAGCTTCGCCAGGCGATCGGCGCCCCGGACCTCGCCGAGACCCCCCTCACGCCTATCGAGGCGCACACCTTCCCTTCCGGCGATCTGGGTCAGGAACTGAAGACTGCATCAATGACGCGCAAAGACCTGGCGGCCATGGGTGAAGCCGATCAGGCGCAGAATGCGGCGACGAGCGCAGCGCGCCTCAATTACGGACCGCATGTGAACGTCTACGGCAACTTGGAGAACGATGCGGCGTCTTTTGGAGGCGCCAACGGAAGCAACTGGCTTGCCGGCGTGCAGATCGGCATCGATCTGCTGCCGCTGGGCAAGCGTGCGCAACTCGCGCACGAAAAGGCGGCAAATATGCGCGTCAACGCGCAGCTCGAATCCTATCGCCAGCGCGTACAGGTCGAGGTCAACCAGGCGCACATCCAGCTGGAAACGGCCCGGCAGTCGATGGAGACGGCACACGCGGCAATCGATCAGGCATCCGAGAGTCTGCGCATATTAAAGAACCGTTACGAAGCTGGATTGGCCACGATTACCGACCTGCTGCGCGCCGAAGACGCCGAGCGGCAAAGCCAAACCAGCTACTGGCGGGCCGTGTACGGAAACACGTTGGCCTATGCACAACTGCTATTTGCTACCGGGACACTCACTCCCGAAGCCGCGGAGGACTTGCAATGAAATTCTTTTCCTGGTTTTGGATTGGATCTTTGGTGGTGCTGGTGGCTGCAGGATGCAAACCGGATGCGCCTGCAACGGCTGGCGCGCCTGAAACAGTGCAGGCGCAAGTGGTGGAAGCGCAGAAGGCAGAGACTTCCGCCGTTGTGCGCACAACGGGAACGTTGCACGCGCATGAGTCGGCAACCCTTTCGGCGCAGGTGATGGAACAAGTGCAGCAGGTGCTGGTTCGTGAGGGCGATGTTGTTCGGGCCGGACAGACGCTGGTAATCCTGGATGATTCCGCGACGCGCGCATCGGTCGATCAAGCACAAGCAGGCGTGAAGAGTGCCGAGCAGCAACAGGCCGCAGCGCAGTCGAACGCCGATCTTGCTAAAAGCACACTGGCGCGTTTCAAGCAGCTTGAGGCGCAAAAGAGCGTGAGCCCGCAGGAGATGGATGAAGTCACGCGCCGGGCAGAGGCCGCAAACGCACAGGTCGATGCGTTGAAGGCTCAAGTGGAGGCCGCGCGGGCGCAACTGGCCGGAGCGCGCACGATGCTTGGCTACACGCATGTCATCGCGCCGTTTGCGGGAGTCGTGTCCGGGCGCATGGTCGATCTTGGCGCAATGGCCGCTCCTGGCGTGCCGCTGCTCCGGGTTGACGGTACGGGCGCGCTGGAGCTGCAGACCATGATCCCCGAATCGATCATCGCCGGCGTGCACAAAGGGATGAAGATCGGTATCACAGTCGGCGACTCGTACGGCCAGCGTTTCGAGGGTACGGTGGTGGAGATCGATCCCGCAGCCGATTCGGCAAGCCACAGCTTCTCGGTCAAGATCGCGGTTCCCAGCTCTCCGTTACTCCGTCTGGGCATGTTCGCCAATGCGGAGATTCCCAACGGTACGAAACAGTCCATCCTCGCGCCGCGTTCGGCGATTGTCATGCGCGGTTCGCTGGCCTGCGTGTATTCGCTCGATGCTGGCGGCATTGCACAACTGCGTTACCTGACTTTGGGCAATGCAATGGGCGACAAAGTGGAGGTGCTCTCCGGCTTGAGCGGTGGAGAAAGGCTGCTTGACAACCCTTCGGATCGCGATCTGGCCGGCAAGCGCGTCGAGGTTCTGCAATGAATGCGAATAATCCTGGGCACGGACTTGGATTAGCGGGACGTCTCGCACATGCTTTTCTCAACTCGAAGCTGACCCCGTTGTTTATCGCCGCTTCTCTAGCGTTGGGAATCTTCTCGGTCCTGATAATTCCTCGCGAAGAGGACCCGCAGATCCTGGTGCCTATGCTCGACATCACGACGGCGATGCCCGGCGCGTCGTCCGCAGAGGTCGAAGAACGTGTCACGCTTCCAATCGAAAAGCTCGTCCATCAGATCTCGGGTGTGGAGTACGTCTATTCCACTTCGAGTCCGGGACAGAGCCTGGTCATCGTGCGCTTCCTGGTCGGCACATTGCAGGAAGATGCTCTGATCAAGGTCTACTCCAAGCTCTATTCGAACTTCGACCAGATTCCGCCCGGCGTTTCACAGCCGATCATCAAGGCGCGCTCCATCGACGACGTGCCGATTCTTTCTCTCACTCTCTGGGGCGAACACTATAACGGCTATCAGTTGCGTGCCATTGCCGACGAGGTTCAGCACAACGTCGAGACGATTCCCGATGTTTCTGAGAGCACGGTCATCGGCGGGCTGCCGCGGACGATGCGCGTGATGTTGAGCGCGGCCAGGCTGGATGCCTACGGCTTGTCGCCACTGGCCATCGTCGGCCATTTGCAGGCCGCGAACGCGAGTCTGCAGGCGGGCAGCTTCTCTGACAATAATCGAGAAGTCCGCGTCGACGCGGGCAATCTCTTCACCAGCCGCGCCGATCTTGAATCGGTAGTGGTGGGCGTGCAGCAAGGCCGGCCGATCTATCTGCGCGATGTGGCCGATCAGATTATCGATGGACCTGCCGAGCCGGCCAACTACGTCGATGTTCGGAACCACCAACGCCAGCGCTCACGAAAGGCGCGGCGCCGCAACAGTATCCCGGCGTCACCATCACCGTAGCCAAGCGCAAGGGTACAAACGCCACCGACATCGCCAACGCAGTTCTCAAGCACATCGATGAGATGAAGGGCGTTGCGATCCCCGCCGATGTGCACGTAACCACGACACGAAACTACGGTGAAACCGCCAAGGCGAAATCGGACGAGCTGCTCGAGCACCTGCTGCTGGCCACTCTTTCGGTCACGCTTCTTGTCGCCCTCTTCCTCGGCTGGCGCGAGTCCGGCGTGGTGCTGCTGGCGATTCCGGTAACGCTCGCGCTCACCATGTCGATCTTCTACTTCCTCGGCTACACCATCAACCGTGTCACGCTGTTTGCACTGATCTTCTCAATCGGCATCCTGGTAGATGACGCCATCGTAGTCGTAGAAAATATCGTCCGTCATTTCCGCCTTCCCGAGAATCGGCATCGCTCCTGCAGCGACGTGACGGTGGAAGCCGTCGCCGAAGTAGGCAATCCCACAATTCTTGCCACGTTCGCGGTAATTGCAGCGGTGCTGCCCATGGCATTTGTGCGCGGCCTGATGGGCCCCTACATGCGGCCGATTCCCGTGGGCGCATCGGCAGCGATGCTGTTTTCACTGATGGTTGCATTCGTTGTTTCGCCTTGGGCGGCCATGCGATTGCTCGGTAAACACTTGGGTGGAGCTCATTTGCTGGAACCCGAGCACGAGAACTGGCGGACCCGGCTTTACCGCAAAGTGATGACCCCGCTCATCGCTTCAGGCCGAAACCGCATTCTGTTCTTCGCCGGGGTGTTATTACTCCTCTTGGGTTCAGCCGCACTTGTTCCGTTGGGCCTGGTGCGCGTCAAGATGCTGCCCTTCGACAACAAGAGCGAGATTCAGGTCATCGTCAACATGCCGGATGGAACGCCGCTCGAGCAGACCTTAAGCGTGACCCAGGCGCTTGGCGACGCACTGGCAAAGCAGCCCGACGTGCTCAATTACCAGCTCTACGCGGGCACTTCGGGCCCGTATAACTTCAACGGGTTGGTACGCCACTACTACATGCGGCGCATGCCCAACCAAGCCGACATCCAGGTCAACCTGCTCCCTGCAAATCAGCGTCACGAGCAGAGCCACGCGATAGCAAAGAAGCTGCGTCCGCTGCTCGATGCGATCGGTAATCAATACGGCGCCCGCATACAGGTAAGCGAGGTGCCACCCGGGCCGCCCGTGATTCAAACTCTGGTAGCAGAAGTCTATGGCCCGGATCTTGACGGCCAGACGCAGGTCGCACAGCAGATCAAGTCGATATTCAAGCACGCGCCGGGCGTGGTCGACGCCGATTGGTACGTTGAAGATCCGCAGCCGCGCCTTTCAATCCGAGTCGATGCAGCGAAAGCGGCGCAGAACGGTATCGCAGTGAATGACGTCGCGAGAGTGCTTGCGCTCGCAACCTCCGGCGTGGAAGCGGGGCTCCTGCACGACGACCATTCACGCGAGCCGATTCCAACCGTGGTGCAGTTTACGCGCACAGACCGTTCCTCAGAACAGGCCCTCGACGACATTCACCTGCCCGCGGCCAATGGAACCATGGTTCCCTTGCGGGAGCTGGTAACCATCGACCAGGGAACAATCCAGCGCAGCATTTACCACAAAAACCTGAAGCGGGTGGTCTATGTAACCGGAGATGTAGCCGGAGCGGAAGAGAGTCCGGTTTACGCAATCCTGAAAATGAACAAGGCGCTGGACAACCTGAAACTCCCGGCCGGCTACACGCTCAGGCGCTACAACGCAACGATGCCGGAGTCGACCGATCACTACTCGATGAAGTGGGATGGGGAGTGGCAGATCACGATTGAGGTTTTCCGCGATCTAGGCCTGGCCTTCGCCGCAGTTCTGATTCTCATTTACGTTATCGTCGTCGGCTGGTTCCGCTCGTTCGTAGTACCGCTCATCATCATGGCGCCCATTCCCCTCACGCTGGTCGGCATCCTGCCAGCCCATGCAATCATGGGCGCATTCTTCACGGCGACCTCGATGATCGGCTTCATTGCCGGCGCCGGAATCATCGTGCGCAATTCGATCATCCTGGTCGATTTCATCGAGCTGCGTCTGCGCCAGGGTGCGCCGCTGGCTGAAGCAGTGATCGACGCCGGCGCAATTCGCTTCCGGCCCATGTTGCTTACCGCCGCGGCGGTTGTCGTCGGCGCAAGCGTTATTCTCACCGACCCCATCTTTCAGGGGCTCGCCATTTCGCTGATTGCTGGGGCCGTTGCCTCCACATTCCTCTCTTGGCCAACAATCCCGATTCTTTATTACCTCGTGCATCGCAATTCGGTGCGACCGATTGAATGCGCGCCTGAAATTGCTGAAGGAGCAAATCAATGACAGTAGAACGCGCGGTTCGGCTTATGGCCGGCGTCATGGTCCTTTTATCTCTGGTGTTGGCGCACTACCTATCTCTTTATTGGCTGTGGTTGACCGTCTTTGTCGGCCTCAATCTGCTGCAGTCGGCGTTAACCAACTGGTGTCCGGCAATGAGTATCTTTCGCATGATGGGTTTGAGAGACAGCGGTAACAGCTTCGCGCCCGGCGCGGACTGAATTTGCCTGGCGCAATAGAAAACTTTATGTCGGCGGTAAATAGGAAGGCATTCATGGCCGGTTCAGGCAATCGTCCTATACAAGCAAACACGGCAAGTCAGACATCTCCCGTCAGGCTGACGACCGCACAATCGAGAAGATCCAATCGGCTGCAGGACGCCGTCTACCGCGAGATGCTTCTCCTCGAATCGAGACGGCCGGGATCGGAAATGGGCCTCGCTTTGGCGTTGCTTCGCGCGATGGTCGAGTCAGAGAAGGTGACCAATCGCGATGAGATCCGAGAATGGCTCACGGGCATCTGTCCACTTTGTCTTAAGATGATTGAAGGCGCCCTGTACAACTACCCTGCCTGTGCTGCTCGTGAGGACTAGGATGTTACCCGGGCGAAGCCTGTCGAACTTGAGTCTGGTACTTCGTCGCCGTTCGCTGCAAAAAGAGATCGCCCGTAATGCGTCCTGAATTGATAAAAGCATCGGAACTGCTGCGCCAGCATAGTGCAGAGTCGACCGAAAAAGCAATTGGGTTATTGCAGGATACCGTTTTCTCTTTCAGCATGAAGATGTGCGGGCACCGCGAAGACGCTGAAGATACCATGCAGGATGTCTTGTTCGGGTCGCTCAAATACTTGACCAATCTGCAAGAGCCCGGCGAATTGGCCGCTTGGCTCTACACGGTGACTAGAAACCGTTGCCGCCGGATGAGAAGGAAACATCCGGGTTTTGACGGGAAGCATGTTTCCCTGGACGAGCTCATGCCGGATGAGGACGAACTGCGCCTCCTCATGCAGGCACCGAAGGAAGGCCCTGAGCATGACTTCCTGAGAAATGAACAGCACGATCTCTTGCACACTGCGGTTTTGAGACTGCCGACGGCTTTGAGGCTGGTCCTCGTGCTGCATGACATGGAAGATCTGAGCTCCGAAGAAGTCACCCGCATTCTTGGCCTCCAGATTGGTACTGTAAGGGTGCGTCTGCATCGCGCGCGCCTCGCCGTTCGCAAAGAGATGATCGAGAATTCTGAAAGGCCTTCCCGAACCGTCTCCAATCAAGGGCAAGAGCCTGGCTCGAAGGCCGAAAGAGTGCCGGGAGCTTTTTGCCAACTTATCCGAATATATCGATGCCCGTATGGAACCACGCTCCTGCGAGCAGATGCGCGCTCATATCGAAAGTTGTCCTGCCTGCGTCGCCTTTCTCAAAGATCTGCGCGCGGCGATCGATCGTTGCCGCACACTTGATGCCACATGCGATGCACAAGTGGCTGCGCGAATGCGCGCTATGATGACCCAGGAATATCTGCGCATGATGCAAGCGACGAATCAACGCCGTCAACAATGAAGACGTCCGACTTTTATTGTCGATCGGGCAAAGTGTTACTTCGTCAGGAAAGTCCCCTAAAAGGATACAACGCGATTGCGTCGGGCCAAACCGGCTCCTTCATTTGGATTGCCGTAGTTTTCCAGAAATCTCACGAATTGATCAGTGGCTGTCGTTGATGATTTAGCATATCCGCAGGCGCGTGGCGCTTGTCAGCGACATCCATTCGAACCGAAAACGAGGCCGGACCTTGTTGTCTCCCTTCCCAAGACGACAGAAGACCGCTTGCCGCAACATCAGGCTCGGTTCCGGTTGTGCGTTCTGCTTGGTAACGTCCTGCGGGCAACTTTTCGCCAGCCATGCGATTGCGCAATCTCCCACAAGCATTTTTGCCCCCGCCGCAACACCTGCACATTCAATTTTCGATCTCTCCATGCTGGTGCTTTCCGTAACACTGGGAATCTTCCTGGTCGTTGCGGGGTTGCTGCTGTACGCTTTGATCCGTTACCGGCAGCGCCCTGAAGATTCGCAGCACGAGCCTGCACAGATCTATGGCAGCAATCAGATTGAGCTGTCCTGGACGGTGATTCCCATCCTGATCGTGGTGATGCTGTTTCTCACCACTACGCGAGTCATCATCGGAACGCAGGCCATCCCTAAGCCGAAAGTCACACTGAATGTGACCGTGATCGGTCACCAATTCTGGTGGGAATATCGCTATCCGGATTTAGGGATCGTTACGGCGAATGAACTGCACGTTCCGGTCAACGATCCAGCGCATCCTGAGCCGACTTACCTCACGCTGATGTCAGCGGATGTGGATCACAGTTTCTGGGTTCCGCGCCTGGCGGGCAAAACGGACTTGATTCCAGACCACATTAACACCATGTGGATCGATCCGCAGAAAGCTGGGGTCTATTTTGGCCAGTGTGCGCAATACTGTGGGACGCAACATGCGATGATGCTGATTCGCGTTTACGCCCAGACTCCCGCGGAGTTCGCTGCCTGGGTGGCGCAGCAAAAAAGGCCCGTGCGACTGGACTTTACTGGCGATCCCAAGGCAGCAAGAGGCCAGGCTGTCTTTATGCAAAACGCATGCATCAGTTGTCATACGATTGCCGGTACAGCGGCAACGGGTCGCTTTGGGCCCGACTTGACTCACCTGGCCAGCCGCGACACCATCGCCTCCGGGGCGTTTCCGAATACCCCGCAGAATCTGAGAAAGTGGGTTGACGATCCAAACTCGATGAAGCCCGGTTGCCTGATGCCGTCCATGCATTTGAACAATCGCGATCTGGATGCAATTACCGCCTATTTGACGCAGCTTCGATAGCCATTGATTGGAGAGGGTTGTTTGATGAGCACAACTCAAGTCGTCGAAGGAATCGATGAAACTCTGACGCCCCAACCGGGCACTCCGCCACGGCATGTCGTGTATGAGTGGCTGACCACGGTGGATCACAAAAAGATCGGGCTCATGTACATTGCCTACGCATTGATCTTTCTCGTGGTCGGGGGCGTCGAAGCGCTGCTGATGCGCATCCAACTGGCCGTCCCCAACAATCACTTCGTTTCGCCGCAGGTTTTCAATCAGCTCTTCACCATGCACGGCACCACGATGGTGTTTTTCGTAGGCATGCCGATTCTGTTCGGATTCGGAAATTATCTTGTCCCACTTATGATCGGCGCGCGCGATATGGCGTTTCCCCGCCTCAATGCATTCAGCTTCTGGGTCTCGGCATTTGCCGGGTTTCTGCTCTACTTCAGCTATGTGGGCGGCAGCGGCCTTTATGCGGCTGGTTCGGCGCCGGATGTGGGGTGGTTTGCCTATGCACCGCTGACGGCGAAGGTGTTCTCGCCCGGCCACAGCACCGACTACTGGACGCTGGCAATTTTTTTGAGTGGCATCGGCTCTATCGGCACCGCTCTGAATATTGTCACCACCATCGTCTGTATGCGCTGCAATGGCATGAAGATGAGCCGAATGCCGCTGCTGGTGTGGCTCTACCTGGTCATGTCCGGCCTGGTCTTTGTCACCATCAGCCCGCTGACAGCGGCACAGATCATGCTCACGCTGGACCGGTACATTGGCGCTCACTTCTTCGACACCCAGGCCGGCGGTTCGGCAATTCTCTGGATGCACTTCTTCTGGATCTTCGGACATCCGGAGGTCTACGTGCTCGTATTGCCGGCATTTGCATTCGTCAACGAGATCGTGCCGGTGTTTTCGCGAAAGGCGATCTTCGGTTATCCGGCGATGGTAGCCGCTTCAGTGGCCATCGGATTTATTAGCCTGAGCGTGTGGGCGCACCATATGTTCACGGTCGGCCTGGGCGCAACCGCGAATACGTTTTTTGTTTTCGCCACCATGGTGATCTCCGTGCCCACGGGAATCAAGATATTTAACTGGCTCGCAACTATATGGGGCGGCAAAGTAATCTTCGCCACTCCCATGATGTTCTGCGTCGGCTTCCTGTTTCAGTTCCTGATTGCAGGACTCACCGGGATTATGCTCTCCGTTGCGCCATTTGACTGGCAACTGGGCAACTCATATTTTGTGGTGGCGCACTTCCACTATGTCCTGGTCGGCGCAATTCTCTTCGCGCTCTTCGGAGCCTTCTACTATTGGTACCCGAAAATCACCGGCCGCATGATGTCGGAGACTCTGGGCAAGTGGCACTTCTGGCTGTTTCTGATCGGCTTTCATCTGACATTCGACTTCATGCATGTTCCCGGCCTGCTGGGAATGCCCCGGCGCATTTACACCTATGAGGCTAGCCGTGGATGGGGTGTATGGAACATGATCGTCGGCATCGGCGCTATTTTCCAGGTCGCCGGTGTTTTGTGTTTCGTGTATAACCTGGTGCGATCGCATTACAAGGGCAAGCCGGCCGGCCACGATCCATGGGATGCGTGGACGCTGGAATGGTCAACAACTTCACCGCCGCCCGACTATAACTTTGCCGTTCTCCCCACGGTCAACAGCCGCCGGCCTCTGTGGGATTTGAAACATCCTGAAGATCCTGACTCTGACTACGAATAATGAGAGACGCTAACGTGGCTTCGCTCGCTGCACCGATTAACCCGGCTGGCACACCGTGGACGCTTCCTTATCGCGGCACCGTGGGCATGGCCTGCCTGATTGTGGCCGAGTCCGCAATCTTTATTATCTTTGTCGTTGCTTATATTTTTTACATCGGCAAGAGCCTCAGCGGTCCTACACCGGCGCAGGTGCTGGAGTTGCCCATCTTCGGCACCGTCTGCCTTTTGTCCAGCAGCATTACCGTGCATTTTGCGGTGGCGGCGCTGCGAAAAGGCAATCGAAGCGCCTCCACGGCCTGGCTTGCGGGCACTGTGCTGCTGGGATCGATCTTCCTCGCCTCAACCGCTCGCGAGTGGTACCACCTCATCCACGATAAGGGATTCACCATTCAGACCAACCTCTTCGGGACCACCTACTATTCGCTGGTCGGTTTGCACGCCACACATGTCGTCGTAGGTCTGATTATGCTTTCGCTTGTTCTTGGCTTCTCGTTCTTAGGTCTGGTAACTGAAGAACATTCCGAGAAACTTGAAGTGCTGTCGCTTTACTGGCACTTCGTCGACGCAGTGTGGGTTGTAGTATTCACGGTTGTTTATGTGCTGGGCAGATAAACCGCGAAAGGAGAGCCCCGGATGCAGCACGATGAATCGATGATCCCAGTGGGCCACGATACGGCACGCGCGCATCAGACCGCTGCCGCAGATGGCGTAATCCTTTTTGTGCCCACTGCCTGGCCCATGGTCATGGCGCTCGGCGTCACGCTCGCAATCACCGGCATGGTTACACACTGGGTCATCAGCCTGCTCGGTGTAGTGTTGCTGTTGCGATCCGTGGTGGGATGGTTCTTTGAAGTGCTGCCGCACGAAAATCACGCTTCGGTTTCGGTTCAACCTGAAGAGATCGCGATCTCCAGCCCGCGCGCTATCTATACCAAAGTCGCAGCCGATCCAAAGCATCGCAAGCTGTTGCCCGTCGAAACATTCAAAATAACGGCCGGAATCAAGGGCGGCATCGCCGGAGGCGTCGCCATGATTGTTCCCGCGACCCTCTTCGGTCTCATCCGCTTCCACAGCGTTTGGTATGCGGTGAATTTGCTGGCCGCTGGCGGCTTCATCAGATGGGCGGGACAGAGCGATGCCTTTCTGGCCCAGTTTCATCTGCTGGGCCTGCTTGCCGGCTTCGGCATCCACGCCCTTACCTCGGTGCTGGTAGGGCTGCTCTACGGCGCGCTATTGCCAATGTTTCCCCGCAAGCCCATTCTCACCTGCGGATTCATCGCGCCATTTCTCTGGACCGCCCTTCTTTACTCGGCGTTGGGCGTCATCAGTCCAATCCTGAATGAACGCATCGACTGGCTTTGGTTTGTCCTCTCGCAGGTCGCCTTCGGGCTGGTCTGCGGCTTCGTCGTCAACCTGCAGGTAAAGGTGCGCACGCCACAATTTCGAGCCTTGCCGTTTGCAGTTCGCGCCGGTTTGCACTTCGATCAATCCTCTGGTTCATCCACGCCGAAAGACAAAGATCAATGAGTTGCTCGACTCGAATTCGGACCGCACTTTGCGCTCTGCTGCTTTTTGCGGTATGCGCGGGCAGCGTTGGGTGTAGCCGCATTCCCGGCAAGCCGGGACCAGGACCCGAAGTGCCGCGCCCCGATCAGGTCATGGATTTTCCCACGCTATACAAACAGAACTGCGCCGCATGTCACGGTGAGAATGGCAAAAATGGCGCTGCCATCTCGCTCGACAATCCGGTCTACATCGCGCTGGCCGGTGACGCTCGCATCCAAGACACAATCGTCCATGGCGTTCCCGGAAAGCTGATGCCCGCATACGCGAAGAGTGCCGGAGGCATGTTAACGGACGCCCAGGTTTCGGCTCTCGCGCAGGGTATCGTGAGGCAATGGGGAAACCCGGGCGTTCTCGCGGGCCAAATCCCTCCACCCTACCTCGCAACTTTGCCGGCCAGCGCGGAGCGTGGGTCTCAGGCCTATGGTGTTTTCTGCGCCCGGTGCCATGGACTTACAGGAGAAGGTGGCCCCGCCGATGGAAATCCCAACTCCACTGCGGATAAGCTTGGTTCCATCGTCGATCCAGCTTATCTCGCGCTCATCAGCGATCAAAATTTGCGAAGCATCATCGTCGCCGGACGCCCCGACGAGGCAATGCCCGACTGGCGCAACGACGTCGCCCAACCCATACCCACACGACCTATGACCGATCAGCAGATCACTGATATCGTCGCCTGGCTCGCCTCTAAACGAGTCGCCAATCCGGGCCAGCCATATTCAACCCAACCGTAAATTCGGAGCTGAATGCCGAGCAAATCGATGTTCTCTGGAGCGAAGAGAACAACGCATGGAGCAGGGCGAAATGAATTCGAGTGAGCCGCTTTCACCAAACGATCGTTCCGCTGCGCCCGAGTCTGCGGCAAACGCCAACGGCGCCGGCCACTCGCGCCGCGTCTTTCTCTTCAAGCTGTCTTTGCTGTTGAATGGTGCCGTCGGAGCGGTCCTTGCGGTCCCCATCGTCGGCTATCTGCTGGGCCCTGCCATGAGGAAGAGTTCCAGCAGCAATTCGTGGATCGACCTTGGCCCGTTCAACAGTTTTCCCGAAGACGAGACTCGCCTGGCAAATTTCCGCAATCCTGTCACCAGTTCATGGGATGGGCAAACCGGCGACATTCCCTGCTGGGTCCGCCGCATCTCCGGTGAAAGTTTTCAGGTATTCGCTATCAACTGCGCGCATCTCGGATGCCCGGTGCGTTGGTTTGCGCAGTCCAGGCTGTTCCTTTGCCCCTGCCACGGCGGCGCGTACTACGAAGACGGTTCGCGCGCCTCCGGTCCGCCCGAACGCGGACTCTTCGAGTATCCTCACAAAATTGTCTCCGGCAATCTGTTGATCTACGCCGGCAAGATGCCAACGCTTGCAGCACGCAACTGTGAGCAGACGGCGAAACCAGCCTTGACGCAGATTCAGGCAAGTTCCAGCACAATGCTCGCAGACGCAGAAAAACTCAAATCGTCCGTCGATTCGAAACCGGGAGCTGATTCATGGCCAGTTTGAAAAAACGCGCCACCGATGTCTACAACTGGTTCGAGCACAGGCTCGGGCTGGGCGCGCCCGCAATCGAAGCAGCCGAGCATGAGGTCCCGTCCAGCACCTCGAGCTGGTGGTATGTCTTTGGCAGCGCGGCCACGGTGATTCTGGTGCTTCAGGTGGTCACCGGCATTCTGCTCGCACTGGTCTATGCTCCCACCGCCGGCCACGCCTGGAGCAGTCTCGAATTCCTCGATCACAATGTCGCCCTGGGATGGTATCTGCGCGCTCTGCACGGATGGGGTTCCGATTTCATGGTCGCCATCGTGTTAATTCACCTGGCGCAGGTCTTCCTCTTCGGTGCCTACAAATACCCGCGCGAGCTCACCTGGATCGTCGGAGTCTTCCTGCTTGTTGCTCACACTCGGCATGGCCTTTACCGGTCAGGTTCTTCGCTTCGATCAGGACGCCTATTGGGGCCTCGGCATCGGCGCTTCCATTCTCAGCCGTGTTCCATTCGTCGGCGGTTGGCTTGTTGACCTCATGCTCGGCGGCCCCATTATCGCCGGACCAACGCTCTCGCGCTTCTTCGCACTTCATGTCTTCGTCATTCCCGGAATCCTTTTGGCGCTCGTCGCCGTGCACCTGTGGATGGTGCTGCGCCTCGGCATCAATGAGTGGCCAATGCCCGGCCGCCTGGTCAACAGAAAAACCTACATGATGGAGTACCATGGGCTCGCAAAAAAGACCGGTATTCCCTTTGTGCCCGATGCTGCGTGGAAGGACGCCGTCTTCGCCGCTGCCATCCTGCTCGCCATCATGGCTTGCGCGTTCTGGTTCGGGCCCTTTGGCCCAACTGGTCAGCCTGACCCAACCATCATCCAGACCGTGCCCAAACCCGACTTCGCATTTCTCTGGATATACGCGGTCCTCGCCTATCTGCCGCCCAGTCTCGAAACGCCCGTAATGATCATTGCGCCCTTCATCGTCATCGGCGCCATGTTGCTGCTTCCGCTTGTCTCGGGCGAAGGAGAAAAACATTGGTCACGTCGGCCCGTAGCTGTACTTACACTTACGGTCATCGCCGTCGCCCTTGGCACGTTCACGCGCCTGGCAATGTATACGCCGTGGAGCCCGGTAATGAACGCCTGGACAAGCGATGCAATTCCAGTGGCCGACCTCCAGAACCGCACTCCGCTCGCTCGCGAGGGAGCCCTCGTTTTCCAGAACAAGCAATGCCGCAATTGCCACTCGATAGGCGGCTTCGGTGGCATGCGCGGGCCTGCCCTCGACTCCGTCGCATCGCGCATGACCGAAGATCAGATCATCCGCCAGGTTCTGCAGGGCGGCGGAAACATGCCGGCCTACGGCAACGCCCTCAACCCTGCAGAGACTACTGCTCTGGTGCATTTCCTGCTCACACTGCGCGGCGGCAATCTCACTCCTGCGGTCGATGCTTCGCGGAAGGTGGTCCTGACCAGCGAGAAATCGCCGTCATCAACGCCGCCCAGGCCGGTAACACCCGGCGCACCCTAGGGCCAGCTGACGCAAATGTCCCCTGCAAGCCAAGCCATCTTCGACAATTGGTCGCCGCCGCTCTTCCTCACTTCGATGGTGGTACTCACCGCCATTGTCTATGCCCGCGGCTGGTTCCTCATCCGCAAATCACGGCACGCGCAATTCCACGCCGGCCGTCTGGCGGCATTTCTTCTCGGACTTGCCATTCTCTGGCTCGCCATCGGCTCACCCATGGACGGCTTTTCCGACGCGCTGCTCAGCGCGCACATGGTGGAGCATCTGCTCCTCATGTCGTTCGTTCCCCCGCTCCTGCTTCTTGGTCTTCCGCAGGTCCCGCTGCTGCGCGGCCTTCCGCGCATCCTCACCACCCGCCTGCTGGGTCCTTTATTTCGACTCAAAGCACTGCGCACTCTGGGCCGTTTCCTCATCACGCCGCTGGTTGCGTGGCTCGCGATGAATCTGTCCTTTCTCGGATGGCACATTCCTTCGGCATACGACTTTGCGCTGCGGCACGAACACTGGCACGATTTCGAACATATCTGCTTTCTCGGCTCCTCGATCCTCTTCTGGTGGCCGCTCATCCGGCCATGGCCGACTTGCGCGCGCTACCCGGGATGGATCATGCTCCCCTACCTTGTTGGCGCCGATATCGTCAATACCGCGCTCTCCGCCTTCCTCGCATTCTGCGGCCGTCCCGTTTACAGCTACTACCTCACGCAGCCAAACCCGTTTTACATTGCACCCCTGGCAGACCAGGTTACCGGCGCAGTCATTATGTGGGTGGTCGGCTCGCTGGTCTTCCTTATCCCCGCGGTCATTGTCACCGTGAGTCTGCTGCAACAGGATTCAAAACTCGTACATCGGAATTGATTTGCGCAGTGTCCCATCGCGCCTGCCGCGGAGATGGACAGACAACGCAAAATCGAGACAGCGATTGCACTGGATTGCGCATTGGAGGAGAGTAATTTGGTTAATCTAATGATTTGCGGTCGGGGCGGCTCTATTTGGGAAATCGGTGGTCCTATCGGAAATTGCGAATTTTGGCTGCAGAATTGGCTCAGTGGAAGACCAAAAAGCATAACTGCATGAGCGGAAAGCCACACAAATGCGTCTCAGAGACGTCAAAGAAAAAAGATCATTTCAACCCGTGAATTTCGGTACAGCCAATGATCTTGCGGTTACCGAAGGTTTCTCCGGTCTTGATGCCAAGGAGCTGCGCGTATATTTGCCTGTGGGCCATATTCGTTGAAGCAAACTTGCATGGAATCATTTCGCGTTGAACAGGTCCTGGATGACTAGCCCAGTTGTTTCTCCCAAAGGTCCGGAAGAAGCGAATTCCGTGGATTCCCCGGATGCGGCAGTCGGTTCCCGTTCAGGGCGCCTGCCTCGCGGTGTCATCGCCGCGCTGGCCGCCGCTTTGGTGGTTGGAGCGGTCTTCGCGGTCGTGTTCACGCATACCAAATCCAAGACTCCTGGCTCGGTCGCGCAATCGTCCACGGGACCGGCCGCGGCAACGCAAACCGTTCGCCTCAAGGGTATGACAGCCGCAGTTGAAGCACGAGCCATCCAGGCTCCTCTCATTGCCGGCCAGCAGGTGGGCACGCTCACCATCACCAAGCTCATCCCCAGCGGCACGCGGGTCAGGCAGGGAGACCTTCTGGTCGAGTTTGACCGCCAGGCGCAGTTGCGGGATTCCATTGATAAGCAGGCCCAGGCCGACGACCTGAATCAGCAGGTTATCGAAGCCCAAGCCAAGGAAGACGCCGCCCGCGTCAAGGATGAATCCGAGATTCTTGAGGCCCAGGACAATCTCGCCAAGGCTAATCTGGAAATGGAAAAGGTTGAGCTGCTCTCCCGCATCGACGCCGAAAAGGCCCAGGAAGACCTGGACGAAGCCAAAGCCACGTTGGCGCAGCTGAAACAGACCTTCGAACTCAAGCGCAAGGCCGCGCAGGCCTCCATTCGCATCCTTGAAATTCAGCGCGACCGCACGCGCGAAACCATGCTTCATGCGCAGGCCAACTCCGCCCTGATGGAGATTCACTCCCCCATCGACGGCATCGTCGTTCTCAACACCATTTGGAAACAGGGAAACATGGGCGAGGTGCAGGAAGGCGATCAGGTGCGCCCCGGTGTTCCTTTCATGCAGGTGGTCGATCCCGCCATCATGGAGGTCCGCGTTCCCGTCAATCAGGAAGACCTGCTTGGCTTGAAGATCGGCGAGAAGGCGCTGGTGCATCTGGATGCTTATGCCGACATGGTGTTTCCGGCGCAGCTGGAGTCCGTCGATCCCATGGGCACACCCGGCGATTTCTCTTCCAAGCTGCGCAACTTCTCCGCCGTTTTTTCGATCCAGGGCCACGACCCAAGATTGATGCCCGATCTTTCTGCCGCGGTCGATGTCGGTCCGGCAGGCGCTTCGGCCACCGGGAGCGGGCTCATATGAAACAGAGAATTCTCGATCTATGGGTCAAGCGCAGGACGCTGGTGGTGATCGTCGCCCTCGTTGCGGCAAGTGCGGCTGTCTGCGCAGTGGCCCATTTTTCAGCCAGATCTCCAGCAGTGCCCATTTTTCAGGTCAAGCGCAGTGAGTTCCTCGATGCTCTCGAGATTCGCGGCCAGTTGAAGGCCATGAAATCCGTCACCATCACCGCGCCTGCCAATGCCGGCGATCTGCAGATTCTCAAGATCGCCACAGACGGGACACAGGTGAAAAAAGGCGACGTCGTCGTCGAGTTCGATCCCTCCAAAACGCAGCAGGATCTCGCGCAGGACGAGTCCGTGCTCAAGTCTTCTCAGGCTGAAATCGAGCAGGTCCGCGCCGATGGCCGTCTCAATGAAGAAGTCGACAAGACCGCAGTCATGAAAGCCAAATACGACGTCGAAGTGGCCAGACTCGATGCCAGCAAGAGTGAGGTCGTCTCGAGAATCGACGGCGCCGAAGCCAAGCTCAAACTTGAAGACGCGGAGCAGGCATTGCGTCAGGCCGAGGAACAGTTGAAGTCCGATACCACGGTCGATGGGGCCACGATTCAAGATAAGAAGAATGCCAGCCGCAAAGCGGAATTCGATGCCCAGCGCGCCGAGACTGCGCTCACTGCCATGACGTTAAAGGCGCCATCGGATGGAACCATCAGTCTACTCTCCATCTGGCACAACGGCGACGAAACCCCTTTCAAAGCCGGCGAGCGCGCCTGGCCGGGTACGCCAATCGCTGAACTCCCCGATCCCGCTTCCTTGCGCATCGCGGCCCGCGTGGACGAGACTGAACGCGGCCGGCTGGCCCTCTCGCAGCCGGTTACGCTGCAACTGGACGCCATTCCCGATCGCCAGTTCACCGGCAAAATTGAGCGCATCGGCACCATCGCCACCTCCGACTTTTCCGCCGGCTGGCCCATCCCTCGCAACTTCGATCTTGAAATCTCCATCGACCAGACGGACCCGCGCCTCAAGCCCGGCATGACTGTACAGATCACGGTCATCGTTGGCCGCGTTCCTGACGCCATCACCATTCCGGCGCAGGCGTCTTTCCTTAGATCCGGGCAAACCGTGGCCTATGTCTGGAACGGCTCTGCCTTCAAAGAGCGTGCCATTCAAGTCGAACGAAGAAGCCGCGACCGCATCCTCATCACCAGCGGTTTGAAACCCGGTGACCTGGTGGCCCTCAAAGAACCTTCGGTGAAGGAGTGAGATGGCGCGGATCAGACGACATCGCATTCTTATCTGGGCATTGGTTGGCATCCTGCTGGCTGCGGGCATTGGCGTCGTTGTGGCCTCGAGCCACGTCCCCCTGGCCGCCGGTGCCGACGACATTCCTCTCGCCCAGGTCAAACGCGGCGAGATCGATATTCAGGTTCGGGCAATGGGCGAGCTTCGCGCCAGCCACTCCATCATGCTCTCGGCTCCGTCCGTCGGCGGAGATGCACTCCAGCTTACCCATATTGTGCGCACCGGCCAGTCCGTTAAAAAGGGCGATGTTGTCTTCGAATTCGACCCCAGCGAGCAGCTTTACAAGTTGGAGCAGAACCGCTCCGAACTTCAGCAGGCCCAGCAGGAAATCATCAAGGCCCAGGCCGATGCCGCCGTCCTCGCCGCCGTAGATCAGGTCACCCTGCTCAAGGACCGATATAGTGTGCGCCGAGCCGAGCTCGACGTCGAGAAAAATGAGTTACTCAGCAAGATCGACGCCGAAAAGAACGACCTCGCCCTGGTGCAGGCCAAGCGAGTGCTGGCGGAGCAGGAAAATGACATCGAATCCCACAAGGCCTCCGGCCAGGCTGCTACTTACCTCGCGCAGGAGAAGTACAACAAGGCCAAGCTGGGCATGGACCAGGCGCAGCAGAATCTGGATAAAATGCGCGTTACTGCGCCCATGGACGGGTTGGTTTCGATTCAGAAGAACGTATTTGTCATGGGAGGAATCATGTTCACCGGGATGGTCCTTCCCGACTACCATGAGGGCGACCAGGTTCAATCGGGAGCATCGATTGCGCAGGTCGTCGACCCCCAGGGCCTGGACCTGACTTCCAAAATCAGTGAGCAGGATCGCAGCAATGTCTATGTGGGCCAGCCGGCTCAGGTCGTCTTCGATGCTCTACCGGGGCAGGTTTTTCATGGAACCGTCAAGAGCGTCGGCGGAATGACCGTGCGCCAATTCTTCAGCGCCAACACGAGTGGCAGCTTCGACGTCTCCATTCAACTCGCCAATGAAGATCCCCGCCTTCGCTCCGGCTTCACAGCCCAAATTATCTTTCGCGGCGGCGCCAAAAAGAATGTGCTCTATCTGCCCCGAGTGGCCATTTTTCTGAAGGATGGCAAACGAATTGTCTATGTCAAGAAAGGAACCGGCTACGAGCAGCGGGAGGTGAAGATCCAAAGCCAGAGCGAAAGCCGTGCGGCTGTCGACGGAGTGGAAGAAGGCAGCATTGTCGCGATGGTCGATCCCACCGCGCCAGCCAAGACAACCGGCCCCACAGCAACCGGCGGCATAGGAGGAGGGCCCTGATGGCTGAAAACCAACCGCAGTTGCGGGAGCGTCTTCTGCTCGTCTCTCAGCAATGGACAAGAGACGCCCAGTTGGGCATGCAGAACCTGCTGCTTCATGGCTTGCGCTCGCTCCTCACCATGCTGGGCATGATCTTCGGCGTCGCCGCGGTCGTGGCCATGCTGTCTATCGGCGCGGGCGCGCGGCAGAAAGTGATGGCCCTCATAGAACAAATGGGAGTCCACAATCTTATCGTCGAAGCCAAGCAAACCTTGGAGTGGCAGGCCCATCAGAAAGTTCGTCTGCTCTCTCCCGGGCTCACGCTTCAGGACTACCGCGTCATCCAGGACGACCTCAAAGGCATCGTCGCTTCCACCCCGCGCAAGCAGCTCACCCCGTCGAAAACTATCCCCAAGGCGCAGCAGGGCATGCCCAATGTGATGGGGGTCGACGCCACATACCAGCAGATCGCCGGCCTCCATGTGTTGAGCGGAAGATTCTTCGATGAGGACGACAACAGTCGCGCCGCGCCCGTGTGCGTGCTGGGCGCTGCCGCCAAATGGAGCCTCTTCGGCTCCTCCAATCCCCTCGGGCAGTACATCAAGGTCAACGAGCAATGGTTTCGTGTCATCGGCGTGGTCAGCCCGCAGCTCAGCGAACAGGGCGACAGCTCTGGCGCCGCGCCCGTTGACGTGAATAACAACATCTATATCCCGCTGAAATCCTCCTTTCTGCGCCTTGAAGACAGTTACAGCGATGTCAGAGACGAGATAGACGGAATCTATCTCAATCTCGCCGGTAGCGCGAACATCTCCGAATCCGCTCAGGTAGTCAGGGCCGTTCTTAATTCATCGCACCATGGCGCGGACGACTTCACCATCGTGGTGCCTGCCGAACTGCTCGCCGAGCAGAAGCGCACCGAGCATCTCTTCAACACCGTCATGGTTGCCATTGCTTCCATCTCTCTCTTAGTGGGCGGAATCGGCATCATGAACATCATGCTGGCCAGTATCCTCGAGCGCACCCGTGAAATCGGACTGCGGCGCGCGGTGGGAGCAAAGCAATCCGATATTGTGCGCCAATTCGTGGTTGAGGCAACCATGATCTCTTTCGCCGGTGGAACCATCGGCGTGGCCTTCGGCTTCTTCATCTCCCGCCTCATTGCCTGGCTGGCCGGATGGTCCACCATCGTAACCTTCAGTTCCATCGCCCTGGCATTTCTCGTTTCCATCTCAGTTGGGCTGATCTTCGGAATCTATCCCGCCACCAAAGCTGCGCGTCTCGATCCGGTGGAGGCCATCCGCTATGAGTAAGGCCTGCCCTTCAGTCCTTCAACAGCCCGTTGAATACTGCATCTTCCATTGTTACCGACAATCTCCGCTCATAGATGGAGTCCTTGGATGAGGTTCATCAGCTTTGCCTTCGTTTCGATCTTCGCCCTGGTTACTGTCCTGCCGGCACTGCCGCAGTCGCCTGAGAGTTATCGCGGCATGCTCACCGCGCGTGTTCAGGCAAACAAGCTACCGCCCCCACAGCATCTCAAGGAATTCGTACAGGACAGCAGGCTCACTCTCGGTCTTCGCGACGCGATCTTGCTCACGCTCGAAAACAACAGCAATGTCCAGATTGATGAAACTCAGATTGAAGCCCAGAAGTTTAACTTGCTTGGCCAGTTTTCGCCCTTCGATCCATCGCTGCAAAGCAGTCTCAACATCAATCGTTATTCGTCTCCCTCATACAGCCAACTACAGGGAGTTGGCGTCTCGGCCACTGCAACTCTCAACTCCTTGAGTCAGACCGGTCAGGTTACTTATACACAGACCTTCTCTCCGGGAACCAATTTCCAGGCGGTAATCTCGTCGAATAAGTATTCAACCAACAATGCCTACTATTACTTCAATCCGTTTTTCAACTCCACGCTGACGTTCACGGTAACGCAGCCTTTGTTGCGCGGCGCCGGACGCTTTGCCAACACCGCCTTGATAAAGATCGCGCGCCGCTCGCTGGAGCAGTCGCGCTCGAGCTTTGCAGCCGAAGTAAATGACGCCATCCTGAATGTTGTCAGCCTGTATTGGAATGCCGTGGAGGCCCGCGGCGCCCTCGACGTGCAGCAGAAGTCGCTCAAGCTGGCCGAGGCAAGTTATGACCGCGACAAGCGCTCCCTGGAACTTGGGGCATTGCCGCCGCTCGATATCTATCGCTCCCAGTCGGAGGTAGCAGCGCGCAAGGTCGGAGTAATCCAGGCTGCGTATGCACTCACCCAGGCCGAGGAAGCGCTGCGCCTCACCATTGGCGCAGATCGCGATCCCCAGACGAACACACTTGAACTGAATCTGACCGAGAAGCCGCAAACCGAAGGAGAGCTTGAAAACATCGATACTGAGACCGCGCTAACCAAGGCGCTCAGCCAGCGTCCGGAACTCGATGTCGTCAAAGATGCCCTGGCCAACGATGCAGACAGCATCCGCCTTGCGCACAATCAGCTCGAACCCAATCTTCAGTTCCAGGGTTTCTACCAGAGCGCCGGTTTAGGCGGCAATCAATACAACCTCCTGACCGGCGCGTTAGTTGCCCCCGGTGGATTTGGCACGTCGATGAGCCAGTTGTTCGGCTTCGGCTATCCAGGCTATGGCGGAACTCTCTCGCTCACGCTGCCGGTCAGAAATCGCGGAGGACAGGCAACGCTGGGCAGCGCCCTGGTCTCGCGCTCCCACGATCTCGATACAGGCGGCCAGATCCGCGAGCAAATTACTCGCGAAGTCCATGATGCCGTCCATCAGCTGGACGAAGCCCGCCAGGCATTGGCCGCCGGGAAAGCTTCCTTCGATCTGGCACAAAAGACTCTCACCTCCGAGCAGCGCAAGTATGAGCTCGGCGCAGAGACAAACTTCTTTGTGCTCGATGCCCAAACCCGGCTCGCGCAGGCCGAACTCATCCTGCTGCAGACACAAGTCAGTTACCGCCTTGCTCTGGCAGCCGTCGGGCATTCTACCGGTGACTTGTTAAGCCCATACCATGTACAAATCGCCGGGCTCTCCCGCTGACTGATCCAGCGATATTGATCAAACTGGATGTGCAAGCAGGTTTAAGACGGCTGGCGGCAAAAGTTCATGTATGTTTTCTTCCGTCGCAGGTCCCGATCCAGCAGCGGCTCCAACATGGTCGTTTCCGGAGTGAGGGCCAAAACAAGAGCCTGTTCATGCCATGTTTCGGTATGCGCACTTAACCCAACGACCGCCGCACTGACAATATCGGATCAATGCCTTTTCGCAGTGACGCTCTCATTTCCCGTGGCCGTGCCCATTACTTGACTGCGCCGAGGTCGCCGGACAACTCTTACCTTTCCGCTCCTTTGTCCTCCACAGAAGAAGCGATCGCCCCCATCGGACTCGAGGCCCGAGATAAGCTCTCCAGGCGGCATTTCGAGACTCTCCATAACCTCGCCCGTTTGAGGATCGATGCGACGCACTTCACTCTCTTCACCCTCCGAGGTCGCATGCCAGAGTTCGCCATCGACCCAGCTGACACCGGTTACGAAACGGTTGGACTCGATTGTGCGAAGGATCTTCCCGTTGTCCGGATCGATTTGATGGATCTTCCGGTCGCGATATTGCCCTACCCATAACGTGCCTTCAGCCCACGCAAGCCCAGAGTCACGGCCACCGCCGGGCGATGGAATAGTGGAGAGCACGCTTCCGGTTTTCGGATCGATTTTTTGGATGCGATCCTCTGCAATCTGGAAGAGGTGCCTGCCGTCGAAGGCAGTCCCGGCGTGGGCCGCAATATCGATTGCGCGCACTGCGCTTCCGCTTTCGGGATCGAAGGCATTCAGCTTATCTCCGGATGCAAACCAGACGTGTTCACCGTCATAGGTGACTCCATGCACACGGTCGGCGCCCGGATACGGGCCATACTCGCGGACGACTTCAGCGATTGATCGTTTCATATATCCACTTTAATCAATAAATTGCGGAGATGGGAGTAACAATGTCGTCGTGAATCCCGGCACCGGCGGAGTGATCCAACGACGAGCTCGTGCTTTACCGAACCACTGCACTTTCCCTGCTGCCGCGAGTTCATCAAGCGTCCGTTGCACTGTGCGCTGGCTCGTGCCGAGAGCAATCGCCAGGGCTGAACTCGACCATGACTCACCATCGGCCAGGAAAGCAAGCACCGCCCCGTTTTCATCTTCGACTGGCTGCGCCAGCACAAGCACCTCGCGCGCGTGGCGAGGCTCCAATGTGAACCCGCGCTTCGTCGCACTGATATCGGCCAATGGCCGAAGGATTTTGCGAAGCCGTCCGATTTCGACTCGCAGCCGCATGCGATGCGATTCGTCCACGAATCTCGCCCCGAATGCGTGAGCAAGAAGCAGGTCCCTCGGAACGTCATCGGGCCACGCCTCGCCCAGTGTGCGTGCGAGCGCGAACAACACTGGACGTGTGACGAGCGAAACCACCGTGTTTCTATCGCGCACGACATTTCGGCACGCATCCACGACCAGTGCTTTCGACGCCAGCACCGTTTCCACCTCTTCCAACAGGATTGGTCGTTCTTTACCACGTCCAATCAAGCGCGCTGCCGGCGTTTTGAGAACGCGGTACGTGCTCTCCACCTCCGCTGTCAAAGCCGGGATATTCGCTTGCCGCGCGGCGCGTTCGGCCCGAGCAAGCGCAGAGCGCGCCGTTTCGATTTGAAGACGCCGCATCGCGATTCCCGCAACCACGAGTTCGTAGGTGGTTCTCAGCGCGGGCGGTAAGAGGTACGGTTCAAAATCGGCAAGCATATTCTCCGCTTCATCCAGGCGCCCGATAAGCACAAGGCGCCGGACCTCCAGGTACCGCGCATGCGCGGCATTCAACCGGTCCCCGTTTTTTTGGAGCATCGCCCGCGCTGCTTCGAGCGCTTTTGCATCCCAGGCCAGATCGCGCGAGGCCAGCGCAATCTCGGCTTCGGCGACGATGCACCTTGCGCGCGCCACTGATTCTTTCGGACTGAAGGCGCGTGTCGCCTTTCGAAGGAGTTCCTTTGCCCGTGCGAACTCTCCAAGCTGTGCCATCGCAACGCCGCGAAGCGCGAGTGCGGGCGCGTCGTCGCGCAGCGCTACTCGTTTCAACGCGCCAAGGGGATCACCCGCGGCAAGCGCCCGTGCTGCTGCTGTGATCAACGAATCCATGAAAAACCCGCCACACTTGTCACTCCCACCCTGCAGTCACTCTGGGTTAAATATATCGTGGCCGCGAAAGAAACGGCCCCATCGAGAAAGGCACGACCAAAGAAGAACGACGAGGACAAAACACGATGACGATCCAACAAACGAATACACCCGCCCCGATCTTTATCGGCAGATGGACACCCCGGATTTTGTTTTCGCTGAACCAAAGGCCGTATCGCCACGGGGAGCTGCGCCGCAACCTCGGAAGCATCTCGCAGAGGATGCTGACGAGAACTCTTCGCAATCTCGAATCCTCAGGATTGATCGGACGGCGTGTGACGAGAACCAAGACAATTGCAGTCGAATACTCCCTGACCAAGCTAGGTACGACCATCATCGCACCGCTCAGAGGCATGTGCCGCTGGGCGAAACGGTACGGCAGGGCAGTAAGTGCCGGCGTGCCGCTTCCAGCAAAGGAGGCCAGCTAGGGCACACCTATGTTCCTAATTGCGCTTGGCTTGAAAAGGCTGGCAAGCTTAGTCCGTGGAGGCCTGCAGGTATGTCAATCGCCGGAGGGGCAATGAATCCCGCCACACTTGTTACTCACAATCGCTTCGCATTCCGCATCAGTATTGGTACATGAGGCCACCGAGCAATTGGTCATGGCGCAATAAGCACGGGCGACTAAACACTTCACACCAACGGGCAAGCCAGAGGCAGCCCGAAACCAAAAGGAGAACACCATGAATATCGCGAAGAAAACAATCCTCATCACCGGCGCCAATCGCGGCATCGGCCGGGCACTCGTCGAAGAAGCGCTCATACGAGGCGCACAAAAAGTGTATGCCGGTACTCGCGGCCCACTCCAACACTCTGACAAACGAGTGACGGTCTTAACGCTCGACGTGACCAACGCCGTGCAGATTCAGCGGGCGATCAATGACATCGACACTCTCGATGTCCTCATCAACAACGCCGGTATCGCCATTTACGACGATCTAAGCAAGCCTGATGTGATCGAACAGCACCTGGCGGTCAACCTGTTCGGACCCCTCAATGTGACTCGCGCATTCTTGCCGCTGTTGAAACGATCGAAGGGGGCCATAGTCAACAACATTTCAACGGTGGCGCTCGCGGCCTTGCCAGTCGTACCCGGCTATTCCATTTCGAAGGCCGCCGCGCTCAGCATGACTCAATCGCTGAGGGCGCTCCTGGCCGGCCAGGGCGTGACGGTCCATGCCATCTTGACCGGACCCGTCGATACCGATATGAACCGGGGCTTCGATATCCCGAAGGCTTCGACCGAGTCCGCCGCGGCGGCTATCTTCGATGGCTTGGAAAATTGCGAAGAGGAAATTTTCCCCGATCCCATGTCTCAATCGATCGCCGAAGGGTGGCGCAACGGCGTAGCCAAGGCCATGGAACGCCAGGTCGCGGCATTCGTCCCGGAGAGTGTGGCTCTCTAAAAGGGTCTCGCATCTAAGAATGGATCGAAGACACAACGAAAGGCCGAAATCCAACGAAGGGAGATTAAGACAATGGCGACACAGACAATGCATGGAATCGGAACAAAGAAGCATCTCACGATGAAGACACCCCCGATCGTTTCGCAGCGGGAGTGGGAGGCTGCGCGCCAGGAACTGCTCGTAAAAGAGAAGGCCTTGATGCACGCCCGCGACGCAATGGCCGCCGAACGGCGGCGCATGCCGTGGGTGTTGGTGGAGAAGAAGTACGGGTTTGACGGACCCAAAGGCAAGATTACCCTCCCTGACTTGTTCGAGGGCCGCAAGCAATTGATTATCTATCGCGCCTTCTTCGAGCCCGGCGTGTTTGGCTGGCCCGATCACGCCTGCCGCGGATGCTCTCTCGGCGCGGACCAAGTCTCTCATCTATCGCATCTGAACGCCCGCGACACCACGCTCGCCTGGGCCTCGCGTGCGCCGCAGGCCGACATCGCGCGGCTGAAGGCGCAGATGGGCTGGGAGATGCCCTGGTACACCATGACCGACAGCTTCGACGTGGACTTCGGCGTGGACCAGTGGCACGGCCACAATGCATTCATCCGCGTCGGCGACAAGGTGTTCCGCACATACCTCATCAACAGCCGCGGCGACGAGGCTATGGGAACCACCTGGAGCTACCTCGATATGACTGCGCTCGGCCGTCAGGAGGCGTGGGAAGACTCGCCCGAGGGTCATCCGCAGACCGCGCCGTATAAGTGGTGGAACTGGCACGACAATTACGACGCCGAGGCTGCGACTGACCCTATGTGGATCGATATCATCACCGACCCCCAAGGAGCCGCCATCAGAAGGCGCGAGGCAGAGGCGAAAGCGTGCGGCTGCGAATAAGCGCGGCATCTCCGCCCAAAACCTGGGCAGCGAAGGAGGAAGCGGTGAAAGACATCATGAAAGATGGACTTGCAGCGCCCGAAATCGTCGATCGGAGCGTCTTTCAGGAGCAGCTCGACGCATTGCGGGTTCGAGAGAAGGCTCACACGCACGAGGGTGACGCGATCGCGGCAGCCCGCCGGCGGCTGCCGATGGTGGAAGTGGATCCCACTACAAAGCTCATTGGTCCGCACGGCCCGGTGACGCTGCTCGACGCGTTCGAGGGGCGCCAACAACTGATTGTCTATTACTCTATGTGGCACGCCGGTCATCCTGCGGCGGAGCAGTGCGAAGGCTGCACCTGGGTTACCACGCAGGTCGCAGAATTGTCCTATCTTCATTCTCGCGACGTCACCTTCGCCGTGTTTTGCCAGGGCCCCTACGAAGAGAGCTCCCGATACCGCGACTTCATGGACTGGCAGATGCCCTGGTACTCGGCCTCCCCGGAATCGCGCGAGATTCTCCTGGTTGGACGCAGAGTGGGCAGGATGCACATTGTTTGTTACCTGCGGCAGGGATCGAAAGTATTCGAGACGTACTGGACGACGGCACGCGGCTCCGAGGTGATGGATAACAACTATCACTTGCTCGATTTGACGGTTTACGGGCGGCAGGAGTCGTGGGAGGACTCGCCGGCCGGCTGGCCGCAACCGTGCACCTATACCCGCACTAGCAGCGGCGCGCCCACCTGGCAACCATCGTGGCCGGGCGGGCGGCCCATCGCTCAGTGGTACCGGCTGGAGGCTGGGCGTTCGGACGACCTGGGGACAGACAGGCACTGAAGCTCGCCCGCTACGAATCCCGCCACACTTATCACTCTCCGTTAGTGCGAGATTTGAATCAATATTTGTACGTGGCCACTAAGCACTCGGTCATTTTAAGAACGCGAGGAATACCAAAATCCGACGAAAGGAGAGAAGACGATGACTACACAGACCATGCACAAAACTGGAACCCACGAGGAGTGGCTCGCAGCCCGGCTCGAACTGCTCAAGGCAGAAAAGGAACTCACGCGACGCAGCGACGAGCTGACCCGTCAGCGGCAGGAGCTGCCGTGGGTGCCAGTCAAAAAAGGACATCGATTTGAGACAGACGACGGCAGCGCATCGCTTCCAAACCTCTTCCGCGGGTGCTCCCAGCTTCTCGTTTATCACTTCATGTTTGGGCCTGATTACACCGCCGGCTGCCCGTCCTGCTCTGCCATCGCGGATGGTTTCAATGGAATCGCCGTGCATCTTGCCAACCATGACGTGATGCTCTGGGCGGTGTCACTTGCGCCGCTCGCGAAGCTCCAGGCATACAAGCGGCGGATGGGCTGGACCTTCCCCTGGGCCTCCTCCCAAAGCGGCGACTTCAACTTCGATTTCAATGTCTCGTTTACCGAGGAGCAGCAGCGCGAGAGAAATCTCGTGTACAACTATCGCCGTCCGGCGCCGGCGGCGCGCGAGCAGTATTCAGGAAAGACTTCAGCAACAGTGCCCGACGCGATGGCGACCATGAGCGGAGTGGATATGTCGACGTACACGCGCCAGGGGCCGGGCGTCAGTGCGTTCGTACTTGAAGACGGCGTTGTGTACCACACCTATTCCACCTATTCGCGTGGACTGGACGCTCTTTGGGGCATGTACCAGTGGCTCGACCGCGCTCCCAAGGGCCGCAATGAGACCAGCGTCTGGCTGCGCCACCATGACAGATACGACCAGCATTGAGCGAAGTCGGGACAGCATTGACATCACGCAAAAAGGAGGTCACAACCCATGGTTTCGGAGCGATATTCACAACAAGCCTTCTTTGGCGCCTCAGCGCTGCTCTTCACTGGAAGTGCAGCGTTGACGATCGCCTGGTGCGGATCCATGTCTGCAATGGGAAAGATGCGGATGCCGGGCGGCTGGACGATGTCGATGACATGGATGCGAATGCCCGGACAAACGTGGATCGATGCCACGGCGTCGTTCCTCGCCATGTGGCTGGCGATGATGGCGGCGATGATGATGCCGTCCCTGGTGCCAATGCTGTGCCGTTACCGTCAAGCCATCCGGTGGGCAGGCGAATCGCGGCTCGGCCGTCTCACCGCGCTTGCGGGCGTCGGGTACTTCTTCGTGTGGACCGTGTTCGGATTGGCCGTTTTTCCCCTGGGCGTCGCGCTCGCAACTGTTGAGATGGAAAATCCGTCCTTGGCTCACGTTGTTCCCGTCGCGGTCGGAGCTGTCATCCTTTTCGCCGGCGGGTTTCAGTTTACCCCGTGGAAGGCAAATTACCTGGTTTGCTGCCGCGATGCGCCGGGGCATGGCCGCATACTGCCTGCCGATATCCGCACAGCCTGGCGGCAGGGTGTGCGCTTCGGACTTGACTGCGGCTTGAGTTGCGCCAATCTCACAGTGATCCTGCTGGTAATCGGAGTCATGGATCTGAAAACGATGGCAATAGTAACGGCCGCAATCACCGCCGAACGTCTTACGCCGGGTGGCGAGCGCCTTGCGCGGGCTATTGGGGTTTTCATCGTTGTTGCAGGGTTGCTCTTGATCTTGAGAGCGGTCAGGCTTCCATGAAGCATCGAGTAAACCGACCTGTGGTGAGTCTAAATTGTTGCCAAATCTCTAGTACCGTATCGATAGTGCTCCGCGTCCAGGGATTTCCGGATGGCAATGCTGTCGGTGCCGAGCGTTGTGGATACGGTGCTGGAGATAATGCACTCGTCGAGAACTCAAATCGCGTAGCTTCGCTTTCCCGATCCGAACCTGTTTTTGTTACCTATCATGCTGCATGCTGCGTAAACTTTTTCCGACGAATCACTCGGCATTTTTGTGCTTTATCTATTGGAGGGTTGGACCGCGCAGCCTACATTTGGTCCAATAGCGCCTCCGCCGTAGATCTTAAAACGTTAAATCACTGCCGTCGCGTTCCATTGCGAATCAGGTCCTCGCTGAATGCAACCCCACGTCAGCAAGTTCCCGGCTAATCCCAATTCTTCACGTGCGGCCAAAGCACATTCATCGGCTCCTTGCGGACTCCCGGTGAGCAGAAGATGTACCCCGCAGCATGAATACGACGATCATACCTTCGGAAATCGCTTTGACGATCCTAACGGAATGTACCGGGTGATCTACGCATTGTCTCGACGGCTCGGCTGATTCGTCGAAACGATGGCTGACGCACGTCGGACCGGGAGAAGAAACGGCATAAGGACGAGAAGTCGCTAGCCTACATCGGAACCGCTTCAAGCACATGTCTGAGGGAAGAGCTCGAGCATTTTTCGAGGCGGCTTCGATTAGGAGGCAAGAAGGAAACCGCAGGCGTTTGCCGCGGATGCCGTGAGTCTATGGAGATTCAATCGAAACACGCCTCTAATCAGCCATTTAGCAAGAACCGACGATCGCCGATGATGTGCATTCACCAAGCCCGCACACGCCGCGTATGGCACAACCGAGCGTCCGCGGCGCCTGCGGCTTCGTTCTTGCCGGCTACTCGGTCAAGTGACGACAAGCGAATTTAGCGAAAGGCCGGATTTCCTTTCAACCAAAGTGCGCGTCCGAGAGAATACCTTGCAATTGGTCCGTCAGGCAGCGTTGATTTCAACGACTTTTTCATCTCTCAGCTTCTTGATGTCTCGCATCGGCGGCTGACCGAAGAAGCGGCTGTATTCACGATTGAACTGGCTGACGCTTTCGTATCCCACCTCAAACGCCACAGTTGAGGCATCGAGACCCTCGACAAGCAACCGCCCACGCGCTGCCTGCAACCGCAACTGCTTCTGATATTGGAGCGGGCTCATGTGGGTCATTACGCGGAAATGATGGTGCAGCGTCGATACGCCCATGCCTGCAATCTCGGCCAGATCGTCGAGCCGTACCGGCTTGGCGTAATTGTCCCTGATCCAGGAGACCGCTCTTGCTGTGCGATGGCTCTGATCTCCTGAAGTTGCAATCGCGCGAAGGCGAGCGCCCTCAGGCCCGGAGAGAATCCGGTATACAATCTCGCGTTGGATCAGGTCACTCAGAACGGGAATATCCCGTGGATTCGACAGCAAGTCGACCAACCGGCAGCATGCCCCAAGCAATTCAACAGTGACCGCGCCGGTGACCATTGCCGGCGTTTCAGACGGCCTTTCACTCACATGAACTTCCTCTCGGCTGAGAAGCTCGCGGACAACCGGCATTTCCAATTTCAGCGCCATAGCGAGAAGCGGTTTGGCTTCGCTCGCTTCAACAACCTGGCTGACGATGGGCAAGTCGATTGAGGTTAACAGGAATCGCGACCGGTCATAGGTAAAACTCGTTTGACCGAGATCGACGCGCTTGCTACCCTGTGCAACCACGATCACGCTCGGCGTGTACGTTCCTGAGCATGGTGCCGACGGCGCAGTCCTCCGCACCAGCAACAGGCCAGGCACTTCTGTGATCTGTCTCTCTGAGTTGCCGATGAACCATGCAATTTCCCTCGTCAGCTCAGCTCTCAAATCCTGGATCGACCAAATCGGTGGAGGAGCGGTGGAATACCTGCCGTTTGTATTCATTTCGTTTGCCCTCTTCACTGAAGAGAATAGCTGTTTCCGCTGCACGGTGCGACCCCAAATACTCGCAGTCAAGAGAATTAGGCAAAAGATCGGCAGGATCGTGGTAACGGCGCACTTCCGTTCCTGCCTAAACTGCAAATGGAGAGAAACGATGCAAAAGCGAAAACTGGGAAATTCCGGGCTGGAAGTTTCTGCTCTCGGCCTCGGCTGCATGAGCATGACCTCGGCCTACGGCCCGGCAGCCGACAAGGGCGAGATGATCACGATGCTGCGCGCCGCCCACGATCTTGGCGTCACTCACTTCGATACGGCCGAAGCCTACGGGCCATTTGCGAACGAAGAGCTCGTGGGCGAAGCGCTACAGCCAATCCGCGATATGGTAACGATTGCCACAAAGTTCGGCTTCAACATCGATCCGGTAACCGGCCAGCGCAGTGGCGGCACCAACAGTCGGCCTGAGCATGTGAAAGCCGTGGCAGACGCGAGCCTGAAGCGTTTGCGGACCGATTACATCGATCTGTTCTATCAACATCGCGTTGACCCTGACGTGCCGATCGAGGATGTCGCAGGTGCGATCGGCGAGTTGATTGCCGAGGGGAAGGTCAAGCACTTCGGTATGTCGGAAGCAGCGGTCGAGACCATTCGCCGTGCAAACGCTGTGCAGCCAGTCACCGCGGTGCAGAGTGAATACTCGCTCTTCTATCGCGGCCCCGAAATTGAGCTTTTGCCGGCCTTGGAGCAACTCGGCATTGGCTTCGTCCCCTTCAGCCCGCTTGGCGCTGGATTTCTGACAGGCCAGATCGACGAGAACACCAAGTTCGATCCCACCGACTTCAGGAACATCGTGCCGCGTTTCTCGCCCCAAGCGCGTAAGACCAACATGGCCCTGGTCGAGCTGGTGAAAAGCGTTGCAGGGCGCAAGGGCGCAACGCCTGCACAAGTTGCACTCGCGTGGCTCTTGGCGCAGAAGCCGTGGATCGTGCCGATCCCTGGAACAACGAAGCTGCACCGGCTTGAGGAAAACATAGGTGCGGTGAGAGTTGAGCTGACCGAGGCTGATCTCAAGAAGATCGATGAAGCGTACTCCAGTCTAAAGCTCGAAGGAGCCCGACTTCCTGAAGCCATGTTGAAGATGACCGGACGCTAGGTTCAACAACTCGTACGCTCGCCCATGTCCACATCGAGGACAGATGAAACCGTCGGGCCAGCAACAGGCCGCCAGGTACTCCTGGCAATCTTCCTCGGTGGCGAAGTCGCTTTGAAACTGTCGTAGCGTCTTGGCAAAGGGCGGTCTGGGCACCCCCCCGCTACGTGTTGGGGTATGCTGAGTCAACCAGATAAGCAGAAGTCTCCTAATCGAAACCGCCTCGAACAATCTTCGGGCTCATCCCGCTGCGCCGTGCTCGACGCGGTTCCGAAGTAGGCTAGCGACTAGACGCGCCGTACAGTTGGTACCGCCCGGACTGAGCCGCCCTCTGCGTGTGCCAGGCGCTATTTGCCCGCGGGGCTCGTCCCTGCGAATGAAGGAAACACGTGGTCGATGAGTTCTTGACGCAAGGTGAGGCGGAGATCGGTTCCAGGCTCAGGCTCAGTATTCGACTGAGGATGCAGCGCTGCCGATGGTGCAGGCCCACCAGTATCGGTCGTGTTGACCACGAGAATGCCAGCCGCGCGCCGCTCAGGATCGATGAATATCTCGGATGAAAATCCGCCCTGGTCACCGTCGTGGTACACGTAGCTGTGCCCGTTAAGATTGAGCAGAAAGAAGCCGAGGCCCATTTTCGGCGCATCTTTCGTGTAGGCGGTAGAGGTCTTCTCCTGCTCAGCAACCGGCAGCACGCCGGTCCATGCTTCCTCAAGAGAACTGCGCTTGAGAACGACGTCATAGAGAGGGTTGGCTGAGTCGCCGATAAGGAAACGGAGATACTTCACCATGTCTGTGAGGGGAGCTTTGAGGCCGCTGTTCGAGGTCGTGATTCCAGTATCGAAGTTGAACGGCTGCCCGGTGAGTTTGTCACCGGCGCGCAGATAACTCGCCGAGACATGCGATTCCAGAAAGTAAGGGGAGCGATCGAAGTAGCTCTCTGTCATGCCGAGCGGCATCAGGATGTTCTTATCGATGTAGACTTCGAAATCGTCGCCGGTCAGCCGCTCGATGATCTGGCCCAGGAAGACATAGCCAAGGTTGGAATAGCTCCACTGGGTGCCAGGTCTGAACGCAACGTGAGTGTACGGCAGCATAGCCGCCACCTGAGCCCAGTGAGTCGGCTCAAAAGGTTGCCAGTCGCAGTTCGTTCGATCATCGCAGTCCCACGGCCACGTAGGATTGCGAAAGCCCGCGCTGTGCGTGAGCAGGTCGCGAATCGTGATCGCACCGATCGGCCCAAATTCGTCGTGGACCTGCTGCAGCTCGGGCACATAGCGCACCGCAGGGTCATTCAGCGAGAGCTTGCCGCGATCGCGCAGCTGCAGGATGGCGATCGCCGTCATGGTCTTGGTGATCGATGCCCAGTTGTACGAGGTTTCGCCGTCGACGCGCTGATGCGTACCGTTCCGCATCAACCCGAAGAAAAACTCCGTTTCCGGCTCCTGCCCATGAACGATGGCGATACCGCCTCCCACAATCCCGTGTTGCGCCAGTACGGCATCGAAGCGCTGATGCAACGCCTCGCCCTGCGCAAGCCCAACAGGCGGCGAGAGCTGAACTCCGAACAGAAGGATTGCGAGGATGATGCGCGCCCCGGTCGACATGCCGTCCATAATAATACGCGCCATTCCCTGGCGCGCGTGTCTCTGGTCAGTCGGTCGCCAGGCAGCCGTTGTGCTACCGGTGCGACAACGGCCGGCCCCGCGGAAAATATGCTCGACTCTGCGTGATTGCCGATTCCCAGTAGACGCGCCCGTTTCAGGTACCTGCCCCGCATCCGGTGCAGAGGCGATGCACGATGAATAAGTAGCGTTAGATGACCGGCGAGATCCAGACAGCTTTACGAGCCATTGTTCAACGGCTTTGGTGCAAGGATCTGCTGCAGATAATCGGTCGTGCCTGGCACTCGGACAAGATGTGGGTACTTCAATCCACCGTTGTAATCGAGCGTGAAGACCTCAGTGACGCCATCGCCCTTCGCAGTGATCTGCAGCGGTTTCATGCTCTTCTGTGCCTGGGCGATTTCGCTTCGCAACACGCCGGGGCTAAACGGGTGGCCTTCGATGGCCACAAGTTTCATGCCCGGTGCGAGCCCGGCTTTGAAAGCAGGTCCATTCCATAACACGTCCTCGACCTTACCTTGCCGATTGAGGAACAAGCCCAACGAGAACATTGCATTGACTCCTTGGCTGCTGAGTTCACCCTCCCCGACGTTTTCGATCGCCTCCTGGTACCGCGAGGGCTGGTCGGTATAGACCAGACGCCACCCGCTGGCCTCGATGCCGGAGAGCAGCGGCACCTGTTGACCCAGACCGTCCAGCCAGTTGTGCAGGAAGCTCGCCCAGTCGTACGGCTGCGCTGCATTGAGCGCACTGACAATGTCGTTGAAGGTGAAGGTGTGGGTGATGAAACTGCCGTCATCGACGCCAAAAAAATGCTGGACGAAATCGTCAATGGAACGTCGATCGTCGCTTAAGGTCCGGATTTTCATGTCCACAGCAAGCCATAGCAATTGGCCTTCGCGATAGAAGTCGGTTTGCCGGCGCCAGTTCGCCCATGCGCTCGGCGAGCCGTAGACCAACTGCGCGGCAACGGTGGTGTCGATCAGCGGCCGCCACTCGCGACCGGTACTGTACGCCATCGACGCCGCCCGGTAAGCGACCGCCTGACGCCATGTATCCGGCGACCACAACCCGCTTCGCACCGTCAACATGTCGCCGAGGTAGACCGTGAGACCTTCATACACCCACAACATCTGCCCATGTTCGGGGAGCTCGAAGTCGGGCTGCCACAGTTCTACCGGACGCATGAATTTGCCGTTCCATGAGTGGGTGTATTCATGTGGCAACAGCGAGGCATCCAGCATGAAATGGTCAGCGTCGGCAAAAGTTTTCGCGCCGCTGCGCGCGCGGTCGTCGCTCGACTGGTGATGCTCCAGACCCCCCTTCGAGACGTAATCGCTCAACGTAAAGAGGAAGTGATAGTTTTCGTAGTGATGTGAGTGAAAAAGCGCCTGTGCCTGCTCCACCAGATGACGGTAACCGGCGACTTGAGCGTCGGAAATATCAATTGCTCCCGCATTGTCACCGACCATATCGAGATAACGACGCACAGGTGAGCCGGCCGGAGTGAGATCGATCTCGCGGAAATGCTTCCCGGCAATCACAGGTGAATCGACCAGCGTGTTGAACGGCACCGATTTGAACGAAATGCGCCCGCCGCTGCTTTCATTTGTCGTGAGCGCACTCGCGTACCCCCAACTGGCGGGGATCACCAATGTAGGTTCGTACATCTGCACATTGGTTGGATAACCGGCCTGGTACAGCGCTACATCGTTCCACTCGAGACCCATAAGATCCGGTGTGACCCGATCAGGTGCCGGGAACTGGAAGCGGATGTCGATCCGGTCGACGTCCGCCGGCACCGTCAAATGAAACGTGAACATGTCCACTTCGTCACGGAGCCACGCGATCTGTTTGCCGTCAGCCGTGATTTCCAGGCCCATCATTGCGTCGATGGGCCCGTCCGGCGCGTGATCGCCGGGGATATATTTCGGGTAGTAAAGGGTCAGGGGCCCCGGCCTGACCGGCATGACCTCATGTACATACAGAATCTGCTGTTTCGGAATAGGCAATTGCACGGTCAGCGCAACAGGACCAGCCGGACTCTTCGCTTCCGTCTGCCCCATGCAGAACGCGGTCGCGAGGAGAGCAACAGAGCCCAGAAGCAAAAAGGATCGTTTCATACGTCAAACCCTCAAGTGAATTACGCCGTATGACGCCGTTGGCCACAAGCGGTCAACGTATCCTGAGACAGACTCAGGTTTCGTTGGCCGTCCTCGGCCAAAGCGAGAGTCTCCGTCGAGCACAGACGCCAGCACCGCGATCAAGTATTTCGCCCCTTCACCGGGCCGGGGCAGCCAAACCTTTTGGAGGATTGTAGAGTCAACCGAGCCAAAAGATCTCAAAAGTCCAGCGTGCCGGTGACCACGATTATGCGGCCAAAACTCGTAGACCCGAACGATCCGTAGGGGCCGGTGGGGGGAACCACATCACTCGTGATCTGACCCAGATTTGACAAGGATGCATCGTTTGCCGGCGCGGCGAAACTCGGATGATTGAACAAATTGTATGCCTGCGCGCCGACCTTGAATTGAATCCCCTTGTCGTTCTGGAAGATGTTCTTATAAAGGCTCAGATCAACGTCCGCGTAATGCGGCCCGTAAAAGGCATTTCGCGGCACACTGCCGAAATTGGTTTGTGGCGCGTCGTTGTACGCGTCAGCAGTCGATACACCGGAACCGTTAAAGAAGTGGCCCTGAAAGCAGGGTTGGGAGAATGAGTTACAGGAGTGATTGAAGTGGTTGTCGAGCACGTCGGCCAGGACGTAGTAGTTGCCTGTTCCGTTATATAGATCATTCGCGGCATTGTTATTGAACACCGTGAATGGAAGCCCGGAACGCCAGTAGGCTTTGCCGGCAATTGTCCAGCCTCCTGCTCCTAACTCGGTCAATTTGTTCTGGAAACGATATGGCGCGATGTAAGTGAAGTCGACAAGAAAATTGTTGCGAATGTCATAATCGGCATTCGAATACATCAACGTTGAGGTGTGGTTGGGCACGATCTGAAAAGGAAGACCGTTGCCGTTGAAGGTTTCATCCTGACCACCGTTCGAAACATCGTCAAGAGCGTGGGAATAAGTGTAGGAGATATCCGCAGTCAAACCGCGGCGGTCTATGTGCTTGTACAGAAGGTAGACGCCGTTATAATTTGACGTTGCGTTGTCGTTGATAATCCCCATTTGACCGAAAGCCGGATCGGGTGGATTGACGGGGACGTCCTCGAAACTTGCATATGCCGAAGGTGCCGTATAGGCATTACCAGCCAGACTTTCATTGATGGCGTAGTCATAGCTCACCAGATCGTAGCCGTAGTTTCCCACATAGGAAAGGATCAGGGCATCCGAAGGGCCGAGCCGCTGCTGTATCTGCAGGCTCCACTCAGCATATTTCGGGGTGATCATATGCCGCGGGGAGATGTAATGGGCGGGAGCGAAGAATGGCGAGCCAGAGGGCAGCGATGCCGCGATCTGGTTGGCGCTTTGCCCCCTGGAAAATCCGGTTGTAAGAACATTGTAGGACGCCTGCGCGAATGCTGGTGCGCTGCCCGCACCCTCGCCCACGTTTCCCGCCTCGACGAAGGCACCGTAGTTATCGGGGAACGTCAAATACTGGTTCTCGATCAGCGCGCCGGGGAAGGCGTCAGCGAACAGCCCCGCGCCTCCACGGACATCCGTTTTTCCGTTCCCTCGTGCGTCCCAGTTGAATCCGAAGCGCGGCTGAATAATAGCCGGTTCAAGCGAGGAAAAGACGTGAGCATACCCGGTGGCGAGCATCTGGTTGAATGGGGTGTCCAAAGTGACGTTGGCCGGGGGGAAGCCGCCGATGAGGCGCGAAAAACAGTTCGTTTTGCACGAGATATTTCCATCGCGGTCAACGCGGAAACCGTAGTCAATCGTCAGCCGTGGAGAGGCCTTCCATTCGTCCTGAGCATATATGCCGTAGTTGTAGCCGGCTATGGCGACTTCCTTGGCCTGGTCGAAGGTCTGTTGGAAGTTGGAGCCTGACGATCCCGGCAAGAGACCGCCGGCCAGATCGCCCACGGAGTTGAAAGTATAGTAGCCAGCGTAAGTATTGACCAAGGGGTAGCCGTCGGTCACGTCATAGCGCTTGAAATTGAAGCCGAATTTCAGATTGTGGGTGCCCTTCAGCCAGGAAAGATCGTCAACGAATTGATACTGAGTGGAATTGGTAGTTGTAGGATTGCTGCCCCAATCGAAACCGATCCTGCCCTCCTGGCCGAATCCGGTGGAGAAGTTGGTGCCCCCATCGGAGCCGTCATTGAATTGCGCGGGCGAGGCCGCCAAGGTCTGCTGCAGGTTCACTGGGCCATAAGGCCACGAATAATGGAACGCCGACGCGATAAACTGATTGGTCAGATCAGGATTAAACACGTAAGGTGTGGTTCAACTGGCCGTTCCAAATTGGCTGCGAGCTCTGCACGTTCAGAAGTGGATTGACAAGGCTAACGTAGACCGGCTTGGATCCCTGATCGTCGCTGATGCGGACGAAGACCTTTTGCTTTTCGCTGAGGTTCCAGTCAACGCGGCCAACGATCGTGTGTTCAGTCACAGTACCTCCGGTCACGCCCGCTGCCGCCGTCATGCATGGGATGGCTGATCCGGTGGCGCCAGTCGGCACGGCGCCAAAATATGCGTTGGCCTGACCGGACACCGGGGTACCTGCGAAGCTGCCGCACCCGAGCGCGCCTGAAGCGTCCTGAAGCGGACCATTTCCGGTAGCTACTGGCACTGCTGTTTTGTAGAACGGCGAGCCATCCAGCAGATTGAACATTTGTGTGTACAGAGGAAGGCTGGAGTCCGGGACTGTGTTCAGGGTCGTGGTCTGAAATGCCGGGCTGGGGAAATTGACGTAGCTGAGCGACGGCTCGACGTAGCGGATGCCTTCAGTATCGGCGAAGAAGAACAATTTATTGCGAATAATAGGGCCGCCGATCTGCGCCGCGTACTGATTGGATACCGCCTTCTGGCGTGGTATGCCATTCAGGTTGTAGAAAAAGTCGTTGGCATTCAGCCCGGAGCTGTTATATGTCCATTGCAATAGGCCATGGAACCGGTTGGAGCCGCTTTTCGTGACGTAGGTTTCCACACCGCCCGCCTGACGGCCCCATTCCGGGTTGTAGCCGTTCTGTACCAGGGAGGCTTGTGCGACTTCCGACGCACCGATGCTGAGCGAGGACGCGCCAGTGGTGGCGTCGTTAAAGAATGAATCCGTCTGGTCGGCGCCGTTGAGGATGATGAGATTCGAGATGCCCGGCAAACCACTAGTGCTGAAGTTTCCATTGCCGCCAGTGCTTGTATTCACCACAACGCCGGGTACGGTGAAGGCAAAGGTAGTGATATCGCCACCGGGATTGGGGAGATTTTCAAATTGCTGGCTGGTAAACGTCGTCGTCAGACTTGCGTCCTGCGTCTGGATCAGCTGGGCATTATTGGCGCTTACTGTAACAGTCTCCTTATTGGCGGTCGGCGTGACAGTCAAATTGGCCACGGACTGCTGGCCGACGAGAATTTCTACCGAGGTTGTGGTCGACTGGAGTCCCCTGGCCGAGGACGATACCGTGTAGACGCCAGGCTTAAGGAATGGGGCGGCGTAAAGGCCATGGTCGTTCGTCGTCAGCACACGAGTATCGCCGGTATTGCTTTCGACCAGAGTGACCGCCGCGCCCGCAACAACCGCACCCGATGAATCGACGACAACTCCGTTCAGCCCCCCTGTGACCGCTGTTTGCGCGAATAGATCCGGCATTGGCTGAAGAAAACCCATCGACACGCCGAAAAATGCGGCGACCGCCAATAGACTTCCCACCCTGCATTTCCACGGCTGACGCATTCATAGCCTCCAGTAAAGCTTTGCCCTTAAGGCTTGGCTGGGATACCCGTTTTGGCTTCCTGAGTGTCCAACAACACACCCAACCGTTCTGGGAATTCACCTCCAGCACCGGTGGCGTCCCACGCAAGTTCTCCTCGGAATCCGGATGGTGAACGGGACCCTTGACCTTAGGGTTCGGCTTCAGCTTGCAACCGTCGTCGCATATTGCGGAGAACATGACCGCAGTCGACCGGGAAGCTGCGACATTGCGACAATATATCATGAGCGCTGTCGCGAATTATCGGACCGATCGCGCGCTCGACAAATTAAAGGAGGTGGAAACGGAACAGCGTGATGTCTTCCGGTCTGGAGCTGTCCCCCCGGAGCCGGTCTGCGGATCATTCTGCCCGGCATATCCCATGAGAACAACCATACCTCCACAAATCTCTTGACAACGAATTGAAAGGGAGGGTAAATTCCTCAGCAGTATGGAATCGTTACCATAGCGGTAATAATGTGCGATTCCCACCAGCTGGCGACTCCCCGGATTGGATCGAAATCCGGGACGAGAATTCTCCGCTACGGAATGCGAACGTCGAAAAGCCTACCTTTATAGTTTGTTAGATCTGCAGGGTCGTTTTCGTTTGCCTTTGTTCGGGACCGCACGGTAGTCGAAGCTCCCGCTCGATCACCTCTTCCGTAAAAGGACGATTCCCATGACCCGCTCCAGCAGCGTTCCCCGCATGTGGCTGTCGCTCGTGGCAGCCTTCGCCGCAACGTCTTTGCTTCCGGCCTTGTTCGCACAGGCCCCGCAGCACCTGCTCACGCGCCATGCCCGCAACGTGGTGATGAGCGGTCGCGCACCCAAGGTCGGCCAGCTGCCCTCCGATCGCGTTCTTAAGCTGGCCATCATGTTGCCCCTTCGCAATCAGGCAGGGCTGACTCAGTTGCTCAGCGACCTCCGCAACCCCCAGAGCCCCTCCTACCTCCGCTACCTTTCGGTGAAGGAATTTACCGACCAATTCGGTCCCGCGCAGGCAGATGTGGATGCAGTCGTCCGATTCGCTCAGGCGAACGGCATGACAGTAACGCGGACAACGTCCAATCGCATGGTCGTGGATGTCAAAGCATCCGTCGCCAGTATTCAAAAGGCTTTCCATGTCATCATGGGCGTGTATCAGGATCCGTACAAGAATCGCACCTTCTACGCCGTTGACCGGGAACCAACCAGTGCTCTCGGCGTGCAGCTCTGGCATATCGCGGGTCTCGACGACTATTCACCGCCGCAACCGATGCTTCGCTTCGCTCCCAAGGGTAACGTGCGCACCGATCAGACCGGTTCCGGCCCAGGCGGGCAATACCTTGGCAGCGACATGCGAGCCGCGTACTACGGGGGCACCGCGCTGACCGGCGCCGGCCAGGCGATCGGTATCTTTGGGCTGAACTTCAACCTCAGCGACGTCGAAGCGTATTTCAGTTCCATTGGCCAGCCTTTCGATCCCAGCGTCGTGATTACCGACTCGATCGATGGCTACGACACGTCCTGCCCCATCAGTTCCTGCAACGACGGCGAACCCATCGCCGACATCGTGCAATCGTATTCGATGGCTCCCGGTGTGGACGCGGTCATTGAGTACGAGGCCTCCAACGACGTGGATACCTTCACGCAGATGGCCACGGACGATATCGCGAAGCAATTGAGCGCTTCGGTTGGCTGGCTTCCCGCCGATCCAACAGCCGATGAGCCCATCTTTATGGAATTCGCCGCCCAGGGGCAGAACCTCTTCGTGGCTTCGGACGACAGCGGCGCATGGAGCCCGACCAACCCAGCCTATTACCCATCGGATGATCCTTATATCACGGCTGTCGGCGGAACGCAGCTAACCACCAACGGCGAGGGGGGTGCCTGGGCATCTGAGGTTTCCTGGGGCTTCGCTCCGGGCATTACGATGGCCTGCGGCAGTCCCGGCGGCAGCGGCGGCGGGTATAGTACTAACGGTTTTGATATCCCCACCTATCAGCAGCTTTCGGGCGTGATCAATTCGTCGAATGCCGGCTCCTTTACTTTGCGAAATGGACCGGATGTGTCCGCGGATGCGGACTGCAACAGTTGGTGGTGCGCAGAAGGGAGTTGCCAGGGAGGGCTCGGAGGAACCAGCCTTTCGGCGCCCCGCTGGGCTGGATTCATGGCTCTGGTGAACGAGCAAGCGGCCAACGCCAATGCACCGTCTGCCGGCTTCGTGAATCCGGTTTTATACTCGATTGGCACGAGTTCAAACTACGACAGCAACTTCCACGACATCACCAGCGGCGGTGAATATAACTCGACCTCATGCACTGCGAGCACTTCTGCCTTCAATTGCCTTACCAGTGGCACAGGTTCCGGCTTTGAAGGTTACGACGCCGTTACTGGCTACGACCTGGTCACCGGATGGGGCAGCCCAGACGGCCAGTCGCTGATCAATAGCCTGACGCCTGCAGCCACCGCGCCCTGGTTCACGCTCTCCGGCTCGCCGTCAGCACTCAGCATTCCATCGGGATCTTCCACTGCGACCAGCACCATTCAGCTCAGCTCAGGCAATGGCTTCAGCGGCACGGTCAACTTGAACGTGAACATTCTCGGTTCGCCCTCCGGAGTCACGGCCTCGATCAGTCCAACCTCCATTTCCGGATCCGATACCTCGACGCTGACCGTTTCGCTCAACGGCTCCGGGCCGGGCGGAAATTTTGTGGTGGCCATCACCGGCGAAAGCGCCGGCGGAGTGGAGACGCAGCCTGCGTATCTCACGCTGGCTTTGCCCACCTTTGGCCTAGCGGCTTCTACCAGCGCCGTCTACCTCAATCAAAACTCGTCCGCTACGTCCACGCTCACTGTCACACCGCAGAATGGCTTTGAGGGAAAAGTCACCTTCTCGTCCGTTCAGGGCCTGCCCAGCGGCGTGACTGCTTCGATCGATCCCCAGGAAACTGAGAGCACCAGCACTTTGAAGCTAAGGGCTCGCAGCACCACGCCCACCGGGCCATCTGTGCCGCTGACCTTCAACGCAACCTCGGGCGACATTGTCCAGAGCGCTTCGTCTCTCACGCTTGCGGTGAGCGCGGCGACCGGCATGGGCGGCATCGGATGGCCGGTGAATCTCTCCTCTGCGTACAACACCTACGCTATCTACTTAGATGACACGACCATCACCACCAGCGGCCTCGACGGCCTGGGAGACGCCTACTCGGCGAATTTGCTCACGCCGCACCGCATTCTGAACGATGTACAGTTCAACTTCGGCCCCGCCAATAAGCTCGATGCTGTGAGCAGCGCGGGCCAGACTGTTGCGCTGCGTCCTGGTCGATACGCAACGCTCGAACTGCTGGGCACTGGCTATAACGGGGACCAGTCCGCGCAGAGCGTCACAGTGACGTACACAGATGGCACGACCTCGACCTTCATGCAGAGTTTCAGCGACTGGTTCGTTCCCGAACATAACAACAATGAAAGCTTCGCGGTTGTGATGCCGTACCGTAACCTCGCCGACGGCACCAAAGACAACCGCCCCTTTAGCCTCTACGCGTACATCATCCCTCTCGACAGCCACAAGGTTGTCAGCAGCTTGACCCTCCCGAACGATCCCAACGTGGTGGTGCTGGCCGCCACCCTGACCGGGCAGACTCTTCAGGATCCGGTCAATCTGTCGCGACAGTTCAACACAGGGGGCATCTTCAACAACGGGGTTACCTTCTCGGCGACCGGTGGTATGGACGGTGGAGGCGACGGCTGCACGTTGCCCAACGGTTGCGCGGACGCGTATTCGGCTCAGCAACTCGGCCTTTCCTCCGGGCCGTTCCCGCACCTGATCGTCAATGGCGCTCTCTTCGGTTTCGGTCCCGTAAATATAGCGGGCTGCACCACAGACTGCGTCACAGATGCGATCTCGCTTCCTGGTGCTCCTGGAACAACTCTCCGGCTGCGGTTTGACCAGCAGAGACCCTACACCACCATGACGCTGCTGGGTACCGGAGTTCAGGGCAGCCATACCGCGACTGTAACGGTAAACTACGCCAACGGCCCGAGTGACACCTTTAACCAGACCTTCAGCGACTGGTGCAACTTCGGCCAAAACGTGAACGAAAGTGTCGCTGTGGGCGGCATCAATCGCATCAACAGCGATGGCACCCTCAACGGAGCAACCTGCAATCTCTATTCGTACACGTATGCACTCGATCCTTACAGGATCGTGCGCAGCGTAACGCTCGCTAACACCGATCAGACCAGTTTCACCTTCGTTCTGTCTGTCACGTTCCAGGCGGCGGGCTCAGAATTTTAGCGCGTCGCCTATCGGTTCCCTGCGTTTACTGATTGTCGGACCGGCAGACTGGTTTTTTCTGCCGGCCCTTTGACCGATTCGGCTGGAGAGACGGGATTCGACTTCGTACTGCGAATCCCCTTCAAAATGTAGGCGCCGCTCCGCTCGACAGCGCGACACGAATTCGGGACGTCTTGCCGACCTACCGGTAATAATCGGCCTCGCTGGGTGCTCTGGCAATCATGCACTCACCGAGATCCGCCGTTTTCAGATGGCCGAGAAGCCGCCGTCGACAGACAACTCCACCCCATTCACGAAGCTCGAATCGTCTGAAGCGAGAAACAGCGCGACCGTGGCAATTTCCTCAGGACGACCCATCTTTCCCCGCGGGATCAGGGATTCGAACATCCGCTTCGCCTCCTCGTCGAGAACCTGGTCCTGCATCGGTGTGGCGATCGGCCCCGGGCTCAGCACATTCACCCGGATATTGCTGCTCTTCAGTTCGTTGAGCCAAGTGCGTGCGAATGAGCGCAACGCCGCCTTGCTCGCCGAATACACGCTGTAACCTGGAAAACCTTTCACCGAAGCAACTGACCCGGTCATGAAGATCGACCCGCCATCGTTGAACAGCGGCAACGCCTTCTGAACCGTAAACAGCGTCCCTCGCACATTCAGGTCGAAGGCCGCATCGAAGTGCTGTTCGGTAATTTCGCCTAGTGGTACCGCTTCGCCCGTGCCGGCGCTCGCGTACAGGACGTCGATTTTGCCCTTTTCCCGCTTGACTGTATCGAACAGGCGGTCGAGGTCGTCGAGATTGGACACGTCGCCGCGCACGCCGGTCACGTCCCGGCCAATCAGCTTGACGGCCTCATCGAGCTGCTCCTGCCTCCTGCCCGTGATGAAAACGTAGGCGCCCTCTTCGACGAAGCGCTTGGCGCTCGCCAGCGCCATGCCGCTCGATCCTCCCGTGATGACTGCAACTTTTCCTTCAAGCCTTCCCATAATTGCTCCCTTCAGAATGTGTGTAGCATTCAGTACAGTAGAGTAGATTTCTTTGGCGGTGGACGAGAACTGCTCAGGGGTCCTAGTCTTTTGTCTATTCGTCCAAAAGGGGGAGGCTAGGTTGGACCCGATCACAGACATCTTCAGAACAATGCACGTAACCGCTTTCGGTCTGCACCGGCTCGAAGCCACAGCCCCGTGGGGCGTAATGCAGGAGAAGCGGGCCGAAGAAAAAGCCACGCCTTCCGACAAAGAGATTTCACCCGCAGATTTGGCGCACTTCGCCATGCTTTCGCGGGGCAACTGCTGGCTGAGTGTGGAAGGGATTCCGGAGCCGATTCACCTCACCGGCGGTGATTGCTTTTTGCTGGCCCGGGGGACTTCGATTGTTTTGCGCGATAGCCCGCGAACACGTCCGAGGTGGAGTTTCCGCGAGATCGGGGCCAAGGCCAACAGCAATGTCGCTCATTATGGAGGTGGTGGCGCACCGACGACAATCGTCTGTGGGTCCTTCAGTTTCGATCGCGCCAGCCTGAAGCCAATCACTCAGTTATTGCCCAGCTTCATTCTGATGAAGGCCGATCAGGCACGCACGCTGGCTCTTCACAACACAATGCAGGCACTGGCGTCAGAGATGGCGGAACAGGCGCCGGGATCTGAAGTGGTCGCGACTCGGCTGGCCGAGGTTCTGTTTATCCAGGTACTCCGGGCGCATATCGCGTCGGGACCGGAACGCAACAAAGGATGGCTTCGTGCGATTTTCGATCCTCAAATGGGCGCTGCCCTGAGTGCCATTCACGACAGAGTGAATACACCCTGGACGGTCGAATCCCTGGCCGAAGCGGCGGGCATGTCTCGCTCCGCATTCGCAGCACGTTTTAAAGAGCTACTCGGCCAAACACCATTGGAATATGTAACCGAGTGGCGGATGCAGAAGGCGATACAGTTACTCGAACAGCGTGACAAAAAACTCATAGACGTCGCTCGGTCGGTCGGTTACGGGTCCGACGCTGCGTTTAGTAAGGCGTTCAAGCGAGTTGTCGGGACCAACCCTGGTGAATACCTCAAACGTGGTTTTGAAGACCGGGGTAATGTCGGAATGGCGGAAGCTTTTTGAAGCGAAGGATTCTGACTTTGGCACGATCCATCCTGGGCGAGTATGTCTCGAACCTGTTGATCGAAGCCGCGAGTGGCGTGTAACGATCATCCGGACCACACCGCCGCTGCTGTTGCGGTGTGGTCCTTCCTGCACGGCTACGTCACGCTTGAGCACTCCGGTGCGTTCGGGGGCTTCCGGGCCCAAACGTGGGCTGGAGCGTGGCATGGAAGCTTTTTTGAGCAACTTCCGCAGTCGCGCCGAGCCTGTGGGAAAGGACCTTCGACGCGAGCGACAGGCGTTCGGCGACGGAAGAAGCCACGAGCCGACGATAAGTCTCGAGATGTCTTTGGGCCGTCGGCCAGTGTGGAGAGATTTCCGGCCAACGGCCGTTTGGACTGTCGTATTCAAGCCGACCCACTCATTGAGCTGACTTGGTCGTGCACGTTCTTGAGCGAACCACCACTTGTCTTTATAACCGGCTACCGAGAGAAGTGAATTTCAAAGCTGAGCATGGGTTGGAAACCATGTGGATGTGTCGCCGACCGGAACGATCTGATCGGCACCGCGAAATAAAGTGTTTTTTTCAGCAGTTTCCAGAGAGCAAAACTCTTACCGGATCCCTCTGAACGTCCCGGCTGGTTCCCAGCTGGTACACAGGAGATGCCCGTTTTGGGCCCAAATCGCAAGACTGTGGGATCGATTAAGGTCGGGGCCTGTTGGCAACAGAAATCTCCGGCTGCTACTGCGCACTCGATACCTTGGTCCCTGTCCATGCAATCCGTTCCTTAGAACTTATCCGTAAATAACGATAGTCTGCCTCCAACAGATTAGAGCAGCGGCGAGTTGTAGCAGAGCGGTGTAGCTGGCCTCGGTTTTTTCGAAGCTGACCAGCAGTTTGCGGAATCGATTAAACCAGGAGTGGGTTCGTTCTACGACCCAGCGGCGCGGCTTAGAGTCCGGGTAGCGATACTTGATGAGTCGCTCTTCGGCGCGTGATTTAACGCGAGGATAGTAGTGATGCTTGCGGGCGATCTTGCTGACCGGATAGCCCACGTATCCAGCGTCCAGGCAGAGATATTGTTGATTTTTCCACCCCGTAACGTCAGGACGCCGGATGGCTACCTGAGCCAGCGTCCGATCCAGCAGTTTGGAGTCGTGGAGATTGGCGCCGCTGACGGCGATCGACAGCGGGGCTCCACGGCCGTCGACCAACAGGCTGCGTTTGCGCCCTTTTTTTTCCCCGGTCGGTCGGGTTCCGACCAACGCATTCGGTTGCAAGCGGCGCTTTGCCCATGGCTCCGTCAGCTGCCTGCCACTGCCAGGCGATGCCGTGCATTCCGTCATACTCGGCCAAGCCAGTCTGCCACAGTCTCTGGAAAAAACCAGCCCTATGCCAGTTCTGAAAGTGTTGATGCACTGCGCTGGCCGAACCGAACTCACGCGGCAATGCCTTCCACTGAATGCCGGTCCGTAAGACGTAAACAATCGCCGAGAAGACCTGTCGAGAAGACATGGGCTTGCGTCCCGCTCCAGCCTTGCGCTGGTACTCTCGCCCCGGTTCACGACGGCGCACTGGAATCAAAGGCTCAACCTTGCTCCACAAACGATCCGAAACTGTCCAAGACTTGATCTGGGCCATATTGAATCCATCATCGCCGCCTTCCAGTCGCTGCAAACGAGAGATTCAACTTCCCGGATCAAACTCGTCACTATTTACGGATAAGTTCTTAGTGCTACATAGTATCTACTCATCAGAAGAAGATGACGTTAAGCGCCATGAATATGACTATCACCACCGCAGCATAAAAAACGGGGCGGCTATACCAGGGGAGGTTGGGTTCCTTCAGTGTAGCTGCTTTGTCGCGGGAAAAGACCAGTCCTTTGAGGCGGTCAGTGGCCAGTGGCTCTGAGGCGAAGGAGAGTGCGACCACGGCAACAAATCCAGAGCAAAGACCCCAGACGGCAGCCCACAGCGTAGCAGCCATGGGCGATGCCAAATGGAGCACCCCCGTCCTATAAAGAATATACTCAACCATCGTTCCGCAGATGCCGGCCAGCATTCCAAAGAATCCCGCAATCGCCGACGGTCGTTTCCATAACATCCCGAGCAGAAACACGATAAAGAACGGCGAGATAAACAGGCCGGCCACGAGCGTCATGTAGTCCATAAGATTGTTGAAGCGCAAAACGATAAACGAGGATGCACAGGCCAGAAGCGCACCCGCAACTGTGGCAATCTTCCCCACTGTAAGATAGTGGCGATCCTGTTTCTGCTTTACGATATATGTTTGATAGATATCATAAGTAAAAACCGTATTGAATGCTGTAACATTGCCCGCCATTCCCGACATAAAGCTTGCGAGCAGGGCTGTAATGCCCAGACCCAGCATGCCTGGGCCGTAGAAGCGTGACATCAGAACCGGTAGCGCAAGGTTGTAATTGTGGCCCACGACGGCAGGCGCAATGGCCAAGGCCAGCATCCCCTGTACCGTGACCACTACCGGGAACAGCATCTTGGGAATTGCTGCGACGAGTGGTGTTTTCCGTGCAGAGGAGAGATCGCGCGCGGCCATCGCGCGCTGGACCAGCAGAAAGTCAGTGCACCAATAGGCCGGGGCGGCGCAAAGCCCCTCGCCGACAACCATCACCCACCACGGGACGCCGAGTGGGTCGCTGGCCGCGCCCATTCCGCGCCAGGTGTGTACATAACCTGCGGGCAGCTGGGCGGTTAGCGCGTGCCAGCCGCCAACTGCGTGCAATCCCAGAAAGGTAAGAGGCACAAAGCCGAGAATGATCAGAAAGAATTGAATGCACTCGTTGTAAATCGACGAGGAGAGTCCTCCCCAGAAAACAAAGAGAAGAACCACGGCGCCGGCGAGACAGACGCTAACGGGAAACGGCCAGTTCAACATGCTTTTAAAGATGAGAGCAAATGCAAACATGTCGATGCCCGCCATGAGGACAGTGAGCACCGCGAAGCTGGCGGCGCTTAGAAGGTGGGCGCGCCAATCGAAGCGCATTCGGAGGTACTCGGGCACGCTGCGAATATTATTGGCATAGTAGAACCGCACCATGAAGAGGCCGAGGAAGACCATGGCGGGAATGGCGCCGATCCAATACCAGTGGTTGGTGCGCATGCCGTATTTGGCGCCATTGGCGACCATCCCCATAACTTCCAGCGCGCCAAGATTCGCCGACATGAACGCAATCCCGGTAATCCAATGTGAAAAGTTACGTTTGGAAAGCAGGAAGTCTGACGAGGTTTTCATTTTGCCCTTGAAGGCAAAGCCAACGCTCAGGACGACGAGGAAATACAAGATGATGATGGCAAAGTCAAAGGCGCCAAGGTGTATGAGCATCGATTTGTCGATCCTTTCGGCGCCGCCGGCTGCGGTCCGCGTCGATCGATGCAGCCCCGCTTTGCCGTAAGCGAGGCTGCTCGCAGTTCTTTCTTACTGTCCGCCGGCCTCCGAGGCGTTGAGAAGAAGTACCCAATCGCTATCGCCTGCGGCGTTTGTACCCGGCGGTGTGAACTCGTGGCTGCTGGAGTCGGGGAAGGGCGAGCCCGAGATGACCTGGTAAGTTCCATCGCTGGGATCGAACCACTCGGCGGCAGTAGGACCGCGCAGTCGACTCATATCCACCGTAATGGTTCGAACAGTGGGCATGTAGGCAACGACATAAGATCCGTCAGCAGTTCGGGCAGCCGTCGCGTAATCGCTGTCACTCACCTTCAGATCCATTCGCGCCGTCAACTCACTTGGATCGAAATGGACCTCGTCGCTGCCAAATGTGCCGTATCCCGCAGTTACGGATTCATGATGCTGATCGGGAATGAGGTCCTGCCAGGGCAGCGAAGCGAAGAACTCTTTCCAAATTTCAAGCTGCGCCACGCCCGGCGTATCGATATAGCCGCCCCAGCCGGGCGTGAGGCTCCAGGTATAACGGTTGCCGTAGAACTGGCCTATCCCACCGCTCAACGTTGTCCAATAATCCTCGCGCCGCAGCACCTCGGGCGTGCCGTAGTCTGTCGGCGTCCCTACCTGCTCCAGGTCGTAGTGCGCTTCAACGAGAAATGCTGGCATAACTGGCTTCTGGTTATAACTGTGCAGCATCTGGATATAAGTGGCTGAATACGTATAAGTGCCGTTCATGGAGATGATGGGTGCCCAGCTCTGATCGTCCAGAGACGAGCTTGTAAACACATTAAGCTCGACTGACTGAAGCTGCTCCGGAGCTTCTAACTTGATTCCTTTTGCCACTGCCTGCGCCAGCGCGTCATCGGCGGGTACGCGCCAGTTGTTGAAGTCATTACCGCTGATCCAGCCAACATTGGCGTATCTCTTATAGCGCCGGCCTAGATATTGCCCGTAGGCAAAAGCCGCTTGGAGGCCGTCGTTGCGTAGCGTTGGAAGCCACCCGATGGTTTCCATCGGATCGATAAAGACGTAAATGTCGTGCGCGGCGGCAATTTCGATCATGTGGTCGAGCCGCGTAAAATACGCCTCGCTTGGTTTGGTCAGATCGTAATGTGTGTAGTCTGTCCCGCCCGGCACATACGCAGTAAACGGACGGATACCATCGGGGGTGCTGCCGTCTTTGTCGTCAGGGAAGTCTCTGCCCGCGCAGGCCACATCGACCCAGCCTGCAGTGTTGAAGCCGTGTGCCTCGCGGTCAGCAAAGTATTTCTCCGCATCTTGTTCCGTCAGCCTTCCCATCAGGCCCTGTGGGGAATCGCCGACCATGAAGAAAGGATGATTGTTCTGGTCGACCAGATAGCGATGATTCTCGCTCAACCTGAGCGGATAGACTGGACGGTATCTGGTACTCGACGAAACCTCAGGGCCAGTTGATTGCGCTGGTGCCGAAACTGCGACCAGGACTGCAGATACTCCAAGCAGAACGAGCGAAAGTATAGACCGATAAGTTCGGGTAAGTCTGAGTTTCACGATTATCCTCGCAAATGATAGTGATCTGGCGATTTGATCGGCACCCGCCCGCGCCCCGCGTGCGATTGGCCCCTTCAGCCCGCCCAGACCAGATGTTTCTTCAGGAATGGGAAAGTTCCCTGGCCGTGAATCTCGTGCTGCAAGCACTTTTTGCACCTCAAAGCCGATGATGTGCCGCCCGGCCTCCTCGTGAATCAACCTCTTTGGCGTTCGAGTGTTCCGATCCAGAAACCCAATTTCTTCGCTCTGCCCTCCTGAGAAGAGTGAGCCGCGTGCTTTGCGGCAGGCAGGCGCGCTGAGACTGTACCATAATTGATATATCAACCACACAAAGGTTAGATCGCGACCTTGAGCCAAGTCAAGAGAAATCCTGACGCCATAACTACCTGGCTGTAAGTGTCCAATTGACTTTCTACTACTGCGAAAACGCCTGGCATGCCCGTAAAGCCTAGCTATCGGAACAGCAACGGTGCAAACGCAGCGAGATTGCGCCGCCACACCATCCACGTGTGATTGCCGGCCGTCTCGACGTATGTGTGCTTGATGTCTTCAGACGTGAGCCATTTGTCGAAGCGCTGATTGATTCCCAGCAGGCCATCGTCCGTACCGCACGAGACCCAAAGCAAATGCAGCCGGGCATTGACTGAAGAATTCAAACCGGGAAACTCCTGATCAAAGTTCTCGCGCAATCCACCGGAGCTGAACATCCCGATCCACGCAAACCGATCGAGGTTGTTCAAGCCGATAATGGACGATTGCGCGGCGCCCATCGAGAGTCCGGCGATGGCAGTAGAGTCGCGGTCGGTGAGCACGTTGAAGTCATGTTTAACGCGTGGCATTACCTCGTTGAAGAGCGACTCCTTGAAGCGCTCGAAGTTCCGCGCCCGGAGCTCGTCGTTCCAGAACGCATTCGGTTTGAGAATCTCTGCGCCACCGTAGCCTGTTGGCATCACCACGATCATCGGCCTGGCTTTGCCTTCGTCGATGAGGTGGTCGAGAATGCGATTGGCAAACGCAACTTCGAGCCAGCTGCTCGATTCTTGTCCGAACCCATGCAACAAATAGAGAACTGGATACTTCGTGGCGGCGTGGGAGTCATATCCTGGCGGTGTGTAAACATAGAAATCGCGTTCGTCGCCCACAGCAACTGACTTAAAGAAGTAATGATGAATCACCCCGTGAGGTATGGCGCTGACCTCCCACGGCAACGACGGCGGCCCGGGCACGTGAACCATGTTTTCGCTTTGCAGAAGGTTGGGCATCAGCAGCGGATTCAAAGGATCGATTACGGGGATGCCGGTGTCCTGGAAGATATAGCCGTAGTAATCCGGCGCCAGCGGTTTTGTCGTGAGACTCCACACGCCCGGATCGTCTTTCTGCATGATCACCGGTAGTTCGCCGTCGATCTGCACGAACATTTCCAGCGAGGACGGGCGAAACGCGCGAAATGTTACGCTTCCGTCGGAATGTACTTCTGGCGAGACCAGTGGCCCAGGAACCGGAGGGAGGACTGTGCTGGCGCTATCATCGATGGTCGCGAACCATTTGCCGCCTGGGTTGCGGTTGTTCCAGTGCCCGGGCCACGACCAGGTTCCTATGCCGGCGATCTTGTTTCCGCGCAGTTTCCCGGTGTAGAGCGCGGTCAGCCCGACAGAAACGCTACTTGGCAGCTCCGTGCGGCGGATAACGATGCCATCCGTATCGGCTTTCATAACCTCGAGTTTCGATGCCGCACCGTTGCGGCAGCGCGACTCGCCCTCGCGTCCACGAAAACTCCATCGGCAACCTCCCTCCCGGCCCGGTGCGCATTGATCGGCTTCGCACTCAATCATCGACCCGGGAATCGTAACGGCCTGAGCTGTCGGCGGCATGGGCCGTGTGTTGCGAATTTCCGCCGACCAGCGGCCGGCGGGATGCTCGTCGTTCCAGTGGCCGCTCCAGGACCATACCACCGTGCCCTCGACTCGATCACGGTGCAGCGTGCCCTTATACACCGCGGTGAGTCCATAGGAAGAGCTGTTAGGAAGATCGATGCGGCGAATCTCCACGCCGCCCTCGTCGAAGCGCTCGATTACAACGTTGGCCTCGGCGCCATCGCTCCAATCTGCTGTTCCCAGAATTCCGCTGAATTCCCACGCGCCGCTGACTTTGCCGTCCGGAACGCATTGCTCGCCCATGCACTCCGTTTCGATCAAGGCCGGGGAAAGCATAGCGTTGGAGCCCGAATCCTGCGCCGGCATAACCTGCGCGGACGCGCGAGCGAATGTAATGAGTGCGGCAAGAGCAACGATGAATTTGACCGCTGCTCCCCACCGAGAATAGTGCTTGGCTGAGACCATGTGCATGTTCTTCAAGCATTCCCTTCAGATAGCGGTTCAATCGACAAGGTCCCCTGACCTACGAACTCCGCGCGCCGGAACGTCGAACAGTGATTCTGTGGGCGCAAAAGCCATGCTAGCGGGGCCGCCGCCGCGAATCTAGAATTACCATGATTCTCTCTCGAAAAGTGACGAGCCGGTAAAGGTCATCTTGCACACACATTGAGAGTCGCCGACCACGAATTCGCGGCCCCGTGGCTTTCCACTTATAGCTTTGCGTTCCCTCCTGCTGCTACCTTGGAGTGACAGTTACTTCCTGCGTTCTGCCGTCGTAAATCACTTCGGCGTCTGCATCGGGGCAGATTGATTCTCCAACGCCGTGATTGCTTCGAACCAGAACAATGCGGAATTTCAACTCCTCCGGCATCCCAGTAAAACTTCCCACCCGGCCACCGATAATGACCTTTTTTTCCGCATCGTCCCAGTAAATCGGGATCAGGGACTGTGCGCCGTTTTCGTATCCATAGCCGTCGCCGTTATCCTGGTAGAGCTCAAACTCGCCGTCGGCGCCGGCATAGATGCGCAGTTCAATGGGATCGGCCGGCTTTTGGTCAGCGTATTCGATCTCCGGGCCAAGCGGAACGATCGAGCCGGCGCGAATGAAGAGTGGCAGCTCGCCGAGCGGCGCGCTTACGTTGCGCTCCTGCCCACCCTCAGCCTTCTCGCCGGTCCAGAAGTTGTACCAAGCCGGCGCTCTCGGAAAGTATACGTCCCGCTCCGTGGCGCCCTCTTTCCAAACAGGACTTACGAGAAAGGCGGTGCCGAACATATACTCATCCGCAATATCTTCAACCTTCGGGTCGGTTCGCCAGTCCATCACCAGCGGCCGCATGATGGTGTAATCGTCATGGGTAACTTTCCAGGCGAGTGAATAGATATATGGCATCATGCGGGAGCGCAGCTTGTCATACATCTCGAGCGCCGGCGCAACGTTGCTGTAAGTCCATATCTCGTTGTGCGGACGCCGTCCGTGCGTTCTGAACACGGGAGAAAATGCGCCGAACTCGAACCAACGCAAATAGAGATCCTGATACTCGGATGATGTCATGGGAGCGCTCGGATCATAGGGGAAGTATCCGGCCACGTCGGTCGTCCAGTAGGGCATACCGCTGACCGCATAATTCAGTCCCGCCGCTATCTGGTGTCGGAATGACCAATGGGTAGGGTAGGTATCGCCACTCCACACAATGATTCCGTTCCGTTGCTCACCGAGAAAGGCCGAGCGTGTGAGCAGCACCACGCGTTTGTTGTCGTTGGCCTGTCTCCAGTGCTCGGCGATGCCGCCGGTGTGGAGCAGCGGAAAGACGTTGGTGTACATGGTTCCGCTTCCGATCGCAATCTTTTTGCCGAGCAAAAGCGTATCGCCTTCGTGCGGGCCCCAATCGGGTTCGGAAGCGTCAAGCCAAAAGGCATCCCATCCCTGCGCCAAGAGCGGGCCCGGGAGAGATTTCCAAAAGAAATCACGAGCTGCCGGATTCGTCGCGTCGTATTCCATTGTTCCGGGGACGAGCCATCCACTCGCTTTCAAGCGCAGATAATTGACGGAATCTGCCTTATATCCGCCCCAGACCGATAGCATGGCGTGGATGTTCTCACTGTGCAGTCCTTTTAATTCCGCATCAACGTCGGGGTATGCGGTACGAAAGGCTGGGTCGCCCATTGCTTTCCACCAACCGCCATCCTGCACGATGCAGTCGAGCGGCAGATGCGCGGAGCGATAGTGTCGGGCAACGCCCAGGATTTCATCTTGCGAATCGTAGGTATCCTTTGACTGGAAAAATCCATAGGCCCACTTGGGAAGCAGCGGAACACCGCCGGTCATCTGGCGGTAACTATGGATAATGTTGTCGAATTTCGAGCCATAGATAAAGTAATAGTCAATCGCATTTTCTGCCGCGGAGCTGAAGCTATACACCTGCGGGTAGCGGTTGTCGAAGTAAGTAAGTGACGCGGTGTTCCAAAGCAGACCGTAGCCGCGGGTGGACAGTAGCAGCGGTATGGCAATATCGGTATTGTTCTGGCCAAGCTCAATGGTCGCGCCGCGATAGTTGAACATCCCGTTCTGGTGCTGGCCAAGCCCGTACAGCCCTTCCGTCATCGTCGGCGAAAACCGGTCCTCAGTACGAAACGCGCGAACGCCGTTCGTTTCTACTGGATCGTACGTGCGCGAAATGGCGGGCCGTTCGCGCAATAGTTCCGCGCCATCCGCGGTCGAGTAGATCAGGCTTCCGCTGCTCTGCAAGATTTTGACAATTAGCTTCCCAGTGGTTATCGAGGCGCCATCGCTCCTCTGTTCAAATGTGGTCTTCACTCCCGGGCAAGACTCGGCGGGAAGCAGCATCCAGGGTTGCCTCGGCGAAGCCGATTGGACCGGCGCACGGCTAGGGTATGCAAGGACGTGGATCACGGAATCCCTGCAGGCAATGACCCGCACGGTTTCGGCGTCGACCGTCGCCTCGAAGCCGGAAGAAGTCGCGCGCACCCTCACGGCTGGCGATTGCGCGGCAGCCGCGTCGGTGCACGCGCCTGTCCCTGCCAGGATCAGGCACACTGGCACTGCGGACCTCTTTGCCCACCTGATAGACACCATTTATCCTGCCTTTCTTGAGTTCACGGCGGTTGCGATGCTCGCCGGCGATCTACTTCGAAACCGGAGTCATTGAAAGCTGCGGCGTGCGATCCACGCCCCATCTCGCAGCCGCGCGCTGGTGCCCGTGCGGATAAACAAGCGTCTGCTCGCCTGCTCGAGCTTCGCCGCCTGCGACGCCGTCTTCCACTGCCCGCCGCCGACGATGCAAAAGCTTGGCTTTGGCTAACTTCCTACGCTCTACAGCAATAGGAGAAATTCTCTAGCCATCGGGTTGTCATCGCCAGAAAAAATCGCTCCCATGCACTTCTATGGACTGCCAAAATAAGTGCCGACATCCGAAAACAGCTGCACTTCAGCACCCGCAATACCGTCGATCAGGAGCGATAGGCATGGACTCTGTCACAAACCAAACGAAGCATATCGCCGATGTTGCCGGAAGCAGTCTTGAATGAATCAGCGTCAACAGTGAGGGGGGCACCCAGGACAACGAGAGGTGCTCCGTATTCGGGAGTGCGGATTGCCTGCTCGATCGAGAGACCGCCAACAGCCTGGACAGGCACCTGAACAGCCGCTACGACTTCGCGTAATTGATCGAGTGGGCTGGGGCATTGCTTCCCTGCCGTCGTAAGGCCGCGCCGTTCATCGTAGCCAATATGATGAATAACGAAATCGCAGCCGAAATCCTCGAGCCTTTTTGCAGCTGCTACTTTGTCTTTCGCGCCCAGGTTATCTCCCATAACTTTGACGCCCAAATCTTTTCCTGCTTTCACCACCATCTTGATTGTCTCGGGATGTGCACGTTCCATTACCACGACGCAAGTTGCCCCAGCTTTGGCCATGATTTCGGCTTCGAGCCAGCCGCCGTCCATGGTTTTCAGGTCCGCGACAATGGGAACTTCGGGAAATTCGGCGCGCAAAGCGCGAACCCCGTTCATTCCTTCGGCGATGATGAGTGGAGTACCCGCCTCTAACCAATCGACCCCGGACCGCATGGCAAGGTGCGCGGTTTCGAGAGCTTCGGGGATGGAGATAATATCGAGCGAAATTTGCACAACGGGTCTCATAGAATGTTTGCCCGGAGACTAAGTTTGCACTGAACCGTGCAACCTGACGAGCATTCCTTTCCCATCTGAAATGCGCTGGAGCGATTTTCCCGGTTGGCGTGAGAGTTATCGCGAAGGACGGGATTGCCTTGAAGGTCGGCCGACTTCCTGCTCGAAAAGGGAAATCTGACTGCGTCCTCGAAATGAGTAATATGGATGGATTTCATTCTTGCTTCCCAAAGTGGCGATCTATTTTGCTCCTGAGAAAATGCACTGATTCCCGTAGATCGTCTATTCCGTCCATACCATCTTCGATCGAAACCCACGAACAAAACCCAACCGCGTGAAGCGTTGAAAAGATCTTGTCGTAGTCGTTCATCCCTTTTCCTATAACCCCGTGGGACAGACGGCTGGCATAGCCGACCGAGTCCTCCTCCTTGCGCAGATCCTCGATCGTGCCGCTCTTCAAATAGCGGTCGCTCGCATGCATCGATACAACGCGGTGCTTCACTCGCTCAAGGAGTTCCAACGGGTCCTCACCGGCCAGGATCGTGTTGGAAGGATCGAAGTTTACGCCGAACCATGGCGAATCTATTTGATCCACGATTTCTTGAAAGACATCCATCTTTTGGGCAAATTCCGGATACTTCCAGTAGTTATCCTTGTAGTGGTTCTCCATGTTCAACACGACACCATGCTCTTCAGCGAATGGTAATAGGCCCTTTATGACCCGGACAACCTGAGCGACGCCGTTTTCCCGCGTGAGGTCTGGCCGCCGTTGGCCGGAGAGAACGCGACAGAACCGGCCCCCGAAGAAGGCTGTAATTTCAATCATCCGTTTCTCGCGTTCAATCTCCATATCGAGGAGAATTGGATTGGGCTGAGTGAAGTCCGGCGAGCAGCAGAGCATCGGCATGGCAAGGCTGTTACTTTCAAGGGCAGCCTTCACCTTCATGAGAAAGTCTTCGTCATCCTCCAAGAACCCCGAATAGAATTCGAGTCCATCCACGCCGAGCGTGGCGGCGAGGTCGATCCACTGAATGACCGTCATGGTCCGATCGACACACAACTGATCCATAAAGCATTTTGGGAAAGCTGCTAATTTGGGCTTCGCGATTGCCTTCAAGAGACTTCCTTTACTGGATTGCGCCCAATGACTGGAAATTGCTCCACGTCGAGAATCGAACCATTAATCAGGGCCGCTTCATCTGAAAGAAAATAAACCGCAGCCGAGGCTATCTCCTCAGGGGAGTGTATCCGGCCTGATGGGGCAACGCTCTTAGGCAATTTGGAGGGCCAGTCCTTTGAGAGGCCATCCTTCAGTTTCAGCTCATATTCATTGGGCGTGAGGGTCCACCCAACATTTAACTGATTAACCTGGATAGCCTCGAGTCCTAGCGCGTCCGCGAGGTTGCGCGTCAGAGTCATCAAGCCGCCTTTGGAGACAGAGTAAGCCAACAGAATCCGCTCCCCGCAATAGCCGTTGATGGAGCCGATATTCAACACTCGGCCGCCGCCCTGTTTCCGAAAATACGGTAGAGTTGCCTTGATCAGCAAAAGTGGCGCCCTCAAGTTGATTGCCAGCGTGCGGTCGAAGGCCTCGACGTCGGTCTCGTCGATGTCTCCGTGGGTGATTACCGCCGCATTATTTACAAGGCCGTCTATTCTTGCAAACCGGGCAATTGTCTCGGCGACGAGCTTTGCAGGGATATCGGGGCCCTCAAGCGCACCTATGACGAAGGACGCCCGATCTCCGATTTCGTCAGCCAGTTTTTGCGCTGCGTCTCTCCGTCTTCCATGGATCATGACCTGCGCGCCTTCGCGAGCAAAGAGCCGAACCATGGCCTCCCCGATGCCGGTGGTCGAGCCGGTCACCAGGATCACTTTGTCCCTTAAGCGCGTACCTGGGGAAGATCCCGACTGGTTCATGGCTGGAGCACTCCTTTGACGATTGCGCCTGAATGCATTTCCTCGAAGGCCGTGCGCCATTCGCTGAGGGGCGAAAGCCGGTTGAGTATAGGATTCAGATCGATCTTGCCGTCTGCCAAAAGGAAAAGGACCTTCTCCCAAATCACCCAATTGTGGGAATAGCTGCCTTGAAGAGTGGCTGCTTTTTGGACGAGCTGATCAAGCGAAAAATTAAGCGGTTGTGGCCCCCATCCCACCTTGGTGATTTGGCCCGCCGGACGCACAATATCGAGCGCCATCTTGAGCGACGCGGAAACGCCTGCAGCGTCAATGACAAAGTCGACTCCATAGCCATCGCCGAAATTCTTCGCCCACTCTGCAACGTCTTCGCCTTGTGCGCCAAGAATCGTGTCTGCGCCCATCTGTTTGGCGATCATAAGTCGTTTGGCATCGGCGGGAATGCCAACTACGATGAGATGCCCTGCTCCGGAAAGTTTCGCCATTGCAACACAAAGCAAGCCGATAGGACCCGGCCCAATCACTGCGACCGAGTCACCGGGACGTACGCGAGAATTGACGCAGACGGCATTGTAGGCCACACAGCACGGCTCGGTCAGTGAAGCCATTTCAAATGGTAGTGAGGTTGGAACGCAATGAAGGCAGCGCGCTGGAACTTTGACAAAGGATGCCATTGCTCCGTTCACCCCATACCCAAAGCCAAGCCGATTCGGATCTAGATTGTAGAGTCCCCGACGAATAAATGCCGAATCCGCAGGTAGCACCGCGGCTGTTTCGCTTACCACGCGATCCCCTTCTTTGAAGCCGTTCACGCGGCTGCCAAGTTTGGCTATGGAACCGGCGAACTCATGACCGAGGACGACCGGATAATTGACCTTCCAGCTTTGCTGCCCTGAATATTGATGCAGATCGCTACCGCAGATGGCCACCGCATGCACTTTGAACAGAACGTCCTCCTCGCCAATTTCGGGAACTGGTAGTTCCCGAAGCTCTACCGAGTGAGGCTCCTTTGCGTAGTTAACTAGTCCAACCATTAGGATTTTCGCAACATCTCTCCAAGTTGGAAAGCTTACATTCGGCACTTCTGATATGTCAAATGTTTGTTAAACGTATTGAGTCCAAATTTACCGCCTTACAGTCTGCTAAGAAGAAGCGTGAGCCTCATGCCGTGCGGAAGATGAGGGGAGGTCCTTCAAAGTGGCGCTGTAGAGACAGGCTTTAGATAGCCGTAAGGTGCTTCGGCCGAGAAAGCCGTAGAGGGGAGGCGGTGGTCAATCCGTCCACAGTTTGGGGTGTTCTGAAATGCGATCTGAATCCGGTAATCCGCATCGGCGATCTTATAGTTCAGCTTTGCCAACTCTTCACAGAGGCGGCAAAAATGCTCCCGACCGAAGCTTGTAAGTTGGTTCTCGGCGACTTCCATCACGACCGAAAAGCCGTTGCGCACTTACCCCCCAGATGCGGTGCAACAAGATCCGATACTCGGCCAGCAGACCGCGAATCTGGTTTACGATTGGCGCGCGATTCGCAACCAGTCGGCTTCGAACCCGATGCATTCACTGCAGGTCTTGCGGCACGACGGTGTGTAGCGGAGCACTGTTCGATTAAAGCAATCCCAGTTCATGCGGGTTCGTTGGCGGCGCCGCCTGAGGGCGAGCCGCCAAGAGCGGCAGACCTCGGCACAGAAGCCACCTCGCCGGTACAACCTCGCGGGCACAGAAATAGTAGCGGAAGTAGCCTTACAGCACACGAAGCGGTCAGGCCCCGACGATGGGCACCGGTTCGTGCCTTTGCCGGAGACGCGTTCCCCTGATCACGGTCAACGTTGTCCGCATTCGTTTCTTCACCGTCAGGCGCACCACTTGCAAGTGACTTTGCAGGCCCTGCCCCCCAACAGTGAGTAAAGCCATGAAAGAGGATAGTGTTCGGCCTTCGATCACCCGAGCATGCCGACAATCAGCCTCGAACCGGCCGAACTCGACCAAACATGATTTATCCGGGTGCACCGAGAAGCCGGAGTTGGCTAGCCGTTCCCGAAATTTCGCAGGAACAACAGAGCCGTTCCCTTCTTCTCAAAGCCCACAATACTGTCGGCGGCGTAGTGAATCGCAAACACAACGCCGGGCCTAGTGCTTTCCGGCAGTCACTTATCCACTGAGCGAGAGCATGGTGGAGATAAATGTTTGGCAACAGTGGCGAACCTCCGGTTGCATTGCGCGAGGTACTGATATATCATGCGTAGTGCCGCGGACACTGGGAGAAGTGCGCAGAGGCGGCATGGTCACGCTGGTAGTAATGTTGCGCCTACGGTCGAAATCGGTCTGCAGTCCACGGTGGCGTGTCAGATTCGCCTGCAGGGATCCTGCGCGTCTTCGGGAGAGTTTCCCGCGTGCATTTCGCTCATTTCTCGTCGGGCGATCCGTGTCGAGCCACGCCTTGCCGCTGTAGCTCCGCTCGAAGAGGGATCGGCGTAGTTCCGCAGTCTCTATGCGCATGAGCCCGGCCTGCTGAAGGTCGTGCTTCAAACATGAATCGAACTTCAAACATAAGAGCACATATCCATGACCGACTCTCTGTTTGATTTATCGGGAAGGGTGGCACTGGTTACTGGGACCAGCCGCGGCCTAGGGCAATACTTCGCTCGAACTCTGGCGTGCGCGGGCGCGGATATCGCCATGACAAGTCGCTACAAACTATCTCTCTCTGCCTTTACCGATGAGATCCGGACGGTGGGGCGGCAAAGTTTTCCCGTTGATCTCGATGTTCGCGATCACGAAAGTATCCAGAATGCCTTCGCTGCCGTCGAAGCGCACTTTGGTCGCATCGATATCCTGGTCAACAATGCAGGCTGCAACATCCGCAAACTTGCCTTGGACGTAACCTGGGAAGATTGGAACACCGTGATCGACACCAACCTGCGTGGCTCGATCTTTGTGGCGCAGGCCGTAGCGCGCGGAATGATCCAGGGCGGCTATGGGCGCATCATTAACATTGGATCGATGACCAGCGTCGCCGGGTACGCCGGCCTGGGACCCTACGGTGCCAGTCGCGGTGTGACCAGGCAACTCACGATGAGCCTGGCCGACGACTGGGGAAAATACGGAGTCACTGTCAACTGTCTCGCTCCGGGCCGGTTTCGCACACGCCAGAATGAGGTTATGTACCAAAATGCGGCCTGGGTGGAATACCTTTCCGACCGGATACCCGCGAAGCGGCCAGGCAGGCCCGACGATCTTGACGGAGCCGTCGTCATTTTGGCATCCGAATCCAGCCGTTACATAGCCGGCCAGACGCTCCTCGTCGATGGCGGTATCTCGACCGGCGCTACCAAGGCCACTGTGTAGCCAGTCGCATTAGCATACGCGGGGCTGCCGCCGGAGGTCTGAAGATTGGATCCTGTGACCTCGTCTGCTGCAGATTCATCCGTTAACTCAGGCGGTAAATGCAAAGACAGGAGATGAAATGGAGAGACGTACGTTTCTAAAAAAATCGGCAACTGGGATCGGGACTCTTGCCGGAGTGTGTGGTGGAGTCTTGAAGTTAAAGGGGGCGAGTTGGGGTCAAGAATCTGTTGTGGCAGCGCGTTCCGGCGGCCATGGAGTTGCGGAGACAGCCGAGCCAACACAACTCGTTTGGGGAACCAACGCAGTTGTCCTCAAGTCGCCGTGGAGCGGACCTCCTTCCGTCGATGACCTGTTGGCGGACAGTGAGCATACTCTTGTGTTGGACCGGTTTTTTCGCTTCGGAGGTGATAATCGTCCGGCGACACCGACCGAATGTCGCGTTGCTTACAGTAGCGACGCGCTTTTTGTCGTTTTTCGTTGCGGGGAAAGTGACATGTCTTTCCCTTACGCCAATCTGGATGCAAATTTGTGGCGCGAGGCGGATTGGCATTCGCTACATGGTTTGCCCTCCGCAAGTAACAACTGGCCTCCCAATCCCGATGAAGTGGACTTTTTGATTCAACCCGATGCGGGCGTTCCCTCCTATTACCAGTTTGCGGCGACGCTACAGGGCTTGAGATTTGGCTGCGAACGGCTGTTGGGTTTCAGTACGGATGTGGCTCCCGATACCGCTGCTGCCGCTCGCCGCTCTTCCGAGGTCCCCAACAAAATCGAGGATTTCGAAGCGACGGTTATTAGGAAAACCGGCGAATGGCTGGTCTTTTTCCAGATACCGTGGCAAACACTGGGCGGAAAACCGAATTCTCATTTTGGTTTTCTGCCGATGCGTACTCGCTGGCGCGATGGCGAGTTCAGCAGTCCAGTGGCAATTGATTTTAACGAAGGCATGCCGGTTGACCTGTTAATCGAAACCCACTTTTCGGGCACTGCCCAAGTCCAGGATGCCCAAAGCAGTCTGTGCCGGTTGCCTTCCGGCATGTTTCGCTGGCAAAGTCCGGCACTGTTGACCTACCCCAGCGCCGACACGTTCCGGCAAATTTGGCAGATGGAATCGTCGTTAACCACACCAACGGACAAGAATAATCTGGCGCAGCGGCTCTATCTCACGCAACGTTGGGTCGACCTGGTCACTCAGGAAGGGCTCGTGTTGTATCTCAGGGCGTCGATCGATCCCAGGGGATGGGACATTCTAAAGAGTGACTTGACTTTGCCGCTCATCCGGCAAAAAGTGAACGCCGCTTTGCAGAAGAATGATCCGGCGCAGGCATATCAACTACTGGACACTTACCTAAGCCAGATCGACAAGCTGTCCAGGTGGTGGTATGCCGATGGCTCGCCGGGCGACATTCTGACGGACGCATGGACGCCGGTCACAAGCGCGGAAAGCCTGGAGGTGCAAGGCAGCACACTGCACATGCGGTGCATGACCGGCAGCCATGAAGTTGAGCTGCGCCTTGTCCTGCCATCAACGGGCGGTGTAAGGATTTACGGCAGCGAGGAAGGGTACTGGAGACCGGATGGTTTGTTGCCGCTAAAAGCTACCCAGACATCAGGCTCCTGTTCCATTGAAACCGCCGATGGCAGGATTGTTATCAGCCAAAAACCGTTTTCGGTTTCTTTCCATGACGCCTCTGGAAATGAGGTGACGCAAATCGGCGCCGGCTGTCTGGCTTTCCGATTTGACCAGGATGGCAAGATATTGGCGATAGACTTCAAAAATCGCCTTTCTCAAGACGAGGCCATTTATGGCTTTGGAGAAAAGTACAATCGGTTCAATCACAATGGCAGTGTGCTAACTCTTTGGGGGACGGATGACTGGGTTGGCAACGGAGTGGGCTTGGCGAATACAACTTACAAACCTTTGCCCATCTTTCACAGCTCCAAAGGTTATATGGTTTTCGACAATTCGTCCTATCGTCTACGGGCGGACATCGGGAGGACGCAGCCGAACCAATATCGTATTACGCAACAAGGTCCGATATTCGACTATTACTTCTTGATGGGCGCGCCCGAGAAGACATTGCAATCCTATACGGCTCTGACTGGCAGGGTTCCGCTGCCGCCCAAGTGGGTTTTCGAACCGTGGATGGGTCGCGGCGGCGGGGCTTGGGCAGAAGGCCGTTGGGAGGACCTCGAGTTCGCGGTGTCGGAGGAAGAAAGAGTCACCCTCCATTACGCGGAGTTGGACATCCCTCATTCCGCGATTTATGCCGAAGGTCCTTCCGCCCTTTCACCGGAACTGAACCATTTCATGACAGACCGCGGGATCAGGGTGCTGGGCTACTTCATGCCTGCGGACGTCCCGCTGCGATTGCAACAGAGACTTATGCCCGAGCTGAAGCCCGATCAACTCCCCATTTTGCGCTTCCCTAGCGGGGCCATCGCCCCAGACTCCGAAGAGGACAATTACATAGATTTCACCAACCCCAACGCGCTGGAGCTCTGCCGGCGCGCGTTAAGGGAAGCATTGGACCTTGGCCAAGCCGGAAGCATGGTGGATTTTGGCGATTTGACTCCGGACGACGCTGTGTTCTATAGCGGCCAGCGCGGCGCCCAGATGCACAACTTCTACTACTACGACTATCAAAGGACGGTCAGCGAAGTCTATCAGGAAAAACGCGGCAATGACTTCATCTTATATGGGAGAGGGGCCGCGCCCGGCACGCAAAAATGGGTAGGCCAATTTGCCGGCGATCACCCGGCTAACTTTAACGGGCTTAAGCACGTTCTAACCGGGGCGTTGAACCTATGCGCCTGCGGTTATTCGCTCTGGGGCAGCGACCTGGGTGGATATTTTGGTTATCCGCAGCCGGCGGTGTATATGCGCTGGTTCCAATTCGGCTGCTTCAGTCCCTTGATGCGCCCTCACGGCACGGCGCCACGCGACCCGTGGTATTTCAGCGATGCTGCCGTGACGAACTATAAGTTTCTTACCTGGACGCGAGAAAATATTTTGAATTACACCTACAATGCCGCTGCCATAGCGCATGAAACGGGTGTTCCCATCATGCGTTCCATGCCGGTGGCCTTTCCCGATGAAGAACAGGTGGCCGCCGTTGGGGATCAATACATGTTCGGGCCGGATTTGTTCGTTGCTCCGGTGGTCAACGAAGATACTTTTAAGAATATTTCTTTCCCATCCGGCGTTTGGACGAGCTTATGGGATGGTAAAACGGTATCCGGGCCCGTAAAGCTCAAGGTTCGTGCGCCTTTGGATACCATTCCCGTCTATTTGAAGCCAGGGGCTGTGGTGCCGGTGCAACTAAGTCAAGAATTGCAATTTGGTCAAAGTATGACTAGCGGACGTGTCAGCGCGCTGGTCGTAACTCCCCCCAGTGGGAATAAGACCGTGACTTTGACCATTGCACCTGGAGAAGTAGCAAAAGTGACTGTGCAAGCCAAGCCTGGTGGTTTTGGTTGGACGCTCGAGAACCTCCCTGAAACGGGCTATTTGCTGGTCTACGGCACTACCGCCGCCTCCACCGTAAGAGTGGACGGCGAGGTTTTGCCGAAGGTTACGGCAACCGGGTTTAACTCGATGCCGGTTGGCTGGGATGCAGACCTGGTCGGCAATCGACTGATTATTCGGCTGCAGACACGCAAAGTAGAACAAAGCTCGCCAACAACGACAATTGAAGTGGACTTCAACCGAAGCTAGAAATAGGACGGTTCAGGCGATAAGCAAAAAATCAATTGCGCCGCACTTATGTGGGACTGTTGGCTGGCGGTGTTGAGTGCTCCGATCGGCGGTGGCCGAGCTAGGGTTATGCGAAAGCCAATTGGCTCCGACACTCGAAGCCTCCGAAACAAACGGCGCAACCGGAACCGGATGCCGGACCGCAGAGAGATCAACTACTTGTACCACGTCCTGATAAGGAAATTAGCGACGAAGGAGAGGATCGAGATGGAAAGAGCGCAAATGAGTGGGTCCAGGTTCGTTCCTGCCTATCCTTTCAAAATTACCGTCGCGGAGTCGAGGTCAGGAGATAAGGAATGAACTCCCCTTCAGAATCGCCCAATCCTCATTCCCCAAATCAGTGGAGCCCCACGCGGCGCGAGTTCCTCAAAACGAGCCTCGTGACTTCGGTTGCAGCGACCTCGGTTGGCATGGCCGCGATGGGGGAAAGCACCGCCATGAATTCCGAAGCGAATGCTGAACATCCATCCATAATCAGTGTGAGTGATGCAAGGCCTTCGGCTCAGTTGCGAAAACCATGGAAGAATGCGATTGCGACGGGATACGCCCCTTTGCTTCTGCGCGATGACCTGCAGCGCCATCTGGCAATTCTGCAACGGGACATCGGGTTTCGTTACTGTCGATTCCACGGGATGTTCCATGACGACATGGCGGTGGTTGCGCGCCGGAAGGATGGGAGCCTGGCGTTCCGCTGGGCGCAGGTTGACAAGGTTCTTGATGCGTTGCAAAGGCTTGGCCTCCGCCCGCGGGTGGAGTTATCCGCCATGCCCGTGGCGCTGGCATCCGGAACTACGACGATCGACGATTGGGGATGGAACGCCACGCCGCCTCGCGATTACGCCGAATGGGGCCAGCTGGTGGGGGCATTCGCCAGGCATTGTCTGGATCGCTACGGCCTGGATGAAATCGCGCAGTGGTATTACGAAGTTTGGAATGAGCCGAACATCAATTTCTGGACAGGTTCGCAACAAGACTACTGGAAGCTTTACGACACCTCGGCGGCGGCGCTCAAGGCGATCAGTCCGCGTCTTCGGGTCGGTGGGCCAGTCTCGGCGCGTGCCGCCTGGGTAGCGGATTTGATCGCGCATTGTTCCACGCAGAACATCCCGCTGGATTTCATCAGTACTCATATTTACCCGCAGGATGAATGGGTGGAGTTTCCAGGTCTGCGGGGTAGTCCGCACAAGCCCGGCATGTTTGTTCCGGATGTGGTGCGGGACGTCCGCGAGACCGTCCGCCGATCAGCCATGCCCGATCTTGAGTTTGACTTGACTGAGTGGAACAGCCTGGTGCCTCTGCCAGACGGCCAGGTTGCGTGGAATCTTAATCAGACCTTGGATGAGGTATCTGCGGCGGCGACCGTTTGCGATCTCGCCATGGCGGTGGATGGCGACTGCGACACCTTCTGCTGGTGGGAAGCCAGCGATGTTTTCGAGGAAGGGGGCATGCCGCAGAGTGAGTTTTCTGGCACCTATGGGTTGCTGACGCTCAATGGTATCCCGAAGGCGACGTTTAACGCTTTCCGCTTTCTCAACCGACTGCGAGGCGGGCAGCTGGAACTTCGACACGAACCGCTGGCTCCCGGTCGGGGTCTCGTGGCAACGGCCGAAGGAGCTAACCTGCAAGTCCTGCTTTGGTTCAGGGATCTCTCAGTATATGGAGTCGGGGCGCAACAACCTTGGGCGGTCACGCTGGAATTGCCTTGGTCCGAATCGGCCAACCCCTTGTTGGTACAGGAGAGAATCGCGGCGGGGACGGGCAGCTGCTATGAGACCTGGCAGTCCCTGGGCAGTCCGCAAAATCTCTCGCCGATCGAACATCATCTGCTGGAAGTTCATGCTGCTCCGGAGGCGCAAGTGTTTCATCCGGACGCAGACAAAGGCGAGGTCAGTCACGATTTTCGGCTGGTTCCCGGAGAGGTAGTCTATCTGGAGCTGCGTGCGCAGGGCGAAACTGCTCTTCCCACAACCCCACAGCGGCAGGAATTGGCAGAGTGGTACGCAAGCCGGCGCGGCGCGAAGGAGTAGTCGCGTTGTAGATAATCGATGCCGGACGAATTGCAATACCGGTGAGACAATCCAGGAGCGGGTGCTCGGCAAGGTACATCAATTTCGGGATCAATATAGAAGAGGCAAAAACATGGACTCTTTCACCCGGCGCACATTCGTCAAATCGCTTGGTCTTGCGGCGGCGGTGGGCTCGGTCGAGCCAATCGTCGAAGGACAAACGGAAGCTTCTGCGCCGGATGTACCGGAGCCAAACAGAGTGCTCGACCCCAAAGGCCTGCGGTTCCGGCAAATCCATCTGGATTTTCATACTTCGCCCCTCATCACGGACGTAGCAGTGGACTTCGATGCGTCGGCATTTGTCCAGACACTCAAGGACGCTCATGTCAACTCCATCAACATATTTGCCAAATGTCATCATGGCATGGCCTATTACCCAAGCAAAGTAGGTCCAGTTCACCCCGGCCTGAAGATCGATTTATTAGGAGAGATGATTGCCACTTGCCATAAAGCCGATATTCTGACGCCGGTATACATCACGGTCATGTGGGATCAGTATGCCGCCGAGCAACACGCCGATTGGCGAGTTCTGAATGTACATGGAGAGGTGGATGGCGCTGCACCTCTTGAGGCCGGTTGGAAACGGCTCTGCCCGAACACGCCTTATTTGGATTACGTGAATGCGCAGGCAGAGGAAATAGCCAGGTACTACGACGTAGATGGTTTCTGGTTCGATATTGTCGAATATCCGCCAGATGGTTGCTACTGCCACTACTGCATGCAGGAGCGGGAGAAACTCGGGCTGGATTCGAGTAAGCTCGAAGATCGAATCGAGCAGTCTAAGATGGTGATCCAGCGCACGATGGACCGTCTTGAAACAACGGTCCGCCAGTACCGGCCCAATGCTGCCACGTTCTTTAATGGCCAGGTGCGCGTGGGCATGCGGCGTTATCTGAAGCACTACACGCAAATCGAGGTTGAATCGCTGCCAGGCGGCGGCTGGGGTTACACGCATTTCGCAGTGATGTCGCGGTATGTTCGCAATTTTGGTTTGGAATACCTGGGGATGGACGCCCGGTTTCACCGCACCTGGGGAGATTTCGGCTCGCTGCGAAATCAGGCGGCATTGAACTATGAATGTTTCCGCATGCTGGCGCAGGCCAGCAAATGTTCGATCGGCGACCAGATGCATCCGCGTGGGCGGCTGGAAAAAGCTGTGTATGACCGCATCGGCAACACTTACAAGAGAGTGGAGGAAAAAGAGCCGTGGTGCATCGGGGCGACGGCGGTAACTGAGATCGGCGTTCTCTCCACTTCCAAGACGACGCAGCCCGGGGTGGTAGCTACATCCGACGCTGGCGCTACCAACATTCTGGCGGAACTGCACCATCAGTTCGATGTGCTTGACCGCGACTCCGACTTCTCCCGGTACAAAGTTCTGATTCTTCCCGACTCGCATCAATTTGACCACGGCTTACTGCGGCAAGTACGAAGCTATTTGGCCGGTGGCGGCAAACTGATCCTCAGCCACCAGTCGGGTCTGGATATAGACGGAAAGCAATTTGCGATGGAGGAGATGGGTGTTGAATACCTGGGACCCTCACCATACCAGGGAGACCGCGGCGACTACTTCGAAGTTCTGGACGGCGCCAATGAAGACATCGATCCTATGGTGCACTTTACCTACGTACCGGGTTCTATGGTGAAAGCGCGCCCGGGCTCTACTGAAATGGCGCGAATCTGGAAGGCGTACTTCGACCGCACTTATGAGCATTTCAGCTCGCACCATCAAACACCATTTGACCGGCCCACCGATCAGGCGGCAGTTGTGGAACGCGGCAGCATTCTCTATATTTCGTTTCCGATCTTCGAATCGTACGCAAACAACGCGTATTGGATTCACAAAATGCTGGTGAGAAATTGCCTGCGGCGTTTCTTGCCCCGCCCGCTGATTAAGGCAGAAATACCCTCAACCGCTGAAGCGACGGTGACTGAGCAAAAAGGGAACCGAATCGTACACCTTTTGCACTACCCTGCCAGCCGTCGCGCTCCGGACCTGGATATTGTCGAGGAAGCGATCCCTCTCGCCAATGTGAGAATTGCATTGCGGACGGAGAAGGAGCCTTCCTGTGTGTATTTGGCGCCGCAACGACGAAGTTTGAAATTCGAATTCGATGATGGCTACGCGCAGTCTGTAGTGCCCTCGGTCCAAGGCCACCAAATGGTAGTATTCGAGATTTGACGGGAGAAGCGGAACCATCGCGATTTCGTGCCCGATGTGCCGGCGCGTGGCAAACGGAACGGACAAAAATTGGCGACAGAATTTTGGCCTGCCTGTATCCGAAAGGGTGTTCCAAGAGCATTCTCTTACCAACGGTAGTAACGATAAGGATTGTCTCCCATAGGAAAATCAGTGCGATAGTCGGAGTGATAATAGCCGACTTTGGCCTCTTCGGGCATGGCTGTGGGAGGCAGGTCCAACAAGCGGCTGGGTATGGGCGGTTCGCAATCATGCCCAGCTCGATCACCATTCAGACCGACCCACGTGCGATCAGGGTCGAGGACCATTTTGCGCGGATGGAAAATCTGGTTGTCCACGGGGAAACTGGCGCCCAGGTTGGCCAGGAGTTGAGCCACGGCGCGAGTGGACCGCCAACGTGTGTAACGGAAATAGGTTATCTCGTCCGCGTGGAAACGATCAGGGTCCACCTGACACAAGATAGCCACGCCACGTCCCACCTTCTTGCGGCCAAGCAGGCCACCCGCCCCAATCTCCGCGCCGCCGTTCAGCATCCATGGGGGGCTGTCCAAGTAGGTCCGCCATCGAAGATCGGACGCGCTCAGTCCTCTTGCTTCGGGCCAGTCAGGTACCGAGAGCGAGCCGGCGAAATTGGCCGCAGCTGGCATCAATGTGGTGCCAAGCCAGCCATCTGACTGCGCGCGCGGTAAGAAGAATGCCTTGCCACCTTCCTCCAGGTAGGTGTTGAGCGCGGCCGAATCAACGGTCGCATCCGGGCCAAAAAGCAGCAGGCCGGCGCTCGAATCCTGCGTGTCTGACCGCTGGAAATTCACCCCGATCCTATCCAGCCATGCCGCGCCAGCCGGACCGCCCACATAAACCACTTTGCTGACTCGGGCCGCCAGGGGCGCGTTCAGAGCGTAATCCATAACGCGCTCGGCCACAAGCCGCGCCGCCGGATCCAGCACCACATGATCTTCCAGATCCAGTGTGCAGAAGATGAGCCGTCCCTTTCCGTAGTCCAGCTCCATTAATGGTAGATATGCCAGGTCGAACTCGCATTCGAGCAGAGGAGTCCAGCCGCTGCGGTGGGGCTTCTCAATGGCCGCGCTGGTGATCCCACCGCGGTTGCCCCAATGCCACCCGGCATAAGGCTGCTCGCCTTCGTTCCCTCTGTGGTAATCGCCGGCATATTCCGGGTATGCTTCAATCAACGTGCTGTCGCCCGTCCAGTCACGCAGATCGTCGGCATCGATCCCCTGGGCGACCGGGGAATTCAGAGTGGGAAAGACGCGCCGACAGACCTTTGGGCACACGCGCCACCCGAGGGCTTTTGTCATCCAATCCGGATCTTGCGCAAAGATTAGAGCGCGGCCGCCAGCCTGTACGAAGGGCTCCAGCCTGGTAGTCAACATTGGGTTACTCTTCAGGCCATTGCGTCCGATGACTACCAACGGCGCCGCCGCTCCATTCCAAGCTTGCGGCGTAAAGCCCAGGTTCGCCAGCATGCTGCTGGTCAAACCGTCTGGATCAGCAATCGCAATCCGTCCGCTTGCCGGTTGGTTGGCGCCGAAGACACGAAACTCAAATGTGTCGAGGTGCGTCGCCTCGCCGATGGTTGCGGTGAGTTTGATCTGCCCGTCCGCCTTGCCACCAGCCTCAAGTGCCGACGCGGTGATCTCGATAGGCAATTTGCGAATCTCAGAAATCGCCAGGGTGCCGCGCAGTTCGCCGTTGCTCACAGTTTTCCCGTCGATGGTGGCCATCCAGGTCGCAGCAAAATCCTGGGGCTGGCGCATATCATTAATTAATACGATCTGTTTTTGGAACTTCTGGCCGGCGCTGAAGTGGTGGTCTTTAGCGGTATATGCCTCCGGCTGACCTGCAATCCATGCCAGCGTCGGGTAGTTGACCTGCTTAAGTTTGTCCTGCAACCACGACCAGGTGCGCAGGCCGCCCGGCAGCCCCGCAGTGCGCCAGCTTTTGCACGTGTGCGCACGGAAGAGATCCTGGATTTTGCGCATGACAGGAAATTGATCCAACCGGTCCTGGGAGCTTTTATAGTTCATCCCTGAGATGAACTGGTCGTGAAGCCACTGCCTGTAATTTGAACCCTCCGCGGCGTAGGCATCTCGACCAAAGTAGATGGCGACGTATTCCGTCATCAGCGGCTCGCTATGGATGTTGGTGCCGAAGCCATCGTGTCCGCGCAGGAAGGTGCATTCCACTGGGGTGCCGAACTCGGTCATCGAAATCGGCATTGCGCCGCTCTCTGCCCAGGCGCTCAACCACTCCTCACGCTCTTGGAGCGGCAGCAGATCAAGATAGCAATTCGCTGAATGGACATCGCCCGTATCGGAGCCCTCGTGACTGTAATAGACGCGCGTGGGGTCCAGCTTCTTGACCTCAGCGAACATCTGCTTGGCGTCACTCATAAGCTGTCGCCAGCGCGGGTCGCTCTGATCCCAGCCGTGGCGGCCCACGTGACGCGGATCCAAATCGACAGCGTTGTTGAAGAAATTTGCGCCGGCGATCCACATCACGGCGGACGGATGATTGCGGTAGTAACGCATCCACACTTCAGCGCGCTCAAGGGCACGCTGCCGGTTTTGTTCCCAGACAAGATTTCCGCCTGGATCCCTCATGTACTTATTTGCGTCGAGGACGTAGACTGCCGACAGATACCCTTTACGATCCGCCTCATCGAGTTGCTTTCCGGCGTCTGATTCGTCACCGCGGGTATCCGGGCTCCACGAGCCCAATTCCGAAAAGTTGTCTCCGACCAGGCCGAGTGGACCATTGTGAAAGCAAGGCTGCCGCAGGTGAATCACCGTGCCGTTGAGGTAGAACTGCCTTCCTTCAATCCAGAACTCTCTGAAACCGAATTCCCGGTTGTACTGGTCATCCACACCAGCCCCTGTCACGGTCAGACGGAGGGTATAGAGGTTGGGCTGATCCACATCCCACAGGCGCGGGTTCGTCCAAGGCCAGGAGACGGTAACGGTCTGCGTTGGCTTGGCGTCCACCGCGGCCTTCGCCGTGAAGCTCTTCTCCACCTCGCCCTTTTCGTTGAGCATGTCTGCGACAAAATGCACCCGGCCCGCCTGCCTGACGCCGTTAAGGTCCACGTCCAGCGCAACATCCTTTTTTCGCGTGGAGGTGCGTATGAAAGCATCGCTCACGTGCGACTCGGATGACCGGCTCTCCAAATAAACGCTGCCAGTCAAACCCCGTGTCGCCAGTTTGGCCGCGCTATAGGTGACGGCCATAAAAGCGCTCTGCCAGAAATGCCCCACCATCTGCGAGTCCGCTATGGCGGCCGCCAGCACCCGGATATCCACCGTTTTGCCCGGTGTTACCGCATGCGTGACGTCCACCGAGCCCCACGGCCAAGGCACTTGCCCACAATTCACGCCGTTGACATAGACAATCGCTTCCGTGCATACCCGGTCAAAACGCAGGCTGATGACGCGGCCCTGCCATTCGGCAGGAACAGGCACCGTGCGCTCGTACCAGGCGCTAGCCACTTCCGCTCCATCATAGTTGTCCCACTGCGGGCCGCTGCCGAGGGCCACAAGATCGGAAGATTTACCCTCGTGATCGGAAGAGTTATCACCCCTTTCTCGACGACTCACCCAGCTGCCCGGTACCTTGATATACGCCCACCCCGTCTTCGGCTGACCGGCTTCACCGGAAACGGCAGGTATGAAGCGCCAGATCCCGTCGAGGGATACCTGCGACCGCTTTGCATTCACCGTTACGACGTTCGTCTCGTCCCAGTTCGTGCTCATGCCGGCCGGCAGCGCGGCGTCTGCCGACTGCGGTTCTGCCAGTGCCAGCGGCGGGAGCAGCGTCGCGCCGGCCAACGCAGTTGTGGAAGTCTGCAAGAATCGGCGACGCGTCAGGCGACCGGTTGCCTGAGAATCCTTCGGCCTGTGCCTCTGGTTCATGAGGTTCGCTCCTGACAAAGCAGCATCTCTAGGATGGATTCATACTGCGCCAGAGCGGGAACGAGCACGAAGCGATAGCTCTGGCTAGCTCCGATGCGCGACGCAGATAGTGATATATCAATATAGGTTTGGATGTCAAGAGCCCTCACGCGACGCAGTTCGTATTTGCCGAGACGGATTCGTCCATGATTTTGTCGGGCGCTCACAGATCGTAGAAATACAAATTGCCATATCAGTTTGCGGGAACGTAATCTGGCTCAGCCATTAAACATGGCCAAGCCGACGTCTTGAATTAGGCGATCAAACGGATTCATCAGAGATGGTGGCCTTTGGAAGGTCCACAATGCTGAAGTACTTGGGATGCAGCGGCTTTGTCGACATCCTCTCGAAATTCCGTCACAACCGGCGGGCAATCGGAACCTGTAGAGATTGAAATCCACGCCGAGCAGCAGAGTTTGTCTGGGCTGGGTGTGGATGGTTCTTATCTTGCGTACGGCTAGTTAATCGAGCACGGCATGGACCGGAACGGTATATTGCCTTGAAGAGGAAGGCACTTAGCTGTAAGTTATCCAGTGCAGATGCAGCAGGCGCTCAGTGAAGATTTGGAGATAATTTGCGCAAGAGGTGATCAAGATGGTCGGTCTGGTTCGCTGTGTTGTACCGGCGGGCGATATTTGTGGTGAAGGTGCGATTTGGCATCCTGGACAAAATGCGTTGTACTGGACTGACATCAATCGGTTTCTTGTCCATCGGTTCGATGCAGGTAACCAGACCACAAGAACATGGATTTTCAGCGAACCTGTAACTGCCGTAAACCTGACAAAGGATGCGGAGATTCTTCTTCTGGTCCTAGGGTCGAAAGTGGGCTTATGGTCGCCACGCACGCACCCTGACTTACGCACAATCTATAACCTCGAAACCTCACCTGGGATGCGATTTAACGATGCCAGGATCGATCCTCGTGGATCGCTTTGGGTAGGATCGATGCGTAACAACGTCGGACTTGAGGGAGAGGATTTAAAAGTGGGTTTCAGAGATGGGGTGCTTTACCGGATCGACCCGGACGGTACATCCTCCGAGTGGAAGCGAGGGCTCGGCATATCAAATACCATGGCCTGGAGCCCTGACCGCAAGACATTTTATTTCGGAGACTCGACGGCCAATGTCATCTATTCGTGCGCGTACGACGAAGGATCGGGAGTCATCACCGGCGAAAGTACTTTTCTTGCCGGCTATTCCCAGGGTCTTCCTGATGGATCCGTCATTGATGCGGAGGGCTACCTGTGGAATGTACGCTACGGCGGAGGACGTTTGATCAGGGTGACTCCAGATGGGCACATTGATCGAGTCGTATTGTTGCCCACCTTGAATCCGACCACATGCACTTTTGGTGGTCCGAAACTCAGCACCCTATATATCACAAGCGCTCGTTCCGCCGACCGGCTCTCCGGAAGCGTCTTTGCCCTGGATGTTGACGTTGGTGGTCTCCCAGACAACCGCTTCCGTTCCTCAGGGGGCAACGCGGCATAATGGTGAACGTCATGTGGACCATTCCTTCTATTGATTGGGCTGGAACTGCGACCGCAACAACGACGCTTCGCCCTGAAAAAGATGGTACCGTCACGAGCTACGTAGACTCCAGGAGGATATTCCCGAAGCGGGTTGTGTCACCGGTGCGAATGATGCCGACGGCCCCTTTCGCACGCGACTTCAATGATGCGTGAGGTTCCCAGGCGATTGAAATGCCCTCTAACACCTCCTGATAGCAACGTAGTGTTTCCGCTGAGTTCGTCCCCCGAAACTCCGCCGCCATTACACCTTTACCGCAATTGAAATTCACGCGTATCGCACGCAACACGTCTATAACTCGTGGAATCCCAGCTACTAGCGAGATGTCTATCGTTTCTACTCCAACCATGCTGGGAAAACCCCAATCCGACACAATCAGTATGTTAGTATGACGAACGCGACTTAAGAGTGAATTGATTGCAGGGTTGATAATACCGGTCACAAGCATCTAGTTGTCTTCTCCTGTTCGATGAGATATCAGGAAGAGTCGTTAAGAGCTGCAAATCCTAACAGGTTTTAATGTTCATTTCCCTTTGACAGCTGCAAGCAAAAGCACCCAGTCGCCATCACCGTCGTGATTCTTCCCGGGAGGCGTGAACGTCTGCGTACCTTTGTTTGCAAAGGGTCCCCCGGGGATGGTCGTATAGGCCCCGTTCGAGGGGTCCAACCACTTGGCAATTGCTGGTACCTTCATGCTCGCCATGTTCACCGTGATCGTCCGAACGGTCGGCATGTAGGCGACCACGAAAGAGCCGTCGAGCGTTTTAGATGCCGAGCAAAAATCGCTTTTACTGACGCGAGTTTGCAGGCTCCCAAACGTGCCAAGCCCGGCCGTGACCACCGTATGCGTCTGATCCGGAACTAGATCCTGCCATGGCAGCGACTCAAAGAAATGTTTCCAAATTGTAAATTGCGTAACTCCCGGCGTATCGAGAAAGTACTTCCATCCGGGCATGAACGTCCAAATAAAGGCGTTCCCGTATAACTGCCCCTTACCTCCGCTCAGCATCGCCCAATACTCTTGGCGTCTAAGCACAGAGGGGTTACCGTAATCCCACGGCTCGCCGACCTTCTCCAGTTCATAATGAGCCTCGAGTAGATAAGTGGGCGCAATAGGCGTCTGATTATAGCTATGCAACATCTGGATATACGTGGGTGAGTACGCGTAGGTACTATTGATCTGACTGAGCGACGCCCAGGTCGGATCATCGAAAGAAGAACTATTTTGGTAGTTCAACTCAACTGTTTGCAGGCTGCCTGGGTCAACGGAGCCTATGCCTTTCGCTACAGTCTGAACCACAGCATCATCAGCCGGATTTTCCCAGCTTTCAAAATCATTGCCGTTCAGCCAGATGATGTTGTGAAAGTGCTTATAGCGGTTGCCCAGATACCGGCCGTAAGCGAAGTCGGCAACTGTGCCGTTATTGCGCATTGTCTGGAGCCACTGGCCGGTCTCGATGGGATCGAGGAAAACCACCATCCCGTGATTTGCCGCTAGTGTAAGCATCTGGTCGACACGGGCAAAGTATGCCTCGTTCGGCTTTGTAAGATCGTAATGCGCCGTATCCGTGCCGCCGGGAACATAGCTGGTAAAGGGGCGAACGCCGTCATAGGTGGCTCCGTCTTCAGGACTGTAAGGCCGGTACGGGCCGGCAACAAGCACGTCGAACCACATCGCGTTGAATCCGTGAGCCTGGCGATCATCGAAATAACGCACCGCATCCGCCATGGAGATCATCGTAACTAAGGCATGCGGATTATCGCCTGCAATGAGGAAAGGGGCATTGTTCCGATCCACCAGATAGCGCCCGTTGGCGCTGACTTTGACTGGATAGGAGGTAACAAACGTGCGGGAAGCCTTGAGCGATGCGGCCTTCATGTTCGCCGCCCCCGCATGTGTTCCCGACAACGTGAGTACCATGAGTAAGGCTTTGATGCCTCTACGCAGATTATTCATGAATGTGAACATTTTCATCTTGTTTTTCCTCGTCCTTGATAATGAACACAATTCACTCAAACAGCTCACCGATTCCGCCAAACATTTAACAACCTGCCCTGGTCCTTCGACTGGACCAAATCCGCTCACCAAATCCTGGATTCCATTGCTCGCTACTTTCGGTGAACGATCGAATCAGGACATTACACAATACGCATGGTCATGCCACCATCAATGACCACGTTTTCACCTGTAATAAAGTCATTTTCTACCAGCTCTAGAATTGCGCGGGCTACATCCTCCGGTTTCCCCTCGCGATGAAGGGGTATCCTGCTTTTGATATTGTTTTCTTTCTGTTCTGACGTGAGGAAATCTTGAAAGGGAGTGCGAATGATTCCCGGAGAGACGCAATTCACGCGAATATTGTAATCCGATAATTCACGAGCGAGAGTGCGTGCAAATTGCGGCAAAGCTCCTTTGGCTACACCATACGCTAATGCACCGAGGCAGCCTCGAAGGCCTGCGGCAGATCCGATGAGCAGTATTGCGCCTTCGCCTTGCTTGATCATGTGCGGCACTGCGAAGCGAACGAGGCGCAGCACCGCGTGGACGTGGACATCGAATGCCCGATTCCAGCTTTCTTCGGTTACGTCAAAGAATCCACCCGGCGCTGCCGCGCCTGCGGCGTGTACAAGAACATCGACTCGTCCCCAAAGGGCGCAGGTCTCAGCAACTGTGCGAGCGCAACCTTCAACGTTACCTATGTCTGCCTGGATGTAAAGAGCCTCTTCTCCATGCGCTGCTGCAACCACCTGAAGCGCTTCGAGAGATTCGTTCCGCGGGTTTCGCCCTGCGACCGCAACACGAGCTCCCCGCGCGGCAAACATCAGAGCCGTTTTCGCACCAATGCCACTCGTTCCTCCGGTGACCAGGCACACCTTTCCTGCCAGTTCCATTGTCTCCGCCACCTCTCATCGGGCTACTCTTTCGGCCTCAATGCGCAGAAGTGAGCCCTGAATTGATGAAGCCGCTCAATAACGACTCCTCATGTATGATATATCAGAGTTGGGCTTTGATTAGGGAAATGGAAAACCAAATTTAGTGATAGAATGTAAAGTTAAAAGATCAGGCCATGTCTGTCAGTAGCCTTTGGGGGGCGCGAGAACACTAGGTGATCAGTAAATCCGGACCGAGAAAATCCGCGCGCAAACCGCCCCGCCTTGATAGAGGCGGGGAATCCCTCTCCAGTCGTGCGTACCAGCAGATTCGAGACGAGATTCTAAGTGGAGATCTCTCGATAGGTGACGTCCTTTCGCGGAGGCGTCTCGCCAAGAGACTCAATATGAGCTTCTTACCCATCACAGAGGCTCTAAAGTGCCTGGAAACGGAAGGATTGGTTGAAAGCCGCCCCAGGATAGGAACGCGGGTACGCATACCCAACGAGCAGGACATCCGCGACAGTAATGTCATCAGGGAAGCTCTTGAATCCCAGGCGGCAAGATTATGCGCGCAGAATATCACTGTCGAAGAGAAGAAGCAGCTTCGGACCAGTGCCCGACAGTTGGATGAACTGCAAAAGATGTGCGCGCAGGAACATGCCGACTCACGATTCCTATTCTCTGTGCATACCTACCACATGGAATTCCATATGCAAATTGCAGAACTGGGTCGATGCCCGGGGCTGCACCGTGCAATTGAGAAAGAGCAGGTTCTAATCTTAAACTGGCTCTATGATATAGCAGCCAACCGGCGAACCCAGCCGGAGGAATTCCATTCGTCTTTAGCTGAGGCGTTGTGCAGCGGGGATCCGATTGCCGCAGATGCAGCCATGCGAGCACACGTGCGATATGGTCTCGACCAGGTGTTGGAGCGTCTCGCCAACTACGATAGAGGGGACGCCTGGCGGTTGAAGAGTGGGAATCCTGAGAAAAATAGTAAGACGTCTGGGAACGGATTCGGCAAGTACAGCGTATGAATTCTATTTCGCGCTCAAAGGCCATTTCTCGTACCTCCAAGAAAACCGAGGGACGCCAGAAGTCCTTTATTGAAGGATTGGACGGTTCGCTGTTCTTAGCGGCATGACTCAATCAGATCAAGTTAAAAGAGCTGCGATATAGTTATGTCATCAGGTTCCCTCCCGATGCCGTATTGGTTGATGTAACTCTCTTTTCTTCAGCGGCTCGCAAATTTCCGCACTCCGGCGAAGCATCACACAAATGTGTTGAAGAATCTACCTTAGGTTGACAACTGTCTTCAGTGGAAGGTCCTGCGACGATCCCCCAACCAGAATCGTGTAGTCTCCTGGAACGAGCCTCCACGCATTCTTCTGTACGTTAAAGATCGACAGATACTTCGGATCGATTTCTATCGCCAGGGTGCGTTGTTCTCCCGCGTTCAGTTTCACCTTGCTCCAGCCTACCAATCGCTTGGGAGCCTCCTGCGCGCTGGGCGGTAGCGAAGCATAGACTTCTGCGGTCTCGGCACCGGCGCGGGCGCCAATATTGACAAGCGTAAATGTCGCCGTGATCGTCCTCCCCGGAGTGACGGTCAGGCCTGAGTAGCGATAGCTCGTATAGGACAATCCATAGCCGAACGGGAACAGCACAGACTTCTTCTCGGCGTCATACCACTTATAGCCAACCTCGACTCCTTCGTTGTAATTGACCATGAATGACGGCAGCCCCGCAGCCCGCTGGAGCGGCGAAATCGGGCCGGAGAAGTGCATGGACTCCGGTGGCGGCTTCACGAGAGTTGGATGCGGTAGATCAGCCTCGCTCTCCGGGAAAGTATTGGGCAATTTGCCGCTGGGGTTGACTGTACCGAAAAGAACATCTCCAACGGCATTGGCGCCGTCACTCCCGGCGTACCATGCCTCCAGTATCGCCGCGGGCGCTTTGACCCATGGCATTGTTACTGGGCTGCCAGTTTCCAGCACCACTATGGTGTGCGGATTGGCCGCCGCTACCCCGGCGATAAGATCGTCCTGATGCAAGGGCAAGGAGAGATTGGGCAGGTCCATGCCTTCGCTCTCCCACTGATACGCAAAGACGATGGCCACATCCGCCCCCTTTGCCATGGCGGCTGCCGCTGCGGGGTCGGTACCGGATTCGTATTTGACGATGGCATGGGGCGCCCTGTCCTGAATTGCCTTCAACGGCGAAGTGGGAAACCAGACCTCCACGTTCGGGGGAGTGGGCGCCTGGGCCGAAGGGACGAAGGCATTTTCTCCCGGAGGATCTACCTGCGCCGAACCGCCGCCCGAGATCATGCCCACGTCGGAATGTGCACCAATGATTGCGATGGTGTGAATCTTTGCAGCATCAAGCGGCAGTGCGGCCTGGTCGTTCTTGAGCAAAACAATGCTGTCTTCTTCGATAGTCCGCGCGAGTTCCAGGCCCCGAAACGGATCAACGACGCTGCGCTGCTGCGGATAATCGATCACTCCTGCAGCAAACATGGAGCGCAGGACGCGGTGGACGTGCCCATTCAATTCCGACATGGAAATGTTCCCCGACTCCACCGCTGCCTTGTAGCGTTCCCCATAAAAAAACGATCCGCCTTCCTCGTGATCGAGTCCTGCGGCCGAAGCTTTTTCAAGACTGTGCGTTCCGCCCCAGTCCGAAAGCACAAATCCAGAAAATTTCCAGTCCGTCTTCAGCACTTCATTCAGCAGGTAATTATTCTCGCAGGAAAAGAAGCCATTCACGCGGTTATACGCGCACATGACAGCGTCCGCGTGACTCCGCTCGACTCCAATCTCAAAGGCGAGCAAGTCGCTCTCCCGCGCCGCCCGCTCGCCGATATGAACATCGGCTGAACCGCGTCCGCTCTCCTGGTCGTTAAACGCATAGTGTTTGATGCCGCCGATGATGTGCTGCGACTGGGTTCCGGCAATCAGCCTGGCCACCATTGTTCCGGCCAGCACGGGGTCCTCGCCCAGATACTCAAAGGTCCGTCCGTCGCGCGGTTCGCGAGTAATATCCGCGCCGCCGCCGAGCGACATATTGTACCCCTGCGCCCGCAGCTCACGCCCGATCAGCGCACCATACTCAAATGCCGCCGCGGTATCCCAGCTTGCCGCCAACGCCACATCCGCGGGCAAGGCTGTCGAATAACGCCCGTTCTGCGCGCTGCCTCGGACTCCGTAAGCCGCGTCGCACATATCGAGCGCAGGAATCCCCAGCCGCGGAATCCCAATCACGTAGCCCCCGCCACGGTTCGACATGGCGTTGACCGGTGTGATCGGATCGAACATCGGCATCCCATTTCCATGCAGAAGCTGGATCTTCTCGTCGAGCGTCATTTCTTTCATTACCAGATCGGCGCGCCCATCCGGCGAAAGGTTCGTGTTCATCCATGACCTGTCGACCTCCGGAAACTTCTGCTGCTGCGAGAACGCCGAAGTAGAGAGGTAAGAAAGAGAGAAATACACAATCGCCGATATTCCAAACACGGCACGGCAGTGAGAGCACTTCATGATTCCCCTTGGTAGACCACCGAGAGCGCTGGAGCGAAAAGGGCAAAAATCTGCGCCCATAGCGATGATCGCTTGCGGCCCGTCGGAGCGAAAACCGCCAGGTGGGATTCGCTCCAGCTGAAAGACAGTGACCGAGCACAGCGCGTGAAATATCCTACGTCTTTCAGGTCCGTACGCTTACTCATTGACAGTATGCGAGCCCACAACTACCCTGGCCATCTCAAATGATGATGGAGGAACTGAAACGTTCCTACGCCATGTATCTGGTGGGGACCGTTGAAGAACTCTATCTCTGTCCTGTCGCCAATACCCATCTTGTCGTAAAACTCGCGGACATTGGCGTATTCAAAGGACACCCATTCATCTACACTCACTGGATCGTCATGACCTCGTTCGACCATAAACGGCCGGGGCGCCATCAGATCGGCCAGATCGTCGTAGTTGACAACGTTCGCAAAATCAAATTCATACATGTCATACTCTTTGGTTAGCATGTAGCTTTGCGGCGCCAGAACATTAGTGGTCTTCCAAACCCACTCATTAAAGTCCCCGGAACAGATTGAGAGTGCATAGCGGTCTAGAAGCGGGGGCACTCGAACAGCAGTTTTGCCGCCGTAGGATAGGCCGTAGAATCCGATCCGGTCAGGGTCGACAAACGACTGGGTCGTCAACCAGTTCAGCAATTGCTCATGCTGACCTAAGATGAATGAAAACAGGGCGAGCTTCAGCGGGTGGCCCATTCGCTGAATGATCCGGAATTTGTCATCGCCAATGTAGGGATTTTGCGGAGAATAAGTCACAAACCCTTCATTAGCCAGGCTGGCGGCGAAGTGGTGGTAGAAGTGCGAATCGATTTTCGGATCGGCGGCTTCGATTGGTCTTCCCTCCAAACCGGTTTGGCATACAACAACTGGGCGGCGCTCGCCAGGCTTGAGATTTTTCGGAACAAGAAGTATTCCGGATGCGAACACATCAGGCCACACATCCATCATTACCTCGAACCCGATGAAGTTTGGCGTATTGAAAATCATCCGGGTCCGCGGATTTGGATTCAGACTTGGCGATGGCAGGCGTCCAATCACTTCTTCCCAGATGTAATCGCGATAGAATTTGGTCGATTCTTTCCATTTCTCAATGGATGAGGCGTCGGCCTTCTTCCAGAACTCCTTCCGGGCGTCTGGCGACTTGCGGATCAGCGCCTGTGTAAAGTCCACCATCTGGGTGAACTGGCGATGCAGCCTGAGACTCGGATCGTAGTTGCTGCTAGCTTCCAGGGACGGACTTCTATCGGGCACGAGCCCGCGATCCACACCCAGCGACTTTAAGAATGCCTGGATCGCACCCTCCGAACCTGGTAGCCCGTTGCCTCCCTCGCTCGCAATCAATTGCAGTTTCCCCTCCGCCTTCAGTCCCGCAAAGATAGGGCGTGCGCGGTCAACCTCGCTTTGCACCGAATCCATTGGTGGGGTGGTCAGGGTCCCGTTCGGGCACGCAAACGGCTGGCGCCCTTCAGCCGCCGGGGGCGGACCAGAGACCTCCGGCCCTTGGCATGCTTCTACAATCAGCGCGCGCGGAGCAATCATACCGGCTAATTCCGCGTCTCCAAACTCCCGAATCAGGCTCCATACATCCCGATAGATGGGCTCCTTCCAAACTCCTTCGCGTGCCTGGAAGTAGCCACTGACTACCGTCGCTTCGATCCTCACATCAATCGCCGCGGTATAGAGCGCTATTAATCCCCCTTCGCCGAATCCCATCACTCCTATCGGCAGCCGTCGTTCATTGCTTTCGGCTTCAAACCAATCGACGGATGCCAATACCTTCTGCACTTCGAGCCCGATAATGTGGCGACCCACTTCATAGGCCATCCGATAAATCCACTCCCGATGTGGCATGTTTGTCATGGCGATCCCGGGAATGCCCGAGAAGGTATCCTCACGATTGATAAGCATCGGCACAATAACCTCGCACCCATTTTCTGCGAGGCGCCGCGCAAATTGTGCCCTCGGGGAGATGCCCGATTCCAACCCTGCTAGGCTCTCAGGTGTCCAGTCGGCATCCGGAATCGCCACCACGCGCGCCACCGGCAGCCCGGTGGGTTGAAGCAACAATCCTTCCGCAACCATCCCGTCGGAATCGGCAGTTACGCCCGCGAAAACTCGCCATCGTACGGCATACGCCTTGTAACCTGAACCTTCAGCAATCCACTCCTGAACTCCAGGACTTACTCCGACTTCGGGAGCCCGGGCTGCGACTCGTGTGTCCACGACCCCAATGATCTGCCGGAACCTCTGCCTGTTAGGTGCTATCGATTTTTCGTAGTGCTCAACGGAGGTGTAGTCCCGTCTCCACAGCTGCGACCGCTCTCTTACCTGCTTCTCCGTTTCGAGTAGCAGGTAACGATGGATTCCGTCCACCATTTGCGTGGCCAGATCGCCTTCCGTGCTTAGCGGCGCAGTTCCGGCTAAGACAGAGTCCGCTGACCCAGGTGAAATTGCGCCCGATGTCTCACTGCCGACAACCGTAGCACCTTCCAAACGCGGTTCGCCGAGTAACTGACTCACCAAGCCAATGCCAAGGGTCGCTGTCGTGGATCGACTTAGAAATTCTCTGCGGTTCATCATGCTTGTTCCGTTAATTCTCAACCGGCCAGCGCTCCAAAAGAAGGTCAAGGTTGACCATGATTCCTACTCCGGCTGAATGCCCGCCCGGCGGCCCGAGCAAGCTCGGAGATCGCGCCAGGCAGGGCGAACCCACCGCTCAACATTCAACTGTGGGGTTGAAGGGGTTATTTCGGTAGTCCCGGCTGTTCGGTAACTGACCAGCGGGTGACCTGGAATTTCTCATTGCGCCCGCCTGTACTTGCAATTTCGAAGCCGTACTCAAGCTGCGTTAAAGTGCTAGTCGTTGGCAGATACCCATTGTTCATCAGCCATGTGAGCATGGCGAGGACGTCCACGCTGCCCCTCGTGATGCCGTACACGCTACCGTTCCCTACGTTTATGCTCTCATGCGGGAATTCTGGACCGTCATTTCGATGGTTTGTGACGGTGCAAAGGCTGAGAGACTGTTGGTCGAGCTGCCAGACGAGCTCGCTTCCGCATTTGGCCAGGTTCCAGAGATGTTTCGGAACCCCGTTCGACCCGCCGAACTCGACATTGGCACTCAGCTTGGAGGTACACCCACCGTAATAGAGTGGTCCGCCGCGGTTGGAAACATCGTTCCAGATCATCACCTCGTTGTTATAACCGTTAAGCCAGATGTCGTAGGCTGCCTCAGCGTCCGTATTGGCGTTCTCGTTCATCTCATCCCCGAACGACGAGTACAGGTAAGAGAAGCTACTTACAAGGGGTTGGTTATTGACGTATAACGCGTCGCTGTTGGGGTAAGTCCAGATTTCCGTCTGTCCAGTCGGGAAATTGTCTACTACATACCAGTTCCCGGGGTCAGTCGCGTACATAGTCTGCATTTGCGCCACCGTCTCGGTCGGGAATGCAGTTGCGGCGGCTGCTTCGTTCCAAAAACCATTCTGGATATTTATGTTGGTGCCGTCGCTGCCGGTGACCAACGGGTAGTAGTACGGTCCGCAAATGCCCCCCGGGGCACTGGTCACGCATACAGCTGGAGGAGGTGGAGGGCTTGGCTGGCTGAAAGCCAGCAGGCCGAACGTTAGAATCAACACCACGAACACGAAGTTGCGAATGTGTGTTTGTTTCACGGGGGAATCTCCTAATTTAATTTGTTTGAACGTTCTCCCTTGTCAGTCCCTTGAATTACCTGGAAAGAACAAGAGCGAGATCGAAAAGCTCTTCATGAACTGATAGACGAGAACATTGTTAAGGTTCTTGATGATCACCTACAGCCCAAAGTGCACAGTTACCGATAAAAACGGGGCCAGCTCTGAGATCATGGTCTTGCTTCGAGCTTCTGGGTGTGGTTAGGCCATGGAGGCTTAGCCGGAAGCGCCTGCGCTTATATACCCTTCAGACGAGAGCCGTATTTAGCGACGCATCGGCCCCCTCAGCCATGTTATGAAGCGATCGTGAATTCGTTGTCCGCTCAGCCCGCACAGATCTACTTGAGTGCCGAGTCCGGCGAACAGTGCCGCTTGGGCAGCTAAAGCCTTGTCTGCTGCCGCCACCGGCGGTGCATAAGAGTTGCTTACGGCTCCAGCGCAGCTTCGTGGATTCGACGCAATGTGCAAGACAGAAAACTGCGGACTATCCCAGTAACTGTCAGACTTCGACTGTCGTGCCGGGCAGAGCCGGCGGGCTTTCTCACTTGCTGACAATCGGGGATCAGGGTGTGAGCGGGCTCCCGGGATATAAGTCCCGAGAGCCCGGAAGTCTACAGCAGCCCTCCAAGCTTAGAAGGTGAAGCGAGCGGTAAGCGTAACCTGTCGCGGGTCCATCATGTCCGGGGACAGAGTTCCGAAGCTGGAATTTCCGTTTTCGCCGATCGCGGCGCCCGGAGGCAGCGAAGAAGTCGATGTGATCGAACCCACCCCATTGCTGACTGCGCCCGGAAGGAAGTTTTGGTGGTTGAAGAAGTTGGTGAACTCGCCGAGAAGCTCGAAGTTGTACTTTTCCCTGACCGGGAAGTCGCGAGTAATATTCAAGTTCACATTTTGAAAAGCAGGCATGCGGAGCTGGGTCATGTATGTTGGTGTGTTTCCGTACCAATATTGATCGAGGCTATAGTTGCCATTTGGGAACTGAACGATCTGGTTCGTGAAAGCATCGGGGTTCCACTTCAGATAGGTGTACGAGTTAGGAGTAATCTGATGGCCGTCCGGAAGTGTAACGGACTGAGAGCCGTTATACCAATGCTGCAATGCCTTAGGAACCTCCAGCGGCTGACCGGTCGCGATGCATTTTCCGTCGATGCTGCCGATGTTACTGCCGGTGCCGCAATTGGGACCCCATGGTAGGCCCTCTTGCACGGTAACCACGGTTCCCAGTGTCCATCCACCCGCCAGTGCCCTGGCAACTGGACTTCCAAGTTCGTACTTCCCGCCGCTGCCCCACTGATCCTTGTACGTCACCACAGCAACGAAGCGGTTCGGGACATCGAAACCTTGAAGTCCATAGTTGCTCTTAAAGTTCGCGTAGTTGAACCCACCGGCGCCGGCCGTGTTTCCCGATACCGCTTGCGATTCGGCATAGGTCGCGTTAGTAGACCCTCCTGAAATTCCTGTCGCATGAGAGTAAACGTAACTGAATTGTGCGGTCAACCCAGTCGAGTAGGAATGCTTCAAGTCGAACTCCAGGGAATTGTACAGTGATGAACCTACGTCGTTGATCACTGTTTGCCCCAGCAAACCGAGATAACCCTCCTGAGATTGCATGGCTGAGACCGTTGTGAGACCTATGGGGCCTGTTGCATAACCGACCAGAGCGGACATTGGATTCGCGACTTGCTCCTGCGAAGGATCAGTCGCACCGCTCGAGCCGATCCACTGGCTTCGCCAAGCCTGCAGGGTGGTTTGCGGAATTTGAAATTCGCCGCTCAGAGGATAGAGGCGCCAGGGAAGGCGGGTGCCTTTCGATCCCACATACCCTACGGCCGCCAGCCAACTGCCCATGCGGTGCTCCACGAATACGTTCCACTGATCCACACGGCTGTTTTTCATGGTGCGGATGAAGTTGTCGGAACCCGCATTGCCATTCTCCTCGCCATATATCCACGGGCTTTGCCCAGACTTATACGTACCCTGAAACGGAGCGATCAACAGCGTCGTGTCTGCCTGATCCTCAAAGCGGCCTTGATCCGGATTGCCGGCCGGCAACGTGTCTCCCGCTCCGCCCGGCATACCGTTAACGTTGAGCCCGTAAGGGGTCGCTTCCGATCCACCCGACCACGCACCACCGCCATAGACCGTGCCATTGGCATTGTAGCCATTGTTACTGGGCGCATAAATTCGCCCATAGCCGCCACGGATTACAGTCCGATCTGTCAACCGGAATGCCGCGCCAACGCGAGGCGCAAAGTCGCTATATTCCGTGTCCCACAAATTCCGGGAATAGCCGCTGGTTCCAGGGAAAGCGAATATCCCCAACGCCGCCTGTGGACTCGCATACCCGCCAAAGGGAGTGGAAACGTCCAGGCCTGCCGCGTATGGATTCTCGCCGGATAGATTGACACTATACATCTGGTTGTGCCGTTCCGTCGGCCCGGGCTGTATCTCATAGCGAAGGCCAAGATTGACGGTCAGCCTGTTTGTTACCTTCCAGTCGTTCTCGGTGTACAGGCTGAACCATTTGAACGACAGCGCCGGTATGACGCCGCTGCCAGGATCATCCCTGTAGCCCATTACGCCTATCGCTCCCTGGGCGTATTGAGTGCCACTCTGCTGGGGGGCAGTGTTGAGTGCACCATCGGCGTTGCCATTTTCGGTGTAATACTGCTCACAGTAGCACTCCGTGCTGTAGGCTCCGAGAGAGGGAGTCATCCACTCTACGTCCCTCCAATTGCCCTGGTCGATGCGCTGGTCAGCACCTTCTTTCAATGTCCATCTGCCGATCACCTTGGTGATGCTGCCGTTAAAGTCATAGTTGTTCTGATGTTCGTTCTTCCAATTCCATTGGGTGTTATTCAATGTCTGGCTGTAAGCGGCCCCATAGCCGAGCGAGTAGACAGACGGAGCCACCCCGGGAATGACGATCAAAGATTGCTCAGCGGCCGGCATCCCATAGGCAGCGTAGTCCGACGCGGTGAACCCGCCATTGGTGGGGTAAGAGTTGATACTTGAGATCCGCTGATAACCAACGTGAAGGTCGATAAAGGTGGTCGGATTCAGCGTAATGATGTCGCCAATCGCAACGTAGGGATCGTTGTCCGTGACGTCGGCTTCCGACAGCGATAGCCAGGGGCTCTTCGGACCCCACGCGTTCACGCCAGACCCGCTGCCGTCCTGAATTCCCCCGGAAAGATAGAAGGAGTTCTTCCCAAAATGAAAGTCCATCCGCGAAGCGAAATTGTTGCGCGTTGTGGGAGCGGTACCGCTATAAAGATAGTTGTTATCGCCATAAACATCGCTCGGCGTGTGGTTCGGCTCCGGAAATGCCTGAAGGTACTTCAGGCCGTATTGGTCTGCATTGGTAACAATCGAACCGCAACCGTACGAAGTACAGTTCGTACTGGCAGGATATTGCCCCCTTTGATAGACACCGTTGCCGAGATTTGTCACTGAAAATGGGTTATAGATTGTGGCGGGCAACGGAGTACCGTTTGAATTGATCAGCGTCTCGCCATAATCCCCCTTCCGCTGAAGATCGGTCGGAACTGTGAGGAGTCCGCTGGCAGGCTGGGTGAACCAGAGACGATCGAATGAGGCAAAGAAGAATACTTTGTTCTTCCCGTTGAAGAGCCTGGGTAAAACCACCGGCCCTCCGATGCTGCCACCTGCTTCGTCGACGCGGTATTTTGCGCGCGGAATGCCCTCCATGTCATTGGCAAGCCCGTTCGCGTTTAATTGCTCATTGCGCAAGTTGTAAAAGGCATCACCGTGAAAATCATTCGTGCCGCTCTTGGTGACCATCTGGATGATGGCCTGGCCCCCGCCGAGATCGGCAGGGAGATCGTTCGAAGCGACGGTGACTTCCTGCAGGGCGTCTCGATTGGGCATGACGCTTATTGAATGCCAGCCCGAGTCCTGCACTGGAACCCCATCAAGCTGTATGTCACTGAGTCCGATCTCGCCACCGTTCACTCTGATCTCGGAATACCCAATACGACTCTCAAAGCCCACACCCAGATTTTCGTCGTTGTACATGCCCGGAGCCGGCACCACGCCCGCTGACAGGGTTGCGTAGTACAACGGATCATCGTTGATATTGGGCACATTGGTAATTACTTGGGTTCCGATCGATCCCGTCACCTCCGAGCTTTCCGTCTGCAGCTCCGCAGTAGTGGCCGCAACTTGAACCACCTGGCTGGTCGCACCCACTGCGAGCTTAACGTTAACTTGCACCGTGACACCCGTTTCAACCGCAACGTCGTTTTCACGGTAAGGTTTGAATCCAGGCGCATCGATTGACAATGCATATCGGCCGGCCGCCAGATAAGGTACGGTGTAATCGCCCACGGCCCCGGATTGCGTTGTTACCGTTTCATTCGTGAGCTGGTTCGTTACTGTCACAATCGCCTTGGGAATAAGCGCGCCGCTCTCATCGGTTACAGTGCCGGTAATGGTGCTATTTCTGACCTGCGCCAAACCCGCACCATTGCTAAGCAAACAAACGAGAAGGACGACTGAAACCTCGACAATTCGTGCCTTTCCCGCCCAACGCCTCCGAAACTCTCTGCCTTTCATCTGGTCCTCCATCTGGTCCTCCTCTGAATTCACCGGTGAGCTCCTATTTGAAGCCGGTAACTGACAGATCAGCTACCAACCGTTAGGTTCAAGCTTTTGTGGCCGGTTATGAATGGAATCGCGTGACGGGAACCGCTTCGCAGAGTCAAGCCTCTGCTCCTACCCCGCGTTCAACCTCACTCTCCCTTGGTCGCCGCCGGTTCTTAGAGATCCGCTTGGTACGGCGTCAGTACCGAGAGAATTCTTAGAAAAGAGAGGCGGGGCAGCTTTTGAGCGCCCCTCCGCCCGATTTTTGAGACAAAAAAGTGATATATCAAACACGATGGACTGTCAAGAAAAAAATGAAAAATTCCCCACATCGCGCGCGACTCCTTGGAAAAATCTATGAAAACATTGATTTTGCACCGCTTTGTGAAAAATGAGGCTTCGGTTGACCATTACGGCAAGCGTGCCGTTCATACGGCCGGCTGCATTACCGCCCCCGTTCCCATAATCAGAGTGGAGACGATGCGCACGGGTTTCCTGGCGCGATAGCAGCAGTTCCGCTTTACCCGATCGAAAGGCTCCTTTTGCCAACGCCGCCTATTTCCGATGCCATTCCGCTGTACGCACAAAGCGAGAAACTCGCGATGAGCTGGAACGATCAGAATTACGGAAAAGGATCGGAACGATCTGACGGGCGCGATAGTCGGAACCGGAGCGTGGTCGCTGGCGGGTAAGCATCGTTACGCAATCAGTTGCCGCATCGAGCCCTATCGCGGAATAGGGGCCGGTGGAAAGAACGGCATCATCATTGAGATTTGATCTGCGCCCTTTCCATGGCACGAATAGCAGTGGAATCGGGGTCAAAACAGTATCCACGAGGCTGGGGTTCAACTAGTCGGCGGCGCGACTTGATCGTGGAGTCTGGATTCGATGCTTCACACGTTACTGTTCTGAGGCACGCAAGCAGCAAACCCGAGCGAGCCCTACTTCCGGCCTCACCGGACAACTACATCGGCTGAATATATCTTCCGACTGAGGTGTCTGCACTTGTGTATTGACCCAGGGTCGACTTGCAGCAAGGCGGTCATTCTCCAATGCTCAATGATGGGACTCGGATAGTCCTGGCCGACAGGATGCATGCAGAACTCATCGGCCAGATCGTGCCTAGCCGCGATCTAAGTGAACAAAGCAGATCAAATACCAGGCCTCTGAATTGTGCTGTTTCCCCAGGCCCTCCACACGCCGGTCTTACTCTTTGGTGAAGATTGCGCCTCGCAGTGCTTGGTGATTCCGTACCGTTCGAGCCACTGTCTCCGACCGGCGCCCAGGCAAGCATTAATTGACATATCATGATTGGGCGACGTAATCTGATTCAACCAGTTTGAGTGGATCGGCAAAAATCGGCCCATACTGATCCTTGGTTTGCTCGAACTCTGGGCTTGGTTGCCTGGGTGCGGCACCCCTTATGGTTGGGTTCGCGGCGCAAGCCGCTTGATTCTACTTAACAATCAGCATCTCCGCTCCGGTTCTGTGCTGCGGCGAGCCCTGCTTCACACCGGAGCGCGACCGGGAGCATTTCCACGTATCGGGGTCTCACCAAAATCGGATTCGCGATTGCAGCCTGCCTGAGCCCGGGCGGTTTGGCGGTATGCCCCGGCGCATGGGCGGCGTGCATAGGCCCGGCTTCACTGGAGGCACGGATTCACGCACATCCCGATGCCGATGCCTATGCCGAATTGGGCGTCTGGTTCTACGAAAATCAACAGACGGAATGCGGGGCGGAGGCCTACCGTTCAGGGCTAAAGCTGGTACCGGACTCGGCGCGGCTCAACTATCTGCTGGGCGGCAGCCTGTATGCCGCGGGCCGATTCGAAGAAGCCGTTGCGCCGCTCAAGAAAGCTGTCGGTCTTAATCCCGAAGAGTTGCAAGCCCATCTGATGCTGGGCGCAGTGCTGGCCCGATTGGGCCACAACCAGGAAGCAGCTTCCGTGTGGAGCGCCGCTCTGAAGATCGACCCCCACTCGAAGGCCGCGCTCGACGGCCAGGCGAAAAGCCTCATCGCCGCCGGGGATTACGCGTCCGTGATCCGCAATTTGCGCAGCGTGGCGCGCGATGACAACCTGACCCTCGATCTGGCCTTCGCATACAGAAATACGGGCATGCTGGACGAAGCCGAGCAGACGTTGAAGCAGGGTCTGGACGCCGATCCCGGCTCCGATGCTTTGACCGCGGCTCTGGTTTCTCTCTACTACGGAACGCACTTTGCGGCCGCCAACAAGCTGGCGGAAGAGATTGCCGGCCAGAAGCCCGACGATCTGGAAGCGCAACGGATCTATCTCAGGACTCTGGTGATGCTCGGCGACAGCGATCGCGCCGTTCCTCTCGGGCGCAAACTGCTGGCGCTCGCCCCGCACGATCTCGATTTGCTTAACTTGAATGGCGTGCTGGAGAGGAAGGCGGGAGACTACCAGGCCGCCCGGAATCATCTTGAAGAAGCGGTGACGCTTAACCCCAACGACCCTGACCCGCGCGTGAACCTGGGCCTTGTTCTGGCGGAGCTGGACGATCCCGCCGGAGCAAAGATTCAGTTGGAAAGGGCCCTCGCGCTGGGCAAGGACGAACCGCAGGTCCACTTCGAGCTGGCCAAGGTTCTGCGCACTCTGGGTGAGACGGAGGCGGCACAGCAGCAGTTCGCGCTCTACCAGCAAAAGCAGAAGCAGGAGTCGGACCGGGCTTTTGTCGTATCCGACGCCGCCCAGGCCGCGGAGGCCGTGAAGGCGGGAGATAACCAGAAGGCCGCCGGGCTATATCGACAGGCCTGCGCCGCCGAACCGCAGAACGCCGGGCTGGACTACAAGCTGGCACTCGTTCTGGACAATCTGGGCGACCGTGCGGGTGAACGAGCCGCGCTTGAGCAGGCGATCCAGGCCAATCCCCATTTTGTTCCGGCGCAGTACCAACTGGGCTCCATGGATTTGCAGGCCGGCGACAACGCCGGCGCCGAGCGGCAGTTCCGGCTGACCGCCGACGAGGTCCCGGACAATGCCCAGGCGTGGATCGGGCTGGCAGCTGCGTTGGGCGCCGAGTCCCACTTTGAAGAAGCGCGCAAGACCATGGCCACCGCGATTCGGCTAGACCCGAGCAGCGCGGCCAATCTCAACTATCTGCTGGGCGGCAGCCTGTATGCCGCGGGCCGATTCGAAGAAGCCGTTGCGCCGCTCAAGAAAGCTGTCGGCCTTAATCCCGAAGAGTTGCAAGCGCATCTGCTGCTGGGCGCTGCGTTGGCCCGACTCGGCCGCAACCAGGAAGCAGCTTCCGTGTGGAGCGCCGCTCTGAAGATCGACCCCCACTCGAAGGCCGCGCTCGACGGCCAGGCCAAAAGCTTCATCGCCGCCGGGGATTACGCGTCCGTGATCCGCAATTTGCGCAGCGTGGCGCGCGATGACAACCTGACCCTCGATCTGGCCTTCGCATACAGAAATACGGGCATGCTGGACGAAGCCGAGCAGACGCTAAGGCAGGGCCTGGGCGCCGATCCCGGCTCCGACGCTTTGACCGCAGCTCTGGTCTCTCTCTACGACGACACGAACTATGCGGCCGCGACCAAGCTGGCGGAACAGATTGCAAGCCAGAAACCCGACGATCTGGAAGCGCAACGGATCTATCTCAGGACTCTGGTGACGATCGGCGACAGCGATCGCGCCGTTCCTCTCGGGCGCAAACTGCTGGCGCTCGCCCCGCACGATCCCGATTTGCTGAACTTGAATGGCGAATTGGAGCAAAAGGCGGGTGACTACCAGGCCGCCCGGAAGCATCTTGAAAAAGCGGTGGCGCTTGACCCCAACGACCCGGACCCGCGTGCGAACCTGGGCCTTGTTCTGGCGGATCTAAACGATCCCGCCGAAGCAAAGATTCAGTTGGAAAAGGCCCTCGCGCTGGGCAACGACGAACCGCAGGTCCACTTTGAGCTGGCTAAGGTTCTGCGCACTCTGGGTGGGACGGAGGCGGCAAAGCAGCAGCTCGCGCTCTTCCAGCAAAAGCAGAAGCAGGAGTCGGACCGGGCTTTTGTCGTATCCGAGGCGGCCCAGGCCGCGGAGGCCGTGAAGGCGGGAGATAACCAGAAGGCCGCCGGGCTATATCGACAGGCCTGCGCCGCCGAACCCCAGAACGCCGGGCTGCACTACAAGCTGGCACTCGTTCTGGACAATCTGGGCGACCGTGCGGGTGAACGAGCCGCGCTTGAGCAGGCGATCCAGGCCAATCCCCATTTTGTTCCGGCGCAGTACCAGCTCGGCTCCATGGATTTGCAGGCCGGCGACAACGCCGGCGCCGAGCGGCAGTTCCGGCTGACCGCCGACGAGGTCCCTGACAATGCCCAAGCGTGGATCGGGCTGGCAGCTGCGCTGGGAGCCGAGTCCCGCTTTGAAGAAGCGCGCAAGGCCGTGGACACCGCGCTCCGGCTCGACCCGGGCAATGCAGCCGCTCTCAATCTCAGCCGGAAGTTGGCTGCCGGCCAGAATCAGCACTAGCAATTCGGAAATCCGCGGGAGAATGCCGTTCATGAGGAACAAGAGGGAAGCCAGTCTTTGGACCCGCCGTAAGCTACTGAGGACCGCTCCCGCGGCCCTGGTCCCGGCGCTCCTTCCCGGCGGACTGGGGGCTACGGTCCCGGCGCAAAAAGCCGCGCCCGCCTTCTCTCGTTTTGTGGATGTGGCCCAGGCCGCGGGGCTCACCTCGACGGTCATCTACGGCGAGCCCGACAGCTGCACCTACATCGTCGAATCCATGGCCACCGGCTGCGCTTTTTTCGATTACGACAACGACGGCTGGATGGACATTTTCATTCTCGGCGGGCGCACGCTCATGGGAACGCCTCCTGGTTCAGGCAATCGGCTTTACCACAACAATCGCGACGGCACATTTACCGACGTGACGGCCAAATCCGGGCTGGCTGATCGAGACGGGGCACAGGGCTGGGCGCAGGGCGTCTGCGTCGGGGACTATAACAACGACGGCTGGGAGGATCTCTTTCTCACCTACTACGGCCAGAATCGCCTTTACCGCAACAACGGTAATGGCACCTTTACCAACGTGACCGCCGAGGCCGGACTGCTCTATCCTAAGGCCCGCTACAGCACCGGGTGTACCTTCGTGGATTACAATCGCGACGGCCACCTCGATCTCTTTGTGTCGAACTATCTCGATATCGATCTGGCCACGGCGCCCAAGCCCTCGCTCGAGGTGCCCAACTGCAATTACGCCGGCGTGGCCGTCTTTTGCGGCCCGCGGGGCCTCCCCCAAGCGCTCCAATACCTCTACCGCAACAACGGCGACGGCACTTTTACCGACGTTTCCGAAGAGTCCGGCATCGCCGCCCTGCACGGATCGTATTGCCTGACAGCGGTGAGCATCGACGCCGACGAGGACGGTTGGCCCGACATCTTCGTGGCCTGCGACATGACGCCTTCTTTCCTGCTGATGAACAACCGTAACGGCACGTTCCGCGAGGAGGCCCTGTTTCGCGGCATCGCTCTCAGCGGCGAAGGCCAGGAGATGGGCGGCATGGGTGCGGGCGTGGGTGACTACAATCTCGACGGCCACACCGATATCGTGAGGACCCATTACTATAACCAGGCCACCGGCCTCTACCGCAACAACGGCAAAGGCGACTTCGACGATGTAACCGTGCAAGCCGGGCTGAACAAGGAAACACGCTTTGTCTGCTACGGTGCCGGCATCGTGGACTTGGACAACGATGGCTGGCCCGACATCCTGCTCACTTCGGGTGCCCTGTATCCGGAGGCGGCCCGCGCCAATGCAACACTCTTTCCAGTGCGCACCCCGCGCATCCTGTTTCGCAACCAGGGCGACGGGACCTTTGTTGAGATGGGCGCTGACGCCGGCCCTGGCATCGGAGCGGCGCATTGCAGCCGCGGTGCAGCCTTCGGCGACTTTGACAATGACGGCGACATGGACGTGCTCATCATGAACTTGAATGAGCCGCCCACTCTGCTGCGCAACGACGCTCCCTCCGGCAACCACTGGATCAAGGTCAGCCTGGAAGGCACCAAGAGCAACCGCAGCGCCATCGGTGCGCGCGTGGTGGTGCGCTACGGCGGCAAAGTGCAGGTGCAGGAGGTCGTGAGCGGGTGCAGCTTTCTCTCTTCCAACGATCCGCGCCTTCACTTCGGACTAGGCGCGGCTAGCACCGCAGCTATTGAGGTTCGCTGGCCGTCGGGACTGGTCGAGCATGTGCGCAGTGCGGCCACCAACCAATTGCTCACGTTGCGCGAGGGCGAGGGACAAGTCAAAGGCCGGCCGTTCCGGTAAAGCGCCTTTCGCGCCGGAGACGAACGGCGGATCAGAATAAGGAAGAATGCTCGGGGGGTCCATGACCGGCAAGTTTTCATCCCATCCCGACCACAATTCCGCACTCCGCATGCGCCTGGCACCTGCACAAGACCGGGCGCGGTTGACTGCGCCGATCAATTCGTCGTTTGTTGTTGAGAGGTTTCTCGATGGCACACGCACCGACCAGCAATGCCTGACAGCGCTGATGGCGAACGGCAACATTCTGCTGGCGGAAGATGGCGACGGCCGGCTGCTGGCCTTGGTTTACACAAATGAGTAGAGCGGGACAAGCGATGATTTGCTTCTCCCGCTCTGGTTCAGGTCTACTGGACGGCGGTCTGCGTCAAGCTGTTCACCGTAAATTGCTGGGTTGTCCCGTCCGTGGTGCTGATTTCGAAGCCATAGCCAAACTGGGTGAGCGTGCTACCCGCCGGCAGGCAATCCGTAGTACCAGTCGAGGTCTTGCATATGTCATTGCCCTCCAGGTACTTGAGCATGGAGTAGATGTCCACGCTCCCGGAGCTCTCGCCAAAAGTCTTGCTGCCGGCAGTAGCATAATACTGCCATATGAGTTCCGGATTCGACGAGCCAAAGGTGCCGTTTTGACATAGGTTCCAGTGCGTTATCGGGACGCCGTTCGACCCGCCGAATTGGACATCGGTGGCGATGACCGTGGTCCAGTCCGTGCACACGTCCGTGTTGATGTTCTGGTGCTGGATCATTATCTCGCTGGCCCAATCGTTGAACCACAGGTCGTAGCCAATATCGCTGACAGTACCCGTGGACGCACTGGGAGCCGTCTCCGAGAACGACCCGACGATTTCGGAGAAGCTGTCGAGCGTCGGGTTCGGATCGCTAGTCTGCCCATCCTCGTAGTACTGAATAGCCGCGCTGGGGTAAGAGTGGATAGCCCCCGAGGTGTCCGTCGGGAAGTTGGCTTCTATATACCAGTCACCAGGGCTGGTCGTGTACATATCCTGAGTCCACGTTGAAGGCGGGTTCCACACGTCGTTTTGCGTGATTTGCCCCCAGGTAGTCGGACTAAGAGACGTGTCGTAATACAACCCGCTCGAAGGACAGATGCTATCTGCGCCGGTTATTTCGCACACCGACCCCGAATTCACGGTAAACGCCACCGTATAGCTCTGCGGCGAGTTGGTCGCTCCCGTGCTCGAGACTTTGACTGTGGCGTTGTAGGTTCCGGCCGCGAGGCTGCCGGTAGCCGGCTGGGTGGAACACGTATAGGGAGCTTCACTGCCCGTGCAGTCCACACTGAGCCAGCCGCTTCCGCTGTTGTAGGTGATCGAGGTTGTCGGGGACGCAAGCGTACCGCCGCCGGAGTTGCTCACGGTTACGTTCTGCGCGGATGGATTCGCGCCTCCGACTGTTGCGTCAAAGCTGAGGCTGGTTGGGGAAAGCGAGATGGTCGGCGACGACACCGGATTCACGGTAAACGCGACCGTGTAGCTCTGCGGCGAGTTGGTCGCTCCCGTGCTCGAGACTTTCACCGTGGCGTTGTAGGTTCCGGCCGAGAGGCTACCGGTAGCCGGCTGAGTGGAACACGTATAGGGGGCCGAGCTGCCTGTGCAGTTCACAGTGAGCCAGCCGCTTCCCTGGCTGTAGGTGATCGAGGTTGTCGGAGACGCCAGCGTGCCGCCGCCGGAGTTGCTCACGGTGACATTCTGCGCGGATGGATTCGCGCCTCCCACCGTTGCGTCAAAGCTGAGGCTGGTTGGGGAAAGCAAGATGGTCGGACTGCTCGACGTAGCGTCGTTGATCAACGAGTAGCTGTCCAGTGTGAAGGTCTCTTGTGTCGAATTCGTAGTGTAGATCATGAAGCCGTACGAGACCGCGGTCACCGTACTGCTGCTCGGCAGGTACCCGTTGGTCTCCAGGTACTTGATCATGGAGATGAGCTCCACACTGCCGGTGGACATGCCCCAGGTGCTTTCACCGCCGCTGACCAGCTGCCAGTAGTAGAACGAGCTGTTGTAGCACAGGTCCCAAGATTCGCTCGGGACGCCGTACGACCCGCCGAAGGAAACGTCCGTAGCTACTGGAGTGGAGCCATTGCACTGCGAGGTGTTCACCATGTCGTGCTCGATCTCGATCTCGTTGCCGTAATTGTTCAGATAGATAAAGAAACCCACCTCTTCCTCGGTGCTGGAATTGTGGGGCGTGGTTTCAGTGAAGGATCCGACGATGTTCGTGAAGCTGCTCACCGCCTCGCCGTTGTAGTTCTGGTCGGTGTTGGGGTAAGACATCTGGTGCGTGCTGGCTCCAAAGTCAGCCGACACGTACCAGCTCGAACCGCTCGTCGCGGTCAGCGTCTGAGTTACAGGGGAGACGCCATACCCGCCAGTTACATTATTGTCGACGTAGGTGTTATAACCGTTGCTTTCGGTGATAGACGAGCTCTTGGCGTACGCCCCGCTCGATGGACATGAGCCTGTGTCGCTGGATGTGACGCATTGGCTCCAAACTAGCGAACTAGACGCGAAAATCAGCAACGTCGCTAGCACTCTGAGAGAGAAAGCAGATTTGTTCCTCACGAAAACCTCCGTGTACCTGAAATTGAAATTTGCTTCCGACCCATACCTTCTACACCGTCATTACGCGAGCGTCCTCCGCGAAATTGCCCAAAGCTGCCAGGGCACGGCCTTCTCCTCGGATGGTTCTGGAGTGGTCCGCAATCGTTTGGCCAAGTTTGTCTTTGTCGGGGCTCTGTACTCGAGCTCATCTAGCCGGCCGTTGCTCGACCAACCCTCGAAAGCTCTGATATGTCTCTATCGCTATCTAAATGGGGAAAAGGCGGTTTCTCCGCATCGCGCGAATTTTTCTTTAGACGCGCGCACTTTGTGCTCGCTGAACCGATGGTTCGATTCGCGGGAAGAGTACACTTCTTGTAACTGATATGTCAAGTATTTTTTAAGATACACGTCGCAGCTGCGCTGTTTCCGCAATCCGGATGCAATCAAATCCCGGCTGCCAGGCGTTCATTTCGAATTGGCCGAGTCACTGAACACGCGATTTAACTAAAAAGCAAAACAGATACTTGCTCAGAGGTTCCTTATGTCTTATTCCGGGTTGAAGCTCTGCTGCGACAGAGACGCGGATTCCCTTCGATGCGTATCCGCGCATTCCAGCTGCTAGTCGCAATGCTGTTCACTTAGAGGACCTGCACGCCGGGGAATGTCTACAATTCTCACCCTAAACGCAAAATGCTCATTTAGGATGGGCACCCACTTCGTTCTGACCGCGTGCTGATCAATTAATTGATTAGCATTGCTGCTAGCCGGCCTTATCCCTGGAATTTAAAGAAGAATCTCGCAAATCCCTGCCACAAACTGGATAGAAGAGTAACCTGCTCCCTGCGGAAACTGTCGCGCTATCCCAGCGTGGTCTGAGGCAACAGATGTGCTGATTCCTCCTTTCGGGGCAGTGTCCAAACCAGCCACGCAGCTACCAGCGGAATCACTCCAAACAATACAAAAACCGGCCGGAACGAGTAGTGGTCGACAAGCCACCCGGTCACCAGGCTGAAGATCATCCCTCCAATTCCGGATCCCATGCTGGCAAATCCCCAGATTGAGGCGACTGCTCCCTTGGGAAACACATCTCCCGGAACAGCCAGCAGATTTGCCAGCGCGCCGCTGTACCCGAAGGTCGCTGTAGCAATGAGAGCGATGCATCCGGTAGGGTTGCCGATTCCACCTACGAAAACCGCGGGCATCATTAACACTGAAAAGATAAGTATTGCGATTCTCCGTGCCATCGCCGGCCCGGCTCCCGCGCGCGGCAAAGCGCTGAAAATGGCGCCTCCAGCAAGATTGCCGAGGGTGGCCGTTAAGAAGGGAATCCAGGCTGTTGCGCCGATCTGTCGCAGTGTGAAAGAGTGCGCAACTCTGAGGTACTGCGGAAACCAGAAGATATAGAAATACCAAACCGGATCGCTGAAGACCTTCGACAGGGTGAACTGCCAAAGAAACCTTGACCGCAGCAGCACGCGTAGCGGAAGGCTTTCAGCCTTATCTCTGGTTCCGGCCACGCCCGGCTCCCGGTAAATTGCAAGCCACCCGGCGAGCCATACGAACCCAAGCAGACCAATTACTACAAATGCTGTTCGCCACCCGCTCGCCAGCATGATCGCCGCCAGCAATGGAGGAGCGAGAATGGCTCCGATGGCTGCCCCGCTATTGAAGATGCCCGAAGCATGAGAACGCTCTTCGGATGGGAACCACTCGGTGATCAACTTCACACCTGCGGGATAATTGCCGGCCTCGCCAACGCCTAGAAGAAATTGGAAAAATCCGAGGCTAAGTGCGCCTGCGGAGAACGCATTCAGAATCTCCGCACCGGACCAGAAGGCGATCGTCAGGCCATAGCCAATTCTGGTTCCCAGCCGATCGAGCAATCTGCCCGAGACGCCATTCATGAAGGTGTAGGCCAGCATAAAGGCGAAGACGATTTGAGAGTAGCTGGTGGCAGAGATTCGGAATTGCTGGAGCAGCACCGGCGCCATCACCGAAAGCGTCTGGCGATTGAGATAGTTGATTACCGTCGCGAGAAATGCGAAGCCCAGCAACCACCACTTTCTACGATTTTTCGCGATGAGCACTTGCATCTGGGATCTCGATTGACGAATATCGCACGTCGCGTTGTGCCACGCACAATTGATATATCATAAACACGACAGAGACAATTGAAAAGATGACTGCGGCTGGAGGTACGGTGAGTTTGGCCGATGACCAGGGTAGGCACGGAGTCACTGTCAACTGCCTCGCTTCTGGCTGGTTTTACACACGGCAGAATCAGGTCATGCAGAGGAATCCGGCATCGGTGAGGTACCTTACGGCTCGCAAACCCGTGAAGCGGCTTGGTAGGCCGGGCGATCTTGGCGGAGCAGTCGTTTTTCTCGCCTCTGAATCCAACCGTTACTTAACGAGCCAGACGCTCCTTGTGGATGACAGCATTTAGACCGGCGCCTCGATGGCCACACTGTAACGATCCATGTTGGCATAATCGCCCCTCTGGCCAAGGCTGGAATTTCTAGACCCTGTGGTTTCAGCGTGTGCTTCCATTCCCGCGTGGCATTGAGCCTTCCGGCCCCGGCCAACGAAACCCACTGTTGCGCCCTGCTCCTGTTGCACATATGGGAAGATCTTATCGGCTGAAGCAGGTTTGACAATGAGGTTCGTCATTTGATATATCATCGCTAGCGTGTTCTGCGGGGTGATTGTTTTCAACCCTAGCGGAATGTGAGTGCCCGTTCCGGTCCATTCTGAATTTATCCGAAGGGGCTACTGCGGCAGGAGTGATGCTCGTGAATCGGAGAGATTTTGTTGCATCGGTTGCAGCTTTGGCGACAACTTCCGCCTATCCCAGTCTGGTGCAGATGCCGGAGCAGTACCATGGATTCCCAGCTTCGGAGTTGATGAGCGAGCCATATGCCGAGACCACGCCTATCGCTCAGTATCATTGGGCGCCGGCGAGTGCCTACGAAGCCTTCCAGGATATGAAGTTCGGGATCCGGATTCACTGGGGAATCTACTCGATATGGCATCGCGGCGCCGAGTCCTGGCCCTTCCTCCCCATGTCTTTTGAGGATCGTCAAACCTACAACAACCTCTATAGGACCTGGAATCCCGCGGGCTTCGATGCCGACGCATGGATTGACGCTTTCAAGGAAAGCGGCATGAAGATGTTTGCCTTCACCACCAAGCATCACGAAGGCTTCTCCATGTTCGACACCGGGACAAGGGTGAAGAGCCGAGCCAATTGGACAGCCGCAGGTGGCCCGAAGATTGAACCCTGCGACCTTGCCTACTCTATCATGGAGACGCCATTCCGACGGGATATTGTGAAGGAACTTTGCGATGCCGCGCACAAACGGGAGATCAAGATCGATTTCTATTTCTCGCATCCGGATTGGTATGACGCGGACTTCCGGCCTTATGTCGCGCACCCGCTGCAAATTCCTTCGTCAATCCAATGGATGACCCCGCGCGACGTTGGATTCACGCGGCAGCGGCTGGGAAATAATGCCGTGATCGTTCCCGATCCTACGGATGCGGAGGTGAAGCGCATGATGGAGAGGCATCGTGCGCAATTGGTCGAGCTGCTGACCAACTATGGAAAGATCGACATGATGTGCCTTGACATGTGGCTCGGGCCGCGTGTCTGGCCCGAGCTGCGCAAGACCGTGCTAAAGCTGCGCCAGATTCAGCCCGATGTAATGCTGCGCGACCGAGGAATAGGAAACTACGGCGACTACTACACGCCGGAGCGCGTGGTTCCGGGATCGAAGGAAGCGTCCGATAAGCCGTGGTTCACGATTTACCCTCTGGGCACCGACTTCTCCTATGACCCGGATGCCGCAAATTACAAAGGCACGGAGTGGATCGTGCGCAACCTCGCCGACGCGGTGGCCAAGGGCGGCGGATTGCAAATCGGCGTTGGTCCCAACCCCGACGGCGAGTTCCACCCCGAGGCGATCCGCCAAATGAAAGGCGCGGGAACGTGGCTCAAGGTGAACGGCGAAGCCATCTACGCGACCCGTGCCCGCGAAGGCACGCTCTGGTCGGAGGGAGAGAGCGTTCGCTACACGCGGTCCAAGGACCGGCGATTTGTCTACGCGATCCTGACCGAATGGCCCGGAAGGCAGGTTGTACTGAAGGCGGTGCAACCGGAACCAGGCTCAAAGGTAAATCTATTAGGCTCGAGCGCGGAGTTGTCATGGAAGTTCGATTCTGCCAAGGGAACAACGATCGTCTTCCCCGAGAATCTGCAACAACAGGACAACAGACCCTGTGACTACGCATGGAGCCTGAAATTCCAAGGAGTAGGAGTGTGAATTGCGCCAGTTGCCAGATCTGCCCACACTTCCGCAAGGGCAAAGGCGCGTTTTGGCGCTTCCGCTTCCGTATGTTCCAATCAACTTTCGGTTGGCCGGCGTCAGATATCTTTGGCTATATCTGATAAGAGAGAGTTGTTATGACCGCATGGGAATAGAGATGCAAAACACAAGTTCATCCAGGGGGGTAAAGGAACATGAAAAGACGCACATTCATTACAACAGCGGCCATGGGAATGACAGCCTTTACCAGTGGAGTGTTGCCGGCTCTCGGAGCTGAGAGGCCGTCGGCAGGCGAAACCGGCCGTACTGCTGCCTTGCCGGCAGCAGATGCGGCGCCATCGATAGGACGCCCGGTCCGTATCGCAAGTATCGGGTTTCAAGGCACAGGCATGCCTCTCGAGCGGATCGAAAAATATGTCGATGAGGAGGGGGCACGAGGCACAGATGTTATAGCTTTGCCGGAGACTTGTCGCGGACAGAATGCGTCAAGTGAAGAAACGTTGAACGGTCCAACGGTTACGGCAATGGCAGCATTGGCCGCAAAACATCGCACCTATATCGCAGTACCGATTGATCGGCGAGATCAACAGAGGAGGCTGAATACCGTCGTGCTTCTGGATCGTGCGGGCCGTGTCGTATGTCACTATGATAAGGTTTTTCCCTATTGGTCGGAGTACACGGTGACTCCGCCCGTCAGCCCCGGGGATGCATCCGAGGTATTTCAGGCGGATTTTGGCCGCATTGGATTTGCAACTTGCTACGATGCCAATTTCCCCGAGGTATGGAAGCGTTTGTCGGAGCAGAAGGCCGAGGTCGTCATATGGCCGAGCGCGTATTCCGCCGGCAGCTCGCTACAGGCCCATGCGATCAATCACCACTATTACATCGTAACTGCATCGGCGACGCCCGATTGTATTGTCTACGATATTAATGGAGAACGAATCTTCTACGAGTCGGCTAAGGATGTGAATGTCAGCCGTGTATCTTTGGATTTAGATCGATGCATCTTCCATGAAAACTTCAACCTTGATAAACGAGACAAGTTACTGAGTGAACATTCTCAAGATATTGAGCAAGAGAGTTGGATGAAACTGGAGCAATGGTTTGTTCTGAAGGCAAAACGGCCTGCTGTAAGCGCGAGGGCATTGGCCGGGCAATATGGACTTGAGGAGCTCCGGCATTACATTGAGCGCAGCCGGGTGGCGATCGACAAACTTCGTGGTTGGGAATATTCCGCCAGGACCGATTTTCCGGAAAAAACCGTACCTGAGTTACAGGCGTTTGCCTCGAAAACGGAGGCATAGACATGAGGTGCCGCTCTCGCGAATCGGATCAACGCCGTGCGCCTCACGAAAGAAGAAGTTTCGGCATATTGGCGCATTGACTTATGCGGTACAGTTCGAAAGTAGGATGAATTGCGGTGACGCATGTTCTTAAAGAAGTCGGCGATCGGGATCGGTACGCAGGTGGGAGAGTATAGGGGAGTGTTGAAGGCTGGGCAAGCCATTGCCGTGTTTGGCTAAACGAGCCGCAATGCGCGACGCACGAAAACTGGCAGACGGAGAATGGGGCCCTTTGGTGGCTGTATTGCCCGTGCATAAGAGTCCCGCAGAATTCCCAAAAGAGTTCAGCGCCATCGAATGTCCGGAACAAATCGATTTGGAATTGCGGAAAACCTGGCCAGTGATCCGCGACAATATCCAATTCTTTCTAGAAAAAGTCCATGGACCGAGATCATGGGTCGAACGCCAGGGCGGACATACTGGTGTTTCAGGTCCACGCAGGAAATCGTATCGATGGTCCGTCGATGCTACGCCTGGAGACCCTGACGATTCGGATGATCGGTGGCTGGAGTCACGTTGGTTGACCGTGTCGCAGCCTACGAGTGACACGACCCGCGACGAGTTGCTGGATCTTGATCTGGATCCGGAAGAAGTCGAAGAACATTGGTTACTCGTTTCCCCAGAAGAACCCGCGCCTGATCTTCGCGAACTGGCAATTGAGTCTGCTTTGACCTCACGCGGGCAGCGCCGGCATGTGCAACTTGCGCACTAGTTATTGCCTTGGCAGTAACAACTATCACAGCAAGAATTGCCACACCTGTTACACCAGTGCAGCGATACCCTCAGGAGGTTGTCGCAAGTCCAATGGACCGCCGATGAGTATCGCGATGCAGAACTTCGCGTTGCTGCATGTGATGTTGTGGACAGGCAGCCCTGCTTGTCCGGGGGCAGACAGTCGAGGGGTCCAAAGAGCAAATGCGGAGCCTCGTAGACCAAATCCTTAAAGATTTTCCGGCAAATACGTCACAGTCAATGCTGCAGGTTCTGAGCCGCGTCGTTAGACGCTGCAACGAGTGTTTGACGCTCAACCTCCCGAAGCCGGAGTTCTCAATCAGGGTTCCTCCTGCTCCCAATCCGTTTGATTTCGCTACTCTGAACTGGGTTCTTCGTCACATTTGATGAACCACGGTTGGCACTTTGCCTGTGATGTAAAGCGAGTTAGAAATTGGACAGGCTCTGGCGGTCTCCGGTTCATGCCTATGGATCGACGAACATTGGTACCGGATGCCGGTGAAGTGGCGTTGGATCAGCTGATGGTTGAGAGCGATGCTCGGCTCGTCATGGTGCTTCGAGCGACGGGCGAGGCTAGCCATTGCCCGGAATGCCGACGAGAGTCACGGCGCATTCACAGCCGCTACAGGCGAAGGTTGAGTGATCTGCCCTGGGAGGGGCTTCCGGTGCGGATCGAACTGCGCGTGCGCCGGTTCTTTTGCAACAGCGAAGATTGCGGGCAGCAGATATTCACAGAACGCCTTCCGAAAACCGTACAGCGGTACTCGCGGCGTACGTGCCGGTTGAGCCTTTCTCTCCAGCAGATTACGAGCGCGTTGGGCGGATCGGCAGGGTCCCGGCTTGCGAAGCAGCTCGGCATCCTGACCAGCGGTTCGACACTCCTTCGTCAGTTGCGCCGCAAGCTGATAAAGCCATCCGCTCAAGGGCCCCGGGTGCTGGGTATTGATGACTGGGCATGGCGAAAAGGGCATCGATATGGCACGATTCTCTGCGACCTTGAACGTGGCAAGGTCGTCGATCTGTTGCCGGACCGCAGTGCGGAAAGCACTGCGGAATGGCTTCGTGCTCATCCTGGAACGGAGATTGTCAGCCGCGATCGCGCCAGCTTATATGCCCAGGCAGCAACAATAGCTGCGCCACAAGCTGTGCAAGTTGCCGATCGTTGGCACCTGCTTCACAACTTGACCGAAGCATTCATCGGTGCACTCGTGCCGCACCATCGACTGTTGTCGGAGACGGCACAGGCTCTGGTAAAAGACGCAAAGGCATCTTCATCTCTTCCTACCGCGAAAGCGGACCAGCCGAACGCTCGAATCCAGGCTAAGCAGAGGCTGAATAGGGAACATCGCTTGGCAAAATATGAGGCCGTGATTGACCAAGTTCGCAAGGGCGTCACTCAGCATGAAATCGCTCGTAGCTGCGATGTCGGCATAAGAACGATTCGTCGATGGATCCGCGCTCAAGTGTTTCCGGAGCGACGGATCGCAAAGCGCCGCTCCAAGGTCGATCGACATCGCGAGTACCTCGAGCAGCGCTGGAATGAGGGATGTCACAATGCCACCCAACTCTGGCATGAATTACGCGAGCGAGGTTTCACCGGGCAATCGCCCATCGTCAGGCGTTGGGTTCGGAGTCACTATGGTTCACGACGGCATCGCACATGGCAGCAAACTCCGCCTTCTTCGCCACAGCCTTCGTCTCCACGGCAAACAGCTTGGAGCCTGCTGAAGGAGCCAGATGAGGGCAGCAACTACATCGCCGAACTATGTCGCCGGTCGGGGGAGATCGCAACCTGTGCTAGTGTGGCGCGGGAGTTCGTCCGCATTATTCGACAACGGGACGCGGCCGCCTGGCCGATCTGGAAGGACAGCGCAAGAAGCAGCTTGCTGGCAAGTTTCGCAAAACACCTCTGTCACGATGAAGCCGCGCTGCTTGCCGCCCTTCAACAACCCTGGAGCAACGGCCCAGTCGAAGGGCATGTTCACCGCTTGAAGCTGATCAAGCGCTCCATGTATGGCCGCGCCAAATTCGATCTGCTCAGACTGCGCGTCGTGAATGCCGACTGAAATCCAATCTCCTCAAGTCCTCATGAAGCATCGCGGTCCTTCATCAAATGTGACGAAGAACCCTGAACTGGCCCCTTTCGATGGTCTGATCTGGCCCCACCTTGAGGCGGAACCCGTTATCTTGTTTCGGGGTTTTAACCCCGGAAACGAGGACGGCTTGGCCACAAGGAGGAGCAAGGTGGAACTATACGAGCAGATCCGGCGGGAGTACGAACATGGTGCCGGAACGGTCCGCGCGGTGGCGCGGAAGTTGGGAGTTCATCGACGGGAGGTGCGCCGGGCTTTGGCCAACGCGATGCCTCCGGATCGGAAGAAGCCGCGACGGGAGCGCACCAGGCTGGCCCCGGCGATACCGTTTATCGACGCGATTCTGGAGGCTGATCGTCACGCTCCGCGCAAGCAGCGTCATACGGCCCATCGCATCTGGACGCGGCTGCGGCAGCAGAAGCCGGAGATCGTTGTAGGTGAGTCCACAGTGCGCGAGTATGTAAATCTGCGCAAGCAGGCGCTGGGGTTGCTGTGTCACGAGGTCTTCGTGCCGCAGTCGTACCAGTTTGGCGGCGAGGCGCAGGTGGACTGGTACGAGATCCAGGCAGCGTTCGATGGTCAACCGCGCAAGATCTACATCTTCTGCATGCGCTCGATGGCTTCGGGCGCGGCCTTTCATCGAGCGTATCCACATGCCACGCAACAGGCTTTTCTGGAAGCGCACGAGTTGGCGTTCGCGTGGTTTGGCGGGGTCTTTCGCACTCTGCGATTCGACAACCTGAGCAGTGCGGTAAAGAAGATCCTGCGCGGCCATCAGCGGGAAGAGACCACGCGGTTCATTGCCTTTCGTTCGCACTGGGGCTTCACGGCGGAGTTCTGCACGCCGGGCGAAGGTCACGAGAAGGGTGGCGTCGAGGGCGAGGGCGGACAGTTTCGGCGCAACCATCTTGTCCCCGTGCCGAAGGTGCACGATCTGGAGGGACTGAACCGGCTTCTGGAGTGCGGTTTGCTTGAGGAACAGAACCGGATCATCGCCGGGCGCGGCCTGTCGATCGGTGCATCGATGCTGGCCGAGCGCGAGCATCTGCTGCCGTTGGCTGCTGAAGGCTTCGATCTGGCCGCGTTGCATTTTCCCCAGGTCAACCAGAGCGGCTGCGTAAGGGTGCTGACCAACTTCTACTCGACGCCGCTGCCGGTGGGCACGACTGTCGAAGTCAAGGTCTACTCGGCCTATGTAGAGATCTGGCACGCCGGACGGAGCGTGGCGCGGCATGAGCGCTGCTACCAACGCCAGCAGAAGGTGCTGGAGTTGGAGCATTATCTGGACACGCTGGAGAAGAAGCCTGGCGCACTGGCCGGTTCGACCGCCCTGGAACAGTGCCGGGCACAAGGCCGCTGGCCGCGCAGTTATGACCGCTTCTGGGAGATGGCCACGGAACGCATAGGCCGTGCTGCGGCTACGCGCATGATGATCGATGTGCTGCAGCTGGAACGCCGACAGGGAGCATCGCATGTGCGGCCAGCGCTGGAACAAGCCCTGGCGATGGGCTGCGCCAACCTGGGCGCGATCCGCTATCTGCTCAGCGTGGACTGCGGCCAGAACAACACTCTGACGCCAGAGGTCGAAGCCGATGCGCTGCGCCGCTATGATCGGCCGCTGCCCAGCATGGAAGCCTATGAACAGTTGCGGCCCAACTGGCCGTTGGCAACGGAGGTGGTCCAGTGAACACATCTCAGCCGATCCAACAGGCCACGATTCAGCAGTACGCGCGGCAACTCTATCTGACCACCGTGGCCGATCAGTTCGCCAACCTGGCCGAAGAAGCGGTGCGCAAGAAGCAGTCGCACCTGAGTTATCTGGAGGCGCTGCTCGAAGCCGAGACCGAGGAACGCGATCGTCGCGCCGTGATCCGTCGCATCAAAGAGGCTCACTTCCCGGCGGTCAAGACACTGGAGGAGTTCGATTTTCCGGCAGCGCCGCAGATCTCCGTGGCCCAGATAAAAAAGCTGAGCGAGGGCGAGTATCTGGAGCGCAAGGAACCCGTCGTTTTGATCGGTGAAACAGGCACAGGCAAGAGTCACTTGGCCGTCGCTCTGGCGGTCGCAGCCTGTCGGCAACGCAAACGGGTGCGCTTTACCACGGCGGCAGAGCTGGTGACGGAGATGATCGAAGCGCAGAGCCAACTGCAACTGACCCGGTTCCGCAATCGCTGGATGCGCTATGAACTGGTCGTCCTTGACGAGCTTGGCTACGTCGTCATGCCGGACGCCGCGGCGGAGTTGCTCTTCCAGGTGATCGCCGGTCGCGCCGAGCAGGCGGCGCTCATCGTAACAACCAACTTGCCATTTTCCGAATGGCCCACCAAGATCCCCAACGCGCGGCTGTGCAAGGCGATGCTGGACCGCTTGACCGATCGGGCCCACATCATCGAGACCGGAACCGAGAGCTACCGCTTTCGCAGAACCATGGCCAGAAAAGGTGGTAAGGCATGACAAGAAAACAGTGGTATTACGCGCAACTGCGCTGGGCAGTGATGGTGGAAGGCAAAGAGGGGCTGCGGGAGTGGAAAGAGGCAGTCTACATCTTCCCCAGCGAAGATGATCAGACAGCCTTCCAGCACGCTCTGGAGATCGGACGCCTGGGCGAAGACATCCACACCGAAGGCCGCCGGGAAGTAGAGACCAGACTGGCAGAGGTCGTACGACTCGATCACTTGGGCGCCAACCCGGCCCAGTTCGAAGTCAGGCTTGGTTCCAGAAGGGCCAAGGAGCGCTTGCCGTTCGAGCATATCTTCCAGCCCGAAGAGCATCTGCCCGAATCGCCCGTTTAACGTCGCTTGACCACGCCAGCGGCGCCGCTCCGTGCTGGCCTTGGCTCCAGTCGCCCTACGGGCTCCTTCCGCCAAGGCCAGCACGGAATAACAAATCACATGCCTTCAAGGTGGGGCCAGATCAGACCATCGAAAGGGGCCAATTCAAGTTGACGAAACCAGCTGGCTCTCCGTTAATGAGGATGAGGCGCGGGTCTGGCTTGTTTCCGTCCCACTGAACCGGATAGAATTGCCACTGTCCAGTTTCTGCTTTGCGTTTCTGGGTGAGGTTGATTCGATGGCTTTTGATGTCCATGTCGTGGTGCCGTCGGTTTCCGGAGGTTCTTTGATCACCTCAAATCCGGCTCCGGTTTATCATATTGGAAACCAAAATGGACACCATGAAAGTTTACGTAGTTCAAGTATTTGATTCTAAAGGGCGGGAGTAGTTCAGTGGCAGAACGTCAGCTTCCCAAGCTGAATGTCGCCGGTTCGATCCCGGTCTCCCGCTCCAATAAATCAACAAGTTACAGATAATAGTTAAAGTAGAGAAAACCTCAAAACCCCGCTGATACAATTGACCAACAGTGGAACCGCACGGAGTGTCCATTATGAAGTTCAAAAGGCAGCGATATCAAAAGGGCAGTGTACGCAAAGTTACTCGTTCTCAAGGGTTTGCCTGGGAGTTCAGGTTTTATTACACCGACGAGGACGGGAACAGAAGAGAGAAGGTCCAGACTCTCGACTCGTCGGAATACGCGACGGAGTTCGATGTTCGCAAGGCGATGGAGAGTCAGATGTCGGCACTCAACGCCGGCACGCTCCGAGCCCAGATGGATTTGACATTCGGAAACCTAGTCACCAAATACCTGAATGAGGAACTGCCCAAACTAAAACTCTCTACGCAGGGCACCAATGCGAGCATGGCCAAACTGCACATCCTTCCACAGTGGGAGGACCGCCGGATCGCCGACGTCGATGCCTATGCCGTTGACGAGTGGCTGACAGCCCTCACGTTTGGACAGGCCTCGAAGGTGAGAGCGCGGAACATGATGAAGCGCCTCTTCGACCTGGCAATGCTGTGGAAGTGGATTCCCCTCGGGCGCAATCCGATGGACCTTGTCAAAGTGAAGAAGGGTTCAAAGCGTCAGAAACGAATCGTGATTATCAGCCCGGAGCAATTCCGGGCGATCGTCCACGCACTTCCCGAACCATACAATCTGATGGTGCTGGTATGTGGCTGCCTTGGCCTCCGGGTGAGCGAGGCTCTGGCGCTGAGGTGGGCAGATATCAACTGGGAAGCTGCGACGCTTGGGATCGCGCAGGTCTACACACACAGCCAACTGCAAGACAGCCCGAAGACGGACGCATCGGAATCCGAGTTGCCGATCTTCCCGGCCTTACTTGCAGCGTTGCGGGAACGGCAGGAACAGCAGGCACGACAGAAGAAAAAGGACTCTTATGTGTTCGCCAGCCCACGTACGGGTAGGCCCTATAGCGCCGACACCATCCGTACCCGCTACCTCGGGCCGGCAGCCCTAAAGGTGGGAATCAAAGGGTTCGGCTGGCACTCAATCAGGCACAGTTACAAGTCGTGGATGGCCGCGGCAAAGATCAACCCGGCGCACATGAGAGATCTTATGAGGCACAGCGACATTGCCACAACAATGGACGTGTATGGCCACACCCTTACGCCGGAACTCCGGAAGAGCAATAGCCTCGTGGCCCGCAAGTTGTTCTGATGGGCTTGCAAGGGGATGATTACCCGAGAGCCTGTTGCTCAAGAAGTGAAGCATTATGCTCATTGAAAAGGCGATGGGGTGTCCCCATCGCCTTTGTTGTGGTGCGCCAGGCATGGCGCGTAGCGCGTAAGCGCAAGCGAGGTGACTGTGGTGGTCACTTCGTGGACTTGGGGGTGAGAGTCCCCTGCAGGCCCTGATGGTGGGAACTGCTAGCCGAACAGCAAGGGTGTCCATCGTGAGGTGGAATCTGAAGGAAGCTGTAAGCAAAACTGCGGTCCGACGAACAGCCAGCGGATATAGGCGGTCCCATCTGGGCGAGAGGGCCACAACACTCAAAGCCCGATACCATCCGGAAGGTGGGGACGTAGATCCGACGGATATATGCAGTGAAGGTCGCGCGAATTACCCTGGGAAGTCTGTTAGCCTGCCTCGGGCTACTGACGCCGTAAGGTGTTGGGATGGGCTGGCAGATTGCAGCAGAGGTCGTAGTAGCCGCTCGGAACCGGAGCGGCGAAGGACCGAACATGAAACACGGAAGTAGGAGAGCAGACCTCGATGCGAGACGATGACGCAGAAGCATACGCAAGTATGGCCAGGACAGAGGGAGGCGGGCGGAACCTGCTTTGGGCTGTTCCGGTGCCGAGTATTCGCACGGCGGCTGTTGGGTTGCCGAAAACGAAGGTGATGGGAGCGTTATAGCATCCATCGCCGTTTCATGAACCGCCGGATACCGAACGGTCCGTCCGGTGGTGTGGGAGGACGGCGGGAGCAATCCCGCCTCCTACCCGATCCGGCACCGATTCAGGCAGCGTACTGCCTCATCCAAGCTTCAAGGTCCGGCCTGTAGAAGCGCCAAAGCGATCCCAGTCGCCTATGCGGGATGTGAAGAATCTTTGCCCGACGTTTGATGGTTGTTGGGCAGCATTTCAAGAATGCTGCCGCATCCTCTAAGGTCATGACATTTGATTCATTCGGATTGTCGGTTGTCGGTGTTGTAGTTGAACCGCTTGAGACACAGCGGCGACGGGTTGAGTGTTCTGTTTCCAATTGCAACCTCTTTATTGCGAGATTGCCGGAAGACCCTCACTGCTCGAGTGCAGTGCAGCCGCCCAGACCGGCGGTCTAGGTCGGCGCTCTCCACAGCGGGCCGATCACATAGTAAACAATCCAAGCCAGCGAACACTGTGACGGCTTTCGCACGAGTGCTCCGCCCATCCAATGCTGGCGAGCCCATGACAGCTTGCTATGCCCGGCAAGATCATCTTGGTCAGCAGGGGGCTCGCGATCAAGTTCTCCGGCCGGGAGTAAATCAGGATTATCCAGCGGCCGTTGATGGTCTCGCGAGGTCCCCTGCTCGGTTCTTCACACTTGCGATTAGGCTTCGGAGTTCCCTCTCCGCATCCTTGAAACCGGCAAGTTGGGCCTGTACGACCACAAGTTCCGTTTGCAGCACCCGAAGGGTACCTTCGGGGCCAACAGCTTCCATTGCCTCATCAAATGTGGCTCGCAGAACGGTCATGCTGCCACCACCTGCAGATGGGCATCAACACATGCACGGCACGGGCAAGGGACAATACCCTCGCGAATTGCAGCCCGCGTCAATTCTGCCCAATTCTCTGCTCCAAGTTTTCTCATTGAGTTGTAGCGATGGACTTCAACCGTCTTCGGAGAAATCCCTAGGATGATGGCCACGTCAGAGCCCTGCTTGCCTTCAGCAAGCCACTTGGTAACCTCTGTTTCACGACGGGTGAGCGCGCCGTCTATGGCACGCGGTGAGAACTTGCGGATTGTCACTGGTGTTACTCGGTGCAACCACCCCGGATGGGGGATCAGTTGCGTCGACGGTCTCGTTTATGCCGTCCCCGGCCATGTCCGATTTTACGGCTCGTGGGAATCGTTATGATTCGTCCGGTGCCTCTCACTGCCAGCTTGTGGCTGGCGGCCTTCCCAGGCTCTTATCTCTTAAAGGGCGACCCTCTTGCTTCGCTCTCTCGCTCAAGCAATTGAACTCATCATACTCCAGAAGGCTGGCCATGTAATCCGGTGTCCCTAGGGGTTTTACCTTATATGCTTGCCAGCCACGAAGACGTAATCTTCTCTCTGGAAAGGCGGATTATCTTGAACGAACTCCGCGAAGCAGAGAATGACACAGTAGGCAGGAAAAGAACCGCTGACGAGATGGGGACGGAGATGAGCGTCACCCACGAAGACCCCGAAACAGTCGAAGAACTACATGACGAGGTGCCAGATCAGGATCGGTCTGAGGCGGAAATTCCCTGGGACGAGTCCGACGACAACGAGCATCAACCGCCCGGCGTCCCACCGCGCATCGACCAAACGCCATGCGACAGGGGCACAGAACTTGCAGTGCTCGATGTTGACTCGAACCAAAGTGGCTTTCAGAACTACTGGGACATCGCGCCACCGCCACGGCCACAGCCGGCAGTTTCGGATGTCCGAACTACCATGCCCGGTGATCCTGAAGAGGACCTCAGAATGCCCCAGGCCAAATTGGAAAGATTTTCCAATTTGACCGACACGCTGAGGCAGATTGAAGCCAAGAATATCGAAGCCGGCCCGTCGGGCGTAGAGGCAATCGCAGAGGCGAGGATTGCAGTTATGCGCGCCATCAAGGAATTCAATTTCTCCCGCTTCGATCTCGGCAAAGCCCTGTCTGCATATCGAGCGCATTTCAAGGCCGCCCGAGGATGGATGGCAGCGGCTGCATCAATTGCCGCAGCCATGGGCTGCGACGAGAGAACCGTCCGAAATATCATTGCCGACTATGAGCACGTAGCCAGTGTGCCGGAGGCCTTGGTCCATGCGGCGCAAACGAAGGGCATTGACCTGTCCCAGCGCAAGTACCGTCCAGCGGTCGCCGCCATCGAATCTGCAATCAGCAATGCAGGTGAAGGTCACGCAGTGCTTGATGCGGACGAAGCCAACAGGATCATATCGAATGTCTTGGTCATGCCGCTGCCGGTTCAACGAGAACACGGTCATGATGAACGATTCATTCCGTTGACGCGGGAGGAAAAACAACATTTCGCGGTTCGAATGAAGATCAGGACGGCGCTCACCAACGTTGAGGCCGATCGGAAGTTGTCCGAACTGCTTGCTGCTCTTGAGGAAGAGATGTTTGACGTTTGGGGCGAGAGTGATCAGGTTACCGTCACGATAACGCCTCATCCGTCTGGATTGACTCTGGACGGGCGCAAGAGACGGGAGGATGTAGCTTGATTGACACCAAGATCTCCTGGGCACACGCAACCTGGAATCCCTGGACGGGCTGCAATCGCGTGAGCAGCGAATGCGTCGGCTGTTATGCCGACGCTCTCCTTCGCCGTGGCGGCCGCAAGTTCAACATTTTGGTTCCCACGCAGACGTGGCGTACCCCTTACCAGATTGATGCGAAAGCAAAGAGCGCAAACCGGCAGGCTATTTGCTTCGTGTGCTCTCTGAGCGACTTTTTCCATACCGATGCCGACCTGTGGCGATCCGATGCGTGGCGTGTGATTCGCGACTGCCAGAATGTCAACTTCATGCTGCTCACCAAGAGGCCGGAACGAATCTCTGACTGCCTCCCCAGCGATTGGGGAGACGGAATGCGGTACCCGAATGCATGGATGGGCACAACCTGCGGGGTTCGCAGCTCATACCACCGGGTAGATGCCCTGCGGTCGATCCCGTGTGCTCTGCGATTCCTCAGCATCGAGCCGCTCATGGAGAGCGTCGCCGACATTGACCTCAACGGGGTGGGATGGGTTGCCGTCGGCGGGATGAGCGGGCCGCTTCATGCCAAGCACAAGATGGAGATGGCATGGGCGGCCGAAGTCCACGATCTTTGCAGGGCTCAGGAGATTCCCTTCCTGTTTAAGCAGTCGAGCGACATCTACACCGAACGCGGGATCAACGGCCTGAGCTTGTACCTTGCCAAGCGCGCCGGCCAGGAGGTGGACCCAGCTCACGTGCGCCTGATTCGAGAGTATCCAGCAACTCCACTGCCATTGCTTCCATTCGTGGAACACGGCACAAGATTCAACGCTGCCGAGTACAGTCAATACGCACAAGACTGCAAAGCCAGAACGGAGGCCTGACAGTTGGACGCGTCGCAGGACCGATCTTGGAGTGGACGAAAACCCCTATGAACAGCGAACATTAGCGATTCTGAGATTTTCTCCCATACTAGGAATAAGTGTTGCAGTGAAATGGGCACTATTCTCGATGACAAGAAACCTTCATTGAGCCTTTGGACAATGCAGGCCGAATGAGATCCTGAAAGTCAGCCAAGGCCGCAAAAAAGGCAGCGGAACCTTGAAAGCAACGGAGCCAGAAACGGCTGTCCCTACGTAAAGGCAGACCGGCTAAGCAGCAAGGCTGGAAGCACCCAGCCATTTGAAGACCAAGGGTGACGGTGCAATGCGCCATCCGAGGCAGCAAATCCACGGTGAAAGCCGTGGCGTGGAAGCTACAAGCGGGTACAGATCGGTGAGTCAACACCGGGGCCATGGCTCGATCATGGCTGGAACGTCGTCAGCCCTTAGGCAAGGGAAAGAAAAGGCGGCAACCGCGTCAGGAAACCACGTTAAGCCTGTCAAGGCGTTAAACAAGGTGAATACGGCTGCCGACATCGGCAGCTCGCTCTTGGGGTAAAACCCCAGAGACTTGGGCCGGGGAGGGTTATCCTCGAAGGCAGAATCACCGACGCCCCATGATATGGGCAAGCTCCTGGCTAACCTCTGTCCTTCAAGCGACGGTGAGACGGCGTAGGTGATGAAGGGATAAGGGAACTACATGCTTATGCCGAAGGTGCGCTTAAGTATAGTAGCTACCTTATCCTTTTGCTCAGGCTCTGCAGCCAGTGATGATCAGGTTGGCAGATGATTGAGTACACTCGCAATGAGTAACGCTCAAACAGCAGCATTGACTATCTCAACCATGCGGAACCGCGGTGACTCGGGCTTCGACCGATCACCTGCGGGCTGACAATCATAGCTAAGCATCCAGCTCCTCTCAGCCGTGGGCCTGATCTTCGGAGGAGCTGAAGACGGTGACCTGCCAGGCCAAACGATAACGGACAGACTCGAACTTGAACCACATGGTCGAGCTAAGGCGAGCCGAGCCTAGGCCGGAAGAGAAACTCTGCCATATCCCATTCGAGCGCTTTGGTCCCCACTGCGGCAGGAGGAGAATGTAAGCAATGAAGCAAGTCACTCTCATCACCGACGGAGCTTGCAATGGCAATCCGGGACCCGGTGGTTGGGCTTACATTCTGCGCTATAGGCAAGACGCTATGGAGCGCGCTGGTGGCGCGCCTGACACGACAAACAACAGGATGGAGCTTCGGGCTGCCATCGAGGGCCTCAAGGCCCTCCTGGAGCCCTGCGAAGTGCTGCTCTTCTCTGACAGCCGATACTTGCTGGAAGGCATTACATCTTGGCGTCACATGTGGCGTGTGAACGGATGGACCCGGAGGCGAAAAGCGAAAGCCTATCCGCTTGCAAACTCCGACCTGTGGGAGGAGCTTGACCAACTCGCTGAAAAGCACATCGTAAGGGGGCAGTGGATCAAGGGGCACTCTGGGCACCTTGACAACGAGCGCTGCGACCAACTCGCTGCAGCTCAGGCCAGACCGGACGCAAAAACCAGGTAAAACCGGGCTCGACTCATCCATGAGAGCTTGATTCAGAGCACCAACATCGGAGGCCGCAAACATGAAGTTCGTAAGTATTACCGTCGCCGGGATCTGTAACGTCAACTATGGCCCTGGTGCTTGGGCCTGCATCTTGAGGCATGGAGACAGTTTCTCAGAGCGCGTGGGAGGATCTCCGTGTACGACAATGCGCGCTATGGAACTCCAGGCGGTAATTGAAGGCCTTCAGGCGCTTCGGGAGCCGTGTCATGTTTTCCTGAACAGCGACAATGAATATCTCCTCAACGGTATTCCATTCCGGCCCGACGAGTGGAGACTCGCCGAGTTTGCGCAGATCTGGAAGCGTTTGCCCGACCGCCTCCCCGATAGAGACCTGTGGCAGAAACTGGATCTGATCGGCAGCAAGCATCGGATGCAGCGCCAGTACATCACTGGAACCTATTTCCATCCGGATAAAGCGCGATGCGACAAGTTGGCAGAAGCACACGCCGCACAACTCCTCAGCGTCTCTAGCTTGGCTGCATTGTTGGATTAGATTGATGCCCGTGCTACAAGACCGCGCGCTGAGTGTGGACGGGAGCCTTTGATAGTCGCGCGCTCTGTAGCAAGATCGAGAGAAGTAAGACGGCGTTTCCCAATGCAGTTCGCGGTACGCGGCCCGCATGGCAGACAGGACGCCAGCAGTAAACGATGAGCAGGGAATAGCGTCTCGATAGTCCTGAGCATCGCAGCAAGGGTTGGCATCAGCCTGTTCGCCCTGAGCCTGGAGTGAGGCTCATATTGGTCCGGCGCCATCCGAACCGAGTAAAACAGCACCGAGACGCCCCGCGGCACCAGCGCGCCGAACAGACGGACTGGTTGTCGGCTTCTACGAACGTGATCGTCAAATACAGCCACGAAGCGTAGAGGGCGCTGATTAGACAGCGCGCCAAGTCAAGCAGTGTGTGAGTAGCGCAAGCTATCACGAAGGCACACATGAGGCCGCTCGGTAAGCGGCCTGGTTGAAGAGGCAAGCGGGCAGCACCCGCGCCTGGAGCGCCACCAGAGAATACGGTGGTTGCAGCCTGAATCGACGGCAGCCGGATAGTCCTTGGAGATTGATGACCAACTGGCGGAGCAGAGAATACTCCTCTAACTAACTCAGGGAAACCAGCAAGGAATAGAACAAAGCAGACCTCCTTACTGATTGCATTCACCCAAAAGATGCTCTGCTCTGTACCCTTCGTGTATCTACTCGACAGGAGTCTAGCAACAGACGAGCCAACATACATTGTCATGGTGCACACAAAGGCCCTCACGCGAGGGCCTTTTCTGCGTGTTCTGAATCGAGTTCAGGATTCTGACAGAAATCTGGAATTCGATTTCCTGTTGCACGCCAGAGAATTGCAAGCCCCCTCTGAGAGATCAATCAACATGAAAGGCATATGCGTACCCGGTCAGCGGCTTCAGCGCCCCTGGACGGGCGGAGTGTGCTTCGCGCGAGGCTGAAAATGCTTCGGCGATGAAGAGCACCAGGTAGTTAGTAGCACTTGGTCAAAGGCTCATTCGGTTTGAGCCCACCGGGGGCTAATTACAACTGGCTGCCATTCAAGGAGAATGAAATGACCACGAAGAAACAGCTCACACCTGAACAGCGTGCCATGTTGAACGAACTCGTCAACGGAGCATTCAGCTCCATCGCCATTCACTTCATCGGCGACAACCTTGCCAAGGGCATTCACAAGGTGGCCGATGCAACGCAGCGCACCACCGATGTGACGGCCCGTGTGGCTGGCACTGCACAGGTGTGTGCGATCCCAGCAGCCAAGCAGGCATGGACTGGGTTCACCGGCCTCTTCGCCAAGAAGACGGCCGCAACGCCTGCCTCCCTCTAAGACTACTCACAGCTCAACCATGGCATAGGAACTGACTGGCAACAGGAAGCCCGTGCTGCATGGTTCTGCACACAATATCCAGCACAACTCATTCGTACCCAACCGACCCCGTGGAGGGGGAAGGAGATTTCCATGTCTATCGACATGAATTTGTTGAGCGTCAATGCAGACGCTCTGAGCACTAACCAGAACAATGAGCTACCGGGATGGAATGTTCCCAGTCGCATGGCGTTCCATATCGTCTTCGATGGTCGCCTGGACATCAACGGAAAGTTGAGTCCGGTCATTCGTCGGCCTTATCGGGACACGTCCAGGCCGTATAACCAGCGTCGCGACTTTATGGCGCATGAGACCCGCCAGATCCTCGACGATCGCATGCCCGCTGGTGTCGAGTACGGCATCGTTACCTTTGAGGGTGGAAGCAAGGCCGCACGCGAAGAGACGCGCAGAGTGGTCGAGCATCTCTCTCGCGGTTGGACCGACAACGGCAAGCGCTTTCGCTGCGTCTACGGTCACGCGGCGGACACAGGATTCATGCTCTTCGTTGATGCGAAGAGCAGTATCCACGGCCCGGACGATCTGGGGATCCATATCTCCAGCGATCCCAAAGGCGGCCAAGCGCGTGCGCCGATTCTTCTCGGCGCATTCCCTGATGTTGAAAGGCCGGGTCATTGACAGGGCCAAATCTCCACTGGGAATGCAGTACGCGGTGCAGATGGAAGATGGGCGCCTCTTGAGCGTCTTGGACTTCGACATGAGTGTGCTCGATGAGCGCCAGCGCGCACTCAAAGAAGGCTCGTGCATCTGCCGCATCCCCGGCTTCGACGGGACTACGGCCACCTTCGGTGGGCCATGGGGACAAGGCAAAGGCATCGCTCACGACAATCCTCAAGTCTGGATGTACGACCTCGTCGTCTTCGACTCGAAGAAAGAAGTCGTCTTCACCGGCAAGGATCACAGCGTCTACTTCGGCGTGCTCTCCCACACAGGATTGCATCCGTTCCGAATGGATCTGCAAACCATGACCAACAGCGGTTTGTACGAGGAACACCTGGCCGTTAAGGCCGGGTTGAATCGTATGGACGAGTTGGCCGAGTTGTACTCGGGCGACGATGAGGACGCGATCATTGCTGACTTCGCTGCAACAGTGAAGGCGGTCGATGTCGCGGCCGACCCCGACAAGCCAGTTTGGCCGTTGATCCGCGCGATTCACCTGGATCATCAGAGCAAAACCGATGCCGGCACTGATGCGGCGGATGTTCAACCATGCGACGGAGGAGTCCGTCGATATTGTCGCGCGGACGTATTCTGCTGCCCAATGGCTTCAGAGGATACGCATTTCCCAATCCGCTGGTAGACGGCCCTGATGGCCTGCCTGACTTGTCCAAGGACACGATCAGCGGCATACGGGAAGGCCTGCCAAGTGTATGCGCTCCCGATGCGCCCGAAGGACCGATTGGCGTAGGGCGTTCTCCGAACACCAACTCCAGCGAAATCGTCGAAGTGTACAACATCCATCTCCCTGAACTGATGCACTTCAAGGGGCAAGGACGTGTGTTCTTCGGCGCCGACGCTGGCAGCATTCTCGGCAAACTGAACGGCGGAGATATGGACGACATGCTCTTCGTTTTCTGGGGTGCTGAGTATCTGGAGAAGTTTCGCCAGATGCACTACCCTGTTCAGCCGCGGATCAAGGATCAGATGGTCAAGGCCAAGTCTGGACAAGCCAAACTCAACGAGGCTCGCTGGAAGGGCATAGGCGACCAGTGGACGCCATGCGTCTTCTTCGAGCAGTTAAAGGAGTTCGAGCATGGCTCCGAAAGCCTGGGCCGAATCATCAACCTGATCTGGATCGACACGCTGTTGTCAGGCGAGCACAGACCTGCGATTCGCGCTTGCCTGGAAGCCAAGCGGTACGCGTTGCCGGCAAACTTCAATCCACCCAGTTTGGAGACTCTGAGGGGCTATCTCGGTGACAACGTGCTCGCCGCAGTTGGCGAGTACGAGCGCACCGAGGCAGGATTTGTGAAGGTGGCTACGGCCTTCACTGAACTCAAGGCGGATTTTGTTACCGCCAAGGCTGCATCCAATTCCGATCGTATGATCGACTGGCTGCAGATGAAGAAGGGCGACAAGGCGACCTATCTCGATCTTGTCGCCAATGCGATGGAGGCTCTCAAGACTCCAATCTTCCCACTGTGCTTTGCTTCCAGAATCCCCAAGGATCGTCAGGAAGCCGGCGACTACATCCTGGTAGAAACCAAACTATGTCGCGCATTGGCCACTCTCCGGCTACGGCGCGATCAACTGATCGAAGACAATCGGCAACTGGAGCACCTCATCAAGCGTCCGCTGGCAACGGCGCTGCTCGATCGGTATCCAGTCGATGATGCGATTCTGCGCATCATCGCTGAGTTGACCTACTGGTGGCGTGAGCAGTTCGACAGCGCGAGGAGACAATTCGGTGGAGCAATCCCACCGGAAACTTTCCAGCGTGCTGCCTATGGCTACTCCTCATTGATGGAAGTGGAGTTGCCGGATGGCAAAATCAAGCTGGAGGAGATCCACCAGCCTGGTCTGATCGACCTCTACACAAATCAGTTCTCCGTTTCGGGAACGGTCTTCAGCGTGAGCGGCAGTCCGTGGTCCGTGGAAACCCGGCGAAAGATCGGGATTCACCTCGCAAACATTCGCTATACCGATGATCGGGAACCACGTCTCGACGACGAAGGTTTCACGATGTCGGTCAGCGATGGAATTCTCATCAACGAAATACTCCACGACATTCTGGATGCCGAGGAGGAAATGGGTTTGACTGGCCAGGTCGAATTCATCGACCTGAATGGTTACGCCCGCAAGAAGCTTGCCAGCGGCGACAGGATGCTGGTTAAGGCGGAAGGCGGCCACATCTTCCACCTGAGCAACGGCCGCGAGTTATCGCAGCGGCCCAACCCAACCATCCCCGATGGATCGTACATGATGTCCGACAGGGGCATCATCCGTGTCGCGGATGCCGTACCGGAGCTGAAATCGAACTTCAAGTCGCAGCACGTTGCCGCCTTGGCTGCCTGCGGCTTTGAGTTCGACGAGGACCCGGCACTCTAGCATTTCATTCCTTCACAACACAGCCGGTTCGGCCCCGTGTAACAAGGCCGAAAGGTGGGAGAACATCCCCGCCTTGACGGATCATCTCCGTCCTGATGACCGGGTTCGCCCGGGAATCGGCTGTCAGTGTGTCCAAGCGGGACTCCATGCCTGATCGAGGTTCAAACCCCGAGGTCATAGATGGCCGAGAGGACAATGCAACTGACGCTTCCAACCTGCCGCCGGCATCAAGGCTGCGATCAGCCGATATGTCCCGAAGCCTTGGGCTTCGGATTAAGGCGGATAGGTGAGAGGTAAGGCGCCTGTCTGGCAAGTCCACTTCAACCGCCTTCAGGCAATGAGCCGGGAACAGTCAGATGACAACTCCCTGCGCAGCGTAGCAGAGTTTCGGAGCACCAGATTGACGGACTCAATTACTCCCACTTACTGTGCGCCAGCACCTCGTGCGCGCGCGAGTTGTTTGTGTCAGGCAAGACGAAGAACCCTGGTCTGTGCTGATTATGGCAGTGGCTCAGTGCTTCGCGCTCTTGAAGAGCTTGCCGAGTTAGAAACGATCGACTCATGAGGCGCGGTTCAACCTGCGCTGGATCTTGTGTCGCGACTCTGCGACGAATCCCAAATAAATGAACAGATCTCCCAGAGGAGGGGAGAGCCATGCTTGAATTCCTTGGCTACATCCTTGCTCGCGTCATCGCCGGTGTCATTACCGCGCTGATTCTCTCCGTCATTCTCGACAAGCAGCGCACGGCTGGTGTCGTTGTCGCTACTTGCTAGCGAGCGTATTGTCTCGCCTTGCCACGAATCATATGGGTAAGGTCTTCCATTCAAAGCAACCGGTCTCGTTCAAGGAGAAAGCCATGCCTTCCGGCGATGTGTACATCATCAACCCACCGAAGGATCCGTCGTGGATCTCGGTGGCTTCTCAATGGGCTTCCACCTGGCTGTGGGAGCATAGCGATCTGATTCCGCTCTTGCTCTCTGAAGTCTTGCTTGCTGCCGTGATTGTCGCCATCTTCCATTGGTGGGAACATCGTCAGGCCCATAGGGCTGACGCTGAAACCATGAGAAGAATCGGGACGAGGGAATTCAATAACCGTCGGGATAAAGATTGAACAACCGCGCTGGTGAATCCATCGTTCCGCCGCACGTTGTCCGTAGAAGCCAACATCCATCCTGCGGTAAACCCTTCACAATTCAACCAAGCAAATCAGGCTTTGAGGAGAGCCTCGCCCATGTTCGCTCATGCTCAACAGAAGTATTCGCGCAGTGTCCATCTGCGTTTCGTCGCAGCACAGGACTTCATGATTCGCCGTTGTATGCCGCGGACGCCCCAAGTGATCGGGTCTGCCGACGATATGCTCGCATACTCAACCGGCTTAGTCGGCCGGAAGTAGTCTCTGCCGGCTCAACCGCAAACTCTCTCGATGGTGATCGAGCCATTCTTTTCCTTCGCGCTCCACCGCGACGGACGCCGGGCAGGTTTGCCTCCTTCACTGCCCGGCGAGTTTTTCGATCAACGCAGATAGAAAAGGAGGCAATCAAGCGAAACATCTCAGCCATTTTCGGCAGTTTTATCCGCTGCCAACCCGAGGCCGTAGCCGTCGAAATCTCCTGCGAATTCAGTTTTGCATCGAGGTTGGTGTTTTTGTCATGCGAGGGGTCGGGACATCCCGGGAGTTCCGATCGAGTCTTGATACTTTCGACACACTTTTGCTGTTTTGGGCGGTGATTTTACCCCCGTAGTATAGGAAAACATGCTCCAAGTGGTGAATTCACGATTTTGTTCATCGCTTGTTTGAGCGGTTTCGGCGTCCCCAAAAAGCAGCGAACTCCAGCTAGTCGCACTCGATGGTTTTACCCTGGCTTCAAGAAGAGGAGACGTATGAGCGAGACGACATTTGACGAGCCCGCGAGCCCAACTCACCGTTGCGGCAAAGCCTGGGGAGGGCTTCGCTCGCTGGGTGCTCGCGGCATCAGCACATTCAACACCTGGCGCAAGCGCATGGATCAGAATTCCCTGGAGCGAGCACTGGCTCAGATCATCGAGACAGCCAATGGCCACCGGGCCAAAGGATTGCCGAAGGGATCGCCGGCGTACTTCGTGCTGCGCGATAAGGCAGATGCGAAGATTCAGGTCTTCGCTAGGAAGTGGGACGTGGACATTGCAACCATCGAGGCCCAGGCGCCAGCCTTGGCCGATCTGGATAGCCTGTGCGTCCCGGACAAGCAGATACCGGCCGGCCTCAAGCTGCTGGCTGCCCTGCTCGGCACAATCCTTTCCCTGGTGCTGCTTGGAGCCGCATCCGGTCTGGTTCACGCCGGCCACGATTGGGTGATGCGCTTCGTCGTCCGATAGTGGCTGTCTATCCATCTTTCAATCCAACTGGAGAAAGCCAATGGCGGCATGGCTGCTGTGGTTCCTGCCCTCGTTTGAGGCAGGATTCTGGTCTGCCCTCATTGCCGGCAAACTCCGCGATCGAGGCAAGACCCGCGAGCTGCTTGTCTACGGGAGACCCGCGCGGACGTGTCTGCCGCTCATCGACGAGCGGCTTCGCAAGGCTGCGGGAACACCGACAAAGTCGCAGGCATTCGCGGCCCGGCGGATCGCCGCCGGCCTGCGCTGGCTTGCCAACACTCGGGCAATGGATTACGCAATCCTGCTCGGACTAAGACGGATCTGGCCAAAGGGCCAGACCATCTCCACGGAGGTGAAAATGTGCCTCTGATCTACAAGCTGCTGCTCATAGTCCGAGCGGTAGCACTCTCTGTATCGGCCATCTACAAGGCCTACCAGAAGAATCGGGAGGACACGAATGATTCTGACTCCGTCTAATACCGGCAATCTTGTCGCCGGCGCCGGCCTTGGCATCTTTGCCTGGGGCGCATTTCTCAAAGCCGACAAGGTCCCGTGGCTCAAGAAGCTGATGACGACCAGGCGCAAGGAGCTGAGCCTGGATTGGATCAACAGAAACAAAGGCATCAGCCTTCTGGGTCTGGAAGCAATCAATCTCGGCATCCACGGAATTCTCTCCGCGAATGCTGTCATCTTTGCGCTCGGCAATACCATCCTCAACATCTTCATGCTCTGGGCATTTCTGCCATTTCGCATGGCACGCGCTGAAAAGCTGCGCATTCACAACGTGCTGAAAGGAGTTGCATGACCAAGCTCACACTGCTCGCAGTTCTTGGCCTGATCTACCTCGGTGTACTCAGGCTTGCCTACTTCTTCATGGCCGTATTCATCATTCTGTTCTTCGGAATGACGACCTGGGAGCTGGTTCGCACAGCCCGACAACCGGCGAAGCATCGCTTTGCCGCGCAGTAGCAATGCACGCAGTTCAAAACAAGGAGCGATACACCATGAAGCTGATCTTTGGATTCTTGATGTTCGTTGCCGCCGTTGCAATCACCGGCGGCTTGTATCTGGCCATCCGCAAGCCGGAGCAGAAGAAGGCCGATTTGGAGAGACTGGGCAGCGTATGCAGTCAAATCGCCAATCGTCTTCAGCGGCTCGGCGATTACCTGGTCAGGCTCTACACAGTCACTGTTGCCAGGGTCATTCCCGGCGCCCGCAAGGAACGGACCAGCCTGCCCGAACAGCATAGCTCCGCGACCATCTGATCCAGTCGGGGCGCAACAACACCGCATGGAGAGAGGAGGCTGCGCCATGTATTTGAAGTTCCGTGTGAGCCGGGAGACTGCAAACGACTTCATCGCATTTGTTTGTGAACCGGCTCGCATACGGAGTGCAGGCAACCAAGCCGTTGCCGAACGGTTCGGTCCCCTACTATTTGGCACGAGATTGGCTGACGAAAGCTCCGAAGCTTCTCGATGCGGATGTCGTGCGGATGCACTTGAATGGCGACATCACCATCAATCTGTTCGCGATCAATCCAGAGACACAACGCTCGAAGTGGATCGCCATCGACGCCGACTTCGATGGTGCAATGCAGTCGCTGATTGAGTTGCAGCAGGAGTTGAAACACGACGGCGTCGAAGCTGCGCTTGAGCAATCGCGCCGCGGTGGTCATCTCTGGATATTCGGGGCCGCACCACTGCTGGCCTCTGAGTTCCGCATCTACATTTACAACCTGGCGTTGCGGCTCGGAGTTCCGGTCAAATGCGGCGGCCTCAAAGACGGCATCGAGGTCTTCCCGCGTCAGGATCGTCTTGAAGAGGGCGAGTACGGCAACGCGCTCCGCGCGCCGCTTGGCGTGCATCGCAAGACAAATCTCCGGTACTGGTTCCGTGCAGCCGCACCACGACCAGAAGCGCAGCTTGGCTATCTCAATGGACTGCCAAAGCTCACTGAGGACAGGCTCAAGGCGCTTATTCATGGAATGAGGTTCCCTGAAGCGTATAAGCCAGTCGTCGCCGCTCCGTACATTCCAATCGCATCGCCGTCTGGACAGCGCGAGTTCCGGATTCTTGAACACGTCCGCACCACGCGCAGAGACAGCCGCAATTGGTGGGCAAAGTGTCCATCCTGCGCGCTGGCTGGGCGCGATCGCACTGGCGACAACCTTTCAATCCAGATCAAGGACTCACGCTTCTACAAGTGCTGGGCCGGCTGCACAAAGGATGAAATACGCGCGGCGCTTGGCCGGCCGATTCGCATGAAGCAGGCAGCGTAGAGAAGATGGACTCACCGGCAATCGAAGATGTGTACAACCCAACCTGATGGGAAGGAGCAGAGCATGAGCAAAAGCCTCAATCGAGTCACATTGCTGGGCCATGCCGGGAAGGATCCGCAGGTCCACATTCTCCCGAGCGGAACCCTGGTCAATCTTTCGCTGGCCACGAGCGAGCGTTTCAAAGACAGCCGCGGTGAATGGCAAGAACGCACCGAATGGCACAACCTCGTCGGGCACCAGAGGATCGGCGAGATCCTCCGGGACTACGTCAGGAAGGGCTCGCGGATCTACGTCGAGGGCGCCCTCCGCACCCGCTCCTGGGAGGATCGGGAGTCAGGGCAGCGCAGGTATCGCTCGGAGGTGGTCGTGACGGATATCAACCTCCTATCCCCGGCCATCGCTTCGAACGGTGCGGGCGAGCCGGAGCACTATGCCAGCGGGAACGGCTTCGTGCCGCAAGAGTTCAGCGGCGAACAGGAGATTGAGCGCGAAGAGGTGCCCTACTAAAACTGGGCAACACCTTCCCAAATTAACTCACGCCGAGCCTTAGCAGCATCCGCAGGTCTGCCCCCGCCAAGCCGATCTACCCTCCTTGACGAGGATAGGAACTGCCACCAGCGCAGCGGCGGCATCGAACCACGCGATATGAAAACATGCGTTCACGCCAAGCCCCACCAGTGCGATCAATGCAAGATAGGCACAAGTGGCCGACTGTGCTGCGTCGGCGGCTAAGGCCGTGTTTCCGCTGTGATGAGCTTCCCGACGCTTCAGCCATGCGAGGACGGGCATAGCAAGCAGTGCGGCCATGGTGATGCCAATTCCCGCACGGCTAGTTCCAGGCCGCAGCCTAAAAACTAACGATGCAAGGGCCGTCCCCGCTACAACAAAAGCAAGAACGAATAGCAGCATTGAGGCTGTGCGCGTTGCCTTGCGTTCCGAAATAGACACGCTTGGAACCCACTGCAAGAGCACCACAGAGGCGGACATAAGCTCTACAAGGCTATCGGAGCCAAAGGCCAACATCGCGGGGCTGTGTGCGGTGATCGCCGCATACGCGGATACGCCGAACTCTATAACCATCCATACCAACGTGACACCTTGAAGCCAGAAGACACGAGTCCGGGGCGGCGTCTTCTGAGCACAACCGAAAGCAGGTTTCGAGAGGTGAACACCGATCTGCATGAGATCTGGCATACCGTCATGCTCTCAAGTTCTCGAAAGGGACGCAAGACCACAGCAGCAACTTGGTGAGCCAAGTTGCCAGAACTTCACTGAAGGTTTCGCACAGAAGGAGTTGAGTTATGGCAACAGCAGCGAAATTCGCAGGAGCCGAGCGGGAGAAACTCTTCGCCCAGCTCGAAGTGCCATTCGATCCAGCTCAGGTCAAATGGCGGGTCATGCGCACCTCGAACGATGGGCGCTCGGGTCTGGTTCTTCCTTTTGCCGATCCGCGAGCCTACACGGATCGGCTCAACCAACTCTTTACGCCGGCCGGATGGACGCGCGAATACACAATTTCCACTGTGCCGTCCCTGACCCGCGTGGACAGAGGCAAGGTGGTCGTAACCAGCAAAGTGCTGGTGGCGACCGCCGTGACTATCACGAGGCTGGGCAGCCATGTCGGAACCGGAGAGGAGTGGGCTGACCGGGAAAACGCAGTGACGGCCGCGGACGCGCAGGCATTCAAGCGTGCCTGCAGTTGCTTCGGGCTGGGGCGCTATCTCTATAGCTTCGGTGAGACCTGGGTGAACTTGAACAGGCGTGGCGAACCCGTTGCGCTTCCTGTGCTTCCAGCGTGGGCGCTGCCGCCGGGAGTGACCGTGCAGCCGATCAGCGGCCCTGCCGTCGATGTGCGCGGCCCTGTCGATCACAAGCTGACGTCCGAGATTGAGGGCTTCCGCAGCACACTGGGAGTGGACATCTACGAGGAGATCCTGCGGCGGGCGGGCCACAGTAAGGATGCCCGGACGATCCCAAATGCCGACCGGCAAAAGAATGTCGTCGAGTGGATGCAGGCAGCGGCGCGGGGATTTGAGCGGCTTCATGGGTTGGTTGAGATAGCCGGTGACGCCAGGTTCATCGCTGCCATGGACAACCTGAAGTTTGCCACCACCACCTGTCTTCCCAGTCTGGCGGCATTGAAGCAATTGATTGAGGAACTCGAATCCATCAGCGGCCAGCAGGTTGCATAGCGGCGCCGCCCTCACCGGGAGGAAATCCATGTGTCAGGTCAGGCGGTTTCGCTCTGAGCACAGCCTCGTCAGTATCCCAGTCGACAAGGCCATTTATTGCCGGCACTGCAAAACAGTGTCGAATTCACTCCGTGAACGATGCGGCAAGTGTGGCAGCGAGCTTGTCCTGCATCTGGCCACGCTGGTCGACCAACCGCCCGCTGGCCCGGATTCGGGTCCAGCCGCGCCAGGGTGCATCGTTCCGGTTCTCCATCTGGAGTTGGCCAGGGCCGCGTAGGATTGAGCCATTCACTGAAACCAAACAAGTTAGGACTGCATCGTGCCCTATGGGCAGCTTATTCGTCCCGAGATCGCCCGGACGAGAGGCGAATTTGAGAACCAAAGAAAGATCAGCTTGACATTTAAGTCAAGTAGAACTATCTTGTTTGATATGGCGTGAGTCACAACTATGGCATCTATTCCCGTTTTTGAGCCTGACGGACTCCTGCCATCGGGCGACTATGAAGTGTCGTTCGAGGAATTGCGCGAATCGATCCTGGTACTCGGTCCTGGCGATTCCGCACACTATCCCAATTGGGATCGCGCTTGGCGGTTGCACCTCGTTGACAACCTTGAAATCCTGACGCGACAGTTGTGGCAGGTTGGCATCCGGGAGATTTACGCAGACGGATCATTCGCCGAGGACAAGGATCACCCCAATGACATCGACGGCTATTTCGTGTGCGATCTTCTCCAACTCAGCAGCGGCGAATTGACGCGCCAGCTCAATCTGATTGACCCGTTCAAGGTGTGGACCTGGGAACCAGCATCGAGGAAGCCATATCGTGGCTATCCGAAGAAGCAGCTCCCGATGTGGCACCGGTATCGAATCGAGCTTTACCCGCATATCCCCGGCATGGGTATCGGTTGCGGAATCCTCGACCGGTATGGCAATGAATTGGAGTTTCCATCTGCGTTTCGACAATCGCGCCGCGACGGCAAGTCCAGAGGGATTGTGAAGATCAAATATGGAGGTCAGCCATGATTCGCAACGAGACGGAATACCAGGAAGCGTCAGAGCGTCTTGCTCAGGAGCGGCAACGCCTCGTCGAGCATAAGGCGAGGTTGAAGACTGCCGGTCTGGCGGACGAGGAGATCAAGCGAGTCATCGACCCGTTCGAGTCCTTCCACCTTCAGCTCAAGGAAGAGGTGGAGAGCTACGAGAAGCTGAAGCGGGGAGAATTTGACGAGCTTGATAACCTTCGCGGACTGGGGCACCTGCTGATCTCGATTCGCATTGCTCAGGGCCTCTCGCAAAGAGACTTGGCCAAGAGACTCAATGTGCATGAATCCCAGGTATCCCGAGATGAGCGGAACGAGTATTTTGGCATAACACTGGAGCGGGCGATTCGGTTGCTTGATGCCCTCAATGTAAAGCTGCGCACGCAGGTTGAAATTGTGGCCGACCGGGAAGCAGCAGTCGCCTGACCGTTCAACTTCTCTTACAGGTCGATTAAGCCGATAGAAGAACTGACCTATGCCAAACGCCAGGCATGGGTGCGTTTGCATTCGACAGCCGGTGTTGACGCGCGGCTACGAAGATCGCTTGCCAGTTCCCCGCGAGATACCTCGGCATCCCTGTTGCCTCCGTACTTACCGCCACAACTGATCGCAGTCCGCTGTAATCCCGATCTCTATCCAACAGAGAGGAAACCCTATGGCACGCAGTGCTGCGCGTTTGAAGATGGGCTACTACCCGCTCCCGGAGAGCGAAGGCGCCAACCTTCGCGAGCTTCTCAGCTTCACTGGGCCTGCGTCCGTAGTCGATCCATGCGTGGGTCAAGGCACAGCTCTCAACCTGCTGACCCAAGGCGCGGATGTGCGCCGCTACGGGGTTGAACTCGATGCCGAGCGAGCACATGGCAGCGAGCGCCAAAGGCATCGAGACGATCCAGGGCAATGCCTTCGACGCAATTGCCAAGCCCGAGTCATTCTCGCTGCTGTACCTGAATCCGCCCTACGACTCCGAGATCGGTCCATTGGCAAACAGCCGCATGGAGCGCCTGTTCCTGGAGCACACCTTCCGCTGGCTGGTGATGGAGGGCGTGCTGGTGCTGGTCATCCCGTTCGAGCGCCTGCACGAGTGTGCCGGAGATCTTGAGTTCGCACTTCGCCAGGCTGAACATCTTCCGCATGACCGATGAAGAGTCAGTCCGTTTCCGGCAGATCGCGGTGCTTGGAGTTCGCCGCAATGTGCGGGGAGTCGCTGTCGAGGAGGCGAGGCGGCAGCTTCAGCGCATCAGCCCGTACGGAAGTTTCCAGGCTTTGCCGGAGTTGGCGCCGGAAGTGTGCGAGCCCTATCCCGTTCCCCCGACAGGCGAGGCCGCGCTGAGTTACCGCGGGCTGCCGTACGATCTGCTGGAGGATCTGCTGCCGCTGTCGGGTGCATGGAAGCAGACGTTGCCGTTTCTGATGCCGCGCGAGGACGTGGCCACTGGGCGTCCGATCACGCCGCTGCATGGAGGCCATGTCGGGCTGCTGTGTACGGCCGGCCTGCTGAATGGCGTCTTCGGCCAGGGCGATGACCGGCATATCGCGCGATGGAGATCGGTCAAGCATGTGACCACCTTCGTCGAGGAAAACGGCGATGAGCAAATCATCCATCACCGGGAACGGTGGGCAAACGAGTTGCGCTTGGTTTATGCCGATGGACGGACTCTGAAGCTGACCGAGACGCCGGCAAAGCCGGAAGGAGAGGCCGATGCAGAATGCGCACCTGAGGCTCGGGTTGCTTGAATACCATCGCATGACGGAGAAGACCTCGACCCGGATTCGGCTGCGGGTTGACCGCTATGTGGGGGAAGACGAACAGGCGCACCTCATCAGCGTCTTCGGCAACGACTCCGACGTGGGCGCAATCACAGCGGCGGTTCACGAGAAGGCCACGTTCACGCTGACTTTCCCGGACGGCGAAGTGAAGGAGGTCTCTCTCGGCGAACACGCCTCCTGCTACAAGGGAGCCGTGAGCTTGCCGGACCGGAAGCATCCCGTGCGGCATCTGGTGGCTGTCTCGGAAGAACTGTACACCAACGGAGGCGTGGGGCGGACGATTCTGCTCGGATACCAGCGGGATCAGGCCTGGGCGACGCTGGTGAGCTTTCTCGGACTTCCCGCCGAACCGTCGTGGGCCGAGCACGTTCTCGGCGTCGTCGAGGCGGAGGAGCGCATCAAGGCTCTCGACGGCATTGGATGCCAGCCAGTGCTGATCTCGGCGACGACCGAGGAAG
>CAVSYM010000054.1:0-17109 GCA_963732165.1 uncultured Acidobacteriaceae bacterium
TGGCCGGCCTGGTGATGCCGTTCATGAGCAAGCGACTCGTCGACCAGGCGCTGGACCCGGCCCACGCGCATCCAAAACTGCTCAGCCAACTCATCTTCATTGTTCTTATTGCAACCGTAATTCAGGCCATTACTTCGTTCTCGCTCACGCAGCTTCTATCCAAGGCCGGCCAGCGGCTTATTGCCGAGATGCGCCGCCAGGTGCAGCGCCACGTCGGCCTGCTCTCGGTGGCTTATTACGACGAGAACCGCAGCGGCACGCTCGTTGCCCGCATCATGACCGACGTTGAAGGCGTGCGCAACCTGGTCGGCACCGGCCTTGTCGAGTTCCTGGGCGGCATCCTGACCGCGGCGCTTGCCTTCTTCTATCTGCTTCACAAGAGCGCGCCGGTCACACTCGCTGTCTTCGCCGGCATCGGCATCTTCGCCTTCTTTCTTCAGTACGGCTTCAAAACCATCCGTCCCATTTTTCGCGAGCGCGGCAAAATCAATGCTGAGGTCACAGGCCGTCTGACCGAGTCTCTCGGCGGCGTGCGCGTCATCAAGGGCTATCATGCCGAAGATCGCGAAGCCGACGTCTTCTCGGGCGGCGTCGAGCGGCTTCTGCAGAACGTGATGAGGTCCTTACCATGACCAGCGATGCTCTCAGCGGCCACCACCACGATGCTCGGCCTGGTCTCTTCGCTCGTGATGTGGATGGGCGGCCATCTCGTTCTCAAAAGCCAGTGGACGGTTGGCGACTATTTCCAGTACAACGTCTTCCTCGCCATGATGATTGCGCCGATCTTCCAGCTTGTGAACATCGGCACGGAACCACCGAGGCCTTTGCCGGCCTGGATCGCACCCATGAGATCATGTCGGAACTCGAAGAGAACCAATCCCCCGGCCGCACTATCACGATGCCGCCCATTGAGGGCAATGTCCGCTTCGAGAATGTTGAGTTTGCCTACACTCCCGAGAAGCCCGTCCTGCACGGCGTCAGCTTTGAGGCAGAGCAGGGGACTTGTCACCGCCCTGGTCGGATCTTCGGGTTCAGGCAAATCCACCATCATCAGCCTGGTCTGCTTTTTCCACACGCCGTCCAGCGGGAGCGTTCTGGTCGATGGTATCGACCTGTCGATTGTCAACCTCAACACGTTCCGTTCCCAACTCGGCGTCGTGCTCCAAGATTCGTTCCTGTTCGACGGCACCATCCGCGAAAACATCATGTTAACTCGCCCTGATGCCACGGAAGAGCAGTTTTTGTTTGCCTGCCGAACCGCCCGCGTCGATGAATTCGCCGAGCGCTTTCCCGAGACGTACGAAACCATCGTGGGCGAGCGCGGCGTCAAGCTTTCGGGCGGGCAGCGCCAGCGCCTGTCGATTGCCCGCGCGCTCCTGGCCGATCCACGCTTGCTCATCCTCGATGAAGCTACAAGCTCGCTCGACTCCGAGTCTGAAGCGATGATTCAGGCCGGCCTGCAGCAGCTCATGCAAGGCCGCACCACTTTTGTGATCGCGCACCGTCTCTCCACTATCCGTCGCGCCGACCAGATCCTCGTGGTCGAGGAGGGCCGCATTGTTGAGCGTGGCAACCACGCCCAGCTCTATGCCATGAATGGCCGCTACCGCGATCTCTACGACCGCCAGCACGGTCTTGAGGCCAATCTCTTCCTCGCGCCCGGCGAAGGCGACATCGTTCCCGCCTGATTCCGCCCCGGCCATTCTTCGCAGTGCGTTTTTCAGGGGATTTTATCTTCGGTTCAAACTAAATGGCTCTACTGTTCGTCTCACATGTAGAGAGCCTCTCTCACTGGCGGGTTTAAGGTCGGAAACTGTTTCTTGACTGAAATCCCATATTCTGAGAACCTGATGTAGGGATTCAAATCGCGGAATCAAGGATCAATATGCGAGACAACGCCCCGCAAGGCACTTACAAAGTCCAAGCTCTCGACAGGGCTTTTGCCGTACTCGATCTTCTCGGCGAGAGCGAGACCCCGCTCGGCCTTGCCCAGGTCGCTTCCTCTCTCCAGTTGCATAAAAGCACGGCGCATCGCTTCCTCATGGTTCTCGAGCGTCACCGCATGGTCGAGCGCACGTCCAACGGCAAATTCCGCCTCGGGTTGCGCCTCTTCGACTTCGGCAATCGCGCCATCGAGCAATACGACCTGCGCGAGCGCGCCCAGCCCCACCTGCGCCGCCTGGTCGCGGAGACTGAAGAGACAGCGCACCTGTGCATACTCGAAGCCGCACGCGTTATCTACATCGACAAAATTGAGCCGGCCCGCTCGGTCCGAATGATCACCCGCATCGGCGCCAGCAATCCGGTGCACTGCACTTCGGTGGGCAAGGCCATTCTCGCCTTCCTTCCCCCTGAGCGCGCCCAGGAAGTCATACGCCGCATTCGCTTCGAACGTCCCACGCATCGCACCATTGCCACGCCCGAGGCCCTGCGCGCCGAGCTCGATAAGACTCGCCGCCGCGGTTACGCTGTCGACGACGAAGAGCTCGAAGAGGGGCTCCGCTGCATCGCAGTACCACTTCTCGACGCCCAGCGCCTGCCCGTCGCGGCCATCTCAATCTCCGGGCCTTCTTTCCGTGTGACCGCGCAAAAGCTCCCATCGATTGCGAACCATCTGCTCACCTGCGTTCGCGGCATCTCCTCTGACATGGGCTACGTTTCCTCGAGCCGCGCCGTCCGCAACGCCACGTGGACCCCGACCGCCGCTCAGGCGTGATCAGCTGCGGCCAAGAATCCACAATTCCTCTCGCCTGGCTGGGCTCGCGAAGCGCATCAACCGCCGTAGCGCCACTCATTTCATGCCTCGAACTCTATCGAAACCGGCATTGGCAGGTGCAAGCCGGGAATTAATTGCAGATCGCTGCGCAGCCCGTTTGCGCGGGAATGAGAACGCAATTCCTGGGCGATGCACATCGTTCAATCCAAACCCGCCGCACTTCCCATCGCGCACATTTGCCGCCCCTTCTACGTCCCAGAACTCACTGCCTTTCTGTTACACTCAATACTGTTGCAGCGGCAAGATCGCATCGCCTGGTGACGGCATGCGCCCCGGAATTCAAGGTTTGGGAAATGCAACGTTTCCTCGTTCAACGGCCTTAAACTCCTGGCGGTCAAACTTGCTTCTGGGGACGTAGCTCAGTTGGTTAGAGCGCTGCCCTGTCACGGCAGAGGTCGCGGGTTCGAGCCCCGTCGTCCCCGCCATAAACCAAGTGGAATTCTCTGGTTTATGGCTATTCTCACATCGACATTCTCAAGCCGGCAACGGGCTTCATCATGTTGAATGAATTGCGCTGAATGGATTGCGCTCACCTCACAATTCCGGCGAGGACAACTCCGGCGCGGTCAATCTACCCTTTCGCATTCTCGGGTCGTACCTTATAGCCGCTCTGATACACTTTCGAACTACATGAGCCTATTCCGCACGAAGCCCCTTGCCAGCCTGCTTCAACAGGTCAACGAAACAGAAGGTCTGAAGCGAACGCTGCGCTGGCCCGGGCTCATCGCCCTGGGAATTGGCGCCATCATCGGCGCCGGACTTTTTGCCCGCACACCCGCGGCGGCGGCGCAGAATGCCGGTCCGGCGGTGACGCTTTCCTTCGTGATTGCCGCGATCGGCTGTGCCTTCGCCGGTCTCTGCTATGCCGAATTCGCGGCCATGATCCCGATTGCCGGCAGCGCCTATACCTATGCTTACGTGACCATGGGCGAGCTGGTGGCCTGGGTGATTGGATGGGCTCTGATATTGGAATACGGCCTGGGCGCGGCCACGCTCTCGATTTACTGGACCGAGTACTTCAACAATCTCTTTCCCAACCTCATCCCGTGGGTCTGGCGTCACTCGCCGTTGCAGACTGGTCCGGGCGGTGTTCACGGCATCGTAAATGCGCCGGCGCTGGTGATCCTGCTCATCATGACCCTGTTGCTCATCAAGGGCATTTCTGAGTCAGCCTCGGTCAACGCCGTCATCGTCGGCGTGAAGGTCACCATCGTCATCATCATCATCGTCATCGGCTGGCACTTCATCAGTCCTGCCAACCACACGCCGTTTGTGCTTGCCCAGGATGCGGCTCACGAGAGCATTTTCAAGCACGGTTGGGGCGGCGTCCTCGGCGGTGCGGGCGTAGTGTTCTTCGCCTTCATCGGATTCGATGCTGTCTCCACCGCCGCACAGGAAACCATCGATCCCGGCAAGAACATGCCCATTGGCATTTTGGGTTCGCTCGGAATCTGCACTTTCCTCTATATCCTTTTCAGCTGGGTGCTCACGGGCATTGCGCCGGCCCTCGACTTCATCGACCCCAAGAAGGGTATGGAAGCCTCGGTCTCCTACGCCGTCAAGACCTACATGCCCGGCTACGGCTGGTTATCGGTTCTGGTCTCAGTCGCCATCCTGGCAGGATTCTCTTCTGTCATGCTGGTCATGCTGCTGGGGCAGAGTCGCGTCTTCTACTCCATGTCGAAAGACGGATTGCTGCCCAAGCTCTTCGCCGAAGTGCATCCCAAATTCCGCACCCCTTACAAATGCAATTGGGTGCTGTACGTCTTCGTAGGGTTGATTGGCGGCTTTCTGCCCGGCGACATCACCGGCAACATGACCAATCTGGGCACGCTCTTCGCCTTTGTTCTGGTGTGCATCGGCATCTGGGTCATGCGCAAAACCAATCCCACTCACGTAAGGCCGTTTCGCGCGCCACTGGTGCCGCTGGTGCCCATTCTGGGCGTCATCTTCTGCACGGGGATGATCATCTCTGTCGATGTGACTTCGAAACTCGCCGCCGGGAGCTGGATGCTGGTCGGTCTCGTTGTCTACTTTGTCTACGCCAGGCGCCATAGCAATCTGTGCCCGCCGGAACAGGCCACTTAACCGGGCCGCATTACATATTGCGCGGCCACTTAACGAAACTTCGCGCCCGGTGAATGCCCTATGCTGCCCAGCCCCGTAACCAATCTCATGCCCTTCGTTCCCGCCCGCGACCCCGAACTTGCCCGGCAGTTTTATCTCGATCTCGGATTCACCATGAACTGGAGCAACGAGCAGATTGCGGAGATGCAGATCGGCTCCTTCAAGTTCCTGCTTCAGACGTTTTATGTCGCCGAGCACGCGGGCAATTTCATGATGAGCCTTGCCGTCGAAGATGCCGACGCATGGTGGGAGTTCATCGAGCGGCAAGAGATCGCGAAAAAGTATCCCGGCATCATGTGCAGGCCGCCGGCGATGCAGCCCTGGGGAATTCGCGTGCTCTACCTGAGCGACCCCACCGGAGTTCTCTGGCACATCACCGATTCGCGCAAGCCGTAGGCTGTGAGCTTCGACCGAGGCCGGCATTTAGCCGAGTCTCATTGCCCATTGGCCCCACTCGCCGTAAACGGCGTTCCGTCGGACCAGCTGTCAACGATGACCATGAAAATCGTCGCCTTTTCTTCCGGAAAATTTGCAGCCATCACCGGCGAGCCCGACATATCGGCTCCCCAACTCTTGGCCGCGTCGCCTGAAACAAAAAACATCAAGTGCGGATGCCAGCTCTTCGGTCCGTCGCCTAAGTATTGCTGCTTCGAAAGCATGTAGCACATTGCGCCCGGCTCCAGCGCGGGCAGTTCCTTACTGGCGAATGCTGCGTCGGTCGCTCGCACCATTTCGCTCTTCGACTCTCCTCGAAGAATCAGTTTTGTCCTCATCAGGTAAATGGGCTCGAAACTCCTGGCCGCAGCCGGATTGAGGCAAAGAGGGCCTCGCAGCCTGGGATTCCAGAAGTCTGGATTATCGGTGGACGCAGCCCACCCTCGCTCCACGATGCAGAGAAAACCATTGCTGCCTTTCACTGCGGTCGTGTATCCCTGCTGCCCAAGCACCATGACTTCGGCGTTATCCGAAATGGAGGACGGCGCCGCGCTGCGGGCGAGCGCAATCTCCGCGTCTCGATCCATCATGTATTGGGCGAGCGGGGCCATCGCCGGATAAGGATCCTTGTTACTCTGCGCTCCCGCCTGGCAGAGAACGGTCAGGATCAATGCAAATCCCAAGATTCTCAACGGAACCAACATCGAATTCTGCATCATGCATCTCCTTTTAAGGGACCGTAAGCAGTTAGTCAATGACCACTAGTTCTTTGACCGCGTGATTTTGTGCTTTCCCCACCCTTTCCGCGATGGAATTGCGGAAAGGGAGGGGCACCCACATTGGTGCAGATTTAAGCGGTCAGAGACCTAACGCGCGATTCCCAGCCGCTCCATCCACTGGGCCAACTCGCGCTCGTCACTCGAACCCGCAGCCTGCGTCGCATACACATTTACCCGTTCCTGTTCTTTGCGATTCTGGCTCAGCTTGAACTTGCCCTCGATCCGCTCAATCGGAATCCTGAATCCCATGATCCCTGCGAGCATCGTCTTCCGGTAACCCTCCGGCATTCGCCGCCACTGCTCCGCGTAGCGAGGCTCATGGATAGCAATCAGCCCTTCCACCAGCGCCTCTTTGCCGGCATCGTCCTCAATCAGAGAAAGCGTTCCGTATGCGTGCACCGCAATGTAATTCCACGTCGGCACGGAAAGCTCTTCAACATAATTCGTGGGCGAAACGTAACTGTGCGGTCCGGGAAAAACCATCAGCGTCTCGTGCCCGGCCAGCGCCTGCCAGTGCTGGTTGGCCCGCGCAAAGTGCCCCTCGATCAGACCGTGCTCGCCTTCGTCTTTTACGATCAGCGGCAGATGCGTCGCCGTCGCCGCGCTGTCATTTCCTTGCCCGCCGAACAAAACTGCGAAAGAGTACCGCTGCATCGCTTCCAGCAGAATCGCGCGATCGGTCAACTGGTTGAACTTGGGCGTGTACAAATTGATCTCCGGGCTCGCGCTGGCCGATTCGTGCCGCCCCTGCGGGACTGCAGACTCTTTTTTGCATGTCGCCCCAGGACTGCGTTCGCTGACGCGAACTAAAATCCTTGCCTCCCTGCGGGAGGTAGCCTATTGGCTCGAATCAACTCTTACCCTGACATAAGGCAGCGTTTGCGAGCAGTTGCAGTCCCTACCCCCTGTTGGCTATTCCTTATTCCTTTTTCCCTGACAAGAAACAATACCGACTGCTTGCAATTTTGGGCTTCGTGGCATCCCACCCATCGAGCAAGAAACGCTGGATGGATGGGGCACCCAATGCTTCATCCCTCGCCGGTCGGAGACGCCGGTGGCGGACTATCCCCCAGTGCCTACTCCCTATTCCCTAGTTCCTAGTCCCTAGTGCCTGGTGCCTAGCCCCTGCCTTTTTCACGCCGCCATCGCCTGCGCCAGTCTGCGCACCGTCAGCACGGTAATATCGTCTTCCTGCCCGAACTCGCGCGCCGCCTCCGCCAGATAAAACGCCGTCTGGTTGCACAAGTTCCTCACGCGATCGAAGCCAAACAACTCCTTCGACTTCCGCGCTTCAACCACGCCATCGGAAAGCAGCAGCAGGCGGTCGCCGGGATGCAGGTAGAGCTTCACTTCGTCGTATTGCACTTCCTGCAATACGCCCAGGGGCAGTCCTCCGGGCACGCTCACCTCCTGGCTGTTGAGGTAGGGCGGCAGATGACCCGCACTGGCCAGCACCACTTCGCCATTAGCGCCGAACCACACTGCCTGGCAGGTGGTAAATCCATCGGTCCCCACCAGCACTCGGTTCAGACTCTCGAGAATTTTTGCCGGACTCTGCTCTATGGTCCTGCGAAGTGCGCCCATAAGCAGAGAGACATTCATTGCCGCCTTCAGGCCCTTTCCCGCAACATCGCCAATCACCACGAGCATCGCGCCGTTGCCTAGCGTCTGCACGTGGAAGAAGTCTCCTCCCACCTCGTTGGCCGGCGTATAGACTGAATCGACTTCAAAGCCTGGCGTCACCGGTTTCTCAACCGGAATCAGCAGCTCCTGCACGCTTCGCGCGGCGGCCAGCTCGCTCGATGCGCGTTCCTGGTCGTGATGAATGCGCAGGAACCGGAAGAAGATGATGAGCATGATCGCCAAGATTCCCGTAAAGTCCGCAATCGACGTGAAGCGGATCGGAATCGGACCGGCAAAAACTGTGAGGGGTTCGCCCACGCTCTTGCCAGTTATCTCGCTCATGCTGGCCATATACACTGGCTGGACCACTCCTACCATGGTCAGCACCAGCGGAATCAGCAGTAGTCCGGCCTCAAAGTTGCGCCGGATTGTAGCCGCAACCAGCGTGATAAAGACAAATAACCCCCATCCCACGATCCAAATGAGCGACCCCACAATCGCGATGGCCAGCAGAATGCCCACCCACGTACGGTCGCTCACCATCAGCAACAGCGGCCCCACGAATGCCAGTACTGGCGCCGTGTAGCGCAGCCAGCGGATGTACCAGCGCCGCTTAAGCGCAAGAAAAGCGATGAGAAACTCAAAAAACAGATAAGCCGAAATCAGTACCAGCTGCATCATCATCGACGCGTACCAAAGGCTGTCGAGACGCGCCGAATTGCCCGCGTACTCGATAAAGTTGATCGGCGCCTGAACCAGTTCATGCAGCGCCAGCCATAAATACTCGGTGTGCCCCTTCTGCGAGAAATAAAGCGCCAGCAGGAACATCGCCAGTACCACAAGCGTGATCGAGTACACCAGGCGCGGAATCCGTTCAAACAGGTTCCGGTCCTGCCACACCTTCAGGCTGGTTGCCAAATCGTCGTGCTTGCCCAGGATGAACTTGCGATGCGCAAAAAAGTCGGTGTAGGCCCACGGCCCAAACGGAATGAACAGGGTTCTCAACGCGAGGGTCACTTCGGTCGCGTCCGGCGGCAGATCGAGATTGTAGATTCGCGAAATCTGCTGGAACCTACCGGTCATGTCGCCATGCGGGCCTTCCGGCGTTACCAGCTTGCCGTTAACAAACAGATCGGCGTTGATGTTCGTGGTCATTGCCCCCATGCCCATCGTCTCTGAAACCGGCAACTGCATCAGCAGCGCCAGCGGTCCGTGGTTGGGCGGCAGCTTCACATGAATCCGGTACCAGGAGTACTTTGTCCCTGGCGCCGGCGTATCCTCGTCATCCACATCCTTGTCGTTCACTTCAACGTGGACGCCACCTTTATGCGGCTCCGATACAACAACGCCCGGGAGCTTGGCCATCGACGGATTCGCATCGCGCAGCGCCCATCCTGAATCGTCAAAATCCGGCTTTGCCGCATTTGAATCGGCAGAAACCGCGATCAGCCAGTCCTTGTCGAGCGTAATGGGTGAGCCAAGGTCGGTAGCGTAGAATTGGGGAGGCGGTCCGGCCTTAGCCGTCTTTGCCGTCGACTTCACCTGGGCGGGAGCCGGAGAGACGGGGGGCGCAGGCGGCCGGGAACCGGTCTGCGCACAAAGTTGCGCTGCCCCGCAAATCACCGCCGCTAACGTAAGTCCTTTTGGCCTCATGGCCTCCTCCGGATTCTGTGCTCTCAACTATAGTAGATCGAGGCCCGAATTCAACCGCTCCGGTGCTGAAAGTGGTCCCGAGGCGGAGTGTTACTCAGGGTCCTGTCTTTTATTGTTGGCCATTCGTTACCAAACTGGCCCATACTAGCGTCTAAGCTGGCAGAGCGCAGCGGAGTTTCTCGGCGAGCTCCCCCACTTTCGCTGGTTTCTGGGTTGGAACGACAGCTCAGCCGGGTTGTCGGGAGGTAACTTCATGAGGTCGATTCGCATTGGGTCGGTTATTGCGCCGGCAGCGGTAGTGGCATTGGCGTTTACCACGGCAGCCTGGGCACAGTCCACCACTGACAATTCAAGCAATCCGCAGAGCCAGCCGCAAAATCAGACTTCGACTCAAACGTCCACCCCGGCAAGCACTTCTACACCTGCGCCTGCCACCACCACGCAGACCACCCCCGCCACGGCACAGCCGGCCCCCGGCACCACCCCCGTTGGCGGTGACCAGCCTGCGCCTCCGGCTAAGAGCACAGCCTCTTCAACCGACCAGTCGAGCGCGGCGCCACAACCCTGCCCCACGGGCTCCTCAGATAACAAGGATCAGTCGTCCAATAAGGATCAGTCTTCGGCCAAGGCTCCCGCTCCCGGCACAACGCCGGTTGGAAGCGATTGCGCGCCTCCTCCGCCCGGCGCCAAGAAAGACAAGGGCAAATCCGGCGACGACGACGTCAAGGTCGACCCCGACAAGGTCGTCGATCCCGGTTCCGACATGATGAAGATCAAGCCGGGCTCCATTGAAGACGTAAATGCCGTTGGCAACCGCGAGATCGGCGGCCGCGGCCTTGGCAACTGGTACTCCACCGATACCGAAATCAAGATGGGCAAGATGTACTCCGAAGAGGTGGAAAAGAGCTCCAAGTTTATTACCGACCCCGTCATCGATGAGTACGTCAACCGCATCGGCCAGAACATCGTCAAGAACTCCGACTGCAAGGTTCCGTTCACCATCAAGGTCATCGATTCCGACGAGATCAACGCTTTCGCCCTCCCCGGCGGCTTCTTCTACGTCAATTCCGGCCTCATTCTCGCAGCCGACGAGGAGGCCGAGCTGGCCGGCGTTATGGCCCATGAAACGGCCCACGTCTGCGCTCACCACGCCGTCCGCGAGATGACGCGGATGAACTACGCGCAGTTGGGCACCATCCCCCTCATTTTCATGGGCGGCTGGACTGGCTACGGAATATATGAAGCCGCCTCCATCGGTATCCCGATCACTTTCCTGAAGTTCTCACGCGACTTCGAGGCGCAGGCCGACTATCTCGGCGTCCAGTACATGTACCGCGCCGGATACGATCCCCAGGCGTTCATCAGCTTCTTTGAGAAGATCCAGGCTCTCGAAAAGCGCAAGCCGGGCCTGGTGGCCAAGGCGTTTGAAGATCACCCGCAGACTCCCGACCGCATTCTCCACACCCAGGAGGAGATCGCCCGTATTCTTCCCGCCAAGGACGAATACATGGTCACGACCTCGGAGTTCGACGACGTGAAGGCTCGCCTGGCCCGGATCGAAAACAAGCGCCGCCTGCAGGACACCAAAGGGATTACGCGTCCATCTCTGCGCCGCGCCAGCACCACCGGCGACGATAACGGCAATGATCAGGCCGGCGATTCCTCAGGCAACAGCAACGGCACAGACCAGCCCACGCTGCACCGCCGCGACGACCAGAACTGAGGCGTCAATCGCCCGCAACTGATAACCGATCGGTTGGTGAGTGATACGTAACAAGTGTCGATTGACGCTTCTCAGCCCACCTGCGTGTTGGGACAAAAAACTCTCGCAGGAACGCTGAGATTCCCAGAGTTGCTGTTGCGCTCGCGCATCCAAAAAACAATTGCGCCGCCGGGGATGTCGCAAGCGGCAGGAACGGAAGCCGAACAATCCCGTTGATCAGGAACATGAATGGCGAGCAGCTGCCAATCCACCCCACCACCCCAAGGCTCCGCAGCGTTCCCCGCAGCTTCAAATACAACCAAAGAAACAGCAGGAGCGTCGCGAAAAAGGTCAATGGCCAGACCGCTGCCATGAAACTACCAAGCAGCGCTACCGCAAGCGCTGAAACCGCCAGATAGCCGTTGAATCGCAACGGAAATCGAGCCGCAGCAATTCCAAAACAAAGTTCGGGCAGATGCCCGATCGGAGTTAACAGCAGATTCATCGACCAGTGCGCGAGCACCGGGTCGGCAGCGTGCGTAAGCACCATCGACGACGCCGAAAGGATCAGGAGTCCTGGCCAACCGAACTTGACAGTTAATCTCCGCAATAGGGGCCAGATGGCATAGAACTGAAGGATGAATGGAATGAACCACCACGGCGCAATCGTCGGCAATCCGAATCCGGCAAGGGTCGAAACGCCCAGAAACATGCAGACGATTCCTGGCATCGTTTGCTTGATCACCTTCAGCGGACCCAAGTAATAGCTCATGCAGATGAGCCAGGGAATCACCGCTACCCCGAAAACAGGGTAGAGTTTCCTGACTCTTCCCCACATAAAATTGGCCCAGCTTGAGGTGTCGTCCCATCGGCTCCTGGACAAACCGTAAGCCGAGAGAAATATGAATACGTTCACGCCGTAGTGACCGAAGAAAGTGAAGAAGGCCTGCACCGCAAGTGGCGGATTGGCCGCGGTTGCCAGAAACAGTCCAAACCTCGATGGGGAAAAGCTGAACTCGTTTCCGCGCAAAGTGGTGGTCAGACGGAAAAAGTTATGAAATACAATTGCTGAAATTGCGATGCCCTTTAATATGCGTGTATCCCGGCTATCCAGATCCCGCAACATTGACACCGACCTCCACAAAATACATGTGTATGCCGCCGCCAACTCGTTCACCGATCATCGTTAATTTCTCCCGGCCGAAGAACAATGCTTCATCGCAATTGACAACACCCCAGTTGCCCCTGTGAACGCCAGCGGCCAGGGCGTTTGAGTGTTCCCTGCAAACGCAGTCAATGTCGGGAAAGGTGAGACTCTCTAGAGACGCCTCGGCAAAGTGATCAGTGAAAAAGAGGCTGCAATGCTTTTTTAAGTTGATAGCCGCCGCTTGTCGTGCCTGGATTTCAGACGGCGACCTCGTTGATAAGGCTGACTTTTAACGATGCTACAGCGGATCGGCGCGCAAGAATGCTTCAAACCCGTTTGTTTCAATCGACCGTAACCGACGAAGAGCGCTTTCTAGTAACGGAAATCAACTGACGGCCCCTTTGAGACTCCCTAGGGTTGGGGCGACTGAAATCTAATGCCGGTTCCCGCACCATCCGCTCCAACAGCACAGCATCTTGGGCCGGCGTTTCGATTTGACCCAACCTGAAGGGCCGGGAGGGTTTAGCTCCAACTGAGTTGGGGGCTGGCTGACTTCCAAAGCCCATTAATTTCCTACAACTTCCTGAAAATCCTTGAACTGACAGGCAAAACCGCGTTAAATACAAAGCTACCGGTATGTGCGCCGGAACCCATCTCAGATGCATCTCTCTTGGTAGGAGTCAATTATGCGCAACACTGCGGTCCGCTCCAACCTGCTAGTCCCTGAAGTGCGCGAGGTCATGGATATCCGCCAGGCCTCCGACTACCTTGGCATCTCGCCCGACACACTCTACAAGTACGCCTCCGAGGGCTTTGTGCCTGCCTTCAAGCTGGGCAATCGCTGGCGCTTCAAGCGCTCGCGCCTCGATGAGTGGATGGACCGCCAATCCGACCTGCAATCTTCCACCACGACCGCGGAGATCGAAGCTGGGAAGAAGAAACCTGTGCAGCCGGCGATCTAAGGGCAGGGAACAGGGAGTAGCCAATAGGGAATAGGAACGCGCATGCCACCATCCGCGTTTGTTCTTTTCCCTTTGCCTGTCCCGGAAGAAAAATAATGAAACCCGACGACTCTGATTTCCGAGACTCGGAATGTGCAGAAAGCATCGCAAGTGAAGTTATCCCCGTGCTTGAAAGGCAGGGATTCTTTGCATTGCTCGACAACCTCTTTAGCCCAATCGATCCAGCTGCAGTTGCGCGGAAATGCGAGCACTCGTATGTCAGCTCGATTGAAGTCCTCAAAACTCTCGGTATGGACTCAGAAGAGATCGCCGACGTTCTTGCTGTTTTGAAAGCACGCGGCGGATGCTGTGATTGCGAGATTCTTTATAACGTCGCCGAAGAAAGCCGCCTCAAATCCGAGCATTGGAAAGCTGAATACAGCAAATTGACCTCCAAAGATTGACTCACTGGCACTCTCTCCTAGCTCCGCTAACACCGCTGCCTTCTTCACCACCCCAGCCACAGAATAGGCGTCAATCCTGCCAGCGCCAGTGTAACCAGCATCGCCAGGCTTGGCCCGCCGGTCTCGCGTCCGCCGGTGCTGTAGGCGTAGATTCCTTTCACCACGTTGTTGCTGGCGGCGGCAATCAGAATCGCAATAGCCGCAACCTTGGCCGGAGTCACCGTTCCCGCGGCTTGCGTGAGCCCCATGATGAACGGATCGACATCGGTCACGCCCATGATCGCGGCCAGCGTGTCGATGCCGGCTTGTCCGAGATATTTCACCGCGAGTTGCGTGGCCACCAGCATTACCAGGAACAGCAGCGCAAACAAAAACGCCGTCGTCAGCTCCAGCGGATTTTTCAGTTCCGGTTTCTGCTGCGCAGTCTGAGTGCTTTTGTCGGGCCGGCGCGACCACAGCCATCCTGCCACTACAGCCACCACCGCTAACACAACAAATGGCACCAGCAGCAAGGCCATCAACTGCCGGTTGAACAGCGCCAGCAGAATCGCGAGCCGCAGGTACATTACGCCTGAGGCCATCAGGATTCCGCCTGAATAAAGATGCGGCTGGCATGCGTTCTTACCTTGCTTCGCCAGCACAACGGTTGTGACCGTCGACGAATACGCTCCGCCCAGCAGCGCCGCCAGCACGATTCCGCCCTGACCCTTGGAAAGCTTCTGCAGCACATAACTCGCGTACGAGATGGCACTGATAGCCACCACCACCAGCCACGTTTTGAAGGGATTGATGTGGAATGGCCCGAACTCCTGGTTTGGCAGCACCGGCAAAATCACCGCCGATAAAAGCAGGAACTTTGCGAAGGTGAGAATCTCATTGGCGTCGACGCGCGAGGCCAGCTTTTCAAGTCCCACTTTAAGGTCGAGCAGCAGCAGGCTAGCCACGCCCAATGTTGTCGCGATCCAGAAGTGCCCGTAGCACACCAGCGCGCCCACCAGAAAAGTTGCAAGCCCCGACATTTCGGTGGTGACTCCCGGCATGTCGGCCTTCATGAGTTTGTGCCAGTACGAGAGCAGCAGGAACCCGGTCACCGCGAGGAATCCGAGCGTGAGCGGCACGAGCTGCGTGCCTGAAATCAGCGCCAGCGAATAGCCGATCAGCCCGATCAGCGGAAACGTCCTTATCCCGCCAAACGCGTACGGCCCGGCTGCGGCCTTGTGTTCTTCGCGCTCAAGGCCGATCAGGAACGATAGGAAGAGGACCAGCAGAATCTGAAACGCCTCAGGCGGCAAGTGCGATAAGAGTCCCATCGCGTACGGGCTCCATTCATCCCTATGGAAAAACCTGCATGACAGCATACACGGTGCAAGCGGCGTTAGCGGTGTTAGCGGAGTTAGAGTGTAGTCGATGCGAGAAGTCAGCGGTTAGGAGCTAGAAGCTAGCAGCTAGCGGCTAGAAGCTGCCTCCTACCCCTGTTATCCTTACCCCCGTGGATCATCTGCGACGCATCGGCGCGCTTCGCCGCAAGCTCACCCGCACCGGTCTCCCGGGCATCATCGTTACCCACTTGCCAGACGTGCGCTATCTCTGCGGATTCACCGGCTCGAGCGCCGCACTTGCCGTCACCCGGCGTTCGGCGCGCATGTTCACCGACGGCCGTTACACCACCCAGGCTTGCGCAGAGGTGAAAGGCGCCAAGGTCGATATTGCTTCCAGCCCTCCTGCCGTCTCGGCGGTGCAATGGCTGGCCGCGCAACCGGGAGTCGAGTCGGCCGGCTTCGATCCCAACCATACCAGCGTCGCCGAACTCACCCGCCTCAAAGAAGGACTGCCCGCTCGCCTCCGCAAAGCTTTTCTGTCCGCTTTGCCTGCCCCACTCGTCGAGACGCTGCGCCTCATCAAAGACGATAACGAACTAGCCGTAATGCGTGAGGCCGCGCTCATGGGCTGCAGGCTTTTCGATCACATTCTCCAGCTCCTCCGCGCTGGCATGAAGGAAGTTGAGGTCGCCGCTGAGCTCGAATTCCAAGCTCGTTTGATCGGCGCTGAAGGCATGTCGTTCGATACGATCGTCGCTTCGGGAGCCCGCTCGGCTCTGCCCCACGGCGCAGCCACCACCCAGCCACTGCCGCGCAAGGGGTTTGTGACCCTCGACTTCGGTATAATCCACAAGGGTTACTGTTCCGACATGACCCGCACGGTGCACCTCGGCACACCTACGGCGCGCGAGCGCAATGCGTACCAGGCGGTGCTCGAGGCGCAGGAGGCCGGAGTGGCTGCTGTATCATCGGGCGTGAGCTCGGGCGACGTGGACGAGGCAGCCCGCAGCGTGTTGCGCCGTGAAGGGTTGGCGGAGGCATTTTGCCACTCCACCGGGCACGGTGTGGGCCTTGAGATTCACGAGGCTCCGCGCATCGGCGCGCAGCAGAAGGCCCGGCTCCAGGCCGGTATGGCGATTACGATTGAGCCCGGCGTTTATCTGCCCGGCGAGTTCGGGGTGCGCATCGAAGATATGGTGGCCGTTACCCGTACCGGAGGCGAGATTCTCACCCCGGCTCCGAAAGCTCTCATCGAGCTTTAATCAGACCCGCCACGTGCGGGAGAGTTAAAGGAACGAATGAAACAACAGGACATTGACGACCTGAAGCAACTGATCGAATTCCTGAAGCAGTACCAGGTGGCCGAATTCGATTTGGACCGTGGCGACCTGAAGATCAGGCTCAAGTTTGCGCAGGAGAGCGCACCCTCCGCCAGCCTGGGTGAATTGGCTCGGATGATTCAATCCTCAGCGTCCGCAAGCCATGCGATGCCTGCGGCTGCCACGGCGGCAGCGGCGGGGCAACCCACCGCTCAGAACCAGGCCGAAGAAGAAGATCTGCACGTGGTCAAGTCGCCAATTGTGGGCACATTCTATGCCTCGCCGTCGCCCGGCGCTTCGGCGTTTGTTGCTCCCGGCGACGTGGTTGAAAAGGGCCAGGTGATCTGCATCGTCGAAGCCATGAAGCTGATGAACGAGATTGAGTCCGACGCGTCAGGCGAGATCGTCAAGTGCCTGGTCTCGAATGGCCAGCCAATCGAATTCGGCCAGCCGCTGTTTACGATCCGGCCGGCGTGAGCGGGAAAGCAAGTCGGCGAGTCAGCAAGTCAGCGGGTCAGCGCAGGCGCCCTGGAGCCCTTCCGTTTAAAACATTGGCGACGCAATGACGATACTCATGAAGAAGATCGGAGAAAACTTTTATCGGGTTCAGCCATCGCCCCACAGTACAGAGGGGGACAAAGATGGGAGCTGGCGGAGACGCTCAGCCGAGATGAGATCGCTGAAGAGCTTATGAGGCGGGGGTTTCACGTTCAAGACATCGGGGATGCATTTGATGATGCGGACGGGAGGCAAGACATGAGTTCCTCGTCGACCGAGGATCTCGGTTTTTCCTGACACAGAAAGGTATGGTTGTGCCGCAGGAT
>CAVSYM010000055.1:0-285669 GCA_963732165.1 uncultured Acidobacteriaceae bacterium
TGCATTTGACTTTTGAAACTAAGTCGGGGTAAAGTACAACAGTCATGATGTTCCGAGTCAATCACGGATTTATACCAGCGGCGTCGCAACCGACGCGGTGGGGTATTACCGTGTTCTGGCCGGACTAGCGAGATCAGCTCCATTTCAGGAGACTCGAGCCCCCGGCCTTCAACAAGGTCGGGGGCTTTTAGTTTCTGGGCAACATTGCGCGGTATCTCAACTGGCAGAGAACCTGACTGTTAATCAGGGTTATGCGGGTTCGACTCCCGCCTGCGCAGCCAGCATTAGTGGCGAGTGGTGTAACTGGGAACACGCCGCGCTCTGAACGCGGAAAGTCAAGGTTCGAAGCCTTGCTCGCCAGCCAGTTAGTGACTATGTCAGTGAGTTATCTGACATAGATAAGAGACGTGTGTTTGAACGACGGAAGGAGAGCGTGATCCGGGATCGTCCAGAGGCAGGACGGTGGTCTTTGACACCACAGACGGAATGGGTTCGAATCCCCCTCCCGGAGCCAGATGATGAGCGGCTGTAGTCGAGCGGTAAGACGCTGCGTCGCCAGCGCGGAGATCGCCGGTTCAACTCCGGCCAGCCGCTCCAAACGAATGCGACGGTGAGGTATTTGAAGCTGGCGTGGCAGAGAGGGCATGCACCTCATTCGTAACGAGGACCAAGCCGGTTCGATTCCGGCCGCCAGCTCCAAAAGTAAGAGAGGTTATATGACGAGTGCAATGACGATGCCGGTATTGGTGCTCAACGCCAGCTACGAGCCGGTGAACATTACGCGGGCGCGCCGCGCTCTGGTGCTGCTGATCAAGGGCGTCGCCGTCAGCGAGGAGGCACACGACCGGTTTGTGCATGTCGGATTGCAATTGCCTTGTGTCATTCGCCTGCGCCAGTATCGGCGTTTGCCGTCTCGGATCCAGACGCTATCGAGGAAGAACATCCTCATCCGCGACGAACACACCTGCCAGTATTGCGCCGAGAAGTTCTTGAGCAGCGAATTGGAATTGGAGCATGTGATTCCGCGTGCTCAAGGCGGACTGAGCACCTGGGAGAACCTGGTAGCCGCGTGCCGCGACTGCAACGGGCGCAAGGCAGATCGAACACCGACGGATGCTGGCATGAAGTTGCTCCGTCAGCCGCGCCGAGTGACGATTCACACCTCTCGCGCTTTCATGCGCCAAACGGGAGTCGACGAGGAGAAGTGGAGAAAGTATCTGTACTACTGAAGTTCAGTCGGCATAGCTCAAGGCCAGAGCGTCGCCTCGGTATGGCGAAGGATGCGGGTTAAAACCCCGCTGCCGGCTCCACAATGATTGCACCTGTAGCTCAAGTGGCAGAGCCGCTGATTTGTAATCAGCCGAGTGGGTTTTCGAGTAGCCCCAGGTGCTCCAACTGTGGCCGTGCCGACTATGGGAACGTCGGGCATGACTGTGACTCATGTCTCTTGTGGGTTCAACTCCCACCGGCCACCCCAATCGCCGGGGTGAAATTCCCCGGCACAGTTTCGGGCCTATAGCTCATTCAGGTAGAGCGCCGCACTTGCAATGCGGAGGCGGTCGGGGCAGAGCCGGCTAGGTCCACCAGATGTCGCCAGTCGCGTATGCGCGGTCGATACGCTCCGCCGAAGACTTCAGAGAAGCGTTAACTCGCTCGCGCTGGCACCATCGGGGAATGGTGTAATGGGTTGCATCCGTGCCTTGGGAGCACGTGGACTCAGTTCAATTCTGAGTTCCCCGACCAAAGTATTGAGCGTCCGTGCCAGAGAGGATTGTTGGCCTTCGCTACGAACGAAGTGCACGCAGGTTCGAATCCTGCCGGACGCTCCAGCGTTTTATGATGCGGCTTCAGTTGAGAGGTCCCTCGCAACGCTCGGGATTTCGCCTGCGGGCTCGGACGCCCGCAATGCGGCTCAAGTTCGAATCCTGCCGGACGCTCCATAAGTTGTGTTATAGTTGTAACTCGAAGTTAGTAGGAATGAATTGACATGATACTTAATACTTTCAAACACGACATAGTCAGAATGGCCGGCAAGCGGGTCATTTGGGAAGTCGTGTCTTGAGGGTCTGAGTGCATACGTGCGATGAGCACCAGACCCCGACCCAGGTCGGGGTTTTTTATTGGCCTTTGAAAACTGGGAACAGGTTTTGCGGGGGATTAGGCTAATTGCGCAAACCGCTCGCCTCCAGAGCGAGATTTGAGGGTTCGAATCCTTCATCCCCTGCCAAGGCTGCGAAGCTCATGCGGATGAGCGTGCGTCTCATAAGCGCAAGGTAGTCAGTTCGAATCTGACCGCAGCCACCAGATTGTGGACGTGTAGCTGCTGGATTGGTATGTAGCCGGCGCCTTATAAGCGCCAGTCCGTGAGTTCGACTCTCACCACGTCCACCAACGGGTCACAGGTGTTGACGGCAGCATAGACGGCTCTTAACCGCTCGGACGGGATTCGACTTCCCGGTGACCCACCAACTTTGGAGCCGTACTCGAATTGGATGCAGAGACCTGACTTTTAATCAGCGGGAGAAATCCCAATGTGGGTTCAAGTCCCACCGGCTCCATCAAATGTTGCGCCAGTGGCCGAGATGGATGAGGCACGGCACTTCTAATGCCGTCACACGCAGGTTCGAATCCTGCCTGGCGCTCCAGATGATCAACGCCGTCCTAGCTCAATGCAAAGAGCGCATCGGTCCTAACGATGAAGATGCGGGTTGAAGTCCCGCGGACGGCCCCAGTTGTGTTGTGAATGCGCGTGAAGCTCAAGCGGATTGAGCGTCGGCGTCCGAAGCCGAAGGCTATGGGTTCGAGCCCCATCACGCGCTCCATTCTTGTGACGAAAGGGCCGGGTTAGTTCAACGGTAGAACGCTTGTCTTACAAGCAGGCTACGCGGGTTCGACTCCTGCACCCGGCACCAAATGTCTCTATCCAGGGATAGCTCAGCTGGCAGAGCACGCGATCGATAATCGCGAGATCGTGGGTTCAAGTCCCACTCCCTGGACCATCCTCTAGCGGGCGTCGCCAAGCGGAAAGGTACCAGGCTTCCAACCTGGCATTGCGTGGGTTCAAATCCCACCGCCCGCTCCATGATCATGGATAGCCGCGGTAGATCACGTGCCCTTGTAGTTCAACAGCGGCCTGAGGGTACGGCGGACTTTGACGAGGTCATGTTGTGCCTTTAGAACGGCACGGATGTCCTTATACGCCGATGGCGCTTCGTCGCGGATTGCATCGGCGAGACGCCAGTCAAACCAGACACCCTTCATTTGGCGTTGCAGTTCTGCACGGCTGACCTTCCTTGCAGCCTCAGACCGGCTCATCGCCCTCCCAGCGCCATGCGCGCTGGAATTGAGCGCTTCCTCGCATCCCCGGCCCTCGACATGGAAACTGCGCGTTCCCATGGAACCTGGCAAGACGCCCAGTTCACCAGCCTGCAGCGCCATGGCGCCTTTCCTATGAACCCAGAATTTGCTGGCGCCATGCTGCTCCAAAGCGACGTGGTTGTGATCGGTTGCGATGAACGTCTCCCAATTCAATCGCGCGCCAATCGCGTCCTGGATCACATTTTCCGCCTCCGCTGCCATAGCTCGCCTTGAAGCCGCCGCATACCGGCGAGCCCAGTCGAGGTCATGCAAGTAGGCTGCTCCCTGCTCGGACTCAGCGTCGAGCGCACGAAAGCGGCCATCGACCACCTGTGCACCCGCGAGATGATGATCGCGGATTGCCTGGCCGAGGGCCCGGGAGCCACTGTGAATCATCAGCCAGAGCCGATCCTCCTCGTCGGCTTGAAGCTCCAGAAAGTGATTCCCGCTGCCGAGAGTTGCGAACTCCAGCACGCCTTCGCTTCGCCGGATCGACTCCAGCCTGGCATTGCTCAGTTCAATGGAATCCAGGCCTTGAAGCTGTGCAACAATAGCCTGCCGGTTACGACACCGGCTTGGGATCGCCTTTGCGAGTCCCGCCAAAATCTGGCCGGCGGCTTTTGGATCGCGCAGCCGCTCTGCAGTCGAGTTCGTTGCTACCGCCAGCATTCCGCAGCCGATGTCACCGCCTACTGCCTGCGGGTAAATCAGTCGCGAGGTTGCCAACACCACTCCCACGCAAATGTCGTTAGCCAGATGAACGTCTGGCATGACAGCAATCTGCTGGATATCTGGGGCGCGCTGCAGACGCCCCAGAGCTTCGGTGACTTCATGGCCTAGTGGAGAAGTCACCCACATTCTGATTGGAGGCAAGGATGGATCAGTCATTCTCGCCTCCCGCCGTAAACGCTGGCACGAACGCCAGCTCCGGGGCTCGCTTCCGTGCGATGCTCATGGCGACCTCGGTGCGAAGCCTCGATCGATTCAGTCGAAGCCACGCCATAGCATCCGAGATGGGACAACCTTCTGAAACCACAATGTGCGCTAACAGGTGCCCGCAATCTGGAGCCGGAGAAACCTCATCGACAAAGATTTCGCAACCTTGCATTTGCGAATCGCCGCTTGCGAGCGCCAGGTTCAGGGCGCGCTGCACCTGGCGACAGAATTGCTGTGTCTTCCGCAGAACCTTGCGGTTAGTTGATGATCTCTCTGGGCTGTTGCCCAGAAGTGCTTCGGCGAACTCCGGATCAACTGACTCCGCCGCTCGATTACGACGCTTTTGCCACTTCACAAACTTCTCCCTTGCCGCGCAAAGGCGCGACTTACCGACCCACGTATTAGCGCAGGTGCGGCTTCAACTCATGCGTTGAAATTGGGAGCCAGCCCGGCCGGCTGGATTAGGCGCCGACGAGCGGGCTCGACGGCTTCGGACTATTGGCAATCGGCGACATTGTCTCCTCCGGTTTTCGTCGAGTCGGGAATCGGCCTTGTGAAGTTACCGATTCGCTCTACGATTATGCCTTCATTCGAGATTTCATTCAACCTTGATTAGCTAATTCGTTGCTCCGAAATCAAAACCATGCTACTTTATTCAAGGAAAGGAGACGTCCATGCAAATTAATCATCGATTGCTTGACTGTGTAACTGGCACGGTGCAGGACGGCTCTTTCTCTGCCTTCCTCTGCCGCGCATAACGGCAACCCCTAACAACTAGAAGGGAAAGTATGACGACCCAGGAGTATCTGTGTCGGCACTTCGCCCGTATGGGTGCGCGCGTTGTTGTGCGCGGACCTCGCCTCAGGCAGCGGACGAAGATTGCAATCGATGTAGGCAGGGACCGTTCCGGCGAAGTGTTCGTCATCGGGTGTGAAGACGAGGTTGTAATCGAAGTTATCGACGTGCAGCCGCGGTCGCATCACCTGGTGCTGATGGTTCGAGACGGAAATGAAAAGCATAAGTTCCTGCTTGGGCGCGATGAACGCCACAGGTTTGCTGCAGCTGTACCTGGCGATGGTGTTCGCGATGTGCGAACCGCGATTACCAGCGCGCGTCCTACAGAGATAGAGGGACGCGAGGCTATCCGGCAGGGCGAGTGGTTCTTTGTCCCGGAACCCGGTGTAAACGACAAGGACGCCGTGATCCTGCGCAACGAGCCGCTCAGCCGCGGAGCCGGAAGCAAGCCTCACGTCTGCGAGCAGATGATGAGGAAGGGCGGCGAAGCGGTGATGGTGAGCCGCGCATATCCCACCGGCTTGAGCCTCGCGAGTTATCACGAGCTCATAGCGACCAACGAAGACGCCCGCCGTTTCGGCTGGCGCCAGATGGTGCGAGATGCCGCTGTCTATGCGCGTGGCGAGATCCGGCACAAGGATCACAAGACCATTGATCTTTGGTGCTGGCATCGCGTGTACATGAACCGGGAACGATTTGCGAAGCACGCTCCGCAGATTGCGTTTCTTGATTAACCCGAATACCCCAGGTCTCGACACACAAGGGACCTGGGGTAAGGGAGCCAACCATGTTCGCTGGTGTCACAAACTTCACTTCGATGCTGCAAGGGGACTCGTCTGAGTTCATGGAAAAGGTGCAAGCTCATGTGGTTGGTCTTGCTCGCGACCATGAGCCGGCGCGGCTGCACGTCGTTCGGATTGACAATTGGTTCGGGCCGAAATGGATGCACTTTGCCGGAAAGTTCACTGCCGGAAAAGGCTTTGCAATCGGCGTTCACAAGACGACACTACACGTGCCGCTGTTCGTGCCGCACCGGGCGGTTGCAGAACGGGCATTCGCCCACTTTCTGTTCAAAAGTTACGCCTGCACCACCTGTCGCTTCTGGACTTGAGATTCGGTTTTGCGTTTTTTTCATGGCGGATTGCCTCTAGCTTCAATGGGCGTGCTTGTTACCACTCCCGTAAGAATCCTGGATAGACAAATGCTGAGAGGATCGTTTCAGCGTCTTGGGCGGAGACACCACAGGCTCGGACAGTCTCGTTCCAGGTGGAGGTGACTTGTTCGGTCATCGTTGTGATGATTTTTTGAGCTTCCTCGCGGTCGAGAAGAAACCGGGCGTGCTGTGAAAAAATGTTGCGCGCGTTGGCAAATCGTCCCTGATCGCCGCACACCATAGCCAGATCGCGATGGTCCTGGCCGACCTGAGGAGCTGGCGTCAGGTCATAAGCGGGAGACAGCTGCCATTGGCGATCGGGAGCAAGGAGTGCGTGATTCCTAGGATGATCGTCGAGATTTGAGATCAGCGCATTAAACACGATGCGGCTGAAGAGTTCGCGTGTGTACCGTTTCGGCTCATTGACAACGCGTCGCATTTCTTCGGCGAGCAGAATATAGGACCAGCGGTCTCTGTTTGATACGGCGTCGTCGGTGCGCAACACCGTCAAACCGCTGATCATCCGTGCTCGGGTGTAGCCGTCTGCAACAGCGCGTCGATCAAATCGCTTAACGAGCAAAACATCTTTGCCAGCGATGGTCTCGATACGACTCTCTGCCGTTGTGATGCCGCATTGGTGTGCAAGCCGCAGCATGGCGTGCTCCACCCGTTCGTAGTTCCAGCGATCGTCGGGGCGCGCAAATTTGGCGATCCAGAATTCACCCTGGTCCTGTATTACGGCCTTTGGGCGAGCCCCCCCCATGGATGTGCCCAAGAGGAGCAGTTCTTGCACCTGTTGAGCATTTGGTTCAGAAGGCAGCTCATCGCGAATGAGAGCCTCTGCTGTCTCCTGGAGGCGAGCGAGGTCCAGGCTTTGATTGAACTTGCGAAGAGGCGCAGGAGGAGAGACCTTCTCGCCGAAACCGAGAGCTCCGGCGCGGTCATCAGGCGATTCAAGGAGGTAATCCAATTCGCCGAGTTTGGGAATGCCGGCGTGTTTCTCAATGACGCGCCGCCCCCAAGAGTCGGGTCCAGCATCGCGAAGGGCGCCGAAAACCCCGTTGAGACGTACTGTTTCGTATGTCTGATCGGACAGCTTGAGCTCGATCGGGTCAATCTCTACCGCATCTGGATTAGCCAGATAGGATCGGCCATAGACGAATCGTCCGAGGGCTTCATCGCTCGGTGTCTGTTCGAGAACGAATCGACCTGCCGTAACGGCCGTGCGCGCACCGGGCAGAGTGATGTAGATAAAGCATTCACTCGGACGGCTAGAAGTCATTGTCGAGTCCTCGGCCGCGGCGCGCACGCACACGATCATGGCGGCTGGCGAGCGTAAGCCCCTGTTCATCTTTGAGCGGATTGGCGAGCTCTTCAAAAGGCTGGAGCAAGTCGTACGCCCAAAGGAGCGCCGCATAGACAGCGATTCCCGTGGAGGCCTTGCCACGCTCGGCATCGCTGACTGCTCTGAGGCCGGTACCGATTTTTTCCGCAGCATCCTCAATCGTCAAATGCCGACGCAGGCGTGCTTTACGGAGATTGGCTCCAAGCTTCTTGAGCGCCTGTTCGACGGGGTAGGGTTGGGCTTCGATGAGGGTGTTCCTGCGCATGGCCATCCTTTAAAAGCAGATTATCCTGTTTAATCTGCCTTTGAGAGCGTTTAAATGCAAAAGTAGAGTATCACAAAGACGACACGCTTTTCAAAGTATCTTATCCTAGATAATGCGCTCTCAAAAGCAGATCTAAGAGAGGAGAGCCCATAATGGACCTCATTACTACTCCGGCATCAGTACGTCGCGAATTAAGCCAGAAATTCGACGCGCTCTCGATCTTCAAGAGAGATCGCGCCAGTGCTCTTTATCACTTCTCTGCAGCCCTCGAAATGACCGCGTACCCCTACACCGTGGATCCGGACCTTTTGATGGCACTGGGTCGGCACGTCGTTGAAGCCGGCATACGCGCGATTCCCAAAATCTACCGTAACTGTCCAGCGGCTCCTTTGGCATCAACCGTCCAGTTCAACCCCGTCGTCTTCGCGGAAGCCATGGAACTTGTTGAATTTGCATTCCGCTACGAGCAGGTCACGTACTGCTTTGAATTGGCTGATTGTGGCCAGTTCGACGTTCGCTACGACCCACTGGAGGAGCGCACTATTTTCACTTATGTGTCCCAAGATGAGAGCGCCCAAGATACTCTCCTGCGCAGCCACGAAAGAGACGCGAACATCGAGCGAGCTACTGAAGCGGACAACGCCGTCATCCTGGAGCTTGCGCGGGAGGCACGGCAGGAGCTGGAAAAAACAATCAACTTTGTCGAACCGGATGCCATCTCCTATCGATTGACACCCACCCTTCTGGGCATCGCCAAGAAATGGGCCGAGGCGTTGGCCAAGGCGCGGCGCTGGGAATTCCCCCCGGATCTTTCCATCGGCAATCTGACGTTTGGCGATGTGCGAAAGTTCTGGAGCGCAGTTTCGGTTCTGGCGATCCTGCACGATATGGCGCACCTGCTAGTCGCCCAGGGAGAAGCCGGGAAGCGACCGCGAGCCAGCATTGTCTCGATGAGAAGCCGGGACGAGTGGTGTGCACTCATTCAAGAAATCGCAGAGATTGGAGCCGGCGCTGCCTCGGAGTTGCTTTGGTGGTATACGTTCGATCCGAAGGTCTCGACGGCCAGCGTGCCGATTCAGCCATTCTTCGAGATACTGCCAGGCTCTTTGGTGGTGCCGATGCACTTGGTCACTGACAGTAACATCGAGCGCAACCTGCAGAAGCTGCTGAACAAGCACCCCATTCTGCGATCGTTTTACGAAGCGGTGAAAAGTGCGAAGGAGAAAATCGCGTTAGGCCAACTCGGGAGTCTCTTTCCGGCCGCCAGCTTCGCTGCTAACCCGCATTGCAGATTCCGTATGTCATGCATCGGCTATATGCGAGGTGTGTGCCGGAAAATTGCGCGCGGTTCAGCATCCGCCATTCGCTTTAGCTGTGCGGGTTCTTGTGGCAGGCCTGGAAGGTGATTGAACCTTAAACCTCGCCGTTGATTGTTGCTGGTTTAGCGATGCCGGAAAGGGGAAGCCTGGCACAATCCTGTCACATTCTTGGCACAATTTTGGCACGAACGATTTCGATATTCGTCAACCAATTGATTCTAAATATATTTAAGAGTGGTGCCGGGAGGGGGGGTCGAACCCCCACGACCTTGCGATCGGCGGATTTTGAGTCCGCTGCGTCTGCCAGTTCCGCCATCCCGGCCAGGAGTGGTTGGCCCTCAAAGTATCGCATACAGCCGGCTCATCCTTCCACTTTCAGCGTCGCGTTCTCCGCTGTACTCGCGCCTCGCGGAAGGCCCCTGATCAGTTGCAATTGAGCGCCTGGCTCTCTCTGCTCAACCCGTATCGCAACCTCGAATCGAACCACACAGGCTGAGTATGGTACAAAAAACCTGACGAATGTTGCCTTCAGCGTAGCGTCGTCCGTCTCAATAGCAACCCCATGCACGCGGAACCGCGCGAGGTAAGCCATACCGAAAAAACAATGAACCGGCCCGGAGTCAGGCGGACTCTGTGTCTGGTGGCCCTTTCGTCGCTTTTGGCCATTCAACCAGCCCTGCCACATGCAACCGCTGACACCCAGTCCGATGCAACCGTACCTCCGCCGGGTGCCTATGCCGGTGACGCCGCCTGCGCCGAGTGCCACGCCAGCCAGGCACGATCGTACGCCGCCACGCCGCATGCGACCGATTCAAGCAGTGCCAGCGACAAAACCATCCTCGGCAGCTTCGACCCGCAAAACGCTGTTCTCCGCACCAGCAATCCCAGCCTGGCTTTTGTGATGCTCTCAACGCCCGAGGGCTTTTACCAGAGCGCGGTCAACCTCTCCGATCCGCAGCATTTGAACCAGACAATGAAGCGGTTTGACATAGTGGTCGGCTCAGGCCGACATGGTCAAACATATCTTTATTGGGAGGGAGATCGGCTCTTCGAGCTTCCGGTTTCCTGGTGGTCTTACACGCACAGGTGGGTCGACAGCCCCGGCTACCCTGATGGAATTCTCCATTGGCAGCGCGCCGTGCAGCCTCGCTGCCTTGAGTGCCACGCCAACTACTTCACCACCACGTCCATGCCCAACCACTACATAAAAGACAGCCTGGTGCTCGGCATAGGCTGCGAGCGTTGCCATGGGCCCGGTGCATTGCACGTTTCCCGCGAGCGTTCTGCCTCTCCTCCTGCCCGCGGTTCGCCTCAGGAGGCCATTGTGAACCCCGCCCATCTCACGCGGGATCAGCAAATTGGCCTTTGTACTCTATGTCACGCAGGCCAGTCCCCCTCAATAAAGCCGGCGCTCACCTATGTCGTCGGCGACAACATTAAGAACTTTATCGAGGTAAGCGCACCGCCTGCCGACAAGCCCGTCGACGTGCACGGAAACCAGGTCGGCGCTCTCGAGCAAAGCAAGTGCTTCACCTCAGGCAAGCTCACCTGCACGACTTGCCACAACGTGCATAAAACGCAGGAGAAAGCCGACGCATTCTCCGGCCACTGCTTGGAATGCCACCAAGTGACCGCCTGCGGCCGGTACCACACTATTGGCGACTCCATCCGCGGACACTGCATCGACTGCCACATGCCGCTGGGTAAGTCGAACGCCATCAAGACCGCAACCGGATTGCAGCAGCAACAGGCAACCTTTCGCTCGCACCGCATTGCCATCTATCCCGATGCGACCATTGAACCTGCGGAAAAGTGAGTCACAGACTGCGGAAAGCCATCTTTACAATCGTGCGACAATGAAGGTGATTGCGATGACAACAGCCCCTTCTGCATCCGCACCCGAGCCGGCAACGGTGACCCCGGAATTGCTCGCCCAACACAGCATCACTCCCGACGAATACGATCGGATATTGGCCGCGCTCGGCCGCACCCCATCCCTCACTGAGCTGGGCATTTACAGCGTGATGTGGAGCGAGCATTGCTCTTACAAGTCCAGCCGCGTTCATCTCAAGCGCTTGCCCACCAAAAGCGATCGTGTCGTTCAGGGGCCTGGCGAAAACGCCGGCATCATCGACGTGGGCGACGGTTGGGCCTGCGCTTTCAAGATCGAGTCGCACAATCATCCCAGCTACATCGAGCCTCATCAGGGCGCGGCCACCGGCGTCGGCGGTATTCTGCGTGACATCTTCACCATGGGCGCGCGCCCGCTGGCTGTCATGGATTCTCTTCGCTTCGGCCCCATCTCAAATGAGGGTTGCCCCATCCTCACCGGGGATTCCGCCAAGGAATCCTCAGTCAGGGTGGGAGACAATGATCGCGCTCAGCTCATCCATAAGAATCACTCCATCCTCGATGGTGTGGTCAGCGGCATCGCCGGCTATGGCAACTGCTTTGGCGTACCCAACCTTGGCGGCGAAACAAAATTCGAGCCCTGTTACAGCGGCAATCCCCTTGTAAATGCCTTCGCGCTCGGCCTGGTTCGCAAAGACGAAATCTTTTACGCCAAGGCCAGCGGCACGGGCAACCCGGTTATATATGTCGGCGCCAAGACGGGTCGCGACGGAATCCACGGCGCGACTATGGCCAGCGAGGAGTTCCACGAGGGCACTGAGGCCAAGCGCCCCAACGTGCAGGTCGGCGATCCCTTCATGGAGAAACTCCTTCTCGAAGCCTGCCTCGAAGCCATGAAGTCCGGAGCCATCGTCGGCATACAGGACATGGGCGCGGCTGGCCTCACTTGCTCCACTTGTGAGATGGGCGGGCGCGGCGGTGTCGGTCTCGATGTTGAGCTCGACCGCATCCCCCAGCGCGAAACCGGCATGACTGCCTACGAAATCATGCTCTCCGAAAGCCAGGAACGCATGTTGCTCGTCGCCGAAAAGGGCCGCGAAGACGAAGTCCTCAACGTCTTCTCAAAATGGGGACTCGACGCTGTCATCTGCGGCACGGTCGAGCCCGAGCCTCGGCTCCGCATTCGTCATCACGGCCAGCTTGTTGCCGACATTCCCAATCAATCTCTCACTGACGACGCTCCCCTTTACCATCGCCCCATCGGCGTCTGGAAGGCTCCCATCCCGCTCGACCCGCCAGACTTCATTGAAGCCGAGCTCGAATCCCAACGCGACTTTTCGGCGGATCTCAAACAGCTCCTCGCCTCCTCCAACGTCTGCTCCAAGCGCTGGATCCACGAGCAGTACGACTCCATGGTCCAGACCAACACGGTGATTGGCCCTGGCGGCGAAGCCGGCGTCATGCGAATAAAGGGAAATAGGATCAGGGAACAGGGATCAGGCAATGAACCGAGGTGCCCCATTCTAACGGAATCTTCCGCTCAGGAAGATTCCGTTAGGGTGGGAAAGCACGAACCTCAACCCGCCTCCGCCAAACCCGAGCGCGGCCTCGCCATGGCCCTCGACGGCAATGGCCGCTGGTGCTGGCTCAATCCCAAGCTGGGCGCAATGCACGCCGTGGCCGAGTGCGCCCGCAAAGTCGCAGCTTCCGGCGCGGTCCCCGTCGCCGCCACCAACTGCCTCAACTTCGGCAACCCTGAGAAGCCCGAAATCATGGCGCAGCTTTCGGCGGCCATCGACGGTATCGCAGAAGCCTGCACCGCACTCGGCACGCCGATCACCGGAGGCAACGTTTCGCTCTACAACGAAACTCGCGGCGAGGGCATCTATCCCACGCCGGTGCTCGGCATCGTCGGCATTCTCGACGACGTCAGCATTGCCGTCCCCGCGCACTTCCAGCGTGCCGGCGATGCCATCGTGCTCCTCTGGCCCGTCCCGCGCGATCAGGCTCCCGACCCCAATCTGGCCGTTCCCATTACGCCGCTGCCCATCAGCCAGATTCCCCTACCCGCGCTTGAGGATTTATCGACTCCCCACGAAAAACCCGACGCATCCGACGCCGACGCTGCCGCCAACCTCTCCGTCTTCGGCTCGTCAGAATTCGCAAAAGTGGTTCTCGGCGGCATCTGGGGCCAGCCGCCCCCTCTCGATCTAGATGCCGAGACTCGACTTCACAAGCTGCTCGTGCTCTTTGCCGAGCGTGGTCTTGTTCGTTCGGCCCGCGACATTTCCGATGGCGGAATTGCAGTGGCCCTGGCCCAGGCTGCCTTCCCGCTCTCCATCGGCGCCACCGTCGAGCAGGATCAGTCGCTGCTTGCCCATCCCCTCTTCGGCCTGTTTGCCGAACCCGCTTCCACCATGCTGATCACCGCCGCACCCGTTGATTTCCCTGAAGTCGAAAACCTCGCCTCGAGGCATGGTTTTTGGGCCGCACGCATTGGCGCCACCGGCGGCCCGCGCCTCGAAATCTCGGTCGATCGCGAAACGCTTCTCTCTGCACCCATCGCCGACTTGCGCAAGATCTGGTCCTCGTCCCTCGAAGCCAACATCCATGAAGAGGTACCTGCATGAGCCGGCTGCTCTACCAGGGCGTCGAAGGCGTCACCGACAAGTCAGAGATGATCAAAGCGGCGGGTAACAAAAGCCGCGCAGCGGCTACACTGACCACTGACCACTGTTCACTGACCACTCTTCTCGAAGCTGACAAGCTCCACGAAGAATGTGGCGTCGTAGCCATTCACGGCCATGCCGACGCGGCTCGCCAGGCTTACCTTGCTCTCTACGCTCTGCAACATCGCGGCCAGGAGTCGGCCGGCATCGCCACCGCCGATGGCTTGCATCTGGCCAATATCAAGGGCATGGGCCTCGTTTCTGAAATCTTCACTGACGACGTTCTTCGCAAACTTCCCGGCCCCATGGCCATCGGCCACACGCGCTACTCCACCACCGGCGACTCCGCTCTGCTCAACGCCCAGCCCATTCGCGTCGAATCCACCAAGGGCCTCATCGCCATCGCGCACAACGGCAACCTGGTAAATCTCGGCAACCTGAGAATGAGCCTCGAGCGCGAAGGCGCCTATTTCCAAACCACTTCCGACTCCGAAATCATCGTCCAGCTCATTGCACACTCGCAGGCCTCAACGCTCGTCGACGCCATCGCCGACTCGCTAGCGCAGCTTGAAGGCGCATTCTCCATCGTCATGCTCACGCGCGACCGCATCTTCGCCGCGCGCGATCCCCGTGGCTTCCGCCCGCTCTCCATCGGCCGCATCCGCAACCTTGGCGCTCCCGACACCATCGTCTTCGCTTCTGAATCCTGTGCCTTCGATCTGCTCCGCGCCGAGTACATGCGCGACGTGCTTCCCGGCGAACTCGTCATGGTCACTGGCGACGGCCTCACCAGCCGCCAGTACTCCACCGGCGTTCCGCAATCGAGCTGCATCTTTGAGCACGTCTACTTCGCGCGCCCCGACAGCAAAATCTTCGGCCGCTGGGTGCAGGAGTCTCGTGACCAGATGGGCCGCCAGCTCGCGCGCGAATCTCACGTCTCAGCCGATGTCGTCGTTCCTGTCCCCGACTCCGGCGTCACTGCTGCCCTCGGATACGCGGAACAGGCGGGCCTCCCATTCCGCCTCGGCCTCATCCGCAACCACTACGTCGGCCGCACCTTCATTGAGCCCGAGCAGCGCGTACGCGACTTCGGCGTCCGTCTCAAGCTCAACCCGGTCCGCAATCTTCTCGAAGGCAAGCGTGTCATCCTCATTGACGACTCCATCATTCGCGGCACCACCTCGCGCAAAATCGTGCGCATGGTCCGCGGCGCAGGCGCAAGAGAAGTACATCTGCGCATCAGTTGCCCACCCACCATCTCACCGTGCTTCTACGGCGTAGACACTCCAAGTAAGCGCGACCTCATAGCCGCCAACAACTCCGTTGAAGAGATTCGCCGCTATATCGAAGCCGACTCGCTTGCCTATCTTTCCCTCGATGGCCTCCTCCATGCCGTTCAGGACGAGAAAAAAGTGGGCTACTGCACCGCCTGCTATACCGGCCACTACCCCACGCAGTGGGTCGACGTCGAAGACATCCTGCCGGCCGCGGCGAACGTGTAACGGAATGGCTGCAGCTCTATTTCAATCGTCTTGAATGAACCTGGGCGAGCCTCTTACCGGATGTGTCGGAATTCTGCGGCTATGGTTGGCATATACTGGCACAACACCCACGGGAGCCATAATCGATGACGCCTTCAGGCAGCCTGCACAAGTTTCCCTTTCTCTCCGGCGTCTTCCTCATCAGCTTTTCTTCTTTGCTCTTTCAGATTCTCCAAACCCGCATCATGTCGGTCATGACCTGGTATTACCTGGCTTTCTTCGCCATCAGCGTAGCAATGCTGGGCATGACCGTCGGCGCCGTCTGGGTTTATCTCTGGCGCGAACGCTTCCAGTCCGAGCAGTTGCCCATCACGCTATCGAAATTCGCGCTCATTACCGCGTTTTCTATGCCGGCGTCCATCGTAGTGCAGTTTTGCCTCATCACTTCACCCGCCTTGACGCTCACCACGGTAGTAGCGTGGGCCTTGCTGTTGTCTGCTATGGCTGTGCCTTATGTATTTGCCGGCGTGGTGGTGAGCCTCGCGCTCACACGCAGCCCTTTTCCAACCGGACTGGTTTATGGCGCCGACCTCGTAGGCGCTGCGCTCGGATGCATCGCGGTCATGGGCCTGCTGAACGTTGTCGACGGACCAACCGCGGTCATTGTGGCCGGCGCCATGTCCGCCCTGGCCTCGATGGCCTTCGCCGCCAGTTCAGGCGCCCGGTACATGGTTGGTTCCACGTCGCGGCCCTTGTGGGAACGGCCCGCGGCGCTCACCGCCGCATTGCTGGCCGTTGCTTTATTCAATGCCGCATCCCCCGTGGGCTTCAGCCCCATCCTCACCAAGGGTTACATCGATTTTCAAGGCAAGATCGGCAAATTCGAAAAGTGGAACTCCTATTCCCGCATCAGGGCGACGCGTCTCGCAACCGCCTCTCCCATTCTGTGGGGCCCGTCTCCCCATCTGCCGCCGGAGACGCGCGTCTCCCAGGCCTATCTCGATATTGACGGATCGGCCAGCACCTGCATCTTCCATTACGACGGTACGCTCAACTCCATTTCCTTCCTGCAGTACGACCTGGTCAACCTGGCCTATCGCCTTCCCGGCATTCACAAGTCCGCAGTCATAGGCGTTGGCGGCGGCCGCGACATCCTGGCCGCCCATCTCTTCGGAGTCGCCGACATCACTGGCGTCGAGCTGAATCCTATATTCATCGACCTGCTCACCCGCCAACCCTATTACAAGAACTTCTCCAATATCACCGCCCTCCCGGATCTCAAGTTACACGTAGACGACGCTCGAAGCTGGTTTGCCTCCACCCATGAGAAGTTCGACCTGGTACAGATGAGCATGATCGATACGTGGGCTTCGACCGGCGCCGGTGCGTTCAGCCTCAGCGAAAATGGCCTCTACACATTGGAGGGCTGGCACGCTTTTCTTAAATCCATCAACAGCAACGGCATCTTCACAGTAAGCCGCTGGTACAACCCGAGCAACGTCGATGAGACCGGGCGCATGGTTGGTTTGGCCACCGCTGCTTTGTTCGATGACGGCGTCTCCGACGTCCGTCCCTACCTGTTCGTGGCCAGTGACGGCAAAATCGCCACTCTCGTGCTGTCCAAATCGCCTTTCACTCCGGTGCAGTTGCGTATTCTGCATGACACTGTGCGCGATGGCGGATTCACTGAGTTGCTCTCTCCGGACCGTCCGCCCGACTCCAGCCTGTTGCGGCAAATCGTCGCCAGTCAGGATCTTGCCTCCTTGAATCGCGTGCTCGGTTCCACGTATCTCGATCTCACCGTGCCCACTGACAACCGGCCATTTTTCTTCAATCAGATGCGTTTCTTCGACCTGCCCGGCACCCGCACCATCCTGGCTCGCTGGATGAACGGGGAAGCGCAGATCGGCACTCTCGGTGGCAATATGATTGTCTTCGCCGTGCTTCTCTTGATCCTGTTGATCTCCAGCGTCGCAATCGTCTTGACCATCCTTGTGCCTTTAAGGAGCGCAGCGCGCCAATGCTCCCGCTCGCTTGCCGTCGCGGGCAGCCTTTACTTCTCACTCATAGGCATGGGTTTCATGCTGGCTGAAATCGCGCTCCTGCAATATTTCAGCGTGTATCTCGGTCATCCCATCTACTCTTTGGGCGTGTGCCTCTTCAGCCTGATTTTGTCTACCGGCCTGGGCAGCTTGGCCTCGGACCAACTCCGTCTGAATACAAAAACGAAATTGTTCGTGTGGGGCGCTCTCGCCACCGCTTGCCTGGCCGTCATGGCGTGGATTCTGCCGCTCGTCTTCCACGCCACCACCGACCGCGACCGCCTGGTGCGCATCGGCATTTCGCTGCTGGCCATCATGCCGCTCGGCTTTCTGCTCGGATTCGCATTCCCCACCGGTCTGCGCCTTGTCAATGCAATCGACGATCAGCCGACTCCCTGGTTCTGGGGCATCAACGGCGCAACCGGCGTTCTCGCCTCGGTATTGGGCGTCATGATCAGCATCGCGTTCGGCATCAATGTCACCATGACCGTCGCTGCGGCGTGTTATCTCCTGGTCATCCCCGCCAGTTTCGCCCTGCTCGCCATGCGCCCCCGCTCCGCTCCACAGCCGGCCTGACGCGATCGCTGCTTATAAGCGCTTCACACTGCTTCTTCGGCGAGCGCCGCCGCGATGGGCCGCCGCGCCAGGTTGCGCGTCAACGCAAACATCGTTCCCGCGGCAAGCAGACAAGGCAACGCCAATCCCCTTAGTCCGGCCTGATAGCTTCCCGTGTAGTCCTTCATCAAGCCCATCCAGTAGGGCCCCACAAAGCCCGAGAACATCGTGATGGTATTCATCGCTGCAAGACCCGCCGCAGCCGCGGGCCCGGCAAGAAACTCCATCGGAACCGCATTTGCCGGTCCCAACATCGCCGTAAATGATACGTAGGTTGCCGCCAGCGCAACTACAACCAGCCACGGCGCACTCGCAAAACTCGCAATTAGAAAACCGACAGCCATCACCACGCACGGAACTATGCAATGCAGCGAGCGTTCGCCGTGACGATCGGAATGCGCGCTGTTCAAGAGCATTCCCGCCGCGCCCGCCAATCCAAAACACGAAATGAGGTAGCCGACATGTGTTGTGCTCCAGCCGGTGGCTCCCTGCAGAATTGCAGGCGCGGAAAAACCGTAGGCGTAATTGGCCGTCAGCGCGCATAAGAAGAATGCACCGATCATCCACACCTTCGGCGAAAACAGCGCCTGCGTCACTCCGGCACCGTGCCCCAGGTGCGCCTTCTCGCCGTCCGCCTTCAGCTTGCGCTCAAGCCACGCCTTTTCTTCCGCCGTCAGCCAAGTCGCCTTTGCCGGATTGTCCGGCAGCATCTTCCAGATCACCAGGCTGAACGCGGCCGCCGGCAATCCTTCCAACAGAAATAGCCACTGCCAGCCAGAGAGCCCAAGCTTTCCGCCCAGCCCAAGCAGCCATCCGGCCACCACGCCCATCGCAACTGAGCTCAGCGGTAGAGCGATATAGAACCGGCTCACCGCCCGCGCCCTCATCTCCAGCGGGAACCAAAGCGTAAGGTAATAAATCACCCCCGGATAGAAACCGGCTTCGGCCATGCCCAGCAGAAACCGCACCACATTGAATTCGAGTGGCGTTTTGACAAACATCATCGCCGCGGCCAGCAAACCCCAGGTCAGCATGATTCGCGTCAGCCAGCCTTTCGCCCCGAACCGCAGCAGCAACAGGTTCGACGGCACCTCGCACAGCGCATACCCGATAAAGAACATCCCCGCGCCAAAGCCGTACACCGACGCGCTGAAGTGCAAATCGCGATTCATCTGCAAGTGAGGCGAAGCTGATGTTGATGCGGTCCATGAAGGCCAGCCCATAGCCCACGCCGATCACCGGAATCAGCCGCAAGCCGGCCTTCCGCAACGCCGACTCGCCAATCCGCTTCAGCCGCGCAGCCTCGCCGGCATGCGCTGCCGTCGTCGAAATCACATCGTGGATGGAATCGCCTGTAACCATCGGCGCTCACCTCGCAAGGCTTTCAATTTTTCAGCCGGACTAATCGGGGAATAAAGGGGAACGACCGTTAGCACAATGTACCACGCTAGGCGCAGAACACATCTGTACGATCGCAGCGTCAAGATCACCCGAAAAAGGCGCAGCGCGCTTCTGCGCATACGCTTCCATGGCGCAATGCCGACCCAAACCCGCCTTGGCGGGCAAAAGCCCCTCGCTCTCTCCGCAAATGAAATGCCCAGAGCACCGGGCTTTCAATTAGCCTCCGCGGTTCGCATCCGCAAGCGGCAAGCTAGCAGCTAGAAGCTAGCGGCTAGAAGCTGGCTTTTCGATGATCCTGAACTCCCCGCTCGCGTGCATCATGCTCATCAGGTAGAGCAATCCGTCGTAGTAACGCTGCTCGCCGCTCGGCACCGGCGTATTCCAAAGCGTGTCCACAAAGGCCTTCGAGATCGGCCCATCCGTCGCTGCCAGGCTGCCCACCGCAGTTGTTGACACCATCCCCGTCGAGTGCCGGTCCGAAAGCGGCTTTCCGTCCAGCGTGTAACGGTCATCGAACTTGTCGATCCCTTGCCCGTACAGAAATTTCTGAATGCGATCGCTCAGCACCGTCTCGTCCGCGTCCTTGTGCCACCACGAGTAGTCCACGCTCCAGTTGCTCACGCTGCGCCACGAGTCGTAGCTGAACGGCACCGGCTTTCCGTCCCATCCAATCAGCGGCGAACCGTCAAAGTTGCTCTGGTCCGGCGTCAATCCCGTCTCCGGTCCCGTCACCTTCATGAAGAACTCACGGCTCACATCCGCCGCCTTCGCCCAGAATTCCCGGTCTTCTACCGGCCCCCACCGCGACCACAGCTCGTAAAAAGCCGGCAAATGATATGAAGCATCCGTTGTGCCGCCCGGCAGGTTGGGAACGAACTTGATCACGTTGTGTTCTTCGTCCACCATCGGCCCGATGGTCTCTTTCTGCGGTCCACGCGGAAACCGGAAATACTGCGGCGGCCACGGCCTGCCGCTCGCCTTTGCTTCCGCTTCCATGCGCCGGTTGTTGGGGCTCGGCCACGGATGGTCCGGCTGCACAAACGGCGGATCGTCGGGGTGAATCCTGAATGGTCCCTCGTCTGTGAGCTCCGGATGATGCCGCATGCCGTGCAGAATCTTGTCCGCCTCAGCCTGGTAGTCGTAGATGCCCTTTCCGTTGCCCCAGCGATGCGCGGCAAAGTAGAGCGACATTACAAAATACGATTCGCCGTCGGGCGCCGGCCCGGTCGATCGCGGCGTGCCATCCGTATTCATCGACCAAGCAAAGTACCCCACCGAAGGGTTCTTCGGGTCGGTGATCAGCATGTAAGTGTGCGCCCAGTTCCAGATCGCATCGAACTCGCGCTTCTTGTTGAGTTCGACGGCGATCATCATTCCGTAGCTCATGCCTTCGGTACGCGCATCGTTGTTCGCCCAATCGGTGATGTAGGCCAGCGTTCCGTTCTCGTTGGCCCCAGTTTCAAAATAGATGCGCTCCTCTTGCCCGTCACCGTGAAAGAGCTGCTCGAACGCCTTCTCGATCTTCGCATTCTCCTCAGCCGGCGTGTGCCCGGCCTCCGCAAACAGGTCGCGATAATGCTTGGTTTTGAAGGCTCCATCGCCATCGCCGGGGTACCGTTTAATCTCTCCCAGCGGCGCGTTCACATGCGGAGGCGGCATCTGAAACCGCAATCGCTCCGCTTTCACCTCCGCGCTCCAGTCGCCGGACTCGGTGCCGAAAGCGAACCCAATCGAGCTCCCGTCCGCCGACACTGTTCCGTTATAGACGAGCTTGTACTCGGTTCCCTGGTAGTCGGTGTTCAGCCAGAACGTGATGGTATTCCCGTCGATCTTTCCGTCGTGGATCTCGGCCGGCGTAGTCGGCAATCCCTCCACGCTCCCCGTCAGCGTGTTCCCATCCGCGACAAAGTGAAACGTCAGTTGGATGCTCGATCCCTGAAAGTCGAAGGAGCCCCTCCAATTACCATTCACGTCCGCAGCCCACGCAGCCGGCACCGCCGCCATCAATATAACCAATCCAGCCAATTGAAACAGTTTCCTCATCCGCTCCCCCAAACTTTCCGAGTCTACCACTCACGCCATAACTGGGCGCATAACTGGGTGCCCCATCCTAAACGCGCCTTCTGCGTTTAGGGTGGGATACCACGAACCCCAATTTGCACATCGCCATAATTTCCGGAGCACTATATGCAATGACGTACCGTCCCGCCATTGAGACTCTTAGTGCGCTCCGCCAAGCTTCAGCAGGCCGCCAGAGTCAGTCGCCACTGTGAGCAGCCATGGATCTCGTTCGCGGCTCGCGAAGCCAGTGAACCATTGAGAGGCCGCTCGCCGCCAAACAAACGACGATGAACGCGCCCACCGACCACTCGAATGGGCGCGACTTGAAAACACGCAGAATGTCCGGACCAAATCTCAAGGCGAGGACCGAGAGGACGGTGAACCGAGCCCCGCGCGCAATAAAATTCGCGGTAAGAATCTTCCACAGCGGATACCCCAGCGCTCCAACCGCGGCAATCACCGTGGTGAAGGGGAACGGCGGCGGAGCGATTCCGGCCAAAGCAACGGCGAGGCCGGAACGGTTGCCGATCCTTTTCTTCAGCATTTTGTACCGCGATTCGCCAAAGATCTTGCGAATGCCCTCCTCGCCCAGCTTCCTCGAAACCAGGACCAGTAGACAAGCTCCAATAGTGGAGCCGCAGGCGGCTGACAGCACGTACCATGCAACTCCGTGTGGATCCCGGGCGACCATTCCAACAACCAGAAGATCGTTACCGAATGGCAACACCAGGAATGAGGAATCCAGGATCCCCATCACCAGGGGACCAAAATATCCGAGCTGGAACAAAAAACGAACGAGCGGGAAGAAAAACCTCATTGATGGTGAGATGACATCGAACGAACATTGGTCCAATTGCTGCTTCAGTTTTGCTTTAACGGCGACAGCCCCGGCGCCGTCTTACCCGCCGTTTGAAAATTGCAATATAATAGTTGACGTGGAAACAATTGACATATACTATTATTTCCATGAGCCAGTCAAAAGACCCCGCCCTCACTGTCAGCGACCTCAAAAAGCACGTGGGATTCTGGTTGCGATTCGTCTCCAATCACGTCTCGCACGCTTTTGCCCGCAAGCTCAGCGACAGCGGCGTCACAGTAGCCGAATGGGTCATCCTCCGCGAGATGTTTGACGATGACGAAATCGTTCCCAGCGCCATCGCCGAACGCATCGGCATGACCCGCGGAGGCGTCTCCAAGCTCGTCGACCGGCTTGTAGGAAAAGGATTCATTGCTCGCCGCGAACGCAGCGACGACCGTCGCTTTCAGTCCATCGTGCTCACCGTTTCTGGCCGGCGTCTGGTCCCGCACCTCGCCGCCCTGGCCGACCAGAACGACGAGGAGTTTTTCCATCCCCTCTCAGCCCGCGAGCGCGCCGCGCTCATCGCCACCATGAAAAAGCTCGTTCAGGCCCACGGCCTGCAGGCACTTCCTACCGAGTAAAAGGAGAATTGAAATGTCAAAGCAGTCGATTCATGAAGCAGCCATCCAAACCCAACTCGGCAACATCACCTTCCCGCAGGTCGTCCAAACTCTGTTAGCCAATGGCGTCGAGTCCTACCAGGTGGACTACGCCACCGCGCAAAAAACGCATTACCTCGCCGACGGCTCCTCGATCGCCATCCCCATGATTCTCGACCCCGGATCTGTCGCTGCCGATTTCGATGCCGAGGCCCTCGTGGCCGCCATTCGCGGCGCGCAAGCCGACACCATCCGCTATCCCGAGTTTGTGCGGCGTGCGACAGCCGCCGGCGTCACCAGCTATCGCGCCTTCCTCACCGGCAAGCGCGTCGTCTATGTCGGCCGCAAGGGCGAGCAGCACATTGAAGAGTTTCCCAAGCCGAAACTGTAGACCCCGCGCTCCCCAAGCGGCCGCACGCCCATATCAATACACACCCGGAATCAGCCGCTTCGTGGTCTTCGCGTATTCGCCATACTCCTCGCCGAACGCGCTCCTCAAAGCAATCTCCTCCACATGTATCCGGTAAAGCACCGCCGCCGTCGGCAGCACCACCATCACCGCCAATGAACCCCAGTTGCGGCTCCCCACTCCCACCGCCACAAAAATGATCTCCATCCCCAGGTACGACGGGTGCCGCACCACGCTGTAGAGCCCGCTCCTTTTGAGCGTCTGCGCCGAGCGGATCGCCACATTCGCGCTGAATGCTTTGCCAAGCGTCGTGATCGCGACAATCCGAACCACCAGCCCCACCACGATCAATACAATCCCCACGATGCGCAATGTGTGATGATTGAACGGCATCTCCAGCCCCGGCGCCACTGCCCATTCAGCCACATTAAACGAGAAGACAATCACCACCCAGATCAGCAACTGAGAGCCGCGGTCGTGCACGCTTCCCTGGCTCCGCCGCGTTCGCGTCGCAAGCGCAATCACAATCTCAAGGCCCACCCATCCCCAAATCAGGAACTCCCACAATAATCCCAACGTCATCGTTGACGACCTCCCAAGGCTCCACCGCAGTATACGTGCGACGCAACTCGCCCGTTCCCCGCACAACGCACTTGTGAAATACTGAGCCTGCTCCCGCTGCTTCGGCGGAAATTCCCCTTATGCCCAGCGCACCCAATCCCGAATTCCTGCGCCGAGCCATCGCTCTTGCCACGCAAAATGTAGTTTCAGGCGCCGGCGGCCCCTTCGCGGCAGTCATCGTGCGCAATGGCAACATCGTGGGCGAGGGCGTCAACACCGTCACCGCAACCAACGACCCCACCGCCCACGGAGAAGTCAACGCCATACGCGCCGCCGCCAAAGCCCTCGGCACATTCACCCTGGCCGGCTGCGAGCTCTATACCAGTTGCGAACCTTGCCCCATGTGCCTCTCAGCCTGCTACTGGGCCCGCCTTGACGCGGTGTACTACGGCGCCTGCGCGGCCGACGCCGCCCGCGCCGGTTTTGACGATGCCTTCCTCTACGACGAGTTACGCAAACCCGCCACCGGCCGCCAACTCCCCTCAACCCAACTGCTTGGCGATGAAGCCTGGGCCAGCTTCCGGGCCTGGCTCGACTCCCCGGACAAGATCGAATACTAAGCTCTTAACGCGAACTGCTTTGCCTTGGCTTCCCCCTCCGCAATGACCGCCCTGTTCCCTAGTCCCTAGTCCCTAGTCCCTTGCCTCTTGCCCCACCCGCTACAATAGAACGAAGCGCCCGCCGACCGAGACCCTGAATCCGCTCGCTCGTCGGGCGCGTCATACTAATATGCTGTCTCAAAACTTGACTGAAGCGCTCACGTTCGACGACGTGCTGCTGATTCCCGCCTACAGCGAGGTTGTGCCGGTGCAGGTAAGCACGCAAACCCAGCTCACTCGCGAAATCACCCTGAATACCCCACTCATCTCCTCGGCCATGGACACCGTGACCGAGTCGAGAATGGCAATTGCCATGGCCCAACAGGGTGGCATCGGCATCGTGCACCGCAATCTTTCCATCGTTGACCAGGCCGGCGAAATCGACAAGGTCAAGCGGTCTGAGAGCGGCATGATTGTCGACCCCGTCACCATCGGCCCCGACCAGTTGATCTCCGATGCGCTCGAGGTCATGCGCCGCTACAAAATCTCCGGCGTGCCCGTCACCCAGGGCAAGCGGCTGGTAGGCATCCTCACCAACCGCGACCTTCGCTTCGAAACCCGCACCGACATTCCCATCGGCGACGTGATGACCAAGAAGAACCTCATCACCGTGCCGGTCGGAACAACGCTCGAAGAGGCCGAGCAGATTCTGCACGAGCACCGCGTTGAAAAACTCCTCGTCGTCAACGGGGACTACGAGCTCAAAGGCCTCATCACTGTCAAAGACATCCAGAAAAAGCTCAAATACCCGAACGCAAGCAAGGACTCGCAAGGCCGCCTGCGTGTAGGCGGCGCCATTGGCGCAACCGGCGACTTTCTTGAGCGCGCGGCAGAATTAGTCAAGGCGCGGGCCGACGTGCTCGCCGTCGACTCCGCGCACGGTCACTCGTCGCGCGTGCTCGACGCGGTGCGCGAGGTAAAGAAAGCGTTCCCCGGCGTAGGGTTGCTGGCCGGTAATGTGGGCACCTACGAAGGCGCGATGGCGCTGATCGATGCAGGCGCGGATGCCATCAAAGTCGGCGTCGGCCCCGGGTCAATTTGCACCACGCGCATGGTCACCGGCGCGGGAATGCCGCAAATCACCGCCATCGCCGAGGCCTATCGCGCTGCCAAAGAGCGGGGCATTCCCGTTATTGCCGACGGCGGCATCAAGTATTCGGGCGAAGTAACAAAGGCGATTGCGGCCGGCGCCAGCACCGTCATGATCGGCTCGCTCTTTGCCGGCGTTGACGAGAGCCCAGGTGAAACCATCCTCTACCAGGGGCGCAGCTTCAAGACCTATCGCGGCATGGGCTCGCTCAGTGCCATGAGCCAGGGCTCGGGCGAACGCTACTTCCAGGGAAGCGACGACCTGGCCGATCGCGAATCGGTGGAAGGCGTAGTGCAACGAGAGCGCTCGGGACAGAACCGGCTGGCTAAATATGTGCCCGAGGGCATTGAGGGCCGCGTCCCCTACCGCGGACCGCTCGAGTCCATGGTCTTTCAACTGGTCGGCGGTCTGCGTTCCGGCATGGGTTATCTCGGTTGCGGAACCATCGGTGAACTGCAGGAGAACGCAAAATTCGTGCGCATCTCCGGCGCGGGCCTGCGCGAGAGCCACGTCCACGACGTGATCATCACCCGCGAAGCGCCCAACTACCATGTCGAGTAGCTGGCCGAGCGTACAGTTGTCGTCGCCGCCGCCCCCTGGACCCCTCGTCACCTCTCGACGGGGCGCGAGGTTCTGGATCGGTGCCTGGCTGCCCGTCGCCATCGGCATTTCCGTGATAGTGATCGAGTCGACCGTCTGGTTCGGCGCCGATCACACCACGGGCCCGCTCAGGGCCATCTTCGAAGCCATCTTCGGCCCCATCAGCAATGCGCGCTGGGAGCCGATCCATCACTACATCCGCAAAAGCGGGCATTTCGTCGGCTACGGTCTGCTGGGCCTGATGTGGCTGCGCGCCTGGTGGCTAACGCTCGCGCTCCGCGCTTCAGTGTTTTGGAAATGCGCAGTACTGGCGCTCGCAGGCACAGCCCTGGTCGCCAGTTGCGACGAGTGGCATCAGACCTTTTTGCCGAACAGAACCGGCACTCCGTGGGACGTGCTGCTTGATAGCTGCGGAGCGACCGTCGCGATCCTGCTGGTCTACACGTACGCGCGCTCATTCAGAGCGGAAAAGCTGAAACGCGCGGCGTGAGCCAACCAATCGGCTATCGACCCGGTGGGACCTGGGAAACCACGAACACGGACTCACCCCATCTCAATCAAGCAAGAACAGAGGGTGCCCCATCCAAGCTCTGCTTGGGTGGGAGACCAAGATCCTCAACTCACCTATCTCAATCAAGCACGAAGCCGGATGCCCCATCCAAGCTCTGCTTGGGTGGGAAACCACGGACCTAAACTCACCCATCCCAATCAAGCACCGAGCCGGGTGCCCCAGGTCTCTCGCACTTGGAGACCTGGGATACCACGAATCTCAATCGGCCATTCTCAATCAAGCAAGAAGAGAGGATGCCCCATCCAAGCTCTGCTTGGGTGGGAAACCACGAACCTCAACTTCCCTATCTCAATCAAGCACCAAGCACCCGCTCACTGCTGCGAAACCCCTTCCGCCTCAACCTGAAGCTCAATCTCATCAAATCCCTGCATCCTGTAATACGCAATCGATCCAATCCAGCTCAGCGCAAAGATGGCGATAATGCAGTATCCCAGCATGCCGAAGTTGTCGTTGAGCCGCGCCACAAAATCCCAGAATCCGCCCTGCAATCCCGCCTGGCCGCCGATGAGCCCCAGCGCCTCAACTCCGCCAACAATCAGCGCCACAATCACCGACACAAACGTGATGGTCATGTTGTAGTAGAGCTTGCGAATCGGCTTCACGTACGCCCATCCGTACGCGCCCAGCATCAGTACATTGTCGGTCGTATCAATCAACGACATGCCGGCCGCAAACAGCGCGGGAAATACCAGGATCGAGACCAGCGGCAACCCGCGCGAAGCCTCGGCCGCGGAAATCCCGAGCAACCCAATCTCGGTTGCCGTATCGAATCCAAGCCCGAACAGCAGCCCCAGCGGATACATGTGCCAGCTCGTGTTTACCAGGCTGAAGATGCGGCGAAAGATGCGCGCCAGAAATCCACGATTGGCGAGCAGCAGGTTCAGGTCTTCTTCTACGTAGCGCTCGCCCCGCCGCACGTTTTGAAACGTCCGAAACACCGATCGCAGAATCACGATATTGACCGCGGCAATCGCCAGCAAAAAGAACGACGAAACCAATGTGCCCGCGACCGCTCCAACACTTTTCACGAGCGTCAGGCTCTGCAGCTTGAGCGCCGCAACGGCGATGGCAATCGATCCCACCACCACCACTGTCGAGTGGCCAAGCGAAAACATCAGTCCCACGCCCGCTGGCCGTTGCCCCTGCTGCATCAGCTTGCGGGTCACGTTGTCGATGGCCGCAATATGATCGGCGTCAACCGCGTGGCGCAGCCCAAAGCTGTATGCAAGAAAGGCCGTCCCGAGCAGAACCGGAAAGCGGTGAAACGCGACCAATGCCCATAGCCACGCGCCCACATTGAACACCGCAAGAAACGCGTAAACGCCCGCGATGCGCCGCATAGTCGAACCTGGTTTTAATGTGGGATCACCTGCTGAGTGGGTGCCCCACCCTCGCCGCGTCTTTGTTTTTGCGGCTAGGGTGGGATTTGCACATGTTCCGGGTACCGCGCTTCCGGCCTGGGACGTCGGTGCGACGCCCAGCCCATCATTCCCCGAATTCAACCTCGAAGCACGCATGAAGACTCAACCATCCGTTCTCCTCGCGCGGGGAATGACGCACTGAAGCGAACAAAAATAGGGTAACACGACCTCAAAAATCATGCTACGCCGCCTACCCCCTTACCTGCTCAAGAGGGTACAACGATCCTGGAACCGCTCTAATTTGGACAAAAAACTTCACGGATTCTCGACAGAATCAGGTCTCTGCCGCAAGTATCTGCTCGCATGCCGTTCGCGTTCCCACCTTCAACAACAAAAATCTCCATCGATTTGAATTTTTGCTCATTAATGTGCGACTATGAGTAACGCTACTGACAGTAACAGTAGCCTTTACTCATCTACGAACCCAAGCGAGGTCCTGAATGCAGAGTCTGTTCAATAGGTTCCTTTTTGCCGGCCTGCTCATTGCGTCCTTTCCAATCATCGGATTTGCTTCCCCGGCGCAGAGCAAGCTGCTTCCGCTCATTCCACCTGAAGCCCAGATCGTTGCTGGCATCGAAGACCCGGGCAATCACGACACCCGCGGCCACTTGCTGCTGGTTCCGGTCAATAACCGGTTTGACTTTGACGATTTCCTGGCACTCACTGGGGTAGACACCAACAGAGGCGTCGATGAAACCATCTGGATTGCGGCAGCGCGGCCGCAGGGCGAAATTGACGAGCATATGCTCCTGGTTGCCGGGCGCTTCGACCGCGGGCATATCTTTCGGGCAGCCCGGCAGAACGGCGCTGCCACCAGCTTCTATCGCGGTCTGGAGGTGCTGCTTGTAAAGCCCTTTGCTCGCGAGGAGCGGCAAATGCACGACACCCGCTGGGTGGCAATTCTCGATGGCCGGACCGTTGTCCTCGGCACCACATGGCTGGTGCAAAAAACCCTCGACCGGTATGTCGACCATGAACCGGTTGACCCCCTCGTGGCCCGCCGTCTCGGCCGTCTGAATCCGCTGGTAAACGCCTGGAGCGTGCTCGCCTTCCCGTCTGGAGTGTCTTTGCAACATGCGGCACTCGGGCAATCGTCGGCGCCCCTGATCGAGTTGTTGGGGAAGGACATCCTGAACGGCGCGGATGAACTCACGCTCGGTATCCGCTATGGCCCTACGTCGCGCGTCGATTTCGTCGTTCGGAGGCCGGATGATAGCGAAGCGTCAGGTACCACGGATAGCAGGGACGAACCCCCGCAACGGCACTTGTTCGAAGCAGGTTTATTTGAGCGGCGGACTCGACTTGAGAACCTCAGCGTCGAGCAAAACCTCATCCGGGGGTCGATCGTGTTGCCTGGAAAGCAACTGGACGCATGCTTGATGTTTGCTGCCTGCGGAGTCCCGATTACGATACTTCGACCAGACCGATGAAACATAAGACAGACAGTGGTTGAATCGGGCGTGCATAAGCGTCAGGAACATCACGCCGGTCGGAGGGTATCCGCGTTCCCGGGCGGGTGGCCCCGGCCCCGATGATCGTTCCCAACTACACTGAGGGTGCCCCCGGTCCGGATGATCGTTCTCAACTACACTGAGGGTGCCCCCGGTCCCTCGCTTTTGGGGACCGGGGATGAATGCTGTACCGGCCGGTGACCCACCTCATCTTCTCCAAGTTCGCAGCACCACAGCCGAGGGTGCCCGACCCTTGACTTGGGTCGCAAGGCGACTCAGGTCAAGGGTGGGAAACCACTAAATCTCACACCGCCTCCAACCCGAGCGCCACCAACTTTGCGTACAATTTCCCCTCCCTGCGCTACATTCATAACCGGAGGAAGTATGCTCGTGGCTCAAATTGCACACCAGAAACCGCGCAAAACCGATCTCGTAACCCTTTAGTCCCGACTATTTTGCGCCTCAACCCCTTTGTTTTTAAAGGGATACGCGAAAAGGTAAAAGGTTGAAACCATTGAAAACAAAACGGTTAACCCCCAAAAGGGGGTATATATGGGGGGGGACAAATGAAGAGGTCCGGCCCGGTCAGATTACCTGGCTGGTCAAACCGGAGACATGCTGAGAAATCGGTCCTGAAAAGAGTTCTGAGTATCGCGTCGGCCATCGCCGCGCCGTGCCGTGAAATACGGACTAGGATGATCTCGAAGGCTTTAGTCAGACGGAGAAGCAAATGGGCGAGCTGGTTCGGACGGGGATATCGCTGGAAGAGGGATTGTTGGCGCGATTCGACGAGGTGATTGCCGCCAAGGGCTATCAGAACCGCTCTGAAGCGGTGCGCGACCTGATCCGCGACCACCTCGTAAATGAAGAGGTCGAAGCCAACAAGGAAGTCTTCGGAACGCTCACCATCATGTACGACCATCACCAGGCCGGGCTCTCGGAAAAGCTGATCGCCGCCCAGCACCGCGCCGGCAGCCGCGTACTGGCCACGACCCACGTGCACCTCGACCACCACAACTGTCTTGAAGTGCTCATCATGCACGGGCACAGCGAGAGCGTCCACGAGCTGGCCAACGGCATCCTCACCCTGCGCGGGGTCAAGCACGGCAAACTGGTGGTGACGAGCGTGGCGGCCGGGCACGAGTAATCCGCAGTCCGTGCCAATTCAACTTCAGTAGTAGCGCGCCATGATGACGTGTGGCAGAACCGCAACAGTCAGCAGTTGAGCCAGAACCACAATTGCAGTCGCGCGCTCGTAGTACTTTGATGAATTGCGAAGGCACGGCAGGCCGACCGCGGCGGCAATGATCAGTGGAATGAAGTAACGGCCCTGAACTCCGTAAAGACCCATCGCACCCACCGGCGAAAACATCAGATACGAAGTGAAAAAGACGCCTGCAACGCTCACGATCGTCGCAAAAAGAATCAGAACAACTGCGACGCGGGAAATCGCGCGGCCATTCGCGAATTCGCCTAGTGGCTGCAATTACAAGAACCAGCAGCATCGCAAGGTAGTAGGGCGCCGGCATGATCGTGTCGAGCCAGCCGAGAACTCCAACCGTGCTCGCCAGATAAAGCCCGGTCTGGTGCACAACGCTGCCGAGCAGCGTTGCGACAATGCTGGGATGATGGAGAAGAAAGGCGAGCTGCAATTTTGGGTCGACGTGAAACGATGTGGGTACGTAAGTGCGCGCGGAATTCCGCTGCGCTCCGATAGCCGCACCCCACCACGCAACGGTCAACGCAACTACTATGCATGTAAGCGCAGAACCCGCAATCCACAATCGCTTGCTGTGCTTGGGCTGCAAAATCCCGGGAACAAAAAAGACCAGCGCGAGCGCGGCGTTGATGGGCCGTGCAAGAGAAATGATTAGGAGCAACGCAAAAACAATCGCGGCAATCTTCCGCGTCATCGGCGCTCCCGTGTCGAGTTGCCTCGAGATGAGACTGAAGGCCAGGCAGGCAAGCGCGATCAGCAGTGCATCCTGACTCGACGAAGCAAACAGTGAGAGCGTCATCGGCAGCAGCAGGACCGCGAAAATCAGAATCTTTCCCCCGCGGCAAACCGAAAGCGCGAACGCGCAAATTGCTACGCACGCTGCACCGTTGAGAATCCGTGCCAGGAAGAGAGTGTTGAGAACGCCGATGCCAATCGCGCGACCGATAAGAATCCCCAGCGCCTGGGGAATGTAGCCAGCAGGAAAGTAAGCAGCGGTGTTAGGAAACTCCCGATAAACCGTCTTGCCCGACCATGACACAGTACGCTCACAAGCGGCGTCGGCATCCGTGACTTTAGCGTGAGGCTTGAAGGGCAAGTTCGCAACACAGGCCCAGAGCTGCTCGATGCCGCTGTCGACATACCCGCCGCCGCTCGAAAACAAGCCGCCGTGAGCGATCTGCCAGGAGCGATAGAAGTGATTGTCTTCATCGGGGCTTTGAAAGGCGGGAGTGCGAACAGCGAGGAAGACGACAAGAGGTGCCGCAAACAGGACAAAGACCCAATGAAGCATTGATGGCAACGACCGCAAAGGTGAGCGCAGAAACTCCGCGACCTTGATCTTCTGATGGGCCGAAGACATACGGTAATTCTACAGTGAGCAATAAAAGGAAGATGCGTTGCAGCGGCTTATCGGTGAGCCCAGAGCAACAGGTTCGATGGCCACCCGGCGAGTGTCACGCAATCGACTTGAACATTTGTCATGCCGGCATCTAGCGCAAGTTTCCCCAGCTCCGAACTCGTAATCAGATTCAGATTTTCTTCGTGCGCGAAGAATTCCCGGCCAGTCATTCTGCAAAGCTTCCGAAACATTTCCGGCGGGAACCAGTGCGCAACCGGGAGAAGAGTGTGGAACTCAATCGGAAACCACCGATTGGGCGTAGTAACAAAAACGCCCACGCGGGCAACGCGCCAGGCCTCGCCAAGGAAGGCCGTTTGCTCTTTCCGGCTGCCTACGTGTTCCAGAACTGCGCTCGAATGGATGTAGTCGAACTCGCCATCGGAAAACGGAAGCTGCTTGCCGTTGGCGCGTACGAATTTCAATCCCGGAAACTGCGCTTCAAGAAACGCAGCATCGTCAATTCCGCATGCAGTTATCCGATGCTTGTACGGATACCACTGCACCAGATAATTGGAGTGACTGTAAGTCTGATCGCTCGTCACTCCGAGATCGAGTACCGAGTGCTCCTCACGCATCTCCGTCATGGAGAGGAATCGCTCATACATTCTTCGTCGCTGATAAGCGGCAATCCTGATCGGAAGCGATCCTGGCGCGGCTAGGTTGTATTGAGCGTTGACCGGCAACTTGTCTCCTTTGAACTCTGGAGTCTGTTATTAACTCTCCCAGCGCTGCCTACGCGAAAGTTAATAACAGACTCTAGGCCTGTTCAATGCCTGCGCAAGCCAAGAATGCTGAGGAAAAAGCTGCTGCACACAATCTGAACACCCAGGGTGAGAGAGAAAACGGAGGGCATTGCAATGCGCAGCATATGTTCGGGATTAAGAGGTCCGAAGCTCCGCACCGCCCATCCAGAGAGAGCGAAGATCGACCCCACTATTCCCAACAGCATTAGAAGGCCGCCGACTCCCAGGCCGGTCTCCAGCGTGACATATTCAAGCGCCCGGTTCAGGCGAGGATCTTCGGGCAACAGCCCCTCTGAGATTGCAAACACTTTGGTAAAAACAGCAAATGCCACCAACTGAAAACCCATCAGGACCGCGACAAACGCGTAAAGAAGCGTGTGTACGTCGAGACCAATTCCATGAATTGTGCGCGGCCCCGGCAGCAGAAACGCGCAGCCAAGCAGGCCGGCTACGATCAACAACATTCCCGGGTACAGAAACAGCCAGCGAGGGCTGTACATCAGCAGAAACCGCAGGTGGCGCCACCCGTCCCGCCAGGTCCGCAGGTGCGGTGGGCGGCTGCGCCCGTCAGGCGATAACGTTGTGGGAATCTCGCTGATCTTCATTTGAAGAAGGCTCGCCTTCACCACCATCTCGCTGGCAAACTCCATCCCCGTGGACCGAATGTTCATACGCAGATAGCTGTCTTTGCGAAAGGCCCGGATTCCGCAATGGAAGTCGCCGCACGGTGAATGGAAGAACAGCCTTCCAATGCCGGTCAGGACCGGATTGCCGAGGTAGCGATGCAGGGGGGGCATTGCCTTCTCCTCGATGCCGCCCTTGAAACGGTTGCCCATCACCAGGTCGGCCCCGGCATGCAGTTGCTCGAGGAACGCGGGAATATGCGTAAAGTTGTAACTGTCGTCCGCATCTGCCATGAGCACGAATTCACCGTGTGCCGCTGCGATGCCGCCGATAAGAGCATTCCCATACCCTTTATCGGCTACATTCACGACACGGGCGCCTTCTGACCGCGCCAGCTCTATTGAGCCGTCCGTCGATCCATTATCTGCTACGATGACCTCTCCCTTGATGCCTGCTTCCCGCAGTGTATTCAACGCCTTCCGAACGCAAATCCCCACCGTCTCATGCTCGTTCAAGCACGGCATCACGACGGAAAGTTCCGTCAGTTTGTCGAGAGACGATGCTGGGGTGCCATTCTCGTCCGAAGCCCCGATCACGGGGAAATGGCCACCTGGGTTCACCGACGCATTCACGCGAGTTCCTCAACGCTCACTGATTAAGAGCAATAGAAAGCGCAGACGCCCGGAAAAGACGCCTGCGCGGAATGATACAGGAGGTTAAACCCCAGGAGAAGCGCGGAAGTGGCGATCAGGCGCCCTCTTCGCCGCCCTTGTCTTCTGACTCGGCCTGCTTCTGCTGCTCCTCGAGCTGCTTTTCGAGTTCGGCACGCTTCTTGGCCTTGACGTCGGCGCGCTTCTGGCGCTTGACCTCAAGCTGCTTTTCGGCGCCGAGTAGTTCGATGAACGCCTTTTCGGCGCCGTCGCCCTGTTGGAAGCCGGTGCGGACGATGCGCAGATAGCCGCCCTGGCGGTCGCTGTAGCGCTTGGCAACCTCGTCGAAAAGGCGTGTGACAGCCTTGTCGGTCTGGAGGAAGCTGAGTGCCTGACGGCGCGAGTGCAGATCGCCCTTCTTGCCCAGGGTGATCATCTTTTCGATCTGGGGCCGGACGGCCTTGGCCTTGGTCACGGTTGTTTCAACCCTGTCTTCTTGAATGACGGACGTGACCAGGTTCCGCAGCAGCGCGCGGCGGTGGCTGGTATTGCGTCCAAGCTTGAATCCTGCATTGCGATGGCGCATATTCTTAGCTCCTAGCTTCTAGCTCCTAGCTTCCAGCTCGATTGTCGAGGAATCGACAATGTGGTGCTCGCACCAGAAAGCCAGAACTGAGTCAGCTACTTTCAAATCTCGAATAGCCTCCAGCTTCCAGCCTCTGGCTTGCAGCTTTATTTCGGAGGAACCACTCATGGCCGGCTCCTGCACGAAAGAGCTAGTAGCTAGCAGCTAGAAGCTAAAGCTGCTTTTAAAAATTCTCCGTCTCGGTAGGCAGTTGCAGGTCCACCGAGTCTAGCGGCTCGTCCTCTTCGTCGTAACGTCCGTAGCTGGCTGCCAGAGCAGTGGCCGGCGGAATGCTGGTCGGTCCAGGCACCGCGTTGCCCTGCTCGTCGATCTTCATGCCCAGCGAGAGACCCATTTGTGCGAGGATTTCCTTAATCTCGTTCAGGCTCTTGCGTCCGAAGTTCTTGGTCTTCAGCATCTCGGCCTCAGTCTTCTGCACCAGTTCGCCAATGGTCTGAATATTGGCGTTCTTCAGGCAGTTGTAGCTGCGCACCGAAAGCTCAAGCTCTTCAACCGAGCGGTTGAGATTGTCGTTACGCAGCAGCACGCGGCCTTCTTCGCCACGGGCTTCGGCTTCAATCTCTTCCTCAAAGTTGATGAAGATGTTCATGTGGTCCTTCAGCAGCTTGGCCGCCAGGCCCACCGCGTCCGCAGGCAACACCGCTCCGTTAGTCCACACTTCAAGCGTCAGCTTGTCATAGTCGGTAATCTGTCCCAGGCGGGCGGCATCGACTACGTAGTTGACGCGACGAACGGGCGAATGAACCGAGTCGACGGGGATGAAACCAAGGCCAAGATCGGCGTCGAAGTTCTTGTCTGCCGAGACATATCCGCGGCCGCGCTTCAAACGCATCTCCATGTCCAGCTTGCCGCCCTCAGACAGCGTCGCAATGTAAATATCCTTGTCCAGGATCTCCACGTCGCCGTCGGCTTCGATCATGCCAGAAGTCACGATGCCGGGCTGGTCGGCGCGCAGGTAGAGCGCCTTGGGACCTTCGCCCGCAAGCTTGAAGGGAACCTGCTTCAGGTTGAGGATGATGTCGGTCGCATCTTCAACCACGCCGGTAATGGACTGGAACTCGTGCAGCACGCCCTCAATGCGAACGGCGGTTACGGCCGCGCCCTCGATCGAGCTGAGCAGCGTGCGGCGCAGGGCATTGCCGATCGTGGTGCCAAAGCCCCGCTCAAATGGCTGGGCGCTGAACTTGCCAAATGTGTCGCTGAGTGTTTCGGCTTCAACTGCAAGCCGCTTCGGTTTCTGAAATCCTCTCCACAACATAGTCATCTCTTTTCTGGCGCGGCATGTACGTCGCGATGCATTTTGCGGCGGCCGCGCAAGTGCTCCTCGGGTTGGAATGAAGCTTTCAGCTTTCAGCCGTCAGCCTTCAGCTCCGGTCTCGGCTGAACCAAAGGCTCAGCATACCGAGAAAAAAGCTGAAAGCTGACAGCTGATAGCTGATAGCTGTTACTTGCTGTACAGTTCGACGATCAACTGTTCGTTGATCGGCAAATTCACGTCGGCGCGCTTGGGCAGATGCAGAACGCGTCCCGACATACCTTCAAAGTTGGCCTCGAGCCAGGTGGGAACGGGATTCTGCGCGGCGTATTGCGAAGCCTGTTCAACAATCACCAGCTTCTTTGCCTCCTCGCGAATCGCGATCTCGTCGCCGACATTTAACTGGTATGAGGGAATGTTCACTTTCTTGCCGTTCACCGTTACATGGCCGTGGCGAACCACCTGGCGCGCCTGACGCCGCGAGATGGCGAAACCCAGCCGGAAAGCAACGTTGTCGAGGCGCCGTTCGAGCTGCTGGATCAGCAGTTCGCCGGTCACGCCCGTGGCGCGGTTGGCCTTCTCGTAGTAGGCGCGGAACTGGCCTTCGAGGGTGAAGTACATACGCTTGGCCTTCTGCTTTTCATGCAGCTGCAGGCCATAGCCCACGATCTTGGCTTTGCGGTCTTTGCCATGCTGCCCCGGCGGGAAGTTGCGTTTCTCAAGCGGGCAACGGTCTGAAGTGCATTTGGTGCCCTTCAAAAATAGTTTGGTGCCTTCGCGGCGGCAAAGGCGGCATACTGCTCCGGTATAACGTGCCATTTCCTCTCCTGACTTCGGATGTCGGCCGGTTTACGTGCGACGGTGCGCAGGTCATCCCGGCCCATGTTCGAGGGACTAGGCACTAGGGACTAGGGACTAGGACAGACTCATCTGTCCGAGTTCCTAATCCGATACCGCCGTAAGTCCCGGAAAATCCATAGAAATTGAGCTTGAGCACTCGGAGCAGTTTTCCTAGTCCCTAGTGCCTGGTCCCTATTCCCTGTTTCTTACACTCTGCGTCTTTTCGGCGGCCTGCACCCGTTGTGCGGGACCGGCGTGACGTCGCGAATCGTCTTGACTTCAATGCCGGCGGCAGCCAGGGCGCGTATGGCCGACTCGCGGCCCGATCCCGGACCGGCGACGCGAACATCGACTGTGCGCAGACCATGATCGCGGGCCATGCTGGCTGCGTTCGACGCCGCCTGCTGCGCCGCAAACGGCGTGCCCTTGCGCGATCCCCTGAAGCCCAGCGAGCCCGAACTCTTCCAGCTCAGCGTGTTGCCCATCTGGTCGGTAATGGTGACAATGGTGTTGTTGAACGAGGCCTGAATGTACGCAATGCCATATGGCACATTCTTACGCTCGCGCTTCTTAAACTTCTTGTTCTTGCCAGCCTTTCCAGCACCGGCTTTCTGCTCTGGTTTCGCCATTATGTCTTCGACGTCGCTTTCTTCTTGCCGGCAATCGTGCCCTTGCGCGGGCCCTTGCGAGTGCGGGCATTGGTGTGGGTGCGCTGGCCGCGCACCGGCAGCGACCGCCGATGGCGGGTGCCGCGGTAGCTCTGGATGTCAATGAGGCGCTTGATGTGCATCGAGACGTCTTTGCGCAGATCGCCTTCGACGTCACCTTCGTCTTCAATGACCTGGCGGATGCGGTTTACCTCGTCCTCGCCCAAATCCTGGACCTTCTTGAAGGCGTCGACATTTGCCTTCCCCAGAATCTTCAGCGCGCGGGGATTCCCGATTCCGAAGATGTAAGTAAGCGCGATCCTTGCCTGCTTGTTGCGGGGCAGATCGACGCCAGCAATACGTGCCATTCGAATTCCTTTGTAACGCAGGGAACAGGCTTCAGGGGTCAGGGATGAGGGACCGGCACTTCCAGCTACTGCCGATTGTATTGATTAGTCCTTGCTCTCCTCAGTCCCTTAGTCCCTCAGTCCCTTTGCTGGTTGTGTGCCCTCCAGCCTAAACCGGTTCGCACGGGTTATCGGGATTGCTTCTAAGAGGTTCATCGCAAGCCTTGATTCAAGCTAACTAGCCTCTTGAAAGCAGCCAGTAGTAAATAGCCAATAGGGAATAGTTGATGCAGCTAACTTGATCGAGCTGCTTTCTATTCCCTACTCCCTACTCCCTGCCTTCATTGAAGTTCCCTGCCTGCCAGGCGTTGCTTATCCCTGGCGCTGCTTGTGCTTTGCATTCTCGCAGATCACCCGCACCACGCCTTTGCGCGTAATGACCTTGCACTTGACGCAAATCTTCTTTACCGATGCCCGAACCTTCATTGCCTTGTACTACCCTTCTATCAGCCACTAGCTTCTAGCCTCTAGCTTCTAGCTTCATTGTGCCGGAAACAAAGATCCTCAACTTGGCACGGTGAAGCTAGCAGCTAGAAGCTAGCGGCTAGCAGCTTATTTGTATCTGTACACAATCCGTCCGCGATTCAAGTCGTAGGGACTCAGCTCCACCGCTACGCGGTCACCAGGCAGAATGCGGATAAAGTTCTTGCGCATTCTCCCCGATACATGGGCCAGCACCTCGTGATTATTCTCGAGTTTTACCTTGAACATGGCGTTGGGCAAAGTTTCCTGCACCGTCGCCATTACCTCAATCGCGTCTTCCTTCGACAAACTGCATCCAGTTCCGCCGGCTCTTGCTCTCCGGCTGTTGCGCCAGGCTGCTGCCCGGCAAAGATCGAATTCCCAATCAACTTCCAGCCCTTCATTCTGCCTGCCGAAGTGTTATCGGCGGGTTCAGCACGAAAAAGCTGAAAGCTGAGAGCTGACAGCTAAAAGCTGTCTTACCTATTCCGTCAAAATCCTCGCTCCGGTCGCCGTCACAGCAACCGTATGCTCAAAATGAGCACTCATGCTTCCATCGCTCGCCACGGCTGTCCATCCGTCGTCAAGCACTTTCACATCCGGTCTGCCGGCATTCACCATCGGCTCGATGGCAATCACCATTCCCGCCTTGAGCTTCATGCCCCGGCCCGCCTCGCCAAAGTTCGGCACCTGCGGATCCTCATGCATGTTCGATCCAATGCCGTGGCCCACAAAATCGCGAACCACTGAGAACCCCTGGCCCTCGACCACTCCCTGCACCGCCGCACCCACATCGCCCAGAGTGGCGCCGGGACGAACCACCGCGATCCCGGCCTTCAGCGACTCTTCGGTCACCTTTAAAAGCCTCAGCGCCTCAGGCCCAATCGAACCCACCGGCACGGTGATGGCTGCATCGCCATAATAGCCGTCGATCACCACGCCAAAATCAACCGAAACAATGTCGCCTTCTTTCAGCACCCGCTTCGGCGAAGGAATCCCGTGCACCACCTCGCTGTTGACAGAGGTGCATAACACGCAGGGATACCCTCGATATCCCTTGAACGCCGCCTTCACTCCCAGTTCCTTGAGCCGAGCTGCCGCAGCTTTCTCAAGATCGAAAGTCGTGGCGCCGGGCTTCACTTTTGAACGCACCAGTTCCAGCACCTCGCGAACCACCTGACCCGCGCGGCGCATCTTCTCGATCTCCTGCGACGACTTGATAACGACAGCCATAAAAACAGTGGTCAGTGGTCAGTGATCAGTGGTCAGTCCGATTTTGCTCGAACCACCAGCCTCGGCTGCCGCTAACTTTTCTCTCTCAGTTGTCTTTGCAGCGCTAAGGGTCAGTTGATGCTTCTTGATCCTGCAACATCCAACTGACAACTGACCACTGTTCACTGACAACTGTCCTTCACGCACAAACCCGCTGCGTCGATCACGCTTACCGGCGCAATCGCTCCACGGCGGCCACAATTCCGGCCGCGATTTCAGCAATCGGCCGGTCTCCATCTACTTCAGCGAATCTTCCCTGCTCCCGGTAATGCTCCACAACAGGCGCGGTGAGGGCCGAGTAAGCGCGCATGCGCTCCTTGAAAACCTCTTCCGTGTCATCTGCTCGCTGGGTAAGCGCCGCACCTTCTAAGTCACAAACCCCGTCCACTTTGGGAGGGTTGACGTAGATGTTGTAGATGCTCTGACAGACAGGGCAAATCCTGCGCCCCGTAATCCGGCGCAATAACTGATTATAGTTCACTTGTATGCTTACGGCAATCACCGGAAGCGCCTCCGGCTGCAGGGAAATCCGACCGTCGATCCAGCTGGCCTGCCCCAGCGTCCGTGGAAAGCCGTCGAGGACGTAACCGCCAACGGTGTCAGGCGCCTGCAGCCTCACGGCCACCATCTCATTTACTAGGGAGTCGGGCACCAGTTCGCCCCGGCCCATGATCTCTTTGGCGGTACGGCCCAGCGGCGTACCCTGGGTCACGTTCGCGCGCAGCAGGTCGCCGGTCGAAATCTGCGGGATTCCCCACATCTTCACCAACTCCTTGGCCTGTGTTCCCTTGCCCACGCCGGGCGCGCCCATCAAAAGGATTGGGCCGGGCATAGTCTTTCGACTCGTCGCCCGGCCCTGTTCTAGTGCAATTGCTGTCAAAGGCATTACCAGGTTTTCCTTCCGCGAATGCGACCGGAGCGCGGGGAAAAGCCGTCATAGTGACGCATGACAAGCTGCGATTCGATCTGGTTGATCGTATCCATGGCCACACCCACCACAATCAACAGTGAAGTGCCGCCAAAGTAGAAACTGACCCCCATACCGTGAATCGCCCAGTTCGGCAGGCTCTCAAACACCCTGCCTATGAGCCATATCTTGTCGAAACGGATGCCCGAAATGAGGAAGGTGGGCACCATTTGCACCAGAATCAGGTAAAGCGCGCCGACCAGCGTGATGCGGGTCAGAATGTCGTTGATGAAGTCCGAGGTACGCTTGCCGGGCCTGATTCCGGGAATGAACGAGCCCGACTTGCGGAAATTATCGGCAATGTCATCGGGACGCATCACGATCGACACATAGAAGTAAGCAAAGAAGATAATACCCAGGATGTTGAGCAGTTCGTACCAGGGGTATCCGGGCGTTAGCGCCGAAAGGATCGGCTGCAGCAAGCGGTTGTTCTGTACCCAGGTGACCTGGCCGAAGAGCAGCGGGGCCGAAAGAATGGAGCTGGCGAAGATAATGGGCATCACGCCGCCCGAATTCACTCTCAAAGGCAGATGGCTCGACTGGCCACCCATCATGCGGCGTCCGATAATTCGTCTCGCGCTCTGGATCGGAATGCGGCGCTCACTGCGCTCCACAAACACAATGAATCCTACAACCGCCGCCATGCCGGCGACCAGGAACAGCACCACGATCATGCTCAGCGAACCCCATGCGTCGGTCTGGACCTTCTGAATCAAGTCGCCCACGCCGCGCGGCAGTCCGGCCACAATGCCGGCAAAGATCAGCAGGCTCATGCCGTTACCGATGCCGCGGTCGGTAATCTGTTCGCCCAGCCACATGATAAAAGTCGTTCCGGCAGTAAGCGTCAGAACCGTCATCAGCAAAAAGCCCGCACCGGGATGAAGCACCAGGCCGCCCTTGGTAAGCATGAAAGCAATGCCGATGGACTGCAGCCCGCCCAGAACGACGGTCACGTAGCGGGTCCACTGCGTAATCTTGCGCCGGCCCAGTTCGCCTTCCTTCTGGATGCGAGCCAGCGGCTCATATACCACGGTCAATAGCTGAAAGATGATGGACGCGGTAATGTAGGGCATTATGCCCAGGGCGAATATGGTCATTCGGCGCAGGTTTCCTCCGCCGAAAAGATCCATCAGCCCGAGCGCCGAACCGCTCTGCGAGTTGAACAGAGCCGCGAGCCTGGCAGTGTCGACGCCGGGCGTTGGAATGAACGCGCCCATCCGGTAAACGGCCAGAATGCCAAGGGTGAAGAGCACCCGCTTGCGCAGGTCGGGAATCCGGAAGATATTGAGGAACTTTTCAAGCATATCGTGTAATCCATCGCGGGCAAAAACAACCCGCCTGTGTGCTGTCTATCTTACCGAATTTCCCTTTGCCCGTTCAGGCTACCGGGAAGGGGAGCGGCGGGCCTATGAGATTCATCACATCAGTTCAGCCTTCAGCTTTCAGCTCTCAGTCCCAGCATGCCTGGTGAAGGACCTTGCCAGACCGGGTTGAAGCTGAAGGCTGAAGGCTGAAGGCTGAAAGCTCGTACCTATGCCGCCGCAGCCTCGCCGCCGGCCACCACTGCCTTGCCGCCAGCCTTGGCAATTTTCTCGGCCGCCGACTTTGAAAACTTGTGCGCGTGGATGGTGATCGCCTTGGTCAGCTCGCCCGCACCGAGAACCTTGATGAGCGCCTTGCGGCTCGAGGCCAGTCCCAGCTTGCGGTAGTCGTCGAGTCCGATCTCTTTTACATCGAGATCTGCGATCCGGTCCAGGTTGACCACCGTGTACTCGGTCCTGAAGATGTTGGTAAAGCCGCGCTTGGGCAGGCGGCGGTGCAGCGGCATCTGGCCACCCTCAAAACCGCGCATCAGGCTGGAGCCCGAACGAGAACCCTGGCCCTTGTGGCCGCGGGTTGAGGTTTTGCCCATGCCGGATCCCATGCCCCGGCCCACGCGCTTGCGCCCCGTGTTGGCCTTACGGGGCGCGCGCAAATTCGATAGATTCTTTGTCATGTTTTCCTCGCTATAGCGCCGGAGGCATTGGAGTGAATCCGACTCGCGTTCTTGTTGAGCTTTCAGCTGTTAGCTCTCAGCTTTCAGCCGTTTCCTGCTGAGTCGACAGTATTCGATTCACCAAAACGGAGCTGAAAGCTGAAGGCTGAAAGCTAAAAGCTATCGGGCCTCCGGCCCGACAATCCTTACCAAATGCGGAACGGCCTTCACCATCCCCCTGACCGACTGGGTATCTTCGCGTTCCACGATCTGGTTGAGACGCGTAAAACCTAGACCTTTGACCACCAGCTTGTGCTTGGTCGGTGTGGCGATGGCCGAGCGGTAGTACTGAATGCGAATAAACTTGATTCTGTCCGGCGCTTTTTTCTGAGTCTTAGTCTTGGTTTTGATCTCTGCCATGGCTTACATCTCCTCCACGGTCTTGCCGCGCATCGTCGCCACTTCGCCACGGTCGCGCAACTGGATCAGCGCATCGAAAGTCGCCTTGATCACGTTGTGCGGATTGGGCGAGCCGAGGCTCTTGGTGAGCACATTCTGCACCCCGACCGAGGTCATCACCGCGCGCACCGCGCCGCCGGCGATCACGCCCGTACCTTCAGGCGCCGGCTTGAGCAGCACCTGGCCCGAGCCGAAGCGGCCCAGCACCTGGTGCGGAATCGAGGTCTGGGTCAGGTTAACCTTAACCAGGTTCTTCTTGGCGCTCTCGATTCCCTTGCGAATAGCCTGGGGAACCTCCTTCGCCTTGCCCGATCCGTAGCCCACCACGCCCGAACCGGCGTCGCCCACAACCACCAGCGCGGCAAACGACATATTCTTGCCGCCCTTCACCACTTTGGTCACGCGGTTGATCGCCACCACCTGGTCTTTCAGGTTGTACTGGTTGGCATCGAGTTTCTTCTTCAATATCGTCATTGCTGTCCTTTTGAGCTTCTAGCCTCTAGCTCCTAGCCACTAGCCCATTTGTCTGGGGTAGGCCGTCAACTAAGCACAGCGAGCTAGCAGCTAGAAGCTAGCAGCTAGCGGCTGCTTTTAGAACTCCAACCCCGCCTCGCGCGCTGCATCGGCCAGGGCCTTGATCCGGCCGTGATAAAGAAAACCGCCGCGGTCGAAAACTACCTGTTTGATACCCTTGGCCACGGCCTGCTCGGCCACAGCCTTGCCGATTTCCTTGGCTGCCGCCACGTTGCCGCCGGTCTTCAGTTTGATTGACGAGGCTGAAACCAGTGTCTCGCCTTTCTGGTCATCAATCACCTGCGCATAAATGTGGTTCAGCGAGCGGTAAACATTCAACCGCGGCCGCTCCGCCGTGCCCGAAAGCTTCTCGCGGATACGCGTGTGTATGCGCTGGCGAATTTCGTTTCTCTTAATCATTTTGTCTCTCTCACCTATCAGCGGAACCACCCCGCGGTTCCGTTCGGATTTTTAATGCAGCTCTCAGCTGTCAGCCTTCAGCTATCAGCTTCATCTCGTCTTCGCCAAGCCCGTCAACTTTGCACGAAAAGCTGAGAGCTGAAAGCTAAAAGCTGATAGCTGTCTTTACTTCGCTCCCGTCTTTCCTGCCTTCTTTTTCAGCTTCTCGTTCGAGTAGCGCACGCCCTTGTTTTTGTACGGATCGGGCTTGCGCAGTTCGCGCATGTCTGCCGCCACCTGGCCTACCTTTTGCCGGTCGATGCCGGTAATCGTCAGATGCGTCTGCTTCGGATCGATTGCAACCTCGATGCCCGTGGGCAGCGGAAACTCGATCGGGTGCGAGTAACCCAGCGTAAACACCACCGTGCCCTTGCCCTTCAACTCGGCACGGTAACCGATGCCGACAATGTCCAGTTCCTTTATCCAGCCCTTGGTCACGCCCTCGACCGCGTTCGACACCAGCGCGCGCGTAAGCCCATGCACCGCGGCCTTGTCCTCGCCCGAGCGCTCAAGGTGCAAATGACCGTCAACGGTCTTCAGCGTGATGCCCGTAGCAACCAACGCAGAAACCTTGCCCCTAGGGCCCTCGACCAGGACGGTGTTTCCGTCAACCTTGTACTTCACGCCCGAAGGCAGCGGAATCGGCTTCTTTCCAATACGCGACATTTTCAAAAATCCTTGTTGGCTTGCGAGTCCCGAAAAGCAGTTGTCAGTGATCAGTTGTCAGTGATCAGTTCCAACGCGCCGTCGTTCCACTGCAGCCGGCCGGGCCAAAGGCCCGGAAGCTTTCAGCTATTAGCTTTCAGCTCTCAGCCTCACTTAGCTTCAACCGCCGCTATCAACTCAGCACAAAAAGCTGAAAGCTGAGAGCTGACGGCTGAAAGCTGTTCTTTACCACACTTCGCACAACAGCTCGCCACCCACGCCTTCGCGGCGGGCTTGGCGGCCGGTCATCACACCCTTGGGCGTAGTCAGAATCGAGATGCCAAGGCCGCCCTGCACGCGCTTGATCTCGTCGCGGCCCACGTACACGCGGCAACCGGGCCGTGAAACCCGCGCCAGGTCGCGAATCGCCGCATCCGTGCCGCCGTACTTCAGGTACACGCGCAGCACCAGCTTGCCTTCCTCATCCTGAACCTTGTAGTTCGAGATGTAGCCCTCTTCCTTCAGGATGCGGGCAATCTCGGCCTTCAACTTCGAAGCCGGCACATCCAGCTTCTGATGACGCGCCCGGATCGCATTCCGGATCCGCGCCAGAAAATCTGCTACTGGGTCGGTCAGACTCATTCCTTCTCCTTCATTCCCCGTTCGCCCGCCGCTGTTTTGGCAGGAACCAGCGGGAATGGTTGAAAAACAGCTTCCAGCTTCTAGCCGCTAGCTTTTAGCTTCGTCTTGCTGATACCAGGCTCATCCATTCAGCATGATGAGCTAGCAGCTAGAAGCTAGTGGCTAGCAGCTTTCGCGCTACCAGCTCGACTTGTTTACGCCCGGAATCTCGCCCTTCAAGGCCAGAGCCCTGAAACATAACCGGCAGACGCCGAACTTACGCAGAAAGCCGCGCGGCCGTCCGCACAGCTGGCAGCGATTGTGCTTCCGGCTGCTGAACTTCGGCTTGCGCGCGTCTTTCACTCTCTTTGCAGTTGTTGCCATAAACCCCTCAAAGCAGCTATTAGCTTTTAGCTATTAGCTATTAGCTTGTTTCGTGCTCAACTAGCCTGCCGAACAAGCGCCGAACTCTGTTTATTGCCTCAAAGGCTGATACACCCGCCATCGAAGCTAAGAGCTAATAGCTAAAAGCTAATAGCTGTCTTTACGCCCCCTGCCGGAACGGCATTCCGAAGTGCTTTAGCAGCGCTCGCGCTCCGTTATCGTCCCGGGCCGTGGTCACAATAGTGATGTTCATTCCCTTCAGCTTTTCCACCTTCGAATAGTCGATCTCCGGAAAGATCAACTGATCGCGCAGGCCGAGCGTGTAGTTGCCGCGCCCGTCAAAACTCTTCGTCGACACGCCGCGGAAGTCGCGCACTCTCGGCAGCGCAGTCGAGATTAGGCGGTCTAAAAATTCGTAAGCCTTGTCGGAGCGCAGTGTAACCATTGCCCCAATCGACATGCCGGCGCGAACCTTGAAGGCCGCAATCGACTTCTTGGCCTTGGTCATCACCGGCTTCTGGCCGACAATCGCTGTCAGGTCTGCCACCAGAGGGTCAAGCAGCTTGGTGTTCTGCGTAGCCTCGCCCAGACCCATGTTGATCACGATCTTCTCAAGCTTGGGCACTGCCATGGAGTTTTCGATCCCGAGTTCCTTCTGGAGCGCCTGCTTGATTTCCTTCTGGTACTTCTCTCTCAGCCTTGCCGCCATCTCTCTGCTCTCTTTCTTCCGGTCTCGGATTGGACCTCGCGGCCCGTTTACCGTTTCGGAAGGGACTCAAAATCAGCTGCTAGCTTCTAGCTGCTAGCCTATAGTTTCATCTCGCTTCTGCAGCCATCTCTTGTTCCAGCACGAAAAGGCTAGAAGCTAGAGGCTAGTAGCTAGAAGCTATTTTTTCGTGGGCAGCTCCTGCCCGCACTTCTTGCAAATCCGCATCCGCGTCTCGCCTTCAACCTTGTGACCCACGCGCGCCGGCCCGCAGTTGGGGCAAACCAGCACCACGTTTGACACCTGGATCGGCGACTCGTGCTCGGCAATACCGCCGCGGGTGTTCTTTCCTGACTTGCTCGAGACCGTCTTCTTGACCACCCGCACATGCTCCACAAGGATCGTGCCCTTGTCGGGAAAAACACGGAGAACGCGCTGGGTCTTGCCGCGATCGGCGCCCGTGAGCACCTTGACCATATCATTGCGATGAATATTCAAACTCGGCATCTTTTTCTCCAGCTTCCAGCCTTCAGCCTTTAGCTACCAGTTCGTCCCGCTCTAGCCACCCGCGTCAACTCAGCACGCTAAAGCTGAAAGCTGAGAGCTGATGGCTGGAAGCTGCTTTTACACCACTTCCGGCGCCAGCGAAACAATCTTCAAAAACTTCTTCTCGCGCAGCTCGCGTGCGACCGGCCCAAAGACACGCGTTCCCACCGGCTCGTGATCGTCGCCGATCACTACGGCGGCGTTCTCATCAAACCGGATATAGGTTCCGTCGCGGCGGCGGTGCTCTTTGCGCGTGCGAACAATTACCGCCTTCACAACCTTGCCCTTCTTCACGGTGCCGTCGGGCGAAGCTTCCTTCACCGCCGCAGTCACAATGTCTCCCAGCCCGGCTTTTGCGCCCAGGCTCCCGCCCAGCGGCAAAATCACCTGTAGCTTGCGCGCGCCGGAGTTATCGGCCACCGCGAGCATCGTTCTCATTTGCACTGCCATGACTTTTTCTCCCCAAAACAGCTACTAGCTTCTAGCTACCGATCTTGCCTGGTGCCGCTTTCGCCAACTGTCTACCATCGCGGCTAGAAGCTAGGAGCTAGCAGCTAGAAGCTGCTTTTAACTAACGGGCTCGTGGGCCGTGTCTTCAATCTGCGCTAGCGACGAACGCCGCACAATCTCTTCGAGCGACCACCGCTTCAGCTTGCTCAGCGGCCGCGTCTCGCGAATCCGAACCACGTCGCCCAGACGCGCCGAACTCTGCTCGTCGTGCGCGTAGAACTTCTTGGTTGAGCGCACAATCCTCTTGTACTTGGGGTGGGCCTTGCGCATCTCCACCGCAACCACAATGGTCTTCTGCATCTTGGTCGAAACCACCTGCCCGACCTTCTCATTACGCCGCGCCGCGTTGGGCGCCTGCGTTGTTTCCTTGGTAGCCGTCATTTAACGGGCTCCCTTCTTGGTTTCCGCGGGCGCTGCGTCTTTCGCCTCGCCGCGGATGCCCAGTTCACGTTCCCGGGCCACGGTCTTGATCTGCGCGATCTCCCTGCGAAGCTGGCGGATCTTCTTCACGCCATCGTTCTGGCCAAGGGCCACCTGGAAGCGCAGCCTGAAAAGCTGCTCAGCAGTCGTCTTCTGCTGGTGCGCGAGCTCTTCGTTGCTCAAATTGCGAATCTTCTGGAGTTCCATCTTTACCTAGCTCCTAGCTTCTAGCCTCTAGCCTCTAGCCTCATCCCGCTGGTACAGGGCTCTTCGTTTCAGCACGAAGAGCTAGAAGCTAGGAGCTAGCAGCTAGTAGCTGCTTTTCTCTACTCGGCCTTGGCCGCAACCTTCTCCGCGCCAGGCCGCTGCACGAACTTGGTCCGCAACGGCAGCTTGTGCGAAGCCAGGCGCATTGCCTCCGCGGCAACATCGGGCGCAACGCCCTCCATCTCAAACAGGATCTTGCCCGGCCGCACCACCGCTACCCAGTGGTCCAGCGCACCCTTGCCCGAACCCATACGGACTTCGGCAGGCTTCTTGGTAATCGGCTTGTCCGGGAACAGCCGCAGCCAGATCTTGCCGCCGCGCTTGATAAACCGCGTCATCGCGATACGGCTGGCCTCGATCTGCCGGTCGGTAATGTAACCGCACTCCATCACCTTCAGCCCGTACTCGCCGAACGACAGCGTCGAACCGCGCCACGCCTTGCCGCGCCGCTTGCCCTTCTGCTGCTTCCGGAACTTCACCTTCTTTGGCATCAACATCGCAAAACCCTCGAAAGCAGCTTCTAGCCTCTAGCTGCTAGCCTCTAGCTTCAATACCCATTCCCACCACAGCCTCATTCCCATGCCTCCGGCTAGAAGCTAGAGGCTAGGAGCTAGAAGCTGCCGTTAAAACACTCCCGATCCCGTTGCCGCGGGAGTCTGCCGGCGCTTCTGCTCGTAGATATCGCCCCGATAGATCCACACCTTCACGCCGATCACGCCGTAGGTCGTGTGGGCCTCGGTGAACCCGTAGTCGATATCGGCCCTCAGCGTGTGCAGCGGCAAACGCCCCTGCAGATACCACTCCGAGCGCGCGATTTCGTTGCCGTTCAACCGGCCCGACACGCGCACCTTGATTCCCTTGCAGCCAAAGCGCAGCGCCGAATCCACACTCTTGCGCATCGCCCGGCGGAAACTCACGCGCTTCTCGAGCTGCAGCGCGATGTTCTCGCTCACCAGCTGCGCATCCAGCTCCGGCTTGTTCACCTCGATGATGTCGATGAACACATCGCGATTGGTGCGCTTGCCCAGCTCCGTCTTGAGCTTCTCGATCTCGGCGCCCTTGCGGCCGATTACAATGCCCGGACGCGCCGTGCGAATCAGGAAGCGCAGCTTGTTGCCCGGGCGCTCGATCTCGACCGAGCTCACGCCCGCGGCCTTCAGCTTCTCGCGCAGCTCTTTCTTCAGCTTCACGTCCTCGACCAGCAGCTTGTCGTACTCCCGCTCGCTGAACCACCGTGAGCGCCAGGGCTTGTTAACTCCCAACCGGAATCCGTAAGGATGGACTTTCTGTCCCATGCTTTTACCTCAAACTTTCCATGCCCACTTGGGGCCTACTTGGCGGCCTTCTTGGCAGACTTCTTCGCCGGCTTTGCGGGCGCCGCGGCGGGTTCTTCCACCTTGGTCACCAGGTTTTCGCTTCCCTCGCGCTCCGCCACCGACAGCACAATGTGCGTCAGCCTGCGCTGGTAGCGATTGGCGCGGCCCTGCGGCGCCGGACGGACCCGCTTCATGCGCGGACCGTCGTTGGCCAGGGCCGTCTTGACGTAGAGATTGTCCACGTCGAGATCGGTGCCTTCCTCGCCGGCCACGTACTTGGCGTTGTCAACCGCCGACGTCAGCAGCTTGTGAATCACCGGAGCGATCCGCTTCTTGGTGAACGCTGCCGTGTTCAGCGCCTGTTCAACACTGAGCCCTTTGATCAGGTCCAGCACCAGCCGCGCCTTTTGCGGCGAAACCCGCTGGAACCTTGCCTCGGCCCGGTACTCTTTTGTTGCGACTGCCATAATCCGTTCCTCGAAATTCGGCTACCAGCTTCTAGCCGCTAGCTTCTAGCTCTCTTCGCCTAAGGCCGGTTCGATAATCGAAGCCAACCTTCGTTCCGCTCTCACTTCTACTGCCGGCTCTCCCTCAATCAAGCTAGAGGCTAGAAGCTAGCAGCTAAAAGCTGTTCTTCCTACCGCTCTACTGCCGGCTCTCCCTCAATCAAGCTAGAGGCTAGAAGCTAACAGCTAGAAGCTGTCTTTCTTACCGCGCCGGCGCCGGCTTGGCAGCGGTCTCAGCCGCCTTCGAGCCGCCCGTGTGTCCCTTGAACGTGCGCGTCGGAGCAAACTCACCCAGTTTGTGACCCACCATGTTCTCGGTTACGTACACCGGAACAAACTTCTTGCCGTTGTGCACCGCGATCGTGTGACCAACAAACTCGGGAAAGATCGTTGAGCGCCGCGACCAGCTCTTCACAACCTTCTTGTCGTTGGCCCGGTTGAGCGTCTCGATCTTCACGCTCAGATGCGCATCCACAAACGGACCCTTTTTTGTCGAACGTGCCATAAAAACCAGCTCCTAGCTCCTAGCTCTAGCTCCTAGCTTCTTCTTGCTTCCGCTATCGGCCGGCTATTGCCTGAAAATCTTTCCCTACTCACAACCGAGCTAGTAGCTAGAAGCCAGTAGCTAGCGGCTGCCTTTACTACTTCGAGCGCCGCGACACAATGTACGTGTCGGTCCGCTTGTTATTGCGCGTCTTGTATCCACGCGTTGGCTGACCCCACGGCGTCACCGGGTGACGTCCGCCCGAGGTCTTGCCTTCGCCGCCGCCATGCGGATGATCCACAGGATTCATGGTCACGCCGCGGTTGGTCGGCCTGATGCCCATCCAGCGCTTGCGGCCGGCCTTGCCGATCGATAGATTCTCGTGATCCGTGTTGCCCACCTGGCCCACCGTCGCCATGCACTCGGCCAGAACCTTGCGCGTCTCGCCGGAGGGCAGCTTCAACAGCGCGTAATTGCCTTCCTTGGCCACAAGTTGAGCCTGCGCACCCGCCGAACGCGCCATCTGCGCGCCCTTGCCCGGCTTCAGCTCAATCGCGTGCACCGTGGTGCCCGCGGGAATGTTCTTGAGCGGCAGCGCATTACCCACCAGGATGTCAGCCTCGGGTCCCGAGCTCACCGTCGCTCCAACCTTCAAGCCCACCGGCTGCAGAATGTAGCGCTTCTCGCCGTCGGCGTAGTGCACCAGGGCGATGCGGGCCGAGCGATTCGGATCGTACTCAATCGTCGCCACCTTGCCGGGCACGCCATATTTCTCGCGCTTGAAATCGATCAGGCGGATCTTCTGCTTGTGCCCGCCGCCCTGGTGACGGATCGTCAGATCGCCCGAGTTGCGGCGCCCGCCCGTACGCTTGCGCGTCGTCAGCAGCGGCTTGTGCGGCGTCGACGTGGTCAGATCCTCTGTCGTCAGCGAGGTCTGAAACCTGAGCGTCGGCGTTACCGGTCTGTATGTCTTGATTGCCATCGTCGTTGTCCTTGATAAGCTTTCAGCTCTCAGCCTTCAGCTATCAGCTCATCCTGCTTAACAAAACTTCTCCAACCCTCTTTCAGCTCCTCATTCCGATCTCGCTCGGAACAAGCTGAGAGCTGAAAGCTGACAGCTAAAAGCTGCCTTACAGATTGCTCACATACTCGGGCAGCTTCTGGCCGGGCTTCAGGCGAACGTACGCCTTCTTCCAGTCCGGCTTGAAGCCCGTATACCGCCCGCGGCGGCGTTCCTTACCCAGCACGTTCGAGGTGCGAACCGCGGCCACCTTCACCTTGAAGAGCGCCTCGACGGCCTGCTTCACTTCGGTCTTGGTCGCCTCGGGCGCCACATCGAACACCAGCGTCTCTTCCGTTTCCTTCTTGTTCAGGCCCTTCTCGGTAATCAGCGGCCGGCGAATTGTCGTGTACGTAGTAGGCATTACGCTGCCTCCTTCTCATGAACCCGGCGCTTTGAGGCCGACTTCACCAGCGACTCGGTCAGCTGCTCAATGGCGGACTTCGAAAAAATCGCCCGCTCGTAGCGCAGCAGATCGTAAGGGTGCACCTCATTGTTCAGCACCAGCTCAACACCTTGAAGGTTGCGCGCGCCCAGTATCAGCGCCTGCGAAAGCGTCTTGCCGTTCTCAACCAGCAGCGCCGTGCGCGTCACGCCCAGCTTGTTCAGCGCGTTGAAATAGAGCTTGGTCTTGCCTTCCTTGATCTCCAGCGAGTCCACAACCGTAAGCTTGCCATCGGCCAGCTTCGATGCCAGCGCCGCGCGCAGCGCACCCAGCAGCTTCTTGCGCGGGAACGCATACTCATAGCTGCGCGGCTGGGGCCCGTGCACGGTGTAGCCGTGGCGCCACAGAGGCGAACGCACCGAACCGATACGCGCGCGGCCCGTGCCCTTCTGCTTCCACAGCTTCTTGCCGGAACCAGAAACTTCAGTGCGGCTCTTGGTCTTGTGCGTGCCCTGGCGCAGCGAGGCGCGATAGTGCTTCACAGCCTCCCACAACAGAGCCTCGTTCACCTGCTCCGGCGCAAACACCGCGTCGGCCAGCTCAACCGAGCCCACCTTTTCACCGTTCAGATTTACTACATCTACGTTTGCCATCGTCTCTTCCTGCGAGCTGTCAGCTATCAGCCGTCAGCTTTCAGCTCGTCCATCGGTAAAGCAATCATCGCGGCTCTCGCACCGAACAAACTGAAAGCTGAGAGCTGAAAGCTAATTGCTGCTACTTCCTCTTCCCCGTCGCCTTCTTCGAAGCCTTCAGCGGGTCAACCGTGGTCGAGCCGGCAAATCCCCGGCGCTCACGCGGCGGAGCCTTGGCCTTCGAAATCAAAACATACCCCTCGCGCGGTCCCGGCACCGCTCCCTCAACCATCAGCAGGTTCTCCTCCAGATCGATGCCGCGAATTCGCAAATTGCGCACCGTAACTTGATCGGTCCCCATGTGGCCCGGCATGCGCTGCCCTGGAAATACTCGCGACGGAAAGCTCGATGCGCCAATCGATCCCTGCACCTGGAACATATGGCCGTGCGACTTGGGACCACCGCCAAACTTGTGCCGTTTCACCACGCCCGCAAAGCCTCGGCCCTTCGACGTGCCGATCACATCGACAAACTTCGCATCGGTAAAGATATCCACCAGCACGCGATCGCCGGCCTTGGTCTGTTCCGCGCCTTCGCTGGCCGCTTCCAAGTTCACTTCCTTGATCAGCTTCACCGGAGGAGCCTCGCACTTCGCGAGGTGGCCGGTCTGCGGCTTGGTCATGTGCGAGCTCTTCACAAACTCCACCAGCCCGATCTGCGCCGCGTCGTAGCCATCCCTTGCCGCCGTCTTCAACTGTGTAATCACGCAGGGGCCGGCCTGCAGCACCGTAATCGGATGCACATCGCCCTTATCGTCAAACACCTGCGTCATTCCGATCTTCTTACCAAGTATTCCCGTGACTGCCATATCTTCCTCACCTCATCATGCGATGTTGAACTCACCGCACTGCCGGAATTGTTTTGTGAGCCCTCAGCTTTCAGCTATCAGCCTTCAGCTCGCCCCTGCCTTCATGCAGGATTTCAACTCACCGCGTTCCAAACTTCACTTTGCCTCAACCGCTTGATCCGTCTCAGTCAAGCTGAGAGCTGAAAGCTGACGGCTGAGAGCTAGAAAAGTAGCTTCGCTATTTTTCGAATGCCTTGATCTCGACGTCCACACCCGCCGGCAGATCGAGCTTCATCAGCGCGTCCACCGTCTGCTGCGTGGGCTCGAGGATGTCGATCAGCCGCTTGTGAGTGCGAATCTCGAACTCCTCGCGCGACTTCTTGTCGACGTGCGGCGAACGCAGCACGCAGTACTTGTTCTTGATCGTCGGTAACGGAATCGGCCCCGCAACGGTTGCGCCAGTGCGCTTGGCCGTATCCACAATCTCGCCGGTCGACGTGTCAAGCACGCGATAGTCGTACGCCTTCAACCGGATTCGAATTCTCTGTCCTACCATTTGCTTCCCTCTTGGGTTTCAGGGACGAGCGACTTATTCTTCTTAGTCCCTTAGTCCCTCAGTCCCTGCTACTTGATAATCTCCGAGATCGCGCCTGCACCCACGGTCCGTCCGCCTTCGCGGATCGCGAAGCGCAGTCCCTTCTCCATGGCCACCGGCGTAATCAACTCAATCGTCAGCTCAACATTGTCGCCCGGCATCACCATCTCGGTGCCGGCCGGCAACTCCGCCACGCCCGTCACGTCCGTCGTGCGGAAGTAGAACTGCGGACGATAGCCCTTGAAGAATGGCGTGTGACGGCCGCCCTCTTCCTTGCTCAATACGTATACCGAGCTCTTGAACGTGGTGTGTGGCGTGATCGATGCCGGCTTGGCCAGCACCATCCCGCGCTCCACGTCTTCTTTCGGCGTGCCGCGCAAGAGAATCCCGGCGTTGTCGCCCGCCAGACCCTCGTCGAGCTGCTTCTTGAACATCTCAACGCCCGTGCAGACCGTCGTGCGCGTCTCGCGGAAGCCCACGATCTCAACGTTCTCGCCAACCTTCACCTTGCCGCGCTCGATGCGGCCCGTAACCACCGTACCGCGGCCGGAGATAGAGAAAATATCTTCGATCGGCATCAGGAAGGGCAGGTCGATTGCGCGATCGGGCCGCGGTACGTACTTGTCCACCGCATCCATCAGCTCGTCGATCTTGGCTTCCCACTTGGCCTCGCCGTTCAACGCGCCCAGTGCCGAGCCGCGAATTACCGGCACGTCGTCGCCGGGGAACTGGTACTTACTCAACAGCTCGCGAACTTCCATCTCCACCAGGTCGGTCAGCTCTTCGTCCTCAACCGCGTCGCACTTGTTCAGGAACACCACGATGCAAGGCACGCCCACCTGCCGCGCCAGCAGCACATGCTCCTTGGTTTGCGGCATGGGGCCGTCGGTGGCCGCGACCACCAGGATCGCGCCGTCCATCTGCGCCGCGCCGGTAATCATGTTCTTGATGTAGTCGGCGTGGCCGGGGCAGTCAACGTGCGCGTAGTGCCGGTTGGCCGTCTCGTACTCCACGTGCGCGGTCGCAATCGTGATGCCGCGTTCCCGCTCTTCGGGAGCGTTGTCGATCGAGTCGAACGAGCGAAACTGGTTCTTCGGGTTGTGCTTCTGCAACACCTTGGTGATTGCCGCCGTCAACGTCGTCTTCCCGTGATCGATGTGACCAATCGTTCCGACATTAACGTGCGGCTTCGAACGATCAAATTTTTCTTTCGCCATAAAAGTCTCAAATCCCTTTCATCGCTGGTACTGCCCGTTGCACCTCGGGGCGCCGGCATTCCGGCTCCAGCCCCAAAAACCCTGAAAACAGCTGCTAGCTTCTAGCTGCTAGCTGCTAGCTTTTAGCTCCATCCTGCTTGCTCCCACCTCATCGACTCGCATCTGCTCGAAACAAGCTAGAAGCTAGAGGCTAGAAGCTAAAGGCTGTCTTTCTCACTTCCCCTGCGCCCTGCCGATAATCTCATCGGCAATCATGCGCGGCGCCTCTTCATAGCGCGCAAACTGCATTGAATACGACGCCCGGCCCTGCGTAGACGAACGGATCTCGTTCACGTAGCCGAACATTTCCTTGAGCGGCACAATCGCTTTGATCACCTGCGAACCGCCGATGCGATCTACGTGCTCGATGCGCCCGCGGCGCGAGTTGATGTCGCCGATAATGGTCCCCATGTGCTCCTCGGGAACAGTGACTTCGACAGCCATCACCGGTTCCAGCAGAACCGGCGAGGCCTTGCGGGCAGCTTCCTTGAAGGCCATCGAGCCGGCAATCTTGAAGGCCATCTCGTCCGAGTCCACTTCGTGGTAGCTGCCATCGTAGACCGTCACCTTCACGTCCACCATCGGATAGCCGGCCAGGATGCCCAGTTCGATCGCGCCCTGCACGCCCTGGTCGATGGGCTTGATAAATTCCTTGGGCACCGAGCCGCTCTTGATTTCGCTGATGAATTCGTAGCCCGCGCCCGGCGCGTTCGGTTCGACACGCAGTTTGCAGTGGCCATAGTGGCCCGAGCCGCCGGTCTGGCGAATGTATTTGCCCTCGGCATCGGCCTTCTTGCGAATGGTTTCGCGGAATGCCACCTTGGGCTCGCCTACATTGGCTTCGACCTTGTACTCGCGCTTCATACGGTCGACCAGAATTTCCAAGTGCAGCTCGCCCATGCCGCTGATGATAGTCTGGCCTGAGTCCTCGTCGGTGCGCACCTTGAAGGTGGGATCTTCGTCGGCCAGCCGCGCCAGCGCAATGCCCATCTTCTCCTGGTCGGCCTTGGTCTTGGGTTCGATTGCCACCGAAATAACCGTTTCAGGAAAAACAATGGCGCCGAGCGCGATGGGGTGATGCGGCGCGCACAGCGTGTCGCCGGTTTTCAGCTCTTTCAGTCCGACGCAGGCGCAAATGTCGCCGGCCAGAATCTCGGTCACATCCTCGCGCTTGTTGGCGTGCATCTTCACCAGGCGGCCGATGCGGTCGGTCTTGCCCGTACGGGGATTCAGAACCGTGTCTCCGGTCTTCAGCGAGCCTGAATAGACGCGGACGAAGCAGAGTTTGCCGAAAGGATCGTTGATGATCTTAAAGGCCAGAGCCGAAAGGGGCTCATTGTCGTCCGGCTTGCGCGTAACGATCTTGTCGTGATGCGAGGGGTCGATGCCCTCCACCGGAGGCTTGTCGAGAGGGCTCGGCAAATAGTCGACGACTGCGTCCAGCAGCGTCTGCACGCCCTTGTTCTTGAAGGCGCTTCCGCAGATCACCGGGAAAACCTTGAGGTCGATGGTGGCCTGGCGGATGCCGGCTTTCAACTCTTCGATGGTCGGGGTTTCGCCCTCGAGGAACTTCTCAAGCAGCACATCGTCGGTTTCGGCGATGATCTCGATCAGCTGCAATCTGAAAGCTTCGGCCTTCTTGACGAGATCGGCCGGAATCGGCTCTTCAGAGTACTCGGCGCCCAGGGTTTCGTCATGCCAGATAACGGCCTTCATTTCAATCAGATCGACGACGCCCTTAAAGTTGGCTTCGGCGCCAATGGGAATCTGCAGTGCAACGGGCCGCGCGCCGAGGCGCTTGCGGATGGTCTCGAGCACGTGCTCAAAGTCCGCGCCGTTCTTGTCCATCTTGTTGACAAAGCAGATCCGGGGAACTTTGTACTTGTCGCCCTGCCGCCACACGGTTTCGGTCTGAGGCTGCACGCCGCTGACGGAATCAAACAAGGCAACCGCTCCGTCTAGTACGCGCAACGAGCGCTCCACCTCGGCGGTAAAGTCCACATGGCCAGGGGTATCGATAATATTGATGCGGACGTCGCGCCAGCTGCAGGTGGTGGCCGCCGACGTAATCGTAATGCCGCGCTCCTGCTCCTGCTCCATGTAGTCCATGGTCGCAGTGCCTTCATGCACTTCACCGATCCGGTGAGTGATGCCGGTGTAAAACAGGATGCGCTCTGTCGCTGTCGTCTTTCCGGCGTCGATATGCGCCATGATGCCGATATTCCGGCAACGATTCAGAGGTACGGTGCGAGCCACAATCAATATCCTTTCGGGCGCTGAGCCCGACGTTAAAAACCTAGCTGTTAGCTCCTAGCTTCTAGCCTCTAGCTTGTTTCTCCGGGACTACCAGATGCAGCCCCGAATTACATTGGCCACTGTAACCAGCTAGTAGCTAGAAGCCAAAAGCTAGTAGTTAGTGGCTGTCTTCCTACCACCTGTAGTGCGCGAATGCCCGGTTGGCCTCGGCCATGCGGTGAACGTCTTCCTTCTTCTTCATGGCCGCACCACGACCATTCGCCGCATCGAGCAACTCATTGCTCAGCTTGTCGGTCATGCCCTTTTCGCCCCGGGCGCGCCCGTAGGTAATCAGCCAGCGGATCGCCAGCGACGTGCGCCGATCGGGGTTGACTTCGATAGGAACCTGGTAGTTAGCGCCGCCCACTCGCCGCGTCTTCACCTCGAGCAGCGGCTTGCAGTTCTCTACCGCTTTCTTGAAGAGCTTGAGCGCGTCATCGCCGCCACCCTTCTCCTCGAGGTTCTTCATCGCCGTGTAGAAGATGCCCTGGGCGGTCGACTTCTTGCCGCCCCACATCATGGAGTTCACAAACTTGGTGACCAGCGTCGACCCATAAACCGGGTCCGGCGCTACTTCCCGCTTCGAAATGTGCCCTTTTCTCGGCATAATCCCTCAAAATTCAGCTACTAGCTTCTAGCTACTAGCCTCTAGCTTCATCCTGCTCGCTCTAGCCGCTCCATCCCGTTTCACGCCGAAAAAGCTAGAAGCTGGGAGCTAGAGGCTAGAAGCTGTTTTCCTACTTCTTCGCCGCGCCGCCCTTGGCGCGCTTGGTGCCGTACTTCGAGCGGCTCTGATTGCGGCCAGCCACGCCCACCGAGTCCAATGTTCCACGGACCACGTGATACCGCACACCGGGCAGATCCTTCACACGGCCCCCGCGGATAAGCACAATCGAGTGCTCCTGCAGGTTGTGGCCGATGCCCGGAATGTAGGTGGTCACCTCAATCCCGTTGGTCAACCGCACGCGGGCCACTTTGCGGAGCGCCGAGTTTGGCTTCTTGGGGGTTTGCGTATAAACGCGGGTGCAAACGCCGCGCCGCTGCGGCGAAGCCTGCAGCGCCGGTGAGGCCGTCTTGTAGCGGGGGGCCGTACGCCCCTTGCGAACCAACTGGTTAAACGTAGGCAAACCAAAACTCCTTGCTGCTGAACCAATCCCAACTATCAGCCGCGGCACGCCCTTCGTGCCGCTCTCGTTCCGGACTGGTTCCTATTCGCGGCCAGGCACACGAAAACGCACTCTTGGTGCTTCGCGTCTGTCTTCAATCCAATCTCAGACGAGAACCAGGACGGTGGCCGAGCGTTCTCCTACTGGAAAAGCCAGCTCCGTTTCGCTGATCCCGGCCCGCATAGCCCTCCAAGGTGGAGAAACGCGCGGGCGCCGATGCGATGTCATCTCTTCACCCCAACGACGACTTGTCGCTGGGGGCCCGACTGCCCTCCGCAAGATGAGAGCGAATCCGGGATTTCCTGGGTAGGTCAATCGACCTTGCCCGGGGCTCACTCGCACCCTTCAAGGGGTCCGGGTGTCCCAATCGCGCCGTACCGCCAACTCACATTACAGGCACACGTACGGCTGCGTTCTTGCGAACCTTTCTAAGATAACAAGAATGAACTGAGGAGTCAACGATTCGACTGTGAAGTTGCTCCAGAACGTGCGAGAAATTGATCCCCTAGTTGGCCGATGGCTTGTCCACATGGTCGATCACATAATATTTCACCGGCCCCTTTGCCGGTTTGAGCACCAATCCAAGCTGTTCCTCAAGCGCATCGCGAAGGACGGGCAGGTTGCGCAACTCCGGCGGAAGGCCATCGGGTGAGACACCCGGCGGATGTTCAGGGGTAAAGCTAAGCTCGAAGTCGTAAACGTCCTTAAGTCCCGTCCGGTCAATCACCGGGCGCATATCGTCGGGCGAAATCTGGCCCAGAAACCAGCACAGGTACTCCATTGGTACCTTCGTGCCCGTCCACCTGCCTGGCCCGGTCGGCATCATCGGAATACTTAGACCCGCCTTCGAGCCATCGGCCTTCATCTTCGTGCCGCCCCTGGCGACCGTCAAAATGTAGACGGGACCCTCCCTGGTGTCGACGTGAGCCTCGAGCCCGAACCGGTCTTTGAGCAGGTCCTTGAACATCGTATGCAGCTCGTCGATCGAATAACTGCCGCGGTCGGCGCGAGCTTCCACGTCAAAGCGATCGGAACCAAACCAATCAGGCCCTCCCTCGATTTGTCGCGCCGGTATGCGATACATTGTGGCCATCATCGTTTTGGCCGTCATGTTCTGGACGGTGTATCCCGTTCCGTTAGGAAGAGGCTTGACCACTCCACCTGTCGCGTCAGGTAGGGAAGGATGAATGGCCACCACATCGAACGTAAGCCGTGGCTGCGTGTCCTGACTGAATGCGGCTTGCGGTAAGGTCGCCGTCATAATCGAGGTAATCAGCATCTGGCGCCCGAGTCGCAAAACGTCTCTCCTTCAAAGCCTTCAAAGATTGAGCCTTCAAAAAACTTAGACGCAGTTGGATCTCTCACGCAGTATTCACTCAGCCGGAGCAGCGTCGCCGCCCCAAACCATGGTCGCCTCTTCACTCTCGCAAAAAGCAGAGCGCGCGAGACAATCCACGCTCGCGCGCTCCAATACGGCCGAACCGGCGCCCTGCAATGGCCGCCAGAATCTCTTCCAATCGACTCTATTCGATCGACTGCAGTTTCCAGGCCCCGTTATCCAGCACGAAGGTCGCCTGACGATGGGTGCTCAGCTCGTTGCCGGGCTGGTGCACAATCGTCGACAGCGCATCCGGAATTCCGTTCAGAACTACATCCTCGTAATACGGCACAACCTTCGTCGACCCCACGTCCTGGATATCGCCTAAATCCCGTGCCTTCAGATGGTCCATCGCAACGGTCGACATGCTGTACGCGTATCTCAGGTCGTTCGGCCCATCGGGCCGCCACTGGATCACGTCGCTGCCGTCAGACAACTTCACCTGCTTCTTGCCCAGATCGGTGAGTTTAAAGTCGCCCCAGTATCCGTTCGGGTACTTTTTCACTCCCACCCAGTATTTGTCGCTTACGCCCTGCTGCATCCCCGGGTCGTTCAACACGATTGTGAACGGCTGGGGTGGCATCTGGTCATATTTCGCCTGGATCATTGCCAGCGCATCAGCCTGGGTCAGCAGTGGCGCGGACTTGCAGCCGCTCAGTAAAGCTCCGGTAGTCAAAACAGCCAGGATTCCTATGATCTTCGCCGCGTTTTTCAAGATCCCCCTCCCTGCACTCGCTCGCGAGTCCCTTTTCCTAAGAACCCGCCATTTTTCCTCTTAATGTCTTCCGCTGTCAATGCAATTGGATGTGACTGTGCGCACCCAGCAATATGACAAGCAAATACAGCGCTCCCCCCCGGCAGAAACGATTGATATTAAGATTCTTAGCTCAATTTGGAACCGCCGCAGCTACTTCGGCAACCTTCCCATCAGGAACGCAAGAAACCCCTGCTCATCGGATTTGAGGCATACCTGTGCATTCGCCGCGCCTGCAACGGGACGCGTATTGCCCTTCGCGTCCACCTCAATCCGCAACGGCGTCGCCCGGCAAAGATCGGGCCGCATCGCATAGGTAACAGCAACCGGGTCGTAGAGCGTCGGCGTCTTCCATTCGCCAGTCCCCGACCACTCGTGATAAAGCAGCGTCAATTGATCGGTGAGTGCCGAGCCATGGCTGAAGAGCGCCGCCTGCAACTTCTGAACGAGAGGAACCTGCGTCGAGTCGAGCGGCATCATGAACACCGGCACACCAGACGCGAGCAGCGCCTTCAGCCCATCCGGATCGTTCAAAATGTTCCACTCCGGCTGGGGAGGCGCGTTCGAACCTCCATATCCGCGATAAACACTCCCCCCCATCAGCACCACACGTTTGAGCTTCTTAAATGTCGCCGGATCGCGCGCGATCGCCGCCTGCACATTGAACAGCGGTCCGATCCCAATCAGCGTAATCTGGCCGGGATGAGCGCGAATCTGTTGCAGGATGAACGCAACGCCGTCTGCATGTTTCCTGTCCGGTGCACCTTCAGCGTAGATCCTTTGCGTCATCACGTTGTTCGTCTTCGTAGCCACGCCCGCCGCAACAGGAATGTCGCTCCGCCCCACCGCCTTCAGGTAACGGTCAACCAATCGCGCTCGCAGCTCGGTATTGCCAAACTCCGTTGTCACTCCCAGCAGCTTCAGCTCCGGGCTCTTCAGCACCAGCCCCAGAGCAAATGCATCGTCGATGTCGTCGCCAATATCGGTGTCGAGAATAACCAGCTGCGGCTGAAGAGCAGCCGCAGCAGCCTCTGCGCGAAAAGTCCGGGGCGCTGCCGCGCTCAGCAGCCATATAGACAGTAGCCAAACGACTCGATTTCTCATCCGAATCATTCTAGACTCACGCTTTCATGCCATCCGCATATCTTTGTTCTGACCTCGCGTAAAAACTCAGCGCCGCGTCGCCCTGCTCCAGCAATCGCGTACGCTCCAGCCCTCCATACCGATCATCCAGCCTATCCTTCCGCCTGTGTTCAGCGATGACCAGCGCCCCTGAAGCGAGCAACGAACTCGGGTGCCCCATGTCCCTCGCACTTGGGGACATGGGGGACCAGTCTCCCCCGCCCAACAACCCCAGCGTCGCCTCATACTCGTCCGCAGCTTCATACGGCGGATCGAGAAACACCACTTCGTGGGTTTCTCGCTTTTGACCGAAGCCTCGAAAGAATCGCGTCACACTCCCCGCATGAATCTCAAACCCTTCCGTAATCCCCAAACTATCGAGGTTTTGGCGAAGGGCCTTCAACGCCGCCGGCGCCCGCTCCACAAACGTCACCTGCGCGGCTCCGCGGCTCAACGCCTCAATCCCAACCGCCCCCGATCCCGCATAGAGATCGAGAAAACGCGCCCCCGCAATCCTCGGTGCCAGCACATTAAACAGCGTCTCGCGCAGCCGGTCGCTGGTCGGCCGCGTCGCCATCCCCGCCGGCGTAGCCAGCACTCGCGATCGATACGTTCCCGCAATGATCCGCATCGCCAACAAGAATAATTGACCGCAGCGTCATCGCCCGACCCTCTACAATCGAACTGTGCGAGGCTGGTCAATCCCGCTGGGACGTTGGATGGGCGTCGAATTGCGCGTCCACGTCTTCTTTCCCCTGCTCGTCCTCGTCTTTATGGGCATCAGCGGACCCCAGTGGCCGCGCGGCATTGTCCTCTTCATGCTGCTCGTGGCCGCCATCATCACCCGCGAAACCGCACGGCTCCTGGTTGCCGCCGTGCTCGATCTTCGTTTGCGCGCCGTTCTGCTTCTCCCCATCGGCGGCCTTTTTGCCTACGCCAACCCTGAAAGCCAGGAGAATGCCAACAGCGGCAGCGGCCAGCTCGCGCTCTCCCTCGCCGGCCCGGTGGCCAACCTGGCTTCGGCATTGGTCGTCGCCGCCATCATTCAGGGCTCAAGCGGCGCCGTCAGCCTCATGCACTATCCGGTGCTTACCTCCGCCTCGATGCTGCGCAGCATGGTGTGGATGCAGGCTCTGCTCGGCGCCCTTCACCTTCTGCCGGCATACCCGCTCGACTGCGGCCGCATCATCCGTTCCATCTTTGCCCGCACTCACGGTTACGGCCCCGCCGGGCGCGCCGCCGCGGGCATCGGTCAAGGGCTCGCCTTTCTGCTCATGCTCTCTTACATGCCGCTGCGCGACCCATGGCTCTTTCTCGCCGGGCTGTTCATCATGGTCGGCGCGCAAATTGAAGATCAGGGCGTCTTCTTCCAGTCCGTAGTCGACACGGTGCGCATGCGCGAGGTGATGCTCACCGACTTCGCTACGCTCTCGCCGTCCGACACGCTCTCTGACGCGCTGGTGCGCTGCGTTCACTCCCTGCAAGAGGATTTCCCCGTCGTCCGCGGCCCGCAACTGGTGGGCATCGTCAGCCGCCAGCGCATCGTTGACGCATTGCGCGACGACGGCAACGGCTACGTCCAATCGGTCATGTCGCGCGCCTTCCAGGTCGCCCGCCCCGAAGACACGCTGGGCACCACCATCCGCCGCCTTACCGCCGGCCACGGCCTCGGCCTGATCCCCATCACCGATAGCGGCCGCGTGGTGGGCGTCGTCAGCGTCCAGAATCTTATGAGCTCCATGTCGCTGCTCGCCGAGCAGCGCCGCATCGAGCGCATGGACGCCACAGAGTAGCGCGAAATGCCGCGCCCTCCACATCCCGTGGGTATGTCAGATCCCGCACTGTGCTTGTCGAAAGTTCTTAATTCTAAGACATGTGAAGACGAATGCACGGGTGCCCCTGGTCCCTCGCATCTGGGGACCTGGGAAAGCACGACTCTCAGCCAGGCTCGAAAGGATCTTCCACAATCGGTGGGTGCCCCAGGTCCCTCGCATCTGGGGACCTGGGAAAGCGCGGACTCCGCTCCGGCGAAAAACGGCCCATCCCTGGTTCCCAATCTCGCCCCCGGCCTCTACCTCGTAGCAACCCCCATCGGCAACCTCAGCGACATAACCCTGCGCGCCCTCCACGTTCTGCGCAGCGTCGACCGCATCGCATGCGAAGACACCCGCCAGACCCAGAAATTGCTCAACCACTTTCAAATTTCAGCCCCCACCATCAGTTGCCACGAGCACAATGAAGACGCTCGCGCCCGGGAACTGGTGGAATCGCTCAAGGCCGGAGCCCGCATTGCGGTGGTGTCTGATGCGGGAATGCCGGGCATCAGCGATCCGGGCAGCCGTCTCGTCGAGGCGGCCATCGAAGCTGGCATCGCAGTCATACCCATTCCCGGCGCAAATGCGGCCCTCAGCGCGCTGGTCGCCTCAGGCTTGCCTGCCAACGAGTTTGCGTTCCTCGGATTTCTGCCTGAAAAATCCGGCGCGCGCAGAACCCGGATCGAGGAGTTGGCCGCCGGAATTGCAGGCTCGGAGGGTACAGCCCGGCGCACGCTGATCTTTTATGAGGCTCCGCACCGCATTCTCGATACTCTTGCCGATCTTGAAGCCGTTTGGAGCCCTGATCTCCAAGTCGTCGTCGCCCGCGAGCTCACCAAGCTGCACGAAGAGTTTCTGCGCGGAACGGTTGCCCGGATTCGGCGCGAGCTCGCCGGCCGCGACCGTGTCCGCGGCGAGATTACGCTGCTCGTCGAACCTCCACTCAAATCGTCGCAAGCTGGAAGTGCAGGCGCGACCGAGAAACTTACCGACCGGCTCGCGCGACTCCAATCCGAAGCCGGAATCGACGAGAAGGAAGCTCTGAAACGCCTCGCCCGCGAAAGCGGCCAGTCAAAAAGCGAACTCTACCGCGAGCTGCAGCGCCAGCGTGCGCGGAAGAAGTGAGAACAGTGATCGCTGGTGGGCTACTGGCTATTGGCTGTATTATCCGCCCTGCGACTCATCAAGCTCGGCCACCAGTTCCGCCACCTGGTCCTTCTTCCGCTGACTCATGTCAAGAAATCGAATGCCAACCGTGTTGCGGTCGTGAATGGCCTGAATCACCCCGCCCAGCCTGAAAGGCAGGCCGTGCAGTTGAAACTCAGTCTCGATGCGCGTGTAAATCCCCACCGGAAATTTGTCGGCAGTCTTGACACGGCAACCACCCACGCTCAGGTCGACAATCTGTCCCGGTATCTTCGAACCCACTTTCACGAGATCGATGACAGCCGAGGTGTCGACACCGCAGCGGTGCGCGGTGCGGCGGTCGCGGCCTGGATTGGGCTTTGATGCGGTCGGATCTGGAGCGGCGGCAGTTTGCGGCCCAGGAGAGAGAGCCGCGGCAGGGACCGGAGAAAAGACCGTCGCCGTCCCTTTGGCCTTGACCGCAGCCGCTGAACCGAATGAGACCTGCGGTCGCAGCGTTTCCGGCCTCGAGTGTGCTGGGCCGCGCACTGCAGATTCGGCTGGAACCGGCTCGACTGGGTGCATGCCCACAGTGTGAGGTTCTGGTGTTGTATTTGGAGAGGCGAGCTGCCTGGCGTGGTTTTCGAGTTCGACCTCGCACAGCACTTCCATCAGATTGTCGCGGCTGCGGGAGCTCATGGCACTGAATCGCACGCCCGCAAGATTGCTCTCTGCCCACTCCACAACTCCGCCCAGGCGAAAAGCAACGCCGCGAATCCTGAACGTGCATTCAACCGCGGCGGAAGCGGCGTGTGGCAACGTTTTAGGCAGTAGTGCTCGGCAGCCGCTGAGGCTGAGTTCCGCCATCTGGCCCACAATCGTCGTTCCCCGCGAAAGCACCAGGAGGGTTACCGGCACGTCGACAGCGCAGCGCGGCATCTCGCGGCGCTCGTCAAAGTCAGCCGTCAGGCCAATCGGGTTTTCAGCTTGGTCCATGAATGGCCCGCCGGTGCGAAAAGCGAAAGCGGGCCGGGAGTTACAACGGTTCCGCCGTCGCTGCAGCCCGAAACCTCAGCCAACAAGTGGACTTTTACTTATGAAAATCCACCCGGCATCGAGACTGGAAACGGCTACAACAACTGTGGAACCGCTCTGGTTCTCTGACCGCTTAAATTTGCACCAATGTGGGTGCTCCATCCTTTCCGCAGTTCCATCGCGGAAAGGGTGGGAAAGCACAAAATCACGCGGTCAAAGAACTAGTGACTGTCCGCGAGCTCCCAGGGTATGTGAGGCGGAAGCTGCTCTTCCTCGCGCCCGTTCAGCCGGTCGTACTCATACACGTCGCTCGTGGTCCCCAGCGACTCGTTATACAAACTGATCGAGCCGCTAACCTGCTTCAGCTCTTCGCTGAATGCATGAATGGCCTGCAATTGCTTAGCCGTCGCCGGGATTTCATATTGGGAAGTCTTAATGAACTTCTGGTAGCCGCGATCGAGCAACCGGCCCACCTCGCCCCGCACCAAAATCCCCGGACCGACCACGAACGCCGCCGGCGCGCCGGGAGCAGCAACCAGAATGGCCCCCGCACCGTGCTTGGTCACCAGCATTGCGCCTGCAACTTGTGCGCAAGGCGTCGCTTCAAATCCATGTGCCGTGAGCTGGCCGATGGTCTGTTCGAAATCAAGCTGGTGGCGTTTTCTCTTCATGTTCTTCCTTCCGGCCGACCTGTGCCGCTCATTCCAATCTCGCACACCCTTCCCGGGCGGCGCAATTTGGCCGCTTCGTTTATGGTTGCAGGTGGTTCTCAGATGCCAGATAATCTCCGGGAAGTCTGGGCGATAACATTTCCCTTGGCTAAGGAACCGATGCGCGTTCTGCCGATCGTCGCGATCACTGTGCTGCTGAGCGCCTGCGCCGCGCTGCCTTGCCAGGAGCGGGATGATAATCGGAATCGCTGCATGAGCAGCGACCCCGACACAAGTATTACCGGATGCACCCTGCTCATCCTTACCGGAAACGAAACAGAGGCAGTTCTTGCCGCGGCGTTCAACGAACGGGGAATCGCCTACCGGCACAAAGGCGAATACGACCGCGCCATCGATGACTATGGGCAGGCGATCCGGTTCAATCCCGATTTTGCTGAAGCGTTCAACAACCGGGGAAACGTCTACAACCTCAAGGGCCAGTACGACCGCGCCATAAAGGACTTCGACAATGCGATCCGCCTGAATCCGAGATTTGTGCAGGCCATCAACGACCGGGGAAACGCGTACGTCGGCAAGGGCGAATATGACCGCGCGATCAAGGACTACGACCAGGCGATCAAGCTGAAGCCCGCCTACGCGGATGCGATCGATAACCGGGGCATCGCCTACGACGACCAGGGCGAATATGACCGCGCCATCGAAGACTTCGATCAGGCGATCGGGTTGATTCCAGGTTTTGCGAGTGCTTTCTACAATCGAGGAATCGCGCGAGATAACAAGGGCGAATACGACGTGGCCATCGAGAACTACGACCAGGCGATCAAGCTCGACCCCAACTACGTCGATGCGTTCGTCGCCCGGGGAAATGCTTATTCGAACAAGAAAGATTACGACCGCGCTATTGAGGAATACGGCCAGGCGATCGGACTCAATGCCAAAGATGAGGACGCCTTCATCCAACGGGGCAACGCCTACCGTCACAAGGGCGACTACGAACGCGCCATCGCGGACTACGGCGAGGCGATCAAGCTCAATCCTCTCGATGCCGGAGCGCTCATCGCCCGGGGCCTCGCGCACGTCGACGAGGGCCAATACGACCACGCCATCGAAGACTACGATCAAGCCATCAAGCTGAATTCCAGCGATGCCGCAGCCTTCAACAACCGGGGCTCCGTCTACCAGAGGACCGGCGACTACAATCGCGCCATTCAGGACTTTAACCAGGCGATCGAGCTGAATCCGGAATTCGCAGACGCGTTCAGGAACCGGTGCTGGTCCCGCGCCATCGTCGGCCAGCTCCAGCCTGCTCTTGCAGACTGCAATCAAGCGCTGGACCTTACGCCCAATGACATTGTCACTCTCGGCGGAATCGGACTTATCGATCTCAAGCTCGGGAAACTCGATGCCGCGATTGCCGATTACAACGCCACGCTCGCCAACGACCAGAAGCTGGGCTCATCTCTCTACGGGCGCGGAATCGCGGAGAGACTGAAAGGCGAAAAGGCCGCCGCCGACGCTGACATCGACGCCGCGCAAACGATCGTTCCCGGCATCGCAGATCAATTCGCGAAATGGGGAGTCACAACGCCAAAGCCTTAGAGCGTATCGGCTGCGGCCTTCAGGCGCCCTCAAACCACTTCCCGGGTGGCTTCCTGATTGGCAACGCGCCCGTTCTCGTCCATCTTGCCGAAGATCATTTTGCCGCTCGCGGTCTGCAGAACGCTGGTAACTGAAATCTCAATCGAGCGGCCGATCATTTTGCGCGCGTGGTCGACCACCACCATGGTGCCATCGTCCAGATAGCCCACTCCCTGGTTGTATTCCTTGCCCTCTTTGAGGATGAGGACGGTCATGTGCTCGCCGGGCAACACCACGGGCTTCAGCGCGTTGGCCAGGTCGTTGATATTCAGCACCTCGACGTGGTGCAGGTGGGCCACTTTGTTCAGGTTGAAGTCGTTGGTCACCACCTTGGCCTCCCACTTCTTGGCCAGCTCGAGCAATTTAAGGTCGACCTCGCGGATCGACGGAAAGTCGTCGGGCACGATCTGTACCTGCAGGACCGTATTCGACTGCATGCGCTGCAGCATGTCGAGTCCGCGGCGGCCGCGCTGGCGTTTCGACGCGTCCGTCGAGTCGGCCACCACCTGCAATTCGCGCAGCACGAACTCCGGCACAACGATCATGCCGTCGATAAATCCCGCCTCGGCGATGTCCGCAATACGGCCGTCGATAATCACGCTGGTGTCGAGCACCTTGGCCGAACGCCTGGATGGACGGTCACCGGTAAATAGCGTGCCCAGAGCGGCGGGATTCAAAAGATCGCCCTTATTCGCCCCCACCAGCAGACCGACGTAGGTCATCAGCAGCAGGACAAAGATCTGCAGCACGGCCGAGTTTTCCCTGACCAGCGGGGCGGAACGCAGAACCAGGCAAAACAGCGCGGCGCCAAAGATTCCCAGAACGCTGCCGGCGACCGCTCCTATAAGCCGGCGCAGACTGAGCGCACGGACCCGCAATTCGAAGATGATTACTGCACATGCGGCCAAGGCCCCGCCCAGCGCAGCCATCCAGCCAGATTGAACTCCGAAGGGATGGAAGTAATAACAAACCCCGGCCAAAAGGGCAACAAAAAGAATACGTATCAGAACCAGATCCATACGTGCCTGCTTTCGAGGACTCAGCAATTACCTGCAAGCCCCGACACAATTGGCGAGTATGAACACTGCTCTCGGTAGTCGTCAAGTGGAAAGCAAAACAGGGATTAAGGGTTCGGGTATGCCGGGAAGTTACCTGCGCCGAACCCTCGAGGATTCTGGTTGAAACGCGCCGCGTTTGTGAGCCGATTCCTTGTTGCAGAGATCTGCCGGGACGCGGCCAACTATGAGGCAGCCGCCAACTCGGTCACCGGCGTCATCCTCTGCGCTCCCTTGCGCGGACCCCGCTTGCGCGCACTCATCAACTTGATGCGCTCCAGCAGCTCTAGCGGCGAGCAGTTCTTCTTGGCCACCATGGCGTCGGCCACGTGTATCTGGTTCGCCGCCTGGGGGTCGCCCAGCAGGATCATGGGGACATGAGGCGCAATGCGTTTGAGACGGTCGACAATCTGCCCGCCGTTCATTTGCGGTATTCCGTAGCTGGCCAGAACCAGGTCAACCTGCAGGCCCGAAAAAACTGAGATCGCCTCCTGGCCCGTGACCGCCGAGACCACTTTGTACCCGTGTGTTGTAAGCAGGAACTTGAGAATCGAGAGCTCTTGTTCGTTATCGTCTACGCAAAGAATTACTTTCTTCGGCCGCATAGCTGCAGTTTCGCTCCTTCATAAGTATTTTCTGGGCCGTTCGCAGGCAATACCCCGCCTTTCTGCTCTAAGGGCAGTTTGACGGGTGCCATTCGGGGCCCGGTGTCCGCGACGAATCGCGCAGCATTCGAGGATCGGCCTGGCGCATGGTCCTTATGCAGCTGTCCATGCAGCTATGGCGCACAATCCGCTCGAACGCTGGCCTCGATTCGCGGTCAGTCAATCAGTGCTTGTACGGCGTTTCAGGGAAGATGAGCCAGTTCATGCTTCGCGGAATGACAAAGCTCTCCAGTGGCCGAAGCTTGCTTCGCTTTAGGCCGTGGCGCAGGTTCCCTGAAACGCTATCGCGTGAAGGGGACGACCGGAAGAGTCCGGTGAGAATTTCCTTCAATGAATCCGAAGCCTACGTTCAGCGGAACGATATGGGAAGAGAGAAAGAGGAGCGAAAAGTTCAATGCAAAAGAATGTGAATGAAGTGGAAATCTGGCTGCGGCAAAGATTTCGAGCTACTTGCACACATTAATAGCTGTTGAAAGAGTGTGTATCACGGCAAAAACAGGCTTCCATTTGCAACAGGAACAGTGCTGCCTCCGACGCGAATGTCGGTGACCCTGCTGTCAAGCCTTCGGGCAGCAAGGTGAATCTCGCTCGGCCGTCCGATCTCAACCCCCTGGGTGACCACGATCGGCGCATCCGAAGCGACAGCCGAATGCCCGACCAGATAGCTGATGGCGCATCCGGCTGCCGAGCCGGTTGCCGGATCTTCACCGCCGTAAAACTGCATCCGCGCCCTCCAGCTGCTTCGAGCCGTCCTCGTTTTGGACGAGGGAAGGGGCCAGGACATAGAACCACCTCCCGCCGCTCTCGCGCAGCCATGGAGTGGCCGATTCGTGATCCACTTTCAGGCGCCCCAGCGCGTCGACCGATCGCAGCACAACAATTGCGAATGCGGTGCCGGTTGAGACCACCTGCGGCGTCAACGCGGGATCGAGATCGGCAGGAGTGAGTCCGCACAGCCTCGCAACTCCGTCACGATCAAGCTCCGCGCCAAATTCGGGATCGCGCTGCGTCATCTCGCCGAAGATTGCGCCGCCGGAGGTGCCTCCGGATGAAAATCGCACCGGTACCGTACCTGCATTTAGCTTGAGCCTTACAGTATCGGCCTCGGCAAACTCCGGCGCCGTGCGCATCAATACGCTGGCCGTACCCAACGTGGGATGACCGGCGAAGTTCAGCTCTTCCTGTGTAGTGAATATGCGCACGCGCACGCCTTCGCTGCGCTCGTTCTTGAGGTCGCCGCGCTCCACAAACGTAGTCTCAGAAAGATTGAATTCGCGAGCGATGGCCTGCATGCGCTCGGTCGAGAGGCCGCAGGTATTCATCACCACCGCCAGCGAATTGCCTTTAAAAGCGGCATTGGTGAACACGTCGACAACGTGGTACGCGAGTTCGTTGGCGCCTGGCATCTCTTCCCCCGAATCTCTACTTTGATGATTATGACCGATTATCGATTGAATTTCTTGACATGGCTCCAGCCACACTCTAACCTACAAATACCCGCTGCGCCGTGCGCAGCCCGAGAATGCGATGACGAGCTACTTCCATTCCGCGATTTGTCTGTGCTGCTGTCAGTGCAATCATTCGCGGGTGTGCGCGCTCGGATAAGTTTCCAAAGCTTGAATCATGAGCATGAGCCCACCCGCTTGAAAGCGCGGTGGGTTTTTTAGTTGCAGGCGATAGGGACTAGGCAATAGGCACTAGGGACTGGGCAATAGGAAAAAAGAAAATAAAAGGATCGCGGACCAGGACTTCGGCGCAGAGGCAAAGCGGCGAATCGACCTTAAAAGCGACTAGTGCCTAGTCCCTAATCCCTGCCTTACAAGCACCGGTGGCGAAGTGGCTAACGCGCAGGTCTGCAAAACCTGTATTCGCGGGTTCAACCCCCGCCCGGTGCTCCAGGTTTCACGATGGAAACAAGCAAGGCCGCGCCCCGGGGGAAGGTCGCGGCCTCGATTGTCGCTTGCTGTAATTTAGTTTTAACTTCCGGCCGGAACTTGACAGCCACGCTTTGCCGAGCCCGCCCTACAACTCAATCAGCGGACGAGAGAGACGGGGACGCGCGCGATCGAGGAAAAGCCTCATGCGCAGTGCCTCGGTTTGTTGCGCGATCACGAGTCGCATCTGGCGGCGAATATGATCGGGATCCTCGAGCCGCTCAATCTGCGCCTGGTCGTTCGCTGCGTCTCGCTCGAGCTTCGCAATTCGATCCTCAACGGACTTGCGAAAACGTGGGCTGATTTCATAACCATCGTGCACGGCGCAATTCACGATCATGGCAGGCTCCGTCGGTTAATTGAACCGAGGCGAACTTTCTTGCATTCCGTCTCAAGTTTTTTTCGTCACTGCCGATACTACCGACGAGCCACCGTGCGCGCCAGATTACGGTATTGTCCAACTTAGGTAACGGAGTGTCTCAAAACAAGACAGGACCGGACAGAATCTCCGCCCCGGCTCATCTTCGCAATTCGGCCGGCACCATCGGCGAACTCGCCAGCCAAACTTTATGATGCCTTTGAGAGTGCATCTGTTGTGCCATAGCGTTATTGCATCGGCTACACCGCGACTAATTCGTTGCAACACGCGCTCATGACTGAACGAAAATTGCGATTCGCATTCGCGCGGCTGTGCGCCGCAGAGATGTTTTTATGTATGGCAAATAAGTCTTTCATTGCCGGAAAGACCTGAATGAAAGTTTATTTCAGCAGATCAAACGAGACTCCGCTGCCCGAGCGTCGCTACTGCTGCTGCGGCGCAAGGGCGTAGTAGCCTTTGCGCACCTGCACCTTCATACCTTCGCCGCATTGCACGGCTATACGCCGAAAGGTGCCGTCCAGCTTGGTATTGCTCGATGTATAGCTGGCCACATACTGCGTGCGCAGCTCATCTTCGATCTTCTCAAACGCGTCCTGCAGCTTCTGGCCGTTGTTCCCCACATCAATCACTCTGCCGCCGGTCTCGTCGGCTATTTTCTTGGCCGCGGAGTAACCGTAGTAGCCCATCCCCGAGTTCCAATACATGGCGCGGTCGGCAATTAGAATCACATAGACGATCACGTTGTTGCGATTGGCAGCGGCGATCGCTTCGCCGATCTTGGTGCGGCTGCCTTCATCCTCGCCGTCGGTAAGGATGATGATGGCCTTACGGCCCGTCTCCTGGTTGAGCTTTTCGTTCGAGGCAAGGTTGATGGCATCGTACAGAAGCGTTCCCTTGGGATCCCCCACGGTTGGAACGGTACCGCCGCCCAGCCCCGGAATGCCGCCTCCGTTGCCGCCGGCGGTGTTGATCTGGGCCTTGTTCATTGCGTGGGCAAGTTCATGGGCGCTGTTGGTAAAGTCCTGCAGCAGGTCCACGTTCACATCGAACGAGACCAGGAATGCCTCATCCTGCCGCCGCAACACCCGCTCCAGAAATTGGCTCCCGGCATCCTGCTCGAGCGGAAGAACGCGCTCCTGACTGCCCGATGTGTCCAGGAGAATTCCCAGCGTGAGAGGCTGATTCGTTTCCGCCACAAAGCTCTTCAATGTTTGCGGAACTTTATCTTCAAGCACGGTGCAGTCGCTTTTGGTCAGGTGCGGCACCAGCTCATTGTTCTTGTCTTTGACCGTGAAAAAGAGGTCGACCAGGTTCGCGTTCACCTTGAAAGTTGCCATGGGAGTCTGGTCGGCAGGCATGGCAGGCGCGTTGCTTACAGGCGGGGCATCGGGCGAGGGCGCAAGCTGGCACCGTCCCTGCGCCGGAAGAGACACCAGGGCGGCCGTGAGCGCGGCAAACGCAAGGGGAATACGCATGCTGAGAATTTAGACGAAAATCAACATGCTTTGAAAGCATTATTCGAACTCTTTGCGCCGGAAGCAGGCGACGCGCGGAGTTCCGGCACGTCTGATACTCTGTGGGTTGCGCCACCAACGCGACGCGGAGGGTGCGCATGGCATCGAATGATTCAGGGGTTTGGACAGGGGTTTTGGAGAGGAAGATACGGCTGTGACGCGTGGTTTAAAAGGATCGGCAGCGCTTGTGGTGGCCTTGAGTTTGGGGTTTGGATTCAGTGGCGTGGCTGCGGCGCAGAACCAGCAGACGCCCGTGCCAGACGCACCTACTCCGCAGGCTCCGCCTCCACTTCCAGGCGCCGACGGCCCCATCGTTCCCGGCGGTGGAACCCAGCCGATTCCGGCTTCATCGAGCAGCACATCTCCGGCTGTACCGGCTCCTGCCCAGCCGGCGCCAACTCCAGAGCCAGCATCTGCCCAGCCGCCTGCCGAAGACCACTTCCAGAACGCGACGCCTGCAGACAGCGAAGCCGCGCTCCAGAAATACGTCGTTAACGTGAACTTTGTCGAGGTTCCGGTCACGGTAAAAGACTCGAAGGGCAAGGCAGTCGCCGGTCTTACCTTCCGCGATTTCAAAGTCTTCGAGAACGTCACCCGCGAACCGATCAGTTTTTTCAGCGTCGACCCGCAGCCGCTTTCGATCGCTTTCGTCATCGATCAAAGCCTGCCGTCGAACGTAATGGCGAAGGTCAACACTTCGCTGGGCGCTTTGCAGGGCGCGCTGGCGCCATACGACGAAGTCGCGGTTTTCAGCTACGCGCACGGGACCAAGGAATGGACCACGTTTACCGGTGGACAAAGCAATCGGCTGCCCGCTGTCCTTTCGCTCGCCGAGAATACCGGAACTGACCCCACCGTTCCTTTCAACTCCGGACCGTTCGCCAACTGCAGCATGACTGAGAACGGCAACTGCGTCGATCCGAACCTCCAGCAGGGGCGTTCCGCGGGCAACGGCACCTTCTCAAGCTTGCCAAAAGAACTGCACCAGCTCAACGACGCCATTCTGCAGGCGGCGCGCGAGCTCTCGACCCGGCCCAAAGAATTCAGGCGCGTTATCTACGTGGTCTCTGACGGCAAGGAGTACGGCAGCAAAGCCACATGGAAGGAAGTTGTCCATTACCTGCAGACAAACAAGATTGCGGTTTACGGAACGCTGGTGGGCGACTCGGCGCGTTGGGGAGAGGGTTGGCTCGACCGCTTCCACCTGCCCTTCGAGATGTACTCGAACATCCTGTACAAGTACACGGCCTTGACCGGCGGAGATCTTGACTCCGAGGGCGGCACCAACGGCATTGAAAAGAGCTATAGCAAGATTGCCGACGAAGCCCGCAACCAGTACACGATCGGCTACTTCAGCCACGAGTCAATCTACGATGCCAGGTACCGTAAGATCGACGTGCGCGTGGACCGGCCCGATCTGGTCGTGATCGCCAAGCCCGGGTACTATCCCTCCGCCCAGGATTACAAGTAAATCGTGGCCGGTTCGGCATCGGCAGGTCTCGGACTGTGCTCGGCTGCTTTCTGGGGTGGTTCCGACTTCGCCGGCGGATGGGGTTCGCGCCGCGCCCCCGCGCTGCTCATCGTCACCTCCGGCCAGATTGTTTCCGGCGCGTTTCTCGTAATCCTCTGCTTCGCCCTCGATAAACCTTCACCTGCGGCCCACTACTCCTTGCTGGCCATCGTCGGCGGCTTTGAGGGAGCATTGTCTCTTGTGATCTTTTATCGCGCGCTGGCCATCGGCGCGATGGGGTTGACGGCTGCGCTGACCGGTTTGCTTACCGCACTCATCCCAGTGCTGTTTTCGCTTTTGCGAGAAGGTCTGCCGGCGCCAGTGAACTTGGCCGGACTGGCCACTGGGTGTATGGCGATCTGGTTCATCACCCACCAGGCACCCGCGTCCCAGGCCCCCACATCCCAAGTCGCAGAGTCCCAAGTCGACGAGTCCCAAGTCGACGAGTCCATGACCAATCACACGCCGGGCGCGGGCGGAAACGCTCTTTTGCTCGGCACGCTCTCAGGCATCGGATTCGGATGCCAGTTGGTTCTGCTAAAAATGGCCTCGAACGGCGGGGTGCTATGGTCGCTCACCTGGACCCGCATCTCCGGGGTGAGTGCGCTGCTGCTTGCACTCACCGTTTTGCGGCCAAAGGCGCCGGTGAAGGCCTTCTTTGCGATCGGCATCGTAGCGGGAATCCTGGATACGCTGGGCAACATGTTTTACGTTTTTGCCGCGCAGACGGGCAGGCTCGATATTGCCGCTTTGGTGTCGTCGCTTTACCCGGCAGGCACCATCCTGCTGGCCGCAATCCTGCTGCGTGAGCGGCCCTCGCGCCGCCAGATGGCAGGAATCGGACTGGCGCTGGCGGCTGTGGTGATGCTGAGCGTTTGACGAAGAGGAGACCTTTGAGCGTGCGTTGAATTGGGGGTCCCGGGGAGTAGTGGGCTTAGGAAGTTGCCGCTTCGTATCAGTCCGCCACCGGCGTCTCCGACCCGCGATGGATGAAACATTGGGGTGCCCCATCCATCGAGCGTCTTTTGCTCGATGGGTGGGATGCCCCCAAGCCCAAGTTGCAAGCAGCCGGTTTAGTTTCTTATTAGTTCCCCACCGGCTTTGCCGACCCACGGGACATGAAACAGGCATTGGAGTTGTTCTTTGTTTTGTTGAAGTTACATTTTTGTTTCTTCCTAGGGCATCGCTTTACCGATACCGAAACTGCCGACCGACAAACGAACGGGCTTTATCCGACTGCGTGAGAACGTCCTCTGGCACGCTTTCCGTGTGGAAAGTGGAGGGAGCAGCAGCCTTCAGGCTGCTGAATAAAACGCAAACTATGGAGGCGGCTTTAGTCGTCCACCGGCGTTGCCGACCCGCAGGGGGATGAAACTGTGCCCCATCCATCGGACGTTTTTGTTTTTGTCCGATGGGTGGGAGTCCGCAGAACCCATCCTTTGTTTTGTTGTACTTGCATTTTTGTTTCTTATTAGTCGTCCACCGGCGTTGCCGACCCGCAGGGGGATGAAACTGTGCCCCATCCATCGGACGTTTTTGTTCTTGTCCGATGGGTGGGAGTCCGCAGAACCCATCCCGTGTTTTGTTGTACTTGCATTTTTGTTTCTTTTTAGTTCCCCACCGGCGTTACCGACCCGCAGGGGGATGAAACTGTGCCCCATCCATCGGACGTCTTTGTTCTTGTCCGATGGGTGGGAGTCCGCAGAACCCAACCCGTGTTTTGTTGTACTTGCATTTTTGTTTCTTATTAGCCGCGGGCCTTTTGGATGCCACCCATCCAATCGGCCTGAGTTCTCACGCAGAAACTAAAAAGCCCCCTCCGTCAATCACCGGGCATCCTACGGCATCGCTGAAGCGACACCCTCATACGAGACCGGAGCGTGGACGGTTGCCGCGTCCGAAGCCTCCTGGACTTGGAAACTTGAGGGCGTCCCCGAGCGCAAAAAGGCCCGTGCAATTTGCACAGGCCTCTGTCGATCCTCATTCTTCAGGGGTTGCACCCCTGGCATCCGAACGTATCCCGAATCGCGACAGCCGAAGTCCGCTGGCTATTTGGGCTCGATTGGGGTCGAACTCACCGGGGTCGTCGAATTATTCTGCTGAACAGGCGGGGGTGCCGGCGGGTCCTGCGGACCCTTCAGGCCGTCTTTGAAGCCTTTCAGTCCCTCACCCAGTCCTTTGCCGAGTTCCGGCAGCCGCTTTGCGCCGAACAGGATCAGCAGCAGGACCCCAATAATAATAAGGTGAGTTGGTTGAAGTAGATCGCCCATTGTTTTCCCTCCGCACCGCTACTTGAGGCGGCGCACACTTCACTACCGCATTATTGTCGCACAGAACGGCCACCCTTCGAGTGATCCAGCTCACTCTGGGTTGCCGCCATCACAAAGCATGAGACGGAAGCCTGACAGGTTAATGGTGACTGGAATCCGGCGAGACCGGAACCCTGGCGATGGTGTCAGTTCACTCGGGCCGGCTTGCCGAGTCGCTCAGTGATCTTTGAGAAGAAGGCTCGCAGATCCTCTTCCTCACCCTCGGTCAAGCGCCGGTAAACCTTCATCAGCGGGAAGAGACGGGAACCGCGCACATTCACCGCCGGCACCGACGTGTTGCCACCGGGATAGACGCACATCTCCCATGCCCCGGCGTAGAGTTCCCGCACCACCTCGCCCAGATAGCTACCCCAAAGGCGGACCTCGAATTCGAGATCGAATTGCGGACCTTCACCCACCATAATCAGCACCTCGTCGAGCGCGTCAACGGATTCAGCCGAATAGTTAAGCTTTTGCCCGAATTCCGAGGCAGCCACGCTGATCGCGGCTTTGGCATAGCCCTCCATCATGGCTCCCAGGTCAGGGAACGACGTGGCTTCAAGACGCTGACGCAAATCGGCTGGGTGTGGCATCCAATGTAGAGTCTGTAGTTAACTTTCCCGTAGGTGGCAGGAAAGTCAATAGCAGACTCTAGAGTACCCGTTTTGCCCGACGCCCGAAAGCCCGACTTTATGGGCCATTTACGCCGCTTTATGGCAGACTGAAAAGAGTTGTGGAGGTCCACAAGCCGTGAAATTCCTCAAGTTCCTTTCCCTGGCCTTGCTGGTTTGTTTTGCCGCGGGACCGGCGCGCTCCGCCGATCGCATCATCTACCCCGACCCTTCGCAAGCCAGCGTCGATCTGGCCGCCGCGCTCAAAACCGCTGCCGCCGAGCACAAGCGTATTCTGCTTGATTTTGGCGGTAACTGGTGCGGCGATTGCCAGGTGCTCGACATCTATTTCCACGACCCCAGCAACCTGCCGATTCTGAATGCAAACTTTGTCCTCGTGCACGTGAACATCGGCCACATAGACGAGAACCTCGACATCGCCAGACGCTTCGGGGTCCCGCTCGACAAGGGCGTGCCGGCGCTTGCCGTTTTGAGCGAGCACGGAAAGCTGCTCTACAGCCAGAAGCAGGGCGAGTTCGAGGCCATGCGTCACATGCAGTCGTCGTCGGTCACCAGCTTCCTTGTGCAATGGCGACCCCAGCGCAGCGGCTGCTCGGCGGTTATGGTGAACTGCTAACCCGCATTTCTCACGGCCTCTTGTACATGCTCTGAGAAATGCCGGTGATCCGCCCACCTCACAGTCAACCCCACCCCCTTTACAAGATCGTTCAACTCACTGCTCTTCAGCCACTTGCGATAGCCGTTCGATTGCTTGTTTTCTCCGCCGATTCGCTAAGCTTGAATGCAGGTAATTCGACCGGGCTACGCCTTCTTCGGCAACAGCCTGCGGTCATGCTCATTCAGTTCCGTTCGAAGTCATTTAGTTTGAGGAGGTTGAGGCTCATATTCTTGAAAGGAGCCTGCTTAAGGTAGATCCGTGCCGGCAACGATCCTGAAATCAAGAGCTTGCAGAAACCCCCGGGGGGCGGCGGGGGTAGGGTGGGGGGTACAAGGGGTATTTCCCGCACAGTACGGCAATGTACGTGACACTTATCCCATCGGTGAGAAATGCAGACTAAGAACTCCTCTTCGGGTAGCTTTGTAACAAGGGCACGGCTTCAGCCGGGCCAATAGAGCCCATAAAATGAGTCCGGGCTTTAGCCCCTGAGGACCGAATGCGTTTCGATCTCGAAAAAACTACCAACAGCGAAACCTACAAACTGCTTATCGGGCTGATTGTTCCCCGGCCCATCGCGCTCATTACCAGCATGGACGAGCAAGGGCAGTTAAACGCCGCCCCATTCAGCGCGTTCAACTATTTCTGCACCGATCCGCCAATCGTGGGCATCGGTGTGACCAATCGCCCCGATCAAAAATTTGTCCCCAAAGACACGGCGCGCAACATTCGCCGCACCGGCGAGTTTGTGGTGAATATAGTCACTGAAGACATCGCGGAAAAAATGAACATCTGCGCCACCGATTTTCCGCCCGAGATGAGCGAGGTAGACCTGGCTGGATTCACGACCGTGCCGTCAGAGAAAGTAAAAGTGCCGCGGCTGGCCGAGGCTCACGCAGCGCTCGAGTGCCGCGAATACACCACGATGGAGATCGGCCGCTCGCGCATTATTCTGGGCCGCGTGGTCGAGATTCACGTGGACGATGAATTCGTCGATCCCGCCGGCCCCTACATCCGTTCCGACAAGATGCACAACATCGGCCGCATGAACGGCCTGGGCAACTACGTGCGCACGCGTGACGCGTTCATCACCATTCCGCGGATCTCATATGACGAATGGAAGAAGAGGCAGCAGTAAGGGGCTACGCGATCAGGGATCGGCGCAGAAACTCGTGAAGTTTCTGTGCATGTTTCGAGCGTTTCGCGACCAATTCTGGACTTAGCACAGCCAAGATTCGCGCCGCGTGATGAATCTTGTGATAACGTCCGATGGGCGTATTTTTTGCAAGCGAGTTGAGCGCGGCAAATAGGTCTTTCTTAGGAATTGCCTCGACGTCCGGATCCGCAGGCAATTTCATTTCCCGCGCCTTAGCTCCATAGCAATTCTCAAGCGCAGCCACATCGGTGATGAGCCAAGCCTCCATACACTGAACCATCAGAAATACGTTCGCGCGTGCGTCATTGGGGACCTTTGCTCCATCTAGCTTTGAGGCGAGATGCTTAGCGGGCGACGATGCAGTAACGGGCGTGTCCGAGTCAACGAGCAACGCGACGACTCCCTCGGCAGCATGCCGACGAACGCCCTCAGCGTAGTTCTTAATGGTTCTTTCAGTCGCTCCCCTTGCGATCACGTCAAGGGATTTTAATTGTGGGTCGAAGTGCTCGAAGTACTGTTTGAAAGCCGACCTGAATCTTCTCAGGCCGTCGGTGTCAACGCCTTGTGGGCCTCCCTCCACGTACAGGCGTATCTTCACCAGCGGTTTCCGCCGATTTCACCGCTAGCCCACAGGTGGCCGAGGGAGTAGTCGTCAAGCCAGACCTTCATCTGCTCTTTTTCGAGGCGCTTGATGACCGTTGCCCCGTTTACTTTCTCGCACACGCAGACTGCCTCCGGATCATCCGAGAACGCGTCGACCAGCGCAGTCGAATGCGTCGTAACGATTAGCTGCGCCCTGGTTGAGGCCTCGACAAGCAAATCGGCAAGCACATGGATTGCGTCGGGGTGTAGGCCAAGCTCGGGCTCTTCGATGCAAATGACTGGCGCCGGAGTCGGGTTGAGGAGAATCGTTAGAAGTGCCAACCAACGTAAAGTTCCGTCGGATAGGCGATAGGCTGAAACGGAAAATCCGCCCTCCTCATTGATTGCGGCCTGAAGATGCGTGCCGATAAGGCGTACCTCAAGACTCTCAAACGGCTCGTAGAACTTTTTCATGAGCTCGTTAATGCGTTCGAATACCGGGCGATGATAGTCCTTAAAGAAGGCCAGCATCTGAGCAAGGTTACGCCCGTTCTCCTCGAGCCGATCTACCGGTTGGCCAACAGGAACAGGGTCGCGCGGGGTCAGATCGGCGCCGAATTCCCAATCCTGATGAAAATCAAAACTATCGAAGAATTCGCGAATTTCTAGGATCTCGGGTAAATGCATCCCTAAACTCGACTCAACGAGCGGGCGGGACGAAAGCTGCGAGAGCACTGATTGGTCTGGAACAAGGTCGAAGCGGATGGGTTGATCATTTGGAGAAGAGGTTCGAAGATACAATTCTCCTTGGGTCCCAGTCCTAACGAAGCGAGAGTTTAGAGCATTGTATCCGTCGCTACGCTTCGTCATTTGAACCGACTCAGTGCTCACGCGAAATGAGTCCTGGAATTTATCGAGCCCGATGCTGTATTCGGATACGAAAGGCTCATTTGCGAATTTGTCGTTGTAAGGCATGTCCCACGAAACCTTCGCGCTAACACACGATCGGGGATTCTTCGTCTTGCTCCCTTTCCAAATCCATTCGTCTACCCCGCCCGTCTCCAAAACGACATTCCATGGCTCCTTTTCGGGAAGCAGCCACAATAGTCGGAAAGCTTCAATTAGGTTCGACTTCCCAGACCCATTTGGCCCGATCAAGATGTTCAGCGGGCGTAGCTCGATCTCTTCCGTCTTAGGCCCAAAGGAGAGCAGATTAACGGGCTTGATCGATTTCAGAAACGGGTGCTGCGCCATGGCCGCTTCTCCTTTCCGCGGAAGTCTGTCACTACGCTACCACTTTAACGCAATGGACTGAAAATGCAGCGGTTTCCGGATGCCACAAGGCAGGAGTAACGGCGACACAAGCTCGGCTGCCAGTAGTTGCACACCTATCCCAGCGGCGCCAAATGCTTGGTGTTCTGGTAGGTGTACTGGATGCGGTGAATCACTGTGATGGTTGAAAGCACGGCCAGCACCCACAGCACCGGAGCCATCACACCCCAGTGATTGAAGAGCGCGCCCAGCAGAATGAGCACGACCCGCTCCGGACGCTCCATGAAACCCACCTTGCATTTGCCAATCAGCGCCTCGGCGCGGGCGCGCGTGTAGCTGACCATGAGCGAAGTAACCATGACAAATGCCACCAGCACCACGTAGCGGAAGCGGTTGATGCGGCCGTAATAGACCAGCAGGCCGAAGAACAACACCACATCGGAGTAGCGGTCGATAACCGAGTCGAAAAACGAGCCGAAGACTGTGACCTGGTTGGTGCTCCGCGCCACGCGGCCGTCGACCATATCGAAGATGCCGGCGCCAAAAATGACCAACCCGGCATAGAAAAACATGAGGTCGGCATTGGACTCATTTGCGTGGCCGAATAGAAATGCCGCTGCAATGTTGATGACCAGCCCGAAGAAGGTGAGGAAATTGGGATTGATGCGGGTGAGCGCCAGGCCATGCACGATGCGATCGAGCAGCCAACCGCACGCGCGACCGAATGCGCTTGTCCAGGTCATTGAAGGTCCCAGCTCCTAGCTTCCAGCTTCTAGGCTCTTAGCTTACTGGCCGCTAGAGCCATCCTGGATTGTCCCGCCGGGATTGAGCTAGAAGCTAGAGGCTAGAAGCTAGCAGCTAGTGTTCTCCCGGCTACTGCGCAGCACCGGCCGCGGCAGCTTCGCCTGCGTCGCTTTCGCCGCCGGCCTCATCGTGAATCGTAGTCAACTTCAAAATCTCAAGCTCGCGTTTGCCGTTTGGCGTGTGGATCACGGCCACATCACCTACTTTCTTGCCCACAATCCCTCGGCCGATGGGTGAAGTCGTTGAAATAAGTCCCTTGGCAACGTCGGCCTCTTCGCTGGTGACCAGACGGTAAACCAACTCCTCGTCCTTGGTCGAGTCGTAGACCACCACAGTCGACCCGAATCCCGCCTTGTCCCTGGGAATGTTCGCAAGGTTGACGAGAGAGAGTTCGCCCATACGTTTTTTCAGCTGGCCCAGACGGGCATTTACGAATTCCTGCCGCTGCTTGGCCATGTGATACTCGGCGTTTTCCGACAAGTCTCCCAGCGCCCTGGCCTTCTTGATCTCGGCGGGCAGTTCGGTCGTCAGCTCGTACTCGAGCGCCTTGATCTCTTCGAGAAGTTGTTTTTTGATTAGTTCGGGCATCCGTGATCCGCTGCGGGCGTGGAAGCTCGGCCCGCGAGATTCAATAACACTAGAAAAACAATTATACGGCAGTTGGCGAGGGCGGCTCTCGCTGGAAGGCGTCGCGCTTCTCGTCGAGAAACGATTGCAGAATCAGCGTAGCCGCTACCTGGTCCACGATGCTGCGATGATCCTGGCGTTTATGGCCGGCCTCGTAAAGCATCTGGTGGGCGTCGCGGGTGGTCAACCGTTCATCCCATAGGTGAATCGGCAGCCCGGTCAGCGCGCCGAGCTCCGCGGCAAACGCCTGAGTCTTTTCAGTCTGTGGGCCGGCCTTACCCGAAAGCAGAAGCGGGTTGCCGACGACAATTGCGCTCACGGCGTACCGCCGCGCCAGCCGCGCCAGAGATCGCAGGTCGTCGCGCCGGCTCCGCTTTCGTTCGAGCGTCATCACCGGGTGCGCCGTTAACCCCAGCTCGTCTGATACGGCTACGCCGATGCGGCGGTTGCCGATGTCGAGGGACAGGTAACGGGGATGGGTACAAACTGTCAGCTTTCAGCTCTCAGCTTTCAGCTATTAGCCTAACCTGCATTTCTCACAACTCAAGCGTCGGCCGGCGCGACTCGATAGCAAATTCGCACCCCCCATATATACCCCATTTTAGGGGTTAACCGGCTTATTTTCATGGGCTTATACCTTTTACCTTTTGGCGCATCCCAATGAAAATGAACGGCTTATGACGCAAAATAGTCAAGAATAAAGAGTTACGGCGAGCTTTTTGCATCGTTTATTGGACTTCCACCTACCCAGGCTTGCTTCTGCACGCAATTGAATGTATCGCAGGCAGCGGGAATTATCTGCAACGCCGGCGGAGTTCTAGTTGCGCGAGGCCCGCGCGCAGTGGCCCGAGGGAAGTTCGAGGCTGGCGAATTGCGCTGGCTATAATAAGATGGACTTCTTACGCCCGCATTCGCGAGCCGGGTGCTCGACCGGCGCCGGTGTTTCTGGCTGGCCGTGAGAAAGGCGCAATACTGCCTCGACCGTCCCCGGCGGTCATTTCTTGAAAAGCCCTCGCGACCATGCCGGTCACGTCGATTCACGCCCGATACAATGAAAGATAGAGAGTCCCCAGGGGCCCAATCCGCGTCCTAAATAGTTGACGAATAGTCTTGATGGCCCGACCGAGGCCTGCTAATCCAATCAACGCCGAAAAAAGGGATCCAGAACGGCATCATGGCAAGGCGAAGAGCGAAGAACAGGAGAAAAACCGGGCGGGCGGGGGCAAAACTCCTACCCGTTCTGCTTTTTGTCGCGCTCGCCATCGCCGCGGCCGCAGCATGGCTGGTGCTCACGCCCTTTGGGCCATCGACGGAGACCTTTGTGGAACTGAATCCGGGCTCTTCTACCCAGACCATCGGCCGGGCACTTGAGAATGCCGGGGTGGTGCGGAGCCAATATGCATTCGACCTGTTGCGCCTGTTCAAGCGCGGCACCCTGCGCGCCGGCGAGTATCGCTTCGACCATCCGGCCACAGCTGTCGAAGTCTACGCGCGGATCGCCCGCGGAGACATCTACACCCGGGCTCTGACCATCCCTGAGGGTTCCAACATCTTCGATATCGCCAACCGCGTCGAGCAGAATGGCTTTGGCAGCCGGCAGGATTTTCTCAACGCAGCGGTCGATCAAGTAAGCCTGATTTCCGATATGGACCCCGGGGCAAAGAGCCTCGAGGGCTATCTCTTCCCTGACACATATCGGTTTGCACGCAATGTAAAGCCTGAGCAGATTGTCGGAGCAATGGTGAGGCGATTTCGCGCGGTTGCCGCGCAGTTGGGTCTGAACAACAATTTTCACCAGGTGGTGACCGTCGCCTCGCTGGTTGAACGCGAGACAGCGGTGGACGGGGAACGCCCGCTGGTAGCCAGCGTCTTTGACAACCGGCTGCAAAAAGACATGCCGCTGATGACCGATCCCGCCGTAATCTATGGCCTCGAGCTCGAGGGCCTCTGGCGCGGGTCGATCTACCAGAGCGATCTGAAGCGCGACACGGCATATAACACTTACTTACACGCCGGCCTGCCGCCTGGCCCGATCGCCAACCCCGGCATTCCGTCGCTGCGCGCGGCCATGCACCCGGCGACCACAAGTTACCTGTATTTTGTGGCAGCCGGAGCCGACGCGCAGGGCCACTCCGAGTTCGCCGCCACTCTCGACGAGCACAATCGCGAAGTGGCCAGTTACCGCCGCGCCTTGAAGAAGGCAGGTGGAAAATGAGAATCCGCCGCGCACTCTCCGCCTGCGGAGTGACCCTGCCCGTGATGCTGGCCGGCTGTTCGCTGCTGCCCACAACCCGCCATTTGCCGGTGCCGAAAGCGCCCGCAACCGTGCAGACAGTAACTCCGGAAGAACTGGTGGCGCAGCTCAACAAGAGCTGGGATGCCTTGCATACTCTCACCGCCAAAGTCACGATTCAGGCAACAATGTCGAAGCCCAAGGAAGGCTCGGTAACGACGGAGCCGACCTTCCCGGCAAACATCCTTCTAAGCAAGCCCGATATGCTGCGCGTTTATGCCCAGGTGCCGGTGCTTCGCACTGAAATGTTCGACATGGCCAGCGACGGCAAGAACTTTACCTTGTACGTACCCTCAAAGAAAGAAGCCGTTAAAGGGCCCAATAGTCTTACCAAAAAGTCGCCCAATGAATTTGAAAACATGCGGCCGGCATTCTTCTATGACGCCATGGTGGTGCGCGGGCTAACTCCCGACGAATTGTATTCAGTAACGGCCGATTCGGAGACCATCGAAGATCCCGAGAAGAAGCATCTGCTCTTTAAGTCGGAGTACGTGCTGAGCATCGTGCGTACGATTCCTGGCAGCAAACAACAGAAGCCGGTGCGGGTTGTTACCTTCGATCGCTCTGACCTCAAGCCCTACGAGCAAGACGTCTACGATGCGGATGGCAACCTGGAAACCCAGGTGTTCTACGGCGATTACAACGATTTCAACGGAGTCGAGTATCCGGCCACAATCACCATCAAGCGGCCGCTCGAGTCGTACCAGATCGTTCTGACCGTTTTGACGGTGACTCAGAATCAGAGCCTCGACAGCGAAGAATTCGTGGTTGATGTGCCGGCCGGGACTACGATCAAAAACCTCGATTAGGTCTCTGACCGCTTAAATTTGCACCAATGTGGGTGCCCCATCCTTTCCGCAGTTCCATCGCGGAAAGGGTGGGAAAGCACAAATCCACGCGGTCAAAGAACTAGGGCTATTGCGGCGCGGACTGTGCAGGCGGTGGCGGCGGAACCCGCGGCACCGTGGCGCTTCCGGCCGGAGGCGGCGCACCCATGCTGTTCACCGAGGTTGCCGTAAAGACGCCGTCCTTCACTGCGCCGTCAACGCGCACCATGTCGCCTTCCTTGATGTCGGCCAGCGTAATGGGATCGCGGCGCTGGCGGAAGGTTGTGTTCTCGTCGGCGACAAAGCTGTGCGATGCATTATCGAGTGTTCCCGTCAGCGTGACTTTCACCCCATCGATGGCGGTAACTCTGCCCATCAGCCAGGTCTTGCCGAAATTGGCATTCATCTCGCGGATCTGAGCCACGCGTTCCGGGTCAAGCTGCACGATAAACATGGCCGGCACCGACTTGGCGGTTTCGTCAATCTGGCCGCGCACCTGGATGACATCGCCAACCTTGATGTCGGTGGGCTTGAGCTGCTGCGGAGGATTGCCGCCCATGCCTCGGCCCTGCCACCTGCCCTGGCCGCCGCCTTCTCCATTACCCTGCCCACCGCCATTTCCCTCGCCGCCCTCGCGGCGCGCGTACGCAGGCATCTTGAAGATTCGCGTGTCGGCGGAGAAATGCACCGTGTACACATCGCCGGCATCGGTCTTGATGGTGTACTGGTCAGCTGCAGCCGCGGTAACTGTTCCCATCAGGCCGCCACCCATAATGCCAAATCCGCCGCCACGGCGCTGCCCGTAACCGCCCCCGCCGTTCTGTCCGCCTGAGGGGGTAGGGGGTGAATCCTGAGACGAAGCGACTGTGGCAGTTGCGGCCGCCATAACCAACACTGAAATGAGCCGGAAACAGGTGTGGGTCTTCATGATCAGATAGACGGGATTGCCACTCCGCAGGACGACCGTCCGGGTTTGGGGCCGGGGAATTCTCAGCGGGCCTGCGCGGGCTTGGTGTTCGTTTGTGAGGCCAGCAGCTGTTTGAAGTCAGGGTTGTCGCGCAAGCTGGCAAAAGCCACGTCGGAGGCCACCTTCTTGGGGCTGGTAAAGCCCTCGTCGAGCGCCATGCGCAGGTACTGCAGAGCGCAATCGGTCTGCCCGATGCGAACGCAACCCAGCGCCATGTAGTAGTTCATTGCGCCGCGCTCCGCAACCGGTGCGGGATTCTGCACTTGCGGGGTGCCATGGTCCTCAAAGATTTGCGGATCGATCGTCAGCGCGCGCTGGTAAGCGTCCCACCCTCGCTTGTATTTGTGCTGGGCCAGCAGATTGGTGCCCAGATTCTTATAAACCAGCGCCGATTCCGGGTTGATCTTGATTGCCTTGTGGTAGAGACGTTCGGCCTCTGAGAATTGCTTCTGCGAGTCATAAACGGTACCCAGGTTGTTGATAACCTCCGCATTATGAGGATCGAGTTTCAGCGACTGCCGATAGCAGTGTGTGGCCTCGCGAACATTAAACATCATTTGGTAGTCGATCCCCATCTTATTCCAGACAACTGCCGACCGCGGCGCCTTCTGGTAGGCGGCAATCGCCGCCTGGTACCGCTGGTGCATGGTAAGCGAGTCACCCATATCTTCAGGAGTTGGAGGGGGCAGGGGCGCCTTTACCTCAGGCTTTACGTCGGCAGCCTGGGTTTGAGCGGGAGACGGAGCGGGCGTCGAGGTGGGCGTTGATGCTGGCGCCTGGGCAGGCAATTGAGCAGGAGGCGTGGTTTGAACTTGTATGGAATCAGCGGCCGAGACATGCGCTGGAGCCTGGGCGGTCAACGGTTGCTGAGCCGCCACGCAGGCGGAAATCAGCCCCGGAACGAGGAGAACAGTAAAAACCGACGTCCTGGTCATAATCCCTCCCGACTTTGCTAGGTCGCAAAGTAGGCGGAATGCATCGAAAGAACGGATGCCCGTCGGGCGTGGAGCAGATGCCCGTCGGATGCAATTAAAGCACTATTCACAATCAATGAAAAGGCAAATGAGTGTCCATAGCCGGTTTTCGACTTTGGCGCAGGCCGGTTTCAGGCGGGTAAACCGATGATTCATTCGGATCAACCCGCAGGAGCTACACTTTGTCGAATAAGGGAAGGTTGAAAGCTATTATGGAGCACGAAGCGAGCAAATCCGCGGTAGCCGTTCCTGAACCGAATCTGGTCGAGAGATTTCGCGAGGCGCACCTGCGCACCCTCGATCTCTGCGCCCCGCTCACCCCCGAAGACATGATGGTGCAGTCGTGTGCTGAGGCCTCGCCAGCCAAGTGGCATCTCGCCCACACGGCATGGTTTTTCGAGTCGTTCATTCTGAGCCAGTTCGCGCCGGGATACCGTGTCTTTAATCCCGATTTTCCATGGCTCTTCAACAGCTACTACGAGGGTTATTCAGCTTTTCCCGAAAAGAAGCTGCGCTCATCGTTTTCGCGGCCCGGCCTCGAAGAGGTTCTTCGCTACCGCGAGCACGTGGATGAGGCCATCCAGCGATTGATGGAGAGCGGCGCGCCGCCGGCTGCACTCGAGCGTATCGAACTGGGAGCGAATCACGAGGAGCAGCACCAGGAACTGCTGCTCACCGACATACTCCACGCCTTTTACACCAATCCGCTGCGGCCGGCCTATCTGCCCGCGAGAGAAAACCTGGGCGAAGCAACCTTATCTCCCAGTTCCCCAAATGCGAGGGACCTGGGGCACCCGGATCTTCAATTCGAGCATTTTGAAGGCGGATTGCGCGAGATTGGACACTCCGGTGATGGCTTCTGCTTCGACAACGAGCTGGAGCGCCACCAGGTTTGGCAGCGGCCGTACGGGCTGGCGGACCGCCTGGTGACGTGCGGCGAGTATCTCGATTTTATGAACGACGGCGGCTACGCGCGGCCGGAGTTGTGGCTTTCAGCCGGCTGGGCCACGGTCAAAGCGCAAGGCTGGAAAGCTCCGCTTTACTGGTCGCAAGAGGGCGGCGAGTGGGCCGTCTTTACCCTGCGCGGCGCCGCGCCTTTGAGCCAGAAACTGGATGCGCCGGTGAGCCATGTAAGCTTTTATGAGGCAGACGCCTACGCGCGCTGGGCGGGGCACCGGCTGCCCACCGAAGCGGAGTGGGAGGTGGCTGCCGAGGGCCAGCCCGTTGAAGGCAACCTGCTGGATTCGTGGAATTTGACTCCCACTGCTCTCACCCAAAACGAAGACGGTGCGAAGCACCAAAACGAGAACCGTGCGAAGCACTACGGGAATTGTTGGGCGTGGACGGGAAGCGCATATCTGCCCTATCCCGGGTTCAGGCCGTTGGAGGGTGCGCTTGGCGAGTACAACGGCAAGTTCATGAGCGGGCAAATGGTCTTGCGCGGAGGCTCGTGCGTGACGCCGCAAAGGCACATTCGCGCCAGCTATCGCAATTTCTTTGCGCCCGAGACCCGGTGGCAATTTTCGGGAATAAGATTGGCGTCCTGAAGCGGGTTCCTGCATCGAAGGTAAAGACATGTCTCTTGCAGCTTCCCCTGCATCATTCCTTCAAGTCGACGAGCAGTTGGCGAGCGTGGTACGAAACGGGTTGAGCTCGCGCCCCAAAACACTGCCGCCCTGGCTTTTTTACGACGAGGCGGGATCGGAACTCTTCGAGCAAATCACCGAACTGCCCGAGTACTACGTGACGCGGACTGAGCGAGCGATTCTTGAGCGCAATGCAAGCGAGATGGTGGCGTTGGCGGCGGCCGGCAGCCGGTTGCGTTTTACCGAGCTTGGCGCGGGATCGGCGGAGAAGACGCGCGTGTTGATGAAGGCCGCACTGGCGCGGCAGCGCGAACTGGTCTTTGAGGCGGTCGACGTCTCGGCCACCGCGCTGCTGGTAGCGCAGGCGCGGATTGAACGGGAGATTCCCGGCGTTCGTGCCGCGCTGTTGGAAATGGACTACACCAACGGATTCGAGCTCGATGCCTGCGAGCCGGGCGAGCGGCGGCTCGTGCTCTATATTGGTTCGAGCATCGGCAACTTTGAGCCGGAAGAGTCGGCGCGGATTTTGCGCAAGTTGCGCAAGCAGCTTGACCCGGGAGACGGCTTGCTGCTCGGCGTGGATCTGGTGAAGGACGAATCCACTCTGCTCGCGGCCTACGACGATGCGGCGGGTGTTACCGCGACCTTCAACAAAAACATGCTGGTACGAATGAACCGCGAGCTGGGCGCGGACTTCGATCTGGCGCAATTCGAACATCGGGCAGTGTGGAACGAGACCATGTCGCGGATGGAGATGCATCTCAAGAGCTGCACCGACCAGCGCGTGCGTCTTGCGGCTCTCGATTGGGAGGTTGAGTTCCGCGCCGGCGAGACCATCCACACCGAGAACAGCTACAAGTACCGGCCCGGCGACGCGTCGGAGACGATGGCCGCGGCGGGTTTTGCCTGCGCCGGCACCTGGACCGACGATCGAGGCTGGTTTGAGGTGTGCGTGGGAACAGCGGAATAACAGGCAATAGGGAGTAGGGAATAGGCAATAGCTCTCAGCTCCGAGTTTCGTGAGTGGCTTACAGCTACTCGCTGCCCGGCCCTACTCCCTATTCCCTACTCCCAATTCCTTGTCTTTCTCACTTCGGCTGCGCGATCCGCACCAGCAGAATGTCGTGGCCTTTGATTTCGAGCGGCATGTTGTCAGTGAACTCGATATCCTTGCCGGTCCACAGATCCTTGCCCTTCTGCGCGCCGTGCAGGCCGAGTTTGGCCAGGCTCAGATGGAACGGATGCGTCGAATAGCGGTCGCTGCCCGCGTTGAGAACGGCAACAGCCATCGCTCCGCCGGAAAGATGCCGCGCCCACACATCCACCTCGCCATCGGAGTAAACGTGCGTGGCTTCGCGGCCCAGCTTGTCCTGGTCGATGGCGATCACATCGCGATTGGTAAGAATGGCAGAGATCTCGGGCTTCATGTTATGCAGATCGTTGCCGGCGAGTAAGGGAGCGGCCAGCATGGCCCACATGGAAAAGTGCGAGCGGTTCTCGGCCAGCGAGAGCCTTCCGTTGCCAACCTCCAGCATGTCGGGATCGTTCCAGTGGCCGGGCGCGGCATAATTCGCCAGGCCCTGCTGCTCATTCAGGATGGAGTAGATGCTCTCCCAGTTGGCCTGAATATCGCCGGTTGCGCGCCACAGATTTGCGCCAACCGACGGTCCCCACTCCCACACCGCGTCCCAGCCGTACTGGCAGAGTGAGTAGACGATCGGCCGGCCGGTGGCCTTAAGCGCCTGGTGCATTTTCTGGTAAGCGCCGATCATCAGCTTCATGCGCGCAGCCGGGTCGTCGGGCGCCTGCTTGTACATAACTTCGGGAATATAACTGCACAGGTCGTACTTCAGGTAATCGATGCCCCATGACGCGTAGAGATCGGCGTCCTGCTGCTCGTGGCCGAGCGAACCCGCAAATCCGGCGCAGGTCTTGGGGCCCGGCCCGGAATAGATGCCCAATTTGAGGCCCTTGGAATGCACGTAGTCGGCCAGGGCCTTCATGTCGGGGAACTTTGAATTGGTGTGGAGCACTCCATCGGCGTCGCGCTCACCCTCCCAGGTGTCGTCGATGTTGATGTACTCGTAGCCGGCATCTTTCATCCCGGTTTCAACCATTGCGTCGGCGGCATTGCGGATGTCCTGATCCGTAACCTTGCCGGCGAAGTAATTCCAGCTATTCCAACCCATGGGCGGCGTAAGCGCCACCTGCGACGAGGCATCGGCTTGGGTGGTTTTGTGTGTAGGCACGGCCTTCGGCGCTTGGGCGGCTGCGGTAAACGTTATCAAACCAAGTACGATGATCAAGCAGGATCGAGACAATTGCATGGGTAGTATTCTCCTGAAAACTTTTCCAGTGGAATACTACCCTTCCCTTCCGCCTTTCGGCAATGGCGGCTGACCCAGGACCCCGGGGCAATCGCATTTCAAAATATTAGAAGGAATTGTTTTGAAAGGGCACGGCTTCAGCCGTGCCGTAAAAGCTTCAAAGAAAATGCCTGGCCTCTAGGCCCTGAGCGATGGGGTTGAGCCGGGAAACACATTCCTCAGCGGCTAAAGCCGAGGCCGTTTATGACCTATCCATCGGCACGGCTGAACAGGCTGCGGAAAAACTCGTTCGTGCACGACGGAGAAGGGCTTTGTAACAAGGGCACGGCTTGAGCCGGGCCAATAAAGCCTTCAAAATGATTGGGGCTTTAGCCCCTGCTGCATCGACTATGACGAAATTGCTTCGTTCCACGGGTTTTTCCGCAGCCTGTCAAGCCGTGCCCTTTCAAAGCCGCCACTGTTCGTGATCCTGAAGCCAAATGCGATCGTCCTAACCAAGGACCCCGTCAATCTTCTGTTGGAGCCGCACCACTTCCTGGCGCAGTTCCTCAACCGTGGCCTCAAGCTGCGCGATCCGCTCCTCGTGCGCGGGATTCACAGTCGGAAATTCCGCCGCCCCGAGCGCAACCGGCAACTGAATCGACTCCACCGGGCCGCAGAGCAGGTGCGCGTAGCGCGATTCCTTGGTCCCCGCCTGGCGCGGCAACAGGGCGGCAAGCGGCGGCTCGCGGTCCATCAGCTTCTGCAGGCCAGCCAGAACATCGGAGATCTCGTCAAAACTGTGCAACCGCTCTGTACGGCCGCGCAGTTCGCCGGGGGTTTGCGGTCCCCGCAGCAGCAGGACGCACATGAGCGCCGTCTCGGCGCGGCTCAAATTGAAGGCCTCGCCAAGCCAGTGCTCGTACTTTGTTACCCGCCCATCGCTCGAACGAGCGCGGCCGGCAAGCTGCTTGCGCTCAAGGCCGTTGAGCGCCTGGCGCAGGTCGTCTTCGTCGAGACTCATCGTCGGCTCGCGATTCGAGCGCTGGTTACATGCGTTCCCAAGCGCGTTCAGCGAAAGCGGATAGTAGTCGGGCGTAGTGATCTCTTTTTCAACCAGCGCACCAAGCACGCGCGCTTCAGCGGCAGTAAGAAGAATGGGCTCTTCGATAGGCATAAACCAATTGTGACACTCGCCGCAGCGCGCCTGCCAATGCGGCGCATTAAACTGTTTGCCGAGGCCGAGAACCATGAAAACTAATCCGGTGATTCAAAAAGGCGCTTTGGTATTGCTTACCCTGGCGCTGGGCGCGCTTGCCATATTGCCGTGCCGCGCGCAATTTGCCGCGCAATCTCTGAGCGCGCTTACCATTCCCACGGCAAATCTGATGCAACCCGAAGAGCTGAATAAGCTGCTCCAAAAGCCGCAGACGATGCGGCCGCTGATACTACAGGTGGGATCGCGCATGATGTTCGACGAGGCGCACATTGCCGGCGCGGAATATGCCGGGCCCGGCTCGCGCGATGAGGGAATCGAGGCGCTCAGAAATCGCGTCTCCTCGCTCCCGCGCAAAGCCTTCATCGTGATTTATTGCGGCTGCTGCCCGTGGAACCACTGCCCCAATGTAGGCCCCGCTTACAAGCTGCTCAGCGGCATGGGATTCACAAACTTCAAGGTTCTCTACCTCGCCGACAACTTTGGCACGAACTGGGTCGACATGGGGTTTCCCGTCGTGCGCGCTCACTGAAGTTTCGACCATGAAAGCAACGCGATCCGTGACCCATGATTCCTTCCGCCTGGCGCGACATCTGGGCGCCTGCGTGCTGTTTGCCGCGTGCCTGACCGCGATTGCGAAGCCGGCACACGTGCAGTCTCTGGTTGGCAGACGGGCGCCGGAATTCGCTCGCCGCGATCTGGCGGGGCAAATTGTCCGGCTCGACAGCTTCCGCGGCAAGGTAGTGCTTTTGAATTTCTGGGCCACCTGGTGCGCGCCTTGCCAGACCGAGATGCCGGTCTTCAATTCCTGGCAGCGCAGCTACGGTTCCCAGGGTTTCCAGTCAATCGGCATCTCAATGGATGACGATGAAGATGCTGCGCGAAGCCTCGTAAACAAGCTCCGCCTCGACTACCCGGTTGCCATGGGCGACGCCAGACTTGGAGAGCGATACGGCGGGATTCTGGGGCTCCCGATGACCTTCCTTATCGGCCGCGACGGCAAGGTACTCGCCCAGTTCCAGGGCCAGGGCAACCTGAAGTCGATCGAGAAGCAGATAAAGTCTGCTCTTCAATGAACCCAGCTGCATCCACGGCCCCTGGCAGCGACGGCGAACGGTGCGCGATGAAACTTGCGCCGGCGTAGTAGCATGATCTTCGGTCGATCTGAACGCAACAATTCGCGAGACACCGAATACGCGTCGATGGAGACTCTCCCCGCATGGACCATGCCGATTTTGTACCTTCCCCAGCTCCTTCGCCCTTCACAATCAAAAAAGTGATTTTCGCAACCGATTTTTCAAAATGCTCTGCGAATGCTGGCTTCTACGCTTCAATGATCGCACGCCAGTTTGGCGCCGAGTTGACAGTGGCGCATGCATTCGAACTGACGCAAGCCGCCATGGAAGTAGAGGCGGAGGGGCACGGGCGGCTGAAAAGCGCTCAACGCACGGATTCTGAAGCTGCGCTGGTGCGCGAGGTCGACCGGCTGGGCGGGGATTTGAAGCATGTTGAATCCGTGCTGCTCGAAGGCAATCCGCATGAGCAGATTCCACAACTGGCGCTCCGGAACGAGCCGTCGCTGATCGTGCTGGGAACGCGTGGACGGGGACGTCTGGACCGCGCGATCATCGGGTCGGTGGCCGAAAAGGTGTTGCGCTCGACAGGCGGGCCGTCTCTCACGGTGGGCCCGCACGTGGCACAGTGCTGTGACGAAGAGGCGCCAATCAAACGGGTGCTGTATGCCACAGGGCTTTCGCCGGCGGCCGCGCGAGGAGCTGCGTACGCCATGGGGATGGCAGAAGCATTCCACGCCGGAATGGACGTACTGCACGTGATTCATCCCGGAGATGTCGGAGAGCCCGGAAGCCTGGCGGCCGTGCAGAAGCGGTTTGAAGCCGAGGTAGAACGGATCGCTCCGGGACAGGCCGAGACGGTTGTAAAACCGCACGGCGTTATGTCGACGGGAATTGCACACGCAACTATTCTTGAGTACATCCGGGAAAATGCGATCGACCTGCTGGTGCTCTCGCTGCGCCGCAGTTCGCACCTGTGGCTCGAAACGCGGATATCGGGCGCGTTTCACATTATCGTGGATGCGCCTTGCCCGGTGATGACGCTGATCGGGTAGGCGAGCAGGTCAATCGCATTTGAAGATATGGGAAGAGTTTGTTTTGAAAGGGCACGGCTTTAGCCGTCCACCGTCGTTGCCGACCCGCAGGGGGATGAAACTGTGCCCCATCCATCGGACGTTTTTGTTTTTGTCCGATGGGTGGGAGTCCGCAGAACTCATCCTTTGTTTTGTTGTACTTGCATTTTTGTTTCTTATTAGCCGTGCCGTAAAAAGCCGCAAGGAAAATGCCTGGCCTTTAGGCCCTGAGGGACGGGGTTGAGCCGGGAGATACATCCCTCAGCGGCTAAAGCCGACGCAGTTTTTGACCTCTCCCATCGGCACGGCTGAAGCCGTGCCCTTTCAAAGCCGCCACTGTTCGTGATCCTAAATCCAAATGCGATTGCCCTGGGTAGGCGAGAGCTTACGCAGTCGTCTGCTCTGTCGCCTCGCGACCGCGGGTCAGCAGGAAATACACCAGCGGAGTCACCACCAGGCTGAGCACCATGGAGATCGAGAGTCCGCCGATGACCGCAATGGCCAGCGGCTGAAGCATCTGCGATCCGGCTCCCAGCCCGAAGGCCAGCGGCAGCATTCCGCAGACTGCGGCCAGCGCAGTCATGGCAATGGGCCGCAGGCGGCGCTGCGCGGCTTTGAGCATCGCGTCGCGCGACGATGCGCCCTGGCCGCGGAACCGCTCGTCCGCGTCGAGCAGCAGAATGCCGTTTTTGGCGACGATACCGATCACCATGATGAGCCCCATGAACGACGCCACATTGAACGTGATCCCGGTAACCAGCAGCGCCGCAATCACGCCGGAGATGGAGAGCACCGATGAGGCGAGGATTGCCACTGGAGCAGGAAAGTTGCGGAACTCAGCCAGCAGCACGCCGAACACCAGCACCAGCGCCAGCAGCAGGACCTGCAGCAGGTCGTGGAACGATTTCTGCTGTTCCTCGTAGGTGCCGCCATACTCGACGCGAACGGTGGAAGGCAGATGCAACTCCGCCACCGCCTGTCGCACCCTGGCGACCGCCGATCCAAGGTCGGAGCCCTCAAGGTCGCCCGTCACCACCACCAGCCGCTGCAGGTTCTCACGATGAATCTCGTTCTGCGGCGGCAGTTGCTCCACCGTTGCCAGCGATCCCAGCGTAGCGGTGTGGCCTGAACTGCTGTTGAAGACCGTGTTACGGATCGAATCGAGCGAAGTCCGCGTCTCGTCGGCGAGTCTCACGCGAACGGTGTAAGGCCGTCCGTTGGCAATGATGGGATTGGTGGTGGGAATGCCGTCAAGAATCGCCGTAGCATCTTCAGAAATCTCCGCGGGAGTAAAGCCAAGCCTGGACGCGGCCGCCGGATCGACGCGAAAACTCGTCGCCGGACCGCTGATGGTGTTGTCGATGCCGTTCTCCACGTCCACAACGCCGGGCACCTTTGAGATCGCGTCGCCCACGCGCGGGCCGAGTTGATTCAGCAGTTGCGCGTCGTCGGAATAGACCTTAACCTGGATCGGCTCCGGCGCATTGGAAAGGTCGTTGATGTTGTCTTGCAGCACCTGGGTGATCTCGATGTCGAGCTCCGGCTCCGCGGCCTTCACGCGCGCGCGCACCTCGTCCATCACATCCCACACGCTGCGGCTGCGATGCGGCTTGAGCTTGACCGTAAAGTCGCCCGTGTTGGCTTCGGTGACCGCCGCAAACCCCATCTGCAGGCCGGTGCGGCGCGAGGTGATCTCAACTTCCGGCTCCGACCGCAGGATGCGCTCCACATGCTCCAGCACGCGGTTGGTCTCATTCAGCGAGCTGCCCGCGGGCATAATGTAGTCGAGAATAAAACCGCCTTCATCCATTTGGGGCAGCAGATCGGAGCCCAACGCACGGTATCCGCCCCAGGTGGCCGCAACCAGCACCAGGCAGATGCCGCCAACCCAAAGCGGGCGATCGAGCGCCCACTCGAGCACGCGTCGATGCACGGCCAGAACCCGGCTCAACATGCGCCCCGCGGCATGATCGCCGTGCGGCGAGCTCATCATTTGATTCGCCCGCATCGAAACGCCGATATGCTTCCGGTGGCGCAGCAGCACGTAGCTCAGACCCGGCGTCCACGTGAGCGCCAGCGCCAGAGAAGTGAGCAGCGCCGCAGTCATGGTGATCGCAAGCGCGCGGAAGAAGCTGCCGGTGACACCGCTGACCGAGACCAGCGGCAGAAACACAACTACCGGCGTGATGGTGGATCCGATCAGCGGCGTGGTAATCTCACGTAGCGCGTCGCGTACGGCTGCGGAGCGGCTCTCGCCGGCATCTCGGTGCAGCACAATGTTTTCAACCACCACGATGGCGTCATCGATAACCAAACCGATGGCCGCGGCCAGCCCGCCCAGCGTCATCAGGTTGAAGCTCTCCCCGATGAGCCACAGCGCGGCGATGGTCACGGCAATGGTTACCGGAATCACCAGGCCCGCAATCAGCGACGAGGTCCAGTCGCGCAGGAAGAGAAAGAGGATGATACATGCCAGCACCAGGCCGATGACAATGGCGTCGCGAACGCTGGCGATAGAATCGCGAACAAGCTGAGATTGATCGTAGAAGAGCTCGAGCTTTACGCCGGGCGGAAGTTTGCGGCGTAGTTGCGCGACCTGCTCCGCCACAGCTTTGGCGACTGCGACCGTATCGCTGGTAGGCTGCCGCGCGATGTTGAGTAATACTGCATTTCTGCCGTTGGCGGTGACAGTTGTATAGACGGGCATCGCGCCGTTTTCAACTGTGGCAACGTCAGCTAACCGCACCGGCGCACCGGCCGCAGTTGTCTTCACCACCAGTTGGCGCAGCTCATCGGCATCGTGCACCTGCGCGCCCACCAGTCCCAGCACAAGCTGATGATCGTCCTGGTAGAGTCCGGGCGAGTCAATGATGTTCGAGGCCTCGATTGCACTCACGAGGTCGGGAATTGTGACTCCCGAAGCCTCGAGCAGCGCCAGGTTCGGCGTCACGTGAAACTCGGGCACCTGGCCGCCCTGCACCACAACCGTGCTGACGCCGTCGACGCGATTCAGCGGCGGCTTCAGATCGTACGTGGCAATCTCCCAAAGCTGGTTCTGCGGCACTCGTATCGGAGGTGAGGCTGTAGCCAATGATCGGGAATGTAGCAAAGGTCAGGCGGTTGGTGGTGATGCGCGCCGACGGGGGCAGAGTCTGCTCCACCTTGGCCAGCGCCGCGTCAACCAATTGCAGCGACAGCACCATGTCGACGTGCCAGTCGAAGAAAAGGCTTACCTCGGCCGATCCGCGGCTGGTTGTGGAGCGCACGGTCACGAGGCCGGGCACCGAGTTCACCGCATTCTCAATGGGCCGCGTGATGGTCACTTCCATCTGCTCGACCGGCATCACGCCGTTGTCGACTCCGATTACGACACGCGGAAAGTTGGTCTCGGGAAATACCGAGACTGGCACGCGAAAAGCGAGAAACACGCCGGCCACGGTCAGCACGACCGCAAAAAAGAAGATAGTGCGCGTCGAACGCGACAGCCAGAACGGTTTGCCTGCTTTGTCGGCGGAAGTCTCGCCAGGCATCAGTTGTCTCCTCCGCCCTTGGCGTCTGGCGCGTTGCCACTGGCCGCGGCCTGCTTTACTTTAGTACCCTCGTCCAGTCCGAACGATCCCTGCGTGATGACCAGGTCGGATTGCGACAAGCCGCTCAACACCTGCACGTCGCCATCGCCGCTGATGCCAAGCTCGATCTTCTTGCGCTGCGCTGTGCCGTCGCTCGATATCACCATCACCGATTTGCTGCCGTCTTCGCCGGGCAGCACCGCCGACGAGGGAATCTTGAGCGCCTGCGCAACATTGGAGCCGGCCATTGCCACCTTGACGGGCGTGCCGACAATCAGAGCGCCGGCCTTGTTGGGAATTCTGATCCACACCTCAACCGTCGTACTGCCAGGATCGGCTGCCGGCGAGACCAGCGAAACCGTGCCGTTGACCGGGGTCGAAGCGCCGAGCGGCTGCACGTCCGCCTCTTCTCCCACCTTTACTTGCCGCGCCTGGCTCAGGGCCACATGCGCTTTGGCGATCAGCGTCGAAGTCTCCATCACCGTGATGAGCGGCGTGCCCGCCGTTGCCGTTTCGCCCGCGAACAGCGGCCGCTCGGTCACCACGCCGTCGATCGGGCTGCGAATCTCCGAGTAGCCCACCTCGGCGTCGGCGCCCTTCAACCTGCCTTCAGCCGATGTGAGCTGTCCCTGTGCCGACTCGAGCGCCGCCGCGTGACTCACGCTTTTCATCGAATCGAGATGCTTGACGGCCGCGTCGTAAGCAGCCTGCGCCTGCACCAGCGTTGCCTGGGCGGTATCGAGATCGCGGCCGGGTATCGCGCCTTCTGAAAACAGTTGCTTCCGGCTCTTCACAATGCTCTGGTCAAGATCGAGATTGGCTTTCGCCTGGTCCAGGTCAGACTGCGCCTTGAGCATGTCTTCGGGCGCCGTCGCCTTGGTGGCTGTGTCGAATGCGGCCTGCGCGGCCATGTACGAGCCTTTATTGTCCATGGCTGCGGCCGTCAGGTCTTTGTTTTCGAGAACGGCCAATAGCTGCCCGGCTTTTACCCGCGCTCCGCGTTCCACAAGAAATTTAGACACTGGCGCGCTGATCTTGGGGTCGATGGCCGCCTGGGCCACTGGCGTGAGAACCGCATCAGCCACGATCTGCGCGGCAATCGGGCCCTGTTCAGGATGCGCGGCCTGCACTGCAACCTCAGCCTCGGGCGCGGCCTCCTTTTTGCATCCGGGCGCGAGCGCCAAAGGGATCAGCGCCGCAGCCACGCAGAGACACCGCACCGGCTGGCTGCGAGCCCGGCCCACGTCTTTCTTCTCGATCCTGCGTTCGTTCATTGCCTGGTTCGTCTCCCACTCCGATTTTGCGGGTCACCTGTTGCGGGTCAGTTTGTGCCGGTCATTGTTTCGAGATTCGCCATCGCGGTTTGAAAGCGCACCTGTCCGTCTTCGCGCGCGTCCTGCATGGTCACGTACTCATTCTGCGCATCTACGACTTCAAGCACCGTGGCCTCGCCGGCGGTGTAGCGCAGCTTAGTCAGGCGCAGGCTTTCGGCAGCGTCCGCCACACTCTGGTCCAGCGAGTCCAACTGGCCGTGCGCGGCCGCAGCTTCGGAGTAGGCCTCGTCGATATCCGCGATCAATCTCCGCTGCGCGTTGGTGAGAGCCGTCGCAGTCGCATCGCGCCGAATCTCACTCTGCTTCACCCGGTGCGCGGTCGAAAGCCAGTCCCACACGGGAATATCGAGCGTAAGGCTGGCCGAGTAGCCCAGATTCTTTACCTTCTCGGGACCGTTGACCGCAAGTTGCGGCGCATCGATGCCATATATCACATTCATTCCCAGGTCAGGCAGATAAGCCGCCCGCGCCGACAGCACGTCGGCTTTACTGGCATCAAGCGCGGCAAGCGCGCTCCTCAATTCTGGATTGTTCTTCGCCGCAGCCTGTTCCGCATCCTCGCGCGTGCCCAGCACGGGTTGGTCGGCGGGCGCCTGCAAAGTAAACGGCGTGCGCGGATCGGGAAACAGCAATACACCCAGCTCCAATCTCGCCTTCTCCGCTGCAACCTGCGCGTCTTCGAGATCCCGGTCGCGCTGCTGTTCTTCAAGCTGCGCCTTCACCACGTCAGCGTGCGCCGCTTCGCGTGCCTGCTCGCGCTCCTGGGTCAGCCGGGTGAAATCAGAAGCCTCCTGGTGCGCACTCTCCGCCACCACCAGCTTGCGGTCTGCCGCCAATGAGCCGAAAAACATCCCGGTGACTCCGGCAACCAGGCCCCGCCGCGCAATTTCGAGTTCCGCCGCAGCCTGTGCAGCAACCGCGTCGGCATGGCGCACTCCGGCAACGCCGGCCAGACCCAGCGTTTCGTTGATTGAGGCCTGGCTCGCGTACTCGCGCACGGCATTATTGGCAATAAACCGCGGCGCGGGCTGCGCGGCTGCGCCCTGCCCCGCCTGGTTCTGCAACCCATTCGGTTGGGTGTAGAGAGCCTGGTTGTGATAGATCACTCCAGGCATCAGACCGTTACGCGCGATCGACCGGTCGAGTGCAGTTGCGCCGCTCGCGGCCGCGGCAGCCGCGTAGGCAGGGTCGCTCGTCTCGGCGCGCTTAATGGCCTCATCGAGAGTGATGACTGCCGGGGCGGCGCTAGGTGCGGAGTTGGGGGCGCCCGCCGCCTGTGCGCGGCTGCAGGTTGTTGCCGTCAGCCACACTCCCGCCCCCGACAATATCCCCGCAAGCATCAGCGCTTTCCCGCGGCCCGGCCTCGACTGCAGATTCACATTCAGAAGCATACAATTCGCGGCTGAACCCATGCTGAACACACAAGACGGACCATTGGACCGGAATGGTAGCGAATTCACCGGCTGCAGAGAATCCCGGTGGAAACGCACCAATTGTCAGGGTACGACTTCACAGGCTGCGGAAAAACTCCATAGAAGCCACTGTTTTGAAAGGGCACGGATTCATCCGTGCCAATAAGCCAAATGAAATGAGGCGGGGTTTTAACCCCTGCGGGATGGTTTTTGGGGGATCATCACTCGACTCAATGAGTTTTTTCCGCAACCTGTTCAGTCGTACCGATAAGGGCAATAAAGAGGCAGAGTTTCAACCCCTGCGCGATGGTCGCCGGAGTTCTCAATTCGATCAATGATTCTTTTCGCGACAAGTTGAACCCGCAGTTCCACTCACGCCTGAACCGGCTCAGGCTTGCTTTCCGCCGAAGACCGCATCGGGCGCGAGCACGATGAGTGCGCCGGCGATCCATAGAAAATGCCCGATCAGCGGCGCGATTTGCTGCTGCGAGAAGAGCGCCCAGGTGGCGATCATGCACAGCACCACAAGGACGCCAAAGATGCGGCGAAGGACAGCCAGAGCGCGAATTGGGCTGGCCAGGAGTGCAAAAACGATCAGCGGGTTGATGAGCCCGCTCATGGCTCCCAGGTACTCAAAGGACTCATGGTGTCCGCCGGATTTCGTCAACAGGTTTTGCGCAAAGCTCATGGCAACTGAAGCGCACTTCCAGCCGGCATAATTCTGGCCTTCGCGGGTGACCGCCGGCTCAAAAAATGCCAGCACGAAGATTGCCAGACCCACAAGTCTGACGACTGGAACGATCCATCGATGCGTATCAAGGGTATTGCGTAACGTCATGCACATCTCCGGCTGCGCGCATCGCTCGCGCAACCATTTGAATCAAAGCAGAACAGAAAATGATAGACGATGCGGGGTTGAGCTTTCCCGATCCGCTTGATTTCTCCACTTTCCGCCGCCCCGGGGCGGCCCGGCTCTGCGATACTTGTAAGTTATGCCGATTGACGACCTGCAGCAGGCTGCGCAAAAGATTGCCGGATTCGTGAACACCCTCAACAGGCTTGGCGGGATGCGCCTCAAGTACCGCATCACGGCCGGCGACGGCGCGCGCGATCCCGAGGGCCTTGAGGGCAGGCAGATTTACGTGGAACTGGGTGGCCCCGACGTGCCCATGGTCATCCAGCATAACGGCGAGCTGCTGCGGGCTCTCGAAACCATCGCCGCGCAGATGCTTCGTCTCGATCAGCGCGAGCACGACCTGGTGAGCTTTGACGCCGGCAACTTCAAGGCTCTGCGCGCGCAGGAGCTCAAGCTTGCCGCCGAGACTGCTGCCGAGAAGGTGTTGCGCACCGGCGTGCCCTACAGCTTTCCGCCCATGAACAGCCGCGAGCGCCGCCTGCTGCACATGGCTTGCCGCGAGCTTGCGGGAATCGAAACCGCCAGCATGGGCGAGGGCCCAGGCCGGTTCCTGGTCGTATACCCCGAGGGCAAAACCAACCTGCCGGTGACGCCGCCTGCGATGCCCCGGCCTGGCAGAGGATATGACCGAGGCGGGCGAGGTGACCGTGGGGGCCGAGGCGACCGGGACCACCGCGACCGCCGTAGGTAAATAGCGAATTGTCATCCTCGGCCCCTGCTTAGAATTGTCATCCTGAGCTCTCCCTTAGAGTTGTCATCCTGAGACTGAGCTCTCGCTTGGAGTTGTCATCCTGAGCACCGGCCCTGACCCTGAGCATGGCCGAAGGGGAAGGGGAGGATCCGAAGGATATGCAGTTGCTTTTCCTTCTGCCCATGCAACAATAACCCTCGATGAAACCCCCACTCAAACGCACACTCACATTCGCATTCCTTCTCGCAGCCACGCTCACATGCTGCGCCCAGCAACCGCGCCTCGTCCTTATCGACCAGGACGGCTCCGGCCCCGGTGGTTCGAACCAGATGGCGATGCTTACCCTCCTGCAGGCCCCGGACGTGAAGGTAATCGGCATCACCATGGTGACCGGCAACGCCTGGTGCGACGAAGAAACGCTGCACACCCTGCGCATGCTTGAGCTCACCGGTCACACCGATGTGCCGGTGGCCAGGGGCGCGCTCTTTCCGCTGGTGCGCGATGAGCTTGAGACCCGTATCGAGTCGGCTGTCTACGGCAAAGTAACCTGGCTCGGCGCGTGGGGCGCGGGACCGGCCACGCTGGTTGAGAACAAGAACGGCAGCGTTACGCCAGTTATGACCGCCGATCTCAAAGAGCATGGCCCATACGACATTCCGCCGCTGCCTGAAGGCATGCCGGCCATCAAGCCCATCGATGAAGATGCGGCGCACTTCCTTATTCGCCAGGTCCACGCGCATCCGCACGAGGTAACCATCTACGCCGCGGGGCCGCTCACCAACATCGCGCTCGCCATTTCCATCGATCCTGAATTCGCCGCCCTTACCAGGGGCATCGTGCTCATGGGCGGCAGCCTCAATCCGCAGACCGACGATCCCGAGTTCGCCACCAGCCCGCGCCACGAGTTCAACTTCTGGTTCGACCCCGAGGCCACGCACATTGTGCTCCGCGCCGCGTGGCCGCGCATCGACGTTACCACTGTCGATGTCTCCATCAAAGCGCCGTTCACGCAGGCCATGGTTGACGAAATCTCGAAATCGAAATCCCCGGCCGCGCGCTACATTGCCGCCTGGAGCCAGGACCGCTATTACATGTGGGACGAGCTCGCCGCTTGCGCATGGCTCGACCCGTCACTGATCACCGCAGAGAAACAGCTCTACATGGATATCGATCTGAGCCACGGGCCGAGCTACGGCAACACGCTCACCTGGAATGAAAAAGTGAAACCTGACACCCAGGTGCGCCTGGTTCACGCACAGGTGGATGTCGACTTGCCAAAGTTCCAGAAAATGTTTGTAGCCCTCATGACGCGATAAAATGTTCGCCAGATGCGATCGATCCAGAACGAACGGCATTCGTCTGCCGGCAGGCATCTAACTATCGGAAGCTTTCAGCCTTCAGCTATCAGCTTTCAGCGGGCTCTCGCCAAGGCGAGAGCAGCGTCCATCGCACGGAAGAGCTGAAAGCTGAGAGCTGAAGGCTGATAGCTGAAGGCTGATAGCTGAAGGCTGAAAGCTTGTGCTGTTGCTGCCGCAAACCTGCGGATTTGTTGCCTCATCACATAAGTGGAAGGAGTTTTGCCATGCGCATTTCGGGCTCATGTGCGCGCGCGGCGCGCGCAATCGCGATCGCCGCAGTTCTCGCGGTGGCTTTTTCCGGCTGCGAATCCAAACAGGACAGGGCTCTGGACCAGGCCAAAAAACAGGCTGCGGCGACCGGAAAAGCTCAACAGGTGGTGACCGTTGAAAAAGACGGAAGCACCGTCACCACAGTGGTTCAACCGCCCGCGCAGGGTCAGCAGACTCAGGCCGTAGCGACCACCACAACGCCTCCGACTCCGGGCCAGCCCATTGCCGCTCCCTCGGGACCGACGGTATCCGCAGTGCCTCCTCCGCCTGCAGCACCTCAACCCGTGAACGTCACCATCCCAGCGGGGACTGAGCTGGCGATTCGCATCGATCGGCGGATCAGCGTGAAGACGAGCCATGCCGGAGACCCCTTTACCGGCGAGGTGCAGGCGCCGGTAATGGCCAGCGATGGCAGCACATTGGTGCCGAAAGGCGCCGACGTGAACGGCGTGGTGGCCGAGTCACATCGCGGCGGCCACTTCAAAGGCCGCTCGGTGCTTGAGTTGCGCCTTACCTCCCTCGTCGTGAATGGCACGACTTATCCACTGCAGACCAGCAAACTTCAGGAGACCAGGAAGGGGAAGGGCAAACGCACCGCAGGGTTGATCGGCAGCAGCGCCGGCGTTGGCATGCTGGTGGGCGGCATTGCCACCGGCGGTGTTGGGCTGGTCGTCGGTGGGCTGGTGGGTGGAGGCGTGGGAACGGCGGCAGCAGGCGCAACCGGCAATAGGAACCTGGATATTCCTGCGGAGAGCGTAGTCAACTTCAAGCTCGCCGACGACCTGACGATTCAGGAGCCCGCCCAGGCATCGGGAAAGCCCGCACCATAGAGCGACGCTGATTGAAATTTCAAAACTTGGGTGCCCAATCCGGCGTGGATTAGGGGTGCCCCATCCTAACGGCGTTCCTTGCCGTTAGGGTGGGATAGCACGACAGCACATCAAGGAAAAACCGAAGGCCGCGCATCGCGCGGCCTTCAGTGTCTTTGGCTGACTTGCTAACTTGCCGACTTGCTGACTTGCTAACTTGCTGACTCGCTCGCCTACGCGTTCAGCACATCCTGTAGCTTGTTGATCATGCGATGCAGATCCTTATCGGTGCGCCGCTGCTCGTCGATCTTGCCGATCGAGTGCATCACCGTGGTGTGGTGCTTGTTGCCGAACTGGCGCCCGATCTCAGGCAGGCTCGCTTCGGTCATCTGCTTGGCCAGGTACATCGCGATCTGCCGCGGCACAACCACGTTGCGCGAATTGTTCTTCTGCTTCAGGTCGCTCACCCTCATGCCGAATTGCTCAGCCACCGCGCGCTGAATCGCCTCGATGGTAATCTTGCGCACCTGCATGTCGATGAACTGCTTCAGGCACTGCTGCGTCGTCACCAGCGTGATCTCCATGCGATTGAGCTGGCACCACGCAATGAGCCTCACCAGCGCGCCCTCAAGCTCGCGCACGTTGGTGCGAACGTTCGACGCGATGAAGAGTGCAACATCGGTCGGCAGCTGCACCTGCTCGCTCTCGGCCTTCTTCTGCAGGATCGCGACCTTGGTCTCGAGGTCGGGCGGCTGAATGTCTGCGATCAGGCCCCACTCAAAGCGCGAGCGCAGCCTCTCTTCAATCTCGGTAAGTTCCTTGGGCGGCCGGTCGGAAGCAATCACAACCTGCTTCATGCTCTCGTGCAGAGCGTTGAAGGTGTGGAAGAACTCTTCCTGCGTGCGCTCCTTTTGCGAGATGAACTGAATGTCGTCGATCAGCAGCACATCCACCGTGCGAAAACGATCGCGGAAGCTGGTCATGCGGTCGTTGCGGATGGAGTTGATCATCTCGTTGGTGAATTTTTCAGCCGAAACATAGCAGATGCTCGACGTCGGCTGACGGCGCTTTACCTCGTGGCCAATGGCGTGCATCAGGTGCGTCTTGCCCATACCCACGCCGCCGTACAGGAAGAGCGGATTGTAGGCGCGCGAAGGCCGCTCAGCCACGGCCAGCGCGGCCGCTCGCGCAAACTGGTTGCCGTTGCCGATCACGAAGTTGTCGAACGTGTAGCGCTGGTTAAGCTGCGCCGCGGTCGACCAGTCAAAGCGGGCCTGCTCAGGCATCCGCGATTGCGGAGTTTGCGGCGGTGCAGTGGGCGCATGCGCGGGCAGCGGCGGAAACCCGCCGTCCTTGCGTTGCGGAGGAATGGAAGGATCTTCCTCGACGGTGACAAAGCTCACGTCGTCGAATTCGAGAGACTGAAGATCGATCGCTTCCTGAATCAGGTCGCCGTATTTATCGCCGATGTGCTGGAACTCAGGCGAAGGCACGCGTACATAAAGGGTGCGGCCTGCGGAGTGACTGTACCGCGTGGGCTTGAGCCAGGTTTCAAACGATTGCCGGATAACCTTCTTTTCCAGCGCTGCGAGAATCTGGAGCCACGGGTTGAGGGGCGGCGGAGTGGATGAAGCTGCAAATGCCATCGTACGTATCCTTGCCGATGCGCGCTGGAGCGCGTCTGGCTGTTTGATTGCGGCTTTTCAGACAATGGCTCTCTATCGGCGGAAAGCCCGACGCTTTCCGACCGTTCATAGTCGCCGCGTACCTGTATGCCGCTGGTCTGCCCCTGAAGATTAGCTCTTGGGGACTGGGTAAACCGTCCTGTGGGACGTTCGAAAATTACGTGAACGTTGCCGATACTAACTCACTTCCGGCGGTCGTTGCAATCCCTGTTTTAAATTACTTTTTACATTAATTTTTGGTTGCACCAAGGTTGGTGAAACTTGGCGAATCACATTACCAGAGTTTCGCTCGGGTAATCGCGACCGAACAGGCAACCGATTTGCGCATCGGAAATTGCATGGTTGACATCGGTAATGAAACCGAAGGACCGGTGACGCCTCAGGAGCGTGGTCTCTTTGAAGCCTTGGATGCGAAGAACTCCGGGGAAGGATTGCTGGTGCGCCAGAAAATCGGTCGGACGGTTATTCGAGGCGCGCTTCATGGTGCAGGCCAATTTGTCCCGATTTGTTCGCGCATTGAAAGGACAGAGCATTTGTTTTGAAAGGGCACGGCTTCAGCCGTGCCGCAAAGTGCTGCGAGGAGAATGCTTGGCCTTTAGGCCCTGGGGATGGAGTTGAGCGGGGAAATACATCCCTCAGCGGCTAAAGCCGACGCAGTTTTTGACCTATCCCAGCGGCACGGCTGAAGCCGTGCCCTTTCAAGGCCGCCACTGTTCGTGATCCTAATCCAAATGCGATTGCCCTGGACCCGGTCCTGTGACGTCTAGATTTGAAATGCGGTCTCAGGTATACTTGAAAATGCTGTCAAAGCAAAGATTCTACTGAATCAAACAGGAGCGCAATTCCATGCCGAAGCGCACATTTCAACCTAACCGCAACCGCCGTGTCAAGACCCACGGGTTCCGGTCGCGCATGAAGACCAAAGCGGGCGCAGCCGTGCTCAGCCGGCGCCGCGCCGCGGGCCGCAAGCGCGTTTCAGTCAGCGCCGGCTACCGCGATTAAGCGGATTCGCGCAATCGGACGTGAATTCTGCCCGCCGCAACCGGCAGTCCCCAGATCAGGCGCAACAAGTCCCGGACCCGGTATTTTCTCGACTTCCTCGATGAATACCCAATCCAATACAGCGCCGCGCCCCTCGTTGGTCGGAGTGCGTTTGCGCAAGCACGCAGATTATCAGCGCGCGTATGCGGCATCTCGCAAAAGGCAGTCGGCTTCAATGAGCTGGTTCCTGGCTCCGCAAACTGCAGAAAACGTTCGACAGGCCCCAACCGGCCCGCGCGTTGGCCTTACGGCGGGCAAGGTGCTGGGAAAAGCGCATGAGCGCAACCGCATCAAGCGCCGCATGCGCGAGGTTCTGCGCCGGCACATCGACCTCTTCCCCAAGGGATACGACCTCATCCTTCATCCGCGGCGCGTTGTGCTCACCATCGAGTTCCCGAAACTTGAGGCCGAGGTTGTACGTATCCTTGAACAGGCAAACGCCGACGCGGTGCGCGCAGCATCGCAGATAAAAAGCGCGCCTCTCGTGGCCCAACAATCATGAAGCGAATCCTGCTCGCACTTCTCGCTGCCTATCGCCGCTGGTTATCGCCTGCGCTTCACGTCATCAGTCCCGGCGGATGCAAATTTGTTCCCTCATGCTCTCAATACGCTGAGGTTGCAATCGCCACCCATGGACCGCTGAAGGGCAGCGCCCTGGCCGCCTGGCGACTGTTGCGATGCCACCCATTTACTCGCGGTGGGTTCGATCCCGTTCCCGCAACAAAGTTACGCGCAGGCTTCGCTCAACCCGCAAATCCTTCGTCCCCAGTCAGCTCCACCCGAACTCCGCTTCCCCCCGAGCAATTACCATAGAAAGAACGTCAGCCTCTTGGCGACGATGACAGGAAACAGCCTTTGCCCGAAATCCAGAATCCCAATATTCAATCGCATGGCCCCGGTGGCGGGGGCGGCGGCGACATGCGCGGCACCATCTTCTTCATGCTGCTGGTGTTTACTGCTGTTATTGGCTACCAGTACTTTTTCGCCAAGCCGCCAAAGCCAGAGCAGCCCACAACCACGCAGACCCAGACAGCGCAAACAGCCGCTCCTCAAGCGCCGGCCGCAGTCGATAACACTGCGCCCGTTGCTCAGGCAGTGAATCACGCCGGCAAGCCGGCAGCCCGGCCCGCTCCGTCTCCCACGATTACCGCATCGGGTGAATCTGAAACCACGGTCGAAAACGAACTTTACAAGATCGTATTCACAAATCGCGGCGCACTGGTCAAGCACTGGTATCTGAAGAAATATTTCGACAGCACGGGCAAGCAACTCGACCTTGTTCAGCCCCAGGCTGCGGCGCGGTTCGGCCTCCCCTTGTCGTTCTTCACCTATCCCGATTCGCCGGTCTCAATGAGCCAGCTCAATCAGACGCTCTACCAGACCACGGTCAATGGCGAGCAGGTTTCGAGCTCAAGCCTGGTGCTCGCGCCGGCAACCATCGCCTTCCGCTACACGCAAAACGGGGTCGACGTGGTAAAGAGCATTCACTTCGACACCAGCTACGTGGTAAGCATAAGCACCGAGGTCAAGCGATACGGTCAGCCTGTGCGCGCGCTCCTTCAGTGGCCTGCCGGCCTCGGCGACATGGAAGAGTTCCACTCGGTTGGCATGCGCGGCGGGCAAACGCGTACACCGTTTTTCTTTGCATGGTCGCTCGGCAACAAGCAGGACACGCTTGACGCCAAAAAGGTGAGCGGTAATGCAACGCTGAACGCTCCCTACCAGTACGCGGCCGTCATGGATCTATATTTTGCCGCGGCCTTCCTTCCCGATTCACCCGAAGACACAACCGTTGTCACGCTGCACAACAGTATCGATCTGCCGGTCGACCCGAGCGACCCCAACAGTAAGCAGCAAACCGCCGACGTAATCGGAGTCGCTGTCGGCTCCGTCGACGCCGCGACACGAGTGCGGCTATTCGCCGGCCCCAAAGCCAGCGAGGTGCTCTCTTCGGTCCACGCCATCGGCCCCAGCGGGCGCGCCGATGGCCCGTCGCTCGAATCGCTCATCCAGTTCGGAATGTGGACCGTGATTGCCAAGCCGCTTTATCTGGCGCTGCGCTTCATCGTGTCCCACGGCATTCCCAACTGGGGATGGGCCATCATCATATTCACCGCGGCCTTCACCCTGCTCATGCTGCCTACGCGCATCATGATGATGCGATCGCAGATCAAGATGATGCGCATCAAGCCCAAGGTCGACGCCATTCAGGCCCGCTTCAAGCACCTGAAGGCAACCGACCCGCGCCGCGCCGAAATGAACCAGGAGATGATGGCGCTCTATAAGCAGGAGGGCGTCAACATGTACGGCTCCTGCCTGCCCATGCTGGTACAGATGCCGCTCTTCTTTGCCTACTTCCGCGTGCTGCAATATGCCGTTGAATTGCGCCAGGCACACTGGTTCTGGCTTACCGATCTCTCCCAGCCCGATCCCACGCACGTGCTGCCTATCCTGATCATCATTACGATGTTTCTGACCCAGTTCATCACCCCTTCGCCGCAAATGGAGCGCTCGCAGCAGTTGATGATGGCAGTCATGATGCCGGTGATCTTCGGTTACATGCTCTGGTATTATCCGTCGGGACTGGCCATCTACTGGGGCACCAGCAACATGATCTACCTGGCTATGCAGATTGGCATTAACTACTCCAGCATGGGCAGGGAAATCCGCGCCATCGCGGCGCGACGCAAAAAACGGTAGTGCAGCAAGCTTTCAGATTCGTCGTGCGATGCGTATAGAAGCTTGCCGTGGCGCAAATCGGCTGAGAGCTGAAGGCTGAAAGCTGCCTTTCAAGATTCGCTGCATCGCGGCGGATTCGTGTATCGTCCAAAACGTATGGGTATCCCGGCTCAAAACGCACCCCACCCCGCCCCTGAAGCTGAAGAAATCTACCGCCGCTGGATTGCATTCCTCGACGAAGAGTTCACGCGCCACAAGCAACCCGCCCGCCGCGCTGAGATTGTTCGCGATCAGCTCTACCAGCTTTATCTCGGCCGCCCGCACGGCAGCAAGCTGAACCTGACGCTCACCTCCGAGCTGCCCGGAAATGTCGTCAGCCTCTCGCTCGATCCGGAAAACGTGACCATTGAGGCTGAACATTACGCGGATGCCGACCCCGAAAAGGTGGCCGAGCGCAAACCTCTGCTCTGGTTCTGGCAAATGTTCGACCGCTCGCCCGTAGGCCTGAACCACTGGCTTGGACTCCGCTTCCGCTGCATGCTCGGCCGGCACATCTTCGCGAGGATGGGCTCCGGCGTGCGCATCTATCACGGCGTCGATTTGACCTATGGCTACAATCTTTCCATCGGCGACGGCGTCACCATCCACCAGCGCGCACTGCTCAGCGATCGCGGGGGACTCACCATCGGCAACAACGTGGTGATCGGATCTTTCTCGCGCATCTTTTCCCACTCCCACGACGCCCACGATCACGAGAAAGTTACGCTCAGGCCCACCACCATCGGCGACGGCGCGCGCATCGCCAGCCACGCCATCGTGCTTGCCGGCCGCAATGTCGCGCCAGGCCAGGCAGTGGGCACCTTCCCGCTGGACGAGAATTGACACGCCCCGGCTCAAACCGTCATCCTCGCGTGCTAACCTTAGCTTTCTGAAATTGCGAGGAACCGGATTGTCGTCAAGTGCCATTGCCGTCAAGGTCTTCGAGTTCGTGATCCTGCTGTTTTCGCTCAGCGTTCACGAGTGCGCGCATGCCTGGATGGCTTCCCGCCTGGGCGACAATACGGCGCGCTTGCAGGGACGCGTCACCCTCAACCCCATCCCCCACATCGACCTTCTGGGCACAATTCTCTTTCCGGCCATGGTCATCTTCGGCCCGCTCTTCGGTTTCAAACTGCCGTTTCTGCTCGTCGGATGGGCCAAACCCACCCCGGTCATCACCCGCAATCTCAAGAGAATCGTCCGTGACGACAACATCATCACGCTCGCCGGACCTGCCTCAAACCTGATCCTCGCGCTGGTCGCTTTCCTCGGCCTGGTCATCACTTCGATTGCCGTTCCCGGCGGCCGCGCACTGCTGCGAGCCACGCTTGAGGGCGGCCTCATGATCAACGGACCCTCCGAAGTGCAGGCATTGGTCGTGCTCGCTCTCATTGCCATTGAGATCAACATCACGCTCCTGTTTTTCAACCTCCTGCCCATCCCTCCGCTCGACGGCAGCCACCTGCTCAGAAACATGCTGCCGTACAACGCCGCGCAGAAATACGACCGCATCCCCGGCTGGATAAGTTATGTGCTCATGATCGTCTTCGGCGGCGTCGCGCTCGGCATCCTCGTCAACCCCGTCATCGGCTGGGCCTCGTGGGCCCTTTTGAGCATCTGACCACCCACCGGCGCCTGCCTGACCCGGCGCTGTCCTGATTTAACGTTGCTCAGAACTGGCAGGGCTTTACACACTGCGGATAAACTCAATGGAAGCAGCCACTTTGAAAGGGCACGGATTTAAGCCTGCCTGGAGCGAAACTGACTGGTGCCTGTAAGGTCTGTCTTTTAAAAAGATCGGGGCTCTTGCAGGCTGCGGAAAAGCTCAATGGAAGAACACAAAGTGTCAGGGCACGACTTAGGTCAGGGCTTTACAGGCTGCAGAAAAACTCACCCGCGCTTAGACGAACGAGGCTTTGTAACAAGGGCACGGCTTTAGCCGGGCCAAAAAGACTCGCGAAATGAGTGAGGGCTTTAGCCCCTGCTGAATCGCCTGGGGCGAAATTGCCTGGTTGCATGAGTTATTCCGCAGCCTGTTTTGCAGATAATTTCCACTCCCTGCGCTACATTCATGAGGGGAGAAGTGAGCATGAGTGGAGAAGTGAGCCTGGAGGCAGGACATGTGCCCCATAAACCGTGCAAAAGTGCGTCGTAACTCCTTATTTATCTATTATCCGCCCTCTAAACCCTTTGCTTTCAACGGGTTACAGGATGGTCTGAGGATATATAAGCAGTTGAAAACAAACCACTTAACCCATGTACATAGGGGGGAAGGGGGTACCCCCGAACGGTACGGACCAGGGACATAGCTGACATATTGAACCGGGGACATACCTGACACTGCAACCTTGGGCATGAGGACTTAGAACCTGCAAAAAGTGCCCCAGCGCCCGCGACCGTCGACTCAACCTGCCGCCGCTCGAGTATTGAGGAATTAAGGTTATCCCCTGAGGGACGTTTTTTTTTCGGAGTTCCCTGAACCTCAAGATTCGCCGCCAGTCTCCAAAATCAATACCCGTATATCTCAAGTAAACAGAATTCGCATTGGCGCGAGGGCGTCGTAGCTCTTGCCCTCGTCGGCGAGCTTGCCCGTTTCAGGGTCGCGCGCAAAGACACTGATCGCATTCGAGTCCTGATTGGCGACCAGCATCCAGCGTTCCGTGGGATCGAGCGTGAAGCTGCGCGGTGTCTTGCCTCCACAGTTGGAGCGGACCATGGGCGTGAGCGCGCCCTTCTTGGGATCGGCGGAAAACGAATAAAGAAAATTGTCATCGCGATTGGCGAAGTAGACGAAGCGGCCGTCTTTGGTAATGACTGTATCGCAGCCGCGCGTCGGGCCGTGATAGCCCGCGGGCAGAAGCTCGATGCGCTTGACGAGCGAGAGACTGCCACCGGCTGCATGCCACTCAAGTATGTCGACCGTAGAGACGATTTCGTTAACGCAATACGCAGTGTGGCCGTTCGGATGGAAGTGGAGGGTGCGCGGACCTGAGCCTGGGGCGCCAGTGTACGTTCCCGTGGACGCAAGCATCGACGTCGCTTGGTCGAGACGATAGATGTGGATGCAGTCGCCGCCGAGGTCGTTGATATAGGCGTAGCGGTTGTCCGGCGAGAACGAAGCAAAGTGGGCGTGAGCCGATTCCTGACGGTCAGTGTTGGGACCGTGGTACTTGTAGTGCTCCGTCCAGACAGCCTCGCTCAATTTGCCGTCGGAGATGTGGAAGCTTGCGGCGCTGCCTCCCATGTAATCTGCGGCGACGAGCGTGCGCCCGGTTGAGTCAACAGCCACATGGCACGTGCCGATGCCCGCCGAGGGACGCGCTGAGAGCGGCTTTAGTTCGCCTCCGTCAAGCTCAAAACTGGCCACTTCTCCGGCTGCCTTTCCTTGAAAGGAATCGATCTCGCAGGCGGCGAAGATGTGTCTCTTGCCGGGGGCGAAGCAGAGCCAGTCGACGCTGGGCACTTTGGCCGCGACGCCGGCGGGAGTGAGCGCGGCAGTGGCCGGATCCCAGTCGTAAGCGAGGATGCCATCGGGCGCTCCGGAGCCGACAAAGACGCGGGTTCGCGAGGGCATGGTGTTCTCCTGGGCGATTAGATGCGGAGCAGCAATGGTAAGGGTGACGGCGGAGGCGGTCTTCATAAAATCGCGGCGGGAGAAATCTCTCATGACGAAAATCATTTTCGCCGATGGGGCCAATGCTGCGCCAGCAGGGAGTTTGGCGAAACAAAAACTCGCGCGAAGACCTGCAAGCTTATTGCCGCCGCGGTATCCGTGAATGTTTGGAAAAAAGGCGCTGGCTCCCTTGTATTCTTTTTCCCTCGTTCCCTTGTTCCCTTGTTCTCTTGCTCCCTCGCTTTGTTTCACTCGAGCTTGAAGACGACGTTGACTGTGGTCTCAACTTCGACAGGCTGGCCGTTCAGCAGATACGGCCGATAGATCCACTGCGCAACGGCGTCCATCGCCGCCTGGGTAAACATAGGCGGACCGCTTACGACATGGAGATTCTCAATGCGGCCCGACTTTGAGATGGTAGCAGTCAGAACAACCGTACCCTCAAGATGCGCGGCCTTGGCAATTGGCGGATAGTTGGGCAGCACTTGCCGGATCACCAGACCCTGCATGACGCCTGACGAAACGGCAGTCGGACCCTTCGGCTTGGCCTCCACAATCTGGGTGCGCCGCTCGCCGCTGAAGATGTTGTCGGGGCTCGCGTTGTTGCTGCTGGCCTGGTCAATCCCGGTTCCAACCAGTCGAAAGACCTCGGGCGCCGGAGCGTAGTCGATATGCGTTGGAATCTTCGGCGGCGCCGTGAAGGTCGACACGTCGAACTGCCGCTCCACGACGACGGCATTATGCGGAATGGGCTGCGGCTTCGGCTCTTCCGGCGGAGCAGTCGGCGCTTCAATCAGCATGATGGTGGAGACGCTTGGAATGGCCTCGGGGTAGATGAGGGGAATGAGAATGAGCGCCAGCAGAACGGAGGCGTTCAGCGCAAAGGTTACGAGCATCCATCTGCGGCTGCGCGTGCGGATCATTCCGGTGGATTCGAACGTCGAGTCTTCAAACATGGTGTGCCTCCCGATGCGTGACATGAGCGGCACGATCGGGAGCGCGGAAGTGTGCGAACGCGACATCGCGTAGCCGCACCGCGCCAAATTTCACGCGAGGCGCGGAGTTTAAGGACCGCCGCTCATCCCCATCGGAACCACTGTGCTCATGTAGACACCATGACGCGATAAACTGTTCCAGCGCAGAAGCGAAAAGTTAAGAAATGTTTTGTCGCGCATGTTTCAGTCTCTTTCGGGGATTCGGAATCTCAACATGAATCGGCTTCAAAAACTCCTCACTGCACTCGTTGCCGCTGGCCTTGCTGCGTCAAGCGCGCAGGCTCCGCAATCGAACCCGCCCGACTCTGCGGCGACGCTCGATTACATTCACGCGAGCTGGGATTCGCTGACACGTTCGGTGAACGATTGCGCAGCGCTCGCCGATCCCAAAGTGAATGGGACGCCCGTAATGTACCTGCCCGCAGAGATACCGATTCCCGCTGAGGCAACGGCGCTTGAAGAGAAGTGCCATGCGCGCGTGACGAGCCTGCCGAAGAAGATTGAGAAGCTCGGCGACCTGATGCCGCAGGACCTGCCGACCGAAGGACTGCTGTATCTCCCGAATCCTTATGTGGTGCCTGGCGGGCGATTCAACGAGATGTACGGCTGGGATAGTTACTTCATTCTCCTTGGTTTGGAAGACGATCGTCACGACGCTTTGGCCAAGGGAATCGTAGACAACTTCCTGTTTGAAGTTGAGCATTACGGCGGTGTGCTGAATGCGAATCGCACGTATTATCTGACACGCTCGCAGCCGCCGTTTCTTACCTCGATGATTCGCGCCGTGTATGAAGAGAAGGACAGCTTTGCGGCGACACCTGAGGGCCGCACCGAGGCGAATGAATGGCTGGCGCACGCATACGAGATCGCCAAAAAAGATTACTCGACATGGACGCGACCGGAACATAAAGCTGGGGTGACAGGACTGGCGCGATACTACGACTACGGCTTGGGGCCGGTACCGGAGATGGCCGATGCCAGCTCGTACTATCCGGATGCGATCAAGGCGTTGGTGGAACATCCGGCGCCGGCAGGGAATGCGTTCCTGGTGAAGGGATCGGAGCAACCCGACGCGGCTGAGGCAGCGCGGCTGAAGCTCACTAGCTGCGACGTGAAGGCGAGCGTCGTGTGCATGCGCGCATGGTTTGGCGGCTACAGACTTACAAGTGATTTTTACAAGGGCGATCGGGCGATGCGCGAATCGGGGTTCGATACCAGCGACAGGTTTGGTCCGTTCTCTGGAGCCACCCACCACTATGCGCCGGTCGGCCTGAACAGCCTGCTCTATCGCTATGAGCGGGACATGGCCCACTTCGCGCACCTGCTCGGAAATCCAAAAGATGCGGCGCACTGGGACCTCTTGGCAAATCGGCGCTATACGGCCATGCAGCGCTATTTGTGGCGGCCGAAAGAAGGCGTATTTGCCGATTACGATTTTGTGCACGCACGTGCGTCGGACTACGCATTCATCACTTCGCTCTATCCCCTGTGGGCCGGAGCGGCCACGCGCGAGGAAGCGAACCAGGTTGAGGCGAAGCTGAACGTGTTCGAACGGCCGGGAGGGCTCTCGACCAGCAACACCAACACAGGATTGCAGTGGGACGAGCCCTACGGATGGGCGCCGACAAACTGGCTCGCAGTCGAGGGACTTGAGGATTTCGGATTCAGAGCCGACGCAGCGCGCATCGCGAAACACTTTGATGCGACCGTGGACGCGGGATTCGCAGCCGACGGAACCATCCGCGAAAAGTACAACGTGGTCGAAGGCAACGCGCAGGTAAAGGTGAGCGCGGGATACACGCAGAACGTGATAGGGTTCGGGTGGACGAATGCCGTGTATTTAAAGTTCAGAGAGATTGCGGCAGAAGCGAATCCGGCAAACTAAACCGAATTCTGAGTTGATGTATCCGAGACAAAGCCTCGTAACAGGGCATGACTTTAGTCGTGCCGCAAAAACGCCCACCAATCGCTTTGGGCTTTAGGCCCTGCCCGGATACACCAACCATGAAAATGCGCTAAACACCAAATAAGAGCCCCGCATTGGTTTGCGGGGCTCGGTGAAAAAGATGGAATTGTTGGCGTGACAGCTACTCCGGTATATCCACCATTTGTTTGACGTCGACGGTACCGGAGACAGTCGGAGCGCCGGTGTCGGGCTGGCCGCCTCCGACCGTGACGGTGTAAGCGCCCGCGGCAACAATGGGCTGACCCAATTCGGTCACCATGCTCATGTCGCGCGGCTTGAGAGTGAATTTCACCTGTGTTGAAGCGCCAGGTTCGAGGTGAACACGGTTGAATCCGCGCAGTGCGATACGCGGCGCACCGGCAACGTCTGGGAATTTGAGGTAGAGTTCGGCCACTTCATCGCCGGCTAGTGAACCAGTGTTGGTAATTGTGACCTCGACATCGAGCGGCTCGCTCGCATTGAGTGGCGTCGATGGCAACTTCAGATCGCTGTACGAGAACTTGGTATAGCTGAGGCCGTATCCGAACGGGAACAGCGGCTTGCCGCTGAAGTAGCGATAAGTGCGGCCTTCCATCGAGTAGTTTTCGAAATGCGGCAGCTGGTCAATGCCGGTGTAGAAAGTAACAGGCAGCCGGCCGGCGGGATTGTTTTTGCCACTGAGCGTTTCAGCGATGGCTGTGCCGCCCTCTTCGCCCGAGTACCAGGATTCGAGGATGGCGTTGGCATGCTCCTTCTCCCAATTCACGGCAAGGGCGCTGCCGTTCATGAGAACGACCACAAGCGGCTTGCCAGCAGATGCAACACCTTTTACCAGATCTTCTTCAGGTTCGGGCAAGTCGATGCTGGTACGGTCGCCACCAAGAAATCCTGGCTGGTTGACAGGCATCTCTTCGCCTTCGAGCTCGCTGGTAATGCCGACGACGGCGATCACCACATCGGCCTTGCGGGCAGCTTCGACGGCTGCGGGCGAGGGACCGCTCTCGACTTTGGCCCAGATTAGGCTCGCCGAAAGCGAGCCGTCGCCGCCCATCGCCCCGTAGCCGTAGGTGACGTGAACAGCGACTTTGTGGCCCTTTTCAAAGTGAAAGTTACCCATGCGGCTGCCGTTGCCGAACTGCTGCGCAACGCGTTTTTCATCGACAGTGACCATGGCGAAACCGTCGGCCTTGATGCCAATGAGATAGTCGCCCGTCTCGGTGGGGTTGATGAAACCGGACCACTGCACCATGAGCGGCGTCTTTCCCTTCGCTTCAGCAGGCACGACTGTCGGCGCTGAGGTCGACCGTTGACTCGACGCGCGAAGTGATCGGGGTTGGCTGAGCTCCACGCCGGAAACCCTGGCCGTAGTCGGCCTTGAGGCCAGGCTTTCCGTCAGGTGTGGTGAACACGCTGGCCGGCATGGGATCGCCGCTCTGGTTCAGGAACTGCGTGCCGGGCACATACGTGATTTTGGCGTTGGGGAATTCGACTTTCAGCCCATCCATAAAACTGACAATTTTGTCGGGTGTACCGTTGTAGTTGCCCAGCAGAACCCGGGTCTGGTCGGCGAGCGGTCCCACCACGGCGATGTTCTTTACCTCCGGCTTAAGCGGGAGAACTCCGTCATTCTTGAGCAGCACCATGGATTCTTCGGCAACCTTGCGGGCCAGGGCGCGGTTTTCGGGGCTGGCGAGTTGCTTCTCGTCGATCTTGCCGTAAGGATCCATATTGGGGGGATCGAACATTCCCAGTTTTATGCGCGCGGTATACAGGCGGATGAGCGCCGTGTCGACCGCGCTCTGAGGCAGGTAGCCCTGCTGCATGGCATCGATGTAAGGGTGGTAATCATTGTCGCCCTTCACATCGTCGCCGCCGGTGATGCACTCGTTGTCCATGCCGCGAATGAGCGAAATGGCCGATGCCTGGGCCTGGGTGGGACGGTAGTGATGGCCTTCAAAAATATCGACGACAGCCCCGCAGTCTGAGACGACGTAGCCCTGGAAGCCCCACTTGTCGCGAAGCTGATCCATGAGCGTAAATTCGTTGGCACAGGCGGGCTCACCGTTGATGGCGTTATATGCGCACATGACCGAGCCGGCGTGACCCTCCGTAACTGCGGCACGGAACGCGGGCAGATAAGTGTCCAGCTCGTCGTGCTTGCTTACGTCAACGTCTTCGATGTGGCGGGTGGGCTCAGGACCGGAGTGAACGACGAAATGTTTGGGTGTCGAGATCACGCGGTAATGATTCGGGTCGTCGCCCTGCATCCCGGTAACGAAAGCAACGGCCATGCGGCCGGTGAGGAAAGGATCTTCGCCGTAAGTCTCCTGGCCCCGGCCCCAGCGGGGATCGCGAAAGATATTGATATTGGGAGCCCAGAAGTCGAGGCCGTGAAAGAACAAGGGGCCCCCGGGGTGGGCTGCCTGTTCGTGAATGACGCGGGCCTCAGTGCCAATAACGGTGGCCATCGAGTGAATAAGTGGGGCGTCGAAGGTGGCCCCGAGGCCGATGGGCTCAGGAAACTCCGTCACACCCTGCACTGCAACGCCGTGAAGAGCCTCGCTCCACCAGTCGTATGCGGGAATGTTGAGCCGCGGAATGGCGCGCGAGTGATTCACGAGCTGGCTGGCCTTTTCCTCCAAAGTCAAACGATGGACCAGGTCGGCGGCACGCTGCTCAGGCGTCAGGTTGGTATCGAGATACGCAGGCTTCGACGTATCCTGCGCCAAGGCGCTCAAGAGAGTTCCAAATGCGACGACGGCAATCGCAGCCAGACGTGTTTGATTTTTCATGATTCCTCTCGAAGGTGGCGGATGGTGCCCCGCGGACTTATGAAACGGCAGAAAACCTTTTCTATTACCGGGGCTAATTTAAGAGACGTGTAAGCCGGCTGTCAAGTTGAAGATGGTACGTGGAAAATCGCTTTACAAGAAGTTCGGAATAGAATGTAACCCTTCCCGATGCCAGGCCGTAAGTTGCAGGTAGAAAGGGACGCAAAGAAATGCCGGAGAGTTCAAAGCACGTATTGAACCGGTTCCGGCAGGGCGATGCAGACGCTTTTGAAGCGATCTTCCGCGAACAGCAGGCCACTGTTTACAGGTGGATTCTGCGCATTGTTCGTGATACCGGGACGGCTGAAGACCTGACGGTCGAAACCTTCTGGAAGATCCACCGGGCTCATGCCCGATTCGATCCGGAGCGGGAATTTGAGCCATGGGCCAGGCGCATAGCAACTCACGTGGCGTTGGACTGGCTGCGCGCACAGAAGCCCGAGTGCGAGATGACGCCGGCCCTGGAGGCAAATCTGGCATCGGAGGGGACGAGCGATCCTGGGGTCCAGGCGGAGATTCGCACAAAGACAGCGGAAGCGTTTACGCGGCTCCCTGCCAAGCTGCGCGTGGCCGCCGTGCTGGCGGTGGTTGAAGAGCAGCCGCACAAGGATGTGGCAGAGGCGCTGGGAATCACCGTGACCGCGGTGAAGTTGCGCGTGTTTCGCGCACTGAGATTGTTGAGAAAGGATCTGGAACAGCAGGGGATCAGACCATGACGGAGACGAAAACCAACTCGGACCACGAATCGAACCGGATACCCGAGTCTGAACGTATGAAGGACTTGTTGAAGGCCTCGGTGCCGCGTATCGCAGACGACGCGCCGACGCGTGATCTGTGGCCGGATGTGCTGCGGCGAATCGATCGCGAGCAGGTCAGCGTACCTTGGTTTGACTGGGCTCTGGTGGGCGGGTTGGTCGCATTGGTCGTCGCGTTTCCGACCGCGATCCCGGTGTTTTTGTACTACCTGTGATCGACGCAGGCACCAAGGGAACAAGGGATTGAGAAGCAAGGAGGAGTTATGAATACGCATCCGTATTTGAGGGCTTACATGGCCGGGGTTCTTATTCCGACGCTGATACTGCCGTTGTTGCTGACAGCGTTTATTGTGGTGCGGCTGGCGATGCAGGCGCCGTTCCCATTTGAACGGGGATTGGTTTTTCCGCTGGCACTGGTGCCGGCGCTATGGGGATTGTGGAACGTTGTGTGGGTGGGCACGCATGACCGGGTTCATCAACCACTCGGGATTCACGGCGCGCTGTTGCCATTCTTGCTGCTACCGGTGGGAACCGTGATGGCTCGCTGCCTGGGCATCCTGACTCTGGGTGCCAGCAGCGTCACGTGGTTTAACGAAGTAACTATTACATACGCGTGGATTGCGGTGTGCTTCGCCGGTGCGCTTGCAGCTTACTACCTGGTTTGGAAATATGTTGTGGGATTTTTGAACCACGTGCTCGGAATTGCGTAATAGATTTCAGGCCTGTTCACTTTACCCGTGCGGGCCCCTGAAATGTGCATTGCAAAGGCCGCCGGAGATTGGCTTCCGGCGGCCATTTTTTTTCAGAAGTCCAATGAAGATTCTTCGTGCGGCGTGCGGACAATGCGCATCAGCATGCCGCCATCGAGCCAGTTCAGTTCGCAGTTCTCGCAGGTCGCGATCACCGCGCCCCCGCCACCCATGTAGAAATGCACATCCGTGCGGCGGTGGCACTTGGGGCATTCGACGATTCGGCGCAGGTCGGCGGGATCGGGTGGCGAAGGAATCGCAGTATCTTTCGATTGGCTGCGGAGCTGCTCGATCAGCGGTTCAAATGCGCTCATTGAGATGAGCAGGCCTTTGCAGCGCTTACAGGCCCACAGTTTGACCCCGCCAAGCAATGCATCCCAGAGCGGAATGGAACAGTCAGGGCAGTTGAGGTTCTGTGAGTTCTCGTCGAAGTAGTGCATTCCGGCATCGTCAGCCGAAAGAACCACGACGGTCTTGCAATAATCGCACCGCATGCTGCCATCGCCAGTGGCAAGACGCATGGCAGCGCCGCAGGAAGGACAGTTCATTGGTGTTTGCCGCACTCGGGACAGAATTTTGCGCCAACCGGGACAGGCTTGCCGCACTCGATGCAAAACTTTGCGCCCGCTGCTGCTGGCGCTGAGGCTGCAGCAGGACTTGGAATACCGGATGCGACCTGTCCAATCATCGCCTGGGCCATGGCCACGCCGGCGCCCAGACCGACACCCATTCCGGCTGTCCCGCCGGGGTTCTGCGCGGCTTCCTCAAGGGATTCAGCGGTCTCAAACTGCGTGAGCCGGCCGACATCGCCAACCATCCCCATGCCGATGCGCTGATCGAGGACCTTCTGCAAATCGTCGGGCAGCGACACGCTTTCGACGACAAACTGGTTCATCTCAAGGCCCAGCGTAGAGAAGCCCGGCTTCACGGCAGCGGCGATCTTGGCGGCCAGCGCCGACTGGTTGGCGGCCATGTCGAGGAAAGTCACATCGCTGGTGGCAAAGACGCCGGCCATGCGCTCCACAATCATGGTGCGTAACTGGTCTTCGAGATCGGCGGCGAGGTAGCGCTGGCGGGTGCCGCTTACCTGGGTGAAGAAAACATGCGGGTCGGCAACGCGGTAGGCGTAGTTGCCGAAGGCGCGGATGCGAACAACGCCGAACTCTTTGTCGCGAATCGTGACAGGATTCGCGGTGCCCCATTTCTGGTCGATCTGTAGCCGCGTTGAGAAGAAGTAGACATCGGACTTGAACGGCGATTCAAAGTCCTTGCTCCAGTTCATGAGGTCGGTGAGGATGGGCAGGTTTCGCGTCGAGAGCGTGTGCAACCCCGGTCCGAAGACGTCGGCGATCTTGCCTTCGTTGATGAAGGCCGCCATCTGCGTTTCGCGCACCGTGAGCTGGCCGCCGTTCTCAATTTCCATGTCTTCCATGGGATAGCGGTACGCGAGCACCCCATCCTCGGTCTCGTTCCACTGGATGACGCGAATGAACTGCTTTGAAATGAACTGTCCGAAGGTCACGATCTCCTCCTCGGTGGCATGGTAGCACCGCGGCTCTTCAAGCTCGTGACAAAAACGTCTGGAGGTCCACTTTATGCCATGTGCGATTACGCGCCGGGATGGAAGAAATCGCCCAGGCCGGCGCGTTCTGCATGTGCCTCCATCGTGGCCTGGATTTCGAGCGCGAGAGCAAGAGCGGAGCGGCCCTGGCGGGCAGTTACTTTGGGCTCAGCGCGATTGCGGACCGCTTCGAGGAACGAGAGAATCTCGAGTCGCAATGGCTCACCCGGCGTGACTTCGGGCTTGGCGAAGCTCAGACCCGGGGCCAATCCCGGAGCCGGGCCGGCTGATGTGTTCAGCTGCGCGGTGATTTGCGCGATCACTTGAGGATCGATACCGGCCATGCTGGCAAATTGCGCGATCATCGCAGGGTCAATCTTGCTCAGGTCGAACGTGCCTGCGGCGATGGCTGCGGCGATGTGCGATGGAATCTTGGCGCGCACATTCGCGGGCAGTGAGGCGAGCAAATCGCGGGGCCCGGCCGGAGCATCGTCAATGCGGATGACGAGAACATCGCGGCGGGCGTAATCGATGGAAACGTATTGACGCGGTTCGAAGTAGCGGAGCTTTCGGACTCGCTCAGTGGAGACGCGGGAGGCGGTGAAGTTGGCCACGCAGCCTGATTCGAATTCGACGCGGACGTTGGCGATGTCGACTTTGGGCGACAGAATCGGCAGGCCGACGGCGCGGACTTCGCGTACGGGCGAAGCGGCGAAGGTGAGAACGATGTCGAGGTCGTGGATCATGAGGTCGAGAACGACGTCGACGTCGAGAGAGCGCGGGGTGAAGACGCTGAGGCGATGCGCTTCAAAAAACATGGGCCGCGTGAGGCGCTGGGCAACGGAAAGTACAGCAGGGTTGAAGCGCTCAAGATGGCCGGGTTGAATGACGCGGCCGGCGGCTTCGGCGCGAGCGATCAAGTCGTCGGCCTCGGCGATGTTCGCGGCCAGCGGCTTTTCGACCAGCAGGTCGATCCCGGCGTCGAGGAGCTGAATGACAACCGCGTGGTGATGCACTGTCGGCACGGCGACACTGGCGGCGTGGAGATTGAGATCCGCGGACAGGAGCCCTTCAACCGACGAAAAGACCGGGATTTGATATTGTTCCGAGGCTTCCTGGGCGCGAGCGGGATCGGGTTCGACGGCCGCGGTCAGCGCTACGCCTTCGCCAGCCGATTCCAGTTCGCGATAAACGCGGAGATGATTGCGGCCGAATGCGCCTGCGCCGGCAACGGCAACGCGCAATTGGCTTGCACTCGCTATTTCGCAGCCTCTTTCGGTTGCAGCGCCTCGGGGGACTCTCCTTGCACGGACTTGAGGCATCGTCCGTAAAGTTCGAGGAGCTGGGTTACGTGTTCTTCGGGCTTGGCGGGCGCCGAACCGCTGAAGCCGGTGGAAGGACTGGCGGGACGGCCAACGCCAACCGTGCCGGCTACAAACTTCAGGAGGTCGAGAGCGATATCTTCATTGCGACGGGCGCCGAGCGAAGCACTGCCAAGTGTGTCCATACGTAGAGATCTCCGAAGAGAGATGCTACCAGATACGGCGGCTGCTGATCCGTGTCCGGGCGTGGGCGGCCGGCGGGCATGATGTGCCGGCAGGTGCGGTATCCAATTCTCTTACCCCCAAATATATATTCCCTCAAGGATTCTTTGGTTAGCTGGTTTGTTTTGTGGTTTATAGCGGCAGCGGTCGCCGCAAGTTCCTGATAGCACATGCCCGTTTATGACAGATTCCTTCGAATCAATGGTTTACGGCTTTCCATGGTTTTTCAGTCGCCTGACAAGTCAAGAGTAGCGAATCGAGTGCAAATAGCCTGCAAAAGTGCGACCGGGAAGAACGCCGTGATTTCAGGGATTTGCGGCGGAAACCGAGGCTCACGGGATTGACGGCAATTGGGGTGAACCCCTCGGGTGAGACAGTTCGTGATTTGACAGTTCACGGTTTGCTGTAAAGTGCTGTTCATTTTGTTGCCTCTGGGGCAGACTCGGTTTCGGTTGGTGAAGCGGAGACAGGCTCTGGTGGAGACCAACCTGTCAAGGAATAGCCAACTGGTGACTCGTCGATCGGGTGAGTTGGGGGGCTGGGTGGAACCAGCTCCCCGCTTGCTTTGGGCGGCCGGCCTCTGCGCCGTGTCCAGGATCGATAGATTACCTCATGCCTCGGAAAACTCACGCCGGGCACTGTGGAAACGGCCGAGGGCGCACAGGCGGCTTCGAACTCCTCCGGGGTCTTGTATCCCAGGGCGGAGTGCAGCCGTTGCCGATTGTAGTACTGCTCGATGAACTCTTCCAGATGTGCGTTCAGCTCGTCGATGTAGTGGTACCTATGGGCGTAGATCTGCTCGCGCTTGAGGGTCTTGATGAAGCTCTCGCAGAAGGCGTTGTCGTAGGGGTTGGCGGGGCGGCTCATGCTGGGCAGGATGCCATGGATTTCGAGCAAGCTGGTGTACTGCTGGGAGGCATACTGCACGCCGCGATCGGAGTGGTGCACCAGCCCGGGCGCGGGTTGGCGCAGGGCGATGGCGCGCTCCAGAGCCAGCAGCGGCAGGCGCGTGGTCAAGGTCCGGTCCAGCGCCCAGCCGACCACTTTACGCGAGAACACATCCAGCACCACGGCCAGATAGACGAACTCGGACGCCAACCGGATGTAGGTGATGTCGGCCACCCATAACTGGTTGATGGCGGTCAGCTTCATGCGCCTGGCGAGGTTCAGATAGACTTGCTGGTCGTGGTCCGAGTCGGTGGTGACGACGAACGCCTTGGGCTCGATGCCGAGCAGGTTATCTTCGCGCATCAGCCGCAGGACACGCTTGTGGTTGACGGCCATGCCGCGGCGGCGGAGTTCGACTGCGACGCGCCGATAGCCGTAACGGCGGTGATGCTCCAGGACGATCTGCTGGATGGCGTTGCGCACTTCCATGTCCTCTTCGCCGGGGTGGCGAGGTTGGAGGTAGCGGTAGAATCCGGCGCGGCTGACCTGGGCCAGCCGGCACATCGGCTCGATACCAAGGCTGTCTGCGGCCGGCATCATTTCCCGAATTGCTTCCCAGATGCCATTGCGCCAGAGCCGGTATTGGCCTGGCCCAGAGCCTCGACCTTTGCGCAGGCAGCCTTCAAAAAATCCACTTCCAGGGTCCTCTTCACCAGCGCCTTCTTCAGCTGTGCATTTTCCTGACGCAGGCGCCCTTCGACACTGTGCAACTGCTTCTGCTGCTCGCGCCGCTGTCCGGCCTGCCAATGGTGCAGCAGCTGGCGCGAGACGCCCAGTTCCCGGCACAACTGGGCCACGTTCGGCGCCAGCGCCAGACGGCGCAGTGCCGATTCCCGGAACTCTTTGCTGTACTTCAGATATTTTTGACCCATTTGCAGTTCCTCCTGCTCCCTGCAAACTGTCAAGATGCAATTTGTCTCACTTTGGGGGTTCAGTCCAGCCCACTTGTTGAAAATCTCCGGTTCCCGCACTCCACCAACTCATCCATTTGGCCTCGTCGTCATCAGCCGCGCTGCAACCGCTTCAACAATCTGCTCGTGTACTTCCTCGATTGTCAGGTCGCCTTCAATCCGGACCACGCGATTGGCCTCCCGCGCCGCGATCTCACGGTACTTCTGCCACACCCGCCGGTAAAAAACGTCCTGTTCCTGTTCGAACCGTCCCTCATTTTTACCCGTCTGTGCTTCTACGCGGTCGTTCCGTCCCCTCGCACGCCTCAGCGATGCCTCGAAACTCGGCAGCAGCAGCAGTGTCAAATCAGGCTGCAGTCCACCACAGATCAGCCGGTGCAACTCCAGCACCACTTCCGAACCAATCTCCCTGCCGCCGCCCTGATACGCCTCCGTCGAGTCGGTAAACCTGTCGCAGAGCACAATCTTCCCCGCTGCCAACCCCGGTTTGATCACTTCGTCAATCGCTTGCGCCCGATCGGCAAACATCAGCGCCATCTCGGTCATCGGCGCCAGCGGTCCTGATCGCGCATCCAGAATGACCGCACGTATCCGGTCTCCCGTGTCCGTTCCGCCCGGCTGTCGCGTCACGATCACCGGCTGGCTCCGATTCTTCAACCACCCCGCTAACCGCTTGAGCTGCGTGGTCTTGCCAGACCCGTCGAGTCCTTCCAGAGTGATAAAAAATCCGCGCGACATGCACGAAGTCTACCACTGTAATTTCAGCCCCTTTCAAGATGCCTCATGTTTCCCGCCTGGCCATCTTGACCTGCGGATTCCGATCTTCGCTCCGCTACTATTGTTCGCAAAAAGCTGCCGCTCCACTTAGGTTCCCGGAATGACGATCGTGTTGCGGTTGTGTTAAAAGAGATTGGACCTCCCAACATTCCAATGGCGGCCGAACGCATTTTCTGGAGACCAAAGCCCGTGAACGCAAGACTGATCGGCAGGTTCATGACCTGCGCCTATCTCATTGCAACGCTATTCGTTTCTGTCGCAACCCACGCTCAGCAACTCACGCTCGAGGGCCAGACCGGTGGATTTATCACTCCCACTGCCTACGTGGTCTACACCGAAAAAGGTCATTTCTTTTCGCACCCGGCTTTCGGTTACCACTTTATCGATACCGCCAAGGTCATTGGCGACATCCAGACCGTCAACTTCGCCGAAGGCTTCGCCAACCGTGCCGAGCTCGGCTATACCCGCAGCATTCACACTCTCGGCGACAGCACCAACGTAGCCGATGGCGCTTTCAGCGAACTGTGGAACTACGACGGAATGAACGTCTTCAACGGCAAGATTGTCGCATTGAAAGATGGCGAGTTCGGACCATGGACGCCGGGTCTGGCCGCAGGCTTTGTCGTACGTACCCGCGACCACTTCGTTACCGGGCATCTTAACGCTGAGCTCGGACTCGGCCCTGACAATGCCTACCACAATGAGGACGTCTACGCCGTCGCAACCAAGTCGTGGCTGCATCCTCCCGTGCCCTTCCTGCTTAACCTTGGCCTGAAGTTCACCAATGGCACAATCTACGGCATCGGTGGCCAAAGCACTCGGTTCGCAGGCCGTCTCTTCGGTGGGATCGGCATCCCGCTCCCCGGCCCATTCAAGACTGCCATCGTCCCTGCAGCCGGTTTCACCCAGGAGCCCCACACCGCCCAGAATCTGCAATACATCATCCCCGGCGGTGCTCACCTGCCCACAACGCTCGACTACGCTGTCCGCATCACCCAGGCTGAACACCCTCACTTCAGCTTCGATATCGGTGTGGGTCAGGTCGCCGGCAATATTGGTACCGCGATCCTTCCCACAGGCTTGCCTGCTCCTTATCCACCAACGGTATCTATTCCTGTCAATCTCCAGGCTCGCAGCGTCTTTGGTATGGGATTGAGCTATCGCTATTAACACGACATCTCATTGTCAGGAAAAAGGCGCGGGCTTTCGCGTCTTTCTTGCCCTCCTTAGACAACCTTTTTTCCCTGCTCGGCAACCAATTAACGGTTCATACTGCACACTGATAAAGATCGTCAACCTTCATGCAACTTCTTGGTATGTGAAGGGTTCAACCTCAATGTCACGGGATTTTCATCCGTTGAAAATCGCAATTGCGGAAAATGAAAGAGGAGGTTTCACCATGCATTTCCTTCGCTCAATGCGGCTCATGTTGTTAGCTCTTGCAATCTCTCTGATCCCGGCATCTTCTTACGCAGGGGTTTTCGTCAGCGTCAACTTTGGACCACCGGTGCTGCCGGTTTACGTTCAACCCCCCTGCCCCCAGCCGGGCCTTATGTGGACCCCCGGCTACTGGGCTTACGGCCCTGACGGCTACTACTGGGTCCCCGGTGCATGGGTACCTGCGCCTTACGTCGGCGCCCTCTGGACTCCCGGTTACTGGGGCTGGGGCGGCGGTCTTTACGTCTTCCACCCCGGCTACTGGGGTCGCCATGTCGGCTATTACGGCGGAGTCAACTATGGCTTCGGCTACATGGGCATCGGCTTCGCCGGCGGCGAATGGCGCGGCGGTGGGTTCGCTTATAACACCGCCGTCATGCGTGTGAATACCACCGTCATTCACACCACCTATATAGACAACACCATTGTGCGCAACAACACCATCGTCAACGACCGGCACGTGGCCTACAGCGGTGGCCCCGGCGGCATTAACCATCCAATGAGCGCTCAGGAACGTACTTACAGCAACGAGCCGCACGTGGCAGCAACTTCATTCCAGACTCAGCACGAACATACCGCCCAGTCTGACCGTAGCGCCTACTTCAACAACAACCACGGGCATCCGGCCAACGTAGCTGTTTCACGCCCGCTCCAGGCTGAGAATCATCCCGCGCCGGCAAACAAGCCCACTACCAACAACTACAATCGCCCAGCAACGAGCAACAACGCCAGGCCGGGGACCAATAGCAGTTACCACCCACCCCAAAACAACAGTCACCCCGCTCCGCAGCAGCAATATCACCCGGCGCCGCAATCTCATCCTGCCCCGCAGTCTCATGCTGCCCCGCAGTCTCATGCTGCCCCGCAATCTCATGCTGCGCCGCAATCTCATCCTCAGTCGCACTCGCAACCTCAGGAACATCAAAAGCCTGAAGGCCACGAGAAGGGCCGCTGACGCCCGACTCGTCAGCTTCAACATAGCGAGGGCCCACGGCAATCCGTGGGCCTTCTCTTTTGGAATGCATTTCTCGCTCTGAGATTGCCGATCAGTAGCATCGCTTTATGGCGGGGCTATGAGGCAGTGGTGCAGGCGCCGGCAAGCGATCGATTCCGTTGAGCGCACAGTTGCACAGTTAGACAGCCCCTTTTGGGGGGATGAGTACTCCTTTATGTGTCTCGCCGGTGAAAGAGACGGTGCGGTTCTTCATGTTCCCCATCCTTCTACCCACAATTGTGCGCCGGCGAGCTGTAATTACCTGCAAAAGGCATCGAAGCCAGAGCGGGTATAGGCGAAGCCGACTGGGAAACCACCTCTGTTCCCTGCTTCCCTGTTCAGTGTTTCCCTTTTCTCCTAGTCCCTAGTCCCTTGTCCCTCCCTCTCTCACATCCTTCATCTCAATTTCCAGCCCGCCAAAGTCCGGGTGATCGTTCTCCCTGATCCGGTACGCCACATCGATCAGGCTTCCCTGCGCCAATCGCAACTCAGCTATGCGCTCGGCCAACCCCCAGCCCACCGCGCGCACCGCTCCACTTGAGCCCGAACGCACAGTGCTCGCCGGCGCCGCCACGGTCCCGTACGCCTCTGGCTCCTGCGCTAGTTCCAAACGCATATGCCGTTCCTTCATAATCCGGGGCGCTGCCAGCAATCGCGCACCGCGCGCTACAAATACCGGTTCGGGATTCCCATGCCCCAGTGGCTCGAGCTTCCGCAGCCATCCCGCCAAAACCGGAGTAATGCGATCGAGCGGTAACTCGGCTTGAACCTTCACTACCCGCTCCGGCTCGCGCCCCGCCAGGTGCGCTTCGGCGTAGATGCGCAATCGCCGCTTCAACTCCGGCAGTCGCTCCGCAGGCATCGCAAACCCCACTGCAAATGCATGTCCGCCAAACCGCGTAAACAAATCCCCGCAGCTCTCCATCGCACTCAGCAGTACAAACCCATCCACTGACCGCCCCGACCCATGCGCCACACCATCCTCAACGCTCACTACAATCGCCGGCTTGGCAGTCCTCTCCACCACCCGAGAAGCCAGAATCCCGATCACGCCCCTATGCCACCCGTCTCCATCCACCACCAGCAGCCGGTCTTCACATAAGTCAACATCCGTCTCTAACCGTGCTTCGATCGAGTTCAGCGCCGTTGCCTCTGTATCGCGCCGCTCCCGGTTCAACCGCTCCAGCTTGTTCGCCAGTTCTGTGGCTCGCACTTGGTCGCGCGTTGTAAAGAGCTCAATCACCTCTGAAGCTACGTCCATCCGACCCGCCGCATTGATCCGCGGAGCCAATCTGAAACCCACATCGAATCCCGTCAGCTCCTTCGACGCCGGATCCAGTCCTGCAACCGCGAACAGCGCGCGCAAGCCCGCACCCGCGGGCCTCCTCAATTCGCGCAGTCCAAGGGCGGCAATCGTCCGGTTCTCTCCCTTAAGCGGCACCGCGTCGGCAATCGTCGCAATCGCCGCCAGTTTCAAAAAACTCGGCAGCAGCTTCTCCCGCATTCGCACCGGGTCGCGCCGTTCAAGCAGCGCCTGTGCCAGCTTCAGCGCGATCGCGGCGCCGCACAATCCCTTCTCGGGATAATCGCACCCTCTCTGATTCGGATTCAGAATTGCACCACACTCGGGAACCGCTTCACTGGCGTCAGGCAAATGATGGTCGGTAATAATCAGGTCCAGTCCCAATCGCTTCGCCGTTTCCGCCTCGGCAACCGCGCGCATCCCGGTATCGACCGTTACCACCAGCCTCACGCCCTCGGCATACGCCGTCTCCAGCACGCTCGACTGCACGCCGTAGCCCTCGCGCAGACGGTGCGGAACATGAAAACTTACCTGCCCGCCCAGCATCTCGATCGCCGTCTTCAACAGCACCACCGCGCTCGTGCCGTCCACGTCGTAGTCGCCGTAGAGCATCACCGGCTCACGCGCTTCAATCGCGTGCTCCAGTCGCTCAACCGCAGCGCTCATGCCCATCATCAGCTTCGGGTCGTGCAGATGTTCGTATTGAGGATTCAGAAAACGGTGCGCCTCGGCAGCGCTCGTCACGCCGCGCCCCAGCAGAAGCTCAGCCAGCACTATGGGAATCCGCGCCTCGCGCGCCAATTCCGATGCTGCCGCGCCGTGCTGCGCGGCCATCATCCAACGCATACGGCGCGGCGTGCGAATCGCCTTCGCTTCGCTGCCGCCCATGCTCACTGGGCCTACTCTTCCTCGTCGTCGGAATTCACATCGTCGATCACGATGTCCTGGAAGCTCTCTATATCTTCGAGCAGCGATTGGAATCGCTCGTACCACTCTGTCGTGGTCTCGTGCAGAAACACCAGCCCCTGGTACACGAATCCAAGCTGAATGTAGCCCAGCATTCCCGCATACTTGCGCAGCCACTTTGCCTCCACCAGCTCCGTGGCTTCCTCGTCGGGAAAGTTCATCTCCCCCGCTTCTTCAATCAGCGCATCCAGCTCTTCGCGCTCCAGCGTCATCTCGCTGAAGGTCACAAACGGCGCACCGACATGCTTGGCCATTTCGACAAAATCTTTCCACGAGTCGGGATTGCCGTGGTCTTCCCAAAGTATCGAGGGAATGTCCTCGGTCACGTAACCGGGAAGCCGGCTGAGCCCATGGCCCTCGATGAAGGCCACCATGTCGTCTTTAAGCGGGAGGAGGTTGTCTGTGTTCATACTGTCAAGCACTCATTTTCGCAGATGCACCCACGCCGCGCACCAGGATTGTGCAAACCGCACCGCCCTCGGTGCAACCCTCCACCATTGGGTGCCCCATTCCCGGACCTCACAAACAGATCTTCGTCCAGCCTCAAATGCCGGGTGCCCAGGTCTCTCGCATTTGGAGACCTGGAAAAGCACGGACCTCAACCCGCCATCTCGCCAACGTTGCGTCTGCAATACCAATGTGCGCGTGACCGCGCACGCCAACTCGCGAACACGCGCAAAGCGCGGCCGAACTGCTGATTTTTCGTTCAACTGTTTCACTCCTCGCTCCTTCACTTTCTTCCGACCCGCTATCCTTGAACCATGCCACCATTCGAACGCCACGTCTTCGTCTGTCACAACGTACGCCCAGCTGACGCTCCCCGCCCTTCCTGCACCACCGACGGCCAAAGCCCTCTTCACGCCCGCCTATCGCAGCTCACTCGCGAAGCCGGCCTGGCTGGCCGCGTCCGCATCAACAAATCCGGCTGCCTCGACCAGTGCGAGCACGGCCCCACAGTCGTCGTCTACCCCGATTCCGTCTGGTATGGCGGGGTCAAACCTGAAGACGCCGACGAAATCGTCTCCGAGCACCTCATCGCCGGCCGCCCCGTCGAACGTCTCCGCATCGCCGACTCCTGCCTCAACACCAAATCCTGCCCCCACCGGTCTTAGCCGCACCCGTTTCACTCCTTCACTTGTTCACCTTTTCATTCCTTCCATGGCGCGGCCCGGTGTACACCGAGCCGCGCTATGCGTTATCCTGACCTTTAACCAATGATCTTTTCCCGCGACTACATCGGGTATCTCGCCCGCCGTACGGTTAAGCACCTCATTGACGCCAAGCTCATCACCACCAGCGACTTAAAGGTGACTGAAGAACGCGTCAACGCGGCCCTCCTCGAGGAGCTCTCACTCGAGGACCGCATCAATGAAGAGGTCCGCGTCATCCTCGAAGCCTACTCCGAGGAGATGCGCAAGTCCGGCGCCCAGTACCAGGAGATGTTCAAGAAGGTCAAGAACGAGCTCGCGCGTAAATACAAGGCGGTGCTATGAGAATCAGCCGCGACAAGCTCAACAAGCTCGCCCACACTGTGGCCGACTCTCTCGCCGAGGTCGACCAGGTCGGCTTCCTCGATGACCGCAACACCATCCGCCAGGAAGCGCGTAAGGCTCTCGAGAACCTCCTCACTGAAGAAGCAAGAATCGACACTGCCGCCCGCCTCAAAATCGCCAATCAGCGCAAGATCATCCTCGAAGGCTCCCAGGAGTGGGAGATCCTCTACCGCAAGTACTACAACGACGAAGTCCGCAAACTCGGCATCTGACGCTGCGTTTTTCGCTGACTTGCTGACTGGCCGACATGCCGCGCTTGACACACTGAGGCAAAGCGACTCTTTACAGAGTTCCCTTGCCCGGGTTTATAGTGGAGACGCTCTCATTCCTTGAGTTTTCCCTTCCGCCGGCCTATTTCTCCGCGAGAGGCAGCCGATCGAATTCCAAATAGGTTTCCTGTAAAGCATCGGCGCAGTTGAGAATGGATGCAGTATCGAGGAAGCAGAGACCTTGACTCGCAATGACTGACCCTGCGCGAATCCGGCGTGTCATCGTTTCCGCCCTGTTGATCGTGCTCGTATTGGCACTCACGGCGGGAATGGTATTTCACCATCATGACCAGTGCTCCGCGGCAAATTGCACACTGTGCCATCTGGCTATCGCTCCCCCGGTGACGGTGATTGGAGCGATCGGACTGATGGTAACCACGGCGGAATACGCGGTCCGGGAGAATAGCTTCGTTTCGCATTGCAGGGCCAATGAAAAGCCGCCCCGCGCCCCTCCCGCATAGCCTTTCCCTCTAATTCGTGCTTTCACGGCACGTTCCATGGCTATGTCTTCCAATCAGGAGTCGAGCGCCTATGCGTTCTTCCGTCTCATGTTTTTCCATGCTGCTGGTTCCTTTGTTGTTCACAGGAGCCGCCGGCGGGCAATCGACGCCGGCGCAGCCGCCGCGGGCCAGTCAGGCGCCGGCCCCGGCAGCGGACCAACTGGCGCAGAAGCCGGGCGCGCAGTTGATCGCGCTGGATCAGGCGATCCAGTTGGCACTGACTCATAATCACAACCTGCTGGCGGCGCGGACCACCATCGAGCAGAGCCAGGCGGAAGAGTTAACGGCGAATCTGCGGCCGGACCCGGTGTTGCTGGGCGATACGCAGTTTCTGCCCATCTTCCAGCCCGGCAATTTCAGCTCCGACTACATCGATAACGTAGCGCAGTTTGACCTGGGCGTGAGCTATCTGTTCGAGCGCGGCCAGAAGCGGCAGCACCGGCTGCAGGCGGCGAAGGATGTGACGGCTGTGACGCGGTCACAGGTCTCGGACAACGAGCGCACGCTGACCTTCAATGTGGCCGCGGATTTCATCAATGTGGAACTGGCGGAGTCGACGCTGGAACTGGCAAACCAGGACCTGAAGAGCTTTCAGGACTCCGTGAATATTACCCAGGCACGCTATAACGCGGGCGAAATCGGTATGGACGATCTGCTGAAGATGAAGCTGCAATTGCTCCAGTTCCAAACCGATGTGGCGCAGGCCAGGCTGGCGCGAGTGCAGGGGCTCTCGGACATGCGGCAGTTGCTCGGATACGACCAGGTGAGCGCGGAGTACGACGTCGCCGGATCGTTCGACTATGTGCCAATGACGAGCGGACTCGAGGATCTTCAATCCACGGCGCTGAAGACCCGCCCGGACCTGCAGGCGGCCGTGCAGGGAGTGACGGCAGCCAACAGCCAATTCAAACTGCAGAAGGCAATTGGGAAGCGGGACGTGACCGGTCAGATCAATTACACCCACCTGGGCTATCTGAACGATCTCTCGCTCTTCGGGTCGATGCAATTGCCGATCTTCGACCGCAACCAGGGCGAGATCAAACGGGCCGGGTTCGCGATTTCGCAGGCGCAGGAGCAGCAAATCTACGCGAATGGACAGGTGTTGACCGACGTGCGCGATGCATACGAAGGCTGGCAGGCGAACAACGAGATCGTGGGCCTCTATCGCTCGGGGTATCTCGATGAGGCGCAGCAGTCGCGGGACATCGCGGAATACGCGTACAAGCATGGCGCGGCCAGCCTGCTCGACTTTCTGGACGCGGAACGGAGTTACCGATCAACGCAACTCGGCTATCGGCAGTCGCTGGCATCGTACCTGCTGGCGCTGGAGCAGCTTCGCGAGGCAGTAGGAACCAGGAGCTTACCATGAGATATTCACGAACGATCGACGGCGCCGGCTGGATGCGAAGTGCGTGGCCCCTTGTTGCGCTGCTGGTGCTGGCTGGCTGTCACTCAAATGACAATGCGAACGGCATGACCTCGTTCTCGTCGAAGGCCTCGCCCTCGGCGACGCCCCAGTTGTTCACCATTCCCGCGGATCAGATGAGCCACGTGCAAGTGGTGACCGTGCAGCCAGGCACGATGGTGCACACACTGCGCCTGACGGGCACAGTGGCCTACAACGCGTTCAATACAACGCCCGTGATTACACAAGTGGGCGGGCCGGTGAGCCGAATACTGGTGGTTCCGGGCGACCGCGTGAAGTTGAATCAGCCGATGCTGGAGGTGAGCAGCCCGGACTACGCGCAGTTGCTCGACGGCTATCTGAAGGCCGCGGATTCGTTCCGGCTGGCCGACAGGTTATACACGCGCGCCCAGGATTTGTATGCGCACCATGCCATCGCTCTTCAGGACCTGGAGCAGGCGGAGAGCAATCGCACCCAGGCGCAGGCGGACCTGAACGCGGCTGAGCAAGGAATGCGGATTCTGGGCATCGCGAATCCGGAGGCGCTGGCCAAGGCACCGTCATCGGCGCGGATTCCGGTGCTGGCGCCGATTGCGGGCGAGGTGGTGGAGCGGCTGGTCTCGCCGGGCCAGGTGGTGCAGGCCGGGCAGACGCAGGCGTTCACCATCTCCGACCTCAGCACCGTGTGGGTGCTGGCCAACGTGTACCAGGCCGATCTGGAATATGTAAAAAGCGGCGAAGACGTGGTGGTGCAGACGGATGCCTATCCCGACAGCTTCCACGGCAAGATTTCGTATGTGTCTCCGGCGCTCGATCCGAACACCCGGACCCTGCAGGCGCGCGTCGTAGTGGACAACCCCGGCGAGAAGCTGAGGCGCGACATGTATTGCACCGTCACAGTTTCGGCCGGAGAGGTGAAAAACGCATTGGCGTTACCCAATGCGACCATTCTGCGCGACGACAACAATCAGCCCTTTGTGTATGCGCTGACGGGTGATAACCAGTTTGGGCGACGCGACGTGGTGCTGGGCGAAATGCAAGGCAACGAAACGCAGATCGTAAAGGGCATATCGCCGGGCGACAAGGTTGTGGGCAACGGCAGCCTGTTCCTGCAAGTCGTCAACTCGATGCAACATTGAGAGGACAGGCCGAGATGATTCATCGCATCGTTCAATTCGCGCTTCGGCAAAAGCCGATCGTCCTGCTTCTGGCAGCATTTGTGGCGGTAGGTGGAGCGTTTGCGTTCCACAGCATGCCCGTGGATGCGTATCCGGATCTGTCGCCGCCCATGGTGGAAGTAATTACGCAATGGCAGGGCCACGATGCGTTAGAGGTGGAGCGATTGGTGACCGTCCCCACGGAAGTGGAGATGAACGGCGTTCCAAAGCTCACGGTGATGCGTTCGATCTCGCTCTACGGGCTTTCCGACGTGATCATGACCTTTAACGAAGGCACGGACGATTATTTTGCACGCGAAGTCGTGTTTCAGCGGCTGAGCGAGGTCACGTATCCGCAGGGCGTGACACCGACGATGGCTCCGCTGGCGAGCCCCTCGGGGCTTGTATACCGGTACGTAATCGAGAGCCCCGACCGTACGCCGCAGGAACTTAAGACAATTGAAGACTGGGTGCTGGAGCGGCAATACAAGCAGGTGCCCGGCGTGGCAGACGACTCCGGCTTTGGCGGCACCGTGATGCAGTATCAAGTGCTGCTCGATCCGGCCAGGCTCTACGCGTATCACGTGACCGTGCCGACAGTCATTCAGCAGCTCTCGGTGAACAACTCGAATGCCGGCGGCGGATTCTACGAGCAGGGGCAGCAGTTCGATTACGTCACCGGCGTGGGCCTGGTGCGCGACACGTCGGACATTGCGAACATTCTGGTCGGGTCGCAAAACGGCGTGCCGACGCGCATCGGCGACATCGGACAAGTGGTGATCGGGAACGCGCCGCGACTGGGTGAGTTCAGCTTCAACAAGACGGATGACGCGGTGGAAGGCGTCATCATGATGCGGACCGGCGAGCAGACGCAGAACGTGCTCAAAGGCGTGGAAGCCAAGACGCAGGAACTGAACGAGCATATTCTGCCGCCGGACGTGAAAGTGCGCCCCTACTACGACCGAAGCGATCTGGTGCAACTGACCATTGACACGGTGGAACACAACCTGCTGCTAGGTATGACGCTGGTGCTGGTGGTGCTGATGGCCTTCCTGGTGAGCTTTCGCGCGGCCATCATTGTTGCGCTCACCATTCCGCTGTCGCTTTTGTTTGCGTTCATTTTTCTGCATGCGGAGGGGATTCCGGCCAACCTGCTTTCGATCGGGGCCATTGACTTCGGCATTCTCATCGACGGCACGCTGGTGATGGTGGAAAACATCTTCCGCGAACTGGGCGTGCGGGAAGGCCAGCAGTACGACCTCGAGGAAGTGATCAAGAGCGCCGCGAAGGACGTGGACCGGCCCATCTTCTATTCGGTTGCCGTCATCATTGCCGGGTATCTGCCCATTTACGCGTTGACCGGCCCTTCGGGCAAGCTGTTCAAGCCGATGGCGGATACTGTTGCCATTGCGCTGGTGGGTGCGATGATTCTGACGCTCACGCTGGTGCCCGTGCTGTGTGCCATGTGGTTCAAGAAGGGCGTGCACGAGAGTGAAAACCGACCCTTCGAGTGGGTGAAACGAAAATATTCGGCGTGGCTGGACTGGTGCCTGGAACGGCCCGGTACAACGATGATTCTGGCAGTGGTGATTTTCGCGGCCTCGCTGCTGCTGATTCCGTTTATCGGCGGCGAGTTCATGCCGCACCTTGACGAGGGGGCGCTGTGGATTCGCGCCACCATGCCCTACACCGTTTCGTTCGATACGTCGAGCAAGTTCTCGCCGCAGGTGCGGGACATCCTCATGAAGTACCCGATGGTAACGGACGTGGGCTCGGAGCTTGGGCGGCCTGACGACGGCACCGATCCGACGGGGTTCTACAACGACGAATTCTATGTCGGGCTCAAGCCCTATAACGACGCGGTGTGGAAGTCGGGCAAGATTAACAACAAGGCGGAACTGACAGCCGACATTCAGCGTCAACTCGATGTATTTCCGGGTGTCGTTTTCAATTTCACGCAGCCGGCCGAAGACGCGGTGGACGAGGCCTTGACGGGGCTGAAAAGCGCGCTGGCAGTGAAGATCTACGGACCTGACCTGAATGTGTTGCAGAATACGGCGCAGTTGGTCAAGCAACGGCTCAGCCAGGTTCCGGGGTTTGTGGAACTGACCGTGGTGCGCCAACTGGGTCAGCCGACACTGACCATTGACGTGGATCGCGGAAAGATAGCGCGCTACGGCATCAACGTGGCCGACGTGGAAGCGATTGTGCAGGCGGCGGTGGGCGGGCAGGCGGCCACGCAGGTTGTGCAGGGCGAGAAGCTCTTCGATCTGGTGGTGCGCATGAAGCCGGAGTTCCGCGAGAGCGCGCACGAGATCGGGACTCTGCTGGTGGGCACGCCCTCCGGGCAGCAGATTCCGCTGAGCGCACTTGCCGATATTCGCGAGTCGGGCGGGGCAGCGCTCATCTATCGCGAAAACAACTCGCGCTATATTGGCGTGCAGTACAGCGTGGAGGGCCGAGACCTGGAAAGCGCGGTGAACGCCGGCCAACAGGCGATTGCCGACATTCAGAAGTCTCTGCCGACAGGATACCGGATGACGTGGGGCGGCGAGTACGACGAGTTCGTAGCCGCCGAACACCAGTTGGCTATCATCGGTCCTTTGGCATTGTTGATTATCTTCATGATCCTGTTCGCACTTTACGACAATTTCAAATACCCGGTGGTCATTTTGTTGGGCGTGGTCCTGACGGTTCCGGTGGGCGCGTTGCTGGCGCTGAAGCTGACCGATACCGCGTTCAGCGCGTCATCGGCGCTGGGCCTGTTGGCGCTGATTGGCGTTTCGGTCGAAACCGCCGTCATTCTCGTCTCCTACATCAACAAGTTGCGCATCGAGCAGAACATGGACATCCGGACCGCGACACGGGAGGCCTCGCTACTGCGGCTGCGGCCCATCATGATGACGGCGCTGGTGGCTTGTCTGGGACTGTTGCCCGCGGCGCTCTCCACGGGCATCGGGTCCGACACGCAAAAGCCGTTTGCCATAGTCATTGTGGCGGGTCTGGTCTCGCGACTGTTCCTGGGTTTCTTTGTGAACCCCGTCCTTTATCAAATGGTGGCGCGGGACGGAGATGTACTCAAAGTGTAGAAGACCGTGGGTTTTCAGTTCTTGAGCCGCAAACAATCGCAAGCCTTTCCGCCATGTCATCGATTTCTTGCGATTCGGACTCTTCGCCGCGCCCGCGTACCTATCTCCACTTTGCTGAGTTCCCCGAAAGTGCACACCGCGCTGGTATGCACTGCAACGGTCCGCCTAATGACACCCTCCAGACCCAAGGCCACGGCGGGGCCTTACCCTTAGGTTGGTACCCGAGAACTTCGCGGACGTTGCTTGGGCCATTTGCTCAATGCTATCTATAGCTTAACGAGGCGATGCGTCGGCGTCTGGACGTGCCAAAGTGATGGTAGACTTATAGAAGAAGGTGGGCTTACTATCCACTTTACTATCCAATCTTTGATCCTTTTTAAGTGGTTATATTATTGACAACAAAGGCGCTATCGTCTAGGGGTTAGGACGTGAGATTCTCAATCTTAAAACACGGGTTCGATTCCCGTTAGCGCTACCAGTCAAGACACGCTAAAGCCCGCTAAATCAGTGGGCTTTTTCTTTGCATCGAAATCCTCCTAGCGCGTGTTTGGTCACAATAGCGCCTTCCGTGGTACACAAAATGGTACACAGGCCAAAACTTGGCTGGAGGAATCGATGGGCGATCTATTGCGCAAAATCTACAACTATTACCTTCCGGCAGTCCTGGTGATATGCCTCGCTTTGACTGGGCATTGGGTGTGGCTACTTGGGGCGATTGGCTTCTTGCTTGTGACCATCTCTAACAACATCGAGGCTCACATACGCGTGACGGCTATGGGAGTCGATGAGATTCTAAAACGACTAGGGAGCGCCGACCATGGCGACCAACATTGAATCTCGGTTAGCGACAATCGCTGTTCTCCCCTGTCCTCATGAGAGAGGTAGGCAAATATGAAACGCCTCGCTATCGCGTGGAATGTGCTGCTGGCTCTCGTTTACTTGGCCGTGGTGATAGGAATCCTGTCCGTGGCGGAGAGCAAATTTGAAACGCTGGTGCTGGCGGGATTGATTCAACTGTATGCGGCTGTGCTGTTCAATGTTTCGCTGCTGGCCGAATCCGCTGATATTAACAACCGCGCTTCACTTGTTCGTTTTAACATTCTGGCTGCCCGTACTAGGGCTTTAACAGGAGACGAAGAAGAGGCGGTTCTGGGCCAAGAGAAGACTCTTGCGGATGCAATCAAAGACTACGGGCCGAAAGTCCTGATAGTGCGAATTTCGCATGGGGTCGTCTCAGCGTATGCACTTTTCAAGATTGTTCAGGCGATTCTATAACCCTGTCGCAGTTTGCTAAATCACTGCGTATCGCCACAATTCAACATTAGCTTTTCTAGTTCTTTGCACTCCCGCAGCAACTCCCGAAAGTGAGCCATCTCTTGCCGGGCCTCTGCGGAGAATCGGCCATGCTTCCAGCGTGCATGTTTGGAGCGGGCCAAGCCTGCTTCCGTCCGTGGCCCCGTAGAGAGGCCGCCGTGTAACCGGCAACGCTTCTTATCTCGCAAGGCTGGGCAGCCGCAGGGAGCGCCTTTGCGAGTGCGTGCGCCGCATCGTGGCGCGCTGGCAGGATTCCCTTGAGGATTAGCATTCTTTAGCCACCCGCGCCGCTTTGCATGGGGTTCATTCGCGGTTTTATTGTGCATCCCCACCCCCCTCCCCTCGGTTGACCGTCCCCACAATCGCTTGACCGCCCGCCTGAACGGTGACGTGCTCCACCGTAACTTTCTGCTGACCGCCGCCGCGATACGTTCTCAGGCACTCCGCCATGGTCGCAAACGTTCGCAGCGTCTTCGTCGCGCGGTTGACGTTGCAATCCACTCCGTCAACTGTCTGTTCGGGAAGCATCGCCCGCCTCAGATAATCCATCCCCTGGCTGTGCAGCGCGACCAATTGCGAGCAGAGCATCACTTCCATGCCGTCGCGCGGCGCAAGAGCCGCAACGCCATCAAGTGCAATATTCAGAAACGAGGCTTCATCGCATTTCCCCTTGGATTGCGGTAGAGCGCACGTAACTTGAGCCCAGCGGATATTGTCGAGCGGTGTGTTTTCCGGTCCGCCTGGCGCGTTTGAGCCCAAGAATATCTGCGCAGCTCTGACAGACGCAGCCTGTGTGATAGTCAACTCGCCGCGCTCATTCTTGGAGATGTGCATAGGGTCGTTTACGGACGCAGCGCTCGCTGGCGTCAAATCGGACTTATCCTTCGCCGCCGTCTGTTGCGGAAGTGCCTTGCGCTGTTGAGCTGCTTTCTGTGTGTGCTGCTTCTCCATTCCCCTATTGTGTTCGGATTGTTGCCGACCTGCAACCTGCCGATATTTTCGCAGCGCGGGCAATTAGCGCGATATGCTATGCGTGAGCCGGATAGCTGCTGACCGATCATCAGCGGCAACAAAGCGGGACGCCTTCCCGTCCCGCCTTCCCGGTGATCCTCACGAATCGGGAAGGTCACGGAAGGGTGACGCATGACTGACCCCACTGAAAAATTGCGGGCTGGCAAGGGGCTTTTGGCTGGCTATCTGCGGGCAAAGCGAAAGGCTGATTTGGTAGAGCACCTGCGAAACTTTGCCGCAGTCAAAGACTTGCTTGCCCCTATCGAGGCGAAAGAATCTGAGCAAAAACGGAAGCTCTATGAGGCTATCCGCGAAGTTGCTGTTCCGGCAATCGATCAACTAGAACGCGAAGACCAACTCAAGCGCGAAGAAGCAGCCAACCGCATTATTCGGCTCATGCCCCCTCTCAATCAGCATTCCCGATTCACTCCTTTCTACTCACTCGTTTCGCGGCCGAATGCTCCGCACGACTCCGAAGGGACGCCCAAGGAAAGATGCTCTCGCCGATGAAGCCGCTACGCTAAGGAGATCGGGCATTTCCTACGCACAAATTTCGCATTCGATTGAATCAAGAACACGGTCAGAGGGACCGCGACAAAGGAAAGCGTGCGTAAGTTACTCAACAGTCGCAAGCCTAAATCCGCGCACGGCGCGACACCACCCACGGACAAAACCCCGAAGTAGTTTCGTCCACGGAGAATATCTCCTCTGAGAATTGTCCATCTTCTCAGACCGCTGCCACTCCGCTCAACATAGCCAAAGAATGCGATGCTGCGATTGCAGCAGCTAGAGAGGAATGTGGAGATGTCGAGTGAGCAACAAACTACCTACACCGAACGTGAGGCAGCAAAGTATCTCGGGCCGAGTGCGGCCACATTGCGGCTTTGGCGCGCAGAGCGTAAAGGTCCGCGCTATTTCAAAGCCGGAGAAAAGCTAATCCGCTATCGCCGAGTCGATCTTGATGCTTGGATTGAGGCCCGCCTTGTAACGGCGGAGCAGTACGGCCCGCTTAAGGATGGGAGCAAGTAATGCAACTCCTATCCATCCTTTCCGAAATGGTCCGCCGCTACATTGCGCTTGCCGCTGCGGAAGCCGATGTTATCGCGCTATGGATTGTGCATACTCACTGTTTCGAGGCCGCGCAATCCACTCCCTATCTGGCGATCACATCGGCGGAGAAACAATGCGGCAAGTCGCGCCTGCTGGAGTTTCTGGAATTGCTGGTAGCGAATCCGTGGCTCACGGGCAGCGTCTCCGCAGCCGTCCTGTATCGCACAATTGACGATCTGCACCCTACGTTGTTACTGGACGAATCGGACGCCACATTCAACGGCAATCGGGAATTTGGCGAGGCGCTGCGCGGGGTTTTAAACAGCGGTCACCGTCGCGGCGGGAAGGCTTCCCGATGTGAGCGGGCAGGCGAGAATTTTGTCCGCCGCGACTTTGACACGTTTTGCCCCAAGGCAATCGCCGGAATTGGCAGATTGCCGGATACCGTGGCAGACCGCTCCATTCCAATCCGGCTCAAGCGCAAACTGCCCGGAACGTTTTCGCTCGATTCAGACGGCGCGACTTGGAACCAGAAACCGCAGAGCTTCGCGCGCAAATTGCGGAGTGGGCAGCGAAGGGCACAGCGAAGCTCTCGCCGCCATGAGGCCGGAATTGCCCGAATCACTCAGTGACCGGCAGCAGGACAGCGCGGAACCCTTGCTTGCCATTGCCGATGCTGTCGGCGGCGAATGGCCCGATAGGGCGCGCGCAGCGCTGGTGCAATTGCTGACCGGGACCGCTGCGGAAGATCAATCCGTTGGGGTGAAACTGCTGGCCGATATTCGGAGCGCATTCGATTCGACCGGATATGACAGGCTGCCTTCGTGCGAATTGCTGGCAAAGCTCGTTCAAGACGAAATGCTACCTTGGGGGGAATTCTCCAACGGAAGGCCACTGACCGCCATCGGCCTTGCCCGTATACTTAAACCCTTTGGCGTCCAACCCCGGACGATCCGCCTTGAGCAAGGCACCAGCAAAGGTTACTTCAAAGAGAGCTTCGCCGATGCCTGGGCGCGCTATCTGCCTTTACTGTCCGCAGCCGTCACACCGTCACAACCCGCATAGATCATTAGGACAATCTCCGCAAATTGCAGCCGTCACATGCTGCGTGAGTTACGTTTGTCGAATGTGGAGAAAGCCCAACAAATACGCGGCCTGTGACGGATGTTACTTTTGCCGCAGATGCACGATGGGAGTGGCGGATTATTCTTGTGTATAACCTATCGTGATAGGTATAGTGTCTACATGAAGTGTCCCATTCACAAAGTCGAGCTTATCTGCTACTGCCCCGCTTGCCGTGGAGAAGTGACAAGCAAGCGCAAGGCGGCAACGTCCCGCGAGAATGGCAAGCTGGGCGGGCGGCCAAAGGGCAGCAAGAACAAACCGAAATCCAAACCGAGGAAAGGGGAGGCGCAATGATCTACAAACGCGGCAAAGTCTACTGGTACAACTTCCGCTGGTCCATCAAACAGGCAGGACGGGACAGTGGAGAGCTTTCGCATCCGGCAGTCTGCCAAGACAGCAGAATAGGAAGGCGGCGAAAGACGTGGAAGAGGAACACCGCCGGGCGCTGAGGCTTGGCGAGATTCACCCGAATGATCCCTGGCCGAAACCCGCTGCGAGCGCTCCGCCCATCTTCCGGGCCTTCGCAAAGGAATTCCTGCAATACGCCAAGACGCACACGAAGCCGGGGACGCACACGTTCTACAGCGTGTGTCTTGAGCAGGCTGTTAACCTTCGCTGCCATCGCAGATGCCCCGCTGGACGCGATTACAGGCGAGACAGTGAGCCGGTACGCTCGGCACAGGCAAGAGGTGCCGAGAATTCCGTTGTGACCGTGAACGGCGATCTGCGCACGTTGCGGCGGATTCTTCACCTTGCCGTGGAGTGGGGCAAGCTGGACCGCGTGCCGACGATTCACGAATTGCCGCAAGCCAAGGGCCGGGACCGCGTGGTGAGCTTTGAGGAAGAGGCAAAGTATCTGGCGAAGGCTTCCGACAATCTCCGCGATGCGGCGATTCTGGCGGTCGATACCGGGATGCGCCCGAACAGCGAACTGTTCCTGCTCCGATGGGCCGATGTGGACTTGGCAGAGCGCACAGAATGCCCGCATGGTGTGCATCCACGTTCGCCAAGGCAAGACGGACAGCGCACAGCGAAGCCTTCCCCTCACCCCGCGCGCTGCGGACGTTCTACAGCGGCGCAAGAAGGCGGCAGAGGCGAAGCCAAACCCATCCCCGTTCGTGTTTCCGGGTGACGGCATCTCGGGGCACATTGTTTCCATGCAGCACCCGCACGAAAAGACAATCGAGGATGCGGGCTTGGCGAGCTTTGAATTCTATTGCTGGCGTCACACGTTCGGAACCCGCGCGGCACAGTCCGGCATGGACCGTTTCACCCTGGCCCGCCTGATGGGGCATAGCTCGCCGTCAGTGGCCGCGCGGTATTACATCCACGTCACAGAGACGCACGTTGCCGCCGGGTTCGGGAAGTTTGTCGAGTACCAGACGCGCAACGTAGCAGAGGGACTTGCAGCCGCGTTCCCGCAAGCAAGCGAAGCGGTCCAATAGGCTGTTTTTGCGAATCGTGGTACACACTGTGGTACACAGTATGGTCACAATTGGCTGTAAGTGATTGAATCCGACTGGCTAGGCTGCTAGATTCTCAATCTTAAAACCCGGGTTCGATTCCCGTTAGCGCTACCAATCTAGCTCTGCTTCCGCCCGCTCGACCAGCTGGCTCTCCTTTGTATCGAAGTCCCCGTGCTTCTCCTCACTGAATCACAACTCCCGTCGCGTAATCCGTCACCAGCTTCGCCGCCGCTTCATCCGTAATCGCCCGCCCCTGGTAGCTCAGCCCCTCAATCGCAACATTCTCCACTCCATGCTCCGCGTCAAACCCCGCAAGCACGCTGTAAGGCAGCGACCCCGCCTCAACCTGCAGGTTCTTCACCGTGATGTTGCGAATGTGCCCCCGCCTGCTCGCCAGCGCAGCCTTCTCGCCCGGCAGATAACACAGCAACGCATCCCACGTGCCGCCGCGATCCGTGCGCCTGTAAATCTCAGCCTGGCTCGACGGCTTGTCCGGCCCATACGGCGCATACAACACGGCAAAATCGATCAGCTTCCGGCGCACGTCCTCCACGCGAATGTTGTCGTAGCTTACATCCTCCACCACGCCCGAATCGCCATCGTGAATGCTGATCGCCGCACCCCGCTCCACGTGAATCATGTCTACGCCTTCCACGTGCACATCGCTGATCGCATGGCTCCGGTTTTCAAATCCGATCTCTATTCCATTCCCTCCATTCGGCATATTCCACAGCACCGAATGCCGAACCCAAATGTCGCTCACCCCCACGTCGGCCATGTTCTTCACCACCACGCAATCGTCACCCGTGCGCACAAAAACGTTCTCCACCACTACATGGCTTGAAGAATCAATGTCGATGCCATCATCTCCATACCAGTCGCCCGGATTCAAAATCCTGATCCCATCGATCTTTGTTCCATTCGCCCTTCGCAGATGCACCGTCCACTCGTGGCTGTTGAATATAGTGATGCCTTCGATCCGCGCATCCTGCGTCCCATCCAGCAGAATAGGCCCCTGTTCGTCGTACCCACTGCTGCCTTTTGCGATCTCCGATCCGTCCAGCACGCCGTGCCCCTCAATCGACACGCCCCTCACATCGCGCGCACGAATCATTCCCTTCACCCACGCCCCCGCCGCCAGGTACACCGTCTCGCCCGACTTCAGATCGATCAGCCCAACGTCATGCACTCCAGGCCCAAAGTAATGCACCTTCGGCCCGCGCACGTGCACATCGCTTCCCCCCGCCCGGTACGGAAAAAGATGCACTACCTGCCCCAGGTCGTCGTTGAACTCAACCGTCAGCGGCGTCGCATCCCTAATCGGAATCCGCACATCGCGGTGATTCGGCGCAATCGCATAAACAACCTGCTCGGCCAGCGGCCGCACATTCACCCATCGCACATCGAACCCCACGTGCAGCACTACCTCAGATTTGTTGTCCTCTGCAAAGATCGCAAAGCTGCCGCTTTGAAAGTCATGTAACTCAAGCGGCCGCCCATCCAGCGTCGCCGTGAACAAAGGCTGCGGCCGCTGAGGACAAGCCAACCCCGGAGCATCCTGCGCCCGCAGAGCGCCAACCGCGCCGGCCGTTATCAAAGACAAAATGCACGCCACCAAGCCCGCCGCACCCCCAAAGGTACTTCGCCTCACCTTTATCACCGCTTTCCGCAATGCTTCTTTCAAGCCCTCAAAAGTCTACCGCTGTCTGCACATCTCCGCGCCCCGGTCAACACTCCGCCCCAACAACCGTCTAAACTGCTGTCAGCAGTATTTGTCAGCGAATCCCTATGAAAATCTCGCCTTATCTCGCTTTCTCTGCTTCCTTTGCCCTCGTCGCCAGCTTCGCCGTGCCCGCGCTCGCCCAGACCCCATCAAGCTCTGGCGGCCCTTCAAACGATCAGCCCGCGGCCACGCTCAAGGTCCAGGCCAACGAAGTCCTCCTCCCCGTCACCGTCCGCGACAAGCACGGCAACCTCGTCACCAACCTCACTGCCGCCGACTTCGCGCTCACTGAAGACAACAAGCCCCAGGTCATCAAGAGCTTCTCCATCCAGAGCGACCTGCCCTTTCTGTGCGGCCTCCTGGTCGATACCAGCCGCAGCGTCTCGAGTGCCATGGACAACGAGCGCGCCGCCGCCGGCAAGTTCGTCGATCTCATGCTTCCCGCAGACCCGAAGAACGCCAAAGAAGGCGACCAGGCATTTCTCCTCCACTTCGATCGCGAGGTCGAACTGCTTGAGGACTTCACCAATTCTCGCGACAAGCTCCATCGCGAACTTACAGAGATGGGACCGACCGCAGCCGAGCACAACAACCCCTCCGGCCCCGAAACCACCGGCGACGACAACGGCGGTGGCCAACGCGGCGGGGGAGCCTCGCACGGTGGCACCCAGCTCTACGACGCTGTCTATCTCGCTTCAGACGAGCTCATGAAACCCAAACAGGGACGCAAGGCGCTGGTCGTCTTCTCTGACGGCGTCGACCGCGGCAGCAAAGAAACCCTCAACGAAGCCATCGACGCCGCCGATCACGCCAACGTCTCGGTTTACACCATCTTCTTCAAAGGCGAACAGGAGCGCAGCAATAACGGCTTCCCCGGCGGCCGTCGCGGCGGCATGGGCGGAGGCTGGCCCGGCGGCGGTGGAGGCTATCCCGGCGGCGGTTATCCAGGCGGAGGAGGACAGAGACCCTCCCGGCAGGAGCAGGTGGACGGCAAGAAGATCATGGAAGATCTCGCCACGCGCACCGGCGCCCGCTGGTTCGAAGCCAAGAAGAAAGAAAACCTCGACGATATTTACAACCAGATCGCCCAGGAACTCCGCGGCCAGTATCTGCTCAGCTTCACGCCCGACCAGATGGAAAGCGACGGCGCGTATCACAAGATCTCGCTTAAGGCGAAGAAGGACGACTACATCGTGCTCACGCGCGACGGCTTCTACGCCCCCGGCGGCAACTCGAACTGACCCCGGGAATCCGAAATACGCTCAAAGTGGCCTGGCGCGCGTCTACAGGCACGTCGGAATCGAATCGCCCGAATCAAATACCGTCTCGGCAATCTGTGTGTCGGTTGATTGGGGAGTCTCTTGCTCGGTCACTACCGAAAAGTGCAGCAGGTTCGCCGTGCCGAACGCAGTGGTGATAGCCACATCGGAGGCGTCGCGGCCTGTCGCCATAAGGACGCGGCCAATGCGGGGCTGGTTGTTGCGAGCATCGAATGTCCACCACTGGCCGTCGAGCCAGGCCTCGAACCATGCGCTGAAATCCATGGGAAGGCGCGCAGGAACGCCGATGTCGCCCAGATAACCGGTTGCGTACCGGGCGGGAATGTTCAGTGCGCGGCAGAATGTGATGGCGAGATGCTGGAAGTCGCGGCACACGCCGACTCGCTCGGTAAAGACGTCAAGGGCAGTCTTCGTGGGTCGCGCCTGCTGATAATTGAACGCCACATTGTTGTGGACCCAGTTGCAGATATATTGCACCCTGCTCCAGCCGGGATCCACGTTTCCAAAAAGCTCACCGGCGATGTTGGTGAAGCGGTCGACCTCGCAATAGCGGCTGCTGAGCAGGTAACTGAGCACCTGATGCGGAAGATCGCCGACCGCCGACTCGCGGGCCGCGAGATTGAGAAAGTCAGGGAAGCCGCTGTCTCGAATGAGAGTGGTGCTGCTCAGGCGAAGGGGGCCTGCAGGGGTGACGAAGCGGGCGCAGCGGTTTCCAAAACTGTCGATGTAACTGGTAACCGGAATATTCGGCTCGATATTCAACTCATCGGCCTCCAGCAGGTCATGGGCGCGCGACGGGTGAACATTGAGCAGCGCAACCATCGCGACCGGCGCGGGAATCTCGAATTGAATGTCGTATCCGAGTCGAATCAGCATGGGTGACTTTCAGCCTCTCATGTTTGTAGCGCGGGCAGTGTGCGAAATTGAACACGAGCACAAGCCGGCTAATTTCAAAAGCACCATCTGATTGAGATGCCAAGAATGGCCGCCGCGGCTCTTGGACGGGGGAGTGGTGCACGCAACACTTCACAGTTTCACAGGTAGGGTGGGTAATTTTCTAGTTAACAGGGGCGAAGAACGGGGTACGAGGGAATGAGGGGACCAGGGAACGAGAATCCGGGAACAGCCGCTGCACCATTCATACAAGGATCATGCGCCGCAGAGGGGAAATTGAACGCAGGACGGCAAGCTCCTTTTCTTCCTGCCCATTCCGGAACTTAAGCGCTGTTGGGCCTCTCAACCCCGCCAGAGGCGCGACTCGGCGCCTTATGCGCCAATTCCTCGCTCATTCGTGATTGGCGCGTTCTCGATGGCTCGAGCCTGAGCGGAATCGCAGCGCCCATCCCACCAGTGTTCCCGCCGACCCGCTCAAAGGCACCACGGCAGTGTGCCAAACGAGCACGTGGGCAGCCTGAAAATTCGGGCAATGCAGCTCCAGCATCCCCACGCCGGCCAGTCCTCCGAGCACACCGGCTACCAACCCCGCGGATACCGGGTTGACCGCGAAGCCGCGCCGGAGCACCAACCAGCCAAGCAACGCAGCAGGAATGGCGTGGAGAAAACCTGTAATCAGGCACGCGATGCCGATGGAGAAAAAGTGGTCCGTTCGATAATCGCGGAAAAGGAACGCAAATACGGCCAGCAACGCCGCGATGGCAAATACCAAAAGCGCGCCCGGAGAGATGCGGCGCAGGCTGCCCGGAATCATGGCATGGACGAATTCGCTTGCCGCCACCCAGACAAGAAGAACCAGTACAGAAAAGACCACCAGGCGCTCCAGCAGATCCATCCTGGCAAATCCGAAGAATCCTGCGCGGGCCGCGCCTGCCAGAGAGATGGCCGCGCAAACCAGGACCAGTCCGCCCGTTATGGCCCATGCCGGCGGCAGGGGGCGCACCGGGCGGAGTGACGGCTTAATGGAGTCAGCGACGCTTTTGAGAGTCTCCAACGCTAAAGGTTGCCGAGCTCGCCCAGCTTTCTTCAGGACATCGTCAATCTCTTCATCTTTCACGACGGACCTCCGCTTTGCCCCTTCCTGAACCGCGTGGGCTCATCGTTTCCCTCAATTTCTTGTACGCTCTGTGCGCCCTCTGCTTTACCGATCCAACGGTCGATGAGGTGGCACGGGCTACCTCCTCCAACGTCATCCCGGCAACCTTCAACATCTCGATTACCTCGCGCTGGCTGTCTGAAAGCGGCGCCAGCAGCGCGTTCAGGCCGTCGGCATCATCCGATTCGCTCGGGACCACCGCCGCATCTTTCGACATTTCCTCCAGCCGCCGCGCGCCGGCCGTGGTCCGGATCGATTTCCGATAGTGGTCCACGCGAACGTGCCGGGCAATCGCGTAAAACCACGGAAGCGCCGGTTCGCCGGGGCGATAAGTGTGCCGCACCTTGTGAATGCGCAGCCAGGTTTCCTGCAGCAGGTCATCGGCATCTGTACGGCTCAGCGACTGCGCCAGGAAGAAACGATGCAGCTGCGGGCTGATGTGTTCGATAAGATTGGCAGCCGCGCTGAAGTCGCCCCGCTGATAGCCAGCCATCAGTATCTCGAGATTGCTGTCCGGGTGCATTGGTTCGAATGCCTTCCTGCAATCAATATCAGTACCGGCGTTTTCATGCAATTCGATACACGCCGTCAGGCGCGGTCGCAGCCCAATTTGATCCCGTGTTGAGTTATTCGATGAAGAGCCCCCGAAAGTTACGCGACGACAAATAAATTCAGAAGTTTTTAACTCTCTGATTCCCTGACTAGCCGAGCGTAACTTTTCAACGGCGCCAATCGAATAACCCTCTGTGAAAGTGGTCCAAGTCCGCGAATAATCCTCAGAGGCACGGCGGGAACATACTTTCAACACCCCCAAGGAGATCGCAATGAATATTCAAAAGCACCGGAAATCCGGTACGGGTCGCGCCTGCTTTACGCTGGCGGCCCTGTCTCTCGCCAGCGCACTGGCCTTTGCCGGCCAGAATGAACGCAGTGCATTGGTGATCGCAAGCACCAATGACGCAACCGCCAACTCTGTCGTAGTGTTCAGGCTGGATACCGCGGGTACTCCCTCGCTGACGCTGACGGAAACGCTGCGCACCGGCGGCAAGGGCGGCGCCAGCACAAACGCAGGAATTCTGCAGTTCAATGACAATCTGGGAGCGGTGGCGAACTACGGATCGAACACCGTCAACCAATTAGTGCGGTACGGCAATTCCGTTGCAATTGGAGCGACGATCCATCTTGCGCCCGATTGCAAGAATCCGGATTCTGTGGCATTGAACGGCGATCATCTCTTCGTCGTCGGCGCCAATTGCGCCGAGACTCATTCGTGGCCCTGGGGCTATCTGGACGGACCCGTTGTGGATCTAACCGATTCTTCGGCGGCTCAGATAGCAGTCGGCAAGAACTGGGCTGCGGTCACAATGAGTTCCGGTTCTCTGCTTCAATTGCCGCTCACGCACGACGATGGTGTGTTGAGCGGAGCGACGACCGCGATTCCGCTGCCCAGCGACGCGGATATGGTTCCACTGGGGGCCGCGTTCTGGGGTGACGTTCTGGGCTTCACACCGGCCCACAGCCCAGACAGCTTCGCCATCGTGGACGCGAACGGGAACCTCACTCCGATCGCCGGTCCCACACCGTCCTATCCAACTAATGCGCCCTGCTGGGTGGCCAAAGGACCGGGAAATATCTGGTACACGGGCAACTCCCCCGGCGACGCCATCTCCGAATTCTTCAGCGACGGCCAGGGCGGCGTGTTCTATAAATCGGTTTCGTTGCCGGGCTCGCCGACAGACATCACAGTGTCGCCCGACAAAAAGTGGCTTGCCGTGATTTATACAGCAGGCGGTGAGGCTTATGTTGCGGTCTTCTCCATCGACGGGCATGGGGATTTGACGCCGGTGGCGACCTCGAATTCCATCGGCGCCGCATCCTTCAACGGCGTGGCCATCAGCCAATAATCAATTGTTCTTTCCTCGCTAAGCTGCATTTCTCACAACCCAAGCGCCGACCGGGGGGCTCGAGGGCAAATTCGCGCCCCCCCATATATACCCCCTTTAGGGGGTTAAGCGGCTTATTTTCATGGGCTTATGCCTTTTACCTTTTGACGTATCTCAATGAAAATGAATGGCTTATGACGCAAAATAGTCATGAATAAAGGGTTACGGCAAGCATTTTGCATCGTTTATTGGGCTTCCGCCTTCCCCGGCTGGCTTCTGCACGCAATTGAATGTATCGCAGAGAGTGGAAATTATCTGCAATGCAGGCGGAGTTCTGGTTGCGGGAGGCCTGCGCGCAGAGGCCCAGCCCTTTTCGCGCCGCCTCCATTAGAGAAGGGGCGCAGCCGATTGGCCGCGCCCCTTATTTATTCCCGGCTTGCACCGGCGTTACTTGTTGGTGTGGACTCCGCTCATATTGTCTTCGAGCGCCGCCTGCGCCGCGGCTAGCCGCGCCGTGAGCAGCCGGAAGGGCGAGCACGAAACGTAGTTGAGCCCGATACGGTGGCAGAACTTTACGCTTTCGGGATCGCCGCCATGTTCGCCGCAGATGCCCACCTTGAGGTTGGCGCGCGTGTTGCGTCCCTTGGCTACGGCGCCCTTCACGAGCTGGCCTACGCCGGCCTGGTCAAGAGTTGCGAAGGGATCCTGTTTGAAGATTCCAGCCTTGAGATACGCAGGCAGGAAGCTGTTGATGTCGTCGCGCGAGATGCCGTAGGTGGTCTGCGTCAGGTCGTTGGTGCCGAAGCTGAAGAACTCGGCCTCTTCCGCGATCTGGTCCGCGGTGAGAGCAGCGCGCGGCAGTTCAATCATGGTTCCCACCATGTATTCCACCTTGGCGCCCTTCTCCTTGAAGATTTCTTCCGCGATGCTGCGTACGATGGCCGACTGGTTGCGCATCTCCTCGATTGAGCCCACCAGCGGGATCATGATTTCGGGATGCGGATCGCCGCCCTTTACCTTGACCGCAACCGCGGCCTCGATAATGGCCCGAACCTGCATCTCGGTAATCTCAGGGAACTTGATGCCCAGACGGCAGCCGCGCAGTCCCAGCATCGGGTTCTGCTCGTGCAGCTCTTCAACGCGGGCCAGCAGCGTGCGCAGCTCCTTGAGCTTGGGCGAACGCGGCTTAGTGGCCTGAAGAGTTGCAATCTGCACCAGCAGGTCTTCGCGCTTGGGCAGGAACTCGTGCAGCGGAGGATCGATGGTGCGGATGGTGACGGGCAGCGAGCCCATGGCCTTGAAGAGCCCGACAAAGTCGGCCCGCTGCATGGGCAACAGCTTTTTCAAGGCAGCCCGGCGGTCCTTCTCGTTGTCGGCCAGAATCATGGTCCGCATGTGCTCAATGCGGTCTTCAGCAAAGAACATGTGCTCGGTGCGGCAAAGTCCGATGCCCTCTGCGCCGAACAGCATGGCCTGCTTGGCGTCGCGAGGAATGTCGGCGTTGGCGCGAATCTTCAGCTTGCGTAGCGGATCGACCCAGCTCATGAACTTGACGAGATCTGGATCGTCGGGCTGTGCTTCGAGCGTCTTGAGCTGGCCGGCAATCACGCGGCCAGTAGTACCGTCGAGCGAAATGTAATCGCCCTGCTTGTAGGTCTTGCCCTTGACGCGCAATTCCTTCTTCGCTTCGTCGACGACGCAGTCGCCCGCGCCGGCCACGCAGCACTTGCCCATGCCGCGCGTAACCACCGCTGCGTGGCTTGTCATGCCGCCACGCGAGGTGAGAATGCCGTCAGCAACTTCCATACCGGCAATGTCTTCAGGAGTGGTTTCGCCGCGCACCAGGATGATGGACTTGTAGGCGCCGTTCTGGTGTTGCTTCACCGCTTCTTCGGCGGTGAACACGATCTGCCCAACAGCCGCGCCGGGCGACGCCGGCAAACCGGTAGCGAGCACTTCAATCTTCTCGCCCTTTTCAACGAGGCGCGGAACCAGGAAGTCGTAAAGCTGGTTGGGCTCGACGCGGTGAATGGCTTCGTCCTGGGTGATGAGGCCTTCGCGCACCATATCGATGGCCACGCGAACTGCGGCCAGGCCGGTACGCTTGCCGTTGCGGGTCTGCAGCATGTAGAGCTTGCCATCCTGGATGGTGAACTCAAAATCCTGCATGTCGCGATAGTGTTTTTCCATGCGGCGGGTAATGTCTTTGAGCTGCTCGTAGACCTTGGGCATGGCCTTCTCAAGCTCGCTGATCGACAATGGAGTGCGTACGCCCGAGACGACATCCTCGCCCTGCGCGTTCATCAGGTACTCGCCGAAAAAGATGTGCTCGCCTGTTGCCGGATTGCGCGTAAAGCCCACGCCCGTACCCGAGCCCTCACCCAGGTTGCCGAACACCATGGCCTGCACGTTGACCGCTGTGCCGATCGAGTCATCGATATTGTTGATGCGGCGATAGGTCTTGGCGCGATCGTTCTGCCAGCTCCTGAACACGGCATCGCGCGCCTCGGTGAGCTGATCGAGCGGATCCTGCGGAAAGGGCTTGCCCGTTTCTTTCTTAACCAGGTTCTTGTACTCGACAATGATTTCCTTTAGGGCGTCGGGCTGCAGTTCGTAATCGAACTTCACTTTCTTCTTGGCCTTCACGCCGTCGAAGATATGCTCGAACTTCTTCTTGGGAACATCGAGCACCACGTCGCCGAACATCTGGATGAGTCGGCGATAGGAATCGTATGCAAAACGGGGATTGTTGCTGCGCTTGGCCAGCGCTTCAACGGCCTTGTCGTTCAGGCCCAGGTTCAGAATCGTGTCCATCATGCCGGGCATTGAGAACTTTGCGCCCGACCGCACGCTCACCAGCAGCGGATTCTCGCCCGCTCCCAGCTTCTGACCCTGCAGCTTTTCGAGACGCTCCAGCGCCTGCAGCATTTCGATGTCGATCTGCGGGCTCATCTTGCCGCGCATGTACTCGCGGCAGGCCTCGGTCTGGATGGTGAATCCCGGAGGCACGGGCAAGCCGGCATTGGTCATTTCGGCCAGGCCGGCGCCTTTGCCGCCCAGCACATCCTTCATTTTTCCGTTGCCGTCGGCCTTGCCGTCGCCAAAGAAATACACATACTTGGTTTCAGTTTTCGTTGAGCCTGCCTTGGTGGCCGGCACTTGTTCCAGAACGCCTGGCGTCATGGATAAAGCCTCCGTCTCTTGGTTTGCGCTGGGGCGGTTCGATTTGCAGGGATTGCGAACAGAGGCTCAACGGTTGCTTTTGAAGCGGTCAAACTGAGCGTGCGTGCAGCATCCAGACATCGGACTGCGCCGCCATGCGGCATGTGGTCACATTACGAATATCGTCTCAAGTATACGATTGCCTGTGCCTTTCGTCACATCGGCGCATTAAAACTCGCTGCATGCAATGAAGGAAGCACGCGGCACTTAGTGATTTGAGGCGCCTTTGCCGCATCATGCCGGGGTGCCGAGGGGCGTTCGACCCCAACCGGCCCCAATGCCCTTAGCGGGGAAGTGTGGGCTTACTTGCCGGTGCTGTGTCTTCGCCGAGGATCTTTCGCAACGCGACGACTGCCTTCGGGTCCGACTCATCGAGGGTGTCGTAAATCCGCCATTGGCCGCGCTCCGGAACAAGCGTGATTTGGAGCTTACGCAGACTATCCGTCGCGCGACCCTTCGGCGCGGAGAGCGCGAAAGAGACATCGGCCACCGCCCGACTTGAGTCCTGCAACTGGACTTCGATCTTGAGGTCCCAGATTCCATCCCAGTCCTGACAACCACAAACCGGATCGAAGTCCATCTCAGGAACGGAATCCGGGCCTGAGGCCTTCAAGTCGGCGCGAATGAGAGCGACCAGAGAGGAATGGAGATAGAGGTGGGATTTCGGACCGCTGAGGTCAATCCCCTGCCCGCCATTCTGGTAATGCCGGTAAACCGACTGGAGAAATGCTTTCGCCGAAGCCTCATCCTGCGCCGCAGAGAGAATCGGCGGCGAAGCGAGCAGAATCAGCAATGCAATTGCAAAATGCAGCGCAGCCTTCACGGGCATGCTTTCAAGGCGGGATTGAATCGATTCTACTTCATCCCCCCCAAAAACGCGTCGGGCCGCGCGACTCTTTTGTGTCGCGCGGCCCGCCTTTTGTCAGGAAGGCACACGCCCCTCCCAACCCATGACGAAATATAGATAAGAAATCAACGAGAGCGCCTCGCTGCGAATTCCGGGCACCCACAAAAAATTGGGAATTACGCCGCCGACAATTCCATGCCCAGCGACGTCCCCTGGGCGTTTTCAGCCGTCCCCGCTATCAGCACGCGGTCAATGCCGACGATCGCCAGAAGTTCGCGTACGTGCGGCTGCGGATTCAGCACCGTGAAGCGCCGTCCCGCCTGCACCGCATCGCAATACAGCCTGATGAGCGCCGCAATTCCGGCCGCGTCAATCCGCTCCACCGGGCTCAGATCGAGCTCGATTGAATGATTCCGGACAATCGGCTCAAGCTGCCCAAGAAACTTATCTTCCTGCCCCCGGACGATTTCGGTCGTCTCGCTGGCAACCCTCACAGTTGTGTTCAACCGAAGATCGTTCATATTTACCTCCCTTGCGCGGTCCTCCGCGCCCATGTCACTCAGAGCATCCGGCTCTTTATCGCTCGCTGTTCTTGTTGCACACCCGGGGCCAAACTGCCCGGCCCGCGATATCCTTGAAAATGCAAGGGGAAAATCGTGCCTTGCCAAAATGCTATGGGCGCCGGGCTGTGCGTTTTCCGTTTCCGGCGTTCGCAAATGAACAGCAATGAGGTATACGCAGCAGGCTCGCACCCGGTTCCGTGTCGTATGTGCACCCAAACCCGCCTATGAACCCCTCCGGCGATGCTCCTACCGCCTTTGAACCCGTTCGCGCCCGCGTGCTTGCCCTTGACGCCGGCTTTACTGAGGCCGGCCTGGTCGCCCTGCCATACCCCGAAACCGAACGCGACGCTTTGCGCTTTTCGGGATGGATCGACGCAGGCCGCGCCGCGACCATGCGCTATCTTGAACGCGTAGCTGAAGATGGCCGTCTTATCCGCGCCCGCGTCGAAACCCCTTTTCCCTGGGCCCACTCCGCGATCGTTTGCTTCGCCAGCTACGCGTCACCATCCGAGCCTCTATCCACTACAACGCCCGATCAGGACGATTGGTTAACCGGACGCGCTGGCCAGTCTGATCGCTCCTCCAAAGAGTCAAAGCACGAAGGCCCCGCCTGGATAGCGAGATATGCGTGGTCCAGCAGGATCGATTCTTCCGGCAATCGTGTGGCCAGCGACTACCATAGGATGCTTCTCAAGCGCCTCAAGACTCTCGAATCGCGGCTGCACGAGGAGTTCGGAGCATTCGAGTCTCGCGCCTACGTCGACACCGGCCCCGTGGTCGAGCGATCGCTGGCGGTCGCCGCCGGCCTTGGCTGGACCGGCAAAAACACCTGCCTCATCCACCCCAAACTCGGGTCATTCGGGTTTCTGGCGGTTCTGCTGACGTCGCTGGAAGCCAGAAGCATGGCTGGCGTTAAGGGCTTTGTATCAGGGCATGACTTCAGTCGTGCCGAAAACGCGCCTCTTTTTAGCGCTGGGGCTTTAGCCCCTGCGCCCGTTTCGCCTCACCACGATTCAAGTCATCTTGTCCCCGGAGGGAGCAGGGGCCTTCAGGCCCCTCAAACTGAGCAAGGGAACGTCGTGCCTTCAGGCCCGGACCTCTTCCCAGTCGCCACGCTACCCCACCCTGACCGCTGCGGTTCCTGCACCCGCTGCATTGAGGCCTGCCCCACGCACGCGCTCGACACTCCTTACCAGATGGAAGCCTCGCGCTGTATCGCCTATCTCACCATCGAGCACAAGGGCCCCATCGACGAGTCGCTCATGCCCGGCATCGGCCGCCAGGTCTTCGGCTGCGACATCTGCCAGGATGTGTGCCCCTGGAACGCAAAATCGCGCCGCACCGGCCCCATCTGCGACGATCCCGATCTTGAACCCCGCCCCGAACTCATCAATCCTGCGCTCGACTGGTTGGCTTCCCTCGATGCGTCCGACTTTGAGCGCGAATTCAACGGCTCGCCTGTCCACCGCACCGGATTCAACGGCTTGAGGCGAAATATCGCGATCGCCATGGGCAACAGCAGACTCGCACAATTCATCCCGCAGCTCGCAGCATGGGCCAGCGCAGCCGACAATGGCCTCCGCTCCGCCGCGGGTTGGGCGCTCGCACGCCTGAATCGGCACGATATGGCCGACTGAACTCCTCGGCGCTTTTCCGCGTAACCAAATACGAGCGCGCATCGAAATACCGGCGTCAAGTCCATCTAAGAGAATATTCTGAAAGGGACACTCCCTTTCACCGAGCATGTGCGCTTTGTGCACGTTGGTTCTCAACCGCCCGCGCGCGAAAAAAGGATCGAATCAGTGGCTGAAGTACTTCAACCCGTTGCCGGCTCACCCGAGATTCAAACCGCCGGCGTGGTCGATGTCACCGAACCGCCGAGCAAATCCAAGTGGTATCGTTGGCGGCGCGACGGCAAAGACCTCATCGCTTACCTGCTCGACAGCCAAGTCCACACCTTCGCCTTCAGCGTGGCGGCCAACTCCATCCTCTCGTTTATACCCTTCGTCGTGCTGCTTTACACACTCGCGCTCTCGGTCTTTCATTCGCCGGCCATGGTCAGCGTGGTGAACGACATGGTCAACTACTTTCTGCCCTCAGCCACGCACGACCCCAACTGGATCGTCCACGCCATCCTCAATGAAGCGGTGATGCCCCTGGTTCACCGCAAGGGCGCGCAGCTCTTCTCGCTGGTCATGATCCTCATCTCATGCACCGGCATCTTTCTGCCGCTCGAGGTCGCGCTCAATCAGGCATGGGGAGTGACCAAGAGCCGCAATTACCTCATGAACCAGCTGGTCGCCTTCGGCCTGGCCATTCTCATGGTCGCGCTCGGCATGGGCAGCGTGGCCCTCAACGCGGCGGCCGACCAGGTGCTCGCCGTCGTCTTCTTTCACCACGTTGACAACTTCGCGTTCCAGGGAGTCAGCTCCATCATCCTCGCCATCACCACCGGCGTCGCCATCGTGGTCTTTCTCTTCGCCATTTACTGGCTCTTGCCCAATCGCCGCGTCTCGCCCCGTCCGGTTCTGCGCACTGCGCTCATCACCGGTATCGTATGGCTGGTAGCCCGATACATCTTTGTGGCCGTGCTTCCGCACCTTGACCTGCAGTCGCTTTATGGACCCTTCTTCGTCTCGGTGGGCCTGATTTTCTGGGCATATGTCTCGGGATTGATTCTCTTCGCCGGCGCGCAGTTCAGCGTCGCCCGCATGGGGGACAGGAAAGATTCGTGATTCGTGGGGTTAAACCTGGCTCCGCTAACAACGCTAACTCCGCCGACTCCGCTGACTCACTTCACCCTGAACGCCTTCACCATGATCGCGCTCGGATTCCGCCCTGCGGGCAGCATCGTGAACAACGGAATCTGACCGTCCTCCGGCTTCGACGCCGTGCGCACCACGGCCACATCGTCTGACCGCGAATCCACTACAAACAGCAGATGGCCCGCGCCTGAGAAGGCCATCGCCGTCGGCCCATCGCCTACGTGCACCGATCCGATCCGCTTTCCATCGTCAATCGAGTACACGGTCACATCCGGCGATTGCAGATTCGCCTCATACAGCAGCGAGTTGTCGCGCGAGATCAGCCCCATCACGGGATCTTCGCCGATCATGTAGGTGTCGCCCACCTCGTCGGTAGTCGCGTAGATCTCCGAGACAGAATTCGACAGCGAATTCGAAGCAAACACCTCGCCGCCATCCGGCTTCAGCGCCAGATGCACGGGCGCGCGGCCTACATCCATCAGCGTCTCAAGCCGGTCCTGAGCCGCCTGTTGGGAATCTGTTGCCGGCTGCGCCAGCGCAATGGCCATCACCTGGCGCCCGCCCGAGCACGCCACAAACGCCTTCGACGAATCGGGCAGAATCACCGGGCTCACCGCGCCCGGGCATCCCTCCACCACGTCGCGCAGCCTCTGGCTCTCCACGTCAAACAGCGACACCGAATCCCCGCCGAAGTTTGCCACCAGCAGCGTCCTGCCGTCGGGCGAAAGCAGCGCCGCATCCGGCTGTTCCCCTACGCCAATCTGCGCCACTACGCGCCTGGCCTCAAGATCGACCACCGATACCGAATTCGATCCGCGATTCGCAACGTAGGCCAGTTTGCCCTTGGCGTCCACATCAATCGAATCAGGATCGCGCCCCACAGCGAATCGTCGCCACCACCGCGTTATGCTCGCAGTCGATCACTGAGATAGAGCCCTGGGAGATGGAACCCAGCCCGTCCTCCACCCCCGCGTTCAGAACGTAAACCTCGTTCCGCGTCGGGCTCGCCGCAACCGCAACCGGGTTCGGACCTACTGGCAGCTCGCGGTCCAGACGCACGTTCACCACGTCAAGCACAGTCACCGTGGCGCTGCCCTGGTTGGTTACGTAGGCATATTCGCGATAATTCGCGGGATATTGCGGAAAGTCATGCGGCTGGCAGGCGGTCATCGAGAGCATCACGAACCCGATCACCCCGGTCGCAATCGTCCGAGTCACGCTCACGCCGGCACGCTTACCCGAATTCCGCGCGTCAACTTGCGTCCCACCACCGGCGCAATCTGCTCAAGCTCATTCATCATCACGGCAAACTGGTCGGGATAGAGCGACTGCGGCCCGTCGCTGAGCGCCGCCTCGGGATGGTTGTGCACCTCCACCATCACGCCGTCGGCGCCTGCGGCCACCGCGGCCCGCGCCATCGGCAGCACGCTGTCGCGGCGGCCCGTCGCGTGGCTCGGGTCGATCAGGATGGGTAAATGACTCACCTTTTTGAGCGCGGGAACAATGCTCAGGTCCAGCGTGTTGCGGGCGTGGTCGGCAAACGTCCTAACCCCGCGCTCGCACAAAATCACCTGGTAGTTTCCTTCGCTCATCACGTACTCGGCCGACATCAGAAACTCGTCCAGCGTCGCGCTCAGGCCCCGCTTCACCAGCACCGGCTTGCGCAGCCGTCCCACTTTCTTAAGCAGCGAAAAGTTCTGCATGTTGCGCGCGCCAATCTGGATCACGTCGGCCCACTCGGCCACCTGCTCCAGCGACTCGGCATCCAGCGCCTCGGTAACAATACGCAGCCCGAACCGCTCCCTGATCTCGGCCATGATGCGCAGCGCCTCAATACCGAGTCCCTGAAATGCATACGGCGACGTCCGCGGCTTGTACGCACCGCCGCGGAAGAACTGCGCTCCCGCCGCAACAACCTGCTCAGCAATGGCGAACGCCTGCTCGCGGCTCTCAATCGAGCACGGACCGGCAACCACGGCCAGCTCTTTGCCGCCGATAGCCGCATCCGTTCCGGCGAAACGGACAACCGTGTCCTCTTCCTTTACATCGCGGCTGGCTAATTTGTAAGCTTTTGTAACGCGAATCACTTCGGAAACACCGGGCAGCGCCTCGAGATTGCCCCGCTCCACCTCGCCCTTGTTTCCGGTAATTCCAATTGCCGTACGCTCTGCGCCGGGCATGGGATGCGCACGGTACCCCAGCCCCTCAATCGCTGCGCAGACCGCCTGGATTTGCTCCGGCGTCGCCTGCGCCTTCATCACTACCAGCATGATGCCCCCTCAAACGCACAGTTTACGCGTCTTTAAGCACCAAGGGCAATTCGTGCCAGAGGTTTAGGATGGACGAGGTTCGAAAGGCAGGAGTGCCCCAAACCAGCGGGTCGTTGAAATATAAGCCTGTTTCAGAGGAAATCTCGTCAACCATGCCGACGGATACAAGAACAGGCTCTGGAACTCCACACGTTCGCTTAATTTGTCAGGGCTTTGTCTTGAAGCGGGTCTCGCCGTACAGCTAATCTAGTTCATCAGAATCAATCGGCGGATTGTATCGTCTACCTGGTGCTCCAACGCAACTGCCTGCTGCTGCTTGGTCTGCGGTGCCTCAACCGGTTTCCGGCCATCGCCGGCCTTGCCAGCCCTCGCGCCACTCGAGGGAATTACGACATGCCCATCTTCCTGGCGAATTGCTCGCGCAAGTTCGGGGCGCCGAGGCGCTTCAATCCGCTTCCTCGACCGGACGCGATATTGAACTGCAATAATGGCCAACGAAGCCATCGCCGCAGCAAAAATCGATGCAATCATCAGCGGGTTCACTGTATTTTGCTCCTAAGGGATACATGTGGGTAGGCCTGCGGCCATCCACGTCCCCATCATCTATCCTTTCCAAGCACTGCACCATCCCACAAAGATACCTGCCCCTCGTATTCCGGTGTTAGGCGAACTTGGCCCGAAGGTAACCGCAATGTGATGCCCAGCCACCTTCATAGGTGGCGCTTTGGGGGCATGCGAGGCGGCTTCTGACACGGGGTTTTGAGAAATGAATAACCTGCCGGGAGAAGTACAGGCGCATCATCTGGACCGAATAATGTACTTTCTCCCGAGCCGCCAGGAACTGTTCGGCAGTGTTGGGCGGTGAAGGATCCCCCTGCGAGCCCTGTTTTGGCTCGCAGGGGTCGCTGACCAGCTCTGCTGCGGGCCCCCCGACCCACAGAGATTTCGCCTGACCAGCAATGCCTGACAATCCCGCAAACTGCGAGCAGTGCGAGATCGAACCTACATCCTGCGCCCCGAAATGCTCACCGGCCGCTGCTCGATCGGCGTCGCCGATACCAGCAGCCTGGGCCCCGCAGCCGCAGGAACCGATGCTGGAATGCGGACCGAACGAATCACGGAGCCTTCAATCGCACCGTGAAGCCGTCGCGTTGGACGCTGCGCAAGCGCGAGTTCTCGCCTGGGCTTCACAGCATACTGAACCGCAACAATCGCCGGGGATGCCATGGCCGCAACAAAAATCAAAGCTATTAACAGGGGGTGCACTACGTGTTGCTCCTGCGGCGCAGCTTGCGGCCAACCACGTTGTCATCATGTTTGGTTTTGAGGTACTTCTCCATCCCACAAACACCGTGATGGCCTGAATTGAGGTGTTATGAGGGGTTGCAACGTTGGTAACCATTGCTCAACTCCGCAGGTGCGGCCAACGCTACGCCCCCAGGGTAAATCGGGCCGCATCTAGATCCAGGATTTCCAATTTGATCTGCCAACCAGCCTGGATTTCTCACGGATGGCATGGCTTAAGCCGGTACCCCCCTATCCCCGCCACCCCCCGGGAGGTCTCCGGCAAGCTGCTCAATTCAAGATGGTTGCCAGCAAGGTTCTGCCATAAGTACTCTACTTTCAATAACTTATATCTCAAACTATTGAGACTAAGGAATTTGTGACGGATCTCAATGGGAACTGGCCGCAGACTGCGCCGGAAAAGGCAAAACCCGGTTGAGTTTCCTATGATTAAGCGTAGCGAATCTCCAGAGATAACTGGCAAGGAGGCGAATGGCGTAAGTGGCTGAAAAGCGGTAAGTTGAAGGAAACTTTAAGAAAGGTGGGCTTGACTTGGATGGAGGGGCCAGTCCCTGGTCACCTAGTTCCTCAGTCCTTTGGTCTCTTATTCCGTGGTCGTTAGTGCTTGGTCTCCGGGCCCTGCTTTTTCTGCGCCCGCCACCGGTAACCCAGCCACGCGAGATAGCTCAACTGAATCACCCAGGTCACAACGTACGCCGCCACCAGAAACTCATGATCGAGAATTGCCGCTTGATCCATATCTATGCCTCCAGCGCCGCCTGCGCCTCTGCCGCGGCGATCCTTTGCTGGCGCCGCTCAATCAGATACCGCAAAATCAGGATGAAAATTCCCCAGGCGAACCATGCGCCCATGTTCCACAGCAGTACGCGGGCCATGGACCACGCCATTCCCGACCCTTGTGACCCGCCAAACACCGGCCCCGGGTGCTGTGTCCGCCACCAGCGGTTCGACATATACACAATCGGCACGTCCAGCGCACCAAAGATTCCCAGTACCGCGGCCAGGGTCTGCATCTGGGGCCCGGCGGCAAACCGACGCAGCAGCAGGTAGCTCACATAAATCAGCCACAGCACCAGCGTCGTCGTCAGCCGCGGATCCCATGTCCACCAAATGCCCCACGCCCGCCGGCCCCAGATCGGCCCGGTCACCAGCACCACCGTGCAGAACACCACGCCCACTTCGGCCCCGGCCAGCGCCCAGGCATCGGCCACCTGCGCCTTCTCCGGCGAATTCTGCCTCAAGGCCAGATACCCGATCGACCCGGCCAGTGAAACGGCAAAGAAAAAGAAAGCCACCGCCGCCGACGGCACGTGATAGTAGATGATCCTGAAAATCTCGCCCTGCATCGCGTCGTTGGGGGCAACGTAAATCGCCTGGTAGAACCCCCAGATCATCAGCAGAATCGTGATCCCGGCGTACACCCCAATCAGTAGTTTCTTCATATTTAATCCCGTGCCCTCAGTTTACGACGCGGCTCCTGTTTCCCTGTGATTCAAATCACACAGAGCGCTTCGAATGCAGAGGGAGCAGGTGCATCATGCCTTGATTATCGATCCCCAAAGAGTTGCGGCCTTCAGGCCCAACTTCACCTTGTATTAGTCCTTCATCGGCGTCTCCGACCCTCAATCAATGAAACTCTGGGTGCCCCATCCATCGAGCGTCTTTTGCTCGATGGGTGGGATTCCACGAAGCCCACGTTGCAGGCAGCCGACTTTGTTTCTTCCTGAGGCACAAAGCATAAACCTCAATTCCGCAGCCGACCGATGCACGCACGGAGCGAGCGGGACGGGATAAGATTCTTGACTGAAAGGCTCGAGGCGCAATGGAGAAGGAGAACATTTCGACAGACGGCGCCGATGCACTGGAAACGGAATCGACGGAAAGGCTTGGGCGGCTGGGGGTTCCGTATCTCTATCGCTATTGGGAACGTCATGGGCCGCCGAGTCTGGGGCCGATCGCGAAGCCCAGCAAGGATGCGGGTGAGTGGGATCTGGAGAACACGCTGCTCTCCGGGTTGGGGCTGAATCTTCTGGAGACTTCGCGATTCCTGCACGGGACTGACCGGCCCGGATTCGATGCTTTTGAAGCATGGATTCTGGAGCTGAATGGCGGGGCCGTCGAGGAAGAGCGGTTGACAAGGTTGCGGGATGCGATTGCGGGGAAGACGGTCGGCTCGGCTGCCGGATGCCTGGACAAAGTGCCGGGGCTGACGGCAGAGGAGCTGGCGTTCTGGGACGAGCACGGCTATGTGGTGGTGCACGATGCGGTAGAGGCCGAGGATCGCGACACGGCCGCGGCGGCAATCTACGAGATTCTTGGGGCAGATGCTGGCGACCCCGATACCTGGTACGAAAAAAAGTACGGGAAGACTATCTGGGTTCCACTGCTGCACCATGCAGCGTTTGTGGCAAATCGGAAGTCGCCGCGGCTGGTGAAGGCGTTTGCACAGTTGTGGGGCAGAGAAGACTTGTGGTCCACCGTTGACCAGGGGGGATTCAATCCGCCCGAGCGCGGGGACTGGATGTTTCCGGGGCCGCATGTGCACTGGGACATGACTCTTGCGGCGCCGCACTGCTTTGGGATGCAGGGGATCTTGTATTTGACCGATACGCCGGCGGAGCAGGGCGCTTTCAGTTGCATTCCAGGATTTCATCGAAAGCTTGAGAGTTGGTTGCGGGAGCTGCCGGCGGGAGATGATCCGCGCCAGGCTGTTGTGCGGCATCCCGGGTTTACGCCGATTCCGGGGAAAGCGGGCGACCTGGTGATCTGGCATCAGGCGCTGCCGCATGGCAGCTGTCCGAATCGCGGAATGAAGCCGCGGGTGGCGCAGTATATTACGCTGCGGCCTACGCGGTGGGCGTATACGGCTGAGTGGAAATGAGGAAGGGGAGTTCAATACCCGGCGCGCGCGTGGCCAAGATGGTAGCTGAGCCCGCCCCGATAGGTCATGGCGTCGAGCCCCGCATTGCTGGGCACAGAAAAGCCATTCGATTGATGGAAGTATTCAAATGCGGCGCGAAAATCCCAGCGATCAGTGAGCTCGAGTTGCGTACCGATGCTCATTTGGAGACTGAAATCCTGGTATGAGGAGTCCTGAGAGAAGGCTTTCTTTGTATATCCCGTCATGCCGCCCTTCGCATCGAAATAGGGCCGAAAGCGCCCGGCGTCGAACCAAAGCAAACGAAAGCCTATGGGCGCAATACCCACGCCCGGAAAGGTTTCAAAGGTCTTGCTATGCGGATTGCCCCATTCGTCGGTTATGCTCGGTTGGCTAAGAATGATGACCGGCATAAAGTCGGCGGAATAGTCGAATTGCGCGCCGAGGAGTCTGCCCCAGGAATGCCGATCGTATTCGATCGCGCCGCCGAAAAAATAGCTGCTCCCGGGCCCGGCAAGAATTTTGACATGACCGAAGGACTGGAAGCCCTCATAGATGATCTCGCTCTCTACCGGAGTACGCGCCGAGGGCTGATTCGCCGATCCCACGCGAGGCAGCCAGACCATGCCGGCCGAGAAGCGGCCGAAGTAGTTGGGTAAGCCGTCGAGATGATATGTAAAGCTTCCCATTGAGTTCGGAAGGATGGGGCCAAAACCGGAATGCTGGACGCCGCCTTCAACACGAATGGCGGCGTGACGGCTGATCGGCGTGTCGATGCCGCCCCCAAGGAACTCGGCAAGGGATGCAGTGGTGCCGGAATGCCCGTGGAGGTAACCGGTAGCGTCACCTATGAACCAGTTGCCGTTCAGCCCCCCTTCGCCGACAAGTGCCTCGGCGAAGACGCGCTCGCGGTGAATCGTCGTCCCGTATTGCCCGCCGGCCAAGAAGAAAAAGGCGTGCTGCGGAGCGCCGGCATTCATTCCCCGGTACATCGAGAAATCCATTTTGAAGTGCAGATGATGCCAAGGCTGAAAGACAATGCCGCCATTCCCTCCATTCAGTGCCTTCTGCGAACCAGGCACTCCGTTGAAACTGTTGGAGAGCCACGAGTATCCGCCATAGATCTGGATTGGGGCAGTGGTCTGTTGCTGCGCGGCCGCGACAGCCGAAAAACAGAGAACCGCAAGCAGGACGAATCGCTGAAGCAGCGGGTTCATCCCTGATTCTCCGAGAAAACACGATGGCCCATTTTGAGCCATAGACCTTTAGCTCCTCAGACTCAGCGTCTTAGGGAAAACTCTTCGAAGGGTTCCACGTGACGGTGCAGCTTTTGTGTGAATTATATTCGCCCGTAAGCCTTGTCGCCGAGAGCCAGCCGGTTAACGGGTGCGCCTTGTATCGTTTTCGAGACTTGAGAATCCACGAACCTTGACCCGCCAAACCACCCTTGCCCGCGGCAGCGAATACTGAAGCTGCAAATCACTGTGGGGGAAAACATGGGATACGGATTGAACTTACCCAGATCTCTGCGCCACTTCGCGAGCTGAGTCTGCAGCGAGGAGTTGAATTGCTTCGCAATGAGATTCGTGGAATCGCCGATGCTGGCGCAATCCACCTGCGCTTTGTCCAGGCAAACCCACTCGCCGGTCGTCACGTTCGCCGTGGGCGCACCCATGAACACTATTCCGAACTTCGACGCTGTGAATGCCCCAGGCGATAGCTGATTCCTCCGCTCAAATTCATGGCGTCGAGGCCTGGATTGCTGGGCACAACAAAGCCATTCGATTGGTGGAAAACGCCAAAACCAGCGCGGAAGCCGACGCGGTCGCTGAGGCGGAACTCGATGCCGATACTTTGATCGAGGCAGAAGTTCTCGTAGGCGGCGTCTTGAGAGAAAGTCTTCTTGGTGTAGCCGGTCATTCCGCCTTTGATGACGTAATAGGGTTCGAGGCGGGTGCCGTCGCGCCATAGGAGCCGCACACCGATCGGCAAAATGCCCACGCCCGGCACGATTTCACGGTTCGCGCGGCCTGCGCCTATCGGGTTTCCCCATATGTCGGTTTCAGTCGGCTGGCGCAAGATGACGACGGGCAGAATCTCGGCCGAGTAATCCACGTGCGCGCCAATAAAATTGCCCCAGGAATGGCGGTCGTATTCAATGCCGGCGACCGAAAGATCGCTCCACCACGAGTTCGCAAAAATATGAAAGTGACCGAACGAATCCATCCCCTCGAAGATGATTTCGCTCTCGACCGGCGTCCGCGACGAACTCTCCTGCCCCTGGAGCAGGGCCGACCCGGGTCGCGGCAGCCAGACCATCCCCACCGAAAGGCGCCCAAAGTAGTTCGGAATGCCGTTGAGATGATAGGGCTCGGAAAGCGGCGCCGGCGTGATGGGTTCGAATCCCGAGCGCTGCACCCCGCCCTCAACGCGAATCGCTGCGTGGCGGCCGACCGGCGTGTCGATCCCTCCCCCGAGAAACGCTGCAAAGGATGCGATCATTCCGGTATTGCCGTTCTTGTATCCGGCGGTATCGGCTACGTACCAATTACCGTTCAGCCCACCTTCGCCGGCCAGGGCCTCGGCAAAGAATCGCTCGCGACGAACTGCAATCTCGTACTGTCCCCCGCCCAGGATGAAAAAACCATGCTGCGGCACGCCGGCATTCATCCCCCGGAACATCGAGTAATCGAGTTTGAAGCGCAGATGATGCCACTGCTGAAAGGCGACGCCGGCGTTCCAGCCGTTCAAAGCGTTCTGCGAACCCGGCACTCCATTAAAACTGTTGGAGAGTCGCGAATACCCCGCATAGACCTGCAGGGGCGGCGGACCCTCTTGCTGCGCAGCCGCGCCAGCCGCGCCACTTAAAAGTGCCGCCACGATAAAAAACCGGGTCAGTACGCTCTTTTTTGTCTGGATGTGAAGATAAGAAACCGATGCGCCGCTTCGAGCTGTCACGCTTGTCTCCCAAGACGCGAGATTCGGGCCCAGAGTGCGACGATTATCCCATAACCGAGGGGCAACGTCACAAAGCCGGGTACCGCAGGTCTGATTCTTGAGATGCAGAAAGCGGTAAGATCACTGGTTTCAACCCATAACAATCGGGTGCCCAAGCCTGCGCTGAGCCTGCCTAAGGGGTATGGCGTGGGCCGCGGCGGCGGATTCATGCGCCCGACCTCGAAAACCTTTAACTCTCTTCCGCTAAATCACGCGCCAACGCACGCTAACCCGTTTATTCCTGAGTTGCCGGGGCGACCAAGGCCCCATGAAGCAGATTTACCAACCGATTTCAGCGCAAGCGCGAAGCTCATGCGAGCACCGCGCTAGCCGCGGCCATGCTGTGGCCTGCGTGTTGGGAAATGAGTCGAGCCTGTGCTAAACTCATCGAGGTGCGGAGGCGATTTTGCCCCCCAGAACCGTGCGCATCGCAAGGCTGCCGCGCGGTTCGTCATCGTTCATCTGGACGCGTAGCTCAACTGGCAGAGCATTCGGCTCTTAACCGACAGGTTGTAGGTTCGATTCCTACCGCGTCCACCATCCATTGCACATTCGAGATTGAAAGGGGTCCTTCGTCGCTGCGGCGGCTCAGGATTTCGCCTGCGGGCTCGCGCTGCGCTCACGCCCTTGAAACGGCTTAAGTTCGATTCCTACCGCGCGTCCACCATTTACACCCTCCCAGCGAAAAAGTCTCGCAGTTGATTGAAAATAAAATGGTTAGCTTGGTTAAAATCCCTTCTTCAGCGTCATATCTTAAACCGCCTAGAAACAGTGTGTTTTGAACTTTTTGCTGCAAATCCACCGGCGCGCGTTGCCAGATTTGACCAAGACTATCCGGCATTTTGCGCACGAATGCGAGCAAATCGTCGACTGAACACAACTCGGTGTCTCTGCTGAAAGAGTCAGGGTTGCTCGGCTCTCTTTGGGGAGGTCAAGGTGCTGTCCGGATATCCGTGTAATTGCGGTCCTACCACGTTGGAGAAACCGTAGTTCTCAGTCCGATCCCCGTCAATCGTCCAGAACATCGCGCCGATCATCCCTGGATATCCGACCGGCCGCAGTAATCGATACGTCACTCGTTCCGGAGCTTTCCCTGTGATCAGGTATTGCATCGCCCCGCTGACCAGTTGTGGCGTAGCTGTCCCAACCAGGAATCCCACTGCGACCTTGTCTGGCGGTACCGGCGGAAAGAAATCGCCGGTGCGCTCGCCCACCGCGAATCCGTGCAGCAGCAGTTCCGTCATCGCCGCGTCGTAATTCACGGAACCGAGTTGATAAATCTCGCCATCCAGTCCCTCGAGTGGAGGCGTGTTGTAATCCTGCACGTCTACAAACGACAGTATGTCGCGCACGCCCCATAACAGCGGCAGGTAGGATCCGAACTGCCCGCCAAAGCCAGGATACCCGGCTGGAATCTGCGTTCCCTCCGGCACCAGGGTCAGCATGAAATCCGGCCCGAAGTGCTGGCCCAATTGGCGAAGCCCGGCGATCAGATTCACCACCGACGGAGTCTTCGGATGCCGGAAATCCGTGTCGCCCGGATCGAGCACAAGCGATGGACTTTCGAAGTCAATGTCGATACCGTCGAACCCGTACTCCGACACGATCTGCGTCACTGAATTCACGAAGTTCGGGATACTTGCGGTCTGCACCAGCGTAAAGTACTCTCCGCCGCCGCCCAGCGAGATCAGCACCTTCTTTCCCTGGCTTTTTAACCACGCGATGTCGTCTTTCATCTGCGCCAGATCGAGGCCCGGCCGCACATGCAGCTTCAAAGTGCCCTCTGCCGCCTGGTGATTTACGTCGGCAAAGGCCACAATGATCACGTCCCACTGCGGCGACACTTCGCGCAGCCGGAGTGTCGTTCCCCCGGGGCCGCTCCCCGTCCAGTACCCGATCAGTTTGTGCCCATTCTTGGTTCCCATTGACGGCGCGGCCGCGACCGCCGATGGCGACGCTTGTTGCGGCACAAGTCCTGGAACCGGCGGATGGTATGTGGGGCATGGAGTGGCCGCCGCTTGCAGGATCGACGCATCAGGAAAACTGTACGGTCCCTCCATGCCTGTGTACCACCGCAGGACCGCCACATTGGCCACATGCCACGCCGAGCCATTCGCCTGCACGACCCACGCCGGCCCGGTCGGCAGATCGCTGCGGATATTCGAGTCCAATGGATCCCCTGATGTGTACCGCGTCGCAGGACTATCCCCGCCGCATCCGTGATCCTGTCCGCCGCCCGGTAGCTCCGGCCACTTCCATGCCGGAACCACGTTCTCACCTGCAGGTAGCGGTTTTTTGAATGCAAGGTGAAACAGGGGGTTGTGCAGCGGATCGTTCACCCACTCCGCCAATTGTTCCGTCAGAGGCTGCACATCGCGCTCCTCCACCAGGGGCGGCGTGGCGCCCAAATAAGACGCCAGCACGAAAGAGTTCCGAGTTGACTCATCTATTCCATGCGTGCCCCACGAGCAGCAAACGGTCGCATCGCCGTAGGTGTAATACGCGGTGTTCCGCGTCAGTGCGATCACCAGCTTCCCATCCTGCCGCGGAATCTGTTTGAAGATTGCGCGCTGCACATATTCCGCGTCCACCATCGCCAGCCGTGTTCCGGTCCGCTTCGACGTAAGCATGTATCCGTAGCCCGCCGGAATTTCCACCGTCACCCGCCGCACCCGCGGTATACCCAGCAGAGTGTGCCATGCGCCGGATGTGACGCCCATGGTTGCGCGGAGCAGCGCATCCGCGTACTGCGTCGGTTCTTCCCCTTTGAACGCCGCCTTTGCAAACACTGGCGACCGCAGTACCTGCCGGACATCGCCGACAGCGTCGAGCGTTAGCGACTTGGCACCGCCCGGCCTTGCATCGAACGTTAACCGCACCGCTACCAACACTGTCGGGATTACCGTTGTCCCGCCCTGGGCCGGATCGCGCCCGGGCAACGTCAGCAAGCTCTGGCCCGCCTTGAACTGAAACGTCGGCGAGGTCCCCTGTCCATAACCTTCAACCGTCGCTATCAGAAAGGAAACCATCAGCAGAAAACGCGCAATGTTCATCAGGAGTCGATCATATCGTCCCCGCGCTTACTCCGTAACAAACGAGGGATGGGGGTGCCGAGTTTGCGGCAGGCCCAGCAGGCTGCGGAAAAACCCGCCTTGCTCGGCGTGAATTCTGAAAAACATCCCACAGGGGTTAAAACCCTCCGGCTTTTATTGGCCTTATCGGCACGAGTAAACTCGTGCCCTTTCAAAACTGCGGCAACTATGGAGTTTTTCCGCAACCTGCCAGGAGTCGTCGAAGGATCCGGAAGGTCCTGACGCTGCCGGTGTGGATCAGCATCTTCACTGCAAGGAGGCCGCTCGCAATGGCTATTTCAACCAAACCAGGGCAATGTTGCCTGCGACGAGCGCAATATTTTACACACCATTAGAACGGGAACCGATTGACCGCTTATGGCGGATAATGCGACAAGTGAGAGGTTTCGACATGACCAAATCTCACGCTATTCGGTTCGCAATGCCTGCATCGGATCAAGCCGCGAAGCATACCAGGCCGGGACGAGGCAGGCCGCAGTCGCCACGATCAAAAGCAGTCCAGCCACGGCGCCAAATACCAAAGGATCGAGCGGCGCTGTTTCGTAGAGCATGCTGCGGATGAGGCGGACTACGGCCGCGCTCGCCGGCAAGCCGATCAAGAGTCCCGCCATCGCCGGCTTGAGGCCGTCCAACAGCAAGTGACTTAGCAAGGCGTTGCGTTGCGCGCCGAGTGCCAGGCGGATGCCATACTCAACCAGCCGCTGGGCCACCAGGTACGCCAGCAAGCCATAGAGCCCTGCGGCGGCCAGAACCAGCGCGATAATCGCAAAGGCCAGAACCAGAATCGAATCGAATTCCGAGTCAATCGTGCTCTTGCCTATAGCCTCTCGCAACGTCATCACATTCGAGACCGGTAAGTCTGGGTCGAGTCGGGCGACGATCTTCTGAACCGGAACTGCCATTGAGTCCGCGTCATGGGAGCTTCGCACCACAATGGTGCCAAAGCTGTAGCCATTCCCGTAGATCGGCCAATACAACGTTGGATTCGGCGGTTTCGCCACATTCCATCGCACATCCCCGACCACGCCGATGATTGTCCATTCGCGGCCTTCGTCGATCAACTTGAGATGCTTGCCGATGGGGTCTTCGCCAGGAAAGTACTGCTGGGCAGCGCCGCGGCTGATCAGCACAACGTTCGCCCGCTTCCCTCGCTCATCCTCGTTGAAGGTACGTCCCCTGAGAATCGGAAGCCCGATTGCCGAAAAATATCCTGGATCTGCGCCGCGCAGCATGAAATCGAGCCCCTGTCCCTTCGGCAGAGGCGGATGCTCCACGATGCTCATTAGGAGGTCGCCGTTCCATCCTTCGCCCGGCGCAGCGCTCACCAGGCCGGCCGACGAGACCCCGGGCAGAGCGCGGACGCGCGCGATGAGTTGCTCGAATAATGCAATCTTCTGTTCGTCATCCTTGTAGCGCGCATTCGGCAATCCCAAATGCAGCGTGAGAACGTTGTCGACCGGCACGCCGAGATCGGAGGAGCGCAGATGCTCGAAGCTCTTGAGCAGGACTCCTGCCCCGACCAGGAGCACAACTGTCAGTCCCACTTCCGCCGATAGCAGAAGGCGCCGCAGCAGCGCGCGCGACCTGCCGCCGCTGTGCGAGCGAGAACTCTCCTGCAATCCGGCCAGTATATTGCCCTCACCTGCGCTGTGAGCGGAGATCAGCCCGGAAAAAAGGGTGCAGAGGAAGACAACAGCCAACGTAAAGGCCGCGGCCACGCCATCGAAATGAACAGCCTCGATGCGATTCATGTCATGGCGCGCATATACCAGCCACGCAAGCGCGGCCCAGGCCAGCAAAAGGCCGAGTGCGCCGCCCGAGGCTGAGAGCAGCAGGCTCTCGATCAGCCGTTCGCGTATGAGTCGCAACCGCCCGCCCCCCAGCGCTGCGCGAATCGCAAACTCCTTGCTCCGCGATGCTGCACGCGCGACCAGAAGCCCCGCCACATTCATGCAGGCGATCAGCAGTACACATCCGGTTGCCCCCAGCAACGCATAGAGCGGCGTTTTGTAATTGTGGACGGCATCGTCGAGCATGCTCCTCCCGATGGCGCCGGGATGTACGGCGGGTTCGGGATGAGCCGACTTGATCTGCTTCTGCAACGCGTTGACACGCGCCGCGAGTGTGGCGAGCGAAACACCGGGGGCGAGCCGCGCTAAGGCCAGAAACTCGTGATCTCCGTAGGTGTTCAGCAGAGACGCCGGCGCCTCATGTCTCACCGGTGTCCAGATCTGGTCGGCCGCGCCACCAAACGCTCCCGAATAAACGAACGTAGAAGGCAGGACGCCGATAATCGTATAGGGTTTGGCATCGAGCCAGATCGTCTTCCCTGCGATGGCCGGGTCAGACGCATAACGGCGCTTCCAAAAGTTCGCGGTTATGATGGCCGTAGCCGGCGCGCCTGGCCTGTCGTCGTCAGGTGTGAAAGACCGTCCCTTCATCGGCTGCACGCCGAGCAGCGAAAAGAAATTGTCGGTGCACCATGCCGCATCTACTACTTCCGGCAGCTTTCCCCCTTCGCCGGAAACGTTGTAACCCTGAAAAGGGGAAACGAGCGCCATCTCTGCAAGAGACTGAGTCGAACGCTGCCACTCCCAGAAGCTCCCCGCATCCACAGGAAGCCAAGGGGAGGGATGCGGTTGACTGTTATCCGCTTCATAGATCAATGCCAGCTGTTCCGGGTCGCTATAAGGAAGCGGCTTGAGCAATACGCTGCGAACAACCGTGAACAATGCGACGTTGGCTCCGATGCCCAGCGCCATCACCAGCATGGCCACGAGCGTGAATCCAGGCGTGCGGCTCAGCGTCCGAATCCCGATCCGCAGGTCGTGAATCAACTGCTCCAGTCCGTTCCAGTTCCAGGTTGCTCTGGTTTGATCGCGCACCAGCGCCGCATTGCCCAATTTGCGCAAAGCCGCAACTCGAGCCTCTTCCGGCGTCATCCCGCCTGCCAGATTGAATTCAATCTGCCGGTCCAGGTGATCGCGGATCTCTTCATCGAGCTCCGAGCCCAGGCGGTTGCGACCAAACAGCGCGCGCAGCCGCAGCGGAATTGTGTAGATCCACTGTTCAAGCCGCATCGCTCAGACCTCCGTAAGCCGCAACACGCCGGAAATGGCTGTCGAGATACGCTCCCAGTTTGCCGCTTCTTTCTCGAGGTATCGGCGCCCGAGCCGCGTTAGAGAGTAAAACTTCGCCCTCCGATTGTTCTCGGTCGGCTTCCATTCGGCATGAATCCAGCCCTGCTGTTCAAGCTTGTGCAGAGCCGGGTAAAGGGACCCGTCGCTCACCTGCAATACGTCGCCAGACACCTGCTTCAGCCGTTGGCTTAGAGCCCATCCGTGCAGCGGCTCAAGAGCGAGAATCTTAAGAACCAACAGATCCAGGGTGCCCTGGACGAGGTCAGAAGGTTTAGTCATGGCGGTTCCTCTCGGTTACCGAGCGATGATAGCGCACCTCCCCTCGGTAAACAAGAGGAATATCTTCAATTACCCAAAACCTGCGTTGAGGGCTTCAGGGCAACGCACTCATTCACCATCAGCTCGGGACATTTTTGAGAATTAGTCTCGATAAACGCCCCAAGCTCCCGGAGCCTCCGCAGGGCCCAGCCCGGCGGCATGTTTCGGGATTTCAGTCGCCATGCCGACTCCTGATTAACAACGCCTGGAAGGCTGTTTATCCCGTCCCTTTGGGGGCGCCCGACCCTATGCTTATGAGGACCAATCCAACTAGCAGTAAAGTCGGAATCGTCGACCATCCGTTCGGAACCGAGAAAACTTATGCTTTGGCCTCGAGTGCATTGGCCTGAAGTTGCAAAGGACGTTTTCGTGACATTTCCCGCATCTCTGATGCCTGCCTTCAGTTACGGCGGTTCCAGGATAGATTTACCCTATCCGGCTTCCGCTAAAGGTCGCTCCTCCTTGGGGTCGGATCGACTCGGCGGAATTACCTTCGGGGTATCGCAATCCTGGAATCGCTATAGCCGGCGGGAACGCACCAGGCCAACTTCCTTATTCAACCCGAATTGCTTTCACCGGATCCAGCGATGCGGCTTTGCGCGCCGGAAGCCAGCAAGCGAAAAGCCCCACTGCAACCAGCACCGAGGCGACGGCCACAAAGACGGCCGGATCGGAAGGCGAGACGCCGATGGGAAGGCTCGCCATGATTCGAGCTACGGGGAGTGCCGCGCACAGACCGAGTACGAGCCCCGCAGCAATTTGCCACAGTCCCCGTTTCATGACCAGCATCATAATGTTGCGCGAATTGGCTCCCAAGGCCATGCGTACCCCTATCTCTTGCGTCCGGCTGCCGGTGGCGTGTGCAATCACAGCGTATAAGCCCACTGAAGCCATCAGCAGTGCGATCAGGGCAAATCCAGTGAACATCTTAGTCAAAAGCACGAAGAACCACTCCTGATGCTCGATCGCCTTGTTGAGGATGGAGACATCGCGCAGCGGAAGATCGTCATCGATGCTCGCTACCGCCGCGCGCAATCCTCCGGTTACATCCAACCTGGATTCGATGAACAGGTCCATCCCGTTCCAGCCCTCCTGGCGGAAAGGGAGAAAGAGCAGTGGCTCGGGGTTTTTGTCATTCATGTCCTGGACCATGTCGGCAGAAACGCCAATTACGGTGATCCAGTCTTCGGGCTTGTTGTTGTCGTCATAAAAGCGGAAGCGCTTTCCAATTGCGGTTTGGTTCGGCCAGAAACGTGCCGCGCACTGCCTGGTGAGAATGGCGGCCTTGTGGCCGTCAGCCCCGTCCGTGTCATTGAAGTCGCGCCCCAGCAAAAGCGGCAAATGGATAGTGTCGAAATAACCTGGAGATTGCACCACTATCGATACGCGAGGCCGGCTGGACCGGGCGTCAGCTACGGAATGCTCCGGTTCGAAGTCACGCTGGCCCGATCCGAGTCCGGGCAAGTTCGATGCAGTGGCCACATGCGTTACACCTGGGAGCGAGCGGAGCCGCGGCAGCAACTGATCGAAGAAATGCTGCCTGGAATCCGTATCTTTGTAACGGCTATCGGGAAAATCGATATGTGCTGTCATCAATTGATCGCTCGGCACTGACTGGTTGGCGGTAAGGATGAGAACGAGATTGTGGACAAAGATTCCTGCTCCCGTGAGCAGGACGAGCGTGAGGGCGAACTGAAAGATAATCATCGCCGCAGCAAATTTGCCGCCGCGATGTTTGCCCATGCTGCGCGCGCCTTCCTTCATCACCTCAATCAAATTCACGTGGGACGAGCGCCATGCCGGCGCCATGCCGAACAGTAGACCGCTGACGATGCAGAGTGCGGCGAAGTATCCGAATACTTTCAAATCCATCGTGAACTGGATCCAGTAAGGTTTGCCAACGTTTTGTGTGGAAAGATCGAACCAGTGGACTCCGAGTGCAGCAAAACCTAGCCCGAGAGCGCCGCCGAGAACGCTAAGGATCAGGCTCTCTGTGAGCTGTTCGCGAATCACACGCCACCGCGAAGCGCCCAGCGCGGCACGAATGGACATTTCCCGCTGGCGCCTGAGTGCCCGGGTCAACATCATGTTGGCAACATTGGCGCACGCGATCAGCAGAACGAAACCAACGGCTGCAAGCATAAGAAGGAAGACGGTGCGTATATTGCGACCGTTGTACCTTTGGTTGAAAGTCTGCACGCGAATGCCGCGGTCCTTGTCGGCTGCCGGATATTGCCTGGCGAGGCGACTCGCGATCTCGTTGCATTCGGCCGAAGCCTGCTCCAGCCCAGCGCCGGGTTTGAGCATGGCCCACACTTCCAACGGGTGCGAATCGCGTTTTTCAAGGCCAGGTGTCGGCACCAGCGGCATCCACAGGTCGGTGCCGACAGGGAATCTGAAGCCCTCCGGCATTATCCCAATTATTGTTGCCTGAGTATCGTTCACGCGCACCGAACGGCCGATGACCGAGGGGGAACCGCTGTAACGGTCTTTCCAGACCCCATAGCCAAGCAACAAGACAGGTGCTGCTCCAGGTTTGTCATCGGTGGATAGAAATCCGCGTCCCAGGACGGGCCGGATATGCAGCATGTCAAACAACCCGGCGGTGGTGCGCTCCATGTGAAAGGGCGCCGGGGGATTCCCGCGCTCGCTTAAAACACCCTGTTCGTCACTCGCTGCCTCCATCGATTCCACCGAAGACACTTGCGCTCGATAATCACGGAAGTCCGGATAGGAGATGCGCATTGAATCGTCACTGTGAAGGAGATTGCTGTTACTGAGGACGACGATCCGCTCGCCGTGCGGCACTGCCAACGGTTTGAGAAGCACGGCGTTAACCAGTGTGAACACCATGGTGTTGACTCCGATACCCATGGCTACGGTCACAACGACAGCCACCGAAAACCAGGGATGCGTGAGGATCGAACGCAGGGCGAAGCGCAGATCTTGTCCCATGGGAATCCTCTACGGCAAACCATTTCCGCCGGTTCCGTGGTTTTTTTGAAATAGTTCAACAAATGCGGGGGTTGCCATCTCCATCCAGCGGTGGCTTTTGACATCGTGACTAACTTCCCCATTGCCGGTAAATCGCACACGACACGACGAGCAGAGATTTTTGTGTCCTGCTGGCCTCCCGATGAGCGAGCATCGATCCCGTCACCAGTGAAGGCGGAGCTAAACTCATTTCTCGGATTGCGCCCATCGCTCGGATTTGTCAGTTCACGAGCAATGATGCGAGCACATCTCTGAATGCAGAATCGAGCACGGGCGGTTACGTTTACAGCGATGGTTGTCCATTATTCGGCGCGCAATGCTTCCATCGGCTCGATGCGCGACACATGGCGCGCCGGCAGATAGCTCGCAATACCGCTGGCTAGAATCAGTGCAAACACGCTCACGCCATAAGCGAGTGGATCGACTGGCTTGGTGTGATACAGCAAGCTTGATATAAACCGCGTGAGAAGCCATGCGACTTGGACGAAAAGTCGATACTCGTCTCGTCATAACACGGTTTTAATTCTGCGAAGGCTTCTCCACCTGATCGATCACCATGACGTCCGCATTCGCCTTGGTGTTCTCCAGCTTCAGGCCCAATTGCTCCTGTAGCGCAATGTACAAGCTTGGCGGCGCATTCGGATCATCAGTATTCGGTGGCGGGACATTGCCACCCATCGCAGCAAATTGGGATTGGTCCGGCGTCCAGTTCAGGTTGAAATCGTACCGATCGGTGAGTCCGGTTTGGTCCACCACGGGTTTGTCCATCACCGCCTCCTGCATACCGTGGCAGAAGTCCGTCATCGTCGAATTGGTCACCCTTAGCCTGCCCAGACCGCCAAAGAGAAAATTTCCCGGCGTGCTCGGCTTGTCCGTGGTAACGGTCAACTTCGGGCCGCCCCTGGCAACGGTCAACGCGTAGACCGAAAGCTCGCGCTGCTCGTTATGAAACTTCAGGTTAAACCGCTCCACCAGAGCGTCCCGAATCAGGATGCGCATCTGCTGGATATTGGGCTGGCCTTCAACATCCGGCACGCCGTCGATGTCGTACTTCTCGTCAAACCACGCCGGCGCATTCACCATCTGCTTGATCTGGATCGAGTAGCCGAACGTGATCAAGTCGTTGACGGTAGTGTTGATCGTCATCACATGACGCCCGCGAATGGTAAACAGCTTTCCCGGTCGATTCGGGTCGCTCGGTTTGATCGTCACCACGTCAAACTTCGGGTTGGCATCGGCCGCCATCGGCTTGGGCGGTTCGGGAATCGGCCACGCTGCATCGGCTGTCACCCTCTCCAGGTTTAGTGGAAGCGACATCGTGCCCTGCGTCGTGGCGCCTGAAATCGTCTTACCATCCGCGGACATCTTACCTTCGTACTTGATACCCGGCCCGTCGATAGAATAGGTCAGCACTCCGCCTTCGAACGTTGTCTTCGTCGCCGGCGTCGGTCGACCGCCCTGATCGATGCTGTAGAAGGTCAGCTTGTTGCTGCCGTCTGCGGCCCTCGCGATCTTAATCTCAGTGCGCAGATCGCGATTTGCCTGCGGAATATGCAGAGTCCCCTGCCACGTTCCCACAATGTCAAGCGCCGATCCCGAAGGCGTTGCAGCGGCCGGCTGCGCTGGTGGTGTACTCTGCGCAGGGGCCGGAACCGCCGAGGTCGTGGCCGCGGCTTGGGTGGCCGTAACTGGGACATTGGCCGCCAACAGCACCGCCGCAATCATCAAACTGTAAACCGCAGGCAGCAGCCGGCGGCTGTTCGTTCGCTTGAAAGTCAAAGTCATAAGGGGAAGACCTCTTCTGACAATTCCATTCGCCGCCAGTCTACACCCGGCTGCTTTGGCGTGATCGGGTGGGAAGATTTCGACACCGAGCAATTACCCTCTGACAACGAATCAACGTCTCGGCACGTTCCGGACGTATCGTCGAAACTTCCCCAACTCCAAAATGCACCGAAATGGGTTATTGATGGTTGGCCGGTAACTCGATCGCAACCGGTCAAAAGTATTCGTGTCTGTCTCGCTCCAATGCGGCTATTATGCTAGACGACTCCATTTCATACATTTGGAACGCATAGGGTAGTGCCCTGGAGATGAGGATGGGTAAGGCTGAAATCCGATCAAAGAGACCGTTGGCTGGCGCAGCAACCAAATACACCAACTGTCAAAGCAACCATACCGCTCACGAGCACGATTCCACGATGCTAGTCGACTAGGGCCTGTGAGGCTGTGATGACTTTGGCAACTCCAAATCGATGCAAGGCAGAAAGATGAAAACTATGATGAATCGCCGCAAGTTTCTTGAAACCGCAGCTGCATCCGCTTGTTTCACAATCATTCCAAGGCATGTGCTTGGTGGAACCGGGGTGGTGTCGCCCAGCGACAAAATCACCCTGGCTCACATCGGCACAGGCACCGAGGGTCTCCGCGAGATGACGAGATTAATTGCCATCCCGGAGATCCAGATTGTCGCCGTATGCGATCCTTCGAAACACGCAGTTGGATACCGGGATTGGGGAAGGGACGGGCTTCTCAACGACATGCGAAAGGCCCTTGGGAAGCCGGACTGGATGACGGGAACCGAGGGGATTGTTCCGGGAGGCCGCGACGTCGCCAAAGACTTCGTCGAAACTTACTATTCAACCCAACGGCCAGGCAGCACCTTCAAGGGCTGCTCTTCTTATGCCGACTTCCGCGAACTGCTGGACCAGGAAAAGGACGTGGATGCCGTCAAAATCATGACCCCGGACCATCTTCACGGCGTCATCAGCATTGCCTGCATGAAAAGGGGCAAGCACGTGATGATGCATAAGCCCATTGCCAATCGATTGGAAGAAGCCAGGCTGGTGATCGACACCGCTCGTGAAAAGGGTGTTGCCACGCACTTCATGCCTTGGGACGCCAATGGATCAATGGAACAGGTGATGGCCTGGATCAACGGCGGCGCCATCGGCACATTGCGCGAAATCCACAACTGGACGAACCGTCCCGTTTGGCCGCAGTACAGCAATCTTCCCACGGAGACGCCTTCAATTCCGGAAGGCTTCGACTGGGATTTGTGGCTTGGTCCGGAGGCCGACCGTGCCTATTCGCCCGACTACACCCACATGGTATTTCGCGGGTGGTATGACTTTGGAGGCGGCTCAATGGCCGATATGGGCCATTACAGCTTGTGGACGGTCTTTAATGCTCTGGAACTGGGATCACCCACCAGCGTCGAGCCGATGCTGAGTCACACTTGTGGTTTCAACAACGGTATCGCGTTCAGGGTGAACAACGACTTTTCATTTCCCACCGCGTGTAGTGTTCGCTTTAAATATCCGGCAAGCGGAAGCAGGCCGGCGGTGGATTTGATCTGGTATGACGGCGGCATGCGGCCCCCGACGCCGCCAGAGCTCGAACTGGATAACAAGGAATTGCCAATTGAGGGCATGATGTTCGTCGGCAGCAAGGGAAAGGTACTGGCGGGCTTTCTGGTTGAGGATCCAAAGCTAATTCCTGAAAGAAGGATGCGTAAGCATCGGACTTCGCCGGCGCCTTTGAAGCAGCAAGTCCAACAGGGCGGGGCTTCAGCAGGCGTGCGCCAGTGGATTGCCGCCGTGAGGGGCGGACCGCAATCGCCCTCGAGTTTTTTGAACGCAGGCCCCATTTCAGAGGCCGTCAACTTGTATGCCGTAGCCCTGCGCACGGGCAAGAAATTGCTGTACGACAGTGAGTCCCGGAAAATCACCAACGTAGCGGAAGCCAACAAATATTTGTCCCGCGAATACCGAAAGGGTTGGGATCCCCAATCCATCTGAAAGGTGAATCGACGTGCAGACAATTTCGAGAAGGCAGTTTCTTTATGGCAGCGCCATATGCGTGGCCGCGTCGGCGATGAAGGTCGAGGCCAACCCGTTGGGAATGCCCATTGGGTGCCAAACCTATCCGCTTCGCGAGTCGATCGGAAAGGATTTCGAAGGGACCTTGCATCAGATCGCGGGTGGGGGATTCCAGATGATAGAGCTGTGCTCGCCAACCAGTTTCGGGCGAGATGGTTTCGGTCCCTTAGTGAACATAGAGCCCGCGAAGATCCACGGGATGATTCGGGAAGCGGGCTTGGGTTGCATTAGCAGCCACTTCAGATTCACTGAGCTCAAGGAACAGTTAGACGACCGGATTGAGTTTGCCAAGGAATTGGGTCTGAAGCAAATGATCTGCGCCACGCTGGAAGTCCCCGACGACGCGCCCATGTCAGCTTGGAAGAAGGCTTTCGACAAAATGAACGAGATCGGCGCAAAGGTCCACAAAGCCGGTCTTCAGCTTGGCTACCACAATCACCACTTCGAGTTCAAGGAAATCGACGGCGTACTCGTTTACGACGAGTTGATGAAGAGTTTCGATCCCGACCTGATTAAAATGCAGTTCCAGGACGCCATCCCGCCCCAATACGATCCCGTCGCCATACTCAGCAAATATCCCGGCCGGTTTATTTCTCTCCATCTCTCCGACTGGTCGGCGGAGAGAAAGGGGGTTCCCATCGGAGCGGGCGCCATCGACTGGAAGAAGCTTTTCGTTGCGGCGAAAGCCGGAGGCATCAAAAATTATTTCGTGGAAATGGACTGGGATTTAATGCAAGCCAGTGTTCCCTACCTTCGCAAGCTGACGGTGTAGGGAAGCGTGCCGAACGAACAGATTCGAACGTTCCGGCGGTTCTCCATTTGCTTTAAAGTGGAATCCTTGCGGCTAAGGTATGAACTTACCTGACCCGAAATGAGTTGATTGCGACTGGTGCTTCTCATCGAAGCGCAAACCACGCTTTCAGAAGGGCTGCAACAAACGGTCCCGAGTTGCGAGGACGGTGCCAAGTCCAGGCGTGGGGGTGGTCATCATCGTCCGCCGCCGCAGCGGCTTCGTTCAAGTCGGCATGTATCCCCTTATCGCAACGTCTACTCTGCGCGCAATGCTCTGTTGGGGTCGATGCGGACGGCGCGGAGGGCGGGCAGGAATGCGGCGAGGGCTCCTGCGGCGGCCAGCAGCAGCGCGACGGCTGCGAAGGTGACTCCGTCGAAGGCTGAGACGCCCCAAAGCTGCGAGCGCAGCGCAGGAACCAGCAGCAGCGCGGCGGCGAGTCCGAGTCCGATGCCGATGCCGACAACTTTGAGGCATTTGCGCAGCACCATCTCAAGCACGTTGCCGGGGCGCGCGCCGAGGGCCATGCGGATGCCGATCTCGTGCGTCATGAGCGAGACGGTGTACGCGGTGATGGTGAAGATTCCGATAAGCGACAACAGCAGCCCGACTCCGGCGCACACCGCGAACGAGACGACGCCGAAGCGCGGCTTGGCATAGGTGCGCTGGTCGAGGAACTGGTCGATGGTCATGGGCTCAGTGAGCGTGACTTCGGGATCCTTGTTGTACATGACGCGGCGCATGCTGTTGAGCAGCAGGTCGGGGTCGATCTCAGTGCGCACCAGAAAGCCGAACCCGCCGACGGGGATGAAGGAGTGAGGGATGACGGCCTCTGGCGCGGGCGGGTGCTCGATGCCGGCATTGGCAAAATCGCTGACCACGCCGATGATGGAGAACGTGGCGTTGTGAACGGTATTGTGGTCCTGGTCGAGGGCGGCGAGCTTGATCTGGTGGCCGATGGGATCATCGGTGCCGAAGTATTTGCGGGCCATGGCCTCGTTAATCACCGCCACCGGATGTGTGGCGGCGACATCGTCTTGCGAGATGAGCCGTCCGCGCAGCAGTTCGAGGCCGAGGGTCTTGAAGTAGTCGGCGCTGCAGCCGTCGATCATGATGTTCCATTTGCCCTGGTGCGGCTTGCCGACGATGGTGAGGTCACTGTCGGCCCCGCCTTGGAGCGGCATGTCAAACGACTCAGCGGCGCTGTATACGCCGGGAATGGCTTCGAGCTGGCTCATAAGCTGCTCGATGTAGTGGATGCGTTCTTCAGGCGACTTGTAAAGGCTCTTGGGGAACTCTACCCAGGCGGAGAGCAGGTTGGTTGACTGGATGCCGTAATCGACGTGCATCATGGCCATGAATGTGCGCATGACCAGGCCAGCCGCAACCAGCAGAACCACCGACAGCGCCACCTGGCCCACCACGAGCGCCGAGCGGAATCCGCCGCCGCGGAAGCTTGTGTTGACACCGACGCCGTTGCCGCCGAGTTGCTTTTGCAAATTGCCGCGCAGCGAGACGATGGCCGGCGCAATGCCCGCGGCAACGGTGGCCACAAATGAGACGCACACCGCAACCACCAGCGTGGGCCAGTTGAGATGCACATCGGCCTCACCGGCGAAGACGCCCGCGGCAAGCCATTTTGAGATCACGTCGAGCGCTGCCCAGGTGAGCAGGCAGCCCATCAGGCATCCAACTGCGGCAAGCACCAGGCTCTCTGCCAGGAACTGTCGCATAAGCCGCCGTTTGCCTGCGCCAAGCGCGGTGCGGACGGCCATCTCTTTTTGCCGCGCGCTGGCGTGCACCAGCAGCAGGCCCGCCGCGTTGCTGCAGGAGATGATAAGCAGCAGCCCGACGGCCGCGGCCAGCAGGTAGAACATTTTAATGTATTCGCGGTAGAGGGCGTCGCTCCAGTCGCGCGCAATGGCCTGCGAGTGCTCAGGAAAGTCGTCGGGGCTAACGCGCTTGAGCTGGCTCACGATTACGTTGAGGCCGGCGCTTGCGGCATCGTGGCTTACCCCGGGGCGCAGAATGCCGTTGGCGAAGTAGTAGGTGGGCTCGTTCTCATCGAGAAGCTGGCTGGTTTGCCAAGGCACAGGGAGATAAAGGTCGGAACCGAGGAGCGCGAAGCGTGAGGGCATGATGCCAATCACGGTGCGGGTGCGGCCACCCAACTCCAGCGTGGTGCCGAGCACGTGCGGGTCGCCATGAAAGTGCGACTGCCAGAAGTGATAGTTGAGCAGAACGACAGGCGCGGCGTTGGGCTCGGAGTCGTGCGGCGTGAAGCCGCGGCCAAGCACCGGCCGCATACCGAAATATTCCATCGCGTTGGGGGCCAGCGCACCGCCGTGCAGCATTTCAGCCCCGCCGTCATGCAGGTAGCGAACGAACCATGTGGTGTACGCAGTAATGTCTTCAAAGTCGCGCGTCTCGCGGCGGAAGGCGGCAATCTCGTTCAGCGAAAACATTGAACGGCCCTCGCCCAGATCGTTTTTCGGATCGGCGACAACAATGCTCACCTGGCGGGTTGCGGCGCGATAAGGGAAGGGGCGCAGCACGCCGTTATAAACTACGCTGAATACCGTGGCGGAAAATCCGATGCCGAGGGCAAGGGCCGTAACCGCCACGGCTGAAATGTTGGCCGCGCGGCGCAATGAGCGCACCGCAAAACGCAGATCGCGGAACAAGTCAGTGAGATACCGGCCCACCGACATTTCGCGCACCCGCTCGCGGATGCGTTGCGGATTGCCGAGTTTGAGCAGCGCGCGGCGGCGGGCTTCCGCGGGTTCGAGGCCCGCAGCTACAAACTCATCGGTCAGCTCATCGACGTGGAACCTCAGCTCGCCGTCGAGTTCCTTCACGTACTTCGATCTGCGGGTCCAGATTCGGGTTAGGCCAAACAGGTTACCCATGATTTTGCTCCGCGGAATGGGTCAGCCGCAAATCTCTACTGTCGGCGCGCGATTACCGCGACTCGGCCAGGCACCGCGCCATGGTGGCGACAACTCTTTGCCAGCTCTGCATCTCCGTAGCGATTTGTTTTTCGCCGGGTTTGGTAAGCGAATAGTACTTGGCGCGCCGGTTCTTCTCTGTCGTTCCCCACTCGGCCTTGATCCACTTTCGATCCTGAAGACGAACCAGCGCAGGATAGATGGTGCCCTGGTTCATGCTCAGCGAGTTGTCGCTCAGCTGCTCGATCCGGCGTGCGATGCCGTAGCCGTGCAGGGGCCCCATGGTTTCAAGAATCTTAAGAACCATCAGATCCAGCGTGCCCTGCAATACTTCTGATTTATCGTCGCCCATTACCTGCACCCGTCACTCGTCTCCTTCAGTCTGCCTCCTCTACATGTTGAATGTCAAATGAAGACAGGAAATCGCGGAGCCGGGCTGAGCGGACTAGAACAGCGCCGCGATGTTCAGGGTTCCCTGCCCCCGCCGTTGCACATCGGCGCCGCGGTGCTGCCGGAGTTCTTCTCTGACCGCGCGCGCTTCATCCTTTTGATGCGTGCTGCGCAGGTATAGCTCATATTCGTTCATAATGGCTAAGCACACCGGATGACTCCAGCCGAGCTGCTTTTGGGCTACGTCTGCTCCGTCCTTCATCAGGTCCCGGGCACGTTCCGCGTCGCCTGATTTCCAATACACAAGGCCCAGCAGAAACGACCCGAAGGCGGCAGGGAAATCCCCGGGCCGATAGTTGCGATGGACAATTTCCATGGCAGACTGCATTATTGCGATGGCCTCGGCATATCGTTGCAGCCGGTACAACGCCGCACCCAGGGCAAAACGCGCATTAATCCCCTCGTCGGGATCGGGAGAGGGCTCGGTTTGGAGTTGATCCACTGCGCGCTGGGCGTAATCGCGGGCCTTGTCAAACCGATGTTCGCGCAGGGCCAGCCCGGTAAGGTGATACCAGCTTGCAACAAGATCGGCCGTCAATCCTTTGGCTTGCCGGATTGAGAGCGCCTGTTGCTCGGCGCGCTCAGCCTGGCTCAAATCTCCCCACATCATGTAGAGCGCCCCCAGGCCATCGATGGCGCGGGCCAGGTCGGCGTCAGCGCCGGGCGCGGTCTTGAGCAGCCGGATGGCATGCGCATAAGCCGTTTCAGACTGCGGGTACATGCCTGCGTCCTCATACAACGCGCCGAGATGCTCCCACACGCGGCTGGCCGGAACGGGCGCCATGGTTGGAGGATCGGCATGCGCTGAGATTGCTTCGTAATTGTAAATCTGCTTTTGGAGCTCTTCTCCACGGAATGCCTGCGAATGCGCGCTGAGCGCGCAGACAAAGAGAATCAGGCTACCGATGGCGATGAGAAAAAGTGTGAGGATTGAGCGATGAGACGCTTGATGCCGGTGGTCCGTTTGTTTGGTTAACATGTGCAGTCTCCTCTGTGCCGTCGAATCTTGAGTGCCACGCAGAAAGAAGAATGCAATTCCCGTTCCATGTTGAATATCTACATAAGTGACGATTCGTGTTGATTATCTACATGAATGGGAAATAGGAGCATCGTCCGGTTTTGAGAAGGAGTGTTCGCAAACGGACAGAGGGAGAACGAGGAGCGGCTGGATCAAGTGGCGTTTGGGTGTGGTTCGCAGAAGGAAGCCGGGATTGAGGCGGTCCCGACCCGGATTCTGAGATTGGGCTGGCTGCGCAAAGAAGCAGATGAAGTTCCTCGCCTTGGAGAGCCTTCCTACCACGTTTCGTTTGGGATAGCACTGGGAAGGGGAAGGCTACGGTTTCCCAGGTATCGTAGGAGAGATCTCCACACCAACGAGCAAGAAATTGCTCGGCGGGAGTCTCGGACCTAGAGCACAGGGCGATGGGATTGGACGGTTGCTTTTTGAACTGGAACAGCCAACTGGAGTTTCTCATGATTTCAGTGTGCGTGTGGGAGGGGGCAATTAAATGCAAGAGGCCGGGGCCAGAAATTAGAGAGACCAGGGATCGTGTAAGACACTTTCATCCAATTGAAGTGACAGATATTTTTTTGATATTTCAAAAAAAATATTCCATCTGCTCACGATTCCCTCTAGTAAATCGCTTTTTAAGCAAACCAAACAGCTTCGCAACAGTCGAAGTTGTTGGCATTGAAGACGCCGAGCAGACTGGCTATGGATATTCGCCAGTGTATCCAGAAAACTCCAGGTAATACGTGGCCGTGCTGAGACGAGGTGATGAACCGCGTTCAATCACCGGATCGCGCACTTAACCCGAGGGATGGGCAATAACGCCCGTCCAGCGAAATGCACAAGTCTTAACCCATCAAGTCTTCCCCACAAGATCGAGGTGGGACTTAGGAGGAATCGTGAGCAGTCTATCCGGGGGAACTGTCTCCCTGAGGAGGCAGTGTACCCTTTCCGCATCTCCGCTTCATTCGATTGCATCAACATCCAACCAACCACCCCAACCTTCTCCGCAGATTCTTCTCTCCAATCGGAATTGCTTGACTTGCCACCCCACGCGGCTTTTCGTCTGGCGCGCCGCGGCCGGTTTGTTCGCAATGTTTGTGTTCGGCTTCGCGTTTCTTCCAGCCGGACACGCCCAGGTAACCGGGATGCTGTCAGGAACGGTGGAGGATCAGTCCGGCGGCGTGATCCCAGGCGCTGAAGTCACCCTGACCAACGAGGCAACCAAAGAGAGCCACGTGGAGCAAACCAATGGAACGGGCCTCTACGCGTTTCCGTCTCTGGTGCCGGGCACCTACGACATCAAGGCGTCGGCCAAGGGCTTTGAAGCCAAATTGATTACCGGCGTCGTATTGAACGCCGGAGAAGTTCGCACGGTACCGGCTTTCGGTCTCGTGGTGGGTGCGGCAAACCAGACGGTAACGGTTTCAGCAAACTCTGAGATGATTCCCGTGACGAGCGGCTCGAAGGTCGATGTTCTGTCGAGCCACGATATTGATAACCTGGCCCTGGAGGGCCGCGACACCAGCGAACTGCTGAAGGTATTGCCCGGCGTCACAAACGAGTCCGGGGGCCTTACCCAGACCGCTCCAATGTTCAACGACCTTAACGTCACCGTTGACGAGGCATCGATTGGCAACGGGATGAACATTAATGGCGCGGTGAACCGCGGCGGTACGGCGATACTGTTTGACGGCGCCGACATGATCGATATCGGCAATATGGCATCCTCACTTACGATCGTCGACCCGGAGATGACGTCGCAAGTGACCGTGCAAGCCTCGAACATGACCGCCATCCATCCGTTCGGGCCGGTGGTGGTGAGCGCGATCAGCCGGTCGGGCTCATCGAGCTACCACGGCGATGCCTATTTCAACGCCCGCAACAGCGTGCTGAACGCGAATGGCTGGCAACAAAACAACACGGGCACTGCTCTTGGACCGCAGCACTACTACTATCCGGGTGGCAGTTTTGGAGGACCGGTTCCCTTCTCGCACAAGAAGGTGCTGTTCTGGGCCGGCTATGAGCGGTGGCTGCAGAACCAGGGCAACCAGAACGTTCTGGAGTCGTACATACCGACTCCGGAGATGATGAGCGGCGATTTCTCGACCGACAACGCCGACAACCGGACTCTGTGCCCTGACGGATTTTTCCAGGGCGCGCCGCCCAGTGGCTATCCCGGCGGTGCATGGTGCAGCGACCTGGGTGGGACGGTGCTGGCGAACGGAACGACCACGGCCACGCTGCCAACCCCGACTGCAACCGGGACAGTGAATATTGGCGGCACAAACTACACGGTGGATAACGGCCAGAAGTTTCCGGCGGGATTCCTCGATCCCGGCGCCGCGGCATTGGCCAAGATCTGGCCTGCGGCCAACGCCAATCCAGCAAGCATTCCGGGCGGATACAACTACTACCAGCCGATCGTCAATGTCGACGATGGATGGATATGGAATGCGCGGCTCGATTACCAGCTGGGCCAAAACATGCGTATCTATGGGACCTATCAGCAGGCCTACAGTTCGGGACTGGCCAACGGAAACGGCGCGCATCTCTACTGGACGCCGGGTAATTCCATTCCCTTTCCGGGTGGCGGCGAAGTTGAGGATAACAGCGGCAAGACGGCGGTCGCTCACATCGTGAACACCTTCAACGCCACATCGACCAACGACTTCATGGTCGCATGGGCTTTTGGCAGTTACCCATTCACCACACCCAATCCCTCGGCGGCCTATAGAACCACACTGACTTATCCCTACGGCAAGGTGTTCTCTACGCCGTCACTCGACATTCCGGCGTACAACAGCGCCGGAAACCAGACCTTCCCCGATTTCTCGCAGGCCTCGATCTTCGAGAACCCTCCGGGACAATATGCCGTGAAGAAGGAAGCACCGCAGTTCAATGACACTTTCACCAAAGTGTGGGGTCCGCACACATTCCAGTTCGGCGGGTTCACGCAGACCACCGACAACTTCCAAAGCTCGTTTACCTACGACGAGGACGGGCTTATGAGCTTCTCTGCCGGTCAGAACCCGGACCAATACAACTCAAGGAACGGAGTGATCGGCTCGCCTTATAACGCGACCGCCAACTTCGTGAACGGCAATTTGTCGGGCTACAGCGAGAACAACGCGGCGCCCATCGGCGATGTAGCCCAGATGACGACGGCGGCCTTTGTTGAAGATACATGGCAACTCAGGCGGCGTCTGACTCTGGACCTCGGCATCCGCCTGGAGCACGTGGGCCACTGGTACGACCGGCAAGGCATCGGACTGGCAGTGTTCTATCCCGACCGCGTGCTGTCGGATTACTACGCCGGAAAACCCGAGCCGGGATACTACTGGCATGCCATCGACGCCGGCGTGCCGTTGAGCGGTCAACCAAACCGCTTTGTCTATCCGGACCCGCGTTTTGGCGTTGCATACGACTTGTTCGGCAGGGGAAATACGGTGGTGCGGGGCGGATGGGGCGCGTATCGCTTTGTAACCCAGGTCAATACGATCGCCAACGGGGCCACTCCCGAGGGAACCGCGAGGGATGTGCAGGGTTACAACCTTCCGGGCGGACATAGGGTGCAAATGCAGAACATCCAGAACCTGAAGTATGTACCATGCCCATCCAATGTATTCGGGGCAACTTCTAATCCCGCGCAATGCCCTGTTCAGGGTGGACAATGGGGCTTGGACCCGACCAGCTATGGCCAGCCGTTGACTTATGCGTATAACTTCACCATCGACCAGAGGTTGCCGGGAAATTCTCAGCTTGAGGTCGCTTACGTGGGCAGCAAGACCTCGCAACTTGTGGATGCCGGCGAGGATATTGAGGGCAGCACGTTCAACGAATTGGCCAACCAGAACAAGACGCCAGTGGGAGCTCTTTTCGCCCCCGATCCTGTGACCGGCATAACAGCTTCAAACCCTGAAAACGTGACCCAGCAGACAAACGGCGCCATGATTGCAAACACGCTGGCCGACTACCACCCTCTGGGTATGGTGTACGGCACCAACTCGACTTACATGATCCAGAACATCGACTACGCGAACTACAACGCGTTGCAAGCCTCATGGACCAAGACCACAGGGCGGTTGACGTACAACTTGAATGGAACGTGGTCAAAATCGCTGGCGACAAGCTTGCAGGAGAACCCATTTGTGGTCGGCGATAACTACGGGCCAACGGTTGAAGACCGGCCCCTGGTCTTCAATGCATCCTACACGTACTCGAGCGGTGCGCTCCATCTGGGCAACAACGCGCTGAATCAGTTGGGAAGCGGCTGGACGATCAGCGGCATCTCGACCTGGCAAAAGGGCAATTACATTCCCGCTCAGTTTGGGAACGGGGTGCCGAACTTCGGCAATGGCAGCGCAACAATTGAGCAATACACCGGCCTGCCCGCCAACGCGACGGCGGACGGGATCACCAATAGCCTTGGAGACCCGACTTACTTCGGAACGGACGAGTCCATCCCGATTATGCCGGTGCTCACCTGCAATCCGACCTCCGGACTGGCTAGTCATCAGGTCTTAAACGGTAAGTGCTTCAGCCTTCCGGCGGTTGGAACGCAGGGCGGCCAGAAATACCCATACATGAGCGCGACTCCGTATTTCGACAATGACCTGGCGCTCTATAGGACATTCCACATTCACGAAAGCCAGAATGTCCAGATCCGGGCGAGCGCATTCGACTGGCTCAACCATTCGTTGCTGACGTTCGCTAACAGCAACTACTACACTTTGAATTACAACGTGGATTACAGCAGCAAAACCAGTACACCGAACTACAACCAGGGGACTACGGGTTCGAACCCGTTCGGTGTGATGTCAGTCAGGTCGGCGTTACCTTACGCCAGGGTGATCGAGCTGGACCTGAAGTACTCGTTCTAAGCACAACTGCGACGAGAGCGGGAGGGGAGATTTCGAGCTCCCTCCCGCTCTGCATTTGCCTACTCGGGCCTCGCTTAGTGGAGAGCGAAATTTGATTTAACGGTCGATGCACCGTTGGCGCTTCGAATTGTTCCGGCCGGGATTTTTTGGGAAGTGCGCGATTCAAGTATGGACATGCGGTCTCTCGACCGCTTGCAGCAGACTCGCTTTTGCTGGTGTGCATGAGGGTTGCCAGTCAACTAGAATCTCTGCAGGCTCGACATGAAGGTTCGCATATTCCCGGATGCAGTGATGATCGTGCTCGCACTTCTCGGCGTGCTGAGCCTGGCTGATGAGGCGTGGCGAGGGCCGGAGCCTCCTGGGCTGGTTCAGTTTCTTCTGGCTCATCATCTTTGGGATGTTTGGAAACAACTGAGGTGGCAATACATGTATTCACATGAGGTGCTTCATTTCCTTTCCGGCGTGGTCGGCTCAATGTTGGGATGCTGGATTTACTTTTCGATCCAGAAGAGAAAAGCATGATGCCCAGACACTCGATTAATGCTTTCCCCAAGCGCCAGTGACGACCCGCCAGGACAAAGAAAGATTGCCTTGCGCGGCCCTGAGCGTAAGGTGCAGACTTCAAAATTCTCTCGGTGACTGTGAGAAAAGATTGCGATCCGCGAAGAGTGGGGGCAACACGCAGTGTTTTGCCGGCAGATCACGGTGGTGAGCAGGATCGTCGTTTGCGGCGCTCTGGTTGCTCTCTTTCGCGCCGGCAACGCTCAGCCTCAGACGAACGGCAGGCAATCGGATCAATCGTCTCTGCAGAGCCTTCACGACGCTGCAGTGAAGTTTCAAAAGGCGGGAAATCCCGATCAGGCCGCCCAAGAATATCGCACCTTCTTGGCCAAGGCGCAAGGTGAACTCGCAGCCGAGTACGCGGCGGCTGGCGACTTCGCCAGAGCGGTCGAGTTCTTCAAGGCGGCGCTCGCACTGCAGCCAGACTCGCCGGTGCTTCGCCTGGGGTACGCAAAAGCGGCGCTGCTAATGGGCGACCCTTCGCTTACCCAGATCTTGGCTCAGAAATTCTTGAACGACGACCTGGGCGGATTCGATCAGATCGCGCAGGCCCACCAGATTCTCGGGCGCGCGCTTCTCAAGATGAACCGCGACCAGGAGGCACGCGCCGAGATGCAAAAGGCTGTGGACCTTGATTCCAGCTTTGCCAACCGCTACGACCTTGCGGTCGTATGTCTCGATCAGGACGACGAAAAATGCGCCGCCAGCAACTTTCAAGCCTTGGAGCAGGCATTCGGCGATAAGCCGGCCATCCATATGCAATTCGGCCTTGCTTATGGGAATTCCGATTTTGCGCCCCGGGCAATTGACGAGTTCCGCAAGTTGATTGCCGAGGATCCAAGTTATCCCGAGGCGCATTATTCGCTGGCTGCGGCTTTACTGGCTGTTGGCGGCGATCAAGCCAACGTTTCCGAGGCGGAGGCCGAACTCAAGAAGGAACTTACTATATCTCCACGCGACTTTCTGACTTACTCCGCGCTGGGAAAGCTTGCCGTGGGCGATCATCAATATGCGGAAGCAGACACTTACTTGAAACACGCTATATCGCTCGATCCCGATAACCCTGATGCCTACCTTTATCTTGGCAAAATGTACTTTGAGACCAACCGGCCTGCCGATGCCGAGACTGCGCTGCGCAAAGCAATAGCGCTTACCACCGATGCTTCGCGCAATCGATACCAGATTCAAAAGGCGTATTTTCTACTCGGTCGCGTACTTATGCAGGAACATCGGCCAGACGAGGCTCATGCCCAAATGAAGCTTTCGAGAACTTACGAGAATAAAGGCTTGTCGCATGATAAGAACCAGCTCGCCGGACTTCTTAACAATTCCGAAGCGACTGGATCATCGGATCATTCGAGCAATCCAGCAGTTTCTTCAACGCCTAATTCGGAACGAGTTGACTCTGCGGCGATAAGTCAAGTAAATGCCTTCGCAAAACGGCTTACTCCGGCGATTGCCGACAGCTACAACAATCTCGGCGTGATTCTCGGCATCAGAAAGGACTACGCCGCAGCCGCCGATTCATTTGCGAATGCTGCCCATTGGAACCCCGCGCTCGCGGGCCTCGATCTGAATTGGGGCAGGGCGGCATTCTCGGCTTCAAAGTTTGCCGAAGCTATCGCGCCGCTCACGCGCTACATGCAGTCGCATCCTCAGAACACGAGCGTTCGTGCACCGCTGGGAATGAGCCAATACATGACCGGGGATTATCGCGGATGCATTGCGACCCTGCAGCCGGTGGAACAGCAGTTCGACTCGATTCCTCAGATTGCTTACGTTTACGCGGATTCGCTGGTGAGGACGGGAAGGAAGACGGAAGGCATTGCGCGTCTGGAGGCTCTTGAGAAGCAGCATCCTGAGATCGCCGATGTACATCGCGCACTGAGCGAAGCTTACACGAGTACAAATCAGGATCAAAAGGCTGCCGAAGAGATTCGGCAGTACAACTCACTGATTTCGTCGCACTCTTCAAACACCGCGACAGTTCCAGCAGCCGGCGCGACGCCCGCAAAGAATTAACAGCGCAGTGCGCAATTGCTGATAACCGCCTGGGCCGCGAAGCTGTTGGCCTCCTGGTGAAATCTCGCCGTGCTCCGATCGACCTGGTCGATGGTCTCGAGTGGGGCGGCGATGTAGACGATCGTCCTCGACTGCATCCTGGAACGCTCTTTCAGAAGTACGGTAGCGCCGATGCTGAGTTGCCCGTTCGCACGTGGCAGGAGAAATGACCGCACGGCGAGACAACCGCATCCAACTGGATGTAGGCTAAGGAAACTGCTTCGGGCGCAGACGGCCGCTTGAGCCAGTATTTCCCCGGATTCTCGGTAGCGCTCGACACTATTTCTTAGCAAATCGAATAACAGGCGAATTGCTGGGGCATCGGATTGTCCGACGCCTGCACATTACTTTGGTCTCATTAAGTTTCTCTTAGGTATTGCCGATAGAACCTATGACCGCGCGTTCAACGGCCAGGAGGAAAAGTGAGATTAGCCTCATACGTCGGAATTCTGAGCATCGCTGTTTTGTCCCTGGCTTCATTCCCCGCCATGGGAGCCACAACGGTGGGTTCATTGTGTGTCTCCGCCACGGTCGTGCCGGTGTGCCTGGTTTCCTCTGCATCTATATTGTATAAGTCCATTGCCGCCGCAATGACGAGCGCTGCCTCAGGACTTACGGTCTCCTGTAATCTCAACACGCCATATAACATAACAGTGAATGGAAAACCGATACCGGGTGAGGCGGTGACGGATTCCGTGACAGATACCGCGGCCTTGACCGCGCCTAATTCTAAACAAGGTGAAATAATCTATAGTCCGTTTCCACGTGGGCAAGCGAAATCGGCAGCCGGCTCGGTCAAGTCCGCCGATTCTTCGTTGTTGCCAGTCGGTTTTGGCATCGAGGAAAAGACGCAGTTCGATACGGCTCAAGAGGCAACTGACACAATTGTGTTAGAAGTAACTTATTGAAAATGAATTATTTAAATTAAACTCCGAAATTCAAGCTGCCCAATCAGTAATCCAGTGCGGCGATTCGGTGATCAGAATACTTTGACTAAAGATAGACCGTGATGGAGATATTTTCTTTGATTTGATGAAGTTAACCGTGAAAACGTTTAAGATAAATCCAACATTAAGTCAAATCTCGAGGTATCCATGAACGGCTCGAAGTGTGTCCGGAGCATGCTATCTGCTCCTTTAATCGCAATTTTATCGTTAGGCTTCGCATCGACCTCCGCGGTCGCCGCAACAACCACGGCTCCCATCGCAATTTCAGCGACAGTCGTCAACTCCTGCAACATCCAGATCTCCAGCGGCGGCGTGAGTTTCGGCAACTACACTGCCACGGCACCTTCTGCCGGAACGGCCACCATTACACTGCAATGCACCAACGGAGACGCATACACCGTGGGCCTCAATGGAGGAATATCGGGTAGCGTAACCGCGCGCACAATGATGAATGGCACGACCCCCCTGAACTATATATTGACCACCGACAGTGCGCACCAGAACAACTGGGGCAACACGACCGGCAGCTGGGTGACCGGGGCGGGCAACGGCAACGCACAGTCCTTGACTGTATACGGGCAGGTCGCGGCAGGACAGTACGTAACCGCGGGCTCTTATACCGACAGCATCACGGCCACAGTCACTTATTAGTCGTTGTTTCGTTGGTAAGTCATGACCTGGCGGAGCTTATTTCGAGTAACGGCGGCAGGCGGACTGCTCGCCGCCGTTCTTCTAGCTGCCGGGGCGGACCATGCGGGACGAGCGCAGGAACTCTCGGTTCAACCTGTCAACGTATTTCTCGGGCCTGGTCAAAGGGCTACAAGCCTTTCGGTGACCAACACGGGCAAGAAGGAAACGGGCTTCCAGGTAAGAACCTTCGACTGGAATCAGAAGGGTGATGAGGACCAGCTTACAGCCTCGCAAATTGTAGTTGCGAGTCCTCCGCTTGTCACCATCGGGCCCGGTGCAACCCAGGTGGTGCGCCTGATTCTGCGTCAAGCTCCGAAGGATCGAGAGGCAACCTATCGCATCTTGCTTGATCAACTTCCGCCTCCACCGGAAGCGGGAGTGGTTCACGTTGTGTTGCGCATGTCCATTCCGATATTTGCCATGCCGGTGACACGTGCGGCGCCTCACATTCAGTTCCATGTGGAGCGCACCGCCGAGAGCGTTGACCTGGTGGGAGTGAATGATGGCTCAAGCCACGAAGCGCTTCGCGATATTGTTCTGACGACGAGCGGTGGCCGCCAACTGAAGGCGGCAGCAAACGGATCGCCGTACATTCTCGCCGGCTCTACCCGGCATTGGCATATTGACGCGCAGGGATATGTGCCACGAGCCGATGAGACCATGCAGTTGACCGCGCGCGGATACGTCGCGCCTGTCAACCAGACGGTCCTAGTGGCGGCGACGCCATGAAAGTTGCGTTGGAGAAACGGTGCCCAATTGGTTGGCATGTACGGGAATTTTGTGTCTGATGCTGACTACCGTCTCCGCAGTGGCAAGCGCGACCGAGGAAGCATCTGACCCCGCCAAAGAGAAAACCCATTCCTCAAGCAATGACGTGGCAGAGTTTCTTGAAGTGATCGTCAACGGACGTTCTACCGGCAAGATCGGTGAGTTCACACTCAGGAACGGCCTGCTATACGCAAAACCGCAGGAGTTGAACGATCTCGGTTTCCGGGTCCCGAGCAATCACCGCCTGGCATTCGGCGGACTGATTTCTCTGTCGGATCTTCCGGGGTTTGTCTGGACCTACGATGTCAGGAACCAGCAATTGCGCGTTACTGCTCTCGATTCCGTCCTGATTCCGACCACGTTGACACCGAACGAAGGAGAAGCGCCGTGGAGCCGGCGGCAGATCGAAAGCGGAAACGGCCTGACGCTCAACTACGACATGGTGGGAACATTCGCCGGCGGGCAAAATGGCGGCTCGGGGTCGTTTGATCTGCGAAGCTTTGCGCCATGGGGAATTGTCAGTTCGGATTGGCTGACGTACACGGGCGCAGCGTCAAGTATCCCAGGAACGAATCGGGGAGTTCGTCTGGATTCGGCTTACACGCTGGCCGACGTGAATAGCCTTCGCCGCTATAGCGTGGGCGATTTCACCAACAGCAGCTTGAGTTGGGCTCGACCGGTTCACATGGAAGGCGCGCAAATTCGATCGGACTTCAGCATGCGGCCCGACCTGGTGACATTTCCTCTGCCTACGCTTGCCGGCTCGGCAGCGGTGCCCTCCACGGTGGACGTGCTGGTAAACGGGAACCTGGTGGCTTCTAACCAGGTCGATCCCGGTCCGTTTGAGATTCCGCAACTGCCGGTGATATCGGGAGCCGGCACAATCACCATGACCATGACCAACGCCCAAGGTCAGCAGGTGAGTGTCACACAACCCTTCTATGGGGGCTCGACACTGCTGGCGCCCGGGCTGCAAACCTACTCAGGACAAGCCGGCTTGGTGAGGCGTAACTGGGGAACAGTCAGCGACGATTATGGGCAACTGGCGGGTTCGGCTTTGTATCGGCGCGGACTTACGAAAAACTTCACCATTGAGGCGAGCAGCGAGGGAACGCCCGGTGCATACCTGGCGGGCGCAGGTGGCGCCGCGACGATAGGGACAATCGGGCTATTCAATTTCGATTTTGCCGGAAGCGGCGGTTCGGGATCGTTGGGCGAACTGCTTTCATTGGGAGCGCAACACATTGGAACGAAATTCAGCCTGGGGGGCTCTGCGATTTTTGCGAATCGCAACTACCGGGACATGGCGTCGATCAACGGGTCGGGAATCCTGCGCAAACAGATCACCGCGTTCACGGGCCTTTTCCTCAGGCACTTCGGCTCCGCGGGCGTAGCGTACGCGGGCGTAGACGAAGACGCGTCCCCCAATCTTGACCCGACGTTTGGCTCGCCTGCAGAACACTCGCATGTTGTAACTGCCAATTACTCCGTGCAAATTCACCGAATCTCGTTTTTTGCCACCGAGTTCCGGTCCCTGGATCAAGCCGGCGTCGGCGGCTTTCAGGCTGGGTTCACGATTCCGCTGGGCAGAAGAACATCGATTTCGGGCAGTGGATCGTCGGACGGCTCCGGGCAGCTTCAGATTCAACAGACTCCGGTCAGAATCGGCGACTGGGGCTACGAAGCCTATGTCGCCGGCGGCAATACCAATCACGAATTCGGGCAGGTGCAGTATAAGTCGCCGGTTGGCTTGTTTTTCGCGGGAGTCGATCACCAGGATGGCCTGACCACGACGCGCTTTGAATCGCAAGGGGCCATTTCGCTGGCCGATCGAGCACTGTTTCCTTCGAACACAATTTTCGACAGCTTTGCCGTAGTAGACACCAGCCCGCTGGAGCATGTTCGTGTCTACCAGGATAACCGCGACGTGGGCACGACCGACAAAACTGGACGGCTATTAGTGCCGGACATGCGCTCATTCGATGTGAACCATATAGGGATTGAGCCGACCGATGTGCCTGCGGATGCCACCTTGAATATCGACAAGCAAGTGGTGCGGCCGCAGGATCGATCTGGCGTGGTGGTGCGCTTTCCGATTCACTTCAGCCATGGCGCATTGCTCAGACTCGTTGACCAGTCGAATACACCAATTGCAGTCGGGAGCACCGTCACGCTGCGAGCCACCGGTGTCAAGGTCTCGGTCGGCTACGACGGGGAAGCATTTGTCGAAGACCTGAGCTCGCATAACGAACTGATTGTCGACCGTGTGGATGGGCGTACATGTGTCACTGATTTTGATTACAAGCCTATCCCCGGAGATATTCCGACGATCGGACCATTGCGCTGTCAGGAGCGGCAGCCATGATGCGAAGACTCGCACCACTGCTATTACTCATGCTTGCCCTGGGAGCGCAAAGAGCGGCGGCACAAACCTGCTCGCTCTCAATTACGACGCTGAACTTCGGCACTTATGCCGGCGCTTTGCTCAACGGCACTGCTACCGGAAAAGTAACCTGTACCGGCGGGTGGGACATTCCTATGTATACCGGGGCTGGGGCAGGTGCGACAGAAACCACCCGGTATATGACCGGACCCAACGGCGTCGAGCTGGCCTACAAGCTCTACACCGATGCGACGCGAACCACCAATTGGGGAGATACCACCGGCAACGAACTGACTGGAACCGGCAATGCGAACATCACCGTTTACGGTCAGATTACGGCGGGCCAGGCCGTTCCTCCGGGCACTTATACCGATACGATGTCGACGGCCACAACCACCTTCACGGTCACGGTGGTCATTACAGCCACTTGCTCCATTTCGACTGGTAATCTCAGTTTCGGTAATTACGCGGGCGTGATACTCGACGCAACTTCGACTGTGACAGTTACGTGTACAAACCTTGCGCCTTTTGACGTCGGATTGAATGCAGGTACCGCGACCGGTGCGACCGTTACCACCAGAAAAATGACAGGACCTGCCGGGGCCTTGCTTAGCTACTTGTTATTCCGCGATAGTGGGCATTCTCTAAACTGGGGTAATACCGTCGGCACCGATACACTGCACTCGGCCGGGACAGGAACCGCGGTGCAATACACAGTCTACGGGCAAATCCCAGCGGCGCAGTTTGTCAGGGCAGGCCTCTACAACGATACGATCGTCGCTACCGTTACTTACTAACTAGTTCTTTGACCCCGTGATTTTGTGCTTTCCCACCCTTTCGGCGATGGAACTGCGGAAAGGATGGGGCACCCACATTGGTGCAGATTTAAGCGGTCAGAGACCTAGGAAAGCAGCGCGCTTATCGAGGATTTGCCGAGGCGCCTCGGCCTGTTCGTAGTGCCGTCGATTGGTAGCACTCCCAAGCCGAACCGCCGCGATGCGATGCCGGTGAGGAGTACGTTGGGCGCAGTGTGAGCGCAATACAGGAACATTTTGGGCACAAACCTGCGCGACAAACGCGGTCTCACGAGATGCGACATTCAAATGTATTGCACCATCACGCGCATCATGTGCTTGTCTTCGAGGACTCGGGCAAGCCTTTTAACGATATTTCGGCGCAGGTCCAGATCCACTGGAATATTCGGATCCTGATGAGCTTCGTTGATCCGGGTTCCCACCGCGAACCGCACCACGTCGCTGTCAAGCAACATTCGACTGAGGCGCACTGCTGCGTTGGACTTCAATTCTTCGGGCGCGAGCCCCTCCTCAAGAATCCTCAGCACCTCGCCAAGCGTGAGGATTCCCTCGGTGACAAGATCGAACCCTTGCATCCTGGCCGTGGGCGGAACGCGCGAATCGCGGGGCTGACGAAGATCAATGTCGATTGGGCGGTTGAGTTGCCGGGAAATGATGTTAGCCGTGGTCCCGCCGCAGATTACTTTTCGCCCGGGTGTTCGCTCGGCCATTTTCGCCAGGTCCTGATCGTGAACCCGATTAAAAGGCGCACCCGTCATAACGAGAAGCTGTCGCGGACTGCGCACGTATACAACGCCGCAGGTGATATCGTCTTTGGCCGTCAAGCCATCAACTTCTTCTGCCCGCGCAACGAGAGCGCGAGACAGCTCGCGTGCGGAGATGTGCGGGCGCCTGTCGATTTGTTCGCGAATAAAGGTCTCGACGCCTGGCACCCCCCAACCAAATGGCGTGCGATACTCGCCCATGCCTGCCTGCGAGATACCGTCGGAGAAGAAGACGATGCGATCTTCGCGTTTGACTTCGAGGCTTGTATAGCTGATTAATCTGTCGCGCCAGCGTTCAGGCCGCAATTCAGTCTTCTCAATACGCGCCGCGCCTTCAGGCCGGATCAGCAAGAAAGACGGGTTGCCGTGTTCGATGATTCGCGTCTGGCCGCTCCGAGCCATGTCGACGACCGTGAACGTGGAATAGCTGATCTTGCGGACACTGCAGATCGGAAGGGTATCCATGATGATCTCTGCCGATCTGCGAATGTCCATAGGGCTGACGGCGAACTTGAGGGCCATGGTCGCGGTCATGCTGGCAAGCACGCTTGCTTTCACGCCGCTTCCTAACCCATCGGTGAGCACCGAAACGATGCGGCCTTCTTCTTTCACTTTCTCGGTGAGGAAGACATCGCCGGAGATTAACTGGCCGTGTTTGGCGCGCTGGCAGTAATCGACTTCGATGAAGTTTTCTTCCGGCGCGTTCATTTAGACTTCCCGGCACCGCTGTCATCCAGTTCTTCGGGGCTGAACGAGCGCACGATGGAGTTAAGAATAATCTCGGAGTCGGCGGCATTTTCGCCGAGCAGATAGGCAATCTGCTGCACCGTCTTCAGGTTTTTCTGGATGACGTCGCGGGCGCGGCCGATAATCTGCTCTTTTTGGAATATCGGCTCGGTGATGTCCTGGAAGATACCGCACAACACAAGGTGCGGCTCAATGCTGAAGATACTTGTATTCAGAATGCTGCGCTGGTAGCGAATGTCGTGGCTGACGACGTCTTCGCCTGACTCCAACACTCGCTGAAACAAATTGGAGAACGGAATGATGGCATCGAGGGCGGCGCCCTCGAGCTCTTTTTCGTGCTCGACATCTTCAGCAAAGAGGCGCAGAAAGTTTGCATTGCACTCGATGATCTTCAGTTGTTCGTCGACAATCACCACCGCCGAAGGCATTTTCCTGAGCAGCGCATTCGCCTTTTTTTGGGCCAGTTTGCGCGTATACGTGGCGCACATCATGCGTTCGGCATTGCGGGCGATAAGTGCGTGCGCGAAATCGCGGCAGGACTCGTAGCCGCACCCCCCGCAGTTCAGCTCATCTTCGACCGAGTACTTGCCCACACTGCGCAACGCCTCAGTAATCTGCATCTCGCTATACTCGCTGCTGGGAACGGGGGATGCAGTGTAGGGGCGGGTTTGCGCGAGGCTTCCCGCTCGGGGCGCGGAGTCTGCCGGCCGGGCGTGCTTCAGAACTTCAAATCTCCGCTTCGCAATCGACAGGTTGCGCGCGGCCTTGGGACCGTTCACACACGATCCCGCACATGCCGTGAGCTCGAGAAAGATATTATGCTCAGGCCTCCATTCACTAATGCCTTTCAGCGCCTGCTCCACATTTGCGATACCTGAGAACGACATGACTTGCGAACTGTGAATTGTGCCGTCGCGCGTGATTCCCGGCGTCATGCCGCCTTCGATAGGATAGAGGGAGCCCTCGCGCGCTTCTTCCAGCGCGAAGCGGTCGTCTTCGGAATCGATCAATGTGCGCGGATCGATGTTCATTTCTTCGAGCCAGTTATCGAGATCCTCGAAGGTGAGAACGACATCGAGAAGTTCCGGATGTTCTTCTGCTTCCTTTTTCTTGGCGATGCATGGCCCGATAAAAACGATGTCGATGTCGCTGCCGTAATGCGCGCGTAGCAACTTACAGTGCGTAAGCAATGGCGAGAGGAGTGCCGAGACGTTCGACTGGCACTCGGGATGATACTTGGCCACAAAGTCCACGACTACCGGACAAGCTGAAGAAACCCAGACATGCCCGGGCTCTCCCTGCATCAGTTCCATTACGCTGGCCGAAACATGCTGTGCGCCGAGCGCAGTCTCAGAGACGGCGAAGAATCCCAACTTTTTGAGAGCGTGAATCAATTGCCCGGCCCGCAGCCCTGGGAACTGGGCCACAAAAGATGGCGCGAGGGAGACGGCTACATTTCGTCCGCTTGCAAGCAACTCTTTCGCACGCGGCACATCGTTGCGTACCTGCTTGGCGTTGCTGGGGCAGGCGACGATGCAGTTGCCGCAAAGTACGCACATCTCGGGAACAACGCGCGCATAGCCATCCTGGACGCGGATCGCTTTTACCGGACACTCACGGATGCACTTATGGCAATCCTGACATTCGCGGCGTACGGTGTAGATGGCATTGAGCGGCGTCATCGGTCAACTCGGCCCCGCGCTTAACGTAAGCAAGATTTCGCGTAACCTGGCGGGATTCATCTCGTGCAGGTGTTCGCCGCGCACGACCAGGTTGGGGCCGCGCTTGCACTCATCCTGGCAGAGACATCCCGTCACGCGAATTGAGTTCTGCATCCCGTGATTCAGAAGATGCGCTTCCACCTCGGCGAGGTTCTGCGAGTTCCCCCGGGCAAAGCATGAGCTGCCGAGACACACCACAACGTCGGCGGTATTGTTGTCATCCTCCATAACTTTGCTCCTGGAGTTGAACGAGCTCCGAGGTAGAGTTTGCCAGGACGCCCACGTCGAATTCGAAGCCGCCTCTTGCGCCGGTACTGCGGCCGGGAAAGCGATTGAGTGAGAGAATCTGGCCGCGCAGGCACTGATTGCAGTCTGTTGCGCTCTCTTCAATGCACGCCTTGGCGGGATAAATCTGGTAGAGTGGACGATACTTCACTGGGGTCAGATTCGGCATTACCACGTTCGCACCCGCTTGCAACCCTTGCGTGCGTCCGTGCCGGCGGTTGATGGTGGCCAGCGCGGTGGTGCTGGGAATATTTGCCGTGGGACAAAGAATGCGCGTGAGCGCGACCATTTTGTAGACCATTTGTTCGTTGCTGGGTGACTGCTCGCCGGGATCGACGGGTGGGCAGAGCAATCCGGAGCCGAGCGGCGTGGCTGGATGCGCGATGTAAGGACCAATGCCGATCATGTCGAGATCGAAATTGCGAAACGCCAACAGATCCTGAGCCAGGCTCGCATACGATTGTCCGGGAATGCCGACCATGACGCCACCGCCGGCCTCATAGCCCATCCCTTTGAGTTCCTTAAGCAGCATCAAACGATCGGGGCGGCCTTGAAATCGCTGGGGATGGATCGCGCGGTACAGATACGGATCCGATGTTTCGAAGCGCAGCAGATAGCGGTCGGCTCCGGCTTGCCGCCACAGGCTCAACTCGTCTTTGTTGCGCTCACCAAGGCTGAGCGTTACAGCCAGCGGCGTGTTGCGCTTGATCAAGCGCACGATTTCCGCAATCCACTCCGCTGTCAGCGCGTCATCTTCGCCGGCCTGCATAACGACGGTTCCGTAGCCAAGCTGGACTGCCGTCCGCGCGCAAAGCTCGATCTCGTCGCGCGTCATGCGGTAGCGCTCAAGATTGCGATTCGCCTTGCGCAAACCGCAGTACATGCATTGCCGCTCGCAGTGGCTCGATATTTCGATAAGCCCGCGCAGATGCACCGCATCGCCCACATTTTCGCTGCGCACGGCGTCGGCCCTGGCATAGAGCTCGCGCAGTGCAACCGGCCGTTCCTCCTTGAGCCACAGGAGAATCTCGGATTGGGAGAGCGGCGTCACGTTTAGTTCACCAGCACTGCGCTTGTCTCAGCTGCATGAGGTCTGGGATTCGCCGGAGAGACCACAGCCTTTTCAGCCTGTGCTTCGCGATACGCCGCAAGAGCCTCGGGAAACGGTGCGAGAGCACGCTCCAGAATTCCCTGGGCCATGGCGATGACCAACCCGTAATTCGTAATGGGCACATGCTGCCTTTGGCACTCGCGAATCCGGCTCATCATCTCCTGCCGGTTCCACATGCATGCGCCGCAGTGGATCACCAGCTTGTAGGGCGTCAAGGTCCTCAGGAAAGTCGCGGCCTTTCACGTGCGTGAACTCGAGCTTGCCGCCCACATGCTTCTCGAGCCAGCGCGGAATCTTCACCCGCCCGATATCTTCTTCGATGGGATGGTGCGTGCATGATTCTGCGATCAGGATTTTGTCGCCCGGACTAAGTTCGTCAATTGTCAGTTGCCGCCCTGGTCTGCGCCACCAGGTCTCCCTTGAGCCGGGAAAGCAGAATCGAGAAAGCTGTCAGCGGCACTGATTCCGGAGTGAGCCTCGCCACTTTGTCAAAAACCTGCGCGTCGGTCACCACCAGGCTCGGCGGCGTCTTCATGTTGTCGAGCGCCCGCTCGAAGCCTGCGTCTTTTACGACCATGCACAACGATTCGCCGTCGAGAAGATCGCGAATGGCCTGCACCTGCAGGTTCTTGATGCGGCCCTTTCGGGGCTTCCTTGTCGATGGGCATTACAAATACGGCTGTCTCGCCAGCGGCGCACCAGGTCGCGGACAATCATGGGCGATTCGGTTGCATCAGCCGGAGCGATTTCCGAGAGCAGCTCGCGGAAATGCATCGATGCCTGCGCCGGTAGTTGCGGTGAGCAGAACCGAGGCCAGTTTCTCCTGCGCGAGGAGCGCGAGTGTGTACTGTTGTGGGCTGGCACAGATCTGCCTTGTTCAATGCGACCACCACGGGAATGTTGTGCGCGCGCAATTCGGCAAGGAGTCTGTCTTCGAATTCGCCCCACACGCCGGCTTCGGTTACCATCACGCCGATGTCGGCGCGGGCGATGACCTGGCGCGTCTTCTCGATGCGCTGCGCGCCCAACGCGCCCACGTCGTCAACGCCTGCCGTATCCACAAAGAGGACCGGACCAATGGGTTGGAGTTCCATCGGCTTTTCAACCGGGTCGGTGGTGGTGCCGGGCACATCGGAGACAATCGAAACCTTCTGCTGCGTAATTGCATTCAGCAGACTCGATTTGCCCACGTTGCGGCGGCCAAAGAATCCAATGTGCAGCCGGAAACCCTTCGCTGTTGCGCGTTGCATGTTGCCTCCTTTTTCTCTAAACAAAAACGTCGCGCTCGCCGCGCCGAACCTGATTCAGCATCGGCAGCGTGCAGGCGGTTTGCTGGTTGTCCATTTGTTGCAGTTCGATTGAGATCAGTTTTTCGCCGGCAGATTTCGCCACCGGCCCGGCGTAATCGCACAGATACTCGAGAAACGTCGAGAGCGCATTCGGCTGGCAGTGATACTTGATCTCGCCCGGCTTGGCCAGGTCCATAAAGTCCTGCCCTGTGCGTCCCAGGCGATAGCACGCGGTGCAGAAGGAAGGCGTATAGCCGAGCGAAACAACGTCGCTGCACGACTTCTTCCACTGAGCGGTGATCGCCCAGCTGGAACTGGCTGCCATTGGGATCGCCTTCGCCATCCTTGTATCCGCCGGGATCGGTGCGGCTGCCGGCTGAAATCTGCGAGATGCCGACCTCGAACGTTGCCGCCGCACCTCCGCGGTTTCGCGCGTGGACATGATCATGCCCGTGTAGGGCACGGCGAGGCGCATGATGGCGATCATCTTGAGAAAGTCGGCGTCGCTCACCGCATGCGGCGGGCGCGGCAGCGAGCGTCGGAACCAACCGCCGGCTCGATGCGCGGAAAACTGATGGTGTGCGGGCCAACGCCGAAGGTCTCTTCCAGATGCCGGATGTGCTGCATCATCGCCAGCATTTCGAAGCGCCAGTCGTAGAGTCCGAAGAGCAACGCCCATGCCGACATCGTCGATGCCCGCTTCCATCGCCCGATCGAAGGCCGTCGCGCGCCAGTCGTAGTCGCGCTTTTTGCCTTTCAGATGAACTGCGGCGTAGGTGGGGCGGTGATAGGTCTCCTGGAAAAGCTGGAAGGTTCCGATGCCGGCTTCCTTGAGCAGCTTGAACCGCTCGACATTCTGCGGCGCCAGGTTCACGTTAACGCGCCGAATCTCTCCCGGCCCGACGCGCGTGTCGTAGATTGTCGCAATGGAATCGGTGATGTATTCGAAGCCGCGCGGCGGCAGTGCCTCTCCGGCAACCACCAGAACGCGCTTGTGTCCCTGGCGGATGAGGATGCGCGTTTCTTCCGCAATCTCTTCCTGCGTCAAGCGTACGGCGCTTGAGCTCGGCGTTGGTGGCGCGAAAGGCGCAATAGGTGCACTCGTTCGCGCAGCGGTTGGAGATGTAAAGCGGAGCAAAGAACACCAGCCGCGATCCGTAGATCTCTTCCTTGATCGCTTTTGGCCGTTGAGAAAAGTTCTGCGAGCAACTCGGGATCTTCGACAAGCGTCAGGCAGGCGACTTCCTCCATCGAAAGGCCGTGCATCTCGCGCGCCTTGGCCAGCAGCTCGCGAACGCGTCGCCGGCTGGGCAGCGCTCCGACTTGTCAGTAATGCTTCGATTTCTCCAGGTTCGATAAAGTCCGCACGTTCCGCAGCGAATCAAGTTATTCTCCTCATCTGGTTCCGGGTCCGGCGCCGGTCTTAACGTTCGTGCTTTTCCTCGCTCTCAACACGATTGTCCAGGACTTCAATTACCTTTGCGGCAAGTGCAGTGATGAACATGCTCGCCGTCGATCGATTGCGTTGGGGCCGCACTCGCACTTCTCCATGCAGAAAGCCGCCCGCACATCGATCTGGTTCTCGAGTCCCGTCTCCTGCACGTGGTAGCAGCAGCGTATTCAGCACCTCCTGCGAGCCTTTGAGATAGCAGTTGGTTCCCAGGCACACGCTCACTTTGGTCTTGTCTGCTCCCTTGCGCCTGCATCAGCGGCAGAACCTCGTCCACAATACGCCGCCGGCTCTGATAAGTGGTGTGCAGCAGATGATGCGCCTTCTCTCCGCCGATATCGCCCAGGAACTTCGCGTAGCAGTCGGTGATGAACACGTTGTCCTGCGATTTGTGCAGTTGCAGCATCTTGTCGGCTTCGTAAAGTCCCTTGGTTCGAGCGCGCGCGCATTGCGTGCCGTCGTTACCGGCTGACCGGCGCCGCCCACGCATCCGCCCGGGCACGCCATCACTTCAATCAGGTCGTAATTGCTCTTGCCCGCCCGCACTTGTTCGGCAACGACGCGCGCATTTCGCAGCCCGTGAACGATGGCCAGCTTCAGTTCCGTGCCATCGACCGTGATGGTGGCTTCGCGCAAGCCGGAATCGCCGCGCACTTCCTGGAATTCGATGCGGTCGAGTTTGCTTGCCCGTCAACTTTTCCGCCGGCATAGCGCAACACCGCTTCCATCACGCCGCCGGAGTTGCCGAAGATGACTCCGGCTCCGGTGTAGAAGCCGAACGGCATGTCGAAGGATTCTGGCTCCAGCGAGTTGAAGATCAAGCCCGGCTGACTGGATCATGTGCGCCAGTTCCTGCGTGGTCAGCACATGATCCACGTCAGGATCGCCATTAACGCCGAGCTCCGGCCGCCGCGCCTCAAATTTCTTGGCCGTGCACGGCATGATCGCGACAACTTTCACGTTTTTGCGATCAACCTTGAGTTGATCGGGCAGCATGGCTTTGATGAGCGACCCGAACATGGCCTGCGGCGACCGGCACGTAGGAGAGATGCGGCAGCAACTCAGGAAAATACTGCTCGGCATACTTCACCCATCCCGGGCAGCACGATGTAAACATGGGCAACTTGCCGCCCTCCTGCTTGCGCTTCAGGAATTCCGTGCCTTCTTCGATTACCGTCAGGTCGGCGGCAAACGACGTGTCGTAAACCTGGTCGAAGCCGAGCTGCCGAAGAGCCGCAGCAATCTGACCCGTGGTGATTTCGCCCGGCTTGAGTCCGAAGCACTCGCCCAACCCCACGCGCACGGCCGGTGCAATCTGCACGACAACCGTCTTTCTCGGGATCGGCGAGCAGCGCCCACACTTCGTCGACCTCCGGACTTAGGCGTAAGCGCGCCAGTGGGGCAAACGCTGGCGCACTGCCCGCAATTCACGCACTCCACATCGCCCAGCTGCTTGCCGAAGGCGGGCTGCACGCTGACATCATGGCCGCGATGCGCGAAGTCGATGGCGCCGATGCCTTGAATCTCCGAGCACATGCGCACGCAGTCGCCGCAGAGCACGCACTTGTTGGGGTCGCGCACCAGCGACGGCGACGACTCATCGAGCGGAACCGGCGCGTGCACCGACTTGAAACGCACCTTGCGAATGCCCAGCCGCTGCGCCAGGCTCTGCAACTGGCAGTTGGCGCTGCGCGCGCAGGTGGGGCACTGCTGGTCGTGGTTGGCCAGCAGCAGTTCCACCGCGATGCGGCGAATCTCGCGAATCTCCGGCGTCGTGGTCAGAATCTTCAGGCCCGGCTCCGGCGGCGTGGAGCATGCGCCCATGATGCCGCGGCCTTCAACCTGCACCAGGCAGAGGCGGCACGCGCCGTAGACGCTGAGTTCGGAGTGGTAGCAGAAGGTCGGCAGATCGATCTCAGCCTTGCGCACCAGCTCCAGCAGGTTGCGTTCGCCTTCAATCAGCACCGTTTTTCCGTCAATTGTCAATGTCGGCTGCGTGAGCTCTTTCATCTGGCTATATTCCCTCGACCGCGTGCAGTTTGCAGGCCTTGGCGCACGCGCCGCACTTGATGCACAGCTCCGGATCGATGTGAGTGCGGCTTCTTCTTTTCGCCGGTAATGGCGCCGGCCGGGCACGATTTGATGCACAGGCCGCAGCCTTTGCACTCGTCCGGCATTGATCTCCGGCTTCAGCAGCGCCTTGCAGCGGCCGGTGCGGCAGCGCTTTTCGAAGACGTGCTCCTCGTACTCCTTGCGGAAGTAGCGCAGCGTCGACAGCACCGGGTTCGGCGCCGTCTTTCCCAGTCCGCACAGCGACCCGACCTGCACCGCGCTGGCCCAGCTTCTCCAGCAGGTCGAGCGTGCCTGCGTCGGCGCGTCCTTCAATCACGTCGTCGAGCAGCGCAAGCAATTGCTTGGTGCCTTCGCGGCACAGCACGCACTTGCCGCACGATTCGCGCTGCGTAAACTCCATGAAGAAGCGCGCGATGCTCACCATGCAGGTGCGCTGGTTCATCACCACCAGACCGCCCGAGCCCACCATCGCGCCCACCGAGCGCAGCGAGTCGTAGGCCAGCGGCAGGTCGAGATGCTCTTCGGTGAGGCAGCCGCCCGAGGGGCCGCCGATCTGCACAGCCTTGAATCCGTTCTTCATCGGCTTTGCCGTTGTCGTCCGTCACGCCGCCGCCGATTTCTAGCACAATCTCGCGCAGCGTGGTTCCGAACGGCACCTCGACCAGCCCGGTGTTGGCCACGTGCCCGGTAAGCGCGAAGGTCTTGGTTCCCGGCGATTCCTTGGTGCCGATGCTGCGGAAGGCTTCGGGGCCGTCGTTGATGAATGCGCGAAACATGCGCCAGCGTTTCAACATTGTTGATGATGGTCGGCTTGCCCCACAGCCCGCTTTGCGCCGGGAAACGGCGGCTTGGGCGTGGGCATGCCGCGCCGGCCTTCAATCGAGGCGATCATGGCGGTTTCTTCGCCGCACACAAACGCACCCGCGCCTTCCATCACGTCGCACTTCATCGAGAGGCCAGTGCCGAATACGTTGTTGCCCAGGATGCCTTCGCGCTCCGCATCGGCCACCGCGCGCCGCATGCGCTCTACCGCCAGCGGATACTCGGCGCGCACATACACCAGAGTCTCGTCTGGCGCCAATGGCGCGCGCCGCAATCATCAGCCCCTCAATCACGCTGTGCGGATTGCCTTCCATCACCGAGCGATTCATAAACGCGCCGGGATCGCCTTCGTCGCCGTTGCAGATGACGTACTTCTTTGCCGACTTCTGCACGCGCGCCGCCTCCCATTTGCGCCCCGTTGGAAACCCGCCGCCGCCGCGGCCCGCGCAGTCCGGACTCACTGATCTGTCTTGCAGATTTCTTCCGGAGACATCTCAAGAAACGCTTTCTTCGCAGCCGAATAGCCGCCGTGCAGCATGATATTCGTGAATATCTTCGGGATCGAGGAAGCCGCATTCCTTCAGAACCCGCCGGTCCTGCCGTCGCGTAAAACGGATTGTCCTCGAGGCCGCGGCAGTTCTTGCGCGTCGCGGGATCCTTATAGAGCAGGCGGTCGACAACTTCGCCGTTCACCAGCGTCTGCTCGACGATTTCGGGCACGTCTTCCGCGCACACCTTGGTATAGAGAATTCCGTCGGGAACAACCGAAACCAGCGGGCCCATCTGGCAAAAGCCCTGGCAGCCGCTCTTCGACAGACGCACGTCACGATCGCCGGCTTCGGGCCGAAGCTCAAGAACCACATTCAGGCCGGCTCCATCCATTTCTTTCGGAAGCGTTCAAAAACCTTCATCGCGCCGTTGGCCATGCACCCGGTCCCGGCGCACAGAATCACGCGCCGCATTGCCATATGAGCCTCATGGCCATTCGCAATATCATTCAGAACAACCAGGCCATCGCTAGTGGACATGAAGTTCTCCATTCATTGGCGCAGCGGCTGCTTGCATGCCGCCGGCGCTTTCTTGCATCTTGATTTCGTCCAACAAGGCGACGGCCCGCTCGGGCGTCATTCCGCCATAGACCTGTTCGTCAATCACCACCACGGGCGCCAGGCCGCAGGCTCCCAGGCAGGCCACCGTCTCCACTGTGAAAAGCAAGTCGCCAGTCGTTTTCTGCTTCTCGCTGGTCCCCAACGTTTCGTGAATCGCGCTCAGGATCGGCAGCGACTGCTTTACGTGGCACGCCGTCCCGTCGCAAATCCGGATCACGTGTTTTCCCTTCGGCTCAAGGGCGAAGTGAGCGTAAAACGTGGCCACTCCGAACACACGCGCGGGGGGTAAATCGAGCGACGTCGCCACATAAGTGAGTACTTCTTCAGGCAGATATTGGTACTCATGCTGCACCGCCTGCAAAATCGGAATCAACCCGGACGGCCGGTAATCGTGCCGCTCAAGAATGCTGCATACCTTTCGGAACTTTTCCGCGCGATCGACCGCGACGTGCGCAGTGGCCATTAGTGCGTGCCCCCATCTGGTTGGAATGGAACATGGAAACGCTGTGCCAGCTTCCACGAAAGCGAAGCCAGCGATGAGTAAAGATCTTCGTTGTGAACGATGATGTGCGGAGGCAGCTTGAGTCGCACCGGCGCAAAATTCCAAATGGCTTGAATGCCGCCTGCAACCATTTCTTCCGCAATCGACTGGGCGTGTTCGGCAGGCACCGTGATAATGCCGAGGTGAATGCTCATCCTTTTGGCCAGATCGGCCAGCTTATCCAGGGGAAGTACCATCTTCCCGTGGATCCATTGGCCGATTTTTTCCGGATCGGTATCGAATGCCGCTACAATTCGGAGGCCAAAATTGGAAAAGCGCTCGTGCCCCAGTAGCGCCGTGCCGAGGTTTCCGGCTCCAGCGAGGAATGCCTCATGCACGTTGTTCCAGCCGAGGAATGTCTCGATGGCGGCGATCAGCTCAGGCACGGCATAGCCTGTTTTGGACTTGCCAACAATGCCGGTGTATTGCAGATCTTTGCGGACTTGCACGGGCACAAGGTTCAGATCGAGCCCAATTAAGCTGCAAGATACTGTGCTGATTCCTTTGGTTTTAAGCTCACTCAGGTAGTGATGGTACTGAGGCAGCCGATTCAGGCTCGGCTGAGGAATCCCCACCCCGACGCGCGCTCCAGCGCCACTATCCGATAAGTTTTTATCGATATCCAAATACCGACATTAGGACTTGAGCGACTTATCTAACCGTGACAGCTGTCACGAATAGTGGTTTATGGCATCACTATGCGGTATGGTTGTGTTTTCGGAACTTTAGCGCCGTGTCCCTGGTGGCTGCCGTGACTGCTGAGCGGTCCCGAATGCGCTCAGCAGTTACACGGCCGGCTATAGCGCAGCCCAATTCGCTCTTTGATTTGAGCTGATCACGAGCCTGTTTTCGCGCTCCGATTGTATCGCCGGGAAACCGTCAATTTACGTTTCAGTAAGCAGTATTGAGGCTTGAAGGAGACATTCCACGGGCGACAGCGGGGGCAGATCACGCTTCCCGGCATCTTTTGCGGACAGCGGCTATTCGGACGGAACGCTGGACCCCGAGTCTCCAGACTTGCCCCAGAGTACTGTCGAGCCTTCAGTTCCGCTTTTGCCCCACAGAACCGTTGCGGCGTCTGGCGTACCTTCACCCCAGAGTCCGTTTTTGCCCCACAAAACCGTGAAGCCATCCGGGTCATCTTCGCCCCAGATACCTGTGGCGCCCCAAATCGCAGGTGAATTTGTGCCCGACATGAAAGCGCGGCTGCCATAAACGCCGGATGCCGACCACGGACCGGTCGTCTTCCACAATGCACTTGGATCGGTTGCGACTGTGGTTTGTCCAGTCGTTGCATTGTACTTGGCCACCGGCGACATTGCGGTGCCGGCAGGAACCGGATTGTTTTTTGACTGCGCGGCCTGGATGGTTGCAGCAACATCCAGGTAGCCCGCCCCAACAGTGAAGACATCGTAATTCGCTTTGTACACAAAGCCATCCGCAGTTACGCTGCTGGTGGCCGGAAAGAAGTTGCGGTTGCCGTTGACCATAATCAGCGCCTTCACCTGATTAGGAGTAAGTTGCGGCGCGGCCTGCAGCAGGTCCGCTACGGCCCCGCTTGTCACTCCGGAGGCCATGCTGGTTCCGCTGAGCGGGAAGTAAGCGGAGGAGGGCGTCTCACTTCCGTTCGTCTGATAGAACGAATACCACGTGTAGAACGAAGGATTCTCGACGGCGAGTGGATCGTCTGCATATTGCAGGCTCGTCACCAGGTTGCCGGGTGCGACAATGTCCGGCTTCACGACATGGTCAACAAAAGACGGGCCCTTGGAACTGTAACTCGCAATAATGTCGTCGCTGAGCTGCGGCGTGAATTGGGTGTTCATCGCACCCACAGTGAGCACGTATGGATCGTTGCCCGGTGCATTGATGGTGCCATAGCCCTCGGGACTTGCGTTGAGGTCGCGTCCGTCATTGCCTGCAGCCACTACAACCACGATGCCTGCCTGCCAGGCTTTTTCGACCGCCTGGCACAGCGGGTCGAGCGTATAGCTCTCGTAGATAGGGCGGCCGAGCGAAAGATTGATCACGCGGATGTTGAAGGTGTTCTTAAGAGCGATCGCGCGGCTGATGGCTGCAATCACCGCGGAATCGGTACCTGCTCCGCTACTGTCGAGGACACGCAGGTTGATGATATTGGCGTCGGGAGCCGATCCGTAGAATGTCCGGAAATAATGCGCACCGGATGATTGCGAGCCATTTCCCGCGATGAGGCCGGCGACATGCGTACCGTGTCCGTAGTGGTCGAGCGCGTCTGTTTCGCCGGGGACAAAGTTTTGACTGTAAACGATGCGGCCGTTGCTCCAGGGAGCCACTTCGCTGGTCGTCGCCAGAAGCTGAGCTACGATGGGTTGGCCGAGCGGAAGCGTCAGAGAGTTAGTCGCGAAATCCGGCACCGGCGTAATACCGCTGTCGATTACTGCTACGCCGATATTGGCGCCGTTATAGCCCTTTTGCCATACGAGTGGAGCATTGATAGGCTCGATAGTGTAATTGGCCGCCGTAACCTCGACTTGCTGCCTGGCAGCAACTGAGCGATCGAGCGAGATGTACCTCACGTTCGAATCTGAGGCAAGCGCATTCAAATTCTTGTAGGGGACATTAATCGACAATGCGTTTATGGTCCCGAGAACAAGATTTACCACACCGCCGAGCAAACCGAGCACAAGCGTCTCAAGCGACGAAGGTGTGTTGTAATACTGGACGATGACCGGGACGTTTCCCGAGGACGGCTGATTCTGAAGATCCCACGAGATCTTGCTGCTGGTGGTCTGAGCTTCAGAATGGGCGGTGAATGCAATCAGCAGACTGAGGAAAAATGCGACACGAATGCGCGAGCGCAACATGGTGACCTCTCAAGGGGTTTTCAGCCAGCTCACGTTCTTTGACTGATGAATCCGGGACGTGGCCCGCGGGGGAAGGCTACGGCTCCACAGTTACCGATTGTTGTTTGTATGCGCTCTGGATTCAATGGCACAACAGGTGGGGGGTAATGGTGCATGAGTAATCCGGCCCAGTACTTACTTGGGTAATCTTATCGCGACGAATAACCTCAATCTATAACTCTTCGACATTTCTCAAATCTGTCGAGCCTGAGCCAGAAGAATAAGATGCCTTCGTCCCAGGAAACAGACGGAAGGATAAATCATGCATGGATGTTGCAATCGTCTGCAACATTGCAGTGTTGCGGGATGGCGTCGTGATCGCCATCTCCCAAACGGTCTCGATAACGCAGCAGCACGTCAGGCGGAACGGGAAGAGCAGCCAACAGTGTTTTTGTGGCGGAATGACGCGGGACTGTCATTTCGTTCACTGACAAGTTCTCGACGATCGTGCCCGAGTGAAGAACGGCGATCCGATCGCTTAGTTGCAGCACCGATACAAAATCGTGCGAGACGTAGAGCAACGTCACGCCGTGACGTCTATTAAGCCCCTTCATCAAGCTGATGATCTGTGTTTGCGTTACGGGGTCGAGCGCGCTCGTGGGCTCGTCGGCAATAATAAGCGCCGGCCGATGCAAGAGGGCGAGCGCGATCAACACGCGTTGCGCCTGACCAACACTAATCTGCGATGGACGCCGGCGCAAGAACTCCGCGTCGGATGGTAATCGCACCTCGGTGAGTAACTCGCGTATGCGGGCGTCGAGCGTGGAATTGCCCTCGCCGCTATGGGCCTTCCAGGCTTCAACAAAGTGGCTCCGCAGACTGATCGCAGAGTTTAGCGCAGTCATGGGGCTTTGCGGGACGTACGCAATCCTGCGCCCTCGCAGCGTACGCAGTTTGCGTTCCGAAAGCTGGAGCAGGTTTTCGCCTTCAAACATTACATTGCCGGTGACGCGACCGCCGCGCCAGGGCAGAAGGCCGAGCAGAGACAGGACCAGTGTGCTCTTGCCGGCTCCGCTGGTTCCAACCAGTCCAAGCACCTGACCATGTTCGAGTTCGAAGTGGATGTCGCGCAAGACCGGCTTCCCGGCATATCCCGCGTCGAGTTGGACCTGCAAAAGAGGTGCGTGGTTCATCGGGCTCCCGTCAGCCGGAGGCTATCGACATTCCAGACAAGATTGGGCGCCAGCACCGCAGGGCGCACGCCTTCAAGCCGCGGCGATATCGCGACCAGAACATTTGGATAAACCAGGTAGATGAATGGCTGCTGATCGGCAACAATTTGCTGCACGCGGTCAACCGCCTGCTTGCGCACACCCTCCGAGGCACTGCCGGCCTGAATATTCATCTCACGATCGATCTCGGCTTCCCACGCGGTTGAGGGCGTTTTCTCCGATGGGTTCCATTGGTGGCCTGGCGACGAACTGAGCCACTGATTCATCATCGCGTTTGGATCAGGATCCACGTTTTCCAGTCCCAGCAGGCACGCCTCGTAGTCTTGCGTGTGCATCAGGCGTTCAATCAGCGCAGGAAAATCGAGCGCAACCACAGCCACCTGCATTCCAAGGCCAGCCAGGTCCTGCTGAATCAGAGTGGCCATCTTTTGCCGTGCTTCATTACCTGCGTTGGTGAGAATGGAAAACCTTACGGCGTGACCTGTGGCGTCGATGAGTTGAGATCCGCTTAAATGAAAACCTGCGCGAGAAAGGCCGGCTTTTGCAGCGGCGAGGTCGGTTTGAGGCGCGGAAATGCTGCGGTTATACCATGCGGTGTTGGCGGGCGAGATGAACGAATAAGCAGGCGTTGCGTGGCCAAGATATGCTATGCGCGCCAAGTCGTCACGGTGAATCGCCTGGGACACGGCTACGCGGAATTCCCGGCTTGCGAACCACGTCTTTTCCCAGGCGGGTAGCGGGGCCCCGGGCGATTGATTGAACCACATTTGCTCGGTGTTCAGTGAGGGACCGAGATCGCGCGCGGCGGCGGGATCTCGATGACGAAGCAGCTCGAAATAGTCGGGCTGCAGTTCATCGATCAGGTCGTATTCGCCGCGGGCGAAAAGCCGGATCTCCTGTTCGGCATTCTCCAGAATATCCAGTCGAATGCCGGCGGCATAAGCGGGTGCGCCGGTCGCAACACCCCGGTAGTAAGGATTGCGACGCAGACGCACGTATTGTGAACGGCGATAATCTGTCACAATGAACGGTCCCGCCGTGATGCGGCCATCGCTGGGACGGTTCATCGGCTCGATTGCAATTTCATCGAAGACCTTGCCGATGCCCACGATGCGCCTGGGCAGATGCACAACCACAGTGTTGAGATCAGGTGCATCGACAGTCACGCCCACCGGAGATACAAACTCTTCCGCGACTGGCGCGGCGGTGGCCGGCTGCAGAACGCGGCGGATAGACCAGGCCGCATCTTGCGCCGTAACGTTGCTGCCATCGGAGAACTTCTCTCCCGGGCGCATCTTGAAGGTGAGTGTTTTGCCATCCGGGGAGAGACTCCAACTCTGTGCCAGCGCCGGCTCCACTCTTTGAGTAAACCGATTGAAACGCAATAACACGCCTGCGGTGAGATAGCGCACCAGTTCCGACTCCTGATCGTCCACCTTGGCGGGATCGAATGTCTGCGGATCGTATCCGATCGTCCAGGCGAGCTCTCCGGGCAGTTGAGGCGCGGCCTGCGCAAGGCATGAAGCAGCGCCGAGAGGCGTCAGGAGTGAGCCGGCCAGAGCCAAAATTGTTGACAGGAAGCGCATTCGTCAGGCCTCCATCGCAACGGCTTCGAGCAGAAGCAACGCAAAAATCAGCAAAGCGATTGGAAAATACACCCAGCGCGTTTCGAACAGCATTGCTGAGTTGTCGAGTTCGAGCAACATGCCGCCCCAGGAGGGCAGCGGTTCACCGATACCCAATCCGATTGCGCCAAGATTTGCCTCGGCAATCACGAATGCTGGAATTGAGATGAGGAATTGCGGCAAAATCACAGGAAGCAGATTGGGCACGACCGTACGGACAAGTTGTGTGCGACGCAACCCAGCGGCCCGTGCATGGAGTACCCAGTCGGAGCCTTTAAGGTTGAGTGCTCCCTTGTGCACGGCTCGTGCACAGGCTGGCCACCCGAGTGCAGCCAGAACCAAAAATGTGACCACTGCCGAGCTCATTGGCGAGGCAGACAGAGGAAGAGCCGAGCGAACGATCATGAGCAAGAACATCCATGGCAACGCCAGAAATACGTCGCAGATTAAAATGGCAAACCAGCCCATGGACTCCGGACCGAAGGCAGCAAGCACGCCAACACCCGCGGCCGCTGCAGTGGTGAGCGCTGAAGCTGCCACCGCGCCGGCAAGACTGAGCAGCAGCGCAGCCGAGACGCGCACCAGCCGGTCACGGCCAAGCGCGTCAGTACCCGCCGGATGCGTTTTCGACGCGGGCGCCAATGTAGATTCGCGGTCCTGATGCGAGTAACTCGCGCCGGGCATAGCGACAACAATGATTGCGGCGAGCACAAGGGCAGCAAGCAAACATTTCGCTGCAAGGTTGGGCCTCATGCGCTTCTCCACTCGCCCGGACGATCGGACCCGAGGCCAGCCAGTGTAACCGCCAGCGCCATGACGATGGTGGCCGATAACATCACAGGCAGATCCCGGTTGAGTGCGGCATTCCATGCGAGCTGGCCAAGGCCAGGGACATTGAAGATCACTTCCACCGGCACCAGGGCACTGAGCGCGGTGACGATCGAAAGCGAGGCAAGCGCAGAAAGCTGGGGACGAATAGCCGGAAGAATATAGCCGAGAATCAGACGGTGAACCCTGACACCCTGCGCACGTGCTTGAAGCAGATGCGGATCGAACCAGGCTTTTCGCAGTGTGTGATGAAGGAACTTGAAATCCCGCGCAGAGAGCAGCAAAGCCATCACCAGCACCGGGCCTCCCTTGCCGGCGAGCAGGCACAAAGTGGCCATTGCCGCAATGGGTATGGCAAGCAAGAGCGCGGCCGGCGCCTGCCAAAGCAGGGATGGCCTGCGTGCCGCGCTCGAAAACAGCGAAGCGAACAGAGCCAGCGTCCATGCCAGGACGAGAGCACGCAGCAACAGTTCGCCGGTAACCGCAAGGCGCGGAACGATCAGCTCTGACACCGGCACTCCATATTGGCGAGACACTCCACCGTCTCCGCGTATCCATCCCTGAAGCTCCGCTGAGAGGAGATGCGTGATTGTTCCGCTGCGCGCGGCTTCAACGGAAAGCTCTGCGCGCACTGCATCTCCATAGCGCGAGTCCATCTCACGCGCGTCGCTCAAATAGCCGGGAGCGAAGCGGACCAGAACTGTGGAGCCGACGATCACCAGCAGGACGATGGCGAGGGCGCGGGCAAACCACCTGGCCATTGCAGCCGCGACCTTCATAGCGTCAATGCGCCTAACCGTGCATGACGGCCCTGGGAGTTTCTGCGTTCAGGCCGGAGCTCCTGCGCGCGCCGGTGCAGTCGGCGGAATGCCGCTCCTAAAAGCAGCTCGGCGCTTTCGCCGTCCTGGGGATGCAAGGCAATGCCAATGCTGGTTGAGGCGGCTTTTGCACGTCGCACACTCACACTGGTTGCTTTTATTGCGTTTTCGAATCCGGCGATGAGATCTTCCGCAGGTGTATCTGTCGCCGACGTAAACAGGATCGCGCCCTGGTCTGCACACGTACGCAAAACCTCGATCGCACGAATGGAGCCGTACTGCAGCTCTTTAACGATGGCGTGCAGACGCGTGGCCGCCTCGGTCTCACTCGCTGCGGCAAGCGCATTGACGTCGCAAATCGCCACTCCGAGTCGTTTCCCTGTCTCGCGTGAGTCTGCGGCTTCCGCGTCGACCGCCCCCAGGAACTCCCTCAGCGCCGATGAGTGCGTATCGTGTTGCGTAGGTTCAAAATGCCAGGCCGATTGCAATGCGAGCGAGAAATTGGATTCGACGGCCTGCAGGATGCGGAGATGATCTTTGGAGAATGCCGCCTGCCGGCGCGAATAAAGAGTGAGCACGCTGAAGACGGCACTATTCAAATCGAAGAGGGGAATGGCAAGCGCCGAGCTGTTCTCTTTGAACAACAAGCCCATGCCTGTCTCACAATTCGCTTCAACAGTCGGATTGCCATTGATGATCGACCGTTCGCTGTCGGCCACCCAGCCAGATAGTCCTTCTCCAAGTGGAATGGGACGCTCTGAGAAAGCATTTGCCAGCGGACCGCCCAAATAAAGCGCAGACACTGATCCTTCATGCTTGCGATACACGGCAAAGCAATCGAATGGAATCGACGGCTGCAGGCGTTCGCAGAGCATTTCACACAATGAGCGCAGGCTGAGCGACCCGCCCAGCAACCGGCTCAGTTCGAAGACAGCGCGGGACTCGCGTGACGCTCTCGCAATCAGACTCAGGGTATCTTGTTGCGACTGCGTGTCTGTGTGATCCTGCGGACTTGCCTCCATGTTCAGCTCGGACACGAAGCCGGCCCCGGGAGCGGCGCCCCGCTCGATAAAGAGATCGGTTTTGAGCGGCTCCACTTCTTCGATCTGACGGCGCGCCAGCTCTTCAAGTTCCGGATAATGCTCGTTCAGAAGTTGAACTACTTGCGGATCGAACTGAATACCCGCACGCTTCTTCACAAAGGCCATGGCCTCTTCGAGAGGCATGGCGCGCCGATATGGCCTTTCCGATGCCAGCGCATCGAAGCAATCCACGGCGGTTAGAATTCGTGCGCCGATGGGAATCTCTTCGCCCTTGAGTCCGTCCGGATATCCGCTTCCATCCCATGACTCATGATGCGCGCGGACGATGGGCACAACCGGATAGGGAAAGTGAACTCGTTCCAGAATGTCCGCACCGACCACGGGATGAATCTTCATCTTCTCGAACTCTTCCGGCGTGAGTTTGCCGGGCTTGTTGATGATGCGCTCAGGAACGGCCAGCTTACCTATATCGTGCAGGTACGACGCGGTTGTGAGCGCCTGCATGAGCGGCTTATCTAAACCCATGGCCTTGCCGAGCTCGGATACATAGACGCGAACGCGCATCAGATGGCGGTGCGTGTTCTGGTCCTTGGCTTCAATTGCCATGGCCAGCCCTTCGATGGTTCGAAGATGCAAGGCTTCTGTTTCCTGGATATGCCGCTCGCGGTCTTGCACAATGGCGGTTTGTGCGCAGTAGGCCCGATACACTGTGTAGACCATGGGAATGAGCAGCAGCGATGTCAGCCAGCCAAACATGAGACCGATCAGATTGGCGGCTGCGGCCAGCATTGCTCCAACCAGATAGAACGGCAAGTACCAGAGGAATTCCTGGCGCCACTTGGAGATTGGTGAAACAGCGGAGTCCCACGCGACGATAATTGTTACCGGCGTGGAATTCGCAACGAAGTAAACCGTCGCCGCTACTGCAAGTGCGGGCGCAACCTCTCCGTGCACCAGCTTGAGACATCCCACATAGCTGTGCCATGCGAGCAAAGTAGCAGTTGTGACGTTAGCTACATTGAACAGAATCTGAACGAGCGTGAATGGCTTTATAACCCGGAACTGGCATTGTGCAATCACGCTCGAGACGGCGAGGATAACTGCTTGAAGCGGCGAAAGTTGCAGGATGCCCAGTAGTATAAAAGGGAAATTGACACACATTGTGCCTTCGGTCTTAGGCAGCGCCACCTTCATTCCCGAAGTGAGGAGGATGGCTACCAGATACACGAAGAAATGCAACCACTCGCCGTTAGCGTGCCCGGAAGTCGAGTACAGACTCGCAGCCGCGCCAGCCACCACCAAGCACACAAGAGACTTTACGCGAACTGTCATACAGCCTTCTCGAGCTGTTCTCGACGCAGGCAGCGTCGTTCATTGCGTGCCCTTTTAGCCTGCAGACCAGAACTTCATCATTGGAAGATAGGGAAGTCAGCTTACTTTCACGCTGTATGCTACCAATCTGCCGTATAAAGCTAAATGCTGCTTTAGTTGCATGTTACCTGCACTCGGGTAGGGGGTTGTTGGCCAAAACTCAATTCGATATTGAAGCGACCAACGCTTAACCGTTCGGCAAGGAAGGGCACAACTTTGGCATCACGCCGTAGTCAATGGTCCTTTTATCGCCAGCTCTCTCCCTGCACGATAACGTCTTGAATGGCGAGGGTGGAAGAGCCTGGGCTCCATCGAAAGCGGATGAAGTCTGCGTGCGTCCCGGGACGAAGTACGCCGCGTGCGCCTAAGAAGCGGCCTGGGTTGGCCGTCGCCATTTGCAGGGCGTCGCCAAGGCTAAAGCCGGTGTTGGCGGCCACGTAAGCGATGGAATCATTGAGCGTAGCGGTTGCACCGGCCAGATACTCGCTGCCGGAGACATTGAGACGGCCATCGGGATGGAGATCGACTTTGCCGCCGATGGATGTCTCATAGTGGCCTGGAGGAAGCCCCGCAAGGCTAACGAGATCAGAGACCAAAATAGCGCGCGCCACCGTCTTGGCTCGCAACATGACTGTGAGAGTGTCGGCGGGAAGGTGATGGCCGTCGGCGATGAATGTTGCCGCGAGACGGTCTTCGGCCAACTGCGTCCAGATGGGGTTAGGGTGGCGGGGCAAAATGTTGGCCACACCGTTGCCAAGATGAGTAGAGAGTCGCGCGCCGGCATCCACTGCCGCGCGAATTTGATCCGCGCTTGCGCCGGTGTGACCGAGTGAAATATGGATGCCACGCGCAGAAAGTTCTCGGATGTATTCTGGCGCCTGCGCGTAATGCGGCGAGAGCGTAACCATGCCAACCAGATCGCCGCATGCCGCCTGCCAGCGGAAAAACTCCGCGATATCCGGCGGACGCACCTGTTCGAGAAGGTGTGCTCCACGCGGTCCATCCTCGGGTGCAATGTGCGGGCCTTCGACGTGCACGCAGGGGATGATGTGCGCGAGCAGCGGGTCTCGACGGCGCGCGTCGGCGATGACGCGCAGATTGTGGATGATCTCCTGTTCAGAGGCGGTGATGAGTGTTGGCAGAAAAGTGGTGACCCCGATGGCGAGCATCCGGTGTGCGAGGCTCCTGACAGCATCGATAGTTAGATCGGGAGCGTTGACATCGACACCGTGATAACCATTCACCTGCAAATCGATCAGGCCTGGAGCAATCCAGGTTGTCTCGTCAGGCGTTCCCTTCTTGATGTCGGTAATGCGGCCATCGGCATACTTCACGATAAGCGATTCCCCTGTGTAAGGGTCGCGGCCGGTTAATGATTCTTCCATGGCATCGATCCTACTCGATTCAGAATGTGGTTGATCGGCAAGGGCTCGCCGCTTCGAGCAAGAGAATCTTCACAGCCAGTCTTCACAACCATGATCAGGCCTTATCCAATCTGGATCTCTCTGGCCGAGCCGGAGTCGTGGTAAAGCCTACAGCGTGGATGCAGGCACAGTACGTTGGCCGGGCACATGGAAGTGACGGGATCAAATAAAGCGATTCAGATTTGTGCATTAAAGCCGGCACGCCTTTACACCGGTTTCGCCGTTTCTAAAATTCGCTGGAAATGCTCGGGGTGGCTGGCAAGTGAGGCGGAGTACTTCGCCGCTTGCACCCACTCAAAAAGAAGTTGGTCCTTCGGCTGAAGATCAAAGACCAGCACCGATTTCGCTTCGGAATCAGGAAATCGCCCCTTGTCCCAATCTTTCGACAGCGCATCTCCAAGCGTCCGATCATGTTCAGCAATAGCCTGAATCAAGAGGCCAGAAGTCTCTCGCTCCAGCGGCTTCTTGGCTGCTTGCTCTATAACCATCGCATCACGCCAAAACGTCCTCTCGAGAGCTTCGACGCAGAGCACAAAGGCTTGAAAGTCATCCAGGTTCTTGAGCACTTGCGGTTCTAACTGAATAAGCAGGCTGCGCAGCCGTGTAAAGGGATTCTGGCCCGGAGATCCGTTTCGAATCGCCGTTTTAAGTTGTTCGTCATTACTCCAGGGAACTTGCAATGGAAGCCGCGCCGAAAAAGGTGTGAATCGCGCATCAACTGAGGGAGCAGCATCATAAATAAGCTCAAATGCTTCGCGCCAATCCTCGCTCCAGTCAGCCCGATAGTGCCTTTCGACAAAGCGCCGGAATGCCGATGTCTGCGCCGTGCCCGTCCCCTCCTTGAATGCGACTGCAGCGTACGCGAATCCATCCCATATTGAGTTTTGAACATAACGGCTGGGCACCCAATTTGTGAGAATAACGCCCAGTGCGTTGGGGTCCGTCTCTTCAAGGTAAGCATCTGCATAGCCGTCGATATTCCGCAACTGTTCTGTTCCAACGCGCGGGCCCCATCGGTAGTTCACTAATGCCGGCGCCCCGATTCCGCGACTTCCGTTGGCGCTGACTTTCAAGAACGTCTCACGAATCCTGGCGGAATTGCGATCCTGGTAATTCCAATCCATGATGATGATGGTCTTGTCCAGTTTGCCAAGGATCTCAGGCTCTTTGTGAACGACAAAGTCGCCCCACACAATCAAGTGTCGCCCCACACCTGCGGCAATTTGATTGAGTGAGTTGAGATACTCTGCCCATACCTGTGCCCGCGTTTTGGTCTGAAGTGCTTTGCGGGAAAGCTCGGAGCCTCCCCAGTTCACCTCATCGCATCCACCGTGAAGATAGGTCGAAGAAAAGATTGACGCGACTTCACGATATAGCTCATGAAAGATTTGAACGGTCTCGGGATGCACTGGAATGACCCCCGTGAAATCCGATGGACCTTGCGCTTCGCTGTCCAGTAGATGAGCGTATGCAGCCGAGCGCGTAATGTATCCGGTATGCCCAAACGATTCCAGCTCAGGAATCAGATCAACACCGCGGGTTTGTCCATAGGCTGCCAGGCTAGTCAGTTGTTCCGGAGCAAATGCATTTTTGTGGTTCACAAGATGAGAAACTGAAGTGAAGCGCAGGGCGCTTCCTTGATCGTCAGCGAGCCGGAAATGCAACGTGTTGAGTTCCCAGTCCGCGCAGAAGTCGATCATCCGCCGATAATATTCCAGCGACTCTGGCACCCGGCCGGCATCCACCATGAGACCGCGCATCTTCCCGCGATCTGCGGCATTCAGCGGCGCTGACTCACTCGTTTCCGTAAGCGGGACTCCCGCCGGAGAATTTGCAGGAGCTGAGTTGCTTCCGGGTGCCATCCAGTTCGGGTCGATCGTGCGAATCTCTGCAAACAGGCGCGACCCCAGGGTCGCACCACCGATGGTGAATCCCGCCCCGATGAGGAACTCGCGTCTATTCCTGTCTCGCATGCTCAAGTTCTCACTCCGCCCCGTCGATCTGGAAATTCGCGTGTAGTATTTCACGCACAGCAGGTAGGGTCGAATAAGCGGGAGTATATGGATCGTCCGGGTTAAGCATTGCAGCAATCATAATCCCGCAGGCGCTTCCTGCCACGCGGGTTGGACGGGCGGTGAACCATCCAGGAATAAGCGCATACGTAGAAACAAATGGATGGAATGGGTGCTTGAGAATGTATACATTAAAGTATGCTTTTTAAGGCGGCCTTTCGCAAGTTCATCCGCCGGAAATGCGCAGAGCTGGAGTCAAGCCGCGAAGTTCAGGCAGCCAGCCGGGCGAGTTGTGCGGTTCGATTAACGAGCGCTCCTTGAGACGACTGAGGCCTGATCCGACTCAACGCGATTTCCAAGATGGCGCTCGGGCCATTCGGCTCGTCCAACGAGGAGGTAGAATGAGCGCAAATCGCTCTCGTGTTTCTTATCTTTTCCGTGCCGCGTTTTTTTGCGCCACGTCCGCCGGACACGGACTCCGCCGGTCATTCGCGATTCTTGGCGTTTTTGCGCTGGCTGCCCTGTCCGCTCAAGCGCAGTTCGGCGATGAACCGGGTCATTCGATCGGAAAGGTGACGGTTCAGGGGAAGCTTGTGCTGCTCACCCTGAATGAGGGCGAACTGGGGCACGCGAACCTCTTCGACCTTGCTCACCACACGCTGCGCTTTACGCCTGACGGCGGCGGCTACCGCGTGGTGAACATCCCATTCGCGTGGGATGGCGATTTCGGTACGGCGATGACTTCACCCCACGTGACGCTGAAGAACTTTGCCTTCCCGTTTTCCGGCAAGACCTGGACGTCTTTCTCCGTCGGGATCACCGGATCGATTGTCTTTGGCGAAGCGGAAGGTTCGAATGCGCCGCCAAGCCGGCGCGGCGTCAGCGTGGGGCGGGACGGCGGCTTGTCCGTCGAGCGCTTTGCTGAACTCGAGGACGCGGCGCCGGAGTTCGTCAACACCGTCCCGGCGATTAGCGTCTTCTTCAAGCCGCGCATGTCGGGCACCCGCTATGTGAAGGAACTCGCCGATCGCGTGATCGATCAGCTGGAGCCTGACCGAGCCCTATGGAGGCATTCAGGACTGGACCTGGACGCCGACGGTCAATCGCTTTCAGGCGGTGCTGCACAAAGATGGCGCCATCGATCTGTCGTATGAAGATGTCGCGGCCCGGGACGCTGTCGTGGGCGTTTATCCCCTCGTCTCCGGCGGCACCGAAAAAGCGCTCGCAACCATTCCCACTCCAGGAAATCCCTCTGCCGCGCCCAACCTGGACATTCGCAGCATCCACTTCAGTTCGGTCGACAACCTCTACTTCAAGGTCGCTCTGGAAGGCCGCGGCGCGATGCTGGCCGCTACCGATTCCGCAATCGACGGGCTCGCTTACTTTGTTTGTCTCGACAAAAACGCGCGCCAGGGCGGATGCCGGCCAGACGGGCACAATGACGTCATCTGGACCGTTCGCGGCTTTGGAGGTCGGACGCGCGGCTCGTTCCACAGAGGCCCGCGATACTTCGCGTACGGAACCGGCCTCGCGCCTGAGGTGAGCGTCAATGGCAACACGCTCTCCATCCAGGGAACGCTACCCGAGGGCTACAAATCCGGCGACACGATTTATGTCAGCGCCGCGGTGCAGGCTCCCCAAAGCCATTCGCTCGAACAAATCGCCCCGCGCTCCGTCAAACTCGCCGGTGTCGCCAGTCCGCAAGTCCATTTTTCCTCACTTCCGCGGAACAGCGGCCCGTATCCCGTGGTCTTTGAGGCCTTCCACTACGTGAATCCGCCGCGTATGCAGGACCTGACCTGCTCGGTGATTCAGGCGCTTGGCGACAAGTTCGACATGCTGGCCTATTACTCCGACTTTCGCATCGATAACCCCGAAGCCGGTACCTCAAGCGATGGACCGCTGGGCGGCGGGCCGGCAGGCGGCAAAGTCACAGGCATCGCTGCCGAGCAGGGCAACCTGGCGGATTACTGCACCAAGGGCCGATTCCAGTGGCAGTTCATTCAGCCCGTGTATGTCGGCGCCAATCAAATGCAGGAGTACCCTCCGGCAAACCTGAAAGACGATAACACCCACGATATCGGGGGGTATCTCCATCAGCTCGCTGAACGCACCTTCAACGGCAAGATTCCCCCTTACGACTATGCGATGTCGCAGATTGGCCATGAAATGGGCCATCGCTGGTCAGCGTTTGTTACTGCCAAAGTAAACGGGGAGACCATCGAACTGGGTCCGGTTCACTGGGACATGGGACTCCAGGCGCCGGCAGCCTTCCCCTATCAGCGGCCGACCGAGGCATCGGCCATGGGGGGAGGTGTATGGCAGGATAACTTCGATGGCACCTATACGCAGCTCGATGACAACTACTACGTTCCTGCGACGGGTTACTCCTATCTCGACCTTTATCTGATGGGATTCATTTCGGCGTCTGAAGTTCCCGACTTTTTCATTCTGAAAAACCTCGTGCCGACGGGAAAAGATGCGAACGGGCATCCCATCTTCAAAGCGGATCGCACCAAGGTTACGATTCAAGACGTGATTGCCGCAGAAGGCCCGCGTTTGCCCGACGTCGATCACTCACAGCGGCGGTTCAATACCGGCATGGTGATGGTGGTCGAGCACGGCAAAACACCCAGCCTGGAACTGATCGAGCGCACCAACGGCATTCGCGAGCGCTGGATGGATTACTGGACCACGGTGACGGGCCATCGCTCCATGATGACCACCGAGCCGTAGTGCTCCTACCAGGATCGAGGGCTTGGGATCGCGAGCAACAGAACTGACAGACGATATAGATTCACGGGTCACGCGGTATCGCGGAGAGCGCTACGACTTATTGCGGTGACCCCATTTGATTGCTCAAGCGAATAACAATCGGCTTGTCCCCGAGTGGAACCGCGTAAGCTCCGCGCACTCGTTCGAATTCGCCCGAAGGCGCAATCGTGCCAACACCTGCGATCTTCGCCGGCTGGTCGATTCGCAGCAGCGCTGTGGAGGTGTATGCGTCACCCGGTGCGAGAGTGATTTCCACTTTGCTCGTCGCTTTATCCAGAGTTACGCGCTGGAACTGCCCGCTATCAAGTGTGAGCCAAAGTCCGAGCGGCGCGAGGTAAACGCGCTGCCGCTGGCTGTCACGCGGCTCGACTGCGACCGATTGCCCTGAAACGTTAACATTGCCTCCGAAGGCCACCCAACCGAACTCCGGATCTTTCACCAGATAGGTGCCGGTGCTCCATGCATGGCCAAAGAAATTCGGGCCGTAGTCGCCGCTATATGGGTCGAACTTCATCATGTCGGGGTAGCTGTGGAATGCCGCCGACGCAAATCCCTCCTGGTCGATTCCGCTGATGGCGCCCATGGCGCCGCCATAGCCAATGCGCAGTAAGTAGAGATCGCTCGGGTCACGCCGATAAGCATCGAGCACCGGAATCGCATTGATCCCCGATCCATAGTGGTGCAGTTGCCGCTCCAGCCGCTGGTATTTGCCTCCATACAGAAAATCCCAGTAGCGGCGTGCGCTTCCGTTGTATCCCCAGTTCGGGATCGCCGGCATGTATCCCTTGATCGCATCCAGCGTCACCTGGGCCTTGTCGTTCATCCCGAAGTAGCGCGTCCACGCGTACACCTCTTCCTGGCCGGTCGAATCCCACGGCATTTCGCTGCCAAAAGGAAAGGCGAGCTTCTGCCATACCTCGGCCCGTGCGCGCATCGCGGCTTCAAGTTGTGCAGCCTCTTCGGTCATTCCCTCGCGGCGCAGATCGTCGAGCACTGCCACAAACACATCGCCTTCCATCTGCCCGAACTGGGCAAGATCGGGCGCATAGCGCGTCATGGCCATCGTGGTTTCATAGGCCTGCGTTAAGTACCAACTCCAGTCGTGATGCGTCACCAGTCCCTGGTGATCGCGAGCCAGCCGGTAAAGCGACCAATATGCCGCCACTACGTGCGGATAGTTGTAGGAACGCCCCACATCTTCACTGGCTTCCTGGTTCCAGCTCTCCCACGAGTGCCAGTTCAAATCGCTGCGGTAGTAGCCGGCCGGCAACTTGTCGGGCTGGTAGTAGAAGAGGCTCTTGCGCACACCATATTTGTGGGGACCGTCTTTGAACTGGATTCCGCCCCACAACACGTTGTCGACAAAGTCCTCGAGTTGCTCTACCTGGTGTCTGTCGGGTCGGACATACTCTTTCATCGCGGCGGCCAGCCAGGAGCCCGCACCGGCCTCATCGCTCAATCCCGCAATCCACACGCGGCTATCCTGCGTCACAATGGCGTTCGCCTCGCGGTCGTAGCTCATCACCGACGGCGCACGATGAAATGGATCGTCCTTTTGATCGAACCACTGCTTTGTGAAGAGGAAATTTCCCAGGTTATCAATCGCTTCGGCCTCAGGCTTGATTACCTTGTACTGTACCGTCTCAACCAGCCCATCGGCATAAGTCACGATGAGCCGCGCGCGCCCCCACTGCTTTCCGCGCAGTGCGTAACGCTGCCAACCATGCGGCGTTTTACCCTCCGCCTTTATCTCGATGGAGCCGGCGGGTTCCACGGCAATGGTCTTCACCGGGTGGGGATATTCGAGAAACAGGCTGGCGTCGATATCCTGCGGCAGTATGTAGCCAGGAATGCCCACTGCCATCGGCCTGTGCGCTTCAGCCAGCGTTTTTTCAATCGACTCGATTGAATCGGCAACCAGGAAGCGCAAACCCACGGTGCGGTCCTGTCCCGGCTGCAACACGATGCTCGTTGCTGGATTCCACGACTCGGCCTTCTTCCACTCGTTCTGCTGGTACGCCGCGGAAGCCACCATCCATTCGTAAAAACCTTCAAAGGTCATGCTGCGCGGCGTCAGGTCGTGAAACAACTCCGGCTTGCGTCCCCAGCCATGCGGTCCGCTAATCGGGTTGTATGCCTCAAATGGCGTCTCGCCGTCAGGAACCGCAACCAGCGCGGGGCCGTGCCCGTTGAGCCGCGTCACCTGCACATAGCCGCCGTCGAGCGCAATTGACGGATCGGAGAAGCTGCACACTGCGTGCGCCTCTTCAAGGTTTTTGCCACTCAGAATATTGTCAAAGATCAGCGGAACGCCTAACGCGCCAATCTCAATTGCTCTCTTGCCGGGATTCCTGAGCGTGAAGCGCAGCGCCAGCTTGCCGTTCACCACCACCCAGCTGCGTGTCACCTGAAGCGGAAAATTTGCCGGCAAGGTTGGCCGCAGATCGTCTCTGCGCAGCTCGCCTGGTCCAGAAGGCAGCGGGGTCACCGGCCGGCGCTCAAGTGCGGTCGAATAGCCGCGCCATTCCCCGGTTCCCACTTCACGCAGACGCAGATCAAGATCGCCCAGATGGTAATAGCCGTCGGTCGAGCGCGCGGCCAGCAACTCCGACGGAACAAAATCGAATCCCTTGCTGCCATTCGTCTCGAGCCCGGCGACGGTCCCTGAAGATTTCACCAGGCGTAAACTCAGCTCCGGCGTCTGATAGCTTGCCAGCCCCTGGTCGAGCATCGGGCCGAGCCTGGCATCGCGGCCGGCTGGATACAATTGTGAGATCGCGGGCGTACTCAAAACTGCCATTGTTACCGCAGCCAATGACAACGCTGTTTTGTTCAGGTATCTCAAGAAACTTTCCAGATAAGTTCACTTAGTAAGTCAATCGTTGTCTTACTTACCAGCTGCCGCGCTCACCGAAGATATCAATCACTTTGGCGAGCCGCTTGCAGCCATTCTCCCAGTTTACGTATAGCGCGCGCTCCAGCCGGTCGGGATTGCCCTCAAGCAGCGCGACAATAATCTCTTCATGTTCCTTCACTGACATGTGCAGCTCATTAATGATCGAGCTCGCGTACAGCCGCCAGTAGCGCTCTGTCTGCGGCTCGACTGCGCGATGCATCGTCTTCAACCTCGGTCCCGAGCCTGCGGCCACCAGAATACGATGGAACTCGTGATCGAGATCGAATATCACCGGCCCATCGTAGCCGCGCTCGCGCGCAATCTTGTCGAGCTTCAGGTTGATCGCTGTCAGTTGTACGGCCAGCACCTCGCGTTCCACCTGCGGCAACGCGGCTGTGCGACGGCCGGCCAGTCCCTCGATTCGCCCGATAATCGGATACAATTCGCTGGCGTCTTCTTTGGTCAGCGGCGCAACTATCATCCGGGACTTGCTGCCATTACGGTACTCCAGCACATAACCTTCCCGCTGCAGCAAATACAGCGCCCCACGCACAGGCGTGCGGCTCATATTCAGGTGATCGGAAAGATCTCCTTCCACAATCCAACTGCCCGGCGCCAGCTTGCCGTGAACAATCAAATCGCGGATCTGCTGAAAAGCCAGTCCCACACTTGTTCCGTGTTCTGCCTTCACGGAGCGTTTCTGTAAACTCTTGGTGTCCTTTGTTGCTGAAGTTCCCATTCGGCTTCGCTCTCCGGCTACACGCCACGATGAAGCCGGAAACCGGCCGTCGCCGCGTTCAATTGTTGCCTTACGCCGATGCAACAACGTTGTGCGGTCGCCGCTACGTGACAAGCGGTGATCGCACAACTCTGTGATCGTCTAGAACCGGAGATTGCCGCGGATTTCAATGTTTCTCGGGCCGTTAGCGGTCCCGGTCGTGGTGCCGAAAGTGTAGTCCTGAACGCCTGTATCCATGCCGGCCCAGGCCACATGGTTAAAGGCATTGAGGAATGCGCCCTGAAGGGTGAAATTCATCTCCCTGGGGAGCGGTACCACCTTGGTGACCGCCATATCAGTGTTAATCCACTTCGGGTCGTGCAGCCACATCAGTGTGCCGAATTTGCCAGCGGTAAAGTTCGGTCCGACGTACTGAGTATTTGCTTGTCCCGCGGAACCAATGTACTTGGGATCGAATAGATTGACCCGCCCACTTCCGGCCAGGCCAGCGCGAACACCGATCTGTTTTTGCAACTGAGAAGTGGTAACTCCGGTGAGGCTGATGCCGGAATCGCTCTGGTTCACGGTGCCGGTTCCACCGGTAAAGAGATGCGGATCGCCGGTTTCGCGGGTGAGGATCGTTCCTACCGTCCATCCACCGATTACGACATTGGCAATCCGGTTCCCGGCGAGAAACGGCTGGCCATGACCGAAGGGAAGATCGTAACTTCCGCTGAGGTGAAACACCTGGCGAATGTCGAAGGAGCTCGGGAAATAGTTCAGTTGTTTGTTGCGCAGGGTGTAAAAGCCGGGGGCGCTGTTGCCGGAGCCGCTATTGCCGCCGCCGCCGTAGTAACCCGGAGCCGTGCTTCCCTGCACGTTATTCTCCATCGAGTGAGCCCAGGTGTAATTGGCGTCGAATTGCATGCCATGGTTCAGCTTCTGGCGAAAGTCCACCTGCAGGGAGTTGTAGTTGGAGTATCCGTCATTCGTCATCTCCTCATCTCCAGTCCCAGCAGAGAAGGGATTTACCTGGAAGAAGTTGATGGGATAGGTTCCGGTGGCAGGAGTGCCAATCTGGTTACACCCGCTAAACGTGGAGATCATGGAACAAAGGTAGCTTGGGTTGCCCGCGAGATTACTGGCAAAGGCGCCGGCCTGCCCCTGTTGCAGCCAGGTAATGAACTGGCCGTTGGTGTAGTTCCCAGCCGCTCCGGTGGCGGCAAAAGCCTCGTCGAAGATCGGCGTCGGTTGAGATCCCTGAAATGTGGTTCCTCCAGAGGCGGCCAGATTGGCTTGAGCCGCGGTGAAATTCTGCAGGAACTCGTTCTCAAAAATGTTTACCTCGTTGTAATTGACCCCCAGCCATTGATCTTTGGCGACATTGCCAACATAGCGCACCTCGAGCACATTGTTGGGGCTGAGCTGGCGCTGGATGCCCACCTGCCAGGACTCGACATAAGGCTGCTTGATGTGGGGATCGAAGGTGAGATAGCCGGTGCCGGTGAACGCCTGGCTCACTTCAGGGATCACCGATTGATAGGGATCCGGTGAGGTTGAAGTCTGCGCGGGAATCGCGCCGCCCAGGTTCACGGAGCCGGCGTTATAGAATCCTGGGCCAGGTGTGCTGCCGCTCGGAGCAACCGGAAAGGCAACAAAGTAGGTGTTGAAATTGGCGCCATTGTTCGACCCAAAATTCCAGAAGTTCTGCGCTCCTTCGGTATAGTTCTTGAACGTATAGCTGGCGCGGATGACGGTTAACCCGTTGCCGAAAAGCCTGCCCATCAGGGTTCCCGGCTGTCCCTGGGGATTCCAGGCAACTCCGATATTCGGCTCTGGATGCACATAGGTGGGGCTATAGCCCTCTGCATGGGGACCTTCCACTGGATTCGGGTCACCGCCCAGCGTCCCCGGCTGGAATATCTTGCCCACTTGCGTGGGACCCCACAAATCCTGCAACGTGGGATGGGTATAGAATCCGGTTTCATCCTTTGAAGCGCCGGTGAAGTCCCAGCGCAAGCCGGCGTTGATCGTAAGGTTGGACCTGAGCTTGTAGGAATCCTCGATGAAAAGCGCAGTTTGGTTGAGCCGCTCATGCAGATTGAAGGAGATGCCGGGCTCAAACTGCTTGGTCTTTGCATTAACAAACTGACCCAGGCTGTAATACGTCATACGCCCGGTCAGCGTTGCATACAGGCCCTCTACGTCCCCGACCGCAGAAGGGGGCGCATCTGCAGGCAGCGAGTTAACCAGCGCGTTGGTCACCGGATCCCCAGACGAAATACCGTTCACGCCAATGTAAGGTACAAACTGGCCATTATAGTAATGATCGATTTCAGTGGCGCTCTCAACGCCAAACGCCAGCGTGTGTTTGCCATGCTCCCAGGTGAAGTCATCCTTCACACTCGTCACCGGATACAGGAAACCCAATTTGAGGGCGGTAAAGTAATTGATGCCGCTATTGAGACCAAAGCCAAAGGCGAGCTGGCCTTGCTGGGTCATGGCGGCTGTGGGCGTGTCTATCCCCTGGGAGTCAAACCCGACGTAGGTGTAGAGGTATCCCGCCCGGAACGCATTCACGAGATTCGGCTTGATGTTCCAGTCAAAGCCGGCAACAACCTGGTAATTCCTGTTGATATTACTGTCATTCTGATTGGCAAAGAGAGGGCCTGGAAAGGGTGGACCACCCGTATTGATATTGTAGAAATTGCTCTCATTCACAGATCCGGTAAGACGGAATTTCTGGTTCAGGTTATAGTCGACCCGCAGCGTGGGGTATTTATCAATCACTGACCCCTTGTTGATAAAATTCAGGTTCTCGTGGTTGATATCCAGGGGGCTCAATGTGGCGCCGGCCAAACTATAAGAGGACTCTATGTTGGCCAAGTCCCCTGCAATTAAGGTATTGATGGTGCCTGGACAGTTCGAACAGCCCGCGCTCGCGCCGGCCTGCAGCACATTGTCGGTCTGGCCGCCGGGAAGCGTATAAATCCCGGCGAGAGCCTGTGGCGTACCCACCTCCGAGACCCCTGTGAAACTGAAAGGCTGCCGGAAATTCGACAGGCTGGCAAAGAAGAACAGCTTGTCCTTGAGAATCGGCCCTCCGACGCTTCCCCCGAAATCGTTTTCGAGCAGGAATCCGCGCTTTTGACCTACGTCGTTGTTATACCAGCTATTGGCGTTCAACCAATCGCTGCGGTAATCCTCATACAACTGGCCGTGAAACTTGTTGGTGCCGCGCTTGGTCAGGAAGCTGATGTTCATGGCGGCCGTGCCGCCCTGGCTGGCATCCAGTTCCCCGGTCTGCACCGTCATTTCCTGCACATCTTCCAGACGGTTGGTAGTCGACGGGCCATCGTAATCGAAGCCCGCGCTCTTGTTGCGGTTCGTCATAGTCGAAAAGCCATTAGCGCTGACGTCTACCGCTCCTCCGGGGAGGTTATTGAAATTGTTGCCCACGGCTCCCGGAACCAGGAAGGCCAGCGGAAACAAATCGCGGCCGCTTATCGGCAATTCGTTAATCTGCTTTAGATCGATGGTCGTGGAAAGTACGTTTTGCGTGGTATCGAGCAGCGGAGTATTGTCGCCGGAAACCGATACGGTTTGCGTGGCGGCGCCAACCGTCAGCGTAACTTTAAGATCGGTCACCTGATTGGTCTGGATGGTGACGGATGGATAGACCTTGGTGCCGAACCCGCCCTTACTGATTGTGAGGCTGTAACGCGCGGGATTGAGGAAAGAAAGGACCGCGTTACCTGACCCGGAAGTAGTTGCCGTGTGCACATCATTCGTTTCGAGATCTTTCAATTCGAGCTGAGCCTCATTTACGACGGCCCCGCTTGGATCTACCACGGTCACGTTCAACGCCCCGGTCGACAAATCCTGCGCCCAGGCTGTTGGATACGTCGTGACCGCGGCCAGAAACCCAAAGGCGACGATTGTGCCTGCAATCCGAGTCATGTGTTTCTTCAACCTCATCATTCCACCTCCACAAATCTCTTTCGATTTCTGTTTGTTTTTCGCGCCGGCTTCATTCCCACCAACAATCGAGCCCGGCGCCCGTAAGGGTCTTTGCCTGGCCATATCTGTCCTCCAAAATTTGACCGCTCATTCCGATTACGAGGTATTTTCAGGAAGCCTTTGTGACCGAGTTGCTTAGCGATTAGCTCCAAGCCCGGTCGCCTCGAGTTTCGGCGTTTCGAGAAAACGCATTCTTGGACGACCTATGGGATGAAATTATGTATTCAAGTTTGTATTTAATGCAAGAGTTTTTTGTCGACCGCGGTTTTTATCCGTCCCCAGGAGTTCGCGCAACGGGAAGCGCCGGCAAAATAGAGAGAGCCCCAGAGGGACACAATCAGCCGCTCTATGTTATTGATTCATCAGTTATTTATTGGCGATGACAGGCTTGAACCGGCCTCCCGATTCCGATTCCAGTCCGGTGTCGGCTCACCCAACAGGTTGCGGACAAAAAAGTCCATCAGCCGCCGTTCCCCATAGCGGCCGCCGGCTCCATGGCCGCCACCGGGCACCTCCAGAAAATCAAAGTCCTTGCCCGCCTTGATCAGCCGATCGACAACCTGGAGCGTCGTGGAGGGGTCAACATTTTTGTCCATCTCGCCCATCACCAGCAGCAATTTGCCCTTCAGACGCCAGGCATTATCCACGTTCGACGACTCGGAGTACCATGGCCCCACCGGCCAGCCCATCCACTGCTCGTTCCACCAGATCTTGTCCATACGGTTGTCGTGGCTGCCTGAGTTGGCCACCGCGACTGTGTAGAACTCAGGATGAAACAGGAGCGCACCCATCGCGCTCTGTCCACCGGCCGAGGTCCCAAAGATGCCAACGCCTTTTGAGATGTCGTACCACGGATATTTGGCTGCAACTGCCTTGTGCCACAGGATGCGATCTTCGAATCCCGCGTCCTTCAAGTTGCGCCATGCCACGTCGTGGAAGGCGCGTGAACGGTTGTTCGTGCCCATCCCGTCAATCTGGACCACAACGAATCCCAGTTCCGTGAGCGGTTCAACTCGCGCGGTAAAGCTCTTGGGCACAAATGAGCCCTGCGGCCCGGCATAGATGTCTTCAACCACGCGATACTTTTTCTGCGGGTCGAAGTTGGCTGGCCGATGGATCACGCCCCAGATTTCAGTCTTTCCGTCGCGACCCGGCGCGTGAAATGGTTCAGCAGGCTTCCAGCCCGCGGCCACCAGCTGCGAATCATCGGCTTTGTCCACCGTCATCACCAGGCTCGCGTCTGCGGCGCGGTGCAACTCCATCACCGGCGGCATGTCGAGTCGCGAATACGTGTCCACGCAGTACTTTCCGTCGCTGGAATAGCTCAGCGAGTGATTGGCTTCAGCCGGAGTGAGCGGAGTCAGGCCCGTACCATCAAAGCCGATCTTGTAGCCGTGCACGTAGTACGGATCTTCACCGGGATTCATTCCGCTGGCTTCAAAGTAGATCTCGTGGTTGGCGTCATCCACGCGATCCACCGCGCGCACCACCCAGTCGCCGTGCGTGATCTGCCGTTCCAGCGCGCCCGTCTGTCCGTTGAAGAGATACAGGTGCTCCCAGCCATCTCGCTCCGACGCCCAGATAATCTCTTTGCCGTCGTCGATGTCGTGGCGATAGTACTTGCCGTGGTCGTATTGATTGTCGGTGAGCGGCTCGTAGTTGATGAAGGTGTTGCTGGTTTCTTCAATCACCGTCCGCGTCTTGCCGCTCGCCGCATCCACTTCAATCACGCGGTACACCTGGTGGCCGCGCTGGTTGTACTCAAAGGTGAAGGCGTGCGAGTCTTTCCGCCACTTGAGCTCAAGCATCTCGTAGGGATTGGGGAACAGAGTGTTGTCGATCGGCACCTCCTGTTTCGCGTCGATCTGAAACAGCACAGGTTGATAGAGAGCGAGCACATCTCCGGGCTTGGGATAGACCATGGTTGAAGTCTCAGGCTGCAGCTGATCGGGAGGGGATGACTCAACATAATGGATGAGCCGCCGATAGCCGGGCCTGATGCGATAGACAGCCACGTGCTTTGAGTCAGGCGACCACTCGAGCATCTCCACGGCGTAGTAATTGCCCTCAGAGCCGTCTTCGCTCAGCATCACAGTTTGTTTCTGCGCTTCATCTGGCTTTGCCTTTGCCGGGCGTATCGCAACGTTGTAGTTCTCAACAAAAGCCAGCCATTTGCCATCGGGAGAAGTCACTCCACGCTCCGATCCGTTGATGGGCTTTGGCGTGGAATCGTAACCTCCGTCATCCTCATCGTCTTCTGAAAAACCCTCGGGGCGCGGCAGTTTCTCGCAGGTATATGCCGTCAAATCGCAACGCCAGAGTGCGCGCGAGTGCGTGAACTTGAATGCTGATCCGCCATCTTCAAGGCGCAGTCCTTCAAACGGCAACGCCTCGGGCTTGATCTCCTCACCAAGCGCCTTGCTCAACACACTCGCCAGCCGCGCCGGGTCGAAGGCTGGCTTGATGGCCTGGGTCTCGGCATCTACAAGCATGAACTCGTGGCCGCCGGAAATCGTCATGCGATAAGTGAAGCGATCGGTCCCTTCAATCCACTCCACGTGATCGGGTAGATGCTGCACGAGCCCGCGATATTTCTCCTGAATGTTGAGCGCGCGTTCATAGTCGGCCGGAGTAAGCTGTGCGCCTGAAGTCGCCGCCAGCGGTCCCATCAAAACAAGAAGGCCGGCGAACTTCAATCCCAAACGCTTGAGCTCACGGCAATGCGAAGATAGATGGCCGCTCCTCTTCAATGAGAGCAATTGCATCGCGAATATTCCTTTCGAGAGGTAATCACGCTGAAGCGATTCGCAAAGAACGCGTCGCGCCTTCAGCGTTTGGCTACACCGGCAACATCGATCTCCGCGGCCAGCGTTGAAACCCGCACTGGATAAACCGGAGGCCTGGAGTCTGCCGGCCCCCAACCGTAAAGAAACTCCGTCGCTCCACCGCAAATGCGTCCCTGGCATGGCCCCATACCGCACCGTGTGTAGAGCTTTGCCTCACGCCAACCCGCACACTCCGTCAGCGCCTTGTGCGTCACATCTTCGCAGCGGCAAACAACGGTGGCATGCGTAGGCAATCTGCGAAGTTCGGCGCGCAGCGCGAAGGCCTGGTCGAGACGCAACGCGAATTCCTGCTGGGTTCGCCGCTTCTCAAGCAGCGCCCGTGCGCGCGATAGTTCCGGGGCCGCTGCCCACCCGGCAATCTCGCCTTCGATCAGTGCTTTCTCGATGCCGCCAATTCCCGTAAGCTCGCCGACACATGCCACGCCCGGCACCGAACTCTGCTGCAGTTCGTCCACCGTTACGTAGCCCTCCGCTATTTTGCAGCCGAGCAATTGCGGCAGTTCGAGATTCGGCACAAGATGAAAACTGCATGCCAACCAGTCGCACGCAATAGCTTGCTCCTTGCCGTCGATGCTCACCCACACGCATTCAACTCGTCCGCGCCCTTCTGCTTTTATTACCCACGAATTGAAGCGGTAAGGCACAGCTGATGTGCGAAGCCGGTATCGCGCTCCCTCCAGTACTTTGCCGGGCTGCGAAAAGACCGTATGCATGCCGAAACTCGCCAACCGCGCTTTCGGCGCCTGCTCAAAGATGCCTTCGATCTTCGCTCCTGCTTTTGCAAGCCCTGCAGCGACCGCCAGCAGTAGGGGCCCGGTACCTGCCACAACTACGCGCTTGCCGCGTGGGTCCAGGCCCGATTTCACCAGCGCCTGCGCTCCGCCAACGCCCATCACGCCAAGCAGCGTCCATCCGGGGAAGGGCAAAAACCGCTCTCGCGCTCCAGTCGCCAGAATCAACTGCTCAAACTCGATGTCCCGGCACTCGGTTTCGGTCTCCACGCGCAGGCATCCCGGCGACACGAAATCCGCTGCCTGCCGTCCCGGCCAAATCTCGCACTTCGACGCATCCAGGCGCGCCTTCCAGGCCGTGAATGCAGATCCATGGGGGTACGACTTGGCTTTCTGCGCGCTTATCCCTCGCCAGATTTGGCCGCCGGGTGCGAGATTTGCATCGAGCAGGCAAACACGCTTACCAGCCTCCGCCGCCACGGCTGCCGCGGCCATCCCCCCCGGACCTGCTCCCACCACCACCACATCGAAGCGAGCGCTCATCCCGACACAACCTCCATGCCGGCAGCGCAAATCAACTGGCAACTGCGCTGATGCGGAATGCCGTTCACGGTAACCCTGCACTCCATGCAGATACCCATGCCGCAGAGCGGAGCGCGCGCCTCTCCTTGAACCGAAAACCGGCACGGCTCGCCGGCCATCATCACCGCCGCAGCCACGCTGGTTCCCGCGGCTACCTGCATCGGCTTGCCATTCACCGTCACGGATATCTGTACGTCAGACAACGTTTCCTCCAACTTATTGCCGTCGTTCCGGCGGGCCTGGTTGCGGGCATAGCAGCGATCATAGCCCGATTTTGTCATTGCGTACAATTTTGTATATCGATTTGTCTGCAAAACGCCCGTCGAATGCCCGGAAACCATGCGGCGGCCACAAGGCACTCGAAATTCAGCCGCGTTCCGACCGGGCGGGGGCAATTTCCAGTCCATCAAAATACGATGTTGTATACAATCCGCCGTTGTTGTATAACTCAATCGATATGCCGGGGCCGGGGACCGGTGGCCGCTTCTCCTGCGAAACATTACCCGCCTGACATTTACCGGGATTAGGAATTTGGTGCAGGGAGGGTCCTCTCAAGTGCCGCTTCCGTCAGGGAAATGGCGCCTTGCACGCGACAGAATTTCGTAAGTAAATTCCTGATCCGGTCTAAAAAACGGAGGTATCCATGGGAATGTTCCAGCGGATAGTGTGTGCCTTTGGCGGTTTAACTGTAGCAGCCTGCATTCTGAACTGCCCTTTCGCCGAAGCACAGTCCGGGCCTCAACCCCAGATGCCGCAGTTCATTCAGGAGTTCTCGGCAGACCTGAATTCCATCGACAGCGTCTACAGGGATGAGATTTCGCCTGCGCGCAGTGCGCGGCTTGAAAAGTTTTATTCCACCACTGAGGCCAACCTGGACGCGCTCAACTTCGATGCGCTTTCGCACGAAGATCAAGTCGATTATCTTCTGCTTCGCAGTTTCATCGTTGCCCAGCAGCACCAGCTCGCTCTCCGGAAAAAACAGGTAGATGAGATGGCGCCGCTGTTACCCTTCGCACCAATCATTCAAAACCTGATGGACAAAAAGCGACTGATGCAGCATCCCGAAGCGGAGCAGGACGCGAAAGCGCTCACCGAGATGGTGAAGCAGATCAAGGCCAGCCGCGAGCAGCTCGAGGCAACCGTCAAAGGAGAAGCGCACGCAGACGCAAACCAAAAGCCGAAGATTGACGCTGTAGTCGCAAACCGCGCCGCCCTCACAACTGAACGACTCAGCGAAAACCTGCACAGTTGGTTCGAACAATACGACGGCTACGATCCCGACTTTACATGGTGGGTCGGGATGCCCTACAAGGCAGCCCAGGAGTCTCTGAAGGATTACGCCACATTTCTGCGGGAAAAAATCGCGGGGATCGCGCCCGGCGATAAGACAGCCATTATCGGCGATCCCGTCGGCCGCGAAGCGTTGCTCAATGAGCTCAACGACAACATGATCCCCTACACCCCTGAAGAACTCATCGCAATTGCCCAGACTGAGTACGACTGGTGCATGAAAGAGATGCTGAAGGCCTCGCACGAGATGGGCTATGGCGATGACTGGCACGCGGCCGTAGAAAGAGTGAAGCAGATGCACGTTCCCCCCGGCGAGCAGCCCGACCTCATCCGCAAGTTGGTTGTTGAGGGCAGCGACTTTGCCGAGAAAAACAATCTGGTCACCGTTCCTCCGCTCGCCGACGAAACCTGGCGCATGATTATGATGACTCCCGAACGACAATTGGTGAATCCCTTCTTCACCGGCGGCCACGAGATCAGCGTTTCTTATCCCACTGACACCATGACTTACGATCAGCGCGAGATGAGCATGCGCGGCAACAACATCCTCTTCGCGCGAGCCACCGCCTTCCACGAAATGATCCCTGGCCATTTTCTGCAGTTCTATATGCAGGCGCGCTATCGCACCTACCGCCGCATCTTCGACACGCCTTTCTGGACCGAGGGCAACGCATTCTGGTGGGAGATGCTCTTCTGGGACAAGGGATTCGACCGGACGCCCGAAGAGCGCGTTGGCGCGCTGGTATGGCGCATGCACCGCTCGGCCCGAATCATCTTCACCATGAATTTCCATCTGGGCCGCTGGACGCCGCAGCAATGCGTTCAGTACCTCATCGACAACGTCGATTTCGAACCTGACAATGCGGCAGCCGAGGTACGACGCGCGTTTGACGGCTCGGTCGGCCCGCTTTACCAGAGCGCATACCTGCTTGGCGCGCTTCAATTCCGCGCTATGCATCACGAGCTGGTCGACTCAGGCAAGATGACCGATCGCCAATTCCACGACGCAATTCTGCATGAAAACAACATGCCGATCGAACTGTTGCGGGCCGACCTCGAAAACCTGAAGCTGACACGCGACTTCAATACAAGCTGGAAGTTCTACGGGGATCACCCGACCCATCCCTGATTACGGGCGGCGGAATCGAACCTTCCCATTACGCGGAGGAACCGATGGACAGAAGACGATTTCTTCAGAGCGTGGCCACAAGCGCTCTTGCTCTGCCCGGTATTGTCTCCTCGGGAGAAACTTTGCCTTCGTTCTCCAGCGTCGGCAAGGAGGGTCTGCGCGAATTCCCCGCAAGTGAAGCCTCTGTTGAAGGCCACACGCTGCTTTCGAGCTTCAGCCGTCGCGGCGAACAATGGAAGGTCTACGAAGATCTGCGCGTTCGCGATGGCGCAATCACCTTTGTCTCTTCGGCGGCCAAAGCGCGCGTCCTTTCAAAGACAGCCGAGCCCGTCTTTGCTGAGACCGGTCCGCAGCATCTCGGGCTTGACCTTAAAGATATTGGCCTGACGCCCGAAGATCTGCTGGCGCAAAAACTTCTCGCCAATGGCGATCCCGACGAAGATACAGTACGCGGCGCGGCGCCGCCACTTGACTCTGCCTTTCAAGGTGGCCCTCGCTACCGTGCCGGATGGAACACGATTGTGGGAACGCGCGAGTGCAGCGACACCATGCCCGTGTATCCCGGCGGCAACACCCGCACCTACCATCCAGTGCAGTACTTTCACGAGTTAATGCAGCAGCACGCCGGCAAACGGTTTGAAGGCCTGGTCGGCGGCTGGATGCCTGCCGTGCGCAAGATCTTTCCCGCTGATGATGGTTCGTACTACGAGATAGTGGTTCTGGGCGATGTTCTCGCCAAAGACCGCTTCATCGTCCAAACATGGCATCGCACCGCGCACATTCGCGACGGCAAAATCCTCGACGCAGTGTACGGCTACAGTTATGCGCCTTACACGCGCCGCCGCCAAGCGCCGAAACCAGAAGAGTTCTACCTGGGACTCCTTGAATTTGCCGAGTACTGGGATCGGCTTCTCCACGATCTCGTTCCCATCTCACTTCCTGACGCGAGCTGGACTGACATGGTCGCTCACGCTTTCGTGAAAGAGCAAATCGTGCGGCCCGGAGGTGTGTATCCCAAGTATGGGGCCGTCGATCGCGATTACTACGGTCCCGAATACGACGGCTTCCAGGACATCTTCACCATGTCGCTCTATGCCAACCTCGAGTGCGGACGATTCCAGCAGGCGCATGACGTCTTTGACAATTATTTCTCCGATTTTGTCGACCCAAAAGGCGTAATCAACATGCGCGGCCCTGAGACCGCGCAATTCGGCCTCACCCTCTCATTGGTTGCGCGCTACTACAACTACACCCGCGACCAGGCTTTGATGCGCAAGCACCGGGGCAAAATTGAAGCCACTGCCGCGCTGCTCCAGGAACTGCACGAGGAATCGCTACAACTTCCGTCAACCGATCCCGGCCACGGCCTCATCCACGGTTGGTGCGAATCCGATTCGTGCCTCATGCCCGATCCGTCGGTCTGGTGGAAGCCTTACTTCGCCAATAGCGCCTTCGCCGTTCGCGGCTGGCGCGATATTTCCGCCATATGGCGCGCCCTCAACTTCGACGGCGCTGAATCTCTCGCTGCCTCGTGGTCCCGCAGCAGCACTCAGCTGCAATCGACTCTCGTTGAAAGCATCGACGCGCATACGAGGCACGATATGCAGCCCACCTACATCGCGCCGCTCCCCGGCGCCAAACTCACCTTTTGGGAATCGCTATCGCAGGAGCACCCCAGCGAGCAGCAGTGGGTCCACCGTTGTTATGCTGAGCTGTTGCAGGCCGGCGTGATTCCCGAGCGGCAAGCGAATATCGTCATCGACTGCATGCGTTCCTATGGCGCCACTACGCTGGGTATCGTCGCCAATGTTGAGCGTCCGCATCCCGGCGGCCGCGATATTCTCGGCTTCATTTCCTACGGCTACGCGCAGGTGCTGCTCCGTCTCGATCGCATCGAGGAATACATCCTCTTTCTCTATTCTCACCGTTACCACGTCCACTCCCGCGGCAGTTGGACCGCCGGTGAAGTTACCGGCATCACAGGCGACGGCGCGTTGTTCTGCATCCCTTCGCAACTCACCGTTCCTTTGCTGGTGCGTTGGATGCTGGTCTTTGAAGATCCTGACGCAAGCAGGCTTTACTTCGGCCGCGCCCTGCCTCGCAAATGGGTCGCCGCGGGCAAACCAATTGCGATTCAAGACGCTCCTACCCGATGGGGCCGCGTGAGTTATCGATTTGCACCCCGCGGCGAAAGCCACTTGGTCGCATCCGTCAGGCTGCCTGAAAAAGGCGCGCTTCCCGAAGAGCTTCAAGTCAGCTTCCGACTGCCGACGGGCAGGCAGCTCTCATCGCTCACAGTCAACGGGCGATCCGTAAAGCCCGCCGGGCTGCACAACGACGCTGCGCTGTTCCCCGCGGTTGGAGAGCGTACATTCGAAGTGGTGGCCGCAATGAGTTGAACAGGACACAATAACGTCTGAGAATACATTGAATTCGTACGAAATAAATCTACGCTGCGTAACGCAGTAACGGATCGGGCTTGATAGGCCGGTCTACATGAGGTGAAACAATGAGTCGCGGATTTGATCGCAGAAAATTTCTTGGCGGAGCTGCTGCAGCCGGCGCAGCTACCTTTCTTGCCACTCCCGTAACCGCCTTCGGCGCAGCCCGCAGCGAGCAGGCCGCAGCGAATAAAAACGGGGCCGAAGATACCGCCAACCAGGACCTTATCCACTCCAAGGTAGCCAAGGTACAGTGGAAGGCCCAGCCCTTCCCCATGCCCGATGTGCGCCTGCTGCCCAGCTTTTGGAAAGATACCATGGAGCTGAATCGCAGCTGGCTCTACTCGTTGCCCAATGAGCGCCTGGCGTATAACTTCCGCGTCACTGCCGGCATCCCCTCTGATGCCGATCCTCTGGGCGGATGGGAGGCTCCTGACTGCGAGCTGCGCGGCCACTACGTCGGCCACTATCTATCTTCGTGCGCGTTGATGCACGCCAGCACCGGAGACAACGTCATCCGCGCCAAGGCCAACGATCTGGTTGCAACGCTCGCTGAGTGCCAGCAGAAAGACGGCTATCTGAGCGCCTTCCCCGTTGAGCTCTTCGATCGCCTGCGCAACCACAAAAGAGTCTGGGCGCCCTTCTACACCTACCACAAGATTCTTGCCGGCCACATCGACATGTATGAGCACACCGGCAACCAGCAGGCGCTCGATGTGGCTCTCCGCATGGCCGACTGGGCCTCGGCCTACTCAGCCCCTTTCAGCAGCGACGACTGGCAACACGTGCTGATGGTGGAGCAGGGCGGCATGATGGAGGCAGCCTTCAACCTGTACGCAATCACCGGCAACACAAAATACCGAGATCTCGCTTATCGCTTCGAGCATCACCGTATCTTCGATCCTCTCGCAGCCGGCGACGACAAGCTCGAGGGCAACCACGCCAATACCAATATCCCCAAGGTTATCGGCGCTGCCCGCGGCTACGAGCTTACGGCCGACGATCGCTATCGCCAGATCAGCGAAAACTTTTATCGCATCGTCACTGAGCACCACGTCTACTGCACCGGCGGCACCAGCAACGGAGAGATGTGGCACGCACCCGATGCAATCGCGACCCAGCTTGGACCCGCGGCTGAAGAGTGCTGCTGCTCTTACAACATGCTCAAGCTTGCGCGCCATCTCTACGGCCAGAACCCTGACCCTAAATTCTTCGATTATTACGAGCGCCTGCTAATGAACGTGCGCTACGGCACGCAGGACCGCAACGGCATGCTCATGTACTATGTGTCGCTGCAGCCCGGCATGTACAAGACATTCGGCACGCCCTTCGATGCTTTCTGGTGCTGCACCGGCACGGGCAGCGAAGAATACTCCAAGCTCACTGACTCCATCTATTTCCACGATGACTCATCGCTCTTCGTCAACCTGTTCATCCCCTCTACGCTCAATTGGAACGAGCGCGGCCTCAAGCTGCGGCTCACTACCGAGCTTCCGCAAGATGACCGTATCACTCTGAAATTCGATGCTGCACCGTCAAGCCACACGCCGCTCAAAATCCGCGTTCCCTACTGGGCAACCAAAGGCGTCACCGTTAGCGTGAACGGCACGCAGCAAGATGTGACGGCCACGCCCTCAACCTATCTCACGCTCGACCGCGACTGGAAGACCGGCGACATCGTAACAGTTGAAATGCCGCTTCCGCTCCACCTCGACACCACGCCCGACGACAAGACTGTCCAGGCGGCCATGTATGGGCCTCTTGTGCTCGGAGCCCTGCTCGGCACCGACGGCCTTACTACCTCGATGATCTACGGCGGCAGCGGTCCGCGCGGATACGACGACGGCTATCCCATGCCGGCCATTGACCTGCGCCACCGAATGCATCGCGGCGAAAACGGCGAAGCGCCAACGCCTCCGCCGCCCCCGTCTCTGGATGAAGTCTGGTTCGAGCAGGTCGAAACCGGACCGCTCTACTCCTTGCGCTTTCACACCACGGGGCGCGGGCCAACCCATACGCTGGTGCCGTTGAATCAGATCATGGACGAGCGCTACTCGGTGTACCTGAAGCGCATCGACTCATAACGAAACGCGGGGTCAGTGCTCCAGGCGCCGCCTATCGAGCAATGGAGCGCGTTTCAATCCCGGGCAATTTCAGCACTGCTCGCCGCGCTCCTACCCTGATTCGATCGCCGCGTCCAATAGAGATACACCGGAATCCCCATCATCACGAGGATGAGCCCCGGCCACGTGTACTGCGGCTTGTAGCGCAGCAAGGCAAGGCAAATTCCACTCGCGAGAACGATATAAAGCGCCGGCAGCCCCGGATACCCGAATGCTTTGTAGGGCCGCGCCGCATCGGGGCGCTTCCGGCGCAGCACAAACAGGCCTGTGATGGTGAGAATGTAAAACAACAGCACCGCGAAGATAATGTAGTCCAGCAGTTGGCTGTAGGTTCCTGACACGCACAGCACCGTCGCCCACAGCGCCTGAATCGCGAGTCCCGCGGCCGGTGTCTTGTATTTAGGGTTCAACTTTCCCACCGCGCGAAAGAAGAGTCCGTCGCGGCTCATCGCGTAGTAGACGCGTGCTCCTGCCAGGCTCAACCCGTTGGCGCAGCCAAATGTCGAAATCAGAATCGCGGCAGCCATCAGGTACCCGCCTGCCCTCGGAAACACCTGGGTCAGCGCAGCGGTTCCAATGCGATCCTCAGTCGCGTATTGGATTCCGCGCGCCAGAATCGTGGCTCCATGCGGATCGCCATGCAGCGGGAGAATCATCAGGTACGCCGCGCTCGCCAGGAAATATGCGATCAAGACAAATCCCGTTCCCAGCACTAGTGAAAGCGGGATATTGCGTTGCGGATTCTTGGTTTCGCCCGCTGTAAATGTCACGTTGTTCCAAGAGTCCGACGAGAACAACGATCCCACCTGCACCACCGCCAGAATCACCAGCAGGTTCACCATCGCCGTGGGCCCGCCCACGCCCACCTGGAGGGGGTGCAGCGTCCGCCAGCCTGCGTTTTGCCAGAAGCCGCTCCAGTGCTCGCCAAAGTTCGCCGCAACGGCCTGCGCGGTGCGCCCAACTGTGAATCCCACCACAATCAACCCGGCCAAAGAGGCTGCCTTGGCTACGGTAAAAACATTCTGCACCAGCGCGCCGAGCCTCAATCCCAACATGTTCAGCGCGGCCAGCACCACCACCACGACAATGCCCACCAGGTTCGCCGTATTTACGCCGATCTCCATGTTGCCCAAAACCATGGGCCCGACTCGAATGGGTGGAACGTGCGCGATATGCCACAGCCAATGGGTGCTCGATATAGAAGGAAAAAAGACACCCGCAAATTTGCCGAACGCCACGCACACTGCAGCAATCGATCCCGTTTGAATCACCAGGAAAAACGTCCAGCCGTAGAGAAATCCCCACAGCGGCCCGAGTGATTCGCGCAGGTAAACATACTGTCCACCGGCTTTTGGCATCATGGCGGCAAGTTCGCCGTAGCTCAGCGCGCCAATCAGGGTCATGACGGCAGTTATCACCCACGCCGCCAGAAATAACGCTGGCGAGTTGGTGCCGCGGGCAATGTCGCTGTCGACGATGTAAATGCCGCTACCCACCATCGAGCCCACAACCAGCGCGGTTCCGCTGAAAAGCCCAAGGCTTTGCGTCATCTCGACGCCATTCCGCCGGCGCTGTTCATCCGATAATTTTGCCTGCGCGGGGACTGCCATCGTGGAGTGACCTCATGCTAACGTTCGATAGGGGATTGCATCTGCTGGTCTGAAAGAGACCGTCAATATGCGCCGGTGCCGGCCGGAATTGCGACTGCCCGGTGCCAAAACGCAAGGCTGACAGTGCAGGCTGAGCATTGTGTAACTCATTGTATCCAGATTCGTATTTGCTTCAACGAAGATTCCTCCGCTATGCAGTAAATTGGGAGGGCCGCAAATCATTGTGGAACATAATTCTCTAAGTTTTGTACCATTTGCCGATGGCGCAATCGCGCTTTCGAGGTAAAATCCTCCTAACGTATGCAATTTTGTAGACATTATTATGCCTAATATTGCCCTGCCGCTCCGCATCGAGGTGATCGACTCGCACACCGCAGGCGAGCCTACCCGGTGTGTCCTCTCCGGCGGGCCGCATCTCGGCACCGGCCCGGTGGCCGACCGTCTCGAGAATCTCCGTGCTCACCATGACGTTTACCGTCGCGCCGTCCTCTGCGAGCCCCGCGGCTCTGAGGTCCTGGTTGGCGCCCTGCTGCTTGAACCCGTCGACCCCGCCGCTGCGGCCGCCGTCATCTTTTTCAACAACGCGGGGTATCTGGGTATGTGCGGCCACGGCATGATCGGCGTTGCTGCAACCCTTTCGTATCTGGGCAGAATCGATCCCGGAAAGCACCTTATTGAGACTCCCGTCGGCCCGGTCGCTATCAACCTCGATGAGAAAAACGAGGTCACTGTTTCAAACGTCGAGGCCTACCGCTATCGAGCCCGGGTCCCGGTTGAGTTGCCGGGTTACGGCGTCTTTCACGGTGACGTGGCCTGGGGCGGCAACTGGTTCTTCCTCATTGAGGAACATCCCTTCACCCTGAGCCTTGAATATGAGGAGCAGTTGACCGCCTTCGCCTGGCTGGTGCGTCACGCCCTCTCGGCGAAAGGTATTACCGGCGCAAACGGCGCCGAAATCGACCACATCGAGCTCTTCACCGCCGCGCACAATCCGGCCAATCAAAGCCGCAACTTCGTCCTCTGCCCCGGCAAGGCCTACGACCGTTCGCCTTGTGGCACCGGAACCAGCGCCAAAATGGCCTGCCTGGTCGCCGACGGCAAACTTGTGCCCGGCCAGTTGTGGCGACAGGAAGGCATCCTCGACAGCGTCCTTACGGGCCACGTCGAACTCGACGGGGATCGCATTTTGCCATTCATCACCGGCTCGGCTTATGTCACCTCCACGGCCTCGCTGATCTTCCAGCCCAACGACCCGTTCCGAAACGGAATCGCCCTGCACAACGGAAAGGTACAGTGAGCTCGGCAATGCATTTCGACGTCGCCATCGCCGGGGGCGGAATTGTTGGCTGCGCGTGCGCCCTGGCCTGCGCAAAACAAGGCTTCAGTGTTGCGCTGGTCGAACGCGACGTGCTGGGCAGCGGCGCTACTGCCGCAGGAATGGGCCACATTGTCGTCATGGACGACTCCGAGGCGCAATTTGCGCTCACTCGCTACTCGCAAAAGCTATGGCATACGCTCGGTCTTTCCGCCTCGGCAGAATATGTGCAGGCAGGAACCTTGTGGATTGCGGCGGACAGCGAAGAAATGCAAGCTGCGGAGCGAAAGCGCACCTGGTACTCCGCGCGCGGCGTGCCGTGCCGCCTGCTCAGCGCCAGCCAATTGAAGATCGAAGAGCCGAATCTCGCTGACGGGCTCGCCGGAGCATTGCTGGTCGAGGAAGACTCTGTTGTCTATCCTCCGGTTGCGGCATTGGAACTGGCGGGCCGCGCTGAAAAGCTTGGCGCCCAACTCATCGTCGGCCGCGCGGTGAAAGCCGTCGGCAACGGCTGCATTGTGCTCGATGATGGAACTCAGATTCGCGCGACCCGGCTGATTCACGCCCTGGGTGCTTATGCCACTGAACTTATGCCCGAGCTGCCGGTGCGCAAACGCAAAGGGCATCTCGTCATTACCGATCGCTATCCCGGCTTCGTTCATCATCAACTGGTCGAACTCGGCTACCTGAAAAGCGCGCACAGTTCCGCAACCGATTCGGTCGCGTTCAACGTGCAGCCGCGCCCCACAGGCCAGGTGCTGATTGGTTCCTCGCGTCAGTATGGCGATGAAGATACTGCCGTCGACCGCCAGCTTCTCGGCAAGATGCTGGCCCGCGCCGCCGTCTACATGCCCGCCATCGGCGACCTCAATATCATTCGCGTATGGACGGGCTTTCGTGCCGCCACGCCTGACAAGCTTCCACTCATCGGCCCTGTTCCTGGAGATTCCACGCTGTGGCTCGCCACCGGTCATGAAGGCCTGGGAATTACCACCGCGCTGGCCACTGCCGAACTGCTGGCCGCGGCATTCACCGGTAATCAACCCGCCATTGCGCCTGAACCTTATTTGCCCATGCGCTTCGTGCAGGCCGCAACACCCACTTACGCTACTCGGGAGGAGTTATGAACTGGACTGGCGTTATGCCCGCCACGACTACCGCTTTCAAACCTGATTACTCTGTCGACCACGCAACCGTCGCGCACCATGCACAATGGCTCATCGAGAACGGCTGCACCGGCATCATCTGCCTTGGGTCATTGGGAGAGGCCGCCACGCTCAGCTTTGCAGAGAAAATTGACATCCTCAAAACCGTGATTGCCGCCCTCGGCAGCAAAGCTCCGGTGGTCGGAACCATCTCGTCGCTTTCGACCGCCGAAGCCATGGAACTCGCGCGCGCTGCACACACCGCCGGCTGCTCCGGCCTTATGATTCTGCCGCCCTATGTGTACAAAGGAGACTGGCGCGAGAACAAAGCCCACGTCGGCGCGATTCTCAAGGCTACGCCACTACCCGGCATGCTCTACAACAACCCCGTCGCCTACGGCGTCGATTTTCTGCCCGAACAGATTGCGGAGCTCGCCGGCGAATATCCCAACCTGGCCGCGGTCAAGGAATCCTCCACCGACGTTCGCAGAGTCACCGCAATTCGTGCACTGCTCGCCGATCGTCTTGCCGTGCTCGTCGGCGTCGACGACGCAATCGTAGAAGGTATTGCCGCCGGAGCCGCAGGTTGGGTTGCAGGTCTCGTCAACGCTTTCCCACGCGAGTCCGTCGATCTTTTCAACCTGGCTGCTACCGGCAAAACCAGAGAAGCGTTCGAGCTCTACCGCTGGTTCCTGCCGCTGCTTCGTATGGACACGGTGCCCAAGTTCATCCAGCTCATCAAGCTGGTTCAGCAGGAGGCCGGCGCCGGTTTTGCCCGCGTGCGTCCGCCCCGCCTTGAAGTCATCGGCGAAGAACTCGCTGCGACGCGCCACGCATTCCAATTCGCCCAGTCACATCGTCCGGCGAGTGCCGTCGCCAGTACGCTATTCAATAGCTAGATGCGAGCGCCTGGCTCGCCAATTCATGCGAGCCGCTGCGGTAATAAGCGAAATGCGCACTTCATACCAATCAAAAAGGGCAGCCGCATCAATTAGAGGCTGCCCTTCACTTCCATCGCTTATTCCCATTACCAGCTGCCTCGCTCGCCAAACATCTCAATCACGTGCGCAAGCCGGGCGCAGCCATTCTCCCAGTTCACATACAACGCACGTTCCAAGCGGTCGGCGTTGCCATCAATCAGCGCGGCGATAATTTCTTCGTGCTCCTTCACTGACACGTGTAGCTCGTTGATGATCGAGCTGGCATACAGCCGCCAGTAGCGTTCCGTCTGCGGCTTGATTGCGCGGTGTAGCGCCGTTAAGCGCGGGCCCGCGCCGGCGGTCATCAGCAGACGATGAAATTCGTAATCGAGGTCGAAGATATTCGGTCCGCTCAGGCTGCGATCGCGCGCGATGACGGACAGCTTTTCGTTGATCGACACCAGTTTGTCAGCCAGCTCTTCGCGTTCCGGCTGCGGCAAAAGCGCCGTGCGCCTGCCCGCCAATCCTTCAAGGCGCCCTATGATCGGATAAAGTTCGTTCGCGTCCTCTTTTGTCAGCGGCGCGACAATCATCCGCGACTTGCTTCCGTTCTTGTACTCCAGAACGTACCCCTCGCGTTGCAGCAGGTAGAGCGCGCCACGCACCGGAGTCCGGCTCATGTTCATGTGCTCGCACAGATCGCCCTCCACGATCCAGCTTCCTGGCGCCAGTTTGCCGTGAACAATCAAATCGCGGATCTGCTGGAAGGCTAGTCCGACGCTGGTTCCGTGCTCGGCCTTTTTCGACCGCTTCCTTAAACCGTGAACAGACTTTGTCGCTGTGCTGGCCATCGTTTTCACTCTCGGACTCAGTCTCCCTTCCCGATGCAAGGCTTCTCCCGCCCTTAGCCTTGGGGAATCTGTCCCAATACTATGCCGGATCGGAATCTTGAGCTGTATTTAGCATACATATTTGCATCTATACCGGCCTGGTGTCATCTGGCCGTGATTGGTTTTCGCAGTCAAGACGGCAGATAAGACCGTCATTCTTAATCACTTTGTTTCCAAATATGATGGGCACGCATCCGCCCGGCCTCTTCCAGATCGATGGAAACCTGGGGGCGGCCAATGGAACGCTCGAGGCTCTGGTGCAATCGCGCTTGATACCTGACGCGACTGAGGTCGAGCTGCTCCGGGCTGTTCCGGAGCAATGGCCCGGTGGTTCTGTTTCGGGCGTTCACGTGCGCGGTGGCGCGGTTCTTGACATGCGCTGGAAGGCAGGCAAAGTTGAATATCTCGAAGTGCATGCCATCACCAGCGGCGGCTTGCGGCTCATTCCGCCCGGCGGGCAAACGCTTGCGATGATTCGCACCACCGGCGTCAAAACGGTCGTGCCCCCAAGGGCGGGGCTTTCCCTATGACGAAAGGCGCAACCTACCCGTCAACTTCAAATGAATGGCCGAAATGTAGGAAAGCATTGGGGGCAGCTTTGCTAACGTATGAGCCATGAGCGATCGAATCTCTTTATTGCGCAAGGCTGCGGCTGCAGGTGCTCTTGCCTCTTCACTGGCTGCGGCGCCAGGACAAACCATGGGCGACAGCAGTTTTGGCCAAGTTGTGGCCTTCGTTAATCAACACAGCAAGCTGATTGTTTTGAAAAACGATCGCGATGGCGCCGCGATCGCTGTTTGGCCTGCAATGCAAGGCCGCGTGCTCACCAGCACCGTCGGCGGCAATGCGGGCCTTAGCTTCGGCTGGTATAACCGCGACTTGATTGCGTCAGGCAAGGTGCAGCCCCACATGAACGCGGTAGGCGGAGAAGACCGCTTGTGGCTGGGGCCGGAGGGCGGGCAGTATTCAATCTTCTTTGCTCCCGACGCGCCGTTCGATCTGGCGCACTGGTACACGCCGGCAGCGTTCGATACGGAACCATTCGAAGTCGTCAGGCAGACCAGCGACTCAATTGCCTTCCGCAAATCCTTTGAGCTCACCAACTATTCCAGGACGAAATTCCACGTCCAAATCGACCGCGAGGTGCGATTGCTCGCAGCAAGCGATGTGTGGCGTCATCTCGGCATGCCGGCAGTTTCGGGCGTCAAAGTCGTGGGCTTTGAGTCCGACAACCGCTTGACTAATCTCTCTTCAACCAGTTGGAGCAGCGACACCGGGCTCCTGTCTCTATGGATACTGGGGCAGTTCCAGGCAACGCCGCAGACCACCATTGTTCTGCCCATCAAGCCCGGCCCGGAATCCGAACTGGGAATCCCAGTCAAGAAGGATTACTTCGGAACGGTTCCCTCCGACCGCATCCGTGTCGAGCCCAACGCTGTCTTCTTTAAAGCAGACGCCAATTATCGCAGCAAGCTGGGGCTCAGCCCCATGCGTGCCAAGGGCGTGTCGGGCAGTTACGACGCGCTCAACCATGTTTTAACTATCGTGCAATATGAGCAACCCGCCGCTCCCGCGGAATATGTGAATTCATCATGGGAGATTCAGGCGCATCCATATCAGGGCGATGTGGCCAATTGCTACAACGATGGCCCGCCAACGCCCGGCGCGCCGCAACTCGGCCATTTTTATGAGCTGGAATCGTCATCGCCCGCTCGCGCGCTCAAAGCAGGTGAGTCGGTCGGCCACATCCACCGAACCATTCATCTCGTGGGCACGGAGTCGGAGCTGGACCGGATCGCGCAACAAGTGCTTGGCGTTCATCTGAACGAGACCGCGCTGCATTAGGACTCACCTCGGTACAGATTACCGGGCGGGCCAAAAGGGCTTGGTGAAGGTAGATAGCGATGCAGGCCAACTTGCGATTCCCGCCAACAAGAGGCGGCATTGATTACTCGATCAGCTCCGATTCCTGCGGACCCAGGATGTCAGCTCCCTCGTAGATGCGATTGCTGATGAATGTATCGAACAGGAAGAAACCCGTCCCACACGCGATGCGGTGTTCCGTGGCCGCTCACGCCAAATTGCAATCCATTCGCGCACGCGACCCTGACCCACGTGTCGCCAATGTTTCGCTTCAGCTCCACGTTCATCGAGTTCCAACAATCGTAACTGTCGTGACGCATAGCCAACACCACCATGTAGTCAGCTTCGGCCCTCTTAAAGAGGCTAATCAGAGCCTCAGGATCCCATCGTTCTGCCTTCCTAATATGGCAAATGTATTTATAACCAAATGGCGAGGGATCGCCTCTCGATTGCGCTGATATCTGATATTCCGTATCCGCCTTCAAATTAATTTTGCTGCCGGCGGAATCCGGAACCCACATGTTATGAAGATCGATGATGGTCTCGTCGCCGACCGAAAGACGAAGGCCGCCTCTCTCTTTTCAGCTCGGCAGAAAACCATACTCTCCCTATTATTACAACGTTAAGTGCTAGGGACTATGCGAGCGGTCCACCGCGACCCCGCAGTAGGCGCAGTTGCCAGTCCACGTGAAGAGCAGGTATTGGATTTCACGCCGAGTCCTTGGCAGGGTCCACCCAGAAGTTTTTTTTACTGCGCAAGGTTTCCAGGGTCAGGAAGGAGTGCGCCAGCATTACCAGGGTTACATGATGATGCCAGCCGTTCCAGCTTCTTCCTTCGTAATGATCCAGGCCCAGCTCTTCCTTTAACTGGTGGTAGTCTTGTTCGATCTTCCACCTGCACTTGGCGATGCGCACCAATCGCCGCAATGTGTAGTTCGCCGGCAGATCGCAGAAGAAGCATTTGGCCGGTTCCTTCTCCGCTTCCGGCCACTCCACCAGCAGCCAGATTTCCTTGTGCGGCGGATCTCCATCGACGAAGCCGTGCGACGGCTGTACCCGCACAGAGAGGAAGCGCGACTCCAACCAGCCTTTGGTCCCCTCGCGCCAACGAACCTTCTTCCAGCCCCTGGCCTTCAGCGCTACGTCTTTCACCGAACTCGGCCTTTGGTCCCCGTAGTTCCACCTCTTCGGCGGAGCGCCACGCCCCTTGTATTCCGGCACTTCGATCCTGGGCGCTTGGGCCCAAACCCCGGTCTGCGGCGCGATGCCCACCACGTAGCGTAGACCGCGCGCTTCCAATCCATCGCGAAACTCAGTTGCCTCACCGTATCCCGCATCGCCAAGCACAATCCGGTCCGGCAAGCCCCAACCGCGTACTTGATCGAGCAGTTCCAGCGCCAATTCCCACTTCTTCTTAAAGACAACTTCTTCGGGAACCCCGGCCGCCTGGCGCCTCTCGGGGTCTTTCGCCCAAGTTTCCGGCAGATACAGGCGCCAGCCCAGAACCGCATTCCCCTGAGCGCCCACATGATGCAGGCTCACCGCGACCTGGCAATTGCCGGTCTTGCCCAGCGTCCCGGAATACTGTCGATCCACGCCCACCGAATCCTCGCCTTGCTTGGGAAACCCGGTGTCGTCCACTACCCACGCCGAATCCGGCTCCAGCTCCGCTGTCATCCGCTTTCCCAACCGCGCCCAGACTTCCCCCCACTCCCAAGGGCTCTGCCCGACAAACTGCTGCATGGCCCGTACGTTCCCATCCGGCAGTCGAGCAGCCATCGGCTCGATCGATTTCCGTTCCCCGTCCTGGAGCAGGCCACGGACATAGAGTTCACCCCAGTGACGACGCTCGCTGCGGCCCATCGGCTCCAGCAAGTCGACAAGGAATCCCTCCAATCGCTGACGAGACCTGGCGATCTGGTTTTCGGTCATGCCCGAGCGTATCAGCGTCAAAACATGATGTCAATACTTAACGTTGTAATATTAGTTGGGCCGGTTGAAATTCGCGCCACGCCTGCGGCGTCAAATTGGATAGGCTGATATGCCCAGGCGCCAAGATGACCGAGCACATTGCAAAGGTCCGCGATCTTTGGCGCGGCCTGCGGGCCAACGAAGATGCATTGAGCCGAAGACAATGAAGGAATCTCCTGGCCGAGTTACCCGCTATTGCACGTGCATTGTCACTGCGGCAACGAGAACATCCGCGCCAGAACTTTGAGTACTTGCATTGACAGTCCCATGGGGGGCTGTCCAAGTGGCTCCTATGTTGTATTGTGGTGCCTGCATTCCGTTCCAGATGCTGTTAGCGTTCACGGTTACGAACGCTTTGTAGCGCGGTGAAGGCGTCACCTTGTAAAGCGATGCCAGGTTACGCACAAAAATTCCCTTGAATTGAGTGCCATCTCCTCCACAATCCGGTTCGCAAGGATCGTGAAGAATCCCGCGCGCATCGGTCAGTACGGTACTTGAGATTGTAGCGCCGGCAATGGCATCGGTGTCCGACAAGAGCCGCTCATCGTGCGTCTTTCTGTAAAGTTCCGATAACCCTCCCAAGATGACGCCCTGGTTATAGCTCCATGTCGTCTTGTGATTGTTTGCGCAATTTGCATCCAAGCCGTCGTTGATGAGGTGACTGGAGTTAATCATGCCGCTCAAATGAAACCATCGCCATTCACGCTCGGCCCAATCCAGATAACGCCGGCGCAGCTTTTTACCCCTGGCACGCATGACCAAATGCGCCGCAACAGATAGAAATAACTCATTGGCAATGGCGTTTTTATATTTCCGCTCCTTACTCCACCAGATTCCGCCGGAGCATGTGTCATCCCACCCTTTGGCCATATCCTCGAAGATCGATTGTGCCATTTGCAGATATTGCCGCTGATGCGTGAGGTCGTAGGCGTCGATCCACGCTAATGCCCACCAACCTTCGTCATCGTAGTAATCATTCAGGAAGCCGGCGCTTTTGCGCTGAGCCGCAGAAAAAACGGTTGGAAACACTTCCTCATATTGTTTGTCACCTGTGGCACGAGAATAATCCGCAAGCGTCGTAATGGCGTTTGCCGAATTCCACCATCCTGTCGTTCTATAAAGGCCGGTTTCCGGGTCAAACCACGATTGAAGCCGCCGAATCCCAAGCGCTGCCCTCTGCTCATTCGAAGTGGCCCTCGCGTGAGGCAAATCCGTTCCGTACAATCCGACGCCAGAAAAAAACTTAGCAACGGATGCACAGAAAAGAACAATGGTGCGCGCGTATTTCAAGGTAAATGCCGTCTCCACATTTCTCCTTCACTTTAGCTGATGTGATATCAGGTGCATTGCCTGCCGAATCGAATCCCGGTGCTCGAGGGAAAACGCCATGCGAACCTGACGGACACTTTTTTCCGGCCCTCGAGCTCCTGCCCCCATTGGGACCATTAGCTGGGCCGACGCGAGCATCCATCAAGCGCAAACTCCGAATCTCCAGCAAGTCACCAGAACTGGGTTGATTCGCTGGGCCCCGCATAAACACTGGGTTCTCGACGTACTCTTATATTCTGCATCGGGTAGCGATAAAGACATGTTTATTATTGGCAACTTATATGGATTTATGATCCAACGTCGCACATTGGACACGGCCGGAATCGCCATCGGCAGTTAACAGACGTTATTTCGCAGGCTTCGAAAGTCCTTCTACCAACATTCAAGGCGGATCAAGTGAGGTGGGCCTGGCCTCATGCCAATAATGTCTGTCTCGATGATGGCTTCGAAGTTTGACTTCTTTCTGCAAAGCGGATCGTTTGCCAGTCTCGACTGTGAAGCGCCAGAGGTGATGAATTCAGCAGCAGCGAGACTTCCGTCATTTCCGAGGCCGGCATCTATCAGGACCGGTACGCCGGTTATCGGATCATCCAACCTGGCGACGATAGCGTAATCGCTCTTCCAGGTTGATACTGGGCTCGAGAAGTCAATCGTCCATGAGTTTCCGGAGGGCTGTATTGAGTCGGTAATCGTAGCGATTGGGACCTGACCGGCCTGCGAATTAGCGACGTCCAAACGATAGCGCAGGGCCTGAGTCAATCTTTGCGTCCATATGTTATCTACGGCGCCAATCAGAATGACGGGCTGCCTGCGGAAATCCGACAGCGATGTCAGTCCCGCCGCGCTGACCCTGAACGCAACACCTTGTTTGCCGAGCAAGCTTGCCACTTCGGTTATGACCGATACATCGTCAATTGGAATTGTCTGTCGATGCATTACTAAATTGGAGAATGTGTCGGAATCCGGATTTCCATTACCGCTGACTTCCGGAATGTCATGCGCTCCCAAACAAACCAGGACAGGCACCTTGGCATGTTGAAAGGAATCCCAGATCCGGGGGTAGGACCTTTGACTTCTCACCATCCAAATGTTTGCGGCAGTGGCTCCTGCTGAAATCAAAATGGCCAAGAGCGCTATGCGACTCCAGAGCTTCCGCCTTGCCAAGTTTTTGGATTCCACAAGCCCGGATCCGAAAGGTGGCGAATCGTTTAGAGAAGCTCGATTTTGCGGGTTTTCGTGAAAATCCGGGCTCGTTTTCGATCCATTCGCCGGCGAAACTGACTGCCAGGGCGCAGAGATCGGCATCATGCCCGCAGACCCGTTGCGCTTTGCGGGAAGAATTCGAAATTCCGGGATATAAGCTCCCTTTGGAATTTCAATTTGAACAGTGTGGGAGTTTGGGGAGTCTTGGTAGAACTGGCCGATTCGTTTTCGAACTTCGTTCGCTGTAACTCTGACAATTGGATCTTCGGCCGTGTCGTAATCGGACGGCCGGTCAAAGGCGCTCACCCCGATAGTTCGCTCTTTAAGTTCGTCAGCCCGGCCCTGCAGCGTTTGATTGACGACATGACTCAGAAATCTCTTGCAGCGACTGCTGTGAGCAAAAATCGGCGCCTCAAGCATGGAACAGAGCTCTGCCTTGACCGCAGTTTGAACTTCCTCGCTTAAGCCGGGATTGCCTGCGCTTTTTCGGTCAATTTCAGCAGTTTTGAGCATGTGGGAATGCATCTCCAAATGTGCTGGTCGAACCGACCAACGCATGATAGCACGGCGTAACCTCGGTGTTAACACAATTAAATTAACATGCAGATTCTAAAAGTATTACAGGTAGTTAAGCTCTTAACCCCCCGGGCGATACCGTATCGTACCTTGCGCATTGGATCAAGGCGCGGCTAGCGTTCCTTCGTTCAAGAGAGAAACTCTTTCTCAATTTGAACAGGAGCTTTTGGGGGCAGCGTCAACCCGCCATTCCTCGCGGGAAATAAAAACCACGGAAGAGTCCGAAGGAAACCTTGCCATGAGGCCAGGTGGAATCAAGGCTCAAACAGTTTTGCTCAATCCAGCCAGTCGATTCAGGAGGTACAGAAGATGCGTATTGTCCGCACAATCCTATGCACAGTAGTCCTGCTTGCAATGGGAACAAGTTTGTTTGCTCAAGCCGGCGCAACAGGGACAATCCTGGGAACGGTAACCGACAGCTCGGGAGCCTTGGTTCCCAACGTCAAAGTGACCGTAACCAACGTGGCAACAGGCGTCGCCTTCGAAACAGTGACAAACTCTGCTGGCGATTACCAGGCCTCATCGCTCAACCCTGGAACCTATAAGGTCTCAGCCGAGATGAAGGGCTTTCAAAAAGCGGTTACAACCAGTTTCGCGCTGGCCGTCGACCAAAAAGTTCGCGTTGATCTGGCATTGAGGCCCGGAACGGTGTCAGAGACGTTGGAAGTGACGGCGCAGGCTGTCGAACTGGACACTGACACGGCAGCGCTCTCGCAACTGGTGAGCCAGCAGCAAGTGGCGGAACTGCCGCTGGACGGGCGAAACTTCGTGCAATTACTCTTTATTGGCGCCGGGGCGGTCACCATCGGCGGCGAGCAGGGCACCATGCGCCAGGGCGAAGGCGACGCCATCAGCATCAATGGCGGGCGGCCTGAGGGCAACAACTTCACTCTGGATGGCTTGGTCAATACTGATACGGCCATGGAAACGCCGGCTGTAATCCTTTCTGAGGACGCCATCCAGGAATTCAAGGTGGAGAGCGGCGTCTATCCGGCCGAATATGGATTCGCCGCCAGCCAAGTGAACATTGTCAGCAAGAGTGGAACCAACTCGCTCCACGGATCAATCTTCGAGTCCAATCGCAGCTACGAGTTCGACGCAAAACCCTTTCCTACGGCAACCACGTACCTCACCGGAACGCCCACTGCCAACGCGGTCCTGGAGCTGAACCAGTTCGGCTTCGTTGCCAACGGGCCGGTCTACATCCCCAGGCTGTATAACGGGCGCAATAAGTCCTTCTGGATGGCAAACTACGAAGGCTGGCGCATGAATAATGGCGGGCGCTTGATCGAAAGTGTTCCCAACCCGCCAGTCCTGCAGGGCAACTTCTCGGCGGAGACGTATCCGGCGCTGCCTGCGCAAACGGTGAACGGTGCTTCCGTTGCCCTTCCCGGCGGAACTTTGCCCAACTACGGAACGCCACAGTGCACGGCGCTGCTGAGCCTGGGATACAACTGCATGCCTGTAGACCCGTTAACGGGGGCTCCTTACCCAAACGACACTATCCCCTCGCAGGATTTCACTTCCAACATCGGGCTGGTCGCAGTCGCTAACAACTTCTGGGGCACGCCAACAGTTCAAAACCAGCCGGAGGGCATCGCCAACTTCATCCAGAACGTTCCAGGTCCCCTGCACCAGAATCAACAGACCTACCGCGGGGACCAGAATCTAGGAAAATTTGGCTCGATTTTCGGCCGGTATACCCGCTCCAACTACTTGAACTCAACCAACTACAATTCCGGCTCAGCAGTGCTCGGGCTGGAGCAGTACTTCGAAGAGGGGATTTCCTGGGAAGTCTCACACACCATCAGCATCGGCCAGAAGAACGTCAACAACTTCCGCTTCGGCTATCTCTCGGCCAGCGCGCCTCAAGGCTCCGCCGCCCCATCCGCCTCAGTGGTTTCTGCTCTGGGCGTTCAAAACGCATTTAAGGCTTTCGGCCCTCTGCAGCAGACCTACCCAAACGTGACCCTTACGAGTTATGCCAGCGGCGGCGGCCCCGTAAACTCCTATACAGGCTCCTTTAGCCCGCAGTGGGAATTTGCCGATTCGTTCACTTCGGTTCATGGACGGCACACGCTCGGTTTCGGCGTAGATTACCGCTACTGGACCATTACGCGAAACCTGGACGACGATTTCTACGGCGAGTGGGGTTTCGACTCGTCGACCATCGCCACCAACAACCTTCCGATTCCGGCCGGTAACCCGAACGCGGGCGAGTCGAGTTGTTCTAATGCGCCGGTATCTGTTGGTGGAGCGGCCCCCGTCGCCTTGTGCGGCACCGGCAATGCCGTGGCCGATATGATGCTCGGTTACTACCACAACGACGGAGGCTTCGTGCCGGGACCGCTGAGCCCGACCACTCAGGCTGGCAACCCGCAAGACCACGTCTACCATTATTTTGCTCCGTACGCCGAAGACGATTGGAAGATCACTCCGAAGCTTAGCCTGAATTACGGCCTGCGCTGGGACTACCGCGCTGCCACCTATGAAATAGACAACCATTTCTTCTGGCTCGATACCACCAATACGCAAGGCGGCCTCTGCTACGCCGACCCGAAATTGTCGACCGACGGAGTGGCTCCCGGTGTGGGTTACAATGGCGGCCCGATCCTTCGTTATTGCGGTTCGGTGCCGCGTCCGGGCCTGAAGAATCCCTTTGCGCCCAGGGTCGGCATTAACTACCGTGTGGACAATAAAACGGTCGTTCGCGCCGGTTACGGCATGTTCTACAGCTCCTATGAAGGCCGCGAGATCGACGATTCGGCGGATATTTATCCGTATAGCATTCGCCTCAACGTCACTCCCTACAACAATGGGTCTTATCCCAAACTGGGTAACCAAATGTGGCCGGCCTACGGCAATCTTGGGCCGTTCCCGGTGTCGACGCTGTCGTTTATCGCTGTTATTGAGTCGGAAAACCCGCTCGATCCGTACGTTCAAACCTGGACCCTGTCGGCGGAACGAGAGTTGCCGAAGAGCACCACTTTGGAAGTGAACTACATCGGGAATCATGGGACCCACCTGCTCGACCGGCGCGATATTGCCCAAGACAATCCCATTCCTTCCTCCAGCCTTGCGTTTTGCCAGCAGCAGAATTCTTCGGGCACCTACATAAACCTCGGCGTGGCTCCGTGCTCGACTTCGAGCCGACTGCCGTATCCGAACTTCACCGGCTTCTACATCGACAGCGACTTCCATGGTTACTCTCATTACAATGCCGCGAACGTCAAGCTCGAGCATCGCGCTCATGATCTAGCCCTGACCTCAGTGTTTACCTGGGCCAAAAGTCTCGATGACAAGTCGGCGACAGCCGGTGCAGGCGCTTCAGGTACCGGATACCAAGGCTTCATGAACAACCACGATCCGGAACTGGACTACGGTCCTTCGGACTTCAACGTGCCGTACCGGTTTGTAACCAGCTACGTGTATCAGCTTCCCTTTGGGCGCGGCAAACAGTTCGCTAATCACGTCAACCGGGCTGCCGACCTGGCCATCGGAAACTGGCAACTCACTGGCATCGCCACATTCCAAAAAGGATTCCCATACAGCGTTGCCGCAAGTGATATCCAGGGCGTTAACGGCAGCGTTGCTCCGCGCGCCAGCTACACGCCCGGCTGTAACACCCACTCCAATGAGTACTCAGGTAGCTTGGCCCAGTTCTCCCGTCTCAACATCGATTGCTATACGCAGCCCGCGCTCGGCACCTATGGAAACACAGGCCGCAACATACTGACCCAGCCGGGCATCAACAACTGGGACATGAGTATCGGTAAGGGGTTCTCGTTTGGTGAGGGCCTTAGATTCGTCTTTAAGGCGGATGCATTCAACACCTTCAACCACCACCAGTACGCCGGCGACGTGGGCGGCCTGCTGGTTGCAGGATCGAGTGGCAACGAAACGATCTCGAACACCGTGGGCTCTTCCACCGGCGGACTGATATCGAGCGCGTCGGATTCCCGAATTCTTCAACTCGGTGGGAAGATTACCTTCTAAGCAACCAGCCGCTGATCCATTTCAACTCCGCCACGCCGCATCGGCGTGGCGGAGGCTTACAGACTGAGGGCTATACTCGCGGGATGATGAATACCCCGATCAAATCAAGTCATCTGCCAGTGTTGCTCTTGTTGTCGTTGGTTCCGGTCTTAGCACAAACCGGACCCGATGAACAAATCGCGCAGTACACCCAGGATGGTCAACAAGCACTGGCTCAGGGACGCCTTGCCACTGCTCAAGCCGACTTCGAAAAGCTCGCGAAACTTGAGCCCGGAGTGGCGGAGGTGCATGCTTCACTCGCCGCCATTTGCTACCAGCAGCGGGAATATGACGAAGCAATTCACGAAGTTCGTATTGCGCAAAAGCTGAAGCCGACTCTTCCTAAACTCGACAGCTTGCTTGCATTGTCTCTAGCCGAAACAGGCCAGTATGCGTTGGCTCTTCCAGGACTGGAGAAAGGATTCAAACAAACAACGGATACTGAGGTTCGCCGCATGTGCGGGCTGCAACTGCTTCGCGTATTCCCGGCATTGCAGCGCGATTCGGATGCGGTCGAAACCGCGTTGGCGCTGAACCGATACTACCCAGACGATCCTGAGGCGCTGTACTACGCGGGTCGAATTTACGGAAATCAAGCCTACGTTGTGATGATGAGGCTGCATGACAAAGCGCCGAACTCCATTTGGATGTTACAGGCGCAAGGTGAAGCGAACGAGAGCGAAAAGAACTACGATGCGGCGATTACGGCCTTTCAGCATGAATTGGTGTTAGATCCCCACAGGCCCGGGATTCACTATAGGATGGGCCGCGTGTATTTAGCGCGATTCAACGATCAACATAAAGCCGACGATCGGGTGGCAGCCGCCAATGAATTCGCTGCTGAACTGGAGATTGATGAGGAAAACGGAAATGCCCGCTATGAGCTTGGGGTGTTGGCCGCCGAGGATGGCAACTTTGAAAAGGCGCGGCAACTTTTCGAGCAAGTCGCCAACCGCTTTCCGCAATTCGAGGAAGCTCTCGTGGCGCTGGGTAGATGCGACATTGAACTGTCAAAGCCTTCCAATGCCGTGGCACCGCTCGACCGGGCGACAAAGCTTCGGCCCGACGACGAAGTGGCATGGTACAGGCTGGCACGCGCGCAACGCGCGATCGGAGACAACAGCGCGGCGGCCAAATCCATGGAGGAATTCCGCAAAGTTCATGCGGCTGAAGGGGCGGAATTCCGCAGGCCAAATGCGACTGAAGAAGTCACGCCGCAAAGGCTTGACGCAGATTCGACTACACAGTGAAAACCTCGGGGCCAAGTAGATCGAAAAGAATCAGGCGATGTTTTGCTGGCTCGATGTTCGGGAACAAGGTTCCACATTCAGCAGCGACGAAATACCAGGAGAACTAATGATGAAGGTCTTCGGATTCAGTTTTGCGCTATTGGTGTTTCTCACCAGCGGGGGAGTTTCCAGGAGTCAGAGCCAACAGGCGGTGCGGTCCGAATCCTCGTCGAATGCAAGCCTCGAAGAAGGATTTGCTCATCCGCCTGAAAGCGCCAAGCCCCGAGTGTGGTGGCACTGGATGAACGGAAATATTTCCAAAGAAGGCATCAAGCTTGATCTCGACTGGATGCATAGTGTCGGCCTGGGGGGATTCGACACCATCGACGCTTCTCTGTCCACCCCGCAGGTGGTTGATCACCGCATCGTTTACATGACCCCGGAGTGGAAGAGCGACTTTCTTTACGCCATTCAGTTGGGCGAACAGTACGGGATGGAGGAGTCGATCAACAGTTCTCCCGGCTGGAGCGAAACTGGCGGTCCGTGGGTTCCACCATCCGAGGGTATGAAGAAGTATGTTTGGAGCGAGACCGTCATCGATGGAGGTAAGCCCTTCACAGGCGTGCTCGCGCATCCACCCGGAAACACTGGCGCATTTCAGAATATTGGCATTCGGGAAGCGCTGGGCAGCCGTCCCGGGGCCAAGCCTGCGCCTGAATTCTATGCCGACAGCGTAGTGGTCGCTTATCGGCAGCCGGCAACAGATGTCTCGCTCGAATCGCTCCACCCGGTAATCACTGCAAGTGGGGGCTCTCCCGATACGGCCATGCTCACGGACGGCGATCTAACCAAGTCAACTGGTATTCCGATACCACCGCTTGGAGAGAAGGCATGGATCCAGTATGCGTTTTCTGAACCTGTTGCGATTCGCGCAATCACACTGGTCGTGAACGATCCAAACAGAATTGCCTCTATGATCTTTGGCGTTGCGCCGCCGGAGAAAGCTTTAGACGCCAGCGATGATGGCCAGACATGGCGCACTGTCGCACAGCTTCCAACCGGCGAATCTCCGGAAACAACAATCTCGTTTCCTGCAGTGACTGCGAAGTATTTTCGCGTTACATTTCTTCGGGTACCACCCCCTCCACCTCCGGCCTGGGCCGTCGGCATCGATCCAAAGTCATTCGGATTGAATTTCGGCTCCGCCCCCACTGAGTATCAGATTGCTGAACTGGTACTTCATCCCGGCGCCCGCGTAAATCACTTTGAAGAGAAGGCGGCATTTGTGCCGGCACCGGATCTTTACGGCTATGCCACGGCGCCGGTCGATTCCAACGATGCCGTAGATAAGTCCGACGTAGTCGATCTGACATCGAAGATGCATCCAGATGGGACTCTTGACTGGACGCCACCTCCCGGTAGATGGGTTGTACTGCGTTTCGGGTACAGCCTGCTCGGAATTACAAATCATCCTGCTACCGCGGAAGCTACGGGACTCGAGGTGGACAAGCTCAATGGCGAGGCTGTTCGAAAGTACACCGAGAACTATCTCGACAGTTACAAGAACGCCCTTGGCGCCGGCAATATGGGAGCGCAGGGTCTTCACAATATTACTTACGACAGTTGGGAAGCCGGTTCGCAGAATTGGACCGATAACATGGTTGCCGACTTCAAGCGGCTACGCGGCTACGATCCTGTTCCCTGGATGCCGGTTCTGACCGGCGAAATTGTTGGCGGTGCCGCCGACAGTGATCGTTTCCTCTGGGATCTCCGAAAAACTGTTGGCGATCTCATAGCCGACGAGCATTATGGCGTCTCGCACAGGGTTCTCACCCAGTGGCATCTGGCCGAGTACTGCGAGTCTGACGAAGAGGGTAGGGCTTTTGTAGCTGACGGAATGGAGGTGAAGAAGTTCTGCGAATATCCCATGGCTGCAATGTGGACTCAGTCTCCCGGTCTGAACAATGTCCAATTTGGCTATAATGCAGACGATCGTGAATCAGCCTCTGTAGCTCATATCTACGGCCAGAACATTGCGGCTGCTGAATCCATGACTGCTGCAGCCGGCCCGTGGTATTGGTCCCCGGCGACTCTAAAACCGACTGCGGACCAGGAGTTTCTTAACGGCATCAACCGCTTTTACATTCACGAGTCGGCACATCAACCGCTTATCGGAAAAATCCCAGGCCTGACACTTGGCCCATTCGGCCAGTGGTTTAACCGCAACGAGACCTGGGCAAATGAGGCGGGTCCCTGGGTGAGTTATCTTGCGCGCAACAGCTTCATGCTCCAGCAGGGACATTTTGGCGCCGACGTAGTTTACTTCTATGGTGAAGATTCCAATCTCACCGCAATTTATCTGCAAAAGGCGCCGGAGCTTCCTTCAGGATATGGATTCGACTACGTCGATGCCGACGCACTGATCCATGTGCTGAAGGTCAATGCTGACGGCCGCATTACAACTCCTGGCGGGACCACATATCGCCTGCTCGGCCTCGCGCCATACAGTCAGCACATGTCATTGCCCGTGCTTCGCGCCATTCACCAGCTGGTGATGGACGGGGCAACCGTAGCCGGCTCGAAACCCACCGACGATCCCAGCCTAGCGGACAGCCAAAGCGAGTTCCTGGCGCTCGCAAATGATCTCTTCGGCGATGGAACCGGAGTTCATCATGTTGGGAAGGGCACAGTCTATGCAGGTCAGACGGTTGCTGAAGCGCTCACAGCGATGAATTTGCCGCCTGACTTCGAATATTCGAAATCAGGATCTGAAACGAATCTCCAGTTTGTTCATCGAAAACTATCTAACGCCGATATCTATTTCGTAGACAACCGTAGTGAAAGTCCAGCTAAGGTCGACGCCACTTTCCGCATTGCGGGCCGTGAGCCGCAACTCTGGCATGCAGAGACCGGCAAGATTGAAGCCGTATCCTACGCTATCGCAAATGATCGAACCACAATTCCTCTCCAACTCGGCCCCTGGGGCACGGTGTTCGTTGTGTTCCGCAAGCCGGCAACTTCTCATTCAGTGTCTCTGCCTGCCGTCACCGAGAGTGTCATAGCCACAATCAACGGTCCGTGGAAGATCGCATTCCAGCCAGGACGCGGGGCTCCTGACTCGATCACCATGGATCAGCTTTCGGGCTGGAGTCACAGCGAGAATCCGGGAGTGAAGTATTTCTCCGGGGAAGCAACTTACACATCAACCGTCGAGGCAACGCCCGATTGGTTTAAGGAGGGATCGCGGTTGTGGGTTGACTTAGGCGACGTGAAGAACCTTGCAGTCGTGACAGTCAATGGCAAGGAACTCGGAGAGTCGTGGCACCCGCCATATCGAGTCGATGCAACGGCTGCTCTTAAACCAGGATCAAATGAGATTTCCGTTAAGGTGGTGAACTCATGGGTGAACCGCCTGATCGGTGATCAACAGCCGGGAGCAACACAGTACACCTTCACGGATGTGAAGCCTTACAAAGCAGACTCGCCGCTACTGCCCTCAGGGCTGCTTGGACCGGTAACGATAATCCGCAGTGATGCGCACTGAGTAGCAGGTGATTGCATTGACAAGAGAGAACGATCACCTGTCCCTCTTAAACCGGCAATCGGTTACGCTCCTGGCGATGATGCATTTAGCCGTTGCACTTTTCAGGTTCTCAGCACGCCTCTAAAACCCGGATGCACCTGGCCGGGCATTCTCAATGGATTGGACGACACAATTGAAAAGGTTCGACTGAGCAAGCAACTTGATCAACCGCGGAATTCGAAAGGATGCGAGGTTTCAAAGTAGCCAAATGAAGGATAAACAGGAACTGGTTTCCGAAGCTCTTGACGATCTGCGGATCGAGTTGCCGTCCTGGGGTTTTGCCAACACCGGCACACGGTTTGGAAAGTTCATGCAGGCTGCAGCAGCCACTACCCTTGAAGACAAATTCAGCGATGCGGCTCATGTGCACCAGCTCACCGGCAGTTGCCCAACTATTGCCCTTCATGTGCAATGGGACCTGCCGAATGGAATCGACGATACTGCTAAGGTACGGGAGCTTGCTCAAGCTTTCGGGATTCGACCCGGATCCATTAATCCGAACCTGTTCCAGAACCAGGAGTACAAATATGGCTCAGTTTGCAATCCCGACCCCGCCATTCGGCAGCTTGCTGTGGATAATATTCTCGGCTGCATCGAGATTGCGAAGCGGCTGGGTTCGCGCGACATCTGCCCATGGTTCGCAGACGGCTCAAGCTATCCTGGGACGCAGAGCATGTACAAGCGGATTCGATGGATTGAGGAGGCTGTAAAGGCTGCCCATGCCCATCTTGATCCTGATCAACGACTCTTGATCGAATACAAGCCATTCGAACCGTTCTTCTACCACACGGATGTGGCCGACTGGGGAATGGCACTATCGCTGGCTCAAGCGGCGGGGCCACAAGCGCTTGTTCTCGTTGACACCGGGCATCACTACCAGGCGCAGAACATCGAACAGATTGTGACATGGCTACTTCACCGCAAGCTTCTAGGCGGCTTCCATTTCAATGATCGGCGCTATGCCGACGACGATCTGACGCTCGGTTCGATCGATCCCTATCAGGTGTTTCGCATCTTCCACGAGTTTTTTAACTACAGCTTCGAGACCGGCGCTGCTGCGGACGTAGCATTCATGATCGATCAGAGTCACAACCTCAAAGGGAAGATCGAGGCAATGATTCAGACAATATGCACTGCTCAGGAGCTTTATGCCCGTGCAGTATTGGTCGACCGGGAACGCCTCGCTGCAGCTCAATCTACGTGTCATTTGATCCGCGCGGAGGAAATTTTCCGCGATGCCTTTTGGTTTGATGTTAAGCCTCTCGTTAAGGAGTGGCGCCGATCCAAGAAACTGCCGATTGATCCGCTTGAGGCATTCGAACATTGCGGCTATCTCGAACGAATTTCGGCCGAGCGGGAAGAACGAAATATGAAGGCCGTCACAAGCTATGCGTAGAAATGGCCAGGCCCTCTTATTGCCTTCCAGCGCCGACCGCATGGCGAATTTTCTGGTGCCATCGACCGGAATCGCCAGCGACCTTCACAGCATTCCGGAGTTTCACTTCCTTCAGCGGCAAACGAACCTGTTTAAGGAAGTCGTGGCTTTCGATAAAGCGGGCCCTGGCTTCAACCTGCGGCAGCCGTCCCGAGCAAGTCAACGGGATTCACATGATAAAGGGTTACCACCCGGTGCGGTGCCGCGAGGGCGCCAAGCCGCCGCGCCAATGGCCAACGAGTGATTCTCGGTTGACGAAAACAGGCCTTATCAGACTTCCAGAATGCTGTGGTTGGAAACGAGGTAAGGCGATCTTCCATTCGCCTACAGCGGTTTTCGTGAGCGGAATTCAAGTTGCCGGCCGGCCACAAGTTGACAGGAATCCTCGAACAAGCCCTCGCTCAGCATCGATTCGTTCTGACGACTTAGCGATTCACGCGGTTTTGATCTGCCGTCTTGACAGCGAGTCACTTCGAACCTACACTTACATAGTCTAACTATGTCAGTGTGGCCAGGAACCGCGCGCATGACGGCTATCACCAATCGGAATTCGGACCTGAACGATAGCCGCGATGAGATTCCACCCGGCACTCTCTATCTGCTCATCCTCAAGAGCCTCGCTGTCCGCGGCAAGCTCCACGGATATGAGATTGCCGACAATATCCAGCGCACTACCGACGATGTTCTTCACGTGGAGGAAGGCTCGCTCTATCCCGCGCTGCAGCGCATGTTGTTAAAGGGCTGGGTCGTTGCTGAATGGGGTGTCACCGCCGGCAACCGCCGGGCCCGCTACTATTCCCTTACCCCTGCCGGCAAAAAACAACTCGGTATCGAAGTTTCCCAATTTCAGCGCGTCATGGGTGCGATTACCCGCGTCATTCAGACGGTTTGAAGCGTGAGCGAACTCAAATAGTGAGGACCCTATGAACACCCCCGGAGAATTTCTGAGGCGACTGCATATGCTTCTGCACCGTCGTCGTTTCCACGACGAGCTCGGAGAGGAAATGCAACTCCATCTCGATCTCCGGCAACAACAACACATCGTCGCCGGACTATCGCCCGATACGGCGCGTTTCCTCGCCAGCCGGAAATTTGGCAATGCCACGCACATGAAGGAGAAGAGTTACATGACCTGGGGATGGGAATGGTTTGAAAGCTTCGTTCAAGACGCAGCCTATGGCGCTCGTGCTCTCTTGCGCAGCAAGGCACTCACCATTGTTGCCCTTCTCTCGCTCGCCTTAGGCATCGGAGCGAATACTGCGATCTTCAGCCTTCTAGACGCCGTTATGCTGCGCTCTTTGCCCGTAAAGGATCCCGCTCAGCTCGTCTTGCTCGGAAAAGGAATTGCCTCCGGCAAGACCGACGACTTCGCCAGAACCGATCTTTACTCCTACCCCTTCTACCGCCAAATGCAGGATAAGAATCAGGTCTTCTCCGAAACCGCCGCAATCTGCAGCATGACTAACGCCGTCCATGGCTTCGTCGAAGGAAGAACCGAATCAGAACCGATAAATGTCCAACTTGTCTCCGGTACTTACTTCACGACTCTCGGAGTCAAACCAATTATGGGCCGTACCTTAGATGATGCGGACGACAATTCGGAGGGCGATCATCCGGTAGCAGTCATCAGCTACGCCTGGTGGAAGCGCAGTCTTGCCCGAGATCCCAACGTCCTGAATCGAAAACTTAGACTCGGCACCATGACCTATAACATCATCGGCGTTGCCCCGGCTGAATTCTTCGGCACCAAAGTCGGTGAAGACCCCGATATGTGGGTTCCGCTCTCCATGATCAAGCAAGTCCCTCCAAACTTTGACGGATATAAAGACAACTTCTCAGAATCCCTCTTGATCCTGGCCCGCCTCAAGCCTGGCGTTTCGGTTGCCCAGGCTACATCCAACGTAAATCTGCTCTTCCGGCAGACCCTGCTCGGATTCCCCGATGCCGATCTCAGTGCAGAAAATCGGCAAAAGTTGGATAAGACTCAAGTCCAATTGACGCCCATGGCCACAGGCCTTTCCTCGCTGCGCCGGCGGTTTTCAGAACCGCTCCAAATTCTGATGGCGGTAGTAGCTCTCGTTCTGCTTATAGCCTGTGCCAATATTGCTAACCTGCTTCTTGCCCGCTCGACTGCGCGTGCCCGTGAACTCGCGGTTCGGCAAGCTTTGGGCGCTCGAAGGGAGCGCCTTATCCGCCAGTTGCTCACAGAAAGCCTCATCTTGGCCCTTTTCGGCGGAGGCCTTGGTGTGGCGTTCGCATCGGTTGCCAACCGTCTGCTCTTGCGCATGATTTCGGGCGGTCTTGAAACTATCCCACTCAACGTCTCGATCGATCTCAGGTTGCTCGCATTCACTTTTGCCGTGACCGTCGCCACTGCCATCCTCTTTGGAACTATTCCCGCTTTTCGCGCCACTCGAATCGAACTCACGAACACATTGAAGACCGGTCGCAGCCCCCAGGACACACACGGGAAGAATCCACTCGCCAGGGCACTTGTCATCTCCCAGGTATCCCTCTCGCTGGTTCTAATGGTCGGAGCTGGACTCTTCCTGCGCAGTCTCGTCAATCTCAACAATATCGATACCGGCTTTAACAGAGAAAACGCCCTGCGTCTCGACATCGACTCAAGCTCCGCTGGTTATAAGCCCGGCGAGCCGCGAGAAGTTGCCCTCTATCAACAGATCGAAGAGCGCGTCAGCGCGTTGCCGAACGTGAAGGCCGCTAGTTTCTCAGCGTTCACCTTTCATGAAGGAAGCTGGAGCTCGAATGTTGTCGTGCCTGGGGCAAACACCGACGAAAATGTCGACGTCAAACACAATGTTGTTGGGGATGGCTACTTCGCTACGATGCAAATTCCTTTGCTGGCGGGACGTAATTTCTCACCCTCCGACACCAGCACCTCACAACGGGTCGCTATCATCAGCGAGCATACAGTTAAAGTCCTCTTTCCCCTCGGTAATCCGCTCGGTCGTCACTATGGCTTGGGCGATGACAAGCCAGAAAACGATGTTACCGTCATCGGCATCGCAAAAGATGTGAAGTTCGGTGATCTCAAGGAAGAACCTGTCAATGTCGATTACTTCCCGTACACTCAGCAGCCATGGAGCTTCGGTGACTTCGAAGTTCGTTATACCGGCAGCTACGCTCCCATCGCCGCCGCCGTCCAGCAGACGATCCACTCGATTGACCGCAATTTGCCAATCACGAACGTCACCACACTGAACGAACAAGTTGCCCGCACCCTCACCAACCAGCGCATCGTTGCTCAGCTTTCTACCTTTTTCGGGCTCCTCGCGGTCTTTCTCTCCTGCATCGGCATCTACGGCCTCATGTCCTATGTAGTCAGCCGTCGCACCAACGGGATAGGTATTCGCATGGCCCTCGGCGCAGCACGCTTCAATGTGGGATGGCTGGTCATGCGCGAGATCCTGTTGCTCGTAGCAGTTGGTATTGCTGTCGGAATTCCCATTACTTTAGCCGGAAGCCGCCTGGTCACAAACATGCTCTACGGATTCCACGGCACAGATCCGGCAAGCCTTGCCGCGGCCGTCATGCTCCTGCTGCTCGTAGCAGTGTCCGCAGGTTACTTCCCCGCACGCCGCGCCTCCAAAGTCGACCCCATGGTAGCGCTCCGCTATGAATGACCAATTTCCGCGTCGGAGTCCCGGAATGAACGAGCAGCTCTGGGATCACCGACTGTATGGAACTTTATTCTCAGCTATTGGTAACAGGGCAAGCGCGTTTTGAGAACATGATCGTCCCCGAAACGCGGTTTGGCGATTTTGCATAATGTGGCCGCGTCAGGAGGCTTGAATGCTGATGCGCATAAGCCCCGAATGTTGCAGAGAAGTAAAGGTATTTCAGTTTTAGTTTGTCCGCAGCGCGACGATTGGATCGATCTTCGAGGCTCTGCGTGCCGGGAGATAGCCCGCCAACAGAGCGACACCTCCCAACAGAATCACCATCCCGGCAAAGGTAAGCGGATCAGTCGGCGCAGTCTGAAACAGAAGAGAAGCAATCAGGCGCGCGACTGCAAGCGAAGCGATGACTCCGGCGGCAATGCCGATCAGTGCGAGGCGCAGCGTATTGCCGATCACCTCGCGCTGCACCCGGCCCTGGGTTGCGCCGAGAGCCATGCGGATGCCGATCTCCTGAGTCCGGCGCGTCACTGCATAGGAGATGACCCCGTAGATTCCCAGCGATGCCAGAAGCAGTCCCAGTCCCGCAAAGATTCCTACCAGCAGAACGAAGAAGCGCCGCGGAGACGTAGCGTGATCCACGAGCCCCTGAATGGGCCGGAACTCCGTGGCCGACTGTCCAGGGTTGATCTCCCGCAGCGTTTGCATCACACTCCTGGCCAGCGCAGAAGGAGGCAGTTTGGAGCGCACGACGAGATAGGAGCCTTCCGGACCAAACTGCTTCGTAGACGGCAGGTACATCTGCGCCGCCGCATCGTCTTCCGCGCTGCTTTCACGAACGTCGGCAATCACACCGATGACCTCCGACTGCGCCCCGCCTGCAATGGCAATGCGGCCGATGGGGCTTTGTCCCGGCCACAGCTTGCGCGCGACTGCATCGTTAATGACGACTACGTTGCGATTATTTACGATGTCGTCCCAACTCACGTCGCGGCCCGATATCAGGCGCATTCCCATCGCCTTGAGATAGCCGGGCGAGACGATGTACACGAAAACGCCGATGAAATCGCTGTTCGTGGGTTTCTGCGCACCCAAGGCCGCGATCCCCCAGCTTCGGTTGCGGCTCATGGGCAGGTTGTCTGATATTCCAGCCGCCTCAACACCGGGAATCGTCGACGCACGGCTCACAACGTCCTGCCATATCGCTGCCCGTTTTGCCGCATTCCCGCCGTCGTCATAGTCGACGCTGACGGCGGCTGCGCGACTTGGCTCAAAGCCCAGGTCGACATCCAGAACGCGAAGAAAACTGCGCAACAACAGGCCCGCGCCAACCAGCAGCACGCAAGCCAGAGCAATCTCTGTAATCACGAGCGCGGAGCGCAGGCGGTCGTGCTTGCGGCCCTCGCTGGCTCCATGCCCGCTGTCCTTCAACGCTTCCTGCAAATTGGCGGCCGACATTCGCAGCGCGGGAGCCGGTCCGAAGAGAATGGCGGCTCCGACCGCGATCAACAGCGTCCATGCCAGTGCCGCTCCATCGATGCGCACCATGCTCAGCAGCGGCAGCGCGATCGATCCCTGATGCGCCAGATACGCAAGGATGGCCCAGGCAAGCCCCAGACCCAGCGCTGCGCCCGTAGTGGCCAGCACCAGGCTCTCCGTCAGCAGTTGACGCACCAGCCGCATGCGTCTTGCTCCCAATGCGCTGCGCATCGCGAATTCCTTGGTGCGCGCGGCTGCGCGGGCCAGCAGCAGGTTGGAAAGATTCACGCAAACAATTAGCAGAATGAGCCCTACCGCACACCACAGCACGATCAGCGACCGCCGCAGCTTGCCGCTTACGTATTCCTTGAGTCCAGTGAGCTGGCCCGTGTAGCCCTTTCCGTACTCAGGGTGCCTGTGCTCGAAGTAGAACTGCGGAAAGAGCAGATCGGCCTCGTTTTGCGCCTGTGCGATGTTCACGCCCGGTTTGAGGCGGCCGACCAATGCCAGGTCATTTCCGTCTCCGCGGAAGTCATCCATGATGTAAGGGACGAAGAGATCGATCTTGGCTCCGGGTGAAAACACTGCGCCGAAATCGAATGTCTCCGGAAGAACCCCGACTACAGTAACGGACTTGTTGTTCAGGTCGACTTGATCGCTCAAATCAACCGTCCGTCCGATGACGCTGCGGTCGCCGCCGAAATGGCGTTTCCAGAACGGGTAGCTTAACAAGGCCGCGGGCTGCGCGTTATGGACAAATTCCTCCGGCCTGAACAGGCGCCCGTCGGAAGGCTTGACGCCGAGTGTTTCAAAGAACCCCTGTGCGACAAGCATTCCCGTAGCAGGCACTGGCTGGCCGTTCCCTGAGAGCTTGAAATTATTGGGTCCGGTAAAGGCAAAGTAGCCACTCACAGATTGAAAAGAGCGGTTCTGCTGCTGGAAGTCCTGGGTGGCATCTGCGGTATAGGTTCTGCCGGATTCGCCGCTCTTGGCATCCTTCTCCACAATCCGTACCAGTTGCTGCGAATCGTGAAAGGGCAGCGGGCGCAGCAGAATCGTATTCACCACGCTGAAGACTGCGATGTTGGCGCCGATGCCGAGCGTGAGAATGAGAATGGCAATGACGGTAAAGCCCGCGTCGCGGCGAAGCGTGCGGAGGGTGAAGCGGAGGTCTCGAAGGGCGTCGGCCCAGTATTCGGTGAGACGGCGGCGGCGGTCCATGTGCTCTCCTATGCGCTCGCCCACGCGTTGGACGGCGAGAATATTTCCAAACTGGCGTTCGGCTTCTTTGCGGGCGGCTTCGGGAGACCAGCCCAACGCAACAAGGTCGTCAACCTTGGTTTCGAGATGAAAGCACAGCTCATCTTTCACGTCTGCCGCTGGGTCGGAACCCGACAGCCGGTCGTATCGCCGCCATAAAGGAGCCGGTCTCATGCCATCTCCTCCGGCAGCGGGGGCTGCGTCGCACCCAGCACCTTGGCCACGGCCGCGGCGTACGCCTCCCAGGTCTTCACTTCTTGGCGCAGTTGGCGCCGGCCCTCCGCAGTGAGCCGGTAAAACTTCGCCTTGCGATTGTTCTCCGAGAGTCCCCACTCTGCATCAAGCAGTCCCTTGTTTTCCAGTCGCCAGAGCGCGGGATAAAGCGTCCCCTCTTCGACCAGCAGTGCGTCTTCGCTCTGCCTCCGGATCAGGTTAGTGATGGCATACCCGTGAAGCGGGCCCCAGACCAGGGCCTTGAGGATCAGTACATCCAGCGTGCCACGCAGAAATTCAAGTTTGGCGGTATCCATTCGTTCCCCTAGGCTTTCAAGGGAAAGATCTCACACTTCCCCTGTGAATGCAAGGGGAGATTTTGACGAGGCAAGTTGACGCCCCATCGCCGAATCGCGCGTCGAGAATCGATCGGGAACGGAAGGTCGACTAGCATGCAGGGATTTCTCCTCAGCGTGACCTATCAACTGTTGCCACAGGCCAAAGCACGTATTGAGCCATTCAGGTCGATCGGTCTTCTCGGCAAGTGGCCGAAAAGCAGGGATTTCGGACAAGTGACTAATATTACAACGTTAAGTGCTAGGGACTATGCGAGCGGTCCACCGCGACCCCGCAGTAGGCGCAGTTGCCAGTCCACGTGAAGAGCAGGTATTGGATTTCACGCCGAGTCCTTGGCAGGGTCCACCCAGAAGTTTTTTTTACTGCGCAAGGTTTCCAGGGTCAGGAAGGAGTGCGCCAGCATTACCAGGGTTACATGATGATGCCAGCCGTTCCAGCTTCTTCCTTCGTAATGATCCAGGCCCAGCTCTTCCTTTAACTGGTGGTAGTCTTGTTCGATCTTCCACCTGCACTTGGCGATGCGCACCAATCGCCGCAATGTGTAGTTCGCCGGCAGATCGCAGAAGAAGCATTTGGCCGGTTCCTTCTCCGCTTCCGGCCACTCCACCAGCAGCCAGATTTCCTTGTGCGGCGGATCTCCATCGACGAAGCCGTGCGACGGCTGTACCCGCACAGAGAGGAAGCGCGACTCCAACCAGCCTTTGGTCCCCTCGCGCCAACGAACCTTCTTCCAGCCCCTGGCCTTCAGCGCTACGTCTTTCACCGAACTCGGCCTTTGGTCCCCGTAGTTCCACCTCTTCGGCGGAGCGCCACGCCCCTTGTATTCCGGCACTTCGATCCTGGGCGCTTTGGCCCAAACCCCGGTCTGCGGCGCGATGCCCACCACGTAGCGTAGACCGCGCGCTTCCAATCCATCGCGAAACTCAGTTGCCTCACCGTATCCCGCATCGCCAAGCACAATCCGGTCCGGCAAGCCCCAACCGCGTACTTGATCGAGCAGTTCCAGCGCCAATTCCCACTTCTTCTTAAAGACAACTTCTTCGGGAACCCCGGCCGCCTGGCGCCTCTCGGGGTCTTTCGCCCAAGTTTCCGGCAGATACAGGCGCCAGCCCAGAACCGCATTCCCCTGAGCGCCCACATGATGCAGGCTCACCGCGACCTGGCAATTGCCGGTCTTGCCCAGCGTCCCGGAATACTGTCGATCCACGCCCACCGAATCCTCGCCTTGCTTGGGAAACCCGGTGTCGTCCACTACCCACGCCGAATCCGGCTCCAGCTCCGCTGTCATCCGCTTTCCCAACCGCGCCCAGACTTCCCCCCACTCCCAAGGGCTCTGCCCGACAAACTGCTGCATGGCCTGTACGTTCCCATCCGGCAGTCGAGCAGCCATCGGCTCGATCGATTTCCGTTCCCCGTCCTGGAGCAGGCCACGGACATAGAGTTCACCCCAGTGACGACGCTCGCTGCGGCCCATCGGCTCCAGCAAGTCGACAAGGAATCCCTCCAATCGCTGACGAGACCTGGCGATCTGGTTTTCGGTCATGCCCGAGCGTATCAGCGTCAAAACATGATGTCAATACTTAACGTTGTAATATTAGAAATCTCGATACCAATCGGGCCTCGATGAGTGTGTGCGATTTCGCAGCCATTTCGACCAGATCCCGTATACCTGTATCAATTCCCCGTTGGGGGCAAGGCGTGATCAGGTGAGTGATTTCGCCTGAATCGAATCTTGAGAGTCATGCCCAGGTCCAGCGACAAGTTGCCGGTTTGATCACCATGACAACCGGATCATTCTTCGAAAAGGATTCGATCACGGGTCTCAGTGTGTGATTTCGAAGGCCTGAAACTCAGGCGTTTGGAACTCGCCATTGATCCGCTTGCGGCGCGTCGGGGATGCGCGCGCCGAACCAATGCGGGTCATCGTGTTGCGCCCATGTGACCAACGCCGGCAACGCGCCTGAAGGATACGATGGTCCTTTTGCGTCCGCGCCGACGGCACCGCGAGCGTGCACGGCCTGCATGGCCGTCTGTTAGCCGGGAATTATTGCGATCCAAAAAGCACTCCTGATCCCTGATGCAGTTCTTTGAATGTCATTGAAACTAGCTCGATGTGATTTACCTTTATGACTGTGAATCAGGCCGTGACGGGACGCCAGGAAGTGGATAATAAGAAATTGTCTGAGCCGAAAAAGACTCGAAAGGATGCAATCAGCAAATAGGCAGGTTTTTCGGGGGGCGACTCATGAAGTCCGGCGATATGATTGAACGTCACGGAATAGTTTCGCGGCGCAATGCGCTCAAGGCCCTGGCCGGAATCATTGCGGCACCCGCGGTTCAGACAGCGGCAATGGCCACAACAGGTACCCAGGCCGGGCCAGCTCAAATCGCCGCGGGTACGCTTCCCAAACGCCCCAATATACTTTGGATCACCGGCGAGGGCGTGCCCCAGGCGGCTCTCAGTTGCTATGGCAGCCGGCTAATCGATACTCCTAACATCGATCGCATAGCGAGGGAAGGTTTGTGCTTCACCAATTCCTTCGTCACCAATGGCCTTTGCGCGCCGAGTCGCGCCACGCTCCTGACCGGCACCTACAACAACATCAATGCCATGTACGGGAACCCCGACGTTCCGGCCGCCAACGCCGGCAGCATGGTGCCGCGCTTCGATCCCAGTCAGGAGAGTTTTCCAAAAATCCTTAAACGCGATGGATACCAGACAGCGATGCTCGGCAAGTGGCATCTGCCTGTAAATCCCGCCGACACAGGCTTCGATTTGTTTGTCTATAAGAACGGAGCGGGCGGCCCGTATTACGACCCCACTGGCTATTTTGGCAATCCTGCGCTGGGCAGCACGCAGATTGAGAAGCAGGTGCATGAAGGCTACTCGACCGATATTTTTACCGATCTCGCCATCAAGGGTATTGAGCAGTTCAAGGGCCTCGGGAAGCCGTTCCTGATGATGCTGCAATACTTCAACGACCATAGACCGTTTGACCCGCCGCACAAATACGAGCATCTCTACGACGACGTTCGCATTCCTGAGCCCGCCACCTTTTGGGACGACTACTCGCACCGCGCCGGCGCCGCCAAGGCGGCCCGCATGCGGATTGAAGATATGCCAGATTTTAATCCGCCGTCCTACCTCACGCCGCGGCAGCGCAAGCAGTGGAACTATCAGAAGTTCATGGAGCATTTTCTAGGCACCTTGCGCTCGCAGGACGACAACATCGGCCGCTTGCTCGACTATCTCGACAAGAGCGGCCTGGCCGAAAACACCATCGTTGTTTACACCTGCGACCACGGTTTCTTTCTCGGCGATCACGGCTGGTTCGACAAGCGCTTCATGTACGAACAGCCGATTCATGTTCCGTGGATAATCCGGGCTCCGGGCATGAAAGGCCGAGGGACGGTTACCGACGAGTGGGTCATCGGCATCGACAATGCGCCCACTGTGCTCGACCTGTGTGGCCTGCCCGTTCCCAAGGAAATGCAGGGCCGCAGCATCGCGCCGCTGTTGCGCGGCGAGAGCCCCACCCCGCGCGAGCGCGCACTCTACTACCACTATTACGAGTTCGGCCCGCCGCACTGGGTCGCCCCTCACTACGGCATCCGCACTGAGCGCTACAAGCTCATCCACTACTACAACCGCAACGAGTGGGAGCTCTTCGACCTCGAGCGCGACCCCGACGAAATGGACAGCCAGTTCATCGAAAACGGCATGCGCGTCGGGCCCGGGTACGAGGACATTGCCAATCAACTTGTGGCTCAGTTGAAAGCGATCCGCGAGCACTACAAGGACGACACTGGTCTACCCGTGATCCTGTGGCCGCCGGGAGATTGAGCGGGGATATTTACGCGCCGCGTCCGCAGCAATTCTTGAATTTTTTGATGCTGCCGCATGGACAGGAGTCATTTCGCCCGGCTTGCTTGAATGCGACGAGCGCGTCCTTCGCCTCTACCCAGCGCATTACGTTGGCCGGCGCACGCTCGGCGGCCAGTTCGCCGGCCATGAAACGCATGTAGGGATCGATGTGGTGAAAGAAAATCTTGTACCCCGCGCACAGGTAGTTCAGGCCGGGCTCCCCGTCGGGCGTGGTCAGGAAGCGGTGCTTGGGGCACTCGCCATTGCAGGCAAAGCGCACATCGCACTCCCGGCAATAGCGCGGCAGGGTCGTCTCCTTGGCATCGCCAAATTTCTGTTGCTGCCCGGAATTGACAAGCGCCTGGAGCGGCGACTCCATAATGTTGCCCAGGCGGTTCTGCGGATAGACATAATGGTCGCAGGAGTAGAGGTCGCCCGAGTGCTCGATGGCCAACGCAGAGCCGCATTTGCGCCGAAAGACGCAAAGGCTGGGCTCAATGCCCATCCAGCTCTCCAATGAGACGTCGAAGAGCTGCACAAACTTCGTGCCCACATCCTTGCGCACCCATTCGTCGAAAATGGCGCACAGAAAGCGGCCAAACTGTCGCGGCTCGACCGACCACGGCGCCACACTGGCCGCACCGCTGAAGTCCGGCGAGATGAGCTGCAGACCGTCCGCAGTGACCTGGCGCGAAATCCGCTCCACGATCGGAATGAACTGCATATACCCGCTTCCGTTTTCCTTAAGGAAGCGATAGACATCGAGCGGATGGTCGGCATTGGCGCGGTGCACGGTGGTGAGAGTGTTGAATTCCACGCCATTGCACTTCAGCGTCTCCAGGCCGCGCATCACGCGGTCGAAGGTGGGCTGGCCGCCTTTGTCCACGCGGTAGGCATCGTGCAACTCGCGCGGCCCGTCGATTGATATGCCGATGAGAAACTCGTTTTCCTTGAACAGGTCCGCCCACGATTCGTTCAGCAGCACGCCGTTGGTTTGGAAAGCGTTCTGGATGCGTTTGCCGTTCGCGTATTTTTTCTCGATCTCGACGATCCGTCGGAAATACTTCACCCCCAGCAGGGTTGGCTCACCTCCCTGCCACGTGAAAGTCACCACCGGCGAATCGTGCGCCTCGACATACTGTCGGATGTAACTATCTAGCACCTCCTCGCGCATGGCCCATTTGGAGACCTCCGGATAGAGCGACTCCTTCTCGAGGTAGAAGCAGTATTTGCAGTCGAGATTGCAGATGGGGCCGATCGGCTTGGCGAGAATGTGAAAATTGGTGGTGCTCATGTGAACCCTTTGGGGTTGCGCCGCGGCTCGCTCGTCGCACCGGCGCCCGCTTCCGGTTGCAGGCGGGGCCTGCAGGCCCGTTCAGCTCTTGCGCGCGCGACAGCTTTCCCGGAAACGGAAAGACAAAACCTTCTTCATAAGGAAAAACTGTCAGGCATGTGCCCGGCCTGAAATGTCAGGGATCAAGTCAGCCGCACAACACCACCTATGCAACCGATACTACATGGAATTTACGCCTGCTCCCATTTTGAATGGCCCCGCGATCTTGTAAGGTGGATCCGGCAGACTTTCGGCCAGGCTGGACTTGCGGCCAACGGCCAGATCTTCGACCCCGCGTTCATCTCATCGTTGGCGCCCTTCGGCTACTCCGCTTCCTGGCTGGCTGGGCACCAACACCAGTCCCGGGTACCTTGGAGACACGGGCCATAATTGCTCACGTGGTCCACGCGCAGCCTGCCCACCGATTCGTACCAGGGTGCGGGTAATAATATCTCGACCAATTCCAACGTGAACCCGGGCGCGTGGGGCATCTCGTGGGAATACGTGATCCAACTTGCAAATGCAGCGAACAAGGACATCGGGATCAACATTCCTATAAGCGCAACCGGCGGTTCCGACCCTCTGGACCCGACCTATGATCCCAGTAGCGACAGTTACATCTATCAGTTAGTATTACAACGTTAAGTATTGACATCATGTTTTGACGCTGATACGCTCGGGCATGACCGAAAACCAGATCGCCAGGTCTCGTCAGCGATTGGAGGGATTCCTTGTCGACTTGCTGGAGCCGATGGGCCGCAGCGAGCGTCGTCACTGGGGTGAACTCTATGTCCGTGGCCTGCTCCAGGACGGGGAACGGAAATCGATCGAGCCGATGGCTGCTCGACTGCCGGATGGGAACGTACAGGCCATGCAGCAGTTTGTCGGGCAGAGCCCTTGGGAGTGGGGGGAAGTCTGGGCGCGGTTGGGAAAGCGGATGACAGCGGAGCTGGAGCCGGATTCGGCGTGGGTAGTGGACGACACCGGGTTTCCCAAGCAAGGCGAGGATTCGGTGGGCGTGGATCGACAGTATTCCGGGACGCTGGGCAAGACCGGCAATTGCCAGGTCGCGGTGAGCCTGCATCATGTGGGCGCTCAGGGGAATGCGGTTCTGGGCTGGCGCCTGTATCTGCCGGAAACTTGGGCGAAAGACCCCGAGAGGCGCCAGGCGGCCGGGGTTCCCGAAGAAGTTGTCTTTAAGAAGAAGTGGGAATTGGCGCTGGAACTGCTCGATCAAGTACGCGGTTGGGGCTTGCCGGACCGGATTGTGCTTGGCGATGCGGGATACGGTGAGGCAACTGAGTTTCGCGATGGTCCCCGCAAGCGGGGAGAGGTACGGTGATAGGCTTGGGGCATTTCGCGTCGCGAAGGATCGGGCGGAGTTCCTATCACTCTCGCGCCGCGTCGGAGCCGCGCGATCTCTTCGTCCACGGTCGCTTTCAATGTCGGCACGCTCTCGTGAAGCGTGCGCCAAAGAAACGAATTCCTCCGCCACGTTGTCGTAGTCGTGGCGATAGACGTTTCCAGCGCCCATTATCGCGCGCCACGGCAATTCAGGATG
>CAVSYM010000056.1:0-180832 GCA_963732165.1 uncultured Acidobacteriaceae bacterium
ACCGCCGGTGGCAAGGCCTCAAGAGAAAGTTAAATCAGGTTCATCCCGGTCCCAGGCGGGAGCAGATTCGGACCTTGAGGCGTTTCTGCGGCGGTTGAGCGAGGTGAACGCCGATCAGGCCCCGGCGCGCCGGCCAGAGACCAACCAGTCGACGAACCAGTGGCCACCTTCCGCGGCGAGTCAGGGAGCTGCCACGGCGCGCCAGGAACCGCTGCCCACGCCGGTTAAGAGTGCTCCAGTCGAAGAAGAATTGATTAGTGTTTTTCGGTCTGGTTACCAAGAAGAAGAGGATACGGAGTCAGAACACAGGAAAAAGCCGAGATGGGTCATGATTGGGTCCATCACCGGGGGTGTTGCCGCAATTGCCCTCGCCATCACCATTCCGCTGGTCCTGCGAGGAAGAAGCGTCACTCCGCCTCGTCCCGCGGCGTCGCCGACCCAGGCCCTTGGCATCGAGGAAGGCACGAGTGCGTTGAAACCGTCGCCGTCGGGACCTGCAAGCGGAACTGTGACGACCATTAAGAATGCTCAGAATCCGTCCGCGACAACTGAACAGACTTCGGATTCCTCTGACGGAACCACTCAGGCTCCGGTGTCGGCGGAACAGATGAACCAGCAATTGACCGCGACCTCGCAGTTGCCGCAAGGCGCACGCAAGCCTGCTCCTCAAGAGGCGCCGCCTCCGAGCGGCTTTGGCGTACCCGGTATGGAAACAATGGGCGAAACTGGCGCGATCGGCAGCGGAATCAAGAGCGAAGCAAATATCAAGCTCACTCCCATTTCCGTGTCAGCCGGCGTTGTGGGCGGCTTGTTGGTTCGAAGGATCGCACCTGAGTATCCGGCCATTGCCCGGACAGCCCGTGTTTCAGGCAGAGTAGTTCTGGCGGCAACCATTTCGAAGTCCGGAAAGGTGCAGAATCTGCAGGTGGTGAGCGGGCCACCCATGTTGCGGGCAGCTGCGGTTGACGCAGTGCGGAACTGGCTATATAAGCCTTATCTGCTTAACAATCAGCCCACCGAGGTTCAGACAACTATCGACGTAGACTTTAACCTGTAGCGGCGTTTGTTCACGCATTAGAACCGCAATATATGGCCCGGCGCGCATGATTGACGCGCCGGGTCTTTTTTTTGAAATGCCACCGCAGGCAGAAGCGGCAATGTCCCGGCTTGGAAATCTCAGCGTAGATCTTCCGGAGCAGAACTCCTAAAAACATCCCGCGGGGGCTAAACAGCGAACGACCGGCGAATGGCGGGTCGATGAGGGAAGGACCATTTGGCTGAGGGATATTCTAGTTTTGTCATGTTGACGGCAAGTAGGCCGAAATAGCCATTGGTGCTTCCATTGGAGCCCGTTAAACAGCGTGGTCCTGGACTTTGTGCTCGAGTCAGTGGTGACGGCGGTTATTTTTCCTGTGGCTGCCGATCCCGTTTGGGAGAGTGCGTGTTTTTGCATCGTCCGGGCCGTTTGACATGACGCCTGGAGGTTGTGTTGGCCAAGGATAGGAAGAAAAAGAAGGCGCATGGGCTGGTGGCAGCACCGGTGATGGAGCCGAACGCGGCCGGGGTGGACATTGGAGCGACGGAGATTTACATCGCCGTTCCCCCGGATCGGGATATGCAACCAGTGCGGCGGTTCGCGGCATTTACCGAGGACTTGAAAGCGGCCGCGGACTGGCTTGAACACTGCCGAATCGAGACGGTGGCCATGGAGTCGACCGGGGTGTACTGGATTCCGCTATTTCAGATTCTGGAAGCGCGTGGGATGAAGGTGTGCCTGGTCAACGCCCGGCACGTGAAGAACGTGCCGGGGCGCAAAACGGACGTGAGCGATTGTCAGTGGCTGCAGTATTTGCACGCGGTGGGACTGTTGCGGGCCAGTTTCCGGCCGTCGGGGCAGGTGTGCGCGGTGCGGTCGCTGATGCGCTACCGGGAGAGTCTGGTGGGGATGGCGGCGGTGCATCTGCAGCACATGCAGAAGGCGCTGGATCAGATGAACCTGCAACTGCACCATGTCATCAGCGATCTGAGCGGGACGACCGGGATGGCGATTCTGGATGCGATTCTGGGCGGAGAGCGCAACCCGCTGAAGCTGGCCCAGTTGCGCGACCCGCGCATCAAGGCCAGCGCGGAGACGATCGCCAAGTCGCTGGTCGGAGACTACCGTCGGGAACATCTGTTTACGCTTCGCCAGTCGGTGACCGCGTATCGGAGCTACCAGCAACTGCTGGCCTGCTGCGATGTGGAGATCGAGCAGATGCTGGGCGAATTCTCCGATGGCGCCGGGCCGGATACAGCTGTACTGGCTGATCCAAAAGACCGGCACAGGCCGCGGCGCAATGAGATGAAGTTCGACCTGCGCGGTCATCTGTATCGCATCTTCGGGGTGGATCTGACCGAAGTTCCCGGCCTCAATGCGCTGACCGCCCATACGTTGTTGACCGAAGTGGGTCCTGACCTGTCGGCGTTCCCCAATGTGGGAGCCTTCGCTTCGTGGATGGGGCTATGCCCGGACAACCGCGTAAGCGGCGGCAAAGTGCTCAGTTCGCACACCCGCAAGGTGAACAACCGCGTGGCAAGGGCGCTGCGCATGGCCGCGCAGTCGCTGTTCCGCAGCCAGTCGTGGCTGGGCCAATACTATCGCCGCATGCGTGCCAAACTGGGAGCGCCCAAGGCCATCACCGCCTCGGCTCACAAACTGGCTCGCATCGTCTTCCACATGCTTACCAACCGGCACGCCTACGATGAAACGGTCTTCGCACAGCAGGAAATACAAAACCAACACAGGCTCCAACAAAAGCTCATGCAGCAGGCAAAAAAATACGGCTTCCAACTTATCCCAATCACACAAAACTAGATGTGGTCCTTGGGAGGCTGCGGAAAAACCCATTTAACGGAAGCACTTTTGCCATAATCTATCCGGCAGGGACTAAAGTCCGCGCTCATTTGGCGATCTTTATCGGCACGAGTAAACTCGTGCCCTGATACAAAACCGTGTCCCTGCGAGTTTTTCCGCAACCTGTAAAGCCGCGGACTCAACTTGTGGGCCTTATCGACACGGGTAAACTTGTGCCCTGATAAGAAACAAAACCGGCTGCTTGCAAGTTGGGCTTCGTGGCATCCCACCCATCGAGCAAAAGACGCTCGATGGATGGGGCACCCCAATGTTTCAACCATCGCGGGTCGGAGACGCCGGTGAGGTACTGATAAGAGACAAAATCGGCTGCTTGCAAGTTGGGCTTCGTGGCATCCCACCCATCGAGCAAAAGACGCTCGATGGATGGGGCACCCCAATGTTTCAACCATCGCGGGTCGGAGACGCCGGTGAGGGACTGATAAGAGACAAAATCGGCTGCTTGCAAGTTGGGCTTCGTGGCATCCCACCCATCGAGCAAAAGACGCTCGATGGATGGGGCACCCCAATGTTTCAACCATCGCGGGTCGGAGACGCCGGTGAGGTACTGATAAGAGACAAAATCGGCTGCTTGCAAGTTGGGCTTCGTGGCATCCCACCCATCGAGCAAAAGACGCTCGATGGATGGGGCACCCCAATGTTTCAACCATCGCGGGTCGGAGACGCCGGTGAGGGACTGATAAGAGACAAAATCGGCTGCTTGCAAGTTGGGCTTCGTGGCATCCCACCCATCGAGCAAAAGACGCTCGATGGATGGGGCACCCCAATGTTTCAACCATCGCGGGTCGGAGACGCCGGTGAGGGACTGATAAGAGACAAAATCGGCTGCTTGCAACTTGGGCTTCGTGGCATCCCACCCATCGAGCAAAAGACGCTCGATGGATGGGGCACCCCAATGTTTCAACCATCGCGGGTCGGAGACGCCGGTGAGGGACTGATAAGAGACAAAATCGGCTGCTTGCAAGTTGGGCTTCGTGGCATCCCACCCATCGAGCAAAAGACGCTCGATGGATGGGGCACCCCAATGTTTCAACCATCGCGGGTCGGAGACGCCGGTGAGGGACTGATAAGAGACAAAATCGGCTGCTTGCAACTTGGGCTTCGTGGCATCCCACCCATCGAGCAAAAGACGCTCGATGGATGGGGCACCCCAATGTTTCAACCATCGCGGGTCGGAGACGCCGGTGAGGGACTGATAAGAGACAAAATCGGCTGCTTGCAAGTTGGGCTTCGTGGCATCCCACCCATCGAGCAAAAGACGCTCGATGGATGGGGCACCCCAATGTTTCAACCATCGCGGGTCGGAGACGCCGGTGAGGGACTGATAAGAGACAAAATCGGCTGCTTGCAAGTTGGGCTTCGTGGCATCCCACCCATCGAGCAAAAGACGCTCGATGGATGGGGCACCCCAATGTTTCAACCATCGCGGGTCGGAGACGCCGGTGAGGTACTGATAAGAGACAAAATCGGCTGCTTGCAAGTTGGGCTTCGTGGCATCCCACCCATCGAGCAAAAGACGCTCGATGGATGGGGCACCCCAATGTTTCAACCATCGCGGGTCGGAGACGCCGGTGAGGGACTGATAAGAGACAAAATCGGCTGCTTGCAAGTTGGGCTTCGTGGCATCCCACCCATCGAGCAAAAGACGCTCGATGGATGGGGCACCCCAATGTTTCAACCATCGCGGGTCGGAGACGCCGGTGAGGGACTGATAAGAGACAAAATCGGCTGCTTGCAAGTTGGGCTTCGTGGCATCCCACCCATCGAGCAAAAGACGCTCGATGGATGGGGCACCCCAATGTTTCAACCATCGCGGGTCGGAGACGCCGGTGAGGGACTGATAAGAGACAAAATCGGCTGCTTGCAAGTTGGGCTTCGTGGCATCCCACCCATCGAGCAAAAGACGCTCGATGGATGGGGCACCCCAATGTTTCAACCATCGCGGGTCGGAGACGCCGGTGAGGGACTGATAAGAGACAAAATCGGCTGCTTGCAAGTTGGGCTTCGTGGCATCCCACCCATCGAGCAAAAGACGCTCGATGGATGGGGCACCCCAATGTTTCAACCATCGCGGGTCGGAGACGCCGGTGAGGGACTGATAAGAGACAAAATCGGCTGCTTGCAAGTTGGGCTTCGTGGCATCCCACCCATCGAGCAAAAGACGCTCGATGGATGGGGCACCCCAATGTTTCAACCATCGCGGGTCGGAGACGCCGGTGAGGGACGGATACAAGACCGTATTCCGGCGAGTTCTTCTGAAGCTTATGGGGATCGACGGTACAGTACTTCACAACCCGTGGGAAATGCAGGCTGGTCCCTCAATTGTCATCAACGCAGGAGTTGGTGTCACGCCTGCGACTGGTCGGAAGCGGGGACGATGGTTCCCATGCACTCGCCGAAGCCGATTCGGGGCAGGCCAGGCTTTTGGCACCAGGCGCGGAGAGTGACGCGGTCGCCGTCTTCGAGGAAAGTGCGCAGCTCGCCACTGGGCAGGCAGATCGAATCGGGGTTGTGGCGCTTTTCGAGCAGGCAGCCCTCCGAACCTTCTTCAGGTCCCGAAATAGTGCCGGTGGCCAGCAAGTCACCGGGACGCAGGTTGCAGCCGTTGCTGGTGTGGTGCGCGAGCATCTGCGCGGGCGTCCAGTAAAGGTTGCGCAGATTGGCGGTGCTCAGTTTCATGCCGGCTGCGCCGTTGGTGCGCATGTGCCGCGACTGCAGATGAGCCTCGACGGTCAGATCGATAGCGCCGCATTTCATCGAAGGCGGCCGCAAATAAGGGAGGGGCTCGGGATCGCCGGGTTCGCGCGTGGGAACCGGCGCGCGATAAGGCGCCAGAGCCGCGAGAGGCACTACCCAGCAGGAGATGGTAGTAGCGAAACTCTTGGCAAGGAACGGGCCGAGGGGCTGATACTCCCATGTTTGCATGTCGCGCGCCGACCAGTCGTTGAGCAGGCAAAGGCCGAAGATGTGCTGCTCGGCCTGTGCGATGGGGATGGGTGCCCCAAGCGGATTGCCGGGGCCGATGAAGAATCCAACTTCGAGTTCGTAATCGAGCGAGCGCGATGGGCCGAATCCCGGGTTGCCGGAGACAGATTTGGTTTGGCCGAAGGGGCGGTGGATTTCAGTTCCGCTGGCGACAATGGATGAGCTGCGGCCGTGATACGCGATCGGGATGTGTTTGTAATTGGGGAGCAGGGGGCTGTCGGGCCTGAACAGCGCGCCGACGCGGCGTGCGTGGTGAATGGAGGCGTAGAAGTCAGTGTAATCGCCGATCTGCGCGGGAAGTTGCATTTGCGCGTCGCGCATGGGAACGAGGCAGGGAGCGACGCGCTCGCGGGTTGAGGCGTCGGCTTCATCGCTCAGAATTGAGATGAGGTGGTTGTGGAGTTCGGACCATTTTGATGGACCGAGGGACATCAACAGATTGAGCCATTCCGCTTTGCAGGCTTCTCGCAGATTTGGGGAGAGATTGGAGAGCAGGTCTGTATCGGCGCTGGCGTGAAGGTCGAGGATCTGGTTGCCGATGGCGACGCCGATGCATTGGCGGCCGGCTTGGAGAAAAACGCCGTAGGGAAGATTCTGAATGGGGAAATCTGAGGCGGGATCGTTGGCCGATGCGATCCAACTGGTCAGGGACATCGATGGGCCTCCGGTTGGTTGAGGTTTGTGGCGTGGCTTGGGTTCATTTCCCTCAGGGGCTAAAGCCCAAATCTTTTTATGGGCACCATTGGCGCGAGTAAACTCGTGCCCTGATACAAAACCGCATGCATGCGTTTGTGCTGTCCCAGGTCTCAAAATCGAGACCTGGGGCACCCAGCTTTCGAGGCTGGTTGAGAGCGGCCGGTTTGGTTTCGCGCTTTCCCACCCTAAGCGCAAAGGACGCGTTTAGGATGGGGCACCCCGGTTCGTTGCCGATCATCGACGGGCGAGTTCGGGGTTCGATTCGGTTGATGCGAAGTGTTTCTTCAATCCCTGCCAGCACTCGAAGTACTCGTGCTGCAGGATGCGGGAGTTCATTGCGAATTCGGTTGGACGGATCGCGAGCTGAGTCTCAAACATGAAAGCCAGCGTGTTGCCGAGGAACTGCGGCTTGAGCTCGGCGGCCGATGCGCGCTCGAAGGTTTCGGCGTCGGGTCCGTGGCCGGCCATGCAGTTGTGCAGGCTGGCGCCGCCGGGCAAAAAGCCTTCGGCCTTGGCGTCATATGCACCGAAGACCAGGCCCATGAACTCGTTCATCAGGTTGCGATGGAACCACGGCGGACGGAAGCTGTGCTCAGCGACCATCCAACGCGGCGGAAAAATTGCGAAGTCGCAGTTGGCGGTGCCGGGAACGTTTGAAGGCGCGGTCATCACTGTGTAGATGGATGGGTCGGGATGATCGAACGAAACGGTGTTGATGCAGTTGAAGAGCGAGAGATCGTATTTGTACGGCGCGTAATTGCCGTGCCATGCCACGACGTCGAGTGGCGAATGATCGATGAAGGCGCGCCACATGCGGCCCAGGAACTTGGTAAAGATGTGGAACTCGCCGTCGCGATCTTCGAAAGCGGCTACGGGGGATTTGAAATCGCGAGCATTGGCAAGGCCGTTGGCGCCAATGGGGCCAAGCTCAGGCAGGCGGAACGTGAGGCCGTAATTCTCACAGATGTAGCCGCGGGCCTGGCTGTCGATGAGCTCGACGCGGAATTTGACGCCGCGGGGAATCACGCAGATTTCGCCGGGAGCGGCATCGATGATGCCGAGCTCAGTGTGGAAACGCAGCGCGCCGAGCTGCAGTACGATGAGCATTTCACCGTCGGCGTTGGCAAAGAAGCGGTCGTGCATTGAGGCGTTGATGCCGTAGAGGTGAATGGCGACGCCGGTCTGCATGGCAGGGTCGCCGCTGCCGCCAAGAGTGATGATGCCGTCGATGAAGTCGGTTTCTTTCTCGGGCAGCGGGAGCGGATCCCAGCGCAATTGGTTGGGCGTAGTGGGCGTCTCATTGAACGGCCCGCTGCGAATGAGACCGAGCGGAGCTTCTTCATAAGGGCGGTGAGTGACGGAGGGGCGAATGCGGTAAGTCCAGGTGCGGCGGTTGACTGCGCGCGGTGCCGTAAACGGCGTGCCGCTGAACTGCTCGGTGTAAAGGCCGAGAGGATGAAGCTGCGGTGCGTTTTGGCCGGCAGGCAGAGCGCCTGCAACTGCTTCAGTGGCGAACTCGTTGCCGAAACCGGACTGATATGCGGATTGCATGATTGCACCTCTTTGGGGAAGTTCTGAACAAGTAAACAATTTCAGATACCCAACTCTCAGGGGCTAAAGCCCCGTTGATGCCGGGCCTGTTTCGGCACGGCTAAGCAGTTTGGTGAAGAATTGATCCTGCGTACGCGAAAGGTGGCAGGGGCTAAAGCCCGGAGTTGCAAGGAAGTGGTTTTGCGGCACGAGTAAACTCGTGCCCTGATAAAAACCCCGTCGCGTATGCCTTTTTCACCAAGCTGTATAGTCTTACCCTTTCAAAACGCCGGCTTAATCCGAACACCCTTATAAACGCCCTTGCATGGCGCGGCGTTCGGCTTCATGCATGGCGTCGAAGATCTGGTCGAAGCTGGAGACGGCGAAGAGCAGCTTGTGCAGCTCGTCTACTTTTACAGGCGTGTTCAGCACTTCGTCGAGCTTGAAGTCGTGGATGGCGCAGTTACCGCCGATTACATTTATGCATTCGCCATGCGAGCTGATGAGGCCGCTGCCGTAGACCTTGATTTCGTTGTTCTGGCGGATGACGCCGAACTCGACGGTGTACCAGAACAGGCGGCCGAGTTTCTCGATCGCCGCGGCGTCATCTTTTGTGGCGCAAACACGGCCGTAGTGTTCGAGAAAGCCTGCGAAGACCTTGTGCGCATGCATGGGAACGTGGCCAAAAACATCGTGAAAAATGTCGGGCTCGGGAGTGTACTCGAGTGAGTCGCGGCTGCGCAGCCAGGTGGTGGTGGGAAAGGCGCGCATGGAGAGCATTTCAAAAAATGCGGGCGCGGGAAGGAAACCGCTGACGGGCGTCGAACTCCAGCCGGTGCGCGGGCCGAGGCGCGCGCTGATGGCGGAGAGGTTGGGCAGGCGGTCGCGCTCGAGGCCGATAATCTCAAAGCCTTCGAGATATTCGCGCGCGGCGTGTTTTTCAAGCTCGGGCATGGCGCGGCCAACCAATTCGGCCCACACTGCGTGCTGCTCAGGGGTGTAAGCGGCGTAATCCTGCTCGATAATGTATGGTGCAGCGGCGGAGAAAGTTGCGGTTTGCATTCGGTCTCCTGGGGAGTTATAGATTGCCGCGGAGTTGCTGTTCGCGTTCGATGGCTTCAAAGAGCGCCTTGAAGTTGCCCTTGCCGAAGCTGCGGCTGCCCTTGCGCTGGATGATTTCGTAAAACAGCGTGGGCCGATCTTCGACGGGACGCGTGAAGATTTGCAGCATGTAACCCTGGTCGTCGCGATCGACAAGAATTCCGAGCTCTTCGAGCTCGGAAATGGGCTCATCGATTTCGCCGACGCGTTGCTGCAGGTCTCTGTAGTAGGTGTGTGGCACGCGCAGGAATTCGACGCCCTGTTCGCGCAGCTTGCTCACGGTCGAAAGAATGTCGTGCGTGGCGAGCGCGATGTGTTGCACGCCGGGGCCGGGGAAGAAGTCGAGATACTCTTCAATCTGCGATTTCTTTTTGCCTTCGGCCGGCTCATTGATGGGGAATTTGACGTAGCCGTTGCCATTCGCCATCACCTTCGACATAAGCGCTGAGTACTCGGTGGAGATGTCGTTGTCGTCGAAGTGCTGGTAGAGCGAGAAGCCCATCACGCGCGCGTAGAAATCGACCCACTCATTCATCTGGTTCCAGCCCACGTTGCCTACCATGTGGTCGATGTGGAGCAGGCCGACGGGACGCGCGACCGGATCGGCGAAGACAGCGCGATAGCCGGGCAGAAACGGTCCGGAGTAATTGCCGCGTTCGACGAAGGTGTGGATGGTGTCGCCGTAAGCATTGATGCTGGCGATCTTGGCGCGGCCGTGTTCGATCGCTGATCTCGTAAGGCTCGGCAACACTCACCGCGCCGCGGCGGGTGGTTTCGTGCCATGCCTGGCGCGCGTCGTCAACCCAGAGAGCGATGGAGTGGACTGCGTCGCCATGGCGATGAACATGCTCGGCAATGGCGTCAGTGCTGCGCAGCGGCGTGGTGAGCACGAAGCGCACCTTGCCCTGCTGAACGACGTAGGAAGCGCGGTCGCGCTGGCCGGTTTCTGGTCCCGCGTAGGCCACCAGCGACATGCCGAAGGCGGTGCGGTAGAAGTACGCGGCCTGGCGCGCGTTGCCCACGTAGAACTCCACGTGGTCAGTGCCCTTGAGGGGCAGAAAGTCAGTGGCTTTTTCGGGGTGATTCGATGCGGCGGGCGAATGCGCCGAGACGGCGTGCGGGGAAGGGGTCATGCCAATTCCTCCTGCGCCTTGGTGCCTTCAGGAAAAGGGGAGGGCGGCACCGCGGCACTACCAATTGGCTTTCGAGAAAAGAATAGGACGGCGAAACGGTACAGAGAATGGGGATTGGAAGGAATGGCGCCTGAGTGGCTTAATATTGTTAGGCATGATGCCCTTCTGTATTAACGCTGTGCGGTATGCGCTTTGGTTGCCAGGTAGTTCAGGAAAACCATCCCGCGGGGGTTAAAACTCCGGCTCATTTTATGGAGCTTATTGGCACGGATAAACAGCTTGCTGAAAAAGTGATCTCGCATGCAGGAAAGGCAGGGGCTAAAGCCCAACGTTGAAATAAAAGGGTTTGCGGCACGAGTAAACTCGTGCCCTGTTACAAAACTCCGTCGCGCAGGCCTTTTTAAGCAAGCTGTAAATCCGTGCCCTTTCAAAACTACGACTTCGAAAAAGTACTTTAGGGTTGGTGGCAAATGGCTCATCGAACAGTTCCCAGCGAAATACATCTCGACGCGATTGCCTGGAAGATACTTGAAATCCTGCAGCGGGATGCGCGAACGCCGTTTGCGGAACTGGGCAGGAAGGTGGGGCTCTCGACGCCGGCGGTGGCCGAGCGCGTTCGCCGGCTGCAGGATGCGGGGGTGATCACGGGCTATCATGCGGCGCTCGATATGACCAAGCTGGGCGTGCCGATACGCGTGCTGGTGCGGCTCACGATTCATGGCGGCGACGTGATGGTGAGCCGCGTCGGTGACGGCGATCAAGGAGTTCAGCGAGATCAGCCGCTGCCATCGCATCACGGGCGCGGAGTCGTTTGTGATTGAGGCCGACGTGGTGTCGATACGGCATCTCGAAGCGTTGATCGACAAGCTGTCGACACTGGGAGCGACTTCGACTTCGACGGTGCTGTCGCGCCAGTGCATCGGCGCGAGTATCAGGCGAAACAGATTGAGGCGTTCGGGAAGTATTTGTGAAGTGCAGCGGAGTGCTCTTACGAGGAGTCAGGCCAGCCGGAAAGTTCCCAAGGGTTTTTATGCCATCTGCACCGCGAGACCCACCAATCGCGAAACCATTCTCTCGTCATTCTGAAGTCCATTTCTTTGTGGCTCACTGATCGACACGAAAATGTTGCGTGATAAACGGCTGGAAGAACCTTCCAATATGTTATCGGATGATCGTGGAGCACTTCTAGTGCGATCGACTCTCGGTCAATTTCCTCATTGTTGAACTCCCCCGACCAACAAACCTCGATCATTAGAGAATCAAGATCAGCCGACCAAGCCTCCCCGGAGGCGGGTGAAGTTTCTGCTGTCTGCATGTCGAAGAGGACGAATACGTATCGTCCCCAATCGGGTTTTGCAAGCCTCTCCCACTCCTCACCCCCGGCGCTTGTAATTTCCCATCGCAGATCAGGGCTCACAGGGCCAACAGGACCAGGTAGCCCAAGTGGATCTTGATCGTTACTTGCGGGAGTCGGAGGCGAGTGTCGAGAACGGCGGTCACGGCAGAGCGGTCGGCCGCAACTCCCCAGGGGTCACCATTTCTGCCGAAAGAGCAGCGAACCAAGCCCGCGTCAAACAGAGCCAGAAACGCCTCTGCGTAATGCTCGGGCACTGCTCCGGGGACCGGCTTAACGTTTAGGTACTCGAATTCTACGTAAGGGAAGAAATCTGAAAGCCGCCTTCGCCCTTCGATCGCGAGGTTCAAAATCCAATGTCGAACGATTTCTTGGTTTGGCTCCATCAAGAGCAGACACCAATACAGCCAGCGGGCAACTTTAATCTCGTGGTGCCCTGATCTGCTTCATCCATTGTAGCTCCCTACTTGATCTGTCGGCAGAGGCCCTGCAAATGACCAACCAGAGGCTCTTCGGTAAACTGTTCGCATGGCCAAGCGAATTGGAGTGCACCTGGGAACTTCGGGCGGGGCGTCGAACGCAGTTGAGCGCGCTAAGGAGATTGGCGCGAATACTTTTCAGATTTTTTCTTCTAGCCCGCGCATGTGGCGCGCGCCCAAGGTCGATCCCAATCAGGCTGCGCGAATGCGCGAGTTACGGGCGAAGCTCGACGTGGGGCCGTTGGTAATCCATACAAGCTATTTGGTGAACGTTTGCAGCCAGAGCGACGATGTGCGTGAGAAGAGCATCGATGCGTTTCGCGGCGAGATTGAGCGGGCGCTGCAGTTGGCGCTGAGTATCTTGTGCTGCATCCGGGATCGTGGAAGGGATTGACGCGCGAAGAGGGATTGAAGCTGGCGGCTGAGTCGATCGAGCGCGCGATTGACGGGCTGCAGTGGCAGGGAACTGGCTTCCATATTCTGATTGAAAACACTGCCGGAGCTGAGTTTTCAGCTGGGCGGCGGCTTTGAGCAGGTGGCTGAGCTGGTGGAGCGGCTGAAGGCTCATGCGCCGGTTGGAGTGTGTCTCGACACTTGCCATACGCATGTGGCGGGTTACGACATGGTGACCACCGAGGGCTACGCCGAGACCATGAATAAAGTTGCGGCCACGGTGACGTTTGACGCCGTGCGGGTGTGGCATTGTAACGATGCCAAGGCGGCAAAGGGATCGAAGCTCGACCGGCATACGCATATCGGCGAGGGGACGATGGGGTTGGATCCGTTCCGTTGGATATTGAACGATCCGCGCTTTGACCATTGCGCCTTTGTGGCCGAGACGCCGGTGGATGAGCCTGGGGACGAGGAGCGGAATGTGCGCATGCTTAAGAGTCTTGTGCGATGATGCAGTGAGAAGAATTGCTTTAACTTCGTCGTCATTGGGCCTGCTGATTGGAAAAGAAATATTCATTCTGATGGAGGTCTCCAATGAAAACACCCGCTAAGTTTCTTGCCGTTACACTCATCGCGCTCACTTGTGCCTGCGGCTTGCGTGCCCAGGCCGCAGCGAGTGCCGCGCCAAAGCCACCGGACAGCCCGTCGAAGGTATTGCTCGATGCATGGAATGACATCGGACGCAAGCTGACGGCGATGGCTGAGGATTTCCCCGAGGACAAATACGACTTCAAGCCGAATCCAGCCCAGAGGTCGTTTGCCGAGCAGCTCTTGCATGCCGCTGGGGCGAATTACTACTTCATTAATCCGGCGACGGGGCAGAAGGCTCCCACTGGTGACCCGAAGCGCGCGGACTACAAGACCAAAGAGGCCGTGGCGGAGTTTGTACGCAAATCGTTTTCCGATGGCGCTGCCCTGATCAAGAGCAAAGGCGACGCCGGGCTCAACGACATTTTCGTCGACCCTTTCTCTGGCCAGCAGGTCAGAGTGGGCGATTATGCGTGGGGATTCATTGAGCACTCCGGCGAGCACTATGGGCAGCTTGTGGTTTATTACCGCGTGGCCGGACTGGTGCCGCCAGAGTCGCGTCCTAAGAAGTAAAACGCGGGAGCTCTGCTCAGGTCCGTCAGGATGTAGCGGTATTCATCCGGCCGTCCGGGGCTAAAGCCCCGATGCTCTTTTGCGCAGATTCAGGGGCCTCAAGGCCCCTGCTCCCTCCGGACCTCAGGGGCTAAAGCCCGAATCTTTTTGATGCCTTGTCGGCCCGGCTAAAGCCGTGCCCTTGTTACAAAACCTCGTTTGTCTGTGCTCGGATGAATTTGCACGCAGTCTGTGAAGTCGCTGCTGCCTCGCTTGCGGACCACTCCATTTAAACTAGAAGCTTATGGCGGACGAGAAAGAACAAGTGCGGTACGACCCTGCGCCGATTGAAGCCAAGTGGCAGGAGCGCTGGGACGCCGACGAGAGGCTGTACGCGGCGGAAGGGGTCGATAGCGGCAAGCCGAAGTATTACGTGCTGGAGATGCTGCCTTATCCCAGCGGACAACTGCACATGGGCCACGTGCGCAACTACTCCATTGGCGATGCGCTGGCGCGGTACATGTGGATGCGCGGCTACAACGTGCTGCACCCCATGGGATGGGATGCGTTCGGGCTGCCGGCCGAGAACGCGGCGCTCAAGAACAACACGCCGCCGCGGGAGTGGACGCTGGCGAATATTGCCGCGATGAAGCGGCAGTTCAAACGTCTCGGGATGGCCTTTGACTGGGCCACCGAAGTGACCACCTGCCTGCCGGACTACTACCGCTGGAACCAGTGGTTCTTTTTGCGGATGTACGAGAAGGGCCTGGTCTACCGCAAGAAAAGCAAGGTGAACTGGTGCCCCGAGTGCGCCACGGTGCTGGCCAACGAGCAGGTGATCGATGGCTGCTGCTGGCGGCACGAGGACACCAAGGTTGAGTTGCGCGATTTGGAACAGTGGTTCTTCCGCATTACGGCTTACGCGCAGGAACTGCTCGACGATCTGGATAAGCTGGACGGCTGGCCGGAGAAGGTGCGCACCATGCAGCGCAACTGGATCGGGCGCAGCGAGGGGACGGAGGTTGATTTCTTCCTGGAAGAAAAAGTCGACCAGGGAACGGGGAATGGGGAACAGGGAATAGAAAAGCAGGGAACAAGGGAACAAGGGAACGAGGGAACGGAAAGGCGGGGAACGAGGGAGCAAGGGAGCGAGGGAGCAAGAGGGCAGCGCATTCGCGTGTTTACGACGCGCGTCGACACTATTTTTGGCGCGACCAGCGTGCAATTGGCGCCGGAGCATCCGGTGGTGGCAACTATATCGGCTACGAATCCAAATCTGAGGGACAAAGTAACGGAGTTGATAGCGGAGCAGAAGAAGGCGCGCGAGGCTGGCGACATTGGCGCGATTGAAAAGCATGGCGCGGACACGGGGCATTTCGCCATCAATCCCTACAATGGCGAGCGCGTGCCGATCTGGATCGCGAACTACGTGCTGATGGATTACGGCACCGGCGCCATTATGAGCGTGCCGGGGCACGACGAGCGTGACTTTGAGTTTGCGACGAAATACGGGATTCCGATTCGCGAGGTGATTCGGCCAGTCCAAAACGAGGACCCAGCGAAGCTGCCATTCATTTCTGAAGATGGCGTGCTGGTGAACTCCGGCGAGTATGACGGGTTGACCTGTTCCCAAGCCCAAAAACAACTCCAAGAAGTTGCTGCACGCAGTGCTTTCGGCGAAGCCAAGGTCATCTTCCGGTTGAAAGATTGGGGTGTGAGCCGGCAGCGTTACTGGGGCACGCCGATCCCCATGATCCACTGCCCGAAGGACGGGATTGTGCCGGTGCCCGACGATCAGTTGCCGGTGCTGCTGCCGGAGAAGATTGAGATCACGCAGCAGGGCGGGTCGCCGCTGGCGCGGGTGCCCGAATTTGTAAATGTGAGTTGTCCTAAATGCGGCGGGCCCGCGCGTCGCGAGACGGACACCATGGACACGTTCGTCGACTCGAGCTGGTACTTCTATCGCTACATCGACGCGAAGAATTCTTCTGCTCCTTTTGAACGAGAGCGCGCGGAGTATTGGTTTCCGATCGATCAGTACATAGGCGGCGTGGAGCATGCGATTCTGCACCTGATTTATTCGCGCTTCTGGACCAAGGTGATGCGCGATCTGGGCATGATTACGAACGGCGAGCCGGTAGAACGGCAGTTTTCGCAGGGCATGGTGATCAAAGACGGGGCCAAGATGTCGAAGTCGAAGGGCAACGTGGTGTCGCCCGATGACATGGTGGCACGCTACGGCGCCGACGCCACGCGCATGTACTCGCTGTTTGCGGCGCCACCCGATCGCGATCTGGATTGGCAGGAAGACGGCGTGGCCGGGGTGAGCCGGTTTTTGGCGAGGGTGTGGCGAATTGGCGCTCCGCGCTTTGGCGTCTTGGACGAGAGTAGTGGAACGACGACCAACCACGAGCTCGAAAAAAAGCTGCTGCGCAAGATGCATCAGACGATTGCCAAAATCACGAAGGATTTTGAAGGGCGCTGGCACTTCAACACCTGCATTGCGGCAATTATGGAGTACGTGAACGAACTGCAGGCGGCCGACGCACAATTGAGAGCGGGCGAGATTCCGGCGCCGGTAGTGAATCAAATGCTGCGCAACCTGGCGTTGATGCTGGCGCCGTTTGCACCGTACCTGGCGGCGGAGTTGTGGGAGCAGCTTGGCGGCGAGGGCTCAATCCTCCGCCATCCCTGGCCTCAGAGCGATCCGGAACTGGCCAAAGAGGATGAGATCGAGATTCCGGTGCAGATCAATGGGAAGTTGATCTCAGTGGTGAAAGTGCCGGCGGGATCGGATGCGAAGACTATTGAAGCGGCCGCTTTGGCCGACGAAAAAGTGCGGTCGCGGATTGCGGGCAAAACGATTGTGAAGGTGATCGTGGTGCCGGGCCGGGCCGTGAACCTGGTTGTGAAGTGAGGGCCATCGCCATTTCTATCGCTCGCTCGAATGCGCCGGTGCGTGGAACACAGTTGCTCGTGGAGCACATGGGCTCGGTGATAAAGCGGCCGACGCTTATATTTATAGAGATCGGCTGGCGATGGCTGGTGGGAATTCCGATTCTCTTCGTGCTTTCGCAGCAGATGCAGACCATCCTGTCTCAGTATCCGCTGGAATCTTCAGGTACCGGCTCGATCGACTTCAGCGATCCCTGGCTCATGGCGCAACAAATTTCCGGCGCGTGGAGCTACTACATTCCCCACTTGATGGCGGTGATGCGCTGGCTTTTGCCGGTGTGGGCGATGGCGTGGATTGTGGTTTCCGCGCTGGGGCGCAACCTGCTGCTGATGCGCATTGAGCCGCGGCTTCGCTTCAGGCCGTTCACGATGATCGTGCTCCAGGCCGCGTGGATGGCGATGTTTCTGCTGGTTGTCTATGGATGGTTCCGCTCGATGGAGTGGGTTGGAGCCACGCATTTGAGCGGCTCGAATATTGGCCCTGGGGGTGAGCCCGATCTCGTGGGTTACTTCATCTGGGCGATATTTGTGTCGCTGGGATTCTTCGCGCTGTGGGCGCTGGCGAATTGGATCGTCGCAGTTGCACCGCTCATTGCGCTGCTTGAGCGGCGGGGCTCTGCCCTTTCAGCCTTTGGACAGGTTTTCAGGCTGGGGAGGCCGTTTACCAGCAAACTGGTTGAGATCAACCTGGTGATGGGTATCGTGAAGATTGGGCTGGCGGTCTTGGCTATGGTGTTTTCAGCGGCGCCGTTGCCCTTCAGCGACGAACTTGGCGCAGGCGCATTGAACACCGTGGTGGAAGCTTCTCTGGTTTTCTTTCTGGTAGCAACCGATTACTTCCAGGTGGTTCGGATCAAGGCGTTCGTTGAGTTCTGGAAGATATTCCGGGGTGAAGGGGCGGCGAGTTAGCGAGTCAGCAAGTCAGCGAGTCAGCAAGTCAGAATTACGTTGGTTGGCGGGGAGCCTGGCATCTTACCTCAGCGACGAAATGTCGTAGTCAAGGGAGCAGGCGACGGGGCGCCCACGTTTGAGTGCGGGAATGAACCGCCAATCGGCGGTCGATTTCTTGATACGCGGGTCGGCAGCGCCGTCGAATCGAATCGATTGAACCTTGCCGGCTTCGTCAATCACCAGATGAACCATGACCGGCTTGTCCAGGGGCGCGTCGCCTTCGTCGCCTGATGCCTTAAGGGAAAGATGAATCTCCTTGGGGGCTGCGTCTGCGATGTATGCGATCGTCTGATCGGCAGCCTGGGATGTCCCCACCATCAAACCGTCGTCGCCGAGGGACATGCTCGACGGGTCGGCTGAAGGACTATTTGCCTGTTTACCCTGGTCGGGTGGGGCCTGGTAGACGACGATTTGATGTTTGATTTCAGGCCGCCTGGTGACGCTTTCTGTGCCGTCAACCTGGCGCAGGATTCCTTGCGAACGCGCTGCCGCGATTGCTGCCCGGGTCCGGTCGTAATCGGCAGTGGGCCAAAGGTCGCGAAGAGTTTGCCAGGCCTGGTCTTCGCGCCCGCTATAAAGGTAGGCGAAGACGATTTCGAGAACCGCTTTCTTGGTCATTATCAGCTGATGAAGATTGTTGGAGATTGCCGAAAGTCCGCCAGTAAGGGAGCCGTTGCTGGTTTTGAATGCGTTTAGTTGCTCAGGAGTGAGCCGAGCATTTACGGCGGCAATTTGCTGGTCGAACTCGGCCGTGAACTCCGCGCTCACGTCAATAAGCTTACGTTTCTCGAATCGCAGCACAACGGTGGGAGGGTAATCGAAGGAACTGAGCGTGATGTTTTCGAAGCCGTCGATTGCCTGGGCGTCGTGTGTCCAGATTTCAACGTGGCCGTCGAGGTTGGTGTCCGCGGCGGCGTAATTGTCGCCTCCGGTGATTTCCCGCAACAGGTGCGGCGGCTGGCTTAGCGAATAGATTTGATACGTCGATGTCCGATCGATATCGGTCGGCGTGATCTGGAGGGCCAACAACGGCGCGCCCAGGCCGAGATCCAAGTCGATCGCGTCCACATCGAGTTGCCATGCGTGGGGAACGACGGTGAGCTGCTGGTCTTTCCAGCTGAGCGTGGCCTGGCAATCGCGGCTGCCGAAGCCCTCCACTTTGCGATTTCCAACAAAGACGACTACGCCGTCAGGCGACTTGGCCGAAAAGCTGCCGTCGCCGTTCCGGCAAACTGCGTCTCTGTTCTGGCCGTTGCATGCGAGAGGAATCAGTGTGAGAAAGGCAAGAAGAGCAGTGCGATGAAATGCGAATCTCGATGCGGGAAAGAGCATGGCGAGACCTCGGCGACGATTATCGCAGAAGGCGGCTGGTGGGCGGGTGGTGCGCGCTGCGCGGACGTTTGCGGGGTTAGGTTTGTGTTTTCCCAGGTCCCCAAAAGCGAGGGACCTGGGGCACCCAGCGCGCAACATGTCGGCGTCTGCGGCGGGGTTAGGCTTGTGCTATCTCAGGTCTCAATCGAGATCCCTCGACTTCGCTCAGAACGAGCTTTGGGACACCCAACAGTCTCAGACTGACTTCCTTTCCCGCTCAAGCAAAGCTTGAACGGGGCACCCCGTATTGTGGTGAATTGAGGCAGGTCACCGCTCTAAAACAGTTTCAGTCGGATGACCAGGTACTTCTTGGGATCGGAACGGATTGATTGAAGCAGATCGTGGGCCGAGGTCAGCGTCTTATTCAGGTTGTCGACCGTGGTGCGGCTCTTGACGAGCTGGCCCATGCTGCCTTCGCCGGCGTCGATGCCCTTAAGGATTCCGTCAAGGTGGGTAACGGTGTCGTCGAGTTTTTGCGCAAAGGCCTTGTCGTGGACGAGTTTGCCCAGGGCTCCGTTGCCCTTGTTGATCTGGGCCACCATATCATTGGTATTCTTTGCTGCTGCGGTCACGTTGTTGTAGAGCTCGTCATCGTGGAGAAGCTTGCCGGCCGTGCCCTTGCCCTCGTTGAGCGCGGTGGTGATCTGGTCGAGCTTGTCTGCGACGGAATTGAGGTGGTCGTAAAAGGTGTCGTCGTTAATGAGCTTGCCCATGCTACCCTTGCCGCTTGAGATAGCCTTGGTGATGGTTTCAAGATTCACGGCGATGGACTCAATATGGTCGGCAAACTGCGGATCGTTGATGAGCCGGCCGACGGTGCCGCGGTTTGAATTAATGGCGTCCAGCGTTTTGTCGATCTTGCCGACGGTGCCTTGCAGATTTTGCAGCGAGTCCTGGCTGGCCTGTATGACGTCCTGAAGGGTGGGCGAACCGGCGGCAGTGAGTTCAGAGCCATTGTGCGGAGGCGGGCCGGTGGCGCGGGTTGAGTCGATGTCGACAAAGCTGTCGCCGAGGACGCCGGCCTGAGTAATGACGGCGGTCGAGTCAGTGTGCAATCCGCTCTGGAATTCTCCGCCAACTTCCATCGCCACCTCGACCGGGGTGGGATTGTGCGACGGGCTGACGCGGATCTTTCGCACATTGCCTATGGTGACGCCTTCAAGGGTGACCGGCGCGCCTTCTTTGAGGCCCTGGGCGTTCTTGAAGTAGCAGCTGAGGGTGATTTTTTTGGCAAACAGGCCGCCGGTGGAACCGGACATGAGGAAGATCAAACCGATGAGGGCGGCAAGGGCGGCCAGAACCAGTGAACCCACTCTCAGTTGCGACCACTCAATCTCTTTGCGGCTTGGCACGTCACTCCTCTTGCAAAGCTAAAGTCCGTTATGAACTTACCGGGTGGCGAGGAAGTAAATAACAGCCTGTGGGCGGACCTGACGCCTTGAGAATAACAGAGATGGGTCAGTCAGGCGTTGCCTTCGAGGACGACGCTGGCCATGGCAAATTCCTTGGTATGGGTGAGCGAAACCGCGGCACGGGCAACGCCCATGCGGGCGGCTCTTTCAGCAGCGCGGCCATGGAAGCGTATTGTCGGCCTGCCGCTCGGCTCCCTTACCACCTCGATCTCAAGCCAGCTTACCCCGTGGCTGATACCGGTGCCGAGAGCTTTGGCCGCGGCCTCCTTGGCGGCGAATCGGGCTGCAAAGCTCTCGGCCGCGAGGCGCTTACGCAGGCAATAGGCCTTTTCGCCGGACGTGTAGACGCGGTCAATGAAGCGTTCGCCGAAGCGATCGACGGAGTGCTGGATGCGCTCGATCTCAATCAGGTCGATGCCGGTGCCCACGATCATGCTGTTGACCAAGTTACAACAGTGGACAGTGAACAGTGAACTGTCGAGCAGTTGAGCGGTTGGACAGTTGAACAGTTGAGCAGTATTTGGATTGGTCTCAGGATTCTATTACCTGCGGAAGGGCTGGGCGCGGCTAAAGGCCGGTAAGTGTCGCAAAGCAAGGCAGGGGCCGTTCCAGTTAGCAACAATGGTCATAGGCTCGGGCCGTCATCCGATAAACCGTTTGCGAGGATGAGGATGCGTCAAATTGAGGGAAGACGGGAGGCGATGCTCCCCTGGGCGTTGCAGATGAAGGCGGTTGCGACCGACGAGCCGGCGCACCTGGTGCAGACGCTGACCGGCGCCATCCTCGGCTGCGGGGGTTGGGTGCTTTGCCGTGGCGCCAACGATACGGGCACCATCAACATGCTGTTTGAGTTTGAGCGGCAGGCGTGCATTAACATCTACAGCGTGTTGATTGGGGCGGGCCTTGAGTTGAGCCAGGCCGGTCATATGCGGTTTACCGAGCTTTGCCAGTGCACCCGCAACCACAGGCGCGATTGCGGAGACGAAATTGCCAGCATCGATCTCGAGGTTAAGACGTATCCCGTGGAGATGGCGGCGAGCAGGGTGGTGGAGCGATTTGAATAGGGTGTGCGGCAGGAGAGTGCCGTACTCCGCGGGCCGCGTAACTCGAGAGAGCTGCGCGGCCCGCGGACTTGCTGACTCGCTGACTCGCTCGTTATTCTCACCCCATGCACACGGGCGTTCCCACCCACTCGAATCAGCTTGAAAGCTCCGCTTCCTCCTACCTGCGCTCGGCCCGTCATCAGCCCGTCGAGTGGCACCCCTGGGGCGAGGCGGCCTTCGACCGCGCGCAAACCCTCAACCGGCCCATCCTGCTCGATATTGGCGCGGTGTGGTGCCACTGGTGCCACGTGATGGACGGGGAATCGTACGAAGACCCCGAGATCGCTGCGGTAATCAACGAAAATTTTGTGGCGGTCAAGGTGGATCGCGACGAGCGGCCGGATGTGGACGCCCGCTACCAGGCTGCAGTTTCGGCGATCAGCGGGCAAGGGGGCTGGCCGCTTACCGGATTTCTAACTCCCGACGGTCGCCCTTATTACGGTGGAACCTATTTTCCGCGCGACGATCGCTACGGGCGGCCAGGCTTTGGGCGGGTGTTGCAGGCGATGGCGCAGGTGTGGCGCGACCGTCGCGACGAGGCTCTCGAAACCGCTTCGAGCGTGATGGCCGCCATCGAGCAAAATGAGAGCTTCAGCGGCCGCTCGGCGGATCTTTCGGCTGCGCTGATTGAGAAGATTGCCGGCGCGATTGTGACGCAGTTCGATGCGCGCAACGGCGGGTTCGGTTCGCAGCCCAAGTTTCCGCATCCTGGGGCGCTCGATTTATTGCTGCATGTTGCTACGGTGAGCGGCGACGCGAAGGTGGGCCAGGCCTTTACCGTGACGCTTGAGAAGATGGCGCGCGGAGGTGTTTACGATCAGCTCGCCGGCGGCTTCCACCGCTACTCCGTGGACGAGCGCTGGGTGGTGCCGCATTTTGAAAAAATGCTCTACGACAACACGGAGCTGCTGCGCAATTACGTGCATGGTTTTCAGACGCTCGTGCGCGAAGACTTTTTGCGCGCGGCGCGGGAGATTGTGGCGTGGCTCGATTCGACCATGACCGATCGCGAGCGCGGAGGGTTTTACGCATCGCAGGATGCCGATGTCGGCCTCGACGACGACGGCGACTACTTTACCTGGACTCTGGACGAAGCGCGCGCGGTTTTGAGCGGGGCGGAACTGGACGCCGCGGCGAGGTATTGGGATATTGGCGAGCTGGGCGATATGCACCACAACCCGGCGAAGAACGTGCTGCACCTTAAATATTCAATGGACGAGCTGGCCAGGCAACTGGGCGAGCCGGAAGAGCAGGTGAGCGGCATGGTTGCGGCGGCGCGCGCCAAGCTGCTGGCTGCGCGGGCGCTGCGGCCGACACCATTTATAGACCGCACGCATTACACGGGCTGGAATGCGATGGCGGTGAGCGCGTACCTTGAGGCTGCGGCGGTTGCGGGATTGAGGACGCGGGAGTTTGCGCTAAGGACTCTCGACCGGCTGCTGGCCGAGGCGTGGGACGGCGGCGAGGTGTTGCGCCACGTGATCGCGTATCCCGATGGCATTCGGCCCGCTGAACAGGCGCCGGGCACGCTCGACGACTACGCATTTACGATTCACGCGTGCATAGACGGGTGGCTCGGGGGCGGCGAGATGCGCTACTACGAGGCTGCGGTGAAACTGGCCGACGCGATGATTGCGCGATTCTACGATTCAACGGCTGGCGCATTTTACGATGCGGCGACGCCGAGTGGATCGGCAGGGCTGGGAGCGCTTGCGGCGCGGCGCAAACCGCTGCAGGACTCGCCCACGCCGGCCGGAAACCCGACGGCGGCCTCGGCACTGCTGCGACTTGAGCCGCTGAGCGGACGGGTTCGCTACAAGGAGATTGCGGAGGACACGCTGGAGTGTTTTGCAGGGATTGTGGAGCATTTCGGGTTGTACGCGGGCAGCTACGGGCTGGCGCTGGCGCGGTTGTTGCTCGATCCGGTGCAGATTGTCATCGTCGGCTCGGGTCCGCTTGCAGGGGAGCTTGAAGTTGCGGCCCAGGCCGGCTACGCGCCGAACAAGATGGTGATTCGGTTGGCGGCGTCGAGGCTGGTGGAGGGCGGGATTCCGGAGGGATTGGCTGCGACGCTGCTCGAAATGCCGAAACCCGAGGGAGCGACGGCATGGGCGCTGGTGTGCAGAGGGCGGACGTGTTTGCCGCCGGTCACGGATGTTGAGGCGCTGGCGGCGGCGTTGGGGTAAGAGAACGACGCCTCTTTTTGGGAGGGCCGAGAAACATCACATTAACGTTTCGCGAACTTCTTTAACACATCTTCGCCCCAATTGATTTCGTGAGGCTTCCATTGCGCCTGCGGTGCGCCCGAGTAGCCTGAGCCGATCTGTAAACAAATGATCGGTGTCAAATTGTAAACAAATGATGGGTTCCAAACGTACTATCCATGATGATTGTTCTTCCCCGTTTGTCTTTTGCATCCTGTCGCGCTGTGCAAGTTCTATTCGCCGGCGTTTTGTTCATTGCTTCAACCGCCGTTGTGGCTGAGGCTCAATCGCCGGCCACGCCTGCAGGTCAAACTTCGGCGACGCCGGAGCCAATTGTGGCGCAGTCCCCCCGATTTGAAGTCGTGTCCATTCACCCGCACCAGTCCGCCGGCGACGACGCGTCAAGCCGGCAGGTTTTCCCCGGCGGGCGATTTGTGGCGACGGCGACCTCGGTTCGCACTCTCATCCGCATCGCGTTCGGCACCGAAGATAACCTCATCTCTGGTGCTCCGCGCTGGATTGACAACGAGACCTTTGACGTTAACGCCGTGACTGCCGGTCATGCCGAAGTGACAACGCCGCAGCAATTTCAGCAACTGATTCTATCGCTGCTTGAAGATCGTTTCGAACTCAAGTTTCATCGCGAGCAGAAAGAGGTGCCCGTCTACTGGCTCGAACTCGACAAACCCGGCAAGCTCGGGCCTGGGCTCAAGCCAAGCGCTCCCGATTCCGAGCCCAGCATGAGCACCAACAGCAACGGGGCGAGGACGATCATGAAAGTGACGAAGGGTTCAATGACCGACATCGCGGCCGGCCTTCGCCGGCAATCGGGCCGCCCGGTCGAGGATCATACCGGCCTCAAAGGCACGTATGATTTCGAAATCCAGTGGGCGCCCGAAGAAACTCCCGACTCCGCCGACCCATCGCTGTTCACCGTGCTTAAAGAGCAACTCGGCCTCAAGCTTCGGGCCGCCAAAGGTACCGACGAAACGCTGGTCATCGATCACATCGCCGAGCCCTCTGACAATTAGTTTTCACCCTCGTTCCCCTCATTCGCTACTCCCCGCTAAATGGATTCGTCTCCTGCGGCTTGATTGTCGTCGGATCGGCGCCCTTCGCCGCTCCTTCCTCGTGCGCCATCGCGCCCATCGCCACGCCCGCACCCTTGGCCATAAATACGCGGTTCGGATCGCCCGGCAGCAGATTGTGCTCCTCGAACGCGAGCCGCACCCGCCGCTGAAACTCCCTCATCGGTCCGTATTGCTTGGTCGCCAGCGTCGTGAATACCACTGGAAAGATCAGCTGCGATCCCTTCAATGAATCCACGCCCAGCACCTGCGGGTCTTTGACAAACAGGTCCTTAAACGCGTCGCTCTTCCGTACCTCCATTGCGATCTGGTTCAACAGCGCAATCACTTCATCGGGATTCGCCGAGAAATCCGCGCTTACATTGATCGTCGCCACCGAGAATCCTGCGCTCAGGTTCGCCACGGTGGTGATCTGCGAGTTGGGAATCACGTACAGCGTGCCGTCGCCGTCGCGCACCGTGGTCTTGCGCAGCGTCATCGTTTCCACAGTCCCCGAAAGCCCGGCCAGTCTCACCGTGTCGCCTATGTTGAACTGGCCTTCCACCAGAATCAGGATTCCGTTGAACATGTCCTTCACAATCGTCTGCGCAGCCAGTCCAATTGCCACACCCGCAATGCCCGCAGAGGCCAGCAGTGGCGCCAGGTTCACTCCGAACGCGTCCAGAATCTGCATTCCCGCAATCGCCCCGATGATCGCGAGGCCAGTTGCGCGAATCACGCCCGAGAGCGTCTTGATCTCACCCACCCGGCCGCGGTTGTTCGCGTGCATCTCCGCTACTCGCACCATGCGCTGCGTAACCAGTTGCAGCAACTTGTTCAGGAAAAACGCGATCGCGGCAATCACCAGCAGGTGCGGCAGCTTGGTATGCAGGAACTCCTGGCCGTCTTGCGCCCATTCGTCGAGCACCCGGCCCCAAAACCGGCCCTCGGCAAACCATCCCCACCGGGCGGCCCACCAAATATTTGCAGCAATCATCAAAGCAAACATGCCAGAACTCCTGGTTCTAGACTAGACTCTTGGCAGGCGCCTTTGAGAGGCCTCACGATCCGCATTCGTTCTTGATATTCAGGACCTCTCGTTACCAGCAACTTCTCGGGCAAGATGCTGAGGTTCTCATGGCAGCGAAGAACAATCGCTTCCGGCCTGTCTCTAACCGGCTTCCAGCGGGAATGCTGGAAATCTGTGCGTTCTTGGCGTTGACCTCATTTGCCGGCAGCCCTACCCCCTCCAGAGCCCAATCGACGCCCACCCAGCAAGCACCTCCAGCGCCCGCGCAACCCGCAACCCAGGAGACAACACCAGCGCCCACGCAACCCACTTCTGACGCGCAATCGTCTTCCGTTCCGGCGCAGCAGGATGCAAATTCAGCTCCAACTCCCCCTGCGGCTCAGCCGCCTACTGCCGCGACTCCAGCCGAGCCGCGCGCACCTTACCCGGGTATGACTCCCGAAGACAAAAGCAAACAGCAGGTGGCCCAGGAGTGCGCCGATCTGCTAAAACTCGCCACCGACCTCAAGGCCCAGGTGGACAAAGCAACCAAAGACGAACTCTCGGTCACAGTAGTCCGCAAGGCAACTGAGCTCGAGCAGATGGCACACAAAGTAAGGAGCGGAACCGCGCTCTCGACCAGCAACCAGAAAGCCCCATAGCGCCAGCGGTGGATTGCACCATGAGCGATCTGAATCGGAAATCCGCGAACACTACCGCAAGCGTGCGGAAGCGCTCGCGGTCGCTTTTGTTCCTGGCGAGTCTCCTTATTGTTTCCTTCAGAGCGGGCTTGCCGCAGACAGGCATGGCAAGCAAAAGCGCCATTATGAGCGGTGACGGCTCAGTCGCCGCGCAACGCCAGACCCTCGATTACCTGGGCAACCCCGGAAGCGGGGGATTCGACTCGATTATTGCCGAGCGGCGGATGAAGATGCTGAACAACGAGCGCCATAAATCGCTGCTTTCCGATTCCGACAAGCTTTTTAAGTTGGCCACCGAGCTCGACAACGAAATCGCCAAGTCCAATTTGGGCTTGCTCACCCCGGACCAGCTGCGGAAAGTGGCAGAAATTGAAAAGCTCGCACATAACGTTCGCGACAAGATGACACAAACCTTGCCTCCGCCTTCGACCAACTTCTTCCCAATTTCAGGGCCGCCATTCAATCAGTAGTCACAATGCCGCCGGGGAGATTGGATAGCGCCATGAGTGATCTGAAGCCAAAAGCCGCAAAGACAATCGCAGTCTCGGGGCGGCGCTTCGGCTCAAGCTTGTTTCTGGCGCTTGTCCTCATAACTCCAGTCAAAGTCAGCTTGGCGCAATCGAACAATGGGGCCGTTTTAAACAACCAGAGCGTGGTCAATCCGCCGCACTCGACGTCCAACCTCGGCGACGACCCCATTAGCGGTGGGTACGATTCGTTAATTGCCGATCGACGGATGAAGTTGATGAACAACGAACGCCGCAAATCGCTTGTTTCCGAATCCGATAAGCTTATAAAACTGGCCACCGAGCTCAACAACGAGATTGCCCATTCCAATTCCGGCTCGCTCACCCCGGACCAGCTGCGCAAAGTGGCAGAGATTGAAAAGCTTGCCCGCAACATCCGCGACAAGATGACCATGACCATGCCTTCGACTTCGGTCAATTTATTCCCCATTTATGGGCCGCATTTCAGTCAGTAGTGGCACTGCCTCCGCGCGGCCGCCACAACGCTTCCTGCCGAAATGTGCAAATCCCGTCCCATGAACCCGGTTTTGTTGCGCCCAAAGGATTGTTACAATTTGCTTGTGTAGGCGAGTCTGTGATCGACTTTCCGGCAGACGTGCGCTGCGGGCAGGTTAATCGCAGTTTCCAGGGGGTCGGTCGTAATGGAAGTGGCTATTTCCAGCGCGCGGGCGCCTCAGCCGTTGGGTGTCTCTGAGAGTCTGAGCGCGCCGCATTTGATTGAAATCTACCGGCTTATGGCGCTCTCCCGCCGCGTCGACGATCGGGAAATCCTTTTAAAGCGGCAGCAAAAGACCTTCTTCCAGATCTCCGCCGCCGGACATGAAGCTCTTCAGGTTGCCGCTGCCCTGGCTCTTAAACCGGGCTACGACTGGTTTTTCCCTTATTATCGCGACCGCGCTCTCTGCCTCGCGCTAGGGGTCACGCCATACGATATGTTCCTCCAGTCGGTGGGCGCGGCCACTGACTCCTCCAGCGGCGGCCGCCAGATGCCCACCCATTGGAGCAGCCGCGAACTCCACATTGTCAGCACCTCGTCTTCCGTGGCGACTCAGCTTCTGCACGCGGTCGGGTGTGCTGAAGCCGGCCGTTACCTCAGCCGCCATCCCGAGGCTGCCGAACGCGCGCCCGGCGACTATCGTGCATTTCATTTGCTTAGACTTCCACGGCGACGAAGTTGTGCTCGCCTGCATTGGCGAGGGCTCGACCTCTCAAGGTGAGTTCTGGGAGGCCATGAACACCGCCTCGAACCAGAAGCTCCCCGTCATCTTTCATGGTTGAAGACAACGGCTACGCCATCAGCGTTCCTGTCGAGGTGAATACACCGGGCGGCAACATTTCGCGCATCGTCGCCAACTTCCCTAACTTCCACTTTGCCGAGGTCGATGGCACCGATCCCGTGGCCAGCCTGGGCGCATTTCAAGCCGCCGTCGCGCATTGCCGTTCAGGCCTGGGCCCGGCGTTTATTCATGGCCACGTCGTCCGCCACTACTCGCACTCATTTTCTGACGATGACAAAAACTACCGCTCCGCCGCCGAACGCGAAAGCGACCTGCTGCGCGATCCCATCGCCCGCATGCGCGAACGACTTATTCGCGAGGGCATTCTCACTGAGCCTGAAATCGTCGAGCTTGAGAAGGCCCTCGAACGCCAAGTCGCTGAAGCAGCCGCACATGCTCTTGAGTCCCCGCTGCCCGAAATCGCCACTATATCCGATCACGTCTACTCCCCCGACCTCGACCCCACCTCATCTGCCTTCGCCACGGATCTCGTCCAAGAAGTCGAAGCGCGGAGCGCCGCTTCATCGTCCACAAAGCGGACGATGGCCGATTTAATCAACGCCTGCCTCCACGACGAGATGCGCCGCGATCCGCGCATCGTGGTCTATGGCGAAGACGTCGCCGATGCCAGCCGCGAACAGGCTCTGGCCGAAGTGAAAGGGAAGGGAGGCGTTTTCAAGCTCACTGCCGGCCTGCAAACCGAGTTCGGCTCCGAGCGCGTCTTCAACTCCGTACTTGCCGAGGCCAACATCGTCGGCCGTGCCGTGGGTTACGCACTACGCGGCATGAAGCCCGTCGTCGAAATCCAGTTCTTCGATTACATCTGGCCCGCCATGCACCAGATCCACAATGAGCTGAGCGTCATTCGCTGGCGCTCCAACGGCGCATGGGCAGCACCCGCAGTTATTCGAGTGCCCATCGGCGGCTACCTCACCGGCGGCGCTGTATATCACTCGCAATCGGGCGAGAGCATCTTCACCCACATCCCCGGCCTGCGCGTCGTCATGCCTTCGAACTCGCTTGACGCTAACGGCCTGCTCCGCACCGCCATTCGCTGCGACGATCCCGTGCTCTTTCTCGAGCACAAGCGCCTCTATCGCGAACCTTACGGCCGCGCGCCTTATCCCGGCCCCGATTTCGCCATCCCATTCGGCAAAGCTGCAATCGTTCGTCCCGGCAAGCACATCACGCTCGTAACGTATGGCGCGATTGTTCCACGTGCACTGCAGGCCGCTCACCTGGCCGAACGCCAGCACGGCATCGATACCGAAATTATCGACCTGCGTACCCTCAACCCATACGACTGGGAAGCCATCGCCGAATCCGTTCGCAAGACCAGCCGCGTCATCGTCGCCCACGAAGACATGATCAGCTGGGGCTACGGCGCTGAGATCGCCGCCCGCATCGCCGACGAGCTCTTCGACGATCTTGATGCCCCGGTCAAGCGTATCGGCGCAATGGACACCTTCGTCGCCTACCAGCCCATTCTTGAAGACGCGATTCTTCCCCAGCCGCAAAACATTCTCGACGCATTGGTCGCGTTGAAGGCGTATTGAGCGGAACTAGTGGAGTCAGTAAAACCGCTGTGCCCCATTCATTTCACGGTTTCATCGTGAAATGAGTGGGAAACCACGACCATCGCGCGGTCCAATACACTAAAGCTATGCTCGATTTCGAAATCTCCCCACCCGACGCGGCATCGCTCCTCAACGCAAAACAGGCCCGCCTCATCGACGTCCGCGAGCCGTGGGAGTTCTCAACGGCTCACGTTGAAGGCGGCGAGCTTATCCCAATGGGCGAAGTACCCGCGCGCGCCCACCAGGAGCTCGATCCCGATGGGCGTCTCCTTGTGATGTGCCATCACGGCGTGCGCTCAATGAACGTGACAGTCTGGCTGCGCAACCAGGGATTCGAAAATGCGCAGTCCATTCGCGGCGGCATCGACGCCTGGAGCGCCGAGGTCGACCCCAAGGTTCCGCGCTACTAGAGCTGGTTGCATAGATCGTGTTCGCAGCTATAGGAATGTCCCCCAGGGCTAAAGCCCACTCTGATTGGGAGTGCTTTGCGGCACGGCTAAAGCCGTGCCCTGATACAAAGCCCTCGATCCAAAGATTCCACAGGTAGCTCCTTAAACCATCGGATAGCGACGCTGCCGAGCATCCTATACTTCCTATGTCAGGATTTAAGAAAGGAACGCGTTTCATGTCCTCATCTGCTGTCGAGTTTGCCCAAAAGAACCAGCCCCGCTTTCTGAACGAACTGAAAGACTTTCTCCGCATCCCATCCATCTCCACATTGCCCGAGCACAAAGACGATTGCCGCAAGGCCGCGCAAATGCTCGTTAACGAGCTCACCCGCATCGGGATGCAGAACGCGCGCCTCATCGAGACTGAAGGCCATCCGCTGGTCTATGCCGACTGGCTGCATGCTGGGGATAAGCCCACAGTCCTCGTCTACGGCCATTACGACGTTCAGCCCGTCGACCCCATCGATGAATGGCTTTCGCCGCCCTTCGAGCCCACCGAGCGCAACGGAAACATCTACGCGCGCGGCGCCGTCGACGACAAGGGCCAGGTCTGGGCGCAGGTCAAGGCTCTCGAATCGCTCCTCGCTGCTGGCGGCAAGCACCCGCTCAACGTCCGCGTCCTCTTCGAAGGCGAAGAAGAAGTAGGAGGGGAGGGAATCGCCAGCTACGTTGCCTCAAAGCCCGCCAATCTCAAGTCCGACTTCGCCCTCGTCTGCGACACCGAGCTCTTTGCTCCCGGCCTTCCCACGATTTGCGTTGGCCTGCGCGGCATGATCTACACCGAGATCGAAGTTCGCGGCGCAAAGTCAGATCTGCACTCCGGCATGTACGGCGGCGCTGCGCCCAATCCCTTCGTGGCACTGGCGCAAATCATCGCCCGCCTCAAGGACGAACACGGCCGCATCCACATCCCCGGCTTCTACGACGACATCGTCGATCCCAGCCCGGAAGAACTCGCCGCCTGGAAAAGCCTGCCATTCGATGAAGAAGAGTATCGCCAGGCTGAAGTCGGTTCGAAGCAACTGGTCGGCGAGCCCGGCTTCAGCGTTATCGAGCGCACCTGGTCTCGTCCCACGCTCGACGTTCACGGCATGCCCGGCGGCTTTATCGGCGCCGGCGCAAAAACCGTCATCCCCGCCAAGGCTCAGGCAAAGGTTTCAATGCGTCTTGTTCCTGGCATGACTCCGTCGAAAACCTTTTCGCTCTACAAGGGATATGTTCAAGGTATCGCCCCCGACGGCGTGGATGTAGAAGTCCGTCTCATCCACTCCGGCGATCCGTGCATCGTTCCCGTGGACAACCCCTACATCCAGGCCGCCACGCGTGCGCTGCACGAGGTCTGGGGCCGCGATACTGTCTTCATCCGCTCCGGCGGCTCGATTCCAATCGTGGGCGACTTCGACCGTCACCTCGGCATACCCAGCGTCATGATGGGTTTTGGCCTTCCCGACGACCAGATCCACGCCCCCAACGAGAAGTTCAACCTCAAGAACTTCGAACTGGGCATTCAATCGCTGATCCGATTCCTTGAGGAGGCGGGCGCCTAAACGTGTCCGAACCAGCCCAAGATCCTGGGTGCCCCAGGTCCCTCGCATTTGGGGACCTGGGAATTCTCAAATCCGAATCGGCCTCCATAACCGCCTTCGTTCTCGCCGGCGGCCAATCCCGCCGCATGGGTCATGACAAGGCCCTGCTTTCCCTTGCCGGTCAGCCCCTCATCGCGCAGGCACTTTCAACTCTCCGCGACGCTGGCCTCTCGCCCGTAATCGCCGGCGCCCGCTCAGACCTTTCCCGCTTCGCCCCAGTTATCCCCGACCCCGATCCCGGCCTCGGCCCGCTCGCCGGCATCTGCGCGGCCCTCGAATCCAGCTCCGCCCGCAATGCAGTCTTCCTCCCCGTCGACCTCCCTCTTCTTCCCGCCTCCCTCGTCGCTTACCTCGTCCATCACGCGCAAATCACCTCAGCCGCCGTCACCCTCCCTTCCATCTGCGGCGTCGCCAACACATTTCCCTCCGTCCTCGATCGCTCCATCCTTCCCACGCTGAAATCCGAGCTCGCTGCCGGCCGCCGCGGCTGCCTGGCCGCGTTCCGTGCTGCTGCTCTAGCCCTCGGCCAGCCCGTCTCCGTCCTCCCGGTCGAATTCCTCGCGCAGTCCGGCCACGCCGCCCATCCCCACGGTCTTCCTGCGGCCCTCTGGTTCCTTAACATCAACACGCCCGCCGACCTCGTCCGCGCCGCCCGCCAATCTCCATACCAAATCGCGTAAGCTTGAACTCAAGTGGACTCGCCCAAGCCCATCGACGGTCAAGATCCCGAAAACAGTCGGGCGCCGGGCTCCGATCACTTGGCCCCGGTTCCTCCTCCTGAGGAGGTGGACCTGCCCGAACTCACTCAAACCATGGCCGAGATCGCCGCAGCAGAGCCCCAGGCTCCGCTTGAAGCGCCCGCTTCCCCTGCTGCTGGTCCGCCCGAGCCCCTCGTCAAGTTCATTAATGTCTCCATCTCGTTCGACGGCCGCCCGGTGCTTGAAAACGTCAGCTTTCATGTCGAGCGCGGTCAGACCCTCTGCATCCTGGGACGCAGCGGCGTCGGCAAATCCGTCTCCCTCCGACTGCTAATGGGCTTTCTACAGCCCGATTCCGGTTCAATTCGAGTCGAGGGCAAAGAAATCGTGGGTATTGGCGAAGAGGGAATGCGCGTTATTAGAAAGCGGATCACCATGGTCTTCCAGAACGGCGCCCTGTTTGACTCGCTCAGCGTGCGCGAAAATGTCTCCTTCGCCCTACGCGAGCGTGGCGGCCTCGATGAAGACCAGATAATGCAACTCGCCGACCGGCTCATCAACCTCGTCGGGGCCGATGACGTTGTGGACGCACTCCCCGCCAGCCTCTCCACCGGCCGTAAACGAGCCGTGGCCATCGCCCGGGCTCTCGCAGCCCAGCCTGAAGTCGTGCTCTACGACGAGCCAACCACCATGGTGGACCCCATCATTGCCCGGCGCATGGGCAACCTGATTCAGCGCCTCAAGTACCAGCTCGGCTTTACCAGCATTGTGGTAACTCACGATATGCGCTTCGCTGAGCGCCTCGCCGACACAGTTCTCTTCCTTCATCAGGGCCAGGCAAGCTTTTTTGGCCCCCTCAGTCAGTTCCTCGCCTCGGCTGACCCCGATGTCCAGCAATTCCTTTCGCTGGATGCATATGTATTACCTTCAGCTTAAAATCAATATTAACCAGGAGCGCAAATTCACAAATTTTCTCTTGCCTAAATCACGCCGGCGAGCCATGCTTGAGGTGTAAGTTCCCCCGTTGAGGCTCAATCGGCCGGAACGGCTTGGAAGCCGAAATTGGTTCTGTTCCGCTGTTGGGCGATAGGCTAAACTGTTTATAATTGCTTTGAGTTCTTGAGTTTCCATTTCTGCGGTAACGCTTGGCGTCTTCGCTCGGCGATGAAATTGCACTTCGTCGCAAGTGGCGGCGCCACAGGTCGCACACAAGTTCAGCAGTTGAATCATCAACACACTGGTGCAGACAGGCTTGCAAGACAACTGTTGCGTCAGGGCTTTAGTGCTGCGAACGCTTAATGATTCTCGAATCGCTAGGAGATTGATCTGTAGTCCCGGGTTGGTACCGATGAGGCAACTTAGATCCCAAAACCCTCATCGAAAACACTGACTCCTACGTGGACAGGGCCCCTGAAACGTTTTTCAGAAGCGGACCGGTTCCAGACACTCGTCTCATGTTGTTTTTTCACTCAGCTTCTTGAGGTGCTTAAGCGTCTATGGCGAGTTCAGATTTCTGGCAGAGACTTTCAGCGTCAGTGGCTTCTTCCGCCGATTGGGAAGCGGGTCTGGCGGGAAACGCTGCACGCGGCACGCGCGGCACAATCAAGTTATGGATGACCCTTGATGCCCTGACAGTCATAGGCGCCGCCACACTTGCCACCATGTACGAGCTCCACACAGGCCCTGTTGCCGGTGCCAGGGGTCTCTGGCACGGAACCCTGTTTCGCGTCAGCTCCAGATGGATCCTGCTCGGGCTTCTTTGCGGTTTCATTATCTCCCTACTCATCACCAGCAGGCGTCTCAACCTCTACTACCCGACCCGCATGAGCGGATTTCTGAGCGAGCAGCGGTGGAGTTTTCAGGCTTGTTTGACCTCCGGCCTGCTCCTGACGGGCTCCCTGTATTTGATCCACGCGGACGACATACCGCGTAGCATCGTCATCATCACTTTTGTGCTGGTTGCCGTGTCGCTCGGTGTGCGCAGGTGGTTTTACCGCCTGCTTCTGTACCGCCGTTTTGATCGCGGCCTCGGCACCCGCAATGTGCTTATCGTCGGTACAGGAGCTGAGGCGCATGCCCTCCGCCATCACCTCGAGAGCATTCGTCACCTCGGTTACAGCTTCAAGGGCTTCATCGAACATCCCAACTGCTCATCGCGATTTGCCACGCCTTCAACCGACATCGCCGGATCCTTCGAGGATCTCTTTCAGACGGCGCGCAAGCAGTTTGTCGACGAGATCTTTTTCACCGGCCCCTGCGATCGCGGGGTGATTCAGAATGCCCTCGAAGAGGCGCGGGTCAAGGGCGTCGACCTGCGCGTCATTCCAGACATGTATGACGGGCTGGCCTGGAACAGCCCCATTGAGTACGTTGGCCAGTTCCCGACCATCCCTTTGCATTGCGGCAATGTCCCCGAATTGGGGCTCATCTGCAAGCGACTCTTCGACATCGTTTTCCCGAGCCTCGTGCTCGTTCTTCTCTCACCGGTCCTCATTGCTATCGCGATCGCCATTAAATTCGACTCGCCCGGCTCCGTGTTCTATCTGTCAGATCGCATCGGCAAAAAAGGCATGGTCTTCCGATGTATTAAATTCCGCACCATGGTTCGGGATGCCGATATGCGCCGTGCGGAACTGATGCACATGAATGAGCGCGACGGCGTGCTATTCAAAGTCACAAACGACCCTCGCATCACGCGCTTCGGGCGCTTCCTGCGCAAGTATTCCTTCGATGAATTGCCCCAGTTCATCAACGTCCTCAAAGGCGACATGAGTGTCGTCGGTCCCCGCCCGCCGATCGGCTCTGAAGTCAAGCAATATAATCTCAACCACTTGCGTCGCCTCGACGTCACGCCCGGAATTACCGGCCTTTGGCAGGTACAAGCCCGTCAGGATCCCTCCTTCGCCAGCTACATCTCTCTCGACGTCCACTATATCGAGAACTGGAGTCTGTGGCTCGATTTCAAGATCATCATGCGCACGATCGCCGTCGTCTTCAGCGGCACCGGCACATGATCCAATCCGCATCCACGCCCCGAATCTCCGCATGGGCCGTTCATCGATGGCCGGCCAAGGAGTTTGATCTGCAGATCGTAAGACGCGATAAACTAGACATGTGAGGATCGCGCTCGCTCAGATCGACCCCACGGTCGGGGACTTTACCGGAAATCTCGAGAAAATCGTTGCCGTAAGCCGCCGCGCAGCGGAAATGGGCGCCCGTCTTACTGTCTTCTCAGAGTTGGCCATCTGCGGCTACCCCCCGGCCGACTTCGTCGAGAAGCCCAGTTTCCTCGCGCGCTGCCGTACCGCCGTCGATGAACTGGCTCTGGCAACTGCATCGCTGCCTACCGCGGTTCTCGCCGGTGTTGCGCTCAAATCACCCGAAGGCAGCGGCAAACCCGCCTTCAACGCCGCCGCACTGCTCGATCGCGGCAAGCTTCTCCTCGAGCAGCACAAGAGGCTGCTGCCTTTCTACGACGTTTTCGACGAGCAGCGCTACTTTGCTCCTGCCCGCAGCCAGCAGGTGATTGAGCTCGACGGCCTGCGCCTCGCCATCAGTATTTGCGAGGATGCATGGAACGACAAGAGCTTCTGGAGCCGTCAGCTCTACACCGTCGATCCCATGGAAGAATTGATGCGCCAGAACCCCGCGATCCACATCAATCTCTCTTCTTCGCCCTTCTGGCATTCCAAGCGGGCCGTACGCCGCCAGATGCTCGCCGCCATCGCCCGACGCGACGGCATTCCGGTGCTAATGTGCAACCAGGTCGGCGGCAACGACAGCCTCCTCTTCGATGGTTCCTCGCTCGCCCTTAACCCTCAGGGCGAACTCATCGCACTGGCTGCATCTTTTGAGGAAGACCTCATCGTTCTCGACCCTTTCAACGCCGATCCCATCCCTGCGCCGCTAGACGACGACACCGAAGCCGCTTATCGCGCGCTCGTTCTCGGCACCCGCGACTACGTCCGCAAATGCGGCTTCCGCAAAGTCATTGTGGGCTTGAGCGGCGGCATCGATTCGGCACTTGTCGCCGCTATCGCCACTGAAGCTCTCGGGCCTGAAAACGTCATTGGCATCGGTAACCCAAGCCAGTATTCTTCCCAGGGGTCGATCGTCGACAGCAGAAGGCTGGCCGCGAACCTGGGAATCCGGTACGAGATCATTCCCATCTCAGACCTCTTTCACGAATACACAAAAGCGCTCGCGCCGCTCTTCGACGGTATGAAGCCCGACATCACCGAAGAGAACCTTCAGGCGCGTATTCGCGGCACCCTGTGGATGGCTCTTTCCAACAAGTTCGGCGCTCTGGTGCTTACCACTGGAAACAAGAGCGAGATGGCGGTTGGTTACTGCACTCTCTATGGCGATATGGTGGGCGCGCTCGCGGTCATCGGCGACCTCGTCAAGACCCGCGTTTACGCAGTCTGCCATTGGCTCAATCGCGATCGCGAAATCATTCCGCCCGCCATTCTCGAAAAGCCTCCTTCGGCCGAGCTCCGCCCCGATCAGAGAGACACCGATTCGCTTCCGCCTTACGAGGTCCTCGATCCCATTCTCGAAGCCTACGTCGAGCGATACGAGACTCCCGAGTGCATCGCGCGTGCTAACTCGATTTCAGTCGAGCTCGTCCAGCAGGTGGTGCACCTGGTCGAGCGCTCGGAGTACAAACGCCAGCAAGCCGCTCCGGTTCTCAAGGTTACGTCCAAGTCCTTTGGTACCGGCCGCAGATTTCCGATTGCCGTCAAGGTGCAGGTGTAAGCTGGAATCTGGGAGTTTTTCCCGTGATCATCGATCGTTTCTCCCGGTTTTGGAGAGAAACGCTTAAGGAGAACCGCTTGATTCGCCCGTCCCTCCGGTTGCTGAGCGCTGTTGCGCTCGTCTCGTTCGTCTTTCCGATCTCTCAGGCTGCGGCACAAACCCAGGTCCCGCCCGCTCCCGCCAATACTCCTGCTACCCCCACAGCTCCTACGGCCGAGCCGTCTGCTCCGGCTCCTAAAGCGGCGCCTACGTTTCCCAAGCCCGATCCGGCCGACTTCACCGCCGCCTCGCCCAGCAAAGAGACGGTCAATTCCTTTTTGCAGGCCAACTGGGGCTATGACGACAACCGTATCTGGCAGGTCCAGGCCATTCTCAAGACTCCCGTTGACGGGGTGACCAAGGTCATCATCTTCGTTGCCGACAAAACCGGCAAGGAGAAGCCCGGGGCTTTTGCATTTTTTGTTCTTCCCGGCGATAAGTACATGATCTCCGGTGACGATGTCATTCCATTCGGCGCGAATCCCTTTGCCGAGAATCGCACTGTCCTCGAGCAGCGCGCCGACGGACCGTATCGTGGATCCGCCGACAAGAAACTAGAGCTGGTCGAATTTGCTGACTTCCAGTGCCCGCATTGCAAAGAGGCGCAGGCCAACATGGACAAGCTCGCCACCGACTTCCCCAATGCCCGCATCGTCTACCAGAACTATCCGCTGCCGCAGCACCCTGAAGCCGCCAACGCAGCGGCATACGGCGTTTGCGTTGCCAAGCTGGGCGGCAGCAATGCGTTCTACTCGTTTGCGGCAGCTGTCTTCGACGGGCAGGATGGCCTCGCAACCCCGGATGGCGCCACGCTCACCCTCAACAGCGCTGTCACCAAAGCGGGCCTCGATCCCGCCAAGATCGAGGCGTGCGTCAAAGACCCGGAAACGGCAAAGAACGTCGACGCCTCGGTCGAACTCGCCAAGGATCTGCACATCAACCAGACCCCCACGCTCGACGTGAACGGCCGTCCCATTCCAGCCAACGCTCCGTACGACGTTCTAAAGAAGATCATCGTGTACCAGGAGAAACTAGACGGGGTTTCACAGTAACTTCACTCCCGCCGAAACGGTGCAAAAAGAAACGCCCTGCCAGGTCATCGCACTTTTCGATGATCTGGCAGGGCATTTCTTTTACGCTCAATATTCGCTCTTTTACTTATTTACTCTCTCGTTCTCGATACAAATGTCCGACTGCCCGCGGCTTATTTTTCACCGCGCACTCCCACTGCTCACTGTCCACTGCCCACTGTTCACTGGCTCTTCTCCACCACCAGCATCGGCGTGTGTCCTGTTGTCTGCGTTCCTCGCACCAGGTGCGGAGTCATCACGATTACCAGCGTCGCGTAGTTGTACTGCTTGTCTTTGCTGGTCAGGTTGTTCATCCCCGGAATTTCGCTCAGGCCCGGCGTACCACTCACTGCCAGGCTCTGCGACCGGCTCAACTCCGCCGCGATCACCGACGATTGGCCCTCTTTCAGCGTCGTTACCCCGCTGAACGCCTGGCTGTTTAGAATTGGATTTCCATTGACCGAAGATCCTGACAGCGAGTCCAGTTTCATGTCGAGCGTAAGCGCAACCGTGCCGTCGCGCATCACTTTGGGATTGGCCTTCAGCGTCAGGCCGAGGTCCTGGTACTGCACCATGGGAATATTCGGCACTGTACTCGCCGCCGAAGCAAGCAGGGAAGAGAGGCCGCTTGAACTGCCTGCGCCTGTCAGTCCCGGAATGCTCCCCAGGCCGGAGGAAAGGCTTGAATACGACGCGGTTTGTATCGGGTATCGTTCGCCCTCCTTGATGGTTCCATCCTCGCCGTCGCCCAGCCGCAGCTCGATATGATCCAGTTCCCGCGAATCCGATGTATTCAGGGCAAGATTCATAGTGAACGCTCCCGTCGAGACTGCCGAATACTCCTTTCCTCCGCCGAAGGTCGCAATACCATTCGAAAACAGCGAGCTTGAAATCTGACCCGACGCCAGCAATATGGCCAAGATTGCGGGGATATCGTTCGCACTCGCGAGCCCCGACGAAATGATCTGCTGCACCAGGCTCTGATTCGCGTTCAGGATCGATTGCTCTTCGGCATACAGGTTGAATCCCTGGATCGACTGGGGCGGTGCGACTCCCGTGTTGCGCGTCAAATTGTGCGCCACTTGAATCATCCGCACATCCAGCACTACCTGGTTGCGCCCATCCAGGAGCGTCTTCATGGTGGCGTTGAATGCGGTCAGTGTTATTGGCGTCGAGCGCAGGGTAATTGTCTCAGCCGCGCGATCGGTCGACACCGTCTGCACGCCGAATACATTCTTGGCCACGTTGCCAACTTCTGTCAGTTCCGATTCGCTGAGCCCCGGCATATACAGCGTCTCCGCCTCTTGACGCTCATACTGCTGCCGGTTCGGGCGCGTGTCTTTCGCCACCAACACCCGGTGCGGATCCAATGGCACATAGAACGTGCCCGTCGCCATTCCCACCAGCCGCGCCGCCTCGGCAAAGGTTGCGTCATCGACATCGAATCGCACCGGCTGATTGTTCACGCTGGAGTCAAACATCGGCTCAATACCAAACGACCTGAACACCTGCCGGACGACCTGCTCCTGGTCGGAGTGAAGATGAAAACTGAACTTGGTGGGGAGCGGCGCAAGCGTTGGCACTGCGCCCAGATCGTTGCCCGTATCGCCATAGAGCGGCTTCGACTCTCCGCGCAGCGCATCGTCGCCCAGTTGGTAAAGATGTTGCGTAACCTCCGCGCTTTTCGGATCGAGCTTGAGCGCCTGCTGGAGATCCGCCCGTGCTGTTCCCTCATCGCCAACCAGTCGCGCTTTGGCCGCCGCTTGAATCAGGGCCGTCACAGCGTGGCCTCGCGCTACTTCAATCGACAACCGGTAATTGTTGTTTGTCGGGTCGAGCTCAGATGCCTTTTTGTACCGCTCGATCGCCTCTTCAAATCGACTGTCAACGAAAAGCTTGTCTGCCTCGAGAAAGATCTTCGCGGCGCGCCGCTTGTCGCTGGCCGTCGGTTCCTTTGTGTTTTTCGGCGGCGCAGCTTGAGCCTCGGCATCGTTCGTCGTATCCGCGGGCGTGCTCTGCGCTTGCGGGGCAACTTGCGCTCCGGCCGCATCCCGAACAGGCGCCGCGCTCGTTTGCGCCATCACCGTACACGCCGATAGCCCCAGTGATCCACACGCCAAAGCCAACCGCTTCGCTCGCGCACGCTGCTTGCCGCTTCCGCTGAAAGCCAGTTTCACGGCTCGCTCCGCGTGGCATTCAATAAATCGGTGAGTGAAGTCGCGCACGCTTCGGGTTGATGCTTCACCAGCTCATCGAAACTGTAATGTCCCGTCGCCACTGCAATCACTGAGAGAAAATTCGCTCGCGCCGCTTCAATATCACGCGGCGTGTCGCCCACCACGCAGATGTTTGTTTTTCCTGTCAGCTCCCTCGCCTTTGCCGCCGCCTTCGCGATCAGCTCCGCGCGGATAGGAAAGCGATCGCTGAATCCGCCGAACCGGAACCATTCGCGCAATCCCGCCTCTTCGATCTTGATCCAGCCAATCATTTCGAGATTGCCGGTCGCCACGCCCAGCGCCGCGCCCTTGCGCGCCAGGTGCCTTAGCGCCTCTTCCACGCCCGGCATTCGAATAAGATCAAGCTCGTGTCGCCGCTCAGCCACACTGTTTCGCATCGCTTCAAGAATGGCGTCGAGTCGCGCCTCCAGCATTTCGGTGGGCACTCCTGCCTGACGGCACGCCTCGCGCAGAATCGCCGTGTCGGTTGCGCCGTGCAGCAGAATCCCCGCCAGCGTAACTTCGAACCCCGTCACTCGCTCTACGCTTGAAGCAAACGATTCAATGTGCACGCGGTCGCGGCTGCGCAGCAGCGTGCCGTCAATGTCGAAGAGATAGGCATCCTGCCCATCCCATTCGAATCCGGGCTCGATGTAGATGCGCGCTTCCCGCTTTTCTGTTGCGTCCAGCATAATCGTCTAGTTCGCCCCGCAAACGGCACGCCGTTGCAGAAGGAAGACCAAGCCCCCTCCTGACGCACACCGCCGCACAGGCCCTATACCAATTGCAACAGGTTTCGCGGGTTTTGTCGTGCTTGCTTTGGGCTCAGCGATAGCCCTGCCGGAATGCGCTGAATACAGGACGCTCCGACCGCGGCGGACGCTTGAGTCCCGCACGCACTTCGGCCAGCTCGAGGCCCAGATCGGCCATGGCGCGGCTTAACGTATTGCGGTGCATTCCAAGCTCTTCGGCCGCTTTGCACTGGTTTCCCCGGTGCGCCACCAAAACTTCGCGCAGATACTGCCTTTTGAATTCGCGCACGGCGTCATCGTAGCGAACGCCGCTGGAGTGCATTTGTGTCACCAGGCTATCCAGTTCTTTTCTCACTTCGACCTCTTGCCTCTCCCGTCGGGATTAGTTTGTCCTTCCGGAACCCAAAAAAACAACATTCAATCAAGATACACCGTTCTTCTGTTGAAGCAACGATTTCGTTTCAAGTTCCAGTGTTCTGATGCCTTCGGTCACCTTGTCACCCAGTTCCGAAGGTGTTATGCGGGTGCTTAGATGGCAGGCCCCGAAGAACATTGGCGGCAGCCTGGAGCCGGCCAGCCAATCGGTCTTCGGAAAAAACGCCACTACACCCATAAGGAATAGAGTGACCAACACAAAGCCCTGCACAAATCCCGCCACTCCGCCAAGAATCATGTCCAGGCAGCCAAGCCCCATCCACTCCATTGTCTTGGCCAGCATGTTTCCCACCAGGTTGCATACCAGCATCACCAGCACGGCGATCACGATGAAGCCTACGATGTCTGCCGTCGCCTCACTGTGAATCAGCGGCAGCAGTGTATTCGCTACCACGTGATAATTGTATGAAGCGATCGAGAGTCCGAGAAGCAGCCCTATCAATGAGCAGGCCGTGCGCAGGAATCCCTGCGCCAGTCCTCCTATCGTCGCCCCCAGCAAAACTACAACAATGGCCCAGTCGATCCATGTCATCTAGATCTCGCTCTCCGCTCTAAAGTTCGATGCTGTGTCCGGTCAAGCGGCGGTACGCCTCAAGGTACTTTTGCTGCGTGCGCTCCACCACCTCCGGGGGTAGGCTGGGAGCCGGCGCCTGCTTGTTCCAGTGGATTGATTCCAGGTAATCGCGTACGTATTGCTTGTCGAAGGAAGGCTGGGGGCCACCTGGCTTCCAGGCTGCCCCCTCCCAGAACCGCGAAGAGTCCGGCGTCAATACCTCATCGGCAAGAATAATGCTTTGGTCCGTTCTTCCAAACTCAAATTTTGTGTCGGCCAGGATCAGGCCACGTGATTCAGCGTGATCGGCCGCCTTGCGGTAGGCTGCCAGGGTCAGCCGCCGCAGCTCGGCAGCGTCCTGTGACCCTACAATCGCTTCGGTCTCCTCATGCGAAATGTTCAAGTCGTGCATCCCATCCCTGCTCTTCGTCGCAGGCGTAAACAGAGTCTCTGGCAGACGCGAGCCATCCTCCAGACCTTCGGGCAGCGGTATCCCGCAGACCGTTCCGAAGGCGCAGTACTCCTTCCAGCCAGAGCCGGCCAGGTAGCCGCGCGCCACGCACTCCACGGGGAACATCTCCGCCCTTTTCACCAGCATCGAGCGGCCTTCGAGCTGGTCGGCATAGGGTTTCAACTCGGCCGGATACTCGCCAACATCCGCAGTGATCAGGTGGTTGGGAACAATGTCAGCCAGCAGTCCAAACCAAAACAGTGAAATCTGCGTCAGAATCTTGCCCTTGCCCGGAATTCCCGTGCCCAGAACATGATCGAATGCCGAAATTCTGTCGGTCGCAACCAGCAGCAGTGCGCCGTCCACTGCATAGAGATCGCGAACTTTGCCGCGTCCCAGCAATGGGACCGCGCCGAGATGAGTATTCAATAAGACAGACAATGGAATTCTTTCTTTAATGAACAAGTTGAATCTCCGATTGTCGAGCCGCAGCCGGGCTTTGTCAATCGGTCCGACAAGGTTCGTCCTGTATCAACCGAGCCGCATCCGATTTAAACACGCAGATCGCGATTTTCGGCCGCCAACTCGTATTGATTCCGGTGTGAAATAACTTGTGTGACCGTCGTCACGGACCCTCGCTTGCACATCGGAGACACTCCAATTGTCAACATGGTTCGGAGGACGGGCAAGAAAGTCCTCTTTGAGCCGGGCGACACGAGGCAGCAGTGGAAAGGGGAAGCCGCGGCTAGCTTCGTTTTGTGCAGGGAATCCCAGTAGCTGCGTGCTACCGACCTCCAGCGCCGGCTACTGGTTCCCACTATTATCTTGTGATACTACAAGCGCCTCCGAAGCGAAGTTTTCCTTCGGAGGCGATTTCTTTGCCCAAAACCCACTCAGCTCCAATTAGCGACAACCGCTGGGCGTCCCACCTAACGGCGCTTCTTGCCGTTAGGATGGGATACCACCAATAATCATTTCAGCGAGGAGTCTCTCCCATGGAAATCAAACGCGCCGGCAGTCAACCTTCCGGCAAGGGCCCGGCAGACTGGTTCACCGGCACAGTCCGCATCGACCCGCTCTTTGCCGCGCCTGACCCCGCTCGCGTCGTTGGCGCGCACGTGACTTTTGAGCCCGGCGCGCGCACCGCGTGGCACACGCACCCACTCGGCCAAACGCTCATCGTCACTTCGGGTTCAGGTCGCGTGCAGCGCTGGAGTGGACCAGTCGAAGAAATTCATCCCGGCGATGTTGTGTGGTTTGCTCCCGGCGAAAAACACTGGCACGGCGCCGCACCAGCAACGGCCATGACTCATATTGCTATCCAGGAAAAACTCGACGGCAAAACCGTAGATTGGTTCGAACACGTGAGCGACGAGCAATACGGCGGATGAGATGAGGCCCATAAGGTTTCCCACCCATTTCACGATGAAACCGTGAAATGGATGGGGCACCCGGCAGTTGTTCTTCTACTCCCTATTCCCTGTCTCTTTCAAATCCCCGCAAACCAAGAATACCCATACTCCGGATCGACCGACCCCAAGCCCTTGCCGATGTTTTTCACCGAATCCACGGCCGAAATGTGCGTAACGAACTTCAGGCTCTTGTAGCCAAGCTGGCGTGGCACGCGCAGCCGCAGCGGCCCGCCAAAGCCCACCGGCAAATCGCCGTCGTTCATGCCCATGGTCAGCAGCGTCTGCGGATGCATTGCCTCGTCCACATCAATCGTCTCCCACAGGTAGGGTTCGACCGCGTGGTAGTAGATGTATTTCACGCCCGGCTTCAGCACGGCTGCGTTCAGCACATTCGAGAGCGGCGTGCCGATCCACTCGGCAATGTACGACCAACCCTCTTCGCAGGACACCTCGGTGATCTGGCTGTGCACGGGCATCGTCTTCAGGTCGGCGAGCGAAAGCGTCATGGGATGCTCGACCATGCCGTCAACCGTGAGCCGCCAGTCCACAAAGTTGCGCGCCTGCATCTTCTTGAACGCTTCCTTGGGCGGCGCAATCTCATTGGCGAAAGGCTTCTCGCAAATCATGCTGCGCGGAAACTCGCGAGCCATGGCGTGCCGCGCAAACAGCCGCTCGGCGCCGTAGGTGAGCGTTTCGCCGGCCCCGTACACGCCTTTGCAATCAGGCGGCACCAGTCCATATTTGCGTGAGAGCTTGGCTGCAACGCCAAGCCCCGTCGCGCCCGCCGCTGTGGCAAGCCCCGTTGTAATCAGCCTTCGCCGCGTAATCAGGCTCATCGCTCCTCCTCTGCTGAAGAACCGCCGCCGATACTCATTGCCCGCATCCGCCTCCAGAATCCCGATATCGCAATCATCGCAACGTGCACCACCAGGAAAATCACCAGCGCCCAGGTAAGAAAGAAGTGCAATGTGCGCGCCGTCTGTTTGCCGCCCGCTATCAACGCTATTGCCGGGAAAGCACCGACGAATGAGGGTGACATGGCGAGGCCGGTCAAAATGATGGCAGGGAAGAGCACAAAGATCACGACCAGGTAAGCGACCCGCTGCAGCACGTTGTAGCTTTTTTCCTCTTGCTTGTCGGGCGGCGTGCGGTGCAGGTATTTCGCGATACGCGCCCAAATCGCACTCCAGCTCCGCTCGCCGCGTACAGGAACAATGTTGCGCCTGAAGTGCCCGCTCACCAATCCCCACGCTCCATACACCAGCGCCGTCAGCACCAGCACCCACGCTGCTTCAAAGTGCAGGTAGCGGCTCCATCCATTCTGGTCGGGCATTACGTAGTGGTACGCAGTCGGCACCGTATCGCGCGACGCAGGAATCGGCAGAGTAAACGCGGGCGTGGTGTTCACGTTGCCCACTTCGCCCCAGTAAAAACGCGGGTGCGAGATCACGATCTCGATGCCCGTGATAAGCAGGGCGAGAAACGCCACCACCGTGAGCCAGTGAGTAATGCGCACGATGACCGCGTGTCTTGGCGTCGTTTTTTGCCGGACCGGGGAAAGGGTTGGCACGGCCAGAGAATACCACGAAAAGTGCGGCACAGGCATGTATTCCTTGCGCGGAACGCCATCGATGTACCGCCGGTCTCCAGACCCGCGCCGGGAAGCGGATGGGAGACTCACCGTCGTTGACTCCAGCCTCTCAGCCAAATCCCACAACGGCTCACCCGCCGCCCTATATCATCTCCGTGTATGCAATTCGACATCGTCACCATATTTCCGGGCTTGTTTGCCGGCATCTTTGAGCACGGCATCGTGCGCCGAGCCCAGGCCGAGGGACTGGTGACCATCGAAACCCACGACCTGCGCAAGTATACGCGCGACCGTCACCGCACCGTCGACGATCGTCCCTTTGGCGGCGGCGAAGGCATGGTGCTCAAGCCCGAGCCGCTGGCCGAGGCGCTCGAGTCTCTGGGCATCGCCCCAAAAACTGAGGGCGTGGAAGCGCCGGCTGCCCCACCGCAGGTGATTCTGCTTTCCGCGCAGGGCCGTCCTTTCACGCAGCCCGTCGCGCGCCAATTCGCCACTCTCGACCGCATCATTCTTGTCTGTGGCCGCTATGAGGGCGTGGACGAGCGCATCAATCAGCTCTACTGCGAAATGGAGCTTTCGATCGGCGACTACATTTTGAGCGGCGGCGAGCTGGCCGCGGCCGTGGTCATTGATGCCGTCATGCGCCTCGTACCGGGCGTGCTGGGCAACGAGGCCTCAAGCGAGTTTGAGAGCTTTGGCGCAGCCGATGCCGAGATCGACGTCGACATCGACGGTGTGCCCCGCTCGCAGCACGGGGCCGGCGGACTGCTCGACTACCCGCACTACACGCGACCCGCCGAATTCGCCGGTCTGCGTGTGCCCGAGGTCTTGCAGAACGGCGATCATCGGCAGATCCGCCGCTGGCGACGCGAGCAGCAGTTGCGCAAGACTCTCGCCAATCGCCCCGACCTTATCGAGCGCGCTACACTCACAGCCGAGGACCGGAGACTTCTCGAGGCCATCAAACTCGACGCCGTCAAACTTGAAGCCATCAAGCCCGAAGTCAATCGGCAGGAGGAAAGCTCATGATCTTTACCCCCTTGCACCTCGCAGCGCTCATTGAGCTTCTGCTGTGCTGGATTGTTTGGGCCCTCGCCTTCGTTCGTCCCTGGAAGCAGGCCAAGAAACAGAAGAAGACTGAGACCGCTTCCGGCTCGCGCCTGGGCATCATCGTGGTCACGCTTGGCTTCTTCTGCGCGTGGGTTCAAATCCGTCCCAGTCAGTTCGAAAAGTCCGCAGGGGCGCTCATTGCATCCATGGTCATCGGTCCCTTCGCAGCCGCTCTCAGCTGGTGGTCCACCCGGCACCTGGGCAAGCAGTGGCGATACGTAGCCGCGGTCACTGAAGGTCACGAGCTGGTCACCACGGGCCCATACCGTTTCATCCGGCATCCCATCTACACGTCGATCTTCGGCATGCTGCTGGCTACGGTCTTTGCGTGGAGCTGGTGGCCGCTGGGTATTGCCGCAGTGGTCTTCTACGTTATCGGCACCGAGATCCGTATTCGCAGCGAAGAAGCTCTTCTGGCTTCGCACTTCGGCGAACAGTTCGCCGCGTGGCGCGCCAAAACGCCTGCCTACATCCCCTTCATCCGGTAAAGACGGTGAGCCGCGAAGCTACTACTTGAATCGCTTCACCGGTTCCGGCTGCTCGCTGCCGGCCTGGCCCGCGGCAATTTTTGCTACTGAAAAGTTCTCGCTCCATGATTGGCAGCCGGCCAGCCGGCGCATCATCGCGAGCTGGCCCACGTGCGTCAGCGCGTCGGCCACTGGGCCCTGAAAAAGCCTTTCGGCTGTGGCGTGCAGTGGCGCGCCAGAGGCGAGATACGCATCGAAGGCCGAGAGGTCGGCGAAGAACCGCTTTTGCTCGTCGGCCCACGGGAGCGGCGTCGATCTGTACCAGGTCTCATTCCCTTGAGCAATAGAAAGCGCCCACTTGAACAGGTCGCCCATGTGCGCCAGGATTGTCTCGGGCCGTTTGCCGGTTCCTTCAAAGACGGCAAAGCTTTCGGGTGAATCTTCAAGTGCGCGGCAAGCGCGGTAGGCAAGGGTCGCAACTGTGTGGCGAAGGAGTTCGCGTTTCTCGTCCATAGCGGAAATATAGCGCAAAAGCCGGGGACTTTGGGACTGAGGCTATTGGTTTCGACGGACACATAAGTGCGGTGCTAGACTGAGGGCGCGTCGGGCAAGACCGCGGGAGGCACAAATGCTGCGCAGAGTCGGTTGGTGGGCGCTCGGCGGACTGGCGGTCGCGTTCTTCTGGGTGCTGGTTTTCTATTTCATCGGCCCCAGCCGCGGAGTGTATCCGGGACAGGCGGCTTTATTGAATGACCTGGGCCACTCGACGGCATTGTGGGTCACGCTGCCGTGGGGTCTGCTTTTGCGTCACGTCCCAATCACCTGGTACGAGTCGCTGGTTTTGAACGCAGCCAGCTACGCGTGCATCGGCTTGCTCGTGGAGACGATCCGGCTCACAGTGCGATCGAGCTACGCGCGTTTACGGCATTAGTTCGTTGACCGCATGATTTTGTGCTTTCCCACCCTTTCCGCGATGGAACTGCGGAAAGGATGGGGCACCCACATTGGTGCAAATTTAAGCGGTCAGAGACCTAGCGCCTGCCCTCAGGGTCGTATTGGAAGCACTGCTCGCGTGGCACGCCCAGCTCGATCGACACTTTGAAGGCGGTCTCAAGCGATGGCGAATACTTATCCTGCTCGATTTCCTAGGCCCGCGCCGCCCTGACTCCGCTCGGCGCCAGGCCGGGCTCCGAGTAGCTTACCCGGTTCCCTCCTGCTCGTTTGGCCACGTACATCGCGTGATCAGCGAACTGCATGATGCCGATCGCGCTGCCGCTCGAGGACGGATAAAACGCCAGCCCAATGCTGACTGCCCCGCGGATCGTGTGCCCTTCGATGGCAAACGGCTCGTCCATCGCATGCACCAGGCGCTCTGCGATGCTGTGCGCGACCCCAATATCCCCAAGGTCCGTAAGCACCGCGATGAATTCGTCGCCCCCGATCCTCCCCAACGTGTCGCATTCCCGCAAACACGCCTTGAACCGCTGGGCCACTTCGATCAGATAGGCATCCCCGACTCGGTGCGTATATGAATCGTTGACCGTCTTGAAGTCGTCCAGATCCAGATACAGCAACGCGGCGTAACGCTGGTTCGCGTGCGCCCGGGCCAGCGCTTCTTCCAGTCTTCTATCCACCAGGGTACGGTTCGCCAGCCCGGTGAGCTGATCGTGCTCCGAGCGGTGCAGGACATTCTCGTACAGCCGCCGGTTATCGATGGCGATGGCCGCCAGGTTGCAGCCGAACTCAAAGGCCTCCATGTTCAGGGGTAGCGGATCGCCCTCACCTCCATCGAACGTCATGGTGCCCAACACTTCCCCGCGGCTCGACTGGATCGGCCGCGACCACACATTGCGCGTCGGGGTCGGTCCCACCAGTCCGTGGCTGCGCACCGCCTCAGCGCATGCTGTCTCGCTTTCTGTCGGATCCAGATCCTCCAGCCGGGCAATCGTCTCCGGCATCAGATGCGAGCGCGTCATCAGTTTCAGCCGCCGATTCTCCAGCACATGCGTGTAGCCCTTCGGTCCCGCCCACATTTCATCGGCGTTGGCCTGGATTGCCGCCAGCACAATGGGCAGAGGCTGGAAGCTGTTGATCAGTTCCAGAATGTGGCTGCGCTGCTGTTCCATCCGCGCCACTGTGCTCATCCGCGCCGCTTCCTGCTCACTTTTCTGACGCAGCAGTTTCTCCTTCTCCAGCAGCCTCCAGCGCATCCGCAGACCCCAGACCAGCGCCAGCAGCGCAAAACCCAGAATCGCCGATGTCACCACAAACAGGTGCTCCAGCGTCCACCACGATGCGTTCGCCACCACTGCGATGTCCTCGGGCGACCGCACCTGCACCTGGATGCTCTCTATCGCACCCCAGAACCCCCGTACGTGCACCAGGCACACGCCGGTCGCACGGATCCGCGCCCCCTTGGCATACGTCGGGAAAGGATCCACATCGGTTACCCGTTTGTGGAAGACGACTGGGAACACGCTGTTATCCGAGCGAAGAATGATCGTGTCCAGGTGGCTCTCCCGCGTTTGCGAGATGACCTCGCCTTGAATGCTCACCAGCTTGTTGTCGTACAGCCCCGTCATGGCGTCGGCGAAAGTGATCGCGCGCGGGGTCAACGTCATCTGGCCGGGCAAGATCGAGAACTCTCCTGAATCCAGGCCCGCCACGCCGTCCACCCCTGTCGCAAATCCCGTCACCTGCACACGCTGCCCGATGTTCACATGATCCGCCTGCCGGGTTTGGACCATCAGGCTGCTGTCATCGTCCTGGATCACGAGCTTCTCGCCCGGATCGTAAAGCGTGACGAAACCCGACGTGAACACCCGATGGCGGACCTTCAGCAATTCGTTCGATTTCAGCAGCGCCCCCAGCAGAACCAGCTTGTCTGCCGCCGTCCCTGCATCGCCGTCATGCACCACCTTTATGGCGCTGCTGCTGGACACATTGATTCGCAATCCCAGAATGCGGTCATTGGTCACGTCATAGGTCCCGCCCAGCGCCCCCGTCACCCGCACTGTCGCGTCCAGCAATCGGCTTGGAGAGAACTGCGGATAGTCCTGCACCACCACGTCGATCATCTTGTCGCCGACTTCCATGCGCAGCAGATACACGCTCGATGTTCCCGTCTGGTACGAGGCCGCTCGCACAATGCCCTGCATGGTGACGTACCGGCAGTCGTTCGCCGGCGTTACGGCCTCCTGATAGTCCAGGAATGCCGGCTGTGGCAGCGGAGCCTTGCCTGTCACTTGAATCGACGTGGCCTCGATCTGGGTGCTGTAACTCGGCCCCGTCGTCCCCTTCACCACAACCCGCGATCCGGACACGATCGGGTATTTCTTGTCCGGCTGGACGTAGATCCAGCCATTACCTTCCTGGATGAAAAGATCGCCCTGGGCGGGATTACTGTAGGTCACCACGCCGGTCACGGTCACCGGCAGCGCTTTTGCCGCCTCCGCTGCATTCAGTTGGCGAACCGCCGCGACGCTGGTCAGCGACTTCTGCGCGGACAGCGTCCCGAGCGACGCCCAGGCCAGCAGCAGCAAGACCGGAAGCGCCCGCAGATAACCCATCCGGATTTGCCTCATCGTCCCTAATAGGGAACAAAACCGGCTGCCTGCAACTTGGGCTTCGTGGTATCCCACCCATCGGGCAAAAGGCGCTCGATGGATGGGGCACCCCAATGTTTCATCCATCGCGGGTCGGAGACGCAGGTGGTGGACTGTTACCAGCATCGGTTGAAGATTGATCCTCACCAATATCATCGGGACTGTTGTTCGCTGGTAACATCCCCCTCTTGGGGAACAGACTCGGTACCAAGGTAATGCTTCGAAGGATGTGGGGTCCTCCGTCGTTCTTTAATCAGCTTCTGAACCCTCACCTCAAAGGGTGCCGAGGTTATGGCAGACGACCGGCAAACTGGAGGCTGCTATTTGCCGGAGTGACGTTTCGTTAAAGCCTAACGAGTGCTTCTCTTTCCCTCGCTACAACCCGGTTATGAGGCCGGCTCTAGGAATTGCGCCCGGTTCTCTGATAAAATCAAGGTTCTGAGTTCAATAGCAGGAAGTTACCATGTCAATTCATCCCGTAATGCAGCGCCTGGCGGATAAGCTGAAGCGCACCGATTTGCCGGCATTTGTGCCCGGCGACCAGATTCGCGTCCAGGTAAAGATCAAGGAAGGCGATAAAGAGCGCCTGCAGGCCTTTGAGGGCCTGGTGATTGCGGTGAATCGCGGCCCCCAGGGCACCTTTACCGTCCGCAAGATGAGCTTCGGCCAGGGCGTCGAGCGCATCTTTCCCTTCAACTCCAAGGTTGTCGACAAGGTGGAAAAGATTCGCAGCTACAAGGTGCGGCGCGCCAAGCTGTTCTACATCCGCGGCCTGCGCGGCAAGGCAGCCCGCCTGAAGGAAATCGATCGCGAGACCGGCAAGGTCCGCGCGTAAATTTCAAAAAAGCTCCCGGCCAAAACCCCTTTCCAGCCAGAACCCTCAGCCCACCGGCTGGGGGTTTTGAGTCTGCGTACGTACTCGGACGCGGCGCGCCAAGAGTCAGGGCACAAATGAACGGGTTGCGGAAAAATGGTCGCGCGAGCGCGAGAGGCGGCAGTGGATGTGAAGCCGTGACATTTCTAAGGATCGACTTTGGCCTCGGGCTGTTCGCCGGTTATGGCGGTTTTGAAATAGGCTTCGATAAGCGGCGTGGAGCCGAAGTGCTTGATCAGCTGTTGAGCCCTTTCGGGGGTCACTACCTTCGGTGTCGTTCTTTTCTGGTTGGGGTTGCGGGGGGTGGAGACGGGCGATTTATCGGGGGATGGTTGTTCGAGGGATGGTTGTACGAGGCTGGCGTTCTCGAGCACCTGTTCGGCCTTGAGCTTACGGAGATCACAGTTCTCGCGTTGAGGACAAGCGGAGCAGTCGCTTTGTTCATTGCCATCGCTAGGTCGCCGCTCGCCGATGGTCGCGCTGATTTTGGGCCACTGCTCCTCGGATATGCCATTTCCCGATCCACTAAAGCGGATGCTGTGACACGTACTGGGGATCTGCATTCTTCCAGATCCCGAGAAGCTGGCGCCAGGTCTGGGCTGCTGCTGCCTTGTCTCCCGTGGCGCTTTCTGCGCGCGCCAGACCAAAGAGCGACTCGGTTCTTTTTGGAGCGCGGAGCAGTGAGGCCTGAAAAGCGGCACGCGCAGGTGAATTGCTGTGTTCTTTGAGCAGGAGTTCCCCGAGGAGCTCGTACGAGGGCTTTTCAGGAGTTGGAGGGCCGAAGGCGTAGGGCAAATTCTTGCCCATGGCCACGGCCTGGCGCGCCATCGCTACCGCCTGTTCTGCCTGCCCCTCGGCCGACAAAATGACCGCCTGCAACTCGAGCTTTTGAATCTGCGGGACGCGGCGGGCTGGATCGCCTGGCGGCGTACCGGCGCGATCGAAAACAGCCGGAGTCTGCGGCACAAGCTCGACCAGTGTAGCTAGAGCGGTTCTGGCAGTGGGCAGATCGCGGTGTTGAGCGGCGAAAAATCCAGTGGCGAAAGTATCGTTGATTTTCGACATGAGCGCCCCGCCCATGTCCACTTTCCACTCGGCCATTTCATCCTGCGAGGGAGCGGTATCGACGAGATAGCGAGCCCGCATCTCGACGAAGGAGGAGACTGCGGCATCGTCGGGATCGACGATATCGCGCGCCTTTGGCGCCATACCGTGTTGCATCGCTTCTTCGCGGCAGGCGGCAACCACGCTCTTTGCCGCGTCGACGCGACCCTGTTCGAGGTAGCCATATTCGAGCCAGTAATGGGAGTGGCCGCAGCGTATGGCCGGCGTTCCTGCGGCGGCGGCCTGCTGGTTCATGACCGTGTCTGCCGCGAGGTTGGCCTGCACCACTTCATCCCACATTCCCAATGCCAGAAAAATATGCGAGCACATATGTTGTGCGTGCGCCGCACGGGGGGCGATCTTCGACAATGCACGCGCGGCCACGAGTGCGCCGGCGGCGTGTTGCGGGTCGTCCATGGCATGAATCCAGTAGTGTGCTGCGCCGGGATGATCGGGGTTCCGGGTGAAGACCGCTTTCGCGATGGCCGCAGCCTGCAGGTATGTTGGAATGTCGCGTACGCCGTCACTCTTGCCCAGCAGCGCCAGCGCGTAGAAGAGCTGAGCTTCATCGTCCTCAGGATAAGCGCGGCTCAATTGCTTCATGGCCGTCGCGTAGCGGGCGTCGCGCTCGGGCTTGCTGCCCAGGTCACTGAAGAGAATCTCAACGGCGCTGAGCCAGGCTCGTTCGCGTGGATCGGCAATCCGCTGGGCGCGGGCTTCCGCCGTGGGTGCGAATTTGGCCAGAGCAGCCTGTCCAGCCCGGACGTCGAGTTCGTTCCAGATCGGATGATTGAATGTCATCGCCTCTCCCCAGTACGCCATTGCAAAACCGGGGTCGGCTTTCTCGGCGGCGATGAACGAGCTGGCGGCATCGTCGTATTCGAAGAGGTGCAACAAGAGCAAGCCGCTCATAAATTCGTGTGCGGCGGCCGCGGAGTGCGTCGAAACCGGAAAAGCGGCGGTGCCCAGACCTGTGATCGTCTCTGCGCGGACGAAAAGCGGGGGGAACAGCAGGATAAGAAGCAGCAGAGTTTTGTTGGTTCGGGGGAACGTCATCGAATAGCCTCGCCGGTACAGTTCACCGTACCACCGGCAGGACCGGTGTATTCGCTATAGTATCCGTCCCGTAGGCAAGTTCGAAACGGCTGGACGCGTGGCAGGACATTGCAGAAGCAATCGGAGACGAACGGGTAGTTGCTATAATCGCTAGCGGGCGGTTCCGACCGGCGCGCCTTTTGAAGAGTGCGCCCGCTGCCTCTCGCGTGAGGAAGGACAATCCGCGGGAGATTTTCCATGAAAATTCATTGGGAAATCACACTCTGGAGAGTGAGGATACAGTCATGTCTGCAATTACCGAATTCATCAAGCATCACTACAGGCATTTCAACGCGGCAGCGCTGGTGGACGCGGCCGAGGCGTACAAGAAACATCTGGCCGCGGGCGGCAAGATGTTTGTGACCATCGCCGGGGCGATGAGTACGGCGGAGCTGGGGTTGAGCCTGGCCGAGATGATCCGGCAGGACAAGATTCACGGGATTTGCTGCACCGGTGCGAACCTTGAGGAAGACGTGTTCAACCTGGTGGCGCACAACTATTACGAGCGCGTGCCGGGGTACCGCGATTTGACTCCGGCAGACGAGGCGGCGCTGCTGGCGCGGCACATGAACCGCGTGACCGATACGTGCATTCCGGAGATGGAGGCGATGCGGCGGATTGAGAACGAGGTGCTGGCGGAGTGGGTGAAGGCCGATCGGGCCGGCGAACGGTATTTTCCGCATCAGTTCATGTTCAAGATTCTGCTTTCGGGAGTGCTCGAAAAAAGCTACCAGATCGACCCCAAAGACAGCTGGCTGCTGGCTGCGGCCGAAAAGAATCTGCCAATGTTTGTGCCGGGGTGGGAAGACGCGACGCTGGGTAATATGTATGCCGGCCACTGCATCACGGGCGACGTGAAGAAGGTGCACACGGTGCGGACCGGCATTGAGTACATGATGGAACTGGCCGAGTGGTACACCGAAACAACGGCCAAGACTCCGCTGGGATTCTTCCAGATTGGCGGCGGTATTGCGGGGGATTTCCCGATTTGCGTGGTGCCGATGCTGCACCAGGACTTGCAGCGGGAACATGTGCCGCTGTGGGCGTACTTCTGCCAGATCAGCGACTCGACGACGAGCTACGGATCGTACTCGGGCGCGGTGCCGAACGAGAAAATCACCTGGGGCAAGCTGGGCGAAAAGACTCCGAAGTTTATTGTGGAGAGCGATGCGAGCATCGTGGCGCCGCTGATGTTTGCGTACGTATTAGGCTGGTAGAATTCCCTCCCCGGTCCCCAAATGCTAGGGACCGGGGGCACCCGGCAGTGGTCAGTGATCGGTGATATCAGGTGTCAGTTGCGATGACCTCGACGGAGGGTCTGGAGACCCTCCGTACAGCCGGTCTACTACCCCAACGAATACAGATCATTCGCCGGGGACCCCGGTCTGGAGACCGGCGCTACTCCTTTACCGCAGTCCCACGGTGGCTACTGCGAAGCCGGTGGCGGGTGAGTTTTCGGGCAGGGCTTCAGTGTTTGGCGCTACTGCTACGCCCGAGAAGCTTGCGGGAGCTACCGAGACGTTCCAACCATCGACGACAACCAGAGCGTCTTCGCCGTTGAACTGGCTGGTGCCGGCTTCGATTGTAATAGTTTTGGAGTCGCCGGGGGCGAGCGAGACGTAGTTGTCGCTGTAGTAGACGGGGAGAACGCGATCGCCGGATTTGCGCCGGAGCTGCAGGTGCGCCATCAATGCAATGTCTTTTGACGGGTTGGTGAGCGTGACGGTGATGGTGCGTGTTCCGTCTGCATCGGCACTCTGGGCCTGGGAGTTCAGCGTGACAGCGGGCAGATTATTCAAGCCGGTGAGATCGTCGGGATCGGCCAGCTTGTGCCAGTAGAAATTACTCGAAATGAGTTTTCCCTGGGCGTCGCGCAGGTCGAGCTTGATGAAATTCAGGTTCGTGACTGTCGCCGGAAATTCAACGGGGCCGAGGTTGGTGACGGCCGACGGAGGCGCGTTCACGGGTATTTCTTTTTGTGCCGCGACCACGCCGTCGGGATTGTAGATGGAGAGATGGGCGACGGCGCCAGAGAGCGGCTGGGGCAGGTTGTTGATGACTTGCACTTCGCCGGTCGACTGATTGAACTGGATGTGTACGAGCTCGGCCGCGTGCATGACGCCGAAGAACGACGACATGGGCTCCAAATCGTAATGGTAAATCTGCCACACAAAGCTGGGCTGGGCGGGGTTGCTCATCCAGGTGATGACGGCCGTGGTGGGATGGAACATGACTGCGTTGCGGCCCTCGTACATGGCTCGGTAGGCTTCGTAGTTTGCCATTTGCGCTTTGCGGACAAAGTCGGGCATGTTGCGGAATGCGCCGTAGCGCGCGGCGATTTCTGTCGGATAGTCCTGCGCGCCGGAGTTGCCGCGGGCAAAGTCGTGCTCGGCCCAGTCGTCGTTGATGCTGTCCCAGTCTTTTTTCGGCATCATGCCTTGGATTGATTCGAGGGTGGGCACGCTAATGGAGCCGGTTTCAGTTTTGAAGTAGTCGTCGGTGATCTTGTAGAAGAGGCGCGGCGCGCGCCATGAATAAGGCCCGCCGGAACGCACGCCGGCGCCGTCGGTGGAGCTGGGCTGATAGCGGCGGGTGGGCTCGAGCTCGGCGAGAATCTTGCGCAGAGCTGCATCGATTTCGGGCGGAGGGAAGCCCTCGTTGCGCGCGCACCACAAAATGATGGAAGGGTGGTTGCGGAAGCGCAGCACCTTGTCGCGCACGTTGGCAATGTAGGTGGGAATGTCAGTGGGATTAGGGCCGTCGCCGGGGTTGGGCTGGAAGAATTCGTCCCACACCATAATGCCGTACTTGTCGCAGAGCTCGTAGAACTGTTCGCTGGTGCTTTGGCCCACCCAGTTGCGAATCAGGTTGAGATTGGCCAGCTTGTGGTAGCGGATTTCGGCTTCCATGCGGTCCAAAGGGATTCGCTTGAGGCCCTCGTCAAGACCCCAGTCGCCGCCGCGAATGAAGACGGGCACGCCGTTGACCGAGATGGTGAGCGTGTCAGCGCCGGGAACCGAGTAGGAGATTTTGCGAATGCCGAAGTTAAGGTCGTTGACGTCGGAGGCATGACGATCGGCGACGAATTCCAGATGCAGGTGATAGAGGTTTTGCGGGCCGTATCCGTTGGGCCACCAGAGACGCGGATTGGCGATGCGCAGGGCGGCTGTGTTGGCGGGATTGAAGGTGACCTGCTGCTTGGCGTGCGCGGCCAGCTCGATGGGTTGCTGGAATTTGATTTCCTCACTCGTCCCCTGCCCGATGGTTCCCTGAAGTACGCCTTTCACGGGCTGGCCGGTGACATTCTCGACCGTGGCTTGAACGGCAACATCGGAGGAATCGGTTTTGGGCAGCGGGAGATCGGTGGTGACGAGCGGGTTTTCGACGAGCACGGGACCCGAGGCCGAGAGATAGACCTTCTGCCAGATGCCGGAGTCGCGGTCGTGGATTGCGGGCAGCCAGTCCCAGCCGAGGGTGCAGAGAAAGGTGGGTCCGTCGATGGCGCTGATGCCTCCGTTGGCGCCAATGCCGTCGCGTATGGTGTGCTCGTGGGGAATGCCGGGGTGAGGCTGCGGCGTAATGAGCACGGCGATCACGGCCTTTTTGCCGGGCTGCACCAGCGGGGAAATGTCGAAGTTGCCGCGGATAAATGCACCTTTGATCGAGCCGACCTGCGATCCGTTGACCCATACTTCGGCCGTGTAATTGATGCCGTCAAAGTTGAGCCAGACGTGGCGGCCCTTGTAGGCGCTGGGAATATCGACGACGGTGCGATACCAGTACGAGGTGTGCACGAGCGACTCGGGAATGACTTCAGGCCGGTTGTTTTCGCCGTAGAGGGGCTCAGGGTAGACCTTGTTGTTGACCAGAGTGGTGAGCACCGTGCCCGGCACCGTGGCCGTGTACCAGCCGCCTGCCTTGTAGGATGCAGAAGCGATCTGCGCGCCCGGCTCGGAGGCCTTGGCAACATCCTGCAACTGCCAACCGGAGTTGAGAACCACGGGCGCGGGAACCGCGTCGGATGCGGCCCGAGCCGGCGTTGCGATGGAGAGTATGGACAGCGAGAGCGCACCAAAGGCAACGAGACGGTATTCGACAAATTTCAAAAGAATTCACCTGGACTTTCTTTTTGAATCTGTCCAAAGTTGTAGCGGTCGGACACAGGGATTATAGAGGGTGCATGCGTTTCAGTCCGGGATTTTGGTTACGATTCGGTTTGGATTGAATATCCTCGAGGACTGAAGCCTCGGGGAATTTTGTTCTCTTCATGTACGGTCGGGACGCCGTACGACAACCGGGCTACCACCCCAACGAATACAAATCGTTCGCTGGGGACCCCGGGCAGGAGCCCGGCGCTACAAACCGCCCGGTGCTACGATTTCGCGGCGCGGCGCGTCGACCGCGATAATGAATCTATGCAATTCGAACGTTCTGCCGGAGTTCTCCTTCACGTCAGTTCACTGCCATCGCGCGGGCCCATTGGCGATCTTGGGCCGGCGGCGCATGAGTTTGTCAGATTTCTCGCATCGGGTAAACAACACATCTGGCAGGTGCTGCCGCTGAGCCCTACGGGCTACGGCAACTCACCGTATGCCGCTTCGTCGGCGTTTGCCGGCAATCCGTTTCTCATCAGCCTCGAGGTGCTGCGCGACTGGGGCTGGATCGGCGCGGAGCGCGTGAATTCATTGCCCGGCGCGGAACGTGTGGACACCCTCAACGGCGACGGACGCGCGGCGGATTTTGCGAGCGCAGAAGAGCGGAAGCTGCCGCTGCTTTACGAGGCGGCGCGAAGCTTTATCGATCATGCGCTCGACGACGACAAGACCGCCCCGCAGTGGGAAGAGTTCGAGAGGTTTTGCCGCGACGAGGCCGCTTGGCTGAACGACTACGCGTTTTATTCGGTGCTGCGTCGCGAGTTCAAGACCGGCGCGTGGACGGATTGGTCCGAGCCGTTCAAGCGCCGCGACCAAAAAGCTCTCGACGAATTTGGCGCGGCGCACAGCCAGGCGCTGGTTGCGGAGCAGGTGCTGCAGTTTGCATTCTCGCTGCAGTGGGACGAACTGCGAGCAGCGGCCGAACCGCACGGCATCAGAATCCTGGGCGACATTGCGATTTTTGTGAATATGGACTCGGCCGACGCGTGGGTTCACCCCGAGCTGTTTGAACTGGAGGAGAATTTGAATCCGATTCGCGTGGCCGGCGTACCTCCGGATTATTTTTCGAAGACCGGGCAGCGTTGGGGCAATCCGCTTTACCGGTGGGATGTGCTGAAGGAGCGTGGATTTGACTGGTGGATCGACCGCATGCGTCGCGCCACGGCACTTTACGACATCGTGAGGCTCGATCACTTTCGCGGATTCGAGTCTTACTGGGCGATTCCGGCCGCGGAAGAGACGGCGGTGAATGGAGAGTGGGTGAAGGGTCCGGGCGAGGAGTTGTTCACGGCGCTCGAAGGCGCGCTGGGTCCGCTGCCGCTGGTGGCAGAAGACCTGGGCATGATTACGGCGGAAGTCGATGCGCTGCGGCAGGCGACGGGAATGCCGGGAATGAAGGTGATGCAGTTCGGATTCGGTAATAAGGGTGCGCATCCGCATTTGCCGCACCGTTACACCCCTGAAACGGTTGCCTACACCGGCACGCACGACAACGACACGACGCTGGGCTGGTTTGGGACTGCAGGCGAGAATGAGCGCACGGCGGTTGAGGCCTACGTGGGCGCGGTCGGCGAGAATCCAGTGTGGTATTTGATCCGGGCAGCAGAGGCAAGTGTGGCGCAGATGGTGGTGATTCCCGCGCAGGATCTGCTGGAACTTGGATCGGAGGCACGCATGAACACGCCGTCGGTTCCGGCGGGCAACTGGAGCTGGCGTGCGCCGGAGGATGCGTGGAAGCCTGAGATTGCGGCGCGGCTGGCGGCCCTGGCCGAGGTGACGGACCGGGATAACGATCCGCTGGGCGAGGAAGAAGCGGAGCCGAGCGAAGGCGGGCACGAATGATTTGTGTCGAACCAGGCGGTGTCAGCATAGCTCGAGTTTATTGCCCTTATCGGCACGACTGAACAGGCAGCGGAAAAACCCGTTGAACGAAGCAATTTCGTCATAGTCGATGCAGCAGGGGCTAAAGCCCCAATCATTTTGAAGGCTTTATTGGCCCGGCTAAAGCCGTGCCCTTGTTACAAAGCCTGCTTCGAATGTGCCTGGGCGAGTTTTTCCGCAGCCTGTGAAGTCGTGCCCTGACATTTCGTGCTCTTCCATTGGGTTTTTCCGCAGCCTGTGGGGCCCGGCGCTACCGCACAGTCCAGCAATTCGCCTCTTGCCAACGGCTCAATTAACATAAAAGAATGGCGGTTTCGCAGATTTCCCGAAGCAAGCCAATCACAAGGCGTAAATTTCTGAATGGCAGCCTGATAGCGGCAGCGGGCCTGGCGGTTTACGCGGGCGAGATCGAACGCCACTTCATCGACGTAACGCACCATGAGGTTCGAATTGCCGGACTTCCGGCTGCGTTCGACGGCGCTCGCATCGCGCAGCTCAGCGACATTCATATGGACGAGTTCAGCGAGCCGGTTTTCGTGGAGCACGCCGTCAAACTGGTGAACGAACTCGAACCGGACTACGTTTTTCTTACCGGCGACTACGTCACCCACGGTTTGACATCCCGCAGTTTTGAAATAGGCTCTGCATGGCAGTGCGCCAACATTCTTCGCAATCTGAATTGCCGGCAGCGATATGCGGTGCTGGGCAACCACGATCTTTATGTCAGCCAGGAGGAGGTGACAGCCGCGCTTCTCGACAGCGAGATTCAAGTGCTGGTGAACGCGTGTTTTCCTCTCGAGCGGCAGGGTGGGCGCATCTGGCTTGCCGGAGTAATCGATCCGTGTGAGGGGCGCCTGAATATGCGCACGGCGATACCGAAGCAGATTCAGGGTATTGCCAATGAGCCTATCGTGCTGCTATGCCACGCGCCCGACTGGGTGGACAATGTGCTCAAAAGGCCGGAAGGGCAGTTTGTTTCACTGATGCTGAGCGGACACACGCACGGCGGCCAAGTGCGGCTGCCATTCATAGGCGCCACGTATTTGCCCCCATGGGGCAGGCGCTATGTGGAGGGTTGGTTTCGCTTTAATCACCTGCAGCTTTACGTCAATCGCGGACTGGGATCGGTGGGTGTTCCGTTCCGGTTTAACTGTCCACCTGAAATCACTATGTTTACGCTGCGCAGGGCGGAGCCGCAGGCATAGTGGATGCCGCGCTGCGCCTGCCAAAGATGCGCTTGATATGATCGAGTCAGGCGTTCCGTGCGCGCCTGTGTTTCCCAAGTATTCGCGTCTGCCCCTTTTCCCAATGACTCCCGCCTCACAAACCGCCAACCCGCGCCGCATGGCCGCGATCGCCGTGGAATCCGATTCGCCCGCAACCGGCCAAGCCGGGGCGCACGGGCACACGCTGCATGCGCCGCGCGCCGGGGCGACGGCCACATTCATCCAAGACCTGCGCGAGCTGTTCAAGGTAAGGGTGGTGGGGCTGGTGCTGGTGACGGGATGGGGCGGCTATTATCTTGGTTCGCTGGCCTCCGGCGTTACCAGCATGCAGCGGGGATTGATCGATACCTTGATCGGGATCGGGCTGGTTTCAGCCGGGGCCGGCGCGCTGAACCAGGTGCTGGAGCGCTCGAGCGACGCAAAGATGCATCGCACCGCGGATCGGCCGCTGGCGTCGGGGCGTTTTCCGCTATGGGTTGGCCTTGCCGCGGGCATGGGCGCGCTGGCGTTGGGCGCGTACTGGCTGCTGATGCGGACCAATTTGCTGACCGTGGCGCTGGCGCTGCTTACGGCATTTACTTACGTGGCCGTTTACACGCCGCTCAAGCGCGTGACCACGCTGGCTACGTTTATTGGCGCGTTTCCGGGCGCGATGGGTCCCATGCTGGGCTGGACAGCGGCTCGGCCGCAGATCGAGTGGCCGGCTGTGGCTCTTTTCGGCATTCTGTTTGTGTGGCAGTTTCCGCATTTCATGTCGATTTCGTGGCTCTATCGCGACGACTACGCGCGAGCCGGCATTCGCATGCTGCCGGTGGTGCAGCCCGACGGCTGGTCGACCGTGGCTGAAGCGCTCTTCTACGCGGTGCTGATGATTCCCGTAAGCCTGGCGCCGTGGCGGCTCGGAATGGTGGGCACCGGTTACGCGATTACGGCCACCGTGCTGGGGCTGGTTTACCTGGGCTACACGGTGCGGTTTGCACAGATATTGAAAGCGCGCAGCGAAGACGAGAGCCGCAAGCTGGCGCGCGATCTGCTCAAGGTTAGCGTGTTGTACCTGCCGCTGCTGTTTACGGCGCTGATGATCTGCGCGGTGGGAAAACACTGAGGATGCGACGGGCCTGCGCACACCTCAGGGGCTAAAGCCCCACGTTCTTGAGCGGCCTCATCGGCACGACTGAAGCCGTGCCCTTTCAAAGCGGAAGATTCATCGATTCTTCGCTAAAGGATGCAATGACGACGGCGACAACATCGCGGGCGCAGAGATCGGGGCCACAATCGTCGGGGCCGAAGCCGGGCACGGGCGGCGCGATTGCTGCGATCCTGGTCATCAGCGCGGCGGCCTCGCTGTTTCTCTTCTGGCTCATCTACGTTCACCCGGCGGCGGCGACGAGCGCGCAGTATGCGTTTTTGCCGGCTCTGAACGCAGTGATGAACGGGCTGGCCGCGGTTTCGCTGCTCATCGGTTACACATTCATCCGCGCCAAACGGATCAGGCAGCATCGCGCGGCGATGATGACGGCGTTTGTGTTCTCGACGCTCTTCCTGGTGGGCTATATTATGCACCATGCTCTGCACGGCGACGTGCGCTACCCGGTGCACGCGGCTTGGCGCATGGTTTACCTGCCGTTGCTGACGAGCCACATCGTCCTGGCCGTGGTGGCGCTGCCGCTGGTGCTGGTCACGTTCTTCTTCTCGCTCACCGGGCGCATTCCACAGCACCGCAAGGTAGCCCGCTGGACGTTTCCGCTATGGCTTTATGTGTCGGTCACCGGCGTTGTGACCTACGTGATGCTGAGGCTGGCGCTTGGCTACTAAGACAATGGCGCAAAGAAGCACGAGCAAATCCGAAGCCGGGGCCGGACGAGGCGCCCGCTCAAGGCGCATGCCCGACGACGGCACGCGGCAGCTGCTCAAGTGGGGTGGATCGATCGTGGGCTCGGGGGTGGTGGCCGGGGTGCTGCTTTTGACCGTGCTGGGCGGGTTTACCCGCACCGGGGCTACCACCAATACGGGCTGGTTCGCGCTGATCCTGGTGCTTGCGTGCATCCCCTTTGGTGGAATGCTGCTGACGCTGGGCGTGGCCAAATGGTTGCGCAATCGGCGGCTGGGCCGGTGATTGCGCTCGATGACCGCGGCGGCTAAAGCCCCAATCTTTTGAAGGCTTTATTGGACCGGCTAAAGCCGTGCCCAAATAAGAAACAAAACCGGCTGCTTGCAACTTGGGCTTCGTGGCATCCCACCCATCGAGCATAAGGCGCTCGATGGATGGGGCACCCCAATGTTTCATCTATCGCGGGCCGGAGACGCAGGTGAAGGACTGTTACAAAGCCTGCTTCGAAGGGCCCGGGCGAGTTTTTGGGCAACCTGTAAAGACGAACCCTTTCAAAACCGCGGTTCCGTGAGTTTTTGCGCAGCCTGTGAAGTCGTGCCTTTTCAAAACCGCGGCTCCGTTGAGTTTCATCCTGGGCTCTTAAGCCCAGAAGGGGAGCATTCATTAAGTAACGCCTTTCGGGGATTGATTGCCTGCCAATTTCAGTCGATGCTTGAAATACTGAAACTAGCAGGAAGGCCCGACGCGTGCGAATTCCGTTCACACTCCTTACCCTCGCTGTGCTGGCCGCGGCTGCGCTTCAGCTCGCGGCGGCGCAAACCCCAACCGCGCAGCCCGACCCCGAACTGATTCCTGGTCCGCCGCCCGCGAGCGGTCCCGCCGCAAGTGCTTCTGAGCCGATTGCCACATCGATGCCTGCAGCCGCAACATCACTGCCGGAGACGCCGGCCATGCAGATGCTGCTTAGTTTCAAAGATAGCGACGTCAAATTCGCGGTGCCCGACCTGATGGCGATTCTCAGCGACCGTCGTCATGAGGGATGGGTGCTGGCCGCGTATCCCGACCCCAAGACGTCGCATCCGCTGATCGGCGCAGGGTTCAGCCTCGACCTGCCGGCGCGCGATCATCCGCAGACCGATCCGCTCAATCCGAATCCATTTATCGAGCCATCGTCCGATGAGGAGTGGCGTGCCGCCGGGCTTGACGAGGCGCAACTCAACGCGATTCTCGACCGCTTCAACGATCGCATGGCGGAATGGAAGAAGAGGGGCTTTCGCCGCCGCATGACTGAGCTTGAGCCCGATATCAGCGACAGCGACGCAAACCTGCTGCTGCGCATCGCCATCATTCAGTCGATCGATAACGCCAAGGCATATTGCCGGAATTTTGACGCGCTCACGGCGCCACAACAGATGGCCATGAGCCAGCTGGTCTATCAGATGGGCTTCAACCTGCAGCACTTTACGCAGTTTCTATCGCAGATAAATGCCGATGCTACGGCCGAGGCCGATTATTGGCGCGCGGTCGAAACCACGCTTGAGCAGAGCAATTGGGCGCATCTTTATCGCATTCGGGCGACGGCAGTGATTGCGATGCTCGATCCAACGTATGCCGATGACCCCGGTGCTGCCGAGAAGCGTGTGGCGGCGGTGCTTCATCCCGTGGGTCGCCATCGGCACGGGCGTGCTCACGCTCGGACAGAACTCGCCTCAGCCGAATCAACTCCGCGCGCTCACCACAATCACCAGCATCGCAGCAAATCCGCACGCAGCCGCACACGCCAAGCCGCGTAATCTGCGGGCCAACTAGTCCCTATTGCCTAGTCCCTATTGCCTGTCACGTTCATTCCGCTCTCAGCGCTTCGACCGCGTTCACTCGCGCGGCGCGGGCCGCTGGAACCGCCGACGCAATCATCGCGGCCGCGAGAATTACGAATGCGGACGCGCCCAGCGCCAGCGCTCCCGCCTGGCCGACGGCTGCGACGTAACTTGAGGCTACGCGCGTTAAAGTAATGCCGAAGACTGCGCCCGCGCCCACGCCAATGCCGGCCATCAGCAGGCCATCGAGAAGCACGCCGGTAAGAATGTTGGAGGGCTGCGCACCGAGAGCGATGCGGATGCCGAACTCGCGGGTGCGCCCGCTGACGCTGAAGGCCAGCACACCGGCCACGCCCACCACCGAGATGAGCAGCGCCACGCCCGCGAAACCGCCGAATACGATTGCGTTCAGCTTGTCGGGTGTGAGCACCTCGGCGCGGATATCGCCCAGGGTTGTCGCGCGTTCCACGGGCTGATCGGCGGACATCTTGTGAATCAGCGTGGTGATCGCGGGAACCATCGCATAGGGATCCTGGTGCGCGCGCACAAACATCTTGCCGCTGAAACCCTCCTGGTCAATGGGCTGGTAAATAGTCATCGCCGGCGCGGGAATGATGTTCTCGTCGTCGAAGTCGGGCACCACGGCTACGATGCGCCGCGGCTCGGGGCTGATGCCGATGAACTTGATCACTCCGTCGGTCCACCACAGTGTGTGGTTGACTGCGTTCTGGCCGGGATAGAGCTCGTTCGCCAGGCTCTGGCTGATGATGACCACGCGCTCGTTACCCTCTTTGTCGCCGTCGTTGAAATCACGACCCGATAAAATCGGCACGCCCAAGGTAGCAAAGAATCCCGGTGAAATCGGCCTGAACTGTGCGCGGAACTCGTCTTTGCCGTCTTGCCGATGCGCGCTCTGCGCCGCGAATTGAAGAGTGATGTTCTGGCCCTGTTCGCCGCTCCACGGCACGCTGAAACCTTCGGCCACGTTCTCCACGCCCGGCAGCGCGCTCACCCTCTCCTTGACCTCGCGATAGAACTCGCCAATCTGCGCGTCGGTCTTGCCGTAATTCATTACCGGCAAGCTCACTGACAGCACTTTGGCTGAGTCGAACGGCGGCCGCGTCTGCTCGAGCACGTAGAGAGTTTTCATAAGCACGCACGCGCCGGTGAGCAGCAGGAACGAGGCGGCAATCTGTGTGATGGCGAAGATGCGCAGCTTGCGGTTGCTTGAGCCCGTCACGCGTGCGCCGCGGCCGGTCAAATTGTTGGCCGGCGTGTCGGGCGATGGCAGTCGTGGAATGTAGGCAAGGAAGACCGCTGCGACGATGGCCAGAGCCGCTCCGAACCACAGCAGGCTCGAGTCGAGCGTAAGATCGGCCGCCCGCACGCTGAACCTTTGCGCATAGTGGCCCAGCACTTTCACCATCGGCACCGCCAGCAACACGGCCGCAATGGTTCCGCTGCCGCAAAGCACCATACTTTCGGCAAGCAAGCTGCGGCGCAGCACCGCCGAGCTCGCGCCCAGCGCCGCACGAATGGCCAGCTCCGGCTCGCGCCGCACCGTGCGGGCCAGGACAAGGTTGGCCACATTCGAACTTGCGATGATGAACAGCAGCCCTGAAGCCGCGAACAGCACCCACAGAACGGTGTTGGCACGCGCGTTGATCTGGTCGTGCATGCGGGTGACGCCGATCGTGTAGTGATCCTCGGGCTTGTAGACCCCAGGGTACGACTTCATCATGGCGGAATAAACGGTGTTCAGCTCGGCGCGTGCCTGCTCGAGCGTGGCGCCCGGTGCAAGCCGCCCGAATACCTCGGTCATACGGTGCTCGCGTCCCTGAACCATGGTGGCCGAAAGATGGTGCGGGCTGGTTACCACGTTGGCAATAATCTCAGTGGCGACGGGGTAGGGAACCGACGGCTCAAGCACGCCGACGATGGCCGCCTGACGGGCCCCGCTGTAGCTTTCAAGCCGCACCACTTTGCCCAGCACGTTGGGATCGGAGTGCAGCGAGTCGCGCCAGAACTTGTAGGTGAGCACAATGGCTCCGGCTGCGTTGGGCCCGTCGTCGGAGGGAGTGAGCAGGCGGCCCAGCACCGGCCTGAGGCCCATCACCTCAAAATAATTTCCATCGACCACGCCCGCCGGGATGGAGCGCGGGGTGCCGAGGCCGACGATGGTGAAGTCGATCTCAGAGAATGTGCCCAGCTGCGAAATTGTCTTTAGCTTGGCGCCGATGTCGTGGATCTCGGGGATGGAGAAGGTGGCATTCGGAATCCCGATTCCGGGCGCGCTTTGCCGCAGATAGAGCAGCCGGCTCTCGTTCTGGTTGGCCAACGGCCGCAGCAGCACCGCGCGCACCACGCTGAAGATTGCCGCGTTGGCGCCAATGCCGAGCGCCAGGGTGAGGGCGATGGTGATCCAGAGGGCAGGCACCCGCGACAGGGAGCGCAGGGCGATTTTGAGATCGCGAAGGAAGGACATTTGCGGGACCTCCAAATTGGGGAATGGAGCCGAGCTTTTATCGTACCGGAAACGGGGAAGAGACTTGACTAATACGTTGATATCAACTAATCTCATCCCGTGTCAAATCCCAATCGGCTCCCGTATGCGACCACGCTGCTTGTGCGGGACCATTGCATCTGCCTGCACGTGCAGCGCGCAGCCCGCGCCCTGGCCCGCCGGTTCGACGAGGCCTTCCGTCCGCTCGATTTGACCAACGGGCAGTTCTCGCTGCTAATGTCGCTGAACCGCCCCGAGCCGCCGCACATGGGGTCGGTGGCCGACCTGCTGGCCATGGATCGCACCACGCTGACCGCGGCCCTGAAGCCGCTCGAGCGCCGCGGCCTCGTTCACGTTGCGAAAGATCAAGAAGATCGCCGCAGCCGCATTCTTATTCTTACGGTCAAGGGCAGGGAACTGATGGCCCGCGCCGTACCGATCTGGGAGCAGACGCACGCTGAGGTTGAAGAACAACTCGGGGACAAAGGGCCCGAGAATTTGCGTGCCGGGTTGATGGCGGTGTCGTAAGACGCAAGCAGAGGGACGCTCTCTGTGTCTCGATTCCCGATCCAGGGCAATTGCATTTCAAGATATGAGAAGCACTTGTTTTGAAAGGGCACGGCTTCAGCCGTGCCGTAATAAGCTAGAAGGAAGATTTCTGGCCTTTAGGCCCTGGGGGACGGGTTGAGCTGGGAAATACATCCCTCGGCGGCTAAAGCCGAGTCCGCTTTTGACTTATCCATCGGCACGGCTGAAGCCGTGCCCTTTCAAAGCCGCGACCGGTCGTGATCCTAAGTTCAAATGCGATTGCCCTGCGGTTCCCCCTGCCCCCTATTGCCTATTGCCCAGCTTCTCGTTCACCTTAGCCATCACCTTGAACGCGTCGGCGACGTACACCACGTCGGCTTTGCCGCGCGTCCAGCCGCAGTTGGGGTCGAGAGAGACGGCGCGCCGTTCGCCGATGAACCGCCAGCCCACGACGTGCGGTTCCTCGCCATGACAACAGGTTGCCAGGCCTTTCGAGTGGCGGGGAGTGGAGCCGGTTTGTCCAACTTGATTCAGATGCGTCAGGAAGGGAAGCACGGAGTTTCCTTCGCCGCCCTGATCGACGAGCGACTTCGAGCTGCCGAGCGACGCGCCCGAGGCGGCAAGAAACGCGAGGATCAGTTTGCCCGCATCCTCAACGTGAGTTTGCCCGTCGGGCTGTTTCTTGGTCCAGCCGGCGCCGGCGACGAAAAGCAATTTTGCGTCGGAGCGGATTGTCTGCTGATTTTGCTGCGGAGCGCGCATTCCCGTTACCTCGGTCCGCAGCGTCGGCAATTCGACGACGATCGCGATCTCGTCCGATCGTGCGTCGGCATTGAGTTCGAACGGCGCGTGCGTTCCCGCGTCGAGAAGCAGAAACCACGGCCGCGCGGTGCGGGCCAGGACTGCTTCAATGCGCTGGCGATAATACCAGCGCGATGCTTCCACGTCTGTCGATCCGGCGATGGAGGTTACATGCGTGTCGATGGCTCCGCCTACGCGATGCGCGACGGCGGCCATGACGCGGGCAAACCGCGAGCTATGCGGCGCCAGCACGATTGTTGCCTGGGCCGCGCGCCACAACGCCTCGCAGGCCGCGGCATCGCTGGCGAAACGCGCTTGCGCAAACGGCTCGCCCTGAACGGCGAGTACTGCGTACGGCAGACCTTTGGACAAGTGTTGCGGCCTGGCGGCGACGATGCCAATCGTCAACTCCGCGCCCAGTCTTGCTGCAAGCTCTTTGCCTGCGGATACGGTCTCGAGCGAGGCCTTGGCCAGCGTCATGCCGCTTTCGTCCGCATGTGTCAATACCAGAATCGATTCCACTTTTGCATCCCTCAGGGGCTAAAGCCCACAAACCTTATAGGCGATTTTCGGCACGACTGAAGTCGTGCCCTGTTACAAAGCTCCCGATCCTGTTTCAAACGCGAGAGCATTGCTCGATGGCGATCATTCGGTGCCTATCCACGCAACGATTTCCGCTGCAATCTCATCGGGCGTCATATTTTTTTCGATGCGTGTAGTGCGTTGCTGCTTCGGCAAACTCACCGAGACGTAGCGCGGTCCATCGGCTGTCAGCGCAACGGTCTTGGCTTTTTGGAGCGCCGGCATGATGGTGCGCATGTTGGCCATGCCGATTTGCGGATTGTTGCGCGGTTCAGGGAGGTTGCCCGTTGCCCAGCCCAGCACCGCCGGAGGTCCCGCGCATATCGACGCCTGGTGTTTGCCGCCTTCGACGCGTTCCAGCACCTCGAACGATCCGTCTTCGCGTAGGTCGATGCGGTCCACCCCCTGAAACTGGTCCGCGATTCCCAGCCGCTCGCCGACCAGTTGCAGGGTGACGCCGGCGCCGCGCGAGGCTGACTCCCACCCGCCGAAGACGAGGAGCTTGCTGCGGTCGAGGCCGGGAATCGCGGCGATCGCATCGGCAAGTGCGGCCGCGGTTGCATGCGCGTCTGTAAAACCGCCGATGGGCCCGTCGATAGGAACCAGCTCGAATGCGACCTTCTGCGCGATGGTCATCATGACCTGCTGCAGCTTGGCTTTGGGGCCCAGCGAAACCAGCCACAGCTTGCTGCCGGGATTTTTGGCAGCGAGGTTTGCGGCTTCGTAGAGTGCGCTGGCGGCCCAGGGATCGAGAATAGCGGGCAAGACCATTTCATTTTTTATCGCTGGTCCGGGTGTTGGCTCCAGGGTTTGAAGGGGGTCCGGCACCACGCCTGCACAGACGACTAGATGTAAAGCGGTTCCCATTCTTTTGATTTCCTCAGGGGCTGAAGCCCTTTCATCTTCTGTCATCACTGCGGCACGACTCAAGAGGCTGCGGAAAAAGTCATCGAGTGGAGTGAAGTTCCCGAAAAACTATCCCGCAGGGGTTAAAACCCCGCCCTCTTATTGCCCTTATCGGCACGACTGAAGTCGTGCCCTGACACTTCGTGCCCTTTAATAGAGTTTTTCCGCGGCCTGTCAAGTCGTGCCCTAATAAGAAACAAAACCGGCTGTGTGCAACTTGGGCTCCGTGGCATCCCACCCATCGAGCAAAAGACGCTCGATGGATGGGGCACCCCAATGTTTCATCCATCGCGGGTCGAAGACGCCGGTGGGGGACTGTTACAAATCCCATTACCGAAGCCCTGTTGCTGAAAGCTGATAGCTAAGAGCTGATAGCTCGCTTCCTTCAATTTTCTGCCGAGTGCAACCCTCCCGATCCCGCGCGAAACTCGATATTCGAGTCCTTGCCTTCCGGTGGATTGGCGCAGTTCCACATGCAGGCGCCGCAGTGGGCGCACTTCTCGCGCTCGAATGCAGGCATATTGCCGAGCCCGAGCGTGATGGCCTGGCCGGAGCACATGGCGATGCAGGTCTTCTCTACGCAGGCGATGCAACGCGACTTGTCGAGAAACACAACGTGATCGGCGAAGCCCGGCATGGCCTGAATTTTTCCGCCTATCAGCAGCGCATCCTGCTGGGTGACGAGCACGCGGCCGTCGAAAGGAATCTCGGGCCAGCCGCGGGCCGACATTAGGGCATCGTGCAGCGGGCGGCCATCTTCCATGCTCAGGGCTGCTGCGCATTTGAGAGTAAGGCGCGTGGTGAGGTCATTGCCGAACCGCTTAATCTGCTTCGATGCTTGCGGAATGCGCGCATGCATTGAGAACCGGCCGCCCGAAAACCCGGCCAGCGCCATGCCGATGAGTCCGCGGATGAATCCCTTGTGGAAGCCGTCGCGTGCATGTTTGGCCTCCAGCGCTCCTTGCTCGACCCAGCTTTCGCGGCGGCGTTTCTGGTAAGTTGCTTCAAGATTCTGCTGCGTGAAATCGCGGCCCGATCGCAGCAGCTCCAAGACCGCTTCACCGAGTTGCACGCCTGTGGTCCATGCCTCGTCCACTCCCGAGCCGGTAAGCATGTTGGTTGAGCCGGAGCACTCGCCGATGCGCGCGAATCCATTGCCTGCGAGGGCTGGCTCGCCGCGCTTGCCACTCTCCTCAAGCGACTTTGCGCCCCACGAGCGCAGCGTGCCATTCTTCAAGTGCTTCCACAACGCGGGGTGCTGGATGAAGTGCTGCAGGTAACGGTACGAGGTGCGTACGGGGTCGCTCATCCACGAGGGAACGAAGATGCCGACGGACGCGAGCCGATCGGGATGCACATATAGGAATCCGAAGATCTCGGGCTCGGGGAATCCAAACGTGTGCCAGACAGTGCCGGCTTCGAGCTCGGTATTTTCCGGCAACTCGATCACGAACTTCATCCCCAGCGCCCAGTCCTTGCCCTTCGGGCCGTTCTCGTTTTGGAGGAGAACTCTGGAAACTTGACCTACCGGCCCATCGCCGATCACGGTGAGAAGTGCACGCACGTCCATGCCGGGCATGAATCCGTCGACAGGCGCGCCGTTCTTGTCCACGCCCTGGTCTACTAACCGCAGGCCTTCAACTTTGTCACCGGCAACGAGTGGTTCGGCGACGGGGCTGCCCGGCCATATCTGCACAAAACCGGTGGACATAATTTGCGAAGCTACCCACTGGTTGAACTGGCCGATCGAGAGCACGAGGCCGCCCTGCTTATGGAGAAATGCCGGCGTCCTTGGCAGCTCGAATGCGTCGTCTTTGAGCCAGAGTTTTCGCCCGAGGCGAAGGAAAAAATCTTTAAGGCGCAAGAGGGTGGAACGCCTGCTGGCGCCCACTGGGTCGAGCAGATAAAACACCTGCTCTTTGCGCACATCAACGGCCATGGGGATCTCGGCTGGATTGAACTCAGGAAAGCTTGCGCGGATGCCTTTGGCGCGAGTGACAACGCCGCTTACGCCGGCATCGAGCGAGTCGGCACGCTCGTAGCAGATGACCTGCAGCGGCATGCCCGGCGTCACGCGGCTTTCAAAGGCTGGATCGGCGGGGTTGGCGGTCCAGGCGTGAGTAAGAGTGGTTAAAAAGCCGCCGGTGGCCGGGCCGAAGCCGGCGCAGGCAATGTCCACTTCCATAATGGGGTGGTCGAATTCGTTTTGGGGTTGGGGATCGGTGTTCATGCTTATCCTGCCGCCGGGTAATCTAGCGCTTCGGGAATCATGACCTTGCTCACCGTTTCAGCCGCTCGATCTTTGGCGATGCGCGAACCGGTGAGGCAGGTGGTGAGCTTCGATTGCAGCCGCAGAAACTCAGCCGAGCCTGCGCAACCCGCGCACGGGCCGGCCTTCTGCGGATGCGTGCCGTCGATTGTGATTACATCCACCGCCATGGCGCAGATGCCGGGCATGGTCTCTTCAAGTTCTTCAAGTTCGGCGGTTGAGAAGCAGCTTCGATGTTCTTCCTCATTCCACGAGGGGTGCGCGTTATAGCCGAAGACCAGTTCGGCGCAGATGCGCGAAGCCTCGCCCGCGGCCGTTGCGGCCTGAGTATGGCAAAGGTCGCTGAGGAATTGGACTGTGCCCTCGAGGCCTTCCGCAGCCACTGGGTCAGACGGTCCGCGCTGCTCAAGCTCGAGTACGTCAAGAATCTGCGCGCGTGAGGCGAGCAGCCAGCAAAGCGCATCGGCAAGCGGAAAGGTCACGCCCTGGCGTTGCCCGTGATAGAGCTTGTTGCCCGCAGCGTCGGTTGCGTTCTGCAAGTGATTCAGCGACCAGAGCCAAAGGTGCATGGCCGAGGCCAGTGTGCATGCGCCGGTGCCGGGGTGGTGGCTGGCAATGGCGCGCATCTCGCGAATCCAGCCGCGAAGCTGCGCCAGGAAGACATCGCTGGTCATGGTGACGGTGAGCTGGCGGCGCTGCACGGCTTCAGGGCCTTCGTAGGTGGCCTCAAGCTGCGCGTCCATCCACTTGTTGGCCAGGAAGCCGGGACAATCCTCGGTAATGCCGTAGCCGCCCATCAGGCTCACGGCCTCGCGCATCATGTTAGCGCCGTGGCCGGTGTTCCACAGCTTGGTTGCCGGGCAAAGTACGTTGGCTTCGGCGTCGGCCAGCACAAACTCCACCAGTGGGTCGGCTGCGAGCACGGCGCGGCGCGGATCGCCGGCCTTCAGGCTCAGCAGCTCCACCGCTCGCTGTTCAGACTCTTTGAGCGCTTTCATCTCCGCGCGCCCGCCCTGAATGCCGCGGCCGGCGAGTATCGCGTTCTTTTCTTTCTCAAGCGGATCGAGAGCGTCGAAGAGTCGCGCGGCAGCGAAGCCAAGCGATGCAGCAGCTTCTCCAGCGGCCCAAACGTCAACCAAGCGGTGCAGCGCGTCTTCACGCTGCTGAATACCCTGCTCATAGCGAATCGAGCCGGGCCTGGCGCCTTCTGCTCCGCGGAACCGCTGGCGCTGATAGCGAATGACAGGCTCAACGGCTGAGAGCAACTTGGCAGCGGTCATCAATCCAACCGGCACGCGCGTGCGGCGGAAGACGGCCTCAATCACTTCGCCGTGGTTGTAGTTGGGGACGATCACGCCGTCCTTCACTGTGTAACCGCCCACGATGCGGCTGGCCGGGACCTTCAAATTAAAGACCGGGTCGCCGGTCGACGAAAGCTGGTGGACGAGCTTCTTGGTTGCTGTGCCGCGATCGAAGATTCCCTCATCCGTTTCTTCAAGGATCACGACACAACTGCCCTTGATGCGCGCGTCGGCCGAGTTCACAGCCGCAGTAACGAAGTTGGCGAAAGCAATTCCGGTGATGAAGCGTCCGCGCTTGTCCACTTGCAAAACGGGCTCTTCGCCTTCGTTCCATGCGGCGATGGTCAGCTTGCCGCTCAACATGCCGGTGTCGACGCCGACATAAGGGATCGGCTCAGTGAGCGCGAAGGCGCCGCGCCAGGGCCGGCGGGCAGCATCCGATTCCAGGCCGGGTTGGGGAGGGGCCGCGAGCGCCATGTAGCGCGTTACCTGTTCGGAAGTGCCGCGCTCGTGGATGGGCGCAAGAGCCAGGCAACTAGCCAGGCTTGCCGTTGCCGCGCCGCCATCAACCCACGCCAGCTCAAAGGCTGCGAGCGAGAGCGCCAGGTTCTTGGGACCAATGATGAATCCACCTTCTTCCGGCTCCATGAACGCGGCCGTAACGCCGGCCGAGTCGAAGGCTTCGAGCATGGCTTGCTTGCCGGGGGTCCACTCGTGGGTGTTGCGCTCGCCGGCAGCCACCAGGCGCGCCACGGCGCCGCGCGCCACTCCGCGAGCCGATTGCACCAGCATTTGCAGGTCGAACCGGTCGGCGAATCGCCATTGGATCTGCCGCACCGCATCACTGGGGAGCGTGAGCATAACCGGGGTTTGAGAAAGAACTACTGTTCCCATAAAAGTGCACCTCGAGCAGCGGATTCATTGTCCCCGAAAGGACAGAGTCCGGCATGTGACTGGGATCACGTGGAAAAGCAGCTCTCAGCTTTCAGCTCTCAACCTGATGGTGCCGGGGCGGACTTTCTCAACTTTTGCGAATTCGTTTTCGCCCTGGCCCTGACGAGGGAGCCCGAGACGGCACGAAATAGCTGAAGGCTGAGAGCTGAAAGCTGAAAGCTGCTTTATGTGATGCAATACACCAAAGAGCCACGGTAAGCGCAGGCATTTCAGGTAAATGTGATCCCAATCGCAGTGTTTGTGATAGGTGTCACTGCTATTCGTTTCTGCAAAGTAGGACCTTGGTAATGAGAACCCCGCGATCGCAGAACGAAAAGACGTGGCAGGCTGCGCAGGCGGCGATGCTGCGCGCGAGGGTCTGGGCTTCTACTGCCTGGAGAAAGAAGACGGCAAGTGAAGAGATTTGGCAGCACTCTTGTTGCTGCGTTGTTTTGTTTGGTCCTTTCAGGCTTTGGGCCGGTCGGCCGTGCGCAAACCGATTGCCTGGCATGCCACTCGGACGCTACTCTGCAGGATGCGCAGGGCCATAGCGTGGGAGTCGACGGGCAGAAGTTCAATGCCAGCGTTCACGGCGCATTGGGCTGCAACGCCTGCCACGCCGACGTAAAAGGATATCCGCATCCTGACAAGATTGCTCCGGTTGATTGCAAGACCTGCCACAGCGATCAGGCCGATCAACTCAAGAGCAGCGTGCATGCCGACGGCAAGGAGCATCCCTGCACCAGCTGCCACGGCAACGCGCACGAGATATTTCCAAAGACCGATGCGCGATCGGCAGTTTACCCGCTCAACGTGCCCAAGACCTGCGGCCAGTGCCACGGCAACAACGGCATGGCAGGCAAGCATGGACTGCCCAGCGTCTACCCGAACTACATGGACTCGATTCACGGGTTTGCATTGAGCAAAGAAGGCCTGCTGGTTGCAGCCAACTGCCAAAGCTGCCACGGATCGCACAAGATCCTGAGTCACAACGACCCGCAGAGTTCCACGTTCAAATCAAATATTCCCAAGACATGCGGTAGCTGTCACGCCAGTATCGAGGCCGATTACAATACCGGCGTTCACGGAAAGGCAATTGCTAAAGGCGATCTGAAGGCTCCGGTCTGCACCGATTGCCACACCGCGCACGCGATTCTGCAGCCGACGGAATCGGCATTCCGCATGCAGTCCACGCCGATCTGCGGCAACTGCCACAAAGACAAGTTCTCGACCTACCGCGATACATTCCACTCACAGCTTGGTTCGCTGGGCGGCTATGTTGAGACAGCCCGTTGCTGGGATTGCCACGGCGCGCACCACGTGCTGCCAACCTCCGATCCCGATTCGCCTGTCAACAAGGCCAACCTGGTAAAGACCTGCGGCCAGTGCCACGCCGGCGCCAACTTGAGTTTCGTTCAGTACCAGCCGCACGCCAACGCCCGCGACCGCAAGCTGAATCCCGCGCTCTACTTTGTGCGCCTGTTCATGAACATCCTGCTGGCCAGCGTGCTTACCTTCTTCCTGATTCACACCATCTTGTGGCTGATCCGGCAGCGGTACAACCAGGTTAAGGGTCGCGCCAATGGAGGACAAAAGAATGACTGATCTGGTTCTGTCACCTCAAGCCGATGTTCAAGCCGATGCGAAAGCCGGCGCGCCCAAGGAGCGTTATTTCCGGCGCTTCACGCGCGAGCAGCGATACCTGCACGCGGTGCTGTTCACTACGTTTCTCGGACTCGCGGCCACCGGTCTGCCCATGCGCTTCAGCGAGAGCTTCTGGGCGCGCAAGTTCGCGGCCGGCGTGGGCGGTTTCGGCGCCATCCTGTTCTTTCACAAGCTGTGCGCGCTGGTGCTCACCGTTGCCTTTCTTATCCACGTGAAGGATATCTTTACGCGCGGGCTCATCAATCGCGAGAAAGGCATCTTCTGGGGTTCGACCTCGATGGTCGCCAACTGGAAAGACGTGAAGGATATGTTCGGCCACATGCGCTGGTTCCTGGGCCTCGGGCCCAAGCCGCAATTCGAGCGCTACGCCTACTGGGAGAAGTTCGACTACTGGGCGGTGTTCTGGGGAATGATTGTCATCGGGTTCTCAGGCTATGCCATGTGGTTTGCGCCATTTTTCGCGCACTTTTTGCCCGGATGGGCGCTGAATGCGGTGCTCGTCATCCATAGTGAAGAAGGGCTGCTCGCGATCCTCTTCATCTTCTCAATTCACTTCGTCAACACGCACCTGCGTCCCGACACCTTTCCGATGGACATGGTGGTGTTTACCGGCGTCGAGAGCGAAGAGGAGTTCAAGCACAAGCGGCCGCTTGAGTACGAGCGGATGGTGAAAGCGGGCAAGCTCGAATCGCGGCTCGGCGAGAAGGCGCCAGCCTGGCTGGTGAATTTTTCGCGCGTGGCGGGAACAGTGGCAATTGCAATCGGCCTCACGCTGCTGGTGCTCACGCTGACGGCGTACTTCCGCGAATAGCTTCTAGCCTCTAGCTTCTAGCTCCTAGCTCCACGTCCTTACACCTACGGCAGTGCTCTGTCCAATGCGTCGCAGCTAGTAGCTAGTAGCTAGTAAGCTAGAAGCTAGAAGCTAGAAGCTGCCCTTGTGACTCCAGTCACGGTACTTTTTTGCGCATAAGCGTCTCCTGAAAGGCGTGAAGCCAGTTCGATTTTTGCTGCTCTGTACGCTTTGTTTTTCCTTTCTTGCCTCGGCCCCCGGCGCGCATGGCGCGCAAAAGCTGAAGGACTCCGACTGTCTTACGTGCCACGGCGATCGCTCGCTCACAATCGACGAAAACGGCAAGACCGTAAGCCTCTTCGTCGACCAGAGTCAGCTCAAGCACTCCATTCACGGCAAGATGCTTGGCTGCGTCGACTGCCACAAAGACGTAAAAAGCCTGGTGCACGAAAACCCGCCGGCCAAAGTCGCCTGTGCCGATTGCCACGCTGCCGCACAGGACGCATACGCGCATAGCACGCATGCAAAGCCCGTTGGAACTGCGCCAGCGGCAGCTACTTGTGTTGACTGCCACGGCCCCGCGCACGGCATTCTTGCGCCCGGCCATCCTGATTCGCCCGTCAATCATGCCAACATTCCGGCCACCTGCGGCCGGTGCCACGGGCAAAAGTTCCTCATGGAGTCGAACGGCGAGAGCGCGCAGCCGTTCATCTCCTACCAGACCAGCGTGCACGGACGCGCCGTCGCCAATGGCTCAATGAAGGCCGCCGTCTGCACCGATTGCCACGGCGACCACAAGATTCTGTCTGCCAACCAGGCCGCTTCGCCCATCTACAAATTCAATGTGCCGGCCACCTGCGGCAAGTGCCACACCGAAATCGCCGACACCTTCAACGCCAGCATTCACGGGCAGGCGATTGCGCATGGCAATCAGCTCGCTCCCGTGTGCACCGACTGCCACGGCATCCATTCCATCAAGTCGACCGACAATCCCAACTCGCCGGTAGCCCAGCAGAATCTTTCGCGCGACACCTGCGCGCGCTGTCACGAGGGCGTGCGCCTGTCGCAGGAGTTTGGCGTCCCCGGCAACCGAGTCACCAGCTACTTTGACAGCTACCACGGACTCGCAGCCGAGGGCGGTTCGGTCGTCGCGGCAAACTGCTCAAGCTGCCACGGCGTGCACGACATCCTGCCTTCGACCGATCCCCGTTCGAGTATCAATCCAGCGCATCTCGACGCAACCTGCGGCAAGTGCCACCAGGGTGTGACCGCGAAATTCACGCTCACCAAGGTTCACCTGCAGGACGGGACCGGCACCCACGCCAACGACATCGACTCGCTCTCGGTTCGCTGGGTGCGATACATCTACACCGTTCTCATACTGCTGGTCATCGGCGCCATGTTCCTGCACAACTTCATCATCTGGCGCAGCAAGGCCGCAGCGCGCCGACGCATGATGAACCCCATGATGACGCGCATGAGCGTGAACCAGCGCTGGCAGCATTTCGCGTTGCTCTCAAGCTTTATCATTCTCGTCATCACCGGATTCGCGCTCAAATTCCCCGAGTCGTGGTTTGCTCACACGCTGGGTATGGGTGAACATCTGCGCGGCACAATTCACCGTATCGCAGGCGTGGTGCTGATCGCAGCAGGCATTTATCACATTTTCTATCTCGCCGCCGCGCATGAAGGCCGCAAGCTGCTGCGCGACATTGCGCCGCGCCCGAACGATGCATTCGATGCGCTGGCGACCATGCGCTACTACCTTGGTTTGAGCACGCAGAAGCCAAAGTTCGGCCGCTTTAACTACGCCGAAAAGGCCGAGTACTGGGCGCTGGTGTGGGGCACAGCGCTCATGGGACTGACCGGCGTGATGATGTGGGCCAAGGTGCTGGTGGGCGATCTGCTGGCGCGCTGGTGGGTCGATGTGGCGACCGCCATCCACTACTACGAGGCGATCCTGGCCACGCTGGCCATCATCGTGTGGCACTTCTACCAGGTATTCTTCGATCCCGATGTGTATCCCATGAACTGGGCGTGGTGGGACGGCAAGATGCCGGCGGAGCACTACCGGCATGAGCATGAACTAGACAAGGACTTCTCAAGCGAGGAGAAGGAATCCCGCAACCAAAACGGGGCTCAATCGCAGTGAGCCGACCCTGCGGTAGAGGTCGGCATCTGACTGCGTTGCGATCTTATGGCATTTCTCCTTTTGCTGTAGAGGGGTCCCACCCTGGCCGCAAAAAAAAGACGCGGCGAGGGTGGGGCACGCGCGCTTCACACCCTAGAAAGAAACAAGACGGAATTTGCCGATGGTTGGACTATGTGGTCTCCCACCCATCGAGCAAAAGGCGCTCGATGGATGGGGCACCCAATGTTTCATCCGTCAAGGGTCGGAGACGCCGGTGTCGGGCTAAGAAGAAATTCGCTAGAAGCGGATCGTCGGTCCGACGGTTACGCGCAGATTGTTGTAAGGCCCATTGTTCAAGTAAATCTCGTCGCCGGCTTCCAGGCGCAATCCCACGGTTCCGAAGAATCCTTCAAACCCGCCGCCCGGATAGAACGCGAGATGTGTTCCCGAACCACCAATGCCGTTCACCGAGTTGGAGAATTGCGTCCCGGTGACGTTGTTCGGATTGCTGATGCTGAAGTCGACAAATCCGAGCTTCCCGGTAGCGAAGACGCGAATGGGGCCCGAAGTGCCAAACTGCAGTTTGGGGCCAAACAGACCTGTCATCGGGCGAACGCTTGAGGTTACAAAAGTCGTGGTAGTTGTGGTTCCGTTGTTGATGGTTGAGGTGGTGGTGTAGTTGCGTGCGAAGTCGTAATTCATTTCTCCTTCGATCGCAAGGTTTGGCTGAACGCTGAATGCGACGCGGCCTCCGGTGCCGACGTAGTTCGCGGTCGAATTGGCCGGGGCCAGGCGAAAGTAGTCCGCGTAGACGCCGAATTCGGCGTGATTCAAGGTGTAGCGGCTTGACTCTGCGGGTTGACTTGTCTGACCGCCGCTTCCATAGGCCGATGAAGCCACTTGCGCCGGTACCGACAAGGGAATGGCGAGCGATGCAACGAGGCATGGGAAGACGATTCGAAGTTTCATCTAGTTAACCTCTAAATATTGGATCTAATGTTTCGTGAGTCGCGAGTGACCTCCGATGTCGCGCCGCAACCCTTGCCAACTTACGATGCAGACGCCATTTAGCAGGTTGACCCACGATCGAACCGCTCGTTGATCCAGTCGAAATAGGGATTCAGGCGAGTCAAGAGCGATGCGGGAGGGGTACCGACCAAATCGAAGACCCGCCTGGGTCAATCGGCTGCCATATCTGGAGTATTTGACATTCTCTGTATACTATTTTACTCTAGGCGTGTTTGAGATATGCCTATGACAAATTCCAATAAAGCAGAGCAGCGCGATTTGTTTCGCGGCGCGCTTGAAATGATGATCCTGCGCTCGATTCTTCGCGAGCCAATGCACGGCTACGCGCTGGTGCAGCACATCAAGCAGCGGTCCAACGAGCTGCTGCAGGTTGAAGAAGGCTCGTTGTATCCCGCATTGCAACGGATGCTCAAGGAAGGCCTGGTGAAGGCCGAGTGGGAGATCTCGGCCTCGAATCGCCGCGTGCGCACTTATCGAATTACACTGGCCGGCAAGAAACATCTGGAACGCGAAATTTCGAGTTTCGAACGCATGCTCGCGGGTATCACGCGGGTTCTGTCGCCGAACGAAGCCTAGGAGACACTGCGATGGGAATCAGACAGCTTTTTACACGCCGCAGGATTTACAACGACCTGTCCGACGAGATCCAGCAGCATCTGGAAGAGAAGGCCGAGGCCCTGATGGCGCAGGGAATGAGCCGCGAAGAGGCGGAGCGTGCGGCGCGGCGCGAGTTTGGCAACGTGACCCGGATTGAAGAGCGCGGCCGCGAAGCGTGGATGTGGCCGCTCGTTGAGAGCCTGTGGGCCGATGTGCGATTCGCTGTCCGGCAACTCACCAAGAACTACGGCTTCGCATTCACCGCCATCATCACTATCGCGTTGGGCATCGGCGCAACAACCGCTATCTTCAGCCTTGTTGAAGCAATACTGTTGCGGCCGTTGCCATTCCCTGAATCGAACCGCCTGGTGTGGATAAGCCAGCAGGATCACTCGCTGCCGGGAGTGGCGGCTGAGTCTCTCAGTTATCCCGATTACTTTGACTGGCGTGCGCAAACCCGAACTCTGAGCGGAATCGCTTCCTATTACGGTTCCGGGGTCACATACCAGGATGCAGGCGGTTCGCAGCGCGTTGACGCGCAGACTGTTTCTGCAAACTATTTCGATGTGCTTGGCGCCGCGCCTATGCTGGGCAGGGACTTTCAGTGGAACGATGAGAAGCCGGGCAATCGCGCAGCAATGCTGAGCTATGCGTTCTGGCAGTCGGAATTTGGTTCGGCGAAAGACATTGCCGGCAAAACCATTCATCTTGACGGCCACAATTACACGGTCGCGGGCGTGATGCCAAAAGGTTTCATGTTCCCGTTCGACAACCCGGCGCCCGAATTATGGAAGTCGCTTGCCGAAGACACTGAAGGCAAGGACGCTCCGTCGACGCAGCGCGGCTTCGACGTCCTCGGCGTGATCGGGCGGCTCAAGCCGGGTGTGACGGTGGAGCAGGCCAAGGCGGACCTGAGCCTGATTGCGGGCAACCTCGCCAGGCAGTATCCCGACAACAACAAGCAATACAGTTCGGCGCTGGTTGAGCCGGAGCTTGAGCACATGACAGGCGATACGCGGCCGGCGCTGCGCATGCTGTTTGCCGCGGTCATGTTGGTGCTGCTACTGGTTTGCGCCAATGTGGCCGGCCTGCTGCTTGCACGCGGTTCGCAACGCGGTGCGGAGTTCGCGTTGCGTGCGGCTGTTGGCGCGGGCCGCGCGGCCATCGTGAGGCAACTGCTGGTGGAGTCGGTGGTATTGTCGCTTTGCGGCGGAGCGGCAGGCGTGGCGCTGGCCTTCGGGCTACTACACGCGATTCTCAGAATCATGCCGCTTGATATCCCTCGCATGCAGGGTGCATCGCTCGATGCCGGCGTGCTCTTCTTCGTGCTCGCCGTGTCGCTGGTTTCGGGAATTATTTTTGGTGCGCTTCCCGCGTGGCGAACCTCGCGCCAGGCCCCGGTGACTGCTCTCCGCGAAGGATCGCGCACCGTGGCTGGAGGCAGAGGACAGCATCGCGTTCACAACTCGCTGGTGATTGCGCAAACCGCAATCGGCATGGTGCTGCTTGTCAGCTCAGGCCTGGTGATGCGAAGCTTCATCCGCATCCTCAACGTCGATCCCGGCTTCGATTCGAAACATGTGCTCACCAGCCGCATTGCGCTTGCGCATGACACATTCAATCACGACCAGCTTTTTCTTTTTTATCAACAGTTGCTGGCGCGCATTTCGGCATTGCCCGGCGTGCAATCGGCATCGGCGGGATGGCCGGTGCCGATGGGCAGCAACAATGCAACCATTTCGTTCAACATTCAGGGCCGGCCGGTGGCCAAGGGAGACGAACCAAGCGAATCACTCGGCGTAGTCCTGCCCGGCTACTTTGAAACCTTGCATGTTCCACTCATCGCCGGCCGAAATCTTGGCTCTCAGGATGGTCTTGCCGGACCGGCCACGATGGTTATCAACCAGGCATTTCAAAAGAAATACTTTCCCGGAGTAAACCCGATCGGCCAGCATGTCCAGCCTGGCATCGGCGACGATGTCTTCGAGCATTCCATGCGCGAAGTGGTTGGCGTGATCGGCGATATTAAGCACAAAGGGCTCACTGCCGATGCGGATCCGCAGATGTATTTGCCCTACGCGCAGGCGGTCATTACCAACCCCTACCTGGTGGTGCGCACCAACGCCGACCCGGCCGCGATGCAGGGTGCGATAGACGCGGCGATTCATTCACTCGACAAAAACGTGCCCGTCTACCAGGTCTCGACATTGGATGATTATCTTTCGAAATCGGCGGCCGAGCCGCGCTTTCAAGCATTCCTGCTCACGTGCTTTGCGGCAATTGCACTGGTGCTTGCGGCGATCGGGCTGTACGGCCTGCTCTCGTACATGGTGGCGCAGCGCACGCTCGAGATCGGCCTGCGGATGGCGCTGGGTGCGCAGAGGGCCGATGTACTCGGCATGATTATCCGGCGCGGCCTGACGCTGGCCCTGGTTGGTGTGGGTGTGGGGCTGGCGGTTTCGGCCCTGGTCATGCGGCTCATCGCGGGGATGCTGTTTCACACCCGGCCGACCGATCCGCTCACGTTTGCGGGCACGGCGGCGCTGCTTGTTGCCGTCAGCTTTGTGGCCAGCAGTCTTCCCGCATGGCGTGCGGCCCGCCTCGACCCGATGAAGACACTGCGCGAACAATGAGAAAGGCAGCCAATAGCCAGTAGCCAGTAGCCGATAATTCGGAGCTGCAAGCTACGAGCTGCTGGCAACTTCCTATTGGCTACTGGCTATTGGCTGCCTTTCTCGGCTGCCTTTCTCACACTCGCCAGTAGTCTGCGCGCCAGTTCTTGATGCGCTCCTTGATCTGTCTGCGATTGAGGCTCTGCTCCAGAGCCTGCCTGGCCAGCTCCACAACTTCGTCGTCACCTGCGAATCGCAACCCGATCAACTGATCCTCGCTTAACCGGTAGATCTGCGTGTGCCACTCGGCTGGGGCAAGCGCCTGCAAGCGCAGCCGCTCCTCGAGACGAATCACGCGGTCCTGCACCTTCAATGAGTAAGTGCGCATCTTGAACAGCGCCACGAATGCAGCGATCGACAATACCGCCAGCCATATCGGGCAGAAGCGCGGGTGATGCACCGCGTAGATGATGGCGATGACGACGTTGGCGAGGAAGACGATGGCAAGGAAGAAATGGTAGGGCGGATCGAATCGAGCGTGGTGCTTCAGGTCTTGCGGCGGGTTCTTGCTCATTGAGTGTCCTTTACCTCTTCGAGGGCGTTCGGCTGCGCTCCCTGCACTGACTCGATCCCTGTTGGGGCGGCTTCGCCACCTGCTGCAGCCTGCACATTGCCGTTGGCGCGATTCTCAGTCTCCTCATGCTCACCTGTCAACGGGGCCAACTCTTCGGGGCCCAGAATCTCATGCTCTCTGGGGATAATGTGGTAGCGTCCGCGCGCCAGGTAGTCGACAAACAGGCCGCCGGCGAGGTAAGGATTCAAAACGACAATTGGGATCGCGTAGACGGTGGTCACAAACGACTCGTCGATGCTCTTGTTGGCGTGGCTCATGCGCCGGTAGCCGGGTATTTGGGGAATCTCAAAGATCGCAAGCTGCGTACCAGGGTGTTTGCGGCTGAACTTCACCAGCTTGTAGGCGATCTGCTTGGGCGTCGTCATGCCCGCGTCGGGAAAGATGCTGCGCCTGAATTTATGAGGGAAATAGGAATTCAGAATGACGCGCGCAAAATCGGCGCAGTTCTCAAAGAGCAAATTAAAGTCAGAGTGGTCGGGGCCTGCGTTCATTCGCGCAATGAGGGCGTCGTCCTGTTTCTCGGTTGTGTTGAAGCGGAAGGCATAGATGCGACGCTCGTAGGCGGCGCCTACCAGCTGGGTCCAGCCGCCATGCAGAAAGTTTCCCGGCTGAACGTCTGGCCCCAAATCTTCAAGATGAGCCTCGCGATAGCGATTGCGCAGCCGCTCCACGATTTCGCGGTTCACGCGCTGGGGAACATCGGCGGGGTTCTCGACCGAATAAAGGTAGGGCAGCAGCGGGATTGCGACCCAGTCGTAGCCGTCAATGCCCTGGTAGCGGGCAATTACGGCGCCCATCTCGCCAGGCGCGCAGCGACGCAGCTTGACCGGAGTTGCAGCGCAAATCCGCTGAAAATAAATCGCATTGTGCCCAGTGGGATTCAGAGCCCCGAAGAAGCCGTACGGCTCCTCCATGAGCAAGGCGGCCTGAGCCCTGGCTTGCACTTCGCACATCACCGTCAACGCTATGAGAGCGAGTGCAGTTATGCGTAGCTGACGCATCAATCGCATCGGTTCTCCCTGAGCTGAGTCTCGGGTTACGGTCCCTCCCGTTTCAGTATGCCCGAAACCGCATAAAACTTCTGTGAAGGGTGGCACCGGTTGACTTTCAAATCATTAACCGGCTGGGAACCCACTTAGATCTCCAAGACGCACCAAGGCTGAACACTAAGCGCTCAAGAATAAAGAACGCGAAATCTGCTAAAAGGTTGCTATTCCCGGCTCGATGGCTTGTGCAAATAGCGGCATTTGATTCCGACTGGTGACGCAGGCAAGCCGCATTTGTTAACGTTTTGGGGTCAATCATTTGCCGTTTCTGCCGCGCGCAAAATAACGAAGTCTTTGAGTTCATGAGGTACACAATGAAGTTGGTCTCGCGTCTTTTGCTCTCGTCGATCCTTAGTTATGCTTTTTGTACCGCTGCCGTCGCCCAAATCACGTTGCCAAAGGTTCTCTCGAACCACATGGTCGTGCAGCGCGACGTTCCGGTGCACGTGTGGGGATTGGCTTCGCCCAACGAACAGGTCAGCGTCTCGTTCCGCGGCGAAACCGGAACCACCACCGCCGGCGAGCTCGGCCGCTGGAGCGTTTATCTCAAACCCGGCGCCTCGGGTGGTCCATTCACCATGACGGTCGAGGGAACCGATTCCACGGCTGGGACCGGCGGCCAGCCGCAGACCATCACGCTCGACGATGTGCTGGTGGGCGATGTGTGGGTCGCATCGGGCCAGTCGAACATGGGCTTTGAGCTGCACGACGCGGCGACCGCGCCTGAGGACCTGCCCAAAGCCGGCATCGCCGATCTTCGCCTGCTGAATGTAATACAGACCGCAACAATCTTTCCGCAGGATGACCTGCCGGTTGTCGGCGACGGCTGGGCCGTATCGTCGCCCCAGACGGCGACTCATTTCTCGGCCGTCGCCTGGTACTTTGCCCGCGAAATCGGGCAGCGCGAGCATGTGCCTGTCGGCATCATCAACTCGTCGTGGGGCGGCACGCCGGTGGATGCGTGGACGCGCATCGGCGCCATCGGCCGGGACGCATCGGTGATGCCGCTGTTCATCTCCTGGGGAAAGATGATTGAGGACCAGCCCGACGTTTTGCTGCGCCTCAAGATTGAGCAGCGCGCCATCGACGAGGCCAAGGCGCAGGGCAAGCCGGCGCCGAACTTCGGCTGGACGCCGCAACTCGAAAGCTGGGGTCCCGGCATGCTGTGGAACGGGATGATTGCGCCGCTTACGCCGTTTCCCATTCGCGGAGCGATCTGGTACCAGGGCGAGTCAAACGCATCGCTGGAGCGCGCGCCGATTTACAGCCGCCTGTTTGAAGACATGATCGAGGACTGGCGCCAGCAGTGGGGCGTGGGCGAGTTTCCGTTCCTCTTTGTGCAGATCGCCAACTACAATGCGGGGCCCGGCGACGGCTGGCCGCTGCTGCGCGAGCAGCAGCTCAAGACACTCGAACTCCACAACACCGGCATGGCCGTGACCATCGACATCGGCAACCCCACCAACATTCACCCCACCGACAAGCTCGACGTGGGGCTGCGGCTGGCGCGGTGGGCGCGGGTGCTCACCTACGGCGAGAAGCTCGAAGACTCCGGTCCGCTCTTCCGCTCTGCGGTGCCCGAAGGACCAGCGATCCGCGCGTACTTCGATCACGCCAAGGGCCTGAATGCGAAGGGCGGCGCGGTTACCGGCTTTGAGGTTGCGGGCGCGGATGGCAAGTGGGCCGCGGCGACTGCGACGATCGACGGCGAGACGATTGTGGCGTCGAGCCCCGATGTAGCCAAGCCGACGCAGGTGCGCTACGGCTGGGCCAGCAGCCCGCAGTGCAATCTATTCAACGGCGAGGGATTGCCGGCGAGCCCGTTCTCGTCGGCGAAGTAGTTGGAGCATCCTGGGTTGTGTGGCCCTTGGATGCGCTCCAGAATTGGCGGGCCAATCCGATCATCGGTAACCGATCGAATCTGCGCGCGGGAGGCCGGATACCTGTTTGCACCTTACCGGTCAGTGCACGAGTAGCACGGGTCGATTGATGCCTGAATCAATGGCGTGTCGGCCAGGCGCGCGCCTTGCACCATCCAGCGCACCGACGGCATGTTGACGAAGGTTGGCGTGCGCACGTGCACGCGGCTCGGGTTGCGCGAGCCTTCTTTCCACGAGACCGAGTACATGACTTCGCCGCGCGGCGCCTCTACGCGGCTGGTTGCCGTGCCGGTGAGGAAGTTGAGCTTGGCGTCGCCAATGTTGATTTCGCCGTGAGGCATGCCGGTAAGCGCCTGGCGCAGGATGCGGCAGCTCTCCAATATCTCAAGCGCGCGCACGAACAGGCGGGCGCGCACGTCGCCGGCCTGCTCCACCGGTACATCGAACTCCATCTCGCTGTAGGCTGCGTAGGGCGCGTCCTTGCGCAGGTCCTGGGGCACGCCCGATGCCCGTGCCACCGGGCCAACGACGCCGCAGGTGACGGCTTTCTGGTGCGTAAGCACGCCGATGCCGGCGCAGCGCGAACGTGCGGTTGAACTGGTGGTGAAGATGGGAATGACGGTGCGCACCATTTGGCGTTCCAATTCGTTCACCATCTCAACCAGCGCCATCGGATTTTCAACGTCGCGATTGACGCCACCGATGCGGTTCATGGAGTAGTTCACACGATTGCCGCTGATTGCCTGCAGCACATCCATTACCTTTTCGCGCAGCGCAAAGCAGGTCATGAACATGGTTTTGAAGCCCATGAGCTTTGAAGCGATGCCGGCCCACAAAACATGCGAGTGCAGCCGCTCGAGTTCGCCCATGATCACGCGAATGTATTGCGCGCGCGGCGGCGGAGTGACGCCGGTGAGCTCCTCCATGGCCTGGCAGAGCGTGAGCGTGTGAATGAACGAGCAGATGCCGCAGACGCGCTCCATAAGTGCGATGACCTGGATGTAGTTGCGCGTTTCGGCCAGGTGCTCAATGCCGCGGAAGTTGAAACCGATATGCAGTTTCGCATCGGTGACGGTTTCGCCGGTACAGATCATGTCGAGCTTGTATGGCTCTTCAAGCGCCGGATGATAAGGGCCCATGGGGATTTCGTAGCTCATTGTTTTACCTCCTGCGTCGGGGCAGCGGGCTTGGCGGGGGCGGCATCGCGCAGGTTCACGCCCGGCGTGTCGCCTGCGCGCAGCAGCAACGGTTCGTATTCGCGCCCGGTGAAATCGATGCCGAATCCTTCATGTACTTCGCGCTCAATCCAGTCGGCGGCCTCGCAAAGGTCCCAGATGCTTTCAATGGTGTTGTCTGCGATGTTGAAGGCGAATCCAAGCAGGCGACCGTTAACGTCCCAGTGATATTCAAGCTTGAATCCATCGTTGCCGGGCAATTGATAGGCGGTGATGGTGATGAACCGCGCACCGATGGCATTCATGGCCGACGCAACCTGGCGCACGCTATTAGTGTGGCCGCCTTCGCCGCGCTTCAACCACCAGACGCCGCCGTCGACGGTCCAGAGATCAGGGTTCCAAAGTTCACTTGAAGCAGGATTCTGGGTCACGTTCTCAAGGACAGTCATTGCGCGCCTCCGATCGCTGTTGGGGCTGGTCTCGCTGTTGGGGCTGGATTTGCGGCCGGTTGCGCGGTTGCGGCAGCGGCGGGTCTCGGCGCCGGTGGCCGGCGCGCCACGGTGTAAGACTTTTTGAGTTCGCCCGGCACCAGGTAAATGGGCGGTGTCTCCTCGGCCTGCGAGAGCGCGTGATCGAGACGTCCCTCTTTCAACGCGTGCTCCGCGCAGCCCTCAACGCAGCGGCCGCAAAAGGTGCATTGGCCTGGGTTGTAGCTCCATGTGAACTCGCCTTTGCCGGCCTTGAACTCGATGGCCCGCGAAGTGCAGCGAAACCGGCAGACAGCGCAACCGGTGCAGAGCGAGGGATCGAATTGAACCAGTCCGCGAAAGCGTTCGGTTACCGGCGGCCGGGCAGGGAAGAGCAGCGTACGCGGTCCGTGAATGAGGTTCTTCCAGAGCATGGCGAGAATCTTCATAGCCGGAACCTCATGAACAGCGCGGATGAGATGGCAAGAACTGCGAAGATGAGCGTGCACTGCCAGTAGAAGCGCACCGATGTGTCGATGGCCAGACGCGCAGTGGCCGCTGCGATGGCCGAGAGCAGCAGCACGATTGCGAACGACAACGCCACGAAGACCAGCGCCGCCAGCCACCATGCGCCCAGATGCGGCGCCAGCAGCGTGGCAACCAGGCCGGTTGCGGCAACCCATTCGAGCCCGTGGGAGAGCTCCCACATGGCCAGCTCGGGTCCGGCGTATTCGGTCATGGGGCCGGCGTAGATCTCCTGTTCGGCGTTGGGCAGGCTGAAGGGATTAATGTGCAGCTTGGCGGGCAGGCAGACAATAATGGCCACGATGGCAAGCAGCCGCAATGGCGATTCCGGCAATGCGGCCAGCGCGTCGAGTTTGAAAGTGTGCTGCGAGGCTGCGATGGAAAGAATCGCCAGCAGGAAGACGATGTTGTAGCTGACGCTGAGCGCGGCTTCGCGCGCCGAGCCGATTTCGCCGAAGATGGAGCGCGACGAAAAGCCCGCGGCGATGATGCACATTGACGGCAGTTCGAGCAGAGCGAGCAGCAGGATCAGGTCGCCTTCAAATCCGCCCGAGCCTGGCAGCACCGGAAGCAGGCCGACTGCGCCGGCCGCGGATGCGAGCGCGATCAGCGGCCACGCACGCATCAACGCGCCGGCGATGCCGCTCCGGGGTGGAGTCGTTTTGGAAAGGAGTTTTACAAAGTCGAAAAACGGCTGCATGAAGGGCGGGCCCACACGGCCCTGCATCAGCGCCACCGATTTGCGCTCGACCCACAGGAAGAACCACGCGGCGGGCACGGCAAAGAGCAGGCCGGGAAAGACGAGCAGTCGCGCCAGGGCGGTGATGAGATTCATGGCTGCTCCTTCTTAACGACTCCGCCTTGCACTGCACGGTCATCCTGAGCGGAGGTCGCCGCTGCGACCCTAGTCGAAAGCCTGCCCTGAGCGGAGATCGCACCAGCGATCGAAGTCGAATAGGGATCTGCGGTTGCTTTTATTCCGCGCTCCGCCAGGATCGCTGCGGCTTTGGCTACACCCTGGATAATGGCGTCGGGCCGCGGGGGGCAGCCGGGCACGAATACATCAACAGGGATGTGCTTCTGAAGTGGCCCGTCGATCGTGCGGCTGTCGATGAAAACATTTGTTGTGGCCGGGCACGATCCGATGGCGACGACTGCTTTGGGTTCGCACACCTGGCCATACACCGTGTGAATCGCGCCCACCGCGTTCTTTGTTACCGGGCCGGTAATGCAGAGAATATCGGCATGGCGCGGGCTCCCTTCAAGCCGCACGCCCAACTGCTCAGCGTCGTAGCGCGGGGCGAGCGCGGCCACCAGCTCAATGTCGCAGCCATTGCACGAGCCCGCGTTCATGTGGAAGAGCCACGGGCTGCGCCGGCGCGCGTAACAAACCAGCTTTCTCCACGGCGTCATGGTTTCACCTCCATGAGCCTCTGGAGAATCGCAGGCCAAACCCCCGCGCCCACCAGCACAATCACCACGCCAACGATCGCGGCCTTGAGCGCGATGGGCTCGCGCGCTGGTTTCTCAGGCGATGAATCGACCAGTGAAATGCCGGGCGGTCCCCACCAATTGCGGGTGAACGCCAGCGTGTATGCAATGAGAGCCAGAATCGACGAGAGGATGAATATCGCGAGCTGCCACGGGCCGAATTCAAGCGCGGTGGAGTAAAGGCGCCAGCGCCCGATGAAGCCCATCGTCGGTGGAATGCCCAGCATGGCCAACATGCCGAACAGGAATCCGAAGGCGCTAACGGGATAGCGTGAGGCAAGTGCAACTGGCGGCTCATTCAGCTCACCTGCAGCTTCCGGCGCAGCCAGGCATGCAAACAGAAGCGCCTTGGCCAGCGCATGCGTTGACGCGGCGATCAGCGCGCCCTCGATTCCTAAAGTCTTCAAGGAGACAACTCCCAGCAACAGGAATCCGACATCTTCGACCGTTGATAGAACCAACAAGCGCTTGAGGCTGCGTTGGGTGAGCATGAGAAGTGCGGCAAGCAGCGAGGTGAGGGCGGCCACCCATACCAGCAATGCCTGCGGTTCAAGCGCTCCGCCGATCTTTGTTGAGTTAGCGGCGAACTCTCCAAAGGCGGCCATGTCGACCACGGCAATAATCAGGCCGAGCACGAGTGCGGGCAACTCATCGGCCAGCGACAGTAGCCAGAAGAACATGGGCACCGCGGCCAGCTTGATAAAGATGCCGGTGAGTAGAAACGCGCGCGCCCACGCGGGGTCGGCCGCATTCGCCGTAACCTCGCACATGATTGCGCAAAGGGTTGAGAGCGACACTGCGGCCAGATATGTAAATTTCGCGGCGCGAGAGCGAGCGGTGATGAAGACGCGCACAACCGTCAACAGCACCGCGAATTCGAGCAGTCCCAGCCGCAGCCAGGGATTGGCAACCACAAGCCCCACCGCCGAGAGCCCGCCGATGAACAGCATGCAGAACCACAGCGCAGGCCCGTGGGCAGGCGCCTTGGCCAGCGCCGCAAGAAAGAGGGCAATTGCCGCCCCGCCGATGGCTGCAGAGAGTAAGAGCGGAAAGCGCGGCTCACCCGCCAAAGTTGAAGAGATGGAAGCCGCGCCTGGAATGCTCCAGCGAAGCAACGCAAATATTGCCGCGCCCAGCACGACCACCAGCGCCGTCGCGTTGCGCTCCATCCACCCAACTGCCGCGCCCATCGCGCGCGAGAGAACCTCTAATCCACTCCAAAACCAGAGAAAAACGCGGTCAACATTCGACCAGCGAAAAAATTCCTTCCAGTGTTCGAGGAAAATCTCAGAGAAATCGCCGGCAGTCAGTCGTCCGCGCTCGCTCAGCGGCTCGCCGCCGGTAAACACACCACCGCCCGCGCCGGCCAGCGCGACCCCGCCGGCAACCGGCCGCGAGACGTAGGCGACGAGGTAAATCGCGCCGCCCAGCACCAGCGATACGACCGCCAGCACCAGGCCACCGCCGCTTGAAAAACTTCCTGCGTCGGCCGAAAGCCCCAGCCACGTTACGTGCACGCCAGCACCCATGCCCAGCGCCAGCAAAATCGGATTGAGGAACGCGCGCACGGCTAACTGCGGAGCGATGCCAAGCACCACGCTGCCCGCAGCCAGCAGCCCCATGCCCCATACCATTGAAGAAGGCGGCTCGTGCGCATTTTCGGTGTCATGCGTGGGCTGGCCTAGGAAGACCGCGCTGGTTGCCTTCGCGCCTAGAAACACCGTGCCCAGGCTAACGGCCCACGCCACCATCGCGGGAGCGTACCAGCCATCCTGCAAAGCTGCGGTATACAACATCCATTTGCTGGCGAAACCGCTCATCAGCGGGATGCCCATCATAGAGCCCACGCCGACGAGCCAGCTGAGCGTGGTCTTCGGCATCTTGCCGGCCAGTCCGCCCAGGCGGTTCATGTCGCGCGTTCCGGCTGCATGTTGCACGCTGCCGGCAGTCAAAAACAGACCGCCTTTGAAGAATCCATGATTGAGGCAGTGCAGCAGGCCGGCGGTAATCGCAAGCGGCGTGCCGATGCCGATGCCCATCATCATGTAACCGATCTGGCTCACGGTTGAGAAGGCCAGCATGCGCTTCAAATCGGTTTGCACCATGGCGTACATCACGCCCACGGCCATGGTTATCGTGCCAATCCAAACCAAAGCGCCGCTCCATGCAATGGGCCAGGCGCCAAAGCTGTGCATGCGCGTCGCCAGATAAACTCCAGACGTTACGTAGCAGGCGGCGTGCAGCAGCGCACTCACCGGCGTAGGCGCGGCCATCGCTTCAGGAATCCACGTGTGCAGCGGCACCTGCACGCTCTTGGCCACCAGCGCCAGCAGCATCAGCGCAAAGATTCCGCCGGTAAAGCTCCTGGTTACGGCAGGATCGGTCCACAGCGCGGTTCCGGCGCGGTGATAGATCAGCAAAATTGCTGCGAGCAATCCGTAGCCGGCAATGTGGGTCATCAGCAGCACTTTGCGCGCGCCGCTTACGGCCTCGCGGTTGGTGTACCAGAAGCCCACCAGCGAGAACGAGCACAACCCCACCAGCTCCCAACAGAGATAGAAGATAAAAAGATTTGCGCTGTAAACGAGCCCGATGAATCCGGCGATAAACAGCAGCATCGTTGCGTAGAAGCGCGTCGCCGACTTGTCGTGCGCCATGTATCCGATGGAGTAGAGGAGTACGAAGCCGCCGATGCAGGCGCCCATGAAAGCAAACAGTACGCTCAGCGCATCAACATGCAGCACCAGCGCCAGCGGTCCATCCCAGGGCAGCGGCTTCAGGTCGATGGCGCGTCCCGCATGCACCAGCGGCGCCACTGCAACCACGCCAAATAAAGCCGGCAGGCAGGCCAGGAAAGCGAGAATTCCCTTCGCCCGCCCCGCGCAGACCTTTGCGACAAGAATTTGCAGCATCGATCCGGCCAAAAGCGAGCATGGAGCAAGCAGGATAAGGGTTGCAGCGTCCATGCCTTCAATTTGAGCCAGATAGAGTAAGAATCGATGTGATGGACAGCACGCGGGCGAAAATGGCTTCGTCGCGATATGGTATTAAGTACCATATAGTAGTATTCGATAATTGCTTGTCGATGTTAATCGATAGATTCTTGCCTGTTGCGCATTTCACGGCGCCAGTGCGACTGAGACCTAATTCCGCGTCGTCGCATCGAATATGTCGCTGGGAGGTTTAACCCTTGCGAATCTCATTCCCAAAACCATCCATTGCGCTTCTCGCACTCGTATTTGCGATCTGCGCCCTGAACGCCCACGGTCAGACGAGCCAGACCCAACCCGCGCAGCAATCCACGCCCGCGTCGCAGCCTTCCGCGGGACAGCAGTCTCACCAAAGCAGTCCCGGCGGTGACGTGGGCAGGGGTGCAGGCGACATCGGCAAAGGAACCGCAAAGGGAACTGGAGCGGCGGCGAAAGGTGTTGGGAAAGGTGCGGGCGACCTTGTGACCCTTCACCCAATCGATGCAGCGGGCAATATCGGCAAAGGCGGCGCGGTCGCCGGCAAAGACATCGGGGTCGGCGCTGCCAGGGGCACCGGCAAAATCGCCAAGGGCACCGGCCGTGGAATCGGGAAATTATTTCACCACCACCATGACAAGCATGAGGCCCCGGCTCCCTCAGAACCGAACTAGAGCCTGTTATTAACTTTCCCGCAGGCAGCGTTCTGCCCCAACGAACAAGGACCGCGCGCCGGGGGCCCCATGCGAGCGAGAATCGCGCGAGACCGGGGCCCCCACGGACAGGTCTTAGTCAGTGGGGTGGGAGACGAGGCGGAGGACGAAGGCTTTGGCGGGTCCAAAGCCGAGGACGACAACGAAGTATCGCACGATTTCCACCCTAGCGACCAAGACCCGTCGCTGGGGACCCCGGATTTGCGCCGCAACCCTTCGGGCTGGGGCCAGTTTTCCCGATTTCGTTGTCGCTCGTCGCTAGCAGACACCCGATATCCACCCCATGAACAAAGTTCACGGGGACCCCGGGGTATGCGTCTCTCCTCGCTCCTAGAACTCGGAAAAACTGGCTCCCAGGGCTGCCTGCGCGAAAGTTAATAACAGGCTCTAGGTCTTTGACCGCGTGATATTGTGTTTTCCCACCCTCTCCGCGATGGAACTGCGGAAAGGATGGGGCACCCACATTGGTGCGAATTTAAGCGGTCAGAGACCTGGGGTACTTTCAGGGTTTTTGTGCCCGATCGGAGCGGCTCGGCTTCGCAGTGAGTCTGGGTTCGCTTATGGTTCGCTGACTCGCACCGTCATTTGCAATTCAACCAAGGCCTGTCGCGGCAAAGCGCTCACGCCGAGAGCGGCACGCACATGGCGGCCGGCCTCGCCAAAAACCTGCACCAGCAGGTCCGATGCGCCATTGATGATTTCGGGTGAATCGCCGAATCCCGGCGCGGCGTTCACGTAGCCATTCACGGTGAGCACCTCGGCGACCCGATCAAGCGAACCAAGCTCGCGGCGCAGCACCGCGAGTTGCGTCAGCGCGCAGGCCCGGGCCGCGGCGTAACCTTCTTCGATGGTGCGGTCGACGCCCGCCATCCCGCTGATGATGCCGTCGCGACCCAGTGAGATGACGCCGGAAAGATAAGCCACCTCTCCTACGCGTTTCATGGGAACATAGTTTCCGCCGGGAGCAGGCGCGGGAGGGAGTTCGATACCAAGGGCGCGAAGTGCTTCTTCAGGGGAGGGTTGATTTGCCATTTGCAATCGAATGTAGCACGCCTGAGACGCAAAATTCTTTTGAGCCCGGTAACGGCGCCACGTTAGCATGAGCCAGGCGCGGGTGAGCGGGCGAGTGTACGCAGGCGCGAGCGGTGAGGATGGGGTCGGCCAAAGGAGTAAGGCGTGATTTTGCGGATGGCAAAGATCGTACTGGTTGCCGCGGTTGCGTTTTCATACACACTGGTGGTGTTCGACAACCTGACCGACTACAACTCAAATTATCAGTTCGTTCGACATGTGCTGATGATGGACACCACTTTCCCCGGCAACCACGGAATGTGGCGGGCGATCGACTTGCCGGCGATTCATACTCTCTTCTACGCGACGATCATTGCTTGGGAGATTGCCACTTGTTTTTTATTGTGGTGGGGCGTTGTGCGGCTGGTGCGGGCGCTACGCGGCCCGGCGCGCGACTTCGATGGAGCCAAGACGGTTTCATTTGCCGGGCTCACCCTTTCGCTTCTGATGTGGCTGGTGGCTTTCCTGGCCGTAGGCGGCGAGTGGTTCCTGATGTGGCAATCGCCGGTGTGGAATGGACAGGCGGCTGCGGCCAGAGAATTCACTTTGGTGGGAATTGTGTTCTTGATCCTTTTGCAACCCGAACGCGCCGAGTGAGCAACAAGGCCGCAGGCATTCAGACTTCGACCGGAACTGCCTTCTTTCTGCCGAGCGCATACCATGCCAGTCCCAGCGATATGTAGCCGAGATAGATGTAGGGGATGCGGGCGTGCTGCGGGTCGGCGGCCGATCTGAGGTCGAAGACGCCTATAAGCACGATGACGATGACGGTAACAATGCTGAACGCGGCCAGCAGATGCGAGTGCTGGCCGGCGGTGCGGCGCGCAAACGGCAGCGCGAGCGCAACCAGTCCGTAGGCGGTGAGAAAGCCGAAGACCGAGAGCGAGCCGAGCAGATCGTACATGTCGGAGCCTGCAAAGCCGCGCAGGCTCATTACTACGGCGGGCAGCAGGATTAGAACGGCGGAGAGCATGATCGCCGCGCCCGGCGTCCCGTGCTTGCGGCTGGTGCGCTCAAAGGCGCGAGGCAAAAGCCCTCCGCGGGCCATGCGCATCAGCACCCGCGCCGCGGCGGTTGTGCAGGCCAGCACGCAGGCAAACATGCTAACCGCCGCGCCAAAGTCGACGGCCGTTCCGAGCAGCGAAATGCCGGCCTTGTTGGCGAGCAAGTGAAGAGGGCTGGTAGAACCGCTGAGTTCGCCGGCTTCGCCATGGAAGCCCATGACCTCGGCGTAAGAGCAGAGCATGAAGAAGACTCCCGAGAGCAGTGCGCACTGCAGCACGGCGCGCGGAATGGTGCGCAGCGGCTCGCGCGCTTCGCCGCCCAAAGTGGTGGCGCTCTCAAATCCGACGAAGCTGAAGATTGAAAGTACCAGCGCCGGACCGAGTCCCGAGAAGTGAATCTTTGTGAGCCGGAACTGATCGGGATCGAAGTGGAAGCCAAGCTTGATGGGCAGCGCAATCAGGACGATGCCGATCAGACTCACTGAGATGGCCTCTATCCAGAGCATGGTTTCGGCCGAGAGTTTCACGTCGCGCCAGGCAATAATGCCGGCGACTAAGCAGACCACGATCAAAGTTGGGAGCGCAGGAGGGGACCACTGAATCAACTGTTGGCCGAGCACGCCTGAGTAGTAGAGCGCCCCGCCTGCAACCGAGCTGCCCGTTGCAATGTATGCCAGCAGCAGCGCCCACGCCGCGGTCGCGCCAAAGACAGGGGGCAACGTGCTTGCCGTGTAAGTATAGAGCGAACCTGGCGACGCAGAGAGCCGCGCAAAACGGCTGACGCAGATGCCGATCATGAAGATGGCAATGGTGGCGAGGAGATAGACGAACCAGGTGGCGCCGCCCGCCAGCGCGAACACCAGCGGAATGGTTAGCGAGGGCGAGGTAGAGGGCGCTATGGCAGAAACAGATTGCGCGAGAGTCTCAACCGGGCCGAGCACACCGGCGTGCAGGTCGAACTTTTCGCCGGCATCCTGGTTTGCATACACCTCGACTTTGGGGCTCGTCTGGCTCAACGCAGTTTTGCCTTTCAAGGGTTGCAGGCTATCGCTCGACGGTTGCTTCGATGCAGCCGTGCGGCTCGTCAACGGGAACAAAAATATGGTTTGGATTATCTTGCCCGAACGGGCTCAGGTCTGCAAGCAAGTGATGCAGATTGGGCATGATGAGATGAATCCTGGCGATCTCGGGAGCCGCGTCCAGAGCGGCTTTTCCCATATCGAAGAGCGTGTGCTGCACGCTCATGCTGTGATGGTCGGCAAAGGTCTTAAGCAGCGCGGCAATAATGCGCCTGCGGGCAGCGGCAAAGTCAGGCGCGGCGTGGCTGTAATCCCATGTAATAGTCGCGCTGGTGCCGAGGATGCGATCGGTTGCGGGCTTCAGAGTCGTAAGCTTGTCTTTGATGTAGCCGGTGAACGCCGACTTGGTGGTCTTGAGGATCGTGAGTCCATTCACCCCCGACCTTACCGACCACTCCTCGTGATCGCGGTCCCGCACAGCGCGAACAGTGTTCAGTTCCGGCGCGCCGAGTTTGAAGGTGGTGGCTTCCGGCCTCCCATCCACAATCAAGCGCCCCCACGATTTTTCTTCAACCTCGACCAGGATGCCGGAGACTTGCGGATTGTTTACGAGCAGATAATCGCCCAATTCAATTGCGAATTCTTCGATGGTTGCTGCTTTCGACCCGCGGGCAACATGGTAGACGGTATTCTTCATGGTGTCGGTGGGCAGCACTTTGCTGTTGTCGGCATCGGTGAAGCTCGACTCAAAATCGCCTTCCAGCAGCACCCGAACGGTCCACTCGTTGAACTCATGACGATCTTCAAACCGCGTTATGCGCGACAGGCGCACTCGCGATTTGCCGTAGCGATTCTCACCCAGTCTGGCCATGCGTCAAGACCCTCGATAAGTTGTGTAGCTGTTATCGCTCAACAGCAGGGGCAAGTGATAGCTAGCCTCGCCGTCGCATCGAAAGGTAATGGTGATCTCTGGATAAATACTGGCACGCCCGCATCGCTCGAGATAAGCACCAGTGTCGAATGTGAGCCGGTAGAGGCCTGCGGGCGCGCTCGCAGCAAGGTCGCGGCAACGGCCATCGCTGTCGGTCGAGCCGGCTGCGACCTCGACCCATCCACCCGGCGAATCCAGCACCCGTTCATGGGGCTCATGCCCATCTACGGCCTCGATCCACCCGCCCCCTCGCATCGTTTCGAGACGCACGTTGATTCCGGCGCCGGGCTTGCCCATCACTGTGTCGAGAACATGTGTCGATATTGCGCTCATTCTGTCAACCACTTTCTTAAACGAATCTCGGTAATCTGCCGCTGCTGCTCGGCGGCCTCGCGCAGTTCGGTTTCGCGATCGCTCTTCAATCGCTGCTCCAGAATCGCCAGCATCTCTTCGGCGCTCTTTCCGGTTGCGCACACAATGAACGTGAAACCGAAATGCTCCTCGTATTCCGCGTTGCCCTCGGCCAGTCGCGCCAGCACTCTAGCGTCAGCGCCGGCCGCTGACGATTGCTCCTGTTTCGACCACTGCTTCGATTTTGCCGTTGCCGGGGCAACTTTCCGCTCCCCAATGCGCGGATGGCACGCGAAGGCCTCCATCCAATCCGGCACTTCCATTGTGGACCATATTTGCGAGGCCGCGACGTTGAGTTCTTCAGGGGATTCAATGGGGCGCAGCGCAATCATTGCCGCGGCCCACCGACGCGCGCCGCAACAAGCCATCATGGACTCAAGCGCCGTGGCTTCATCCGCGGCGTTCCATGCGGCGAGCCTGGCGTTCATAGCTTGGCATCCTCGCGGCCGAGTTCAAGGAGGAACTCCTCCACTAGATTCGCGCCAACGCGCCTGCGGTACTCCGCAGTCGAGCGAATATCGTCAATCGGCGCGGCTTCAGCCAGCAGTGCTTTGCGTGCCGCGGCGATGTTTTCTCGCGTGATTGATTGTCCCAGCAACGCCTGCTCGGTTTTGTAAAGGCGCGCTGGAAAGGCCGCGAGGCTCGCTGCGCCAAGTCGAAGCTCGCTTACGATGCCGCTATCGACGAGCGCCGTCCCGGCGAGCGCGACCTTTGAGATGGCCATGGCGCGACGCGTGCCAACCTTGCGCAGGTACTGCTTGTGTTTCGAGAAACGCCGCGGCATGTGCAGCGCATAGACCAATTCGTCTTTGGCCAGCACGTTGCATTTGTAGCCGGTGTGGAATTCGTAATAGGGGATTCTGCGGCTGCCGCGAACGGAGATCATCTCGATCTCCGCGTCATAGACGAGCAGCGCAGGCGAAGAATCCGCTGCCGGTGATCCGTTGACCAGGTTGCCGCCTAATGTTGCGCGGCTCTGGTTGGCAATGGAGCCGATCCAGCTTGCGGCACGAGCCATGAGGGGCCACGATTCGCAGAGCTCCGCGTGCCTGCGCATGTCAATGAAGGTTGCGCCCGCGCCAATGGCGACGCTATCGGCAGTAAAGTTGATGAAGCGCAGTTCGCGAATGCCCCAAAGGCTGACGAGCCTGGAAAGATTGAGTCGCCCCGCTGCGTGGGCCACCATGATCTCGGTGCCGCCGGCAATCGGAGTCCATACGCCTGGTTCGGCCGCAAGCAACTCAAGCACCGCACACAGATTGCCAGGCGCGATGAGTTCATGCGCTTCGCAATTACCGCGCATGGTCAGCCTTGGCGGCTTCAGGATTTTGAGTTTCAGTTGCCGCGGCAAGCACCGACTCAAAGATGCGCATAAAACCTGTGCAGCGGCAGAGATTGCCGGCCAATCCCTCGCGAATATCATCCATGGATGGATGCGGGTTGCGCTCGATCAACTGCGCCGCGGCCATCAGCATTCCAGGCGTGCAGATGCCACATTGGGCGCCGCCGCAGGCGAGAAAACACTCCTGCAGCGGATGGAGAGCACCATTCACTGCTAACCCTTCGACTGTTTGAATCACGGAACCTTCGGCCTGCAAAGCCGGAACCAGGCAACTGTTCACAAGCTCGCCATCCATTCGCACTGAGCACGAGCCGCACTCGCCTTCGCCGCAGCCTTCTTTCGTTCCGGGCAAGTGCAAATCTTCTCGCAGCACATCGAGAAGGCGCTTCATGGGCGGAACAGATACCGTGCGAGTTTCGCCGTTCACGCACATCGTGATTGAGGACCGACGCTCTTTCATGGAATTGCCGGCTCCTCTCGAAACTCGCGCGCGGCCAGCACAGCAAAGATGTCTTCAGGCAGCAGCGGAATGGCGTTGAAGCTCACCCCGGTTGCATCGCGAATCGCGTTGAGGATTGCGGGCGCGGGGCCATCGTGCGGCAGCTCGCCAATGCCCTTGGCGCCATAGCCGCCATGCTTGAAAGGAATCTCCTCGAAGATCACGTGAATCGGCGGAACGTCTGCTGCTGTGGGCATTATGTAGTTGGTCATCTGGTTGTTGGCCATGTGGCCGTTCTGCCAGACAATTTTTTCGTAGAGCGCGTAGCCGATGCCCTGCGCCACGCCTCCTTCAATCTGCCCTTTGGCCAGCACCGGATGAAGCACGCGGCCAACTTCCTGCACGGTCCAGAATTCTTCGACCTCGGCCGAATAGTCGCGTGTGTCGACGGCAACCTGCGCGAGGTAGACGGCCCAGGCGTAAGCTCCGTAAGCTTCGCCGTGATAGGTATTTTCATCCCAGTGGATGCCGGGCGGGGCCTCGTAACGGCACAGAGATTTTACTTCGCCATGCGCAGTGCGATAACGGTTGCATGCGGCGAAGAATTCGTCGCGCGAAGCGTGTGCGCCGAGGCCCGCATCCCTGCGCAGCATTTCAAGAAGCTGCAGGCTCGCGCGCTGAATCAGGCGACCGACCACCATCGAAGTGCGTGAAGCCACGGTGGGACCGCTGTTGGGAATGACTGCGGTATCGGGTGGCGCCATTTCCACATCGCCGAATGCGAGGCCCAGGGCTTCGGCGGCAATCTGCGTGAGGATGGTGTTCGTGCCTTGGCCGAACTCGGTATTTGAAACCATGACGCGGACTTTGTTGTCGGCGGCGACTTCAACACCGCCAAGTGAATTGAGGTAGAGCTCGCCCGAGCCTGTGAAGCCGGAGCCGTGATAGAACGTTGCGATACCGAGGCCGCGCTTGATGGGGCTGGTCGCATTCTCACGAGCGAATCGCTTGCGTCTTGCGTGGTAGTCGCTCTCGGCGAGTGCGCGATCGAGAAGCTGATCGAGAATGACCGGCTCTCGCATCAGCTGTTCTGTTAAATTCTGGTCGCCCAGGTGAAGAAAGTTGCGGCGGCGCAATTCTACGGGATCGATGCCGATTTGAGCGGCAATCTCATCCATGTGCCGTTCCATGGCGAAGATGGCCTGGGGCGCGCCGAAACCACGAAACGCTCCATAGGGGACCATGTTGGTGGCCCACGCGCGCGAACGCACGCGGATGTTGGGGCAGACGTAGGGGCCGCAAGAGTGTAGCGTGGCGCGCGAAAGTACTGTGGATGAGAGCGTGGAATAAGCGCCGCCGTCGGTGGCGAGATCGATATCGATCGCCAGCAGCTTGCCATCCTTATCGAGCGCGGTGCGATGCCGAACACGCGACGGATGGCGCTTGGTGGTCGCGGCCAGGTCTTCCATGCGGTCGTAGACCATCTTGATTGTGTGGCCGCTCTTCATCGCCAGCAGACCGGCGTGCGATGCGATTACCGAAGGGTAGTCTTCTTTGCCTCCGAATGCGCCTCCAGTCTCGGTTTGAATCACGCGCACTTTTTCGTCGGGTAGATCGAAGACTGATTTGAGCGTTTTGTGCACATAAAACGGGCACTGCAGCGAGCCCCACACGGTGAGCCCATCGGTCGCGCTCCACTCCGCGATCATGCCGTTGTTTTCAATGTAGAGATGCTCCTGTGCGCCGGTGCGGTATTCGCCTTCGACAATGTGAGCGGCCTGCGCCCATAGGTCGTCAACATTGCCTTTCTCCAGCAGGAACGACTTGAACACGTTGTCTTCGCCCCAGATGACCGGGTCCAGCCGCTCGCTCTCTTCAATGCAGAGCACGGCCGGCAGAGGTTCGTATTCAATGTGCACGGCGGCAGCGGCTTCGAGCAGCCTGTGCTTATCAGGGTGGGCGAGCAGAACGATCGGCTCGTCGCAATGGTTGACTTGCACCTCGGCTAGGCAGGGCTGATCGGCAACGATGAGCTGGATGTGATTCTTGCCGGGCACGTCGGCAGCGGTCACGATGGTGAACTCGTTCCAGTCGATGCGCGGGTCATATTCAATGGAGAGGATGCAGCCGCGGGGAATGGTGCTGCGCACAGTGGCGCCGTACCACATGCCCTCGCGGGCGATGTCGTCAACATACACAGCGCGGCCCACAAGCTTGTCGATGCCCTCCTTGCGGGGTACGGGGGCGCCAACGATCCGGGTTTTCGTGGTCGCGCTCATGGTTGAGGTCGCTCGAATATCCGCGAGCTTGAATATAAGGAATAATCGCTCGCGGGTTGTGGCATAGGATACAACGGCACGCGCAAGATTCAAAGAGGGGTCAAGATGCCAGCGTCGCCAGTGTGCGCGAGAGCACGTGAACGCCGCTGCCGATCCATTCGGGCGATGCGTACTCGTCCGGGCGATGGCTCACGCCGCCGCGGCAGGGAATGAACAGCATCGCGGTCGGCGCAAAGCATGAAACGAACGACGAGTCATGATAGGCGCGGGCCACCATGTGCTTAAATTTTTTGCCTGCGGCGCGGGCCGACTCTTCGAGTGCGTCGAGAATCTCTGTGTCGCAGACCGTGGGCGGGTCGGCGTTGATCAGCTCCGTCGCGATCTTTACGCCACGCCGCGCTTCCACTTCGTCAGCGACTTTCCGAAGTGCATCGAGTACGCCATCGCGGCGGGCGCGGTCGATGTCGCGCACGTCAGTCGTGATCGTTACGCGCGAGGGAATGCTGTTAACGGCGCCGGGAAAGACCTCGCAGACGCCCACGGTGCCCACGGTGTCAATTGCGCCGGTGGATTTGGCCGCGGCCTCAAGCGCGAGGATCAACTCGGCTGCCGCGGCGAGCGCATCTTTGCGCCCCGGCATCAGTTTGCCGCCTGCGTGGCCACCTTCGCCTTCAATCACAATGCGCTGGCTCGCCGGGGCGGCAATGTGCGTTACAAGGCCAACGTCGAGACCTTCCGCTTCAAGATACGGACCCTGTTCGATATGCAGCTCAAGGAATTTGTGAAAGCGGCCGGGTGCAACGGCGACAGATTCGAGCCCGCCAGAGAATCCGGCCTTGGCGCGCAGCTCTTCAAGGCTGCAGTCTTCCTTGTCGCGCAGTGAACGGGCCTGTGCCAGCGTGAGCACATTGGCCATCATGCGGCTGCCCAGGCAGCCGATGCCAAAGCGCGTTGGCTCCTCAGCTGTGAAGATGACGAGTTCGATGGACCGCCGCGGCTTGAATCCAAGCTGTTGCAGCACGCGAATGGCCTCAAGCCCGCCTAGCACTCCTGCGCAGCCGTCGTAGAGGCCGGCGTTGGGAATGGCATCGATGTGCGACCCGGTGCCGACGGGCGCAAGATCGGGCTCGCTGCCAATCCAACGCGCGAAGGTGTTGCCGACTGCGTCGTTCGAGATGGCGAGTCCGGCCTCTTCGCACAACTCGCGAACGTAGGCGCGAGCGCGCATGTCGGCTTCGCTGAACACGACGCGAGTTACAACCGGCGGTTCGGCTTCGGAGATCTTTGCGAGTGCCTGCAACTCGCCGATGAGGCGATCGATGCTCAGAGCGGGTCGCGCGGTGCTCATGCGCTTACCGTTCCCAGTGGATGGCGACGCCAATCTTTGTAGATAAGATACTTCGCTGGCTGTTTGCCGATCGCGCCGAACCATTGCGGGCAGTAGGGAGCCATCCAGATAAAGTCGCCGGCCTCGACCGGGTACCACGCGTCGCCGAGGCGATAGATGCCGCCGCCTTCGAGCATCAGCAGGCCGTGCTCCATAATGTGAATCTCAATCATGCTGAGGGCGGCGCCGGGATCGTAGGTCATGGTGTTGACGGCAAAATCGTAGGGCGGACCGTCGGGCATCAGCGAGCGAACTCGCAGGCCTTCATCGCCCATCAGCGGCACGGGCGCAACTTTCGATTCATCGCCGATGACGATCTGAGGTTCTTTCGCGCCGGGCTGCGGCTGATATGTCTTCTCGATAATTGCGGCGCGCGCCTTCGACGTTGAGGTGACAGTGTGCTCCGCGCCCTGCGGCAGGTACGCGTAGCCGCCCGCGGCAAGGCTGTGCATTTTGCCGGCCGCCCGCAGCTTGAGCTCGCCGTCAAGAACATAGATATATCGCTGCCCGGGAGTGGGGCCAAGTGACCCGCCGGCCGCAAACTCGGCGGTCATCTGCGTAAACGCTGCGCCCAAGTGCGGCGCGGCATGGATGATGAAGTCCACCCTTTCCGCGCCGGGCAGCGGCGTGCGGACGAAAGTGTCGGGCGTTTGCAGCAGGTGGTCAGGCTTGAGGCTGCTGCGTGTTGCTCCAAGATGATGGAGATGCGGACGTGACAATTGCGACCTCGAACCAGGGAAAATTCCAATAAGAAACAAAACCGACTACACGCAACCTGGGCTTCGTGGCATCCCACCCATCGAGCAAAAGACGCTCGATGGATGGGGCACCCCAATGTTTCATCCATCGCGGGCCGGAGACGCCGGCGGCTGACTGTAACCAGCGTGCAACGATTTTACTTGAGATGGGCGGCAAACCGTTCAAGAAAGCTGGCAGCTACGCGCAGCGCATTCTCGATGTCTTCTTCGCGGACGGATTCATCGGGATGGTGGCTGATGCCACCGGGGCTGCGCAGGAAGAGCATTGCGGTCGGCACGCGCGCGGCCATCACCATGGCGTCGTGGCCCGCGCCACTGGACATGCGCCTGGGCGGCAGGCCGTTTGCTTCCAGCGCTTCGACAAGAAACGCTGTAAGCTGTTCGTCCATGGGCACGGCGGGCTGATCCATCAGGCGCTTCGATTCGAGTGCGAGGCCACGGCGATCGGCGATCTCGTCCGCGCGAGCGAGCAACAATTCAAGAGCGTCGGCACGTGCGGTATCGGAGGAGTGGCGCAGGTCGAGGCTCACGGCGGCTACTCCCGAGACGACATTGCCGGCGTTGGGTTCAACGTCGATTTTGCCCACGGTGGCGATGAGGCCATCGGTCTGTCGTGCAAACCGCTCGACTGCGACAATCCATTCGGCTGCGGCGGCTAGCGCGTCACGGCGCAGATTCATGGGCGTAGTGCCGGCATGGTTGGCGTGGCCGGTGAAGCGCAGGCTCATGCGCGTCTGGCCAACGATGTCGGTGACCGCCGCAATGCTGAGGTTCTCGGATTCGAGAACCGGGCCCTGCTCAATGTGAATCTCGATGAAGGCGGCGACGTTTTGGTTGAGTGCGGCGTCGCCGATCTTCGCCGGGTCGAGGCCGTAATTGCGGATTGCCGAATCGAGCGTGACGCCGTCGGCGTCTTTGAGGGAGAGCAGTGCGGGATCGAAGCGGCCTGCAACGGCGCGGCTGCCGATGAATGGAACGCCAAACCGCACGCCTTCTTCTTCACTGAATGCAATAACCTCGATCGCCAACTCACGTTGTTTTGCGTTTTGGACGAGCTCCAGTCCTAAACAGACGCCCAGCACGCCGTCGTAAGCCCCTGCATCGGGCACCGTGTCAACATGCGAGCCAATTACGAGGCGTTTCCCGCTCGCGCCCTCAGGCTGCCACAGCCCGCGCATGTTTCCAACGGCGTCAACCGTCACACCCATACCAAGTGCAGTCATCCTCTCGCGCAGGTGGTCATGAACGCTATGCATCGGCGGAGTGAGAAAGCGGCGCGTGATTTGGCCTGGCTGCTCAGTGAACGCGGCGAGGCGCAGGCACTCGGCGATTGCGTTTTGAGCGCGGTCTTTCATGCGCGCACCTGTTCTTTGCCGCGCGGCGAGCCAAAGAAGGCTCCGGCTGAAAAGACCATTTCGCCGCGCAGCCATGTTTCGAGCACGCGTCCTCGGGCCGCGGCGCCGACGTAGGGCGAGAGCTTGTGGCGGAAACGCAGGTCGGGCTCGGAAATGGTCCACTCCACGGCATCGTCGAAGACGACGAGGTCGGCGTCGGCTCCGGCGACCAGCGCTCCTTTGCGGCCTTCGAAGCCGGCCAGCTTCACGGGCGCCAAGGCCATCCACTTTGCCATCGATTCGAGCTTTACGCCGCGGCCGTGCATCACTTTCCATACCGCGGGCAGCGCCAGGCCGAGGCTTGCGATTCCTCCCCAGGCTTTGTCGAAGCGTCCTTCTTCGCGGCACTTCATGGCAGGCGGACAAGGGGAGTGGTCGGTGGTAATCATGTCGATGTCGCCGCTCTCAAGCGCCTGCAAAAGCCGCTCGCGATTCTCTGCGTTGCGAATCGGCGGCGCGCACTTGTATTCGGTCGCTCCGTCGGGAATCTCTTCCGATGTGAAGCAAAGGTAGTGAGCGCAGGTTTCAACGGTAATGGGTGTGCCTCGCCTGCGAGCCGCTGCCAATAGTGACAAAGCCGCGCCTGCGCTTGAAAGATGCACCACGTGAATTGGCGTTTGAAATTCATCGGCTAAACCGACGAGCAGTTGCGATCGCGTCGCTCTCTGCAATTTGCGGCCGCGACGCAAGATAACGTTGAGTATCTGCGCCAGCCAATCTCTGAAGAGCGCCAGGTACTTCGTCGCATCGTCGATCGGCCCCGCAACCTCAGCATGCGCCAGTAGCGGCAAGCCCGTTCCGCGCAGCTTTTCGAGCGCCAGTCGCAGATCGTTTTCATCCACCCACGCAAAGCCGTCGATGCCGGAGTGGATCATGAAGCACTTGAAGCCGGGAACACCGGCGGCGAACGAGGCCGGGAAGGGAATCGGCGTTGCCGCGCACTACGCCTCCCCATGCCGCCCAGTCTACCCATGTCTTTCCGCGAGCCGCCGCGCGCTTTGCTTCGAGCGATTCGGCGTTAATGGTTTCGGGCACGCAGTTCAGCGGCATATCTACCAGCGTGGTCACGCCGCCGGCGGCTGCGGCCTGCGTGGCTGTTTCAAAGCCTTCCCACTCGGTGCGGCCGGGTTCGTTGATGTGCACGTGGGTGTCGACAAGGCCCGGCATCAGGACCAGATCGCCATAGTCATTGAGCGCGGCGCCGGCGGGCACATCGCTCCACGCGCAAATCGAGCGAATCCGTTCGCCTTCAACCACTACGGTGGCGGGGCGAAGGCCGTCGGGAGTAAGCACGCGTTGCGAGCGGAATGCCTGCGCCATGGTCTATCTAATTTCGCCGGTTGGGGATGCGTAGGGCAAGGCTGGCAGCGGCCGGGCTCAACATCGGCGCGCCGCGCTTCACCCTCTTAGCCGGCTTAACAGGTCTTGCGGATGGACGGGTTTGGCGAGGATCTCGAACTCGTAGCCTTGCGCGCGCGCCTTCTCAAGCAGGTCGGCGGTTGCGGCCTGTCCGGAGAAGAGCAGGATCTTGATACCCGGGCGCAGCTTACGAATTCGGATGGCTGCATCAATTCCATTGAGATCGGCCATGATCACGTCGGAGATGAGCATGTCCGGTTCAAACGATGAAGTCAGCTCAAGAGCCTTCTCCCCGGAATAAACGGCGCGCGCTTCAAAGCCGCTCTGATTCAGAATCATGGCCAGGGTGTCGGCAATGACTCTCTCGTCGTCGGCGACAAGGACTTTGTGCTTGGTCTTCGTTTCGGTCATATTCCTTCAGGGCGTACTAACTTGACGATGGGCATGCCTTTTCGCTCTGGAACCCCGATGCCTGATCTGGCAACCACCGCTTCTGTCGAACCTTACTCCAATCATAACCTTGAGCGGGAGTTACTCGGAATAACTTCTCAATTCTCGTGGAGCGGGCGGCGATTTCTCCCGGCCCCCACCCCAATTCATCTGAAATCAAAGAAATCACCTTAGACTTGCCAAAATTGGCCGGGTCATGGAACGATGGCGAAGCCGGAGGGGGAATTTGCGCGGCCAGCCTTCGACGATAACCTGAGCGGCATCCCCCAAATCTTGCGCCCTGGATTTTTCGCTTCGAAGCGAGGCCGACGAGGCGACGTAAACCTCGAATGAATTGCCCGAGGCGCAATCTGGCGCGCGCCACGGCCCGCCTCAAGCAACCGTAAACTCAGCGGAGAGAATTAGATGCATGGAACCGCGACCTCTAACCCGCCCACTGTTCAGGCTCCGGCGACCGACGCCATCATCCGGGCCGAGAAGATCGAGAAGTACTACGCGCAGCCGAGCGAAAACCGAATTCAGGTGATTTCGGCCACGGATCTGAGCATCGTTCCGGGCGAGATTCTGGCGCTGCTGGGTCCCTCGGGTTCGGGCAAGTCGACCATGCTGCGCATGCTCACCGGACTCTCGCAACCTTCGGCCGGACAAGTCTACTGGCACGAAAAGCCCATCTCGCAGGCTGAGATCAACGTCTCCATAGTCTTCCAGAGTTTTGCGTTGTTCCCCTGGCTCACGGTGCTTCAGAACGTCGAGGCTCCGCTGCAGGCCCGCGGAGTGCCTCCCGATGAGCGCCGTGAACGCAGCATGCGCATGCTCGACACGGTTGGCCTTGACGGATTCGAGGGCGCGTATCCGAAGGAGCTTTCAGGCGGCATGCGGCAGCGGGTGGGTTTTGCCCGCGCGCTGGTGGTTGAGCCCGAAGTGCTGTTCATGGACGAGCCATTCTCCGCGCTCGACGTGCTCACCGCCGAAAACCTGCGCAGCGAACTGCTGGAGCTATGGGCCAACAAGACCATGCCCACCAAGGCGGTCTTCATCGTCACGCACAACATTGAAGAAGCGGTGCTGCTGGCCGATCGCATCATCGTGCTGGGGCGCAATCCGGGGCACATCCGCACCGACTTCAAGGTGCAGCTGCCGCATCCGCGCGACCGGAAAGCGGAGGGGTTCACGCAGCTGGTCGACTACATCTACAAGGTGCTGACCAAGCCCGACGTATCTCCCGATGAGGCGCCCGACCATCAGCATCCCGGCCGTAAGATTCGCGATCAGCGCCAGATGAAGTACCAGATGCTGCCTCACGCGCGGCCGGGAGGCGTGGCCGGCTTGCTTGAATTGCTGCTCGACAAGGGCGGCCGCGACGACATCTATCGCATGGCCGACGACCTGGCTTTTGAGATCGACGACCTGCTGCCGATTGTGGATGCCGCGCAGTTGCTGGGTTTCCTTAAGGTGGAAGAGGGCGACGCCGTAATCACGCCGGCCGGAACGGAGTTTGCCAACTCCGAGATTCTGCGGCAAAAGGAACTCTTCCGCGACGCGGCTGTGGGCAACGTACTTTTGCTGAGGCAGATTACGCGGGCACTCGAAACCAAGAGCGATCACACCATTCTCGAGGAGTTCTTCCTCGATATGCTCGACGAGCAGTTCAGCGAAGAAGAGAGCCAGCGGCAGATGGAAACCGCAGTGGCATGGGGCCGGTATGCGGAGCTGTTTGACTTTGACGCTGCCCGGCGGCGCTTTATGCTGCCCGACGCGCAGGATGAGGAGATTTCGCCAGCCGGGGAAGAAGAGTGAAGATCCAGCAGACATTCTCGCGCTCGCTGGTTGCGGTGCGCACCTGGCCGTTTGTTACCGACCTCTCGGTGGCGCTGTGCGGCCTGGCCGTCTTCTTCGCAGTGGTGCGGATGGGCGCGTACTGGCTGGCCAAGCCGACGCCTGCGGTGGTTATCTCGCACTCGGTCGGCGCGCTGCCGCTCTACGCGTTTTACTCGATTGTGCGCATCGGCATCGCCTACCTGCTCAGCCTGGCCTTCGCAGTCGGCTACGGTTACATCGCCGCTTACAATCCCCGAATCGAAGCATGGATGGTTGCGGTTCTCGACATCCTGCAGTCGATTCCGGTGCTCAGCTTTCTGCCCGGCGTCATGCTGGCCATGATGGCGCTGGTGCCCGGCCATCAACTGGGCATTGAAATGGGCTCCATCCTGCTCATCTTCACGGGCCAGGTGTGGAACATGGCCTTCAGCTTCTATTCGTCGCTCAAAAGCATTCCCCGCGAGATGATTGAGGCTTCGCGCATCTATCGCTACTCGGCATGGCAACGGTTCTGGCAGCTTGAAATGCCTTTTGCGACCATCGGTCTCATCTGGAACTCGATTGTGTCGGTGGCCGGCGGCTGGTTCTTTCTCATCGCCTGCGAGATGTTCGTGCTCGGCGACCGGGACTTCCGCCTGCCCGGCCTGGGCAGCTATCTGCAAACGGCGGCTTCGGCGAATCCCGTCGACCTGAAAGCGCTGCTTTGGGGGCTGGGAGTGCTGGTGCTGATTATCGTTGCTACCGACCAGCTTATCTGGCGGCCGCTCATTGCCTGGAGCGACAAATTCAAGTTCGAGCAGGTTGAGTCGACTGACCGTGTCACCTCGCCAATCCTCACACTGCTGCAGCGGCCCAGCGTGCTTACGAAGCTGCCCGCTCGCGCGTGGAGCTCGATCGAAGAGTCGATGTTCCGGCGGCTCTCAACTACGCGTGAGTGCCGCATTGTGCAGCCGGTAGAGGGCGTGCCGCGCAATGGCGCCGGATGGGTATCGATTGCCGCCGGAGTGATGGTGTGCGGCGCGGTACTGTGGGGAGCGTGGAATGCACTCCATTTGATCCAGGGCGTCACGTGGGCCGAAATGCGCCTGCTGTTGCTGGGCGCTGGGGCCACTTACTTGCGCGTCACTGCCTCGCTGCTCATTGCGGCGCTTTGGACCATCCCCGTAGGCGTAATGATCGGCTTCAGTCCCAACCTGGCGCGCATTCTGCAACCCATAACCCAGGTGGTTGCATCGATCCCAGCCACCGCGCTCTTCCCGGTCCTGTTGCTGGGCTTGATCCAGTTGGGCGGCGGCCTGGGCGTGGGTTCGATCGCGCTCATGCTGCTGGGCACGCAATGGTACATCCTGTTCAACGTGATTGCCGGAGCCATGGCGATACCCTCCGACTTGAAAGAAGCCGCGTCGGTCTACAAGTTCACGCGCTGGCAGCGCTGGACGCGCCTGATTCTCCCTGGCATTTTCCCTTATCTCGTCACCGGCATGATTACCGCTTCGGGCGGAGCGTGGAACGCCTCGATCATTGCCGAGTATTTTCATATCGGCGACAAGACGCTTCAAACCGTAGGCCTGGGCGCGCAAATCAGCGCCGCAACTGACCAAGGGAAAGTTCTCCATCCTGCTGCTGGCCACAGTTCTGATGGCCACCATGGTGGTCACCATGAATCGCCTGGTATGGCGCCGGCTCTACCGGCTGGCCGAAACGCGATATAAACTCGAAGGTTGACCGGCTGCGCAACGGATGATGCGGGTCGGCACGGGTTGCCTATGCTCCGCGTTGGTCTAATCGGTTTCGGGCTCGCTGGGCGCGTCTTTCACGCGCCGCTCATCTCTTCGGTCGAAGGGCTTGAACTGGCTGCGGCTCTCGAGCGCACAACCAACAAGGTTGCCGAGCGATATCCCGGTATTGTCACGTACCGCTCGCTCGACGAGATGCTCGCAAACGCTTCTCTGGATCTGTTCGTAGTAGCCACTCCGAACGGAACCCACTTTGAGCTTGCAAGCCGAATTTTGAGCGCCGGCCGCAATGTGGTTATCGACAAGCCGATGGCGATCACCACGGCCGAGGTTGCCAAACTTATCCATCTTGCCGCCGAGAAAAACCTGCTGCTGGCGCCGTTTCATAACCGCCGCTGGGACAGCGACTTTCAGGCAATTCAGGAACTTCTACATGAAGGATCACTGGGCCGGCTGGTCGAGTTTGAATCGCGCTTTGACCGCTGGCGTCCGACCCTACCCACCGATCGACTGTGGAAGGTGGATCCCTCGGCCGGCGGCGGTGCATTGCTCGATCTGGGCAGTCACCTCGTCGACCAGGCGCTGGTGCTCTTCGGCAAGCCTCTCGCCGTAAGCGCCGACGTCCGCTCGGAGCGCAACCCGATCACAGCGAACGACGCTTTTGAGATTCGGCTGCGGTACTCCGACTTCATCGTCAAGCTGGGCGCTAACAGCCTGGCGCTGCCGCCGTCGCTGCGCTTCCACCTGCGCGGTACAAATGGCAACTACTGGAAGCACGGACTCGACCAGCAGGAGGCGGCCCTGGCCAAGCTGACACGGATCGACAATCCGAATTGGGGACGGGAGCCGGCGGCGAACTGGGGAGTGTTGCATGTGGGCATCGACAGCTGCGAGGTGGCGAGGCCCATCGAGCCGATTTCCGGCGATTACCGGCTTTATTACGCAGGCATTCGCGATGCATTAATGGGCAGAGGGACTGCGCCGGTTGCGGCTATCGATGCCTGGCGCGGGCTGCGCATCCTGGAGTGGGCTGCTGAGAGTTCGGAAAAACGCTGTGAGATTGTCTGCGACTGGAGCAGCGAGCCGGAGTAGCGCCGGTCTCCAGACCGGCTGTACTGAGGGTCTCCAGACCCTCAGAGACTTCGCCAACAATGCAGGCTGGCAGGAGTCAATTCCTACAGCCGGTCTTCTGCTGGGGGTGCGTCGCTCACCTTTGCAAGGACCTCGCGAAGGCGTTCCAGTTGATCCTTCCCTCCCGGTCCCTTTTCCACCAATGGCACCCAGAAGCGAAACATCGCACCAGTGCCTGGCGTACTGGTCACTTCGATTCCGCCGCCGTGCGCGGAGAGGATGGCGCGCGAGATCGCCAGGCCCATCCCCGATCCCTTGCGCGATTTGCTTCCACTCCTGCCGCGGTAAAACTTTTCGAAGATCAGCGGCAGGTCGATCGCGTCGATTCCGGGACCGTTGTCTTCAACCGAGAATTCGAGCCGGTCGCCGATCCTGCGGCTATTCAGGCTCACACGGCCGCCCGGCGGAGTGTATGCGGCGGCATTTTCGAGCAGGTGACGCAGCACGCGGCCCAGCAGATGCGGATCGAACCACGCAGGCTTGTCCTGGTTGGGGTCGCCCAGGCTCTCGGTTGCAACGCTGATGCGATGCAAAGCCAGTGCCTTGCGCATCTCTTCCACCGCCTGGTCGAGCAGCTCACTCGGATGGTGTGGCTCCATGCGCACCTCGACCACGTTGGCATCGATCTCCGCCATTTCCACGGCCTCGCCAATCAGCAGGCTGAGCCGCGAGGCTTCTTCATCGATGATCGCCGCCAGGTCTTTTTGCCCCTCGGCGTCGAGCGACTCGCCTGATTCATGCAGCGTAGTTGCGGCTGCGCGGATTGAAGTGAGCGGCGTGCGCAACTCATGGGTAAGCGAGTCGATGAGGGCCGAACGCAACCGCTCGCCTTCGCGCGCGGCTTCAATGCGCGCGGTTGCCTCAGTGGCAACCGCCCGTGCCACGGCAATCGCCACCTGCGCACTTACCGCAGTGGCCACTTCGTGCGACAACGTATCGGGCTGCCACGACAGCGCGCCCACAGGCCGCAGTCCCAGAGTCAGCGCCATGGTGAAATACCCGCCAAACTCGTTGGCGGTCGGGTTCATGCCTTGGGCCGTCGCCATCATTGTGGCCCGCATGCTGGCTGGAATCTCAGAGACCGAAGCGTAAAACCGTTCCTGATCGCAGACGTAGAGAGCGACTCCATTGAGCGAAAAAACGCGATCGATCAATCGCGGTAAATCGCGAATGAGCTGATCGGCATCTTCGCACAGCATCATCTCCTGGCTAAGCGAGTAAAGGCGCTCCACATCGGCCTGGCGCTGTTCAGCCTCGCGGCTCTCTCGCCGGGCTCGCTCAGCCACGCGGCCTACGATAAGGCAACTGGCTATAAAGCTGGCCATTGCAACCCAGGCGCCTGCGCCGGTCAAATACAGCGTGCGGTAAGGCGGCAGAAAGAAGTAATCGAAACAGACAGCACACAGCGCGGCCACATACAGCGAAAGCTGCATTCCGGCCTGGGTCGCCGTCCACACCACCAGAACCAGGAAGACGATCGCGGCTGTGGTTGAATCCGCATGCAGCCAAACCAGCGTTGCCGCGGCGGCAACCGCAAGTGCCGAGGCACCGGCCCACTTCAAAGCCCTTTGTGCCAAACCGGGGATCTGCATTTCGTCCTCACCGGAATGATACGCTCCCTCAAATGATGTAATCTTCCGATGGAAGAAGATCGCCATGCCTGGAAGAATTCTGGTAATTGACGACGAGCCGCAGATCACGCGCGTGCTGCGCGCGGCACTTTCGGCTCAGGGATACGACATACGTACCGCCAACGATCCAGAGGAAGGCCTGCATGTCTTCCGCGACTGGCCGCCCGATCTGGTGATCACCGATCTGATGATGCCGGGAATGAGCGGTGTGGAGGTTTGCCGGTCAATCCGCTCCCTCGGAGTAATACCCATCATCGTGCTTTCGGTCCGTGATCACGAGCGATCGAAAGTTGAAGCTCTCGATGCCGGCGCGGACGACTACGTAACCAAGCCGTTCAACATTCAGGAACTGCTGGCCCGCGTGCGCGCCCATCTGCGCCGCGCTCCCGAGCGCGGCACCTCAGCCATTGAGACGGGCGACTTTGTGGTTGATGCCAATGCCCACAGCATCACCGTGCAGGGCAAGCCGATTCACCTCACACCCAAGGAATTCGACCTGCTTCTACATCTGGCCCGGCACGCCGGCAAGGTGATTACGCATCGCGCCCTGCTGACCGCTGTGTGGGGCGCGCAATCGGCCCATCAGCCTGAATATTTGCGCGTATTTGTGGGCCAACTGCGCAAGAAGCTCGAAAGCCAAACCGGGCGCCAGTACATTCAGACCGAGCCGTGGGTAGGCTATCGGTTTGTACCTGAGGGCTGGACGGAAAACCAGGAGTAAGCTCTCCCCGTCTTCGGAATCGTGCGTTCGTGTGCCTTTGCCGCAAGGCCCGGCCAGGGCCGCAATCAATGCTCCGGAAATTCTTGTTTTCCATGGCTTTATGTGGCCGCAAGAGCGATCTTTATAGATTCTTTAGGAAAGATTTTCGAGACCGCAACCTGCCTTCGGCAACAATCAATTTCGGCATGACGTTTTGGAGCAATACCAGCCAGGCGCATGCCACACACGCAGTGTGTTAAGGGGCGACCGCGGACTGAAACACAAAATGAGTTTCAGCATGCAATCGGCCCTTCCGATTTATCCGGAGTCTTTGAAATGCAAGATGCATTGATGCTGCTTTTCACAGCCGTTTTCTTCGGCATGGCCTTTCTCTATGTCAAGGCCTGCCAGAAGCTGAGGTAACCCCATGCACTTTGACATTGTGACCGCTGCCGGTTTGGCAATTTCCATCCTGCTGTTGGGTTACCTGACTCTCACCCTGCTGTTCCCGGAGAAATTTTGAAATGACCGCTAATGGCTGGTTGAAGTTTGTCATCTACTCGCTGGTGTTGCTCGCCGCAACGCCCCCGGTGGGAATTTATCTCGCTCGCGTCTTCGAAGGAGAACGTACCTGGCTCGATCCGCTGCTCAGACCCATCGAGAGATTTCTTTACAAGATTTGCGGCGTCAACCACGAGAAAGAGATGAATTGGCGCGAATACGCCTACGCGATGCTCGGCTTCTCGGCGGCTACGCTGCTCATTACCTACGCCATCGAGCGCCTGCAGGCCTGGCTGCCGTGGAATCCTCAGCATTTGGCCAACGTGGGTACCGACCTGGCCTGGAACACCGCCGCCAGCTTTACCACCAACACCAACTGGCAGTTCTACACGCCTGAGAGCACGATGAGCTATCTCACTGAGATGGCCGGTCTCGCCACGCATAATTTCTGGTCAGCGGCCGTCGGCATCGTGGTAGCTATTGCGTTCATCCGCGGCATCAAGCGCACTACAACCGGCACCATCGGCAACTTCTGGGTCGACACGACTCGTTGCCTGCTCTATGTGCTTGCGCCAGCGTGCGTCATTTACGCGCTTCTGCTGGTGGCGACGGGGGTGCCGCAAAACCTGCACGCTTACACACAGGCGCATCCGCTCGAACACCCTTCGCAGATGCAGGTGATCGGTCAGGGACCCGTGGCTTCGCAGGAGGCCATCAAGATGCTGGGCACCAACGGGGGCGGCTTCTTCAACGCCAACAGCTCCCATCCCTACGAGAACCCCACGCCTTTCTCAAACTTCATCCAGATCCTTTCCATCTTCATCATTCCGGCGGGGCTCACCTTTGCTCTGGGCCGCATGACTGGCTCGTCGGGCCACGGCTGGGCAGTTTTCGGAGCGATGTTCCTGCTTTTCGCCGCCGGCTTCACGGTTTGCTACTGGGCTGAATCGCACCCCTACAACGCGATTCACGGGGCCGCGCAAACCGGCAGCGCCACTGCGCCCGCGGGCAACATGGAGGGCAAAGAGGTGCGCTTCGGCATCGCCGACTCCACCTTGTTCGCCACCATTACCACCGATGCCAGTTGCGGCGCCGTCAACAGCATGCACGACAGCTACACGCCGCTGGGCGGCATGGTGCCGCTTTCGAACATCATGCTTGGCGAAGTGGTTTTCGGTGGAGTGGGCGCCGGCATGTACGGAATGCTGATTTTTGTCGTCCTTTCGGTCTTCATCGCAGGACTGATGGTGGGCCGCACACCCGAGTACCTGGGCAAGAAGATCGAAGCCTACGACGTGAAGATGGCCATGCTCTACGCGCTCATCTTCCCGCTCATCATCCTCACCTTCACCGCAATCTTCGTGCTCTTGCCGGTCGGGCTCTCGGTGACCAACAATCCGGGCCCGCATGGCTTCAGCGAGATCCTTTACTCCTTTACGTCGGGCGCGGGCAACAATGGCTCAGCGTTCGCTGGTCTGGGCACGAACTGGTGGTACAACATCGCGATGGGTTGGGACATGCTCATCGGCCGCTTCCTCATGATGATTCCGGTGCTGGCGCTGGCCGGTAGCCTGGCGATGAAAAAAAGCGTGCCGCCTTCGCCCGGAACCTTCCCCGTGAATACCTCGCTCTTTACCGTTCTGCTGGTGGGCGTGGTGGTAATCGTGGGCGCGCTTACGTTCTTCCCGGCGCTGAGCCTGGGACCGATTCTGGAGCACTTGTTGCTCAAGTCGGGAACGCTGTTTTAGGGACTAAGGGACTGAGGGACTGAACGGACTGCACAAACCCGCTGACAGCTGAAGGCTGAAAGCTGAGAGCTAAGAAAAACATGGCTGAGAAAACAAGTCTTTGGAATACGCAAATCATGGGCCAGGCGCTGATCGATTCGGTGCGCAAGCTCAACCCGCGCGGCATGGTGAAGAACCCGGTGATGTTCGTGGTGGAGGTGGGCAGCGTGCTCACCACCATGCTGCTCATCAGCAACGCCATCAATCATCAACCTGGTTTCGGGTTCAACCTGCAGATCACGCTCTGGCTTTGGTTCACGGTACTGTTCGCCAACTTTGCCGAGGCAATGGCCGAGGGCCGCGGCAAGGCCCAGGCCGATACGCTGCGCAAGGCCAAGGGCGAAACCATCGCCAAGCGCTACAAGGTTGACGGCAGCTTTGAAGATGTGGCCAGTGGACTGCTGCGCGCCGGCGACGTGATCTACGTTGTGGCCGGCAGTTACATTGCCGGCGACGGAGAAGTGATTGAGGGCGTCGCGTCGGTCGATGAGTCGGCAATTACCGGCGAGTCGGCGCCAGTGATCCGCGAGGCCGGTGGCGACCGTTCGGCCGTCACCGGCGGCACCAAGGTGCTCTCTGATTGGATCAGAGTCAAGATCACATCGAATCCTGGCGAAACATTTCTCGATCGCATGATTGCGCTGGTTGAAGGCGCGCAGCGGCAGAAGACGCCTAACGAGATTGCGCTTAGCATTCTGCTCTCGGGACTGACCATCATCTTCCTGCTGGCAGTAGTCACGCTGCAGCCCTTCGCCATCTACGCCAAGGCGCCGCAAACTATCTTCGTGCTGGTCTCGCTGCTGGTCTGCCTTAATTCCCACCACCATCGGCGGACTGCTCTCGGCTATCGGCATCGCGGGCATGGATCGCCTCGTTCAATACAACGTGCTTGCCATGAGCGGCCGCGCGGTTGAAGCCGCCGGCGACGTCAACACGCTGCTGCTCGACAAGACCGGAACCATCACGCTAGGCAATCGCCAGGCGACAGAGTTTCTGCCCGCGCCCGACGTAAGCCACGAGCGGCTGGCGAACGCCGCGCAGCTTTCGTCGCTCAGTGATGAAACCCCCGAGGGCCGCTCGATTGTTGTCCTCGCCAAGGAAAAGTACAACCTTCGCGGGCGCGATCTCGCGGGCACCCACACGGAGTTTGTTCCATTCACTGCGCAGACTCGCATGAGCGGCGTAAACCTGCCCGGAACGCGCATTCGCAAAGGCTCGGTCGACGCGATCGCACGCTTCCTTGAAGAGCAGGGTTCTACTCTGCCGCAAAAAGTGCGCGAAAACGTTGAAGAAGTTGCGAGGATGGGCGGCACTCCGCTGGTGGTAGCTGAGAACTCGACGGCGCTCGGCGTCATTCACCTCAAAGACATTGTGAAGGGCGGGCTCAAGGACAGGCTTGCCCGTCTGCGCGCGATGGGCATTCGCACCATCATGATCACCGGCGACAATCCGCTGACGGCTGCGGTGATTGCACGCGAGGCCGGGGTCGACGATTTTCTTGCCGAAGCCAAGCCGAAAGACAAGATGGACCTGATCAAGCGCGAGCAGGGCAAAGGCAAGCTGGTTGCCATGACCGGCGACGGCACCAACGACGCGCCCGCGCTGGCCCAGGCCGACGTAGGCGTCGCCATGAACTCGGGTACGCAGGCGGCAAAGGAAGCCGGCAACATGGTGGATCTCGATTCGAATCCGACCAAGCTCATCGAAATCGTGGAGATCGGCAAGCAGCTGCTCATGACCCGCGGCGCGCTGACAACATTTTCGATCGCAAACGATGTGGCCAAGTACTTCGCCATCATTCCGGCCATGTTTGCGGGTGTCTTCCCGGTGCTGGGTGCGCTGAATATCATGTTTCTGCACTCGCCTCAGTCGGCAATTCTTTCGGCGGTCATCTTCAACGCTATCATTATCGTTGCGTTGATTCCGCTGGCGCTCAAAGGCGTTAAGTACGTTCCCAAAGCCGCGGACGTGTTGCTGCGCAATAACCTCCTGGTCTACGGCGTGGGCGGCATCATCATTCCGTTTATCGGCATCAAGGCCATCGACCTCTGCCTGGTAGCGTTGCACTTGGCATAGCTGAACTGACAGCTGACAGCTGCTTTATTGAAGGAGATTCAATCGTGCATTCCGGCTCAAGTACACTGGTAGCTCACGAGGAACTGACGGCACACCCAACTACACACACGCAGGGAGCGCCGGCCGTGCATTCGGTCTTGAAGACGGCGATTCTGTTTACGCTGGTCACCACGCTGCTGTTTGGCATCGTGTATCCGCTGGCGATCACCGTCGTTGCCGGGTTCATTTTTCCGCACCAGGCCAACGGCAGCCTGATTCTGCGCAACGGGCAGGTGATCGGCTCGGAGCTGATTGCGCAGAACTTTACTTCGGATCGTTACTTTCATCCTCGGCCGTCGGCTGCCGGCAACGGGTACGATGCGACCAGCTCAGGCGGAACGAACCTGGCGCAGTCGAACGCCAAGCTGGCTACGCGCATCCAGGGTGACATTGACGCGCTCCAGAAGCAGAACCCCGGCAAGCCGGTGCCGATCGACATGGTTACGACTTCGGCGTCCGGTCTCGATCCGGACATCACGCCCGACAACGCGTACTACCAGGCGGCGCGCGTAGCCAAGGCGCGCGGAATCACCGAGGAGAAAGTGCGCGAGCTCGATCGGCCAACACATCGAGCAGCGGCAGCTCGGCCTCTTGGGCGAGCCGCGGGTAAATGTGCTTGGAACTGAACCTCGCGCTCGACCAGATTTCGAAATAGCAATGCGGCTCCCCAAAATGCCATGAGCAACTTCGGGAAGGGTGGCCAAGCCCTTCCCGCTTTTTTCTCCCCCGAAACTGTTATTACCACCCCAAACTTGCTATTTGCAAAATTCGGCGCGGCTCGTATGTTGCTTTTCGGAGGATTTCTCCGTGAGTCGTCGCAGGATGTTTTGGGGCTCGATTCTCGCATTTGCTTTGTTTTCCTTTGGCCTGTTGTTCGGATAGCGAAATCCGAAGCTGCCCCCCGCTACATGTCCCTTCGCCCTTCAAGCGCTCGCGCCATCGTTACTTCGTCGGCGTATTCGATGTCGCTGCCGGCGGGAACGCCGGTTGCAATCTTCGTGATTTTCACCGAATGTCCGCGCAACGCGGTTGCCAGCCAGTCGGCGGTTGCTTCGCCCTCGAGCGTGGGGCTGGTGGCCAGAATCACCTCGTCAACTTCGCCGCGCTCCACGCGGCCGACCAGCGTGCCGGTGCGCAACTGCTCGGGGCCAACTCCGTGCAGCGGCGAAAGCGTTCCGTGCAGCACGTGGTAAACGCCCTGGTAGGTGCGGGTGCGTTCTACGGCGGCGATGTTGGTTGGTTCCTCAACCACGCAGACCACGCGCTGGTTGCGCGCGGGGCTGGCGCAGTAGGCACAGGGATCCACATCAGTAACGTTGTTGCAGATGGAGCAGAGGCGAAGGCTGGCCTTGAGATTCTGCACGGCCTCGGCCAGAGCGGCCGCATCTTCGTCGCTCGAGCGCAGGATATGAAAGGCGTAGCGCTGCGCGCTCTTGGCGCCGACGCCGGGAAGCTTCTTGAGTTCTTCAATGAGCCGGGCCATCGGCTCGGCGTAACGTGACACGATCATCCTCCTCACCGTATCCGACGATTCGTGCCGCCCCTACAGGGCGGCGGACCCTTTTATGCTGCCTACCCAGGACTGCGTTCTGGGCTAAACTCGTTGCCTCCCTCCGGGAGGCGGTGTGTAGGCACGTGTAGCGTTGCGCCCTTTCAAAACGTCTGGCCTGCGTTTATTCGCCAGGGAATACAAGGTGCCTGGGTGCGGAACTACGCGCCCCCCCATATATACCCCCTTTTGGGGGTTAAGCGCTTTATTTTCAGATGGTTATGCCTTTTACCTTTTGCCGTATCCCGCTGAAAACAAATGGTCTATGGGGCAAAATAGTTAGAAGAAAGGGGTTATGGGCACGCTTTTTGTCCTTTCAGAGCGTTTTCGTCCGCCGGCAGGTTCTTTCCCGGTTATGAATGTACCGCAAGAAGAGGAAATGATCTGCCAATGAAGTTAACTGATTCCGGGGATCTTCAATCCGCCCAACATTCCCTGGACGCTGGACTTGATGATCTCATCGGCTTTGCGTCCGGCTTCGTTGACCGCGCCGACGATCAGGCTCTCCAGCATCTCCACGTCGGCTTCGCCGCCGCTCAAGGCGGTCACGGCAGAGGGGTCGATGTGGAGCTTTAGAAGCTCCTTTTTGCCGTTAATGGTTGCGGTGACCGCGCCTCCGCCGCTCGACGCCTCGACGATGGACTCGGCAAGTTTGCGCTGCATTTCTTCCTGCATCTGGCTGGCCTGGGAGAGCATTTCCTGGATTTTGAGCGGATTGAACATTGTGAATGATCCTTTCGAGCGGCGAATCGCGCCGACCCTACGGGGCGGCGGACTCTTTTATGCTGCCTACCCAGGACTGCGTCCCGGGCTAAAATCGTTGCCTCCCTCCGGGAGGCGGTGTATCGGCACGGGTAACGCTGTGCCTTTTCAAAACAGAGCCGGGGGCAAAGACTCATACCTGACAAATCGCGCCGCCCCTGGCGGGCTGCGGTCCTTTCTATGCTGGCTACCCAGGACTTCGTCCTGGGCTGAACTCGATGCCCCCCCTCCGGGAGGCGGTGTGTTAAGACTTCTCGCGCAAGTCCACCACGCTGCGCACCTCGGCGTGAAAGATCTCTCTCGCGCGTTGAACGATTGGATGGGCGAGCGCGGTTTCCTGAATGCTTCCCGCGGCTATTACGGGCGCCGCAGCCGATGCCGGGGCTGAACCGGAGCCGGGTACCGCGGAGAACTTTACTGGGCCGCCCATGCGCTGCAGCTCCTGTCGGATGATTTTCTCAGCCGCTGTATTGACGGTGAGACTCACCATCTTCCTGCCGACGCCGGGAATTTCGGCGCGCAGATGTGAACCCTCGATGATCCAGGCGGCCGTGTTCAACAGTTCGGCAGCAGATGCACAGCCGCCGTTGGCAAGCGCAGCGATTACCGCGCTGCGCAGGGTATCGACACTGGGCGCGCCAACGCTGACGCGGTCTGCTTCAGGGGCTTTGGCAAGTGCTCCTTCAATGATGGGGGTCGGCGGGGCGACCGCCGAAGCGGGTTCCGCGGCCACGCTCTGCTTGAGGCTCGGCGCGGCGGTCGAGATTGGACCCGCGGACGAGTTTGACCCGGCGTTCCAGCTCGACTGGCTCGATTCAAACGGGGAGATGCTGCGCGATGCTGGAGCATTCTGCGATGTTGCCGCCGCCGGTACTTGCACAGCTAGTGAAGGTGCAGAGCGCAGCGAGTTGACGGGCGAGCGAGGGGCACTGGCGGCCGACGGAGCGCTGCGCACGCTGCTTGTGGTTGCGCCGCTCAGTAGTTCTTCGATGGGCAACAGGCGCTGCGCATGGATGAGCTTAAGCAGTCCGAGTTCGAGATGCAGGCGCTGCTCCTGCCGGTAGTTCAGATCGTCAAAGGTGCGCAGAACGATCTGCAGATTGCGCGTAAGCTCTTCTTCAGTAAACAGGAGCGCCGAACGCGCGGCGCGGGCGCGCTCATCTATGGAGATTTGCAAGAGCTGAGTTTGCTCGCCGCCCAGCTTGGCCATGAGCGAATTGCGCAGATAGCGGACCATCTGCCGGGAGAGCGCCTGGGGGCTGTGGCCGGCGTTCAACATTACGTTCAGCTGGTCCATCAGCTCGGCGCTTTGGCCCTGGGCCACAGCCTCAAGCAGGCGTTCAAAAATGGCGTTGGGCACCGCACCCATCAACTCTCGAATCTGTGCGGCGTTAAGAATCGGGCGGCCATTGTCGACGGGCGCCGAGGCAATGGCCTGATCCATGATGCTGAGCGCGTCACGCATGGAGCCGTCGCCGGCCTCGGCCAGGAGTGCAAGAGCGTCGTCTTCGGCGCCGACCTGCTCAGCCTCGGCAATCATCTTGAGCTGCGCGAGAATGTCGTCGAATTTGACTGCATGAAAACTGAAATGCTGGCAGCGCGAACGGATGGTTTGCGGAATGTTTTCGGGCTCGGTGGTGGCCATCATGAAGATGACGTGTGCAGGCGGTTCTTCGAGGGTCTTCAGCAGGGCATTGAAGGCGGCCTCGGTAATCTGGTGGGCCTCGTCAAGGATGTAGATCTTGTAGCGGTCGCGTGAAGGTGCATAGCGCGCCGCGTCGCGGAGCTCGCGAATCTCGTCGATGCCGCGGTTGGTGGCGGCGTCAATCTCGATTACGTCGACGGCGTTGCCCTGGCGAATTTCAATGCAGGAGTCGCAGATACCGCACGGCTCGGGAGTGGGGCGCTCCGCGCTTCCAACTTCATTCCGGCAGTTCAGCGCCTGGGCGAGGATGCGGGCGATGGTGGTTTTGCCAATGCCGCGATGGCCGGAAAAGATGTAGCCGTGGGCAATGCGGTTCTGGGTGAGCGCGTTCAGCAGGGTCCGCGTAACGTGGTCCTGTCCGGCCACGTCGGCGAAGCGCTGCGGACGGTACTTGCGGGCCAGAACCTGGTAACCCATGCTTGCTGTCTCTCCTTGAGGCCGGGGAGTGCGGGATGGCCTAAAGGGGATTGTATCGTTCCCGGCTTTGGGTGCGGGGAGACGCAACTGCAGCGAGATTGATGCTGATGTCGTTGAGCCACTCGGCAATCAGGTCTTCGTCTCCGGGGTCGAGCGCGTAGGCATCGTTGAGCAGCAGAACCGTGGCCCAGACTACGAGGTCGCGCTCGGTAATCAGGTCAAAACGTTTGCGTTCGAGGGCGTTGGAAATGTGCTCGCGGGTAATCAAAACGCCGGGCTCGGGAATCCTGAAATGGCCTGAGGCGGTGCGCATCAACTTTTCAGGTCCGGCGGATTTTAATCCGGACTCGAACTCGATCTCCCAGACGCCGGCCAGGGCAGTCCGCAGATCGTCAAGCGTAGCTTCAAAGAGCGCGAAGCGCCGCAGAATATCGAGCTGTTCCGTGGTGAGGGCGGGTAGTTCGGATTCTTTCTTCAGTTTCATCTCGTTCTAAAGTTTTGATGCGCGCTTCGACCTCTCGGCAGGTTTTTTTCCGTTGAGCCGCGCCTTCTTCCTGCGGGTTTTCACCTCTTCTGGAGAGTACATGGTCAGGCGGCAGGTTCTCGACCCACAGTTGCAGTTGGCGTCTTCTTCGCCCCCGTCATAGAGACAGTAGTCGTAGGTGATCTCTTCGCCGGCCTTGATGTTGCGGGTGGCCATTACATAGACATGGCCGTCGATCTCCTCGGTCTCGCAGTTGGAGTCGCAACTGTGGTTGATGAACATGGTCATGGAGTGGCCGTCGATGACCATCGAGCCGTCGCCGAGTCCAAACAGGTAGGTGACAGGCGATTTTTCGTAGAGCTTGTCGGCCTCTTTTTTGGTCATCAGGTGGCCGGTGTATTCAGCCACGCGGCTGCCTTTGCGAATGGGCGAAGTGGTATAACAGCCGGCGGCGTGGATTGCAGACGATCGGATCATGAGTGCCATGGGGGTGAGCAGTCGTATCCTTAGAGTTGGGATGTAGAACTTGCCGTATGCCCGCATCGTACCATTTTCGGGGAATCGTACCGTTCGAGGGAGTGGAAAAAAGGGAAGTGAGGTTGGCGTTTTCAGCTGCGATGATTGTTGCCTGGTGCGCGATAGCGACGCCGGGAATATGTGCGCAGACGCAGCCGGCGCAGACCCAGACGCCCCCTGCGCAACCGGCGCAGCCCGCGAACCAGCAGAAGAAGCCTGCCACTACGCCCTCGGGCAGCAACAACCCGTTCCCTGAGGATGAGAAGTCGGTTCCGGTGATGCCCGACCGGAATACGGTCAATCTCCCCACTGACACCGGGGCGACCAACGGTCTGCTGCCGCTGCCCGGGTACGATCTCGATCCGGTGCACAGTCCCGATGAGGGCGCGACCAATGCGGAGAGCGGGACTAGCTCGAGCCTCGCCGGTATCGATGCCATTGAGCCCGGCGGAGATTCCGACACGGATACACAACCCTCCGGGAAACATGGCCGGCGGAAAGATCAGGATGTGCTTGAGCCGGAACATAAGGAGTCGGCGGCTGAAGACGAGAATGTGGGCAAGTACTATCTGGACAGCAAGGACTGGAAGGGCGCTTTGTCACGCTTCGAGTCGGCGCTTGTGCTTGATCCCGATAATCCGGATGTTTATTGGGGACTGGCGGAAAGCGAACGTCACCTGGGCCGGTTTGCGGATGCCCGCGAGAATTACAAGAAAGTGATGGAGTACGACCCCGGCAGCCACCACGCCAAAGAGGCCGATAAAGCGCTCAAAGATCCGGAGATCGCCAACGCCAAAGGGGTGCCTGTGGCGCAACCGGGAAGTGCGCAGCAGCAATAGCCCAAAACTGTATGTAAATAGAACAAAAGACTGTCCGTTGGAGGGCATCCAGCGCGCCAATCTACTTTCGATATCTGCAGTACCCGGTTTAGGGGATGGAAGCTCGATGGCAGGGGCCCTAATCTCAAGGATATGGCCGCCGCAGCTGTCAACACTTATCTTGAGTCACTTTGGGCACTTCACGGAAAGCGGGTTTCAGACGCAGCCGGCGAACTTGCACTGAATCTTGTTACCAACGCCGCTTCGAGTGAGCAGATGGCGATTCTGGATGCGCTTCCGTTGCTGATCTTCCTCGAACGGTCAGGCAAAATCGTGTTTGCCAATCGCGAGGCGAGGTTGACGATTCAGGAAGTGGAAACCGAATGGGTTGAGCGGCCGATCGAAGAGGTACTGTGGGGTCTTTTGCCGGGCACGGCAGAGCCGCAGACGCGCCTGAAGGGCACGCGGCGCAGCCGCCCCTTCCACGCCACGATGCCGGTGGCCGGCAGCCGGATGATGCCGGTTGAAGGCACTTACTCGGTTCTAGGCGAATCGCGGAGCGAAGCGGTCATTGTGGCTCATCCGAGCATTCACGAGCATGCACCTAAATCGAATTTTACCGAAGACGTGTTGGCCAGCCTGCCCGACGCGATGGCCATAGCTTACGGAAATCATATTCTCTATACCAATCCTGCATTTTCGAAGATGTTTGGGTGCACGGCCGAGGAAGTCGAAGGGATCAACATGAGCGAATTGGCGATGAAGGCAGCGAGCCCATACGAGAACGCGGTGCTGGCCGCGCTGCTTGAAGAGAACGGCAATGGACGATTTGAAGCCGCGGTCCACGGCCCGGTGATGAATCTGAATATTGAAGTTGCTCCGCTGATAGTGAATGGCGAGTGCGCTGGCCGAGTGATCTCGTTTCGTGAAGCTCAAAGGCAGGATGGGACGGGAAGCTGGCAGCTGACCGAAGGTCTTGAGAATCGCTGGAGCGAGAGCATCGTTCCGTTCCCATGAGGGCTGCGATTTGAGGGCGCGCAGGTGCCGCCGTCCGTTGTAGCATGAGCGCATGACGCCCTCAGGAAGACCTTCCACACGAAACCATCGAAAGAAAAGACAAGCGCGCAAGGAGCTGGTGATTGTCACCGGCATCTCGGGGGCGGGAAAAGCCTCAGCGCTGAAAGCCTTTGAGGACCTTGGTTTCCACTGCGTTGATAATCTGCCGCTTGAACTCTTGCCGCAATTCTCCGAGCTGGTGAGCAAATCCACAGAGGTTGAGCGAGCGGCCATCGTGGTGGATGTGCGCGAAGGCCCTACTCTCGATCGCCTGCCTGAAATCCTGATAGAAGTTAAAAAGCTGCTGCCCACGCGCGTGGTGTTCCTCGATGCGCAGGACGCCGTGCTGGTGCGCCGCTTTTCTGAAACGCGCCGGCCGCACCCGCTGGGGCGCGCTGAGACGGTGGCGCGCTCGATCGTTGAAGAACGGCAACTGCTCGATCCCATCCGCAACGTCGCCGACACGCTCGTCGACACTTCGAACTTCAACGTGCATGAGCTGCGGGCGCACATCCAGACGCGCTTCGGTCAAGAAGAGGAGACCAAGCAACTGCTGGTCTCGTGCCTAAGTTTTGGATTCAAGAACGGAGTGCCGCTGGACGCGGATATGGTGTTCGATGTGCGCTTTTTGCCCAATCCACATTTTGTGCCCGAGTTCCGCAAAAAGACCGGGCTCGATCCCAAGGTTGCGGCATACGTGCGCGGCTTTCCGCAGAGCAAGGAGTTTCTGACCAGGGTGACCGAGATGATGCTTTATCTGTTGCCGCACTACGTTGAAGAGGGCAAGAGCTACCTGACTGTGGCGTTTGGCTGCACCGGCGGCCAGCACCGCAGCGTGATGATGGCCGAAGAGGTGAAGAAAAGGTTGGCGAAGGCCGGCTACCGCGTCAAGGCGTTGCACCGGGATATGGTGAAGGGATAAGTTTTCAATCGGGTCACGAGTTTAGTCGTGTAGAAAACGCCACGGGGCCTAGGTTGCGGAGGCTTTACCGGAAACAACCCACGGCAGTGCGACCTCGCATAAAATTCCACAACGTTGCAGCACGCCTGAAAATCGCACGTCTCCACGAATCGGGTCCCATTTGGGATCGTTTGTCAGGAAGACTACATGCACATCGTGCGCATCGAAGCAGCGTTCAAGCCATTCGAGAGCCAGATCGTACTTTTCGAGTCCGGCGTACACCAGGGCCATTGCGTAGGGCGGTACATACCGCTCTTTTGAAGTGAAGAGCAGCGCCTGAAGCGCTTCGGTCGCGGCCTCGACTCGGCCCATGCGGGCGAATGCATAGCCGCGCAGCGCGATGACCTTGGAATTCACGCCAAATTTCCCTGGATGGTTGAGCTCGGCGACGGCCGAATCATATTGACCCAATTCGACATAGACCTGGGCAAGATGCAGCCGGGCAATCCAGAAGTCGGGATCGATCGCAAGCGACTGTCGCGCGAAACGAACCGCCTCGGAGTAATTGCGGGCCGCAAATGCAATCTGCGAGGAGAGCGACTGATGCATCACGTACATCGGATCCAGTTCGCGCGCGTGGCGAATCGCGACCTGTGCCTCTTCGTGCCGGCACATATGGGACAAAACAACGCCCAGCATTCTGTGCCCCAGCGGGTAGCTGGAATCGAGTTGGATGGCCTTCCTGTACGCGGCTTCCGCGGCAGGCCATTCCCAGTCAAGCCAGAACTTCAAAGAGCCCAACGATGTCTGCACTTCAGCGAGACCAGGCTCGGCGTTGACCGCACGGGTTGCCGCTTCGCGCGCCAGGGGCCACACTGCCTGCGGAGGAGCGTCGCCGTTTACAGAACTTGAAGAGTAGCAATCGGCCAGCCCGGACCACGCCAAAGCATAGTCCGGGTCGAGGTCGGTAGCCTTGGTGAAATATTCAATGGCCTTTCTCGTCGTCGGCGGGCTGAGTTGCTGCCAGAAGTGTCTCCCATGAAGGTACAGATTGTAAGCCTCGGAGTTTCGCGTCTGCCTTCGCGCCAGCGCCCTCAGGCGTTCCGGCGAAAGCCTTAGCCGCACCTGCTCGGCAATCGTCCTGCTCAACTCGCTCTGCAGCGCCAGCATGTTGCCAGGCCCGCTGTCGTAGGCCCCTGACCAGATTTGCAGTTGATCGCGCACGCGAATCAGCTTCGCAATAATTCGCAGGCGATCGCCTTCACCGCGCAGCGAGCTCTCGACAAGATAGCTGGCATCCAATTCCTTTCCGATCTCGGCCAGTGACATCGGCGTGCGTTTGTACGGCATTACAGAAGTTCGTCCGATCACGCTGATTCGCTCCGGGTCGATCTGGCCCAGGGCGGCAATCGTCTCTTCCGTTAATCCGTCCGCCAGATACTCCCGCTCGCTGTCCGCCCCAATGTGTTCAAACGGCAAAACTCCGATCCGAACCGGGCCCGGCTTCTCTGTGGATTCCTCCGCAGGAACACGAACGCTCGGGATGAACCGGTAGCCCTTCCCCGGAACCGTCGCAATGTAGCGATTCTCGCCGCGGTTCTCGCCCAGCAGCCTGCGCAGGGCGGAGATGTTTTGGTTCAGGTTGTTTTCTTCTACGATTGCATCCGGCCACACCGCGCGAAGAAGCTCGTCTTTTTTCAGCACTTCACCGGCGTGCTTTACCAACAGAAGCAGCGTCTCGAAGACTTTGGGAGTCAGCGGGATGGTCTCTCCCGCCCGCGACAGGATGTACTTCTCGGGGTCAAGCCGGAAGTCTTCAAACTCATAGATCGGAAGCTCGTCCTTGCTCATTGCGCGACTTCCGCAGCCTCATAATTCTTCAGAAAACCTTCAGATCGTCCTAAAGATTTTCCCTCTGGTGTGAGCCAGTATAAGCCGCATGCCGGGAAAGTTGGCCGGCAAAATTCCGTCGAGGTGAAACAGAATGATCAGATCGATAGCCTTGAAAGTACTCTGCGCCATGGGCACAGCCGTCGTCTGCGCACTGTCTCTTGCGCCGTCCGCGTTGGCGCAGCCCAAAGATCGCGACATCGAAGCGCGAACTCTTGTGGGCAGTTGGACCGTTCAGGTAACGCAAGTCAACTGCGAATCGGGAGAAACCCTGGGCAGTCCCTTTCTTTCCATGCTGACCTTCGGAGACGGGGGTGTCATGCTTGAAACGACTTCCAACCCCATGTTCTTTCCCGCCGAAAGAGGCCCCGGACATGGAGTCTGGAGCTACGTTCGCGGCCGCTCGTTCAAGGCAGTTTCAGTTGCCTTCATCACGTTGAACGGCGAACTTGCAAAGACACAGACTATCAGCCAGACCATCGAATTCGGCGAAGACCCGGACACCTTCAAGACCACATCGGCCGCTGTCACCATCGTTCCTGCCGACGGAGGACCCACCATCTCAGGGTGCGCAATCGCCACCGGAACGCGGATCAGATAAATCGCATGGGATTCCATCAATTCCGGAGCAGTGCGGCTCCGGAGTTCCGCAGGGGGGCGACCTAAGTCATGCCGGGGATAAGTCTTCGACAGCCGCTTCGGCTTTCAAACGTGCGGCCCTCTATTTCCCATCCGCCAATTGCGGGTAAACGGCAACTTGCCGCCTGCGACATAAAAGTCAACCAAGCCTTGTTCAGCGGTCGAAGGAGGGGATATATATGGGATTCTGCACCCTGACGGTATATGGAACGAAGATAGTGCGCCACAAGAGCGATTCAGGTCATGCCGACAACGACTGGGTCAACCTCGTGGTGACGGTGAACGATCAAGTGGCCGAGTCACTCACCTTTCAGCTGTGCAACCTCCCGAAGTTCGCGGGACAAAGCCAGGTGAACATCTTCGGCGATGGGGATAACGCTGCAACCTGGGGTTGCACGGTGCCCTGTCAAAACCAGGACACGGTGATCATGACTTACACGATCATCAACCTGAGCGCGACCCAATGGAGTGACCAGGTCACCGGGGCCGAACAATTCACCGAGCAGGTCGCGGAGGCAATTGCTGGAGCCTATCTGCAGGCGGCTGAAGCCGCGCTTGGGTTGGCCACTGGAGTGCTCTCCGTCGCCGATATCATTGAGCGAATTGCTGAAGGCGGCGATCCCGTGATCGATAAATTGACCTCGGCGATCGATGGAATTATCGGCTCAATTTTCACGGACGTGCTGAATCCAGCCCTCAACGACATTCTCAATTTCCTGCAGGGTATCCTGGGTAACCAGCCCAACTGCAATGGCCTGGTGCTGCAGGACTATGTCATCTTTCCACCGTCTCAACGGCGAGACGCACTCTATGGGACGAAGGAATATCAGGGCCCATCGCCATCCAACGGCAGATGCGGCACTCCGGACACGATCCTGGAATACATGATGACCAGGCAGTTGGATCCCACTTCACCAATCTGGAAACAACATCGCCCCGGAGAGAATATTCATAAGGCTCACATCCTGCACTTCGAGAAACAGATCAATAAACTGCAGCACAGCCTGGGTACCTTAGGTGGTCGGGGGTCGCTGAAGGGACTTCTCGAAGTCATCCATCGCCCTGGGTGGACCACTATCGCAGAAAACACATTCTTCACCGGAATAGTGGACGCGATGATTGCCCAGACAAAGGTTTTGGCGACCATGAAGCAGACGTTGTTGGGCGGAGCCGCCAAGGTGGAGATAAATCCACAACCCTTGCCGCCGAAAATTTCCTCTGAAGAACGCGGTATCGACTGAGTTCGGTATCTCCGACGCACTTGGACCGGTTTAGCAGGATGCGGAAAAAACTGCTGCCGGCCCACATCCAGACGCGCTTCGGTCACTAAGATGAGACCAAGCAAATACAAGAGCTATCTGACCGTGGCGTTTGGCTGCACCGGCGGCCAGCACCGCAGCGTGATGATGGCCGAAGAGGTGAAGAAACGGCTCGCGAAGGCCGGCTACCGCGTCAAGGCGCTGCACCGGGATATGGTGAAGGGGTAAGTTCTGCCTCCCGGGCGCTCCTCATTCTTCGCGCAGAGCAACCATGGGATCGACCGCGGCTGCTCGCCGCGCAGGGATATATGCCGCGGCCAGGCTCACCCCACACAAGGCAAGCACGGCGAAAGCAAGAGCTACCGGATCGTAGGGCTTAACTCCGAAGAGCATGCTTGCGATAATGCGTGCGACGCAGAACGTAATAGGCAGGCCCACGCCGACGCCCAGGACGGTAAGCATCAAGGTCTCGCGAAGAATTGATGAAAGGATGTGACTTTTGCCTGCGCCAAGAGCCATGCGTATTCCAATTTCATGAGTCCGGCGGGCGACAAGGAACGAAATCACGCCATAGAGGCCGACGGCAGTTAGCAGCGCCGCCAGAATACCGAAGAAACCCGAAAGGGCGGCCATCAGTCTTTCGGGTAGGAGCGACTCCTGGATCTGCGTCTTGAAGACTCGAAAATCCAGATCGATTGCGGGGTTTATTCCGACAACGGCGAGCTTAAGACTTGAAGTCAAGGCTGCCAGCGGCAACGCCGAATGAATCATGACTTGTTCGAAAGAATCGGGATTCGGGTCCTGGGAGATTTGGAGGTAGATGATGGGCACCGGCTTTTCGCGGAGGTCATGATATTTGGTGTTCTTCACCAAACCCACGATCTCGAAGGCTGTTTCAGGCTCGTGCGGAGTGGCTTCGCGGCGAATTCGCAGTCCAACCGGGTTAGCCCCCCTTCCAAACCGCCGCGCGAACTCCTGGTTGACGATCGCGACTTTAGGGGAGTTGGGGGTGTCCTGCTCGTCGAAGTCGCGACCGGCCAGGAGCGGAGTGCCGAGCGTTTTGAAGTAGCCGCTGCCGGTCCAGTTGAAGTTCGAGTCGAATCCCGACTGGCGATTCTGGCCATCTGCCCAAACCACGTTATTTGTGCCCGATCCGCTCACAGGAACGATGCCAACTTCCGCTGCAGCCTCAACGGCGGCGACGCTGCGCAGGCGGTCGACGATCTCTTTCTTCACCGGCAGGCGGCGTTCGACCGGGAGGCGGAGCTTGGACAGGTCGAGTTGAGCAATCAGGATGTTGTCTTCGCGAAAGCCCGCGTCAACGGTGAGCAGGTTCGCCAATGTTCGCGCGAAAAGAACTGCGCCAGTGACGAGAACCAGCGAGAGGGCCACCTGAGTAACCACGAGCCCACTGCGCAGTCGATTGCTGTCGTGCGTTGCGCCGGTTCTGGGCGAGCCGCTTTTCATGGCCTCGCTTGGCGCCAATCTGGTGGCGCGAAAAGCAGGGAAAAGTCCAAAAAACAACACTGTCATCGCGGCCAGCATTGCCATAAATCCCAACACACGCCAGTCTGCGCGTATTTCCAAAAACAGCGAGTCGCCCTGCGTGCTCAGTAACGCTATAAGAGACTTGCCGAGCACTCTGGCGAGTACCAGACCCAATACTGTTCCGAATAAAACCAGCAGCAGACTTTCCCATAGCAGCTGCCGGATCAAGCGGCCACGAGTTGCCCCAAGAGAAAGACGCACGGCAAACTCCCGCACGCGGGTACTGCCACGCGCCAGCATCAGGTTGGCGAGGTTCGCGCAAGCGATCAACAGCACAAAGCCCGCAAGGCCCAGCAGCATCCACAGCGGAGACTCATACTCATCGCGCAGCCAGGAGACGCCTCCCGGCGCTGAATCTGCCACCAGCTTGAAGTGAAGATAGTCCCGGACGTTCTCAGTGGGATAGTCCTTGCGAAGGCTTGCTTGAAAGGCAGAGGGCGAAAGGGATTCAAGACCCGCATTCGCAGTTGACAAGGAGTCGCCGGGTTTCAGGCGCCCCATGACGGTCAACCACCAGTCGGTGCTCGAGTCAAGCCAATTACCCTCTGTCCAATACGTGGACTGGGAACAGATCGGAACTGCGACATCGAAAGAGCGACCAACTTCGGGTCCGGAAAAACCGGGAGGTGTCACTCCCAGAATTGGAACCGCATGCCGCGCGATGATGAGCGTGCGGCCGACCGCTTGAGCGTTACCCCCGAATTGGCCCTGCCAGAATGCGTAACTCAACACCACGCCCGCGGCGCCGCACCCCGGCCGGTCGTCGGAGGAAGCGAAAAGTCTGCCAAGCGCCGGTCGCACTCCGAGGGCATTGAAGAAGTTTCCACTCACCCACAAGCCTTGCACTAGCTGTTCGTGATTGTCTTCAGTAATTCCCAGGTTGGTGGGACTCCACGCGAGCACCTGGGAAAATACGCGCTGATGGTCGCGGATGTATTCCCATAGAGGATTGTTCAATGCCGGATACGCTGTTGCCTGGTTTCCTCTCCAGCCAGACCGGTTAGCCATTCGGACAACTGTGAGTTCGCTGGGACTCGCCACCGGCAGGTCGCGCAGGCGGACGGCATCGAGCAACTGGAAGATGGCTGTATTCGCACCGATGCCCAGCGCAAGTGTAAGAACCGCGATCGCGGTGAAGCCGGGGCTTCGCATGAGGGTACGAACTCCATACCAGAGATCGCGCCAGAAATTCTCGAGCACCGTCTCCCACGCTCCGGAGCGAATGTGGTGCTTGACCGCGTTTGCGCTGCCCATCTCGGCACGCGCGGCGTGAGCGGCCTCGTCCGGCTTCATTCCGCGGCGCAGTTTGTCGGCAGTGGATGCTTCAACAAATGCGCTCAGCTCTTCATCCATCTCGCTTTCGATAGCGCGTTTCCGGAAGAGCGATCGCAATCCCCGGATCAGATTGGAAGGCAGGCTCATTTCAAATACCTCAGGCAGGTTCTTCAGGCTTCCATAATGCGGGCAATCGCAGATGCCTGGCGGTTCCAACTCGTAGCTTCTTCTGAGAGCGCCTTACGCCCGCGCGCCGTAAGCGCATAGTATTTGGCGCGCCGGTTGTTCTGGCTCGCGCGCCACTCACTCTTCACGTGTCCGGCGCGTTCCATGCGTGCCAGGGCGGGCAGTAGTGAACCCGGATTGACGCGAAACACGCCCTGGCTCACCTGCTCGATTCGGGTTGCCACGCCGTATCCATGCATAGGCTGCAACGCCAGCGTCTTCAGAATCAACATCTCGAGGGTGCCTTGCACCACATCTCTCTGGCCCATCGGTTCGCTCCTCTCGACAATCAAGAGATTACACATCTACTACTTGACCGTCAAGAGGTAAATGAAATCGCGATGGCAGGTTGCAACTCTGAGGGGCTGAACAGGCTGCGGAAAAACTCATCGAGCGAAGCGATTTCGCCTCAGACGATTCCGCCGGGGCTGAAGCCCTCACTCAATTTGGGCGTCTTATCGGCACGACTAAAGTCGTGCCCTGTTACAAAACCTATCCGAATTGAGATTTTCCGCAGCCTGTGAAGCCCTCGTATTTTCACTGTTTGTATGGCCCGGCTAAAGCCGTGCCCTTGTTACAAACCTGGAACACGCTCTACTCTCTGCCGCGATTTTGACCACAATGCGTCCCATTTAATGCAAATTCGCAACATCAGGCCCATCCGCGAGCGACATTCGCCGAATGGTAATTGCTAAGAGCTAAGAGCTAAGAGCTAAGAGCTAAGAGCTAAGAGCTAAGAGCTAAGAGCTAAGAGCTAATTGCTAAGAGCTCTGCGCCAGATCGTCGAGCCAACGCGTGAATGCTGCTGTGCGGTCGGATTCGATGTGTGGCGAAGGAACCAGCCACACGAGCGTCTTTCGGCTGGTGATTTCGCGATAGGCGGCGGGCTCGCTTTTGAAGCCATTGTGCGCTGCCGGCGAATCATTCTCAAACCACAGCGCCGGAATGCGAAGCCCCTTTGCTGCCCGATCGAGATCGTAGCGGTCGCGCAGCAGCAGATGAGCGGGGACAAGCCTTGCGCGCGCGTCGCCAAAGATCGGCGCGAGAGGTTCTTTGAGCGGCCGGCCGACTACCACGCCGGCGAGCTCGTGGTGAGCGGCGGCAACTTCGAGCGCAAGGTTTGCGCCCAGGAACATGCCGTAGACCACGATTGCGTGCGGATCGATGTGGCGCGTGCCGGTGAGGTAATCGAGCGCCCAGCCGGTGTCCTGGAGCCACTGGGCCTCGCTAGGGTGAGCGAACTTGCTTTGTCCGTAGCCGCGATAGTCAAAAGCAAACACGTTCACGCCGGCCTGGTGTAACTGCGCAAGCGCGGGAATCGTATCGCCGATGTTTCCGTCATGACCGTGGAGATAGAGAACCGTGTAGCGGCTGTACTGCGAGTCAGAAGCGGCGGGAATCCACCAACCGGAAAGTCGCGGGATTCCGTCGCCGGTAGCGGCGAAACCGATGTTGTCGAATGCGAGTCCGGCGCTGGCCGGTGTTTTTGCGATGGTTGACGAAGGATGGTAGAGGAGTTGCCAGCTCCCCTGCCAGAAGAGCAGGCACAGAACCAGCCAGACGCATAGCGCGGCGGCTGCAACCACGCCGGCGATCGCGCTCAGCAGCCAGCGCCCCGAGACTGTGGGCGGAGCAGGCTGCGCGCGTAAGCTGGATCGTGTGCGGACCGCTGCCGCGGTGTGTGTCTTCGTTTTGGAGTTGGTTATTTTGCGGGGCATTTGAGCTTGTAAGTCTATAAATTAGTGTAGTGCGCCTGAATGCAAGTTTTTGAATGTCGCAAGTTTCTTACGCCCGCATTCTCGGGCTTTGTGTTTCCGGGGAAAGCTCTCCTCTCGCTTGTGCATGGGGCTACACTCTTTTGCCCGCTGAAGCGGGCTTGGAAAGAGCTAATTCAGCACAACAGCAGCGAATAAGCGCCTGATTGGCGCGATGGCGAGTCGGCGCGAACATTGCTATCCCATTGCCTGCACTGCGCCGCGGCCCACGATTTGTTCAACGCGCTCGACCCAGGTGCGATCGGCGGCGACGCTCAGGCTTTCAGGCTCGAGAATCACTGCGTACTCGCCCTTCTTTTCAAGTTGCAGCATTACTTTGCCGGGCCCGGGCGCTGCGTCCGATGCGATCTTGAGTTCGGAGAGCAACTGCTCGGTGGCGCGGTCAAGGTTGATGCGAATCCGCAGGCCGGTGGGCAGCTTGACCTGCACGTCTTCAAGCGCCTGGATGGTTACGAGCGAAAGCTTGGGCGCGGCTTCGTCGTCGCCCGAAAGCACTCCGCGAATCAGCACCGGCGCCTCGATTTTGAGCGAGGCCGAGAGCCGCTCGTAGTCGCGTGGGAACGCAATCAACTCGATATTGCCGGTAGCATCTTCAAGCATGGCTTGCGCGTAGAGCTTCTGATCACGGCGTGTCTTCTGCACGCGCAACCCGTGCATGATACCGGCAACCACGATCTCGTCAGCCGGGTCGGATTGCCCGCCCCAGCGACGCTCGGGAGGCTTGCGTTCGAGCGCCTCGGCGATGGAGATGACGCCGGTGAGGTTGCGCAGTTTTTCAGCGTAGCGATCGAGCGGATGGCCGGAGACAAAGAAGCCAAGCACCTCTTTTTCGTTGGCGAGGCGCACGCTCTCTTCCCAGTCGGGAGCGGCGGGCAGGTCGTCGCCGTTGCCGCCTTTTTTCGGCGTCTCGTCGAAGAGCCCGAAGAGGCCCGATTGCCCGGCGGCCTCATCCTTCTGCGCTTTCTGCGCACGCTCCATGGCTTTGTCGACGGCTGCGGTCAACTGACCGCGTGTGCCCAGCGAGTCGAGGGCGCCGGCCTTGATGAGCGATTCGATCACGCGCTTGTTCATTACGCGCAAGTCGACCTTCTCGCAGAACTCCCAAAAGCTCTTGAAGTGGCCGCCAGCCTCTGCGCGCGCCTTCATGATGGATTCAATCGCATTGCCGCCGGCATTCTTTACCGCTGCCAGACCGAAGCGAATGGCCTCGCCGTGCGGAGTAAACTGCGCTCCCGAGACCTGCACGTCAGGTGGCTCAACAGCGATGCCCATCTCGCGGCACTCGCTAATGTACTTCACCACGTTGTCGGGCTTTGAGATTTCAGAGGTCAACAGTGCGGCCATGAATTCAATCGGGTAATGCGTTTTGAGATAAGCCGTCTGGTACGCGACCAGCGCATATGCAGCGGAGTGCGATTTGTTGAATCCATATTCCGAGAACTTCGCCATCTGCTCAAACAACTCTTCCACCGCTGCCTTTCGATGGCCGAGCTTCGCCGCGCCTTCCATAAAGCGATCGCGCATCTTCGCCATCGCCTTCTGATCCTTCTTCCCCATCGCGCGACGCAGCAGGTCCGCCTCTCCCAGGCTGAAACTAGCCAGCACCTGCGCAATCCGCATCACCTGCTCCTGGTAAACGATCACGCCCAGCGAATCCTTCAGAATCGCCTCGAGCTCAGGCAGCATGTATTCCACCTTGCGCCGGCCCCACTTGCGCTCGATGAAGTCGTCGATCATCGCCATCGGCCCCGGCCGGAACAGCGCATTCAACTGGGTCAATTCTTCTACCGTGTCGGGTTTATAGCGACGCAGAATGTCGCGCATGCCCGGCGACTCAAACTGGAAGACGCCGGAAGTGAGCGCGGAATGGAAGACCTTTTGGAAGGTTTCTGGGTCGTCCATGGGGATGGTTTCGATGTCGACTTTTTCTTGGCGGTTCTGCTCGATGAGCTTGATGCAATCGACGATGACGGTGAGCGTGGCCAGGCCGAGGAAGTCCATTTTGAGAAGGCCCATTTTCTCGACGGACTTCATATCGTAAGCGGTGACGATTTCGTCGTTCTTGGTTTTGTTGAGCGGAACGAGTTCGGTGAGCGGCCGCGGCGCAATCACCACCGCCGATGCGTGCACGCCCGAGCCGCGAACCAGACCTTCAAGCTTTTTGGCGGTGTCGATGAGCTCCTTGACTTGCTTGTCGCTCTCGTAGGCCTTGTATAGATCGGGCGACTCTTCGAGGGCCTTGTCGATGGTCATGCCGACGGTGGCCGGAATCAGCTTGGCGATTCGGTCCACGTCGCCGTAGGGCATATCGAGTGCGCGGCCGCAGTCTTTGATGGCCGCCTTGGCCGCCATGGTGTTGAAGGTGATGATCTGCGCCACCTGCTCGCGGCCATACTTGCGCGTGACGTAATCGATGACCTCGCCGCGGCGGTTCATGCAGAAGTCCACGTCGATGTCGGGCATGGTTACGCGCTCGGGATTGAGAAAGCGCTCGAAGAGCAGCACGTTCTGCAGCGGATCGATGTTGGTGATCTCCATGACGTAGGCGACGAGCGAGCCGGTTGCCGAGCCGCGGCCCGGGCCGACAGGAATGCCGTTGTCGCGCGCGTACTTGATGAAATCCCAGACGATGAGAAAGTAGCCCGGGTACTTCATCTGCTTGATGATGCCGATCTCGTAGTTGAGGCGGGATTCGTATTCTTCAGGCGTGGAGCGACGAACACCGCGCAGTTCGAGCTGGCGAACTGAGGTCTCAAGCCGCTTCTTCATCCCTTCGCGGCACACATGTTCAAAGTAGCTGTCGATAGTGTGGCCCGGCGGAACTGCGAATTCGGGAAAGGAGTTTTCTACGGGTTTGAGTTTGAGGTTGCAGCGCTCGGCGATCTCGACTGTGCGTTCGAGAACCGCGGGAGAATCGGGAAAGAGGCGCGACATTTCTTCGGCGCTCTTGACAAAAAACTGGTCGCTGTCGAACTTGAAGCGATTGGTTTCGTGGATTTTTGCGCCGGTCTGGACACAGAGCATTACATCGTGGGCGTGAGAATCTTCACCGCAGAGGTAGTGCGAGTCGTTGGTGGCCACGAGGGGAATACCTAGCTCGCGCTCGAGGCGGAAGAGGTCGGCATGGATCTTCTTTTCTTCGGTCAGCCCCTGGTCCTGAATTTCGAGGTAGAAGTTGCCCTTGCCAAAGATGTCCTGATACTGGCCGGCCGATGCCGCGGCTTTTTCGTACTGGCCGGCCACCAGAGCCTCGCAGAGCTCGCCGCTCAGGCAGCCGGAGAAGCCGATGAGCCCCTTTGCGTTTTCGGCCAGGTACTTTTTGCTGACGCGGGGGCGGCGGTAGAAACCATGCAGGCTGGCCTCGGAGGTAAGACGGATGAGGTTCCGATAGCCCTCCTCATTTTCGGCGAGGACGAGAAGGTGGTTGTACTGGTCGTGGGGAGTCTCGGCGCGATGGTCTTCGGCCTTGCACACGTAAAGTTCGCAGCCGAGGATGGGCTTGATGCCTTTCTCCTTGGCCGCATTGAAGAAGTGCACCGCCCCGTAGATGTTGCCGTGGTCGGTCATGGCCACGGATTTCTGGCCGAGTTTGGCGACGCGATCGACGAGCTTGTAGACGTCGCACGCGCCGTCGAGGAGGGAATACTCAGTGTGCAGATGGAGGTGGGTGAACTCGGACATGGCTAAGCAGATTTTAGCGTCCACTGGCCGTTGCATACATCCCGGCGAAGTCCTATGTGCCTGAGGAAAACCGGTCAGATAACGATGAGAAATGAGACCTACAGGCAAGTGGTTGCGGTAAATTGGGGGAAAAGCGAAGGGAACCCAATTTGCACTGAAAGGTGGGTGGCCCGAAGAATAGCGCCATAGCTTCCATGTCCTTGTGTTCTGGTATTTTAGCTCTCGCCTCAGAGGCACTTCCAAGAACAATGAAAGGGGTTTCCAGGTTTTTTGATTCTCTGCACTTCATGGCGGTCTCACCGTGGCGTTTATGAAGGGCAGGGATCGGAGGGAACGAAAAGTTCCACGATTGAATGGTACTCAATTCCAAAAAACTCTAAGCTTCAAGACACACGACCAGAAATCTCAACCTCGGCAAGATTTGTCCTGTTCTACTCGAACTCCGGCGAAATGATCCAAGCGATCTCCTTGTATAGGCTCCCGGTTGTTCAACGCGTCATTGAGAGTGTGCCGGCGACCGCTTTTGCGCCGCCAACAAGGAAGGTAGACGATACTCCAAACACGGCCCTCCTCGCAGGAATTCCAGAGCTCGCCTTCAAACTCCTTGCAAAACCAGTCCCGGGCCAGCCCCAAATGGTAGAGCTTGTCGCCAGCCCAAGGCTGACACCGGGGCTTTATGTCGCCGAATACAGCCCCAGCGGCAAGGACGGCTGGTTCGCGATATTCTCAGTGACTTCGGCATCCGAAACTGAAAATCAATTCTGCGTTGACCTTATCCTTCCCGGCGGCGCAGGCGGCCCTCGGCGTCAACCCGGAGCTCGGCGCAACGGTTCCGCTCTTAGCCGCCTATGACTACTCAAAATGCGGCTCTTCTGACCGTGTCCGCGGAAATATGGCCCGCGCTGCACACCCCCAAACCATAGAACCATCCACCATTCCGGCGCCGAGTTGTCAGCAGGATGCGATGTCTGGAAGGTACTTTTCAAAGACGACTGGTTCGCAGTTCATTCTCCTTGCCGATGGTTCAAGCACCATAATCGACGGGGACGGCCACCAGGCTCCGGGCCACTATTCAATCACGTGTGGGCCGAAGGAGGTCGGAGACCTCTTGTCGATTTCACCGAGCGGGGTAGGGCGCTCTTCTCTTCTCAAGATCCAGGGCGACAAGTTGATCGATCAGGCCAGCAGGAAGGGGTCGGACGGACGCGCCGGCGCCAACTCAATATGGCCGGTCAGTACGTGTCCCCAGGCCAGGATCTGACTGATGCAGCAAAAGGCGAAATATCAGTACGTGTCCTCTCGCCGTAGTCCGCAGTACAGCAGCACCACCTCGCGCTCCACAATGTCGTAGCGAAAGCGGAATCTCCCCGAGCGAAGCCGGTATGGCCTTCGCTGCTAAAGTCCTGGAGTTTCTTGATCGCGTATTTGTCGCTCTTGTTGTGCGGGTCCTCGGAAAGGATCGCGATCGCCTCCTCAAGCCGCTCCACTAACTGATGAGTTTGGCCCACCTTCTTGATACTGCCGGGCGAAGTGCGCTGTGAGACCGAGCAGTCGGCAGTTCCCTGGATGGCATGAGGCTAGGCTGTCTTTCTAACGGCGTTCCGCTTTAATTCAGCCAGCAACTTCACGGCGGGCCGTGTCTTGCCTGCCGCGCGATCCCTGTCGCTTACTGCAATCGACGCCTTGACCTTTCGGTTGCGGATCTCCAGGTAGTCCTCGAGCTCGTCGGCCGCCATGATGCCGATGACAGGGATACCATCCTTCTCGAGAATGAAGTATTCGTTGCCGTTGTGCGCCCGCCGGGCAATCTGGCCCAAGTTGATGCGCGCCTTGGTGATAGGAAGCCGGTTGATTGTGGCATTGCTGTGTATCGATTGACCGCAATCTGGTTCAAGGTGCTCGCCAGCGCCTCGAATTCTGATCGTCGCCCACACGCCTGCGGGGAGGAGTATGCGTACTCGGCATTGAAAGATGGCGGCGGCTCCCAGCCGCCGCAGTGCAGTGAATTCGGAATTGGCGATTCGGAGATTTACGGTTTCCCACCCTGGCGACAAAAACAAAGACGTCGCGAGGGTGGGGCACCCACTCTCATGCTTGATTGGGGCAGGTTGGCTGACGTAATTGCTATCCCAGGTCCCCGAATGCGAGGGATATCCACCCCGCGAACGAAGGCCCGTTCGCGGGGATCCCAGACGTGAGGCACCCAAATTTTTCATTTATCGCGGGTCGGTTAGACCGGTGGGGGCTAATATCTAACGACAGGCGAAATCCCTATGCACGGCTCCGCGACAAGACACTTCACCAAGGGCGAAACGCTGATGCGCGAGGGCGAGCGCGGAGAGTGCGCGTACATTATTGAATCGGGCAATGTAGAGATCCTGGTGCGGCGCGGCGGCCAGCTGCTGCAGATTGGAACTCGCGGGCCGGGCTCAATACTTGGCGAGATGGCGATGATCGACGACAAGCCGCGCACGGCGACGGTGCGGGCACTGGAAGACTGCGCGGCCATTGAGATTACGCGCGAGGATTTTGCGCACCGGCTGGACAGGGCCGACCCGGTTCTCAGGATGGTGATGCGGGTTGTGACTTCGCGCTACCGGGACATGATCGCGCGTGCCGAGGCCATTCGCGTGCTGCCCCCTTCGCCGGCCGCGGAGGCCGCCGAACAGAGCGATTTAAATAACGCAAACGCGCTTACCACCATTCTGCTGAATAATGAGCTGAAGGAGGCGCTGGGCAAAGGCCAGCTAATGCTCTTCTATCAGCCGATCATCGACATCCAGAACATGAAGATCGGCGGATTTGAGGGGCTGATGCGCTGGAAACATCCGCTCAACGGCATGATTTCGCCGGGAGTTTTCATTCCTGTGGCTGAAGACAGCGGCCTGATCACAGAGCTCTCGCGCCTGGCGCTGGAGTTGGCGTGCGACGCCGCGATCAAGCTGCAGGCGGCGGCTGTGAAGGACCTGGCCGGGCCGGAGCCGATCTTTGTGGGAGTGAACTTCTCGGTGAAGGATTTTTCGGCGGTTGATCTGCCCGGCATTCTGCAGGCGGCTATTGAAGAGAGGCAGATGGATCCACGGCAGATCCATCTCGAAATCGTGGAGTCGCTGTTGATGGAATCGCCCGAGCGGGCGCGCGCGGTGCTCGAAAAGTGCCGCGAGATCGGCATCAACATCTCGATCGACGACTTTGGTTCCGGCTACTCCTCGCTCAGCTATCTGCATTTCTTCCCGATTGACACGCTCAAGATCGACCAAAGTTTTATCCGCACGCTTACGAAGGACGAGGGAAGCAAGGTGTTGGTGAAGGCCATCATCGGCCTGGCGCACAACCTGGGAATGAAGGTGATTGCCGAAGGAGTGGAAACGGCGGCTGACGCAGCATACCTGCGCTCGCAGGGCTGCGAATACATTCAGGGCTACTTTTTCTCGAAGCCGCTGGCGTTTGAAGCGGCGGCGGAGTTTGTGCAGACGTGGAAGGCGCCGAGTTTCTGAGAAACAGTGGTCAGTGGTCAGTTGCCAGTGATCAGCAAGCCGGCGAGTCAGCGAGTCGGCGAGTCAGCGAATCTTGCACGCCCAGTCTCACAGAGACTGCGTTCGCTTACGCGGAGCCGGCTTGAGCTACAAAGAAACAACGTCGAAGAACAAATGCAGATGCTTCGACGTCCTCGCAAAGCATGGTTGCGCTATGCGAGGAAGCTCAGGATGACAATTCGTTCTTCTTGCGAACTTTAGAGAGGGAAAACTAGTGCCCCGAGTCTAAAGTTCGTTGTGAAAATCGAGAAAAGACAAATGCATATCCTTCGACTCACCACCCCCAAACTCTGCCCAAAGAGCGAAGACCGCTCTTTGGGGGCCCCGGAAAAGCGTTTGGGGCCCCTTTCGCTCAGGATGACAGGTCATTTTATGTTATGGACTTTACAGGTTGCGGAATAACTCATTGAACGAAGCACTTTTGCCATAATCTATCCGGCAGGGACTAAAGTCCGCACTCATTTGTCGAGCTTTATCGGCGCGAGTAAACTCGTGCCCTGATACAAAACCGCGTCCCGGCGAGTTTTTCCGCAACCTGTTTAGACACAGGACACTAGAAGTGGATTTTGAAACCGGAGCCTGGTGCGCCTACCGTGCCGTTGCCTGCGCTGATGTTGGTGGGGCTGTTCGAGATCGCCTTGACAACCACAAAAGCGACCACTCCGCCAATGACCGCAATTCCGCCGATCACCACCATTCCATGAGTTCCTAGAAGGTGTGTGGGCGGCTTCTTGGGACTTGTGCTTCCCGACGTTGTCGTGTCAGGTGTCCCGTTCTTCTCGTTGATGGTAGTGGAGGTAGTCAGGCCGTTTTTCGACGCGGTAACCTGGAGCTGCCAGGATCCCTTATACTGATTCGTCACCAGGCCCGTTGCACGGGCCATGCCATCCGCGCCGGTCTCCACCGTAAGAGTGCCGGCGCCATCGGCAAAGGTGGCTCCGGCGCCGCTCAGTCCGGGATGAATGAAGAAGAGCACGAGTGCGCCGGCCACGGGTTTGTGGTTCTCGTCCTGCACCTGCACGATTGGCTCGCGGGCGGTGCGCTCGCTGATGTTGTTGAGCGGAGCCTCATCGCCGAGAATCACGATTTGCAGACTCTTGGGCGGTGCGGCGGGCTCCTGCGCCTGGACCGGCAGGGTTGGCTCCAGCACCAGCAGCACGATTGCCAGCAGCGCAACTAGAGTGGTTCTTTTGGTCATAGGGCTCTTCATCCTAATGTGCAGTCACCGATTCCGATTCGCCCACGGAGTTGGTCAGAGTGACGCTGACGCTACCGATGGTTGAGGCATTGTTGCTCAGGTTGAAATCCTGTTCGTAAGAGAACGAGCTCCCAAACTGGATAGAGGAGTCGTTTGTATACCATTCCACGAAATCCCGGTTGACGGGGACATTCAATTCGGGATTCGCGATGCTCGATCCCGGGGCGGCGGTGAAGTCGAATGCGGCTTGACTCATGTCGCGCGTGCTCGAGAATCCCATCACGGTCACAATGAGGGTATTGCCGCTGCGGGAGAGCGTAACGCCTGTGATCACTGGCGCCGTTGCAGGCACCTTGATCACGATCGGCTTAATGCCGGTAGGCGTAACATCCTGGCCGTTGGCCTCGAACAAGAGAGTAACGGTGATGGTTGCGGCCAATGTGCCGGTCTGGATCTGGATCGTCGGCGTGGTGGTGGAACCGGCAGGAACAGTGAAGTTGAAGGTTGTGCCACCGGTTGAGAATTGCACCGATGGATCGGTCGGCCCGCCGGGCGCGAGGGGTTCGACGGTCAGCGTCATTGTACCCGTGAGCGGGATCGGGTAAGCCTGCGCCAGCGTAAGGTTCAAGGTCGGCTGCTCGCCGGGCGGTTCGTTGCTTGGGCCGGTGAACGTAGCCTGAAGGTTCGCCGGCGTGACCGAGAAGACCGCCGATGCCGAAGTCGTCTTACTTGATGGATCGAAGACGGTGATCGAGCCCGGCGACACTTGCTCAAAGAAAGTGGACGGAATCTGCGCGGTCATCTGCGACGGATTTACGTAGGTGCTCGCGATGGCATTACCGTTTAGCTGCACGACCGAGCTTGGCGTAAACCCGGCACCGGTGAGCGTGATGGTTGTGGCTGGCGATCCAAAAGGCGCGCTGGTGGGCGCGATCGATGTGAGCGCAAGACTTACAACTACATTGACGGTGGTAGTAGCAGTTGCCGTCACATAATCAAGAGTATCAACCGGTGCATAGTCGACGCTGAGTGTCTGGATGCCGAGGGGCAGAGAAGTGCCCGCGGGCGGATTATAGGTAAACGTGCCGCCAGGCGGCGTGGCTGTGGCATCGAGTTGTGTTGAGCTGAGCGGTGTGCCGTAATTCATGGTGCCGGGGCTAGGCCAGGTGATCGACGGGGTGGCTTTATTCACCTGGATTGCGATCGAGCCGGTTGCCGTGGTGTAGTCCGTGGCGTCAGCCGGTGCAAAGTTCACGATGAGAGTGTGCGCTCCGGCAGTGAGAACTGCGCCTGACGCCGGATTGTAAGTGAATGTGCCGGGTGCCGTGGAAGTGGCATCGAGTTGAGTTGCGCTCAGTGCAGTTCCGTAAGTGATTGCCGCAGGCGTAGCCCAGGCGATGGCCGGCGTGGCCTGGGTGATGGTCAGTGTTCCATTCACAAATTTGAATGCGTAGTTGGACGCCGACAGTGTGCCTAGCGCAGTTGTAATTGGATAAGTACCGACCGTTGAAGCGAGGGTCGCCGTTGTGGCCAGGGAGGCTGCGCCGCTGACAACGCTTTGGGGGTCGCCGTTCACGAAGCCGATGATGGCGTCGGTGAAGGCCGGATTCGCAGTTTCGTAGATACGGCTGGCATTGTTGGCGGTCACTGTCAACGTTGCCTTGCTGACGGTCAGGGTTACGGTAGCTGTAGCGGCGGTGTAGTCGGTCGTGTCGGTTGGAGTCAGATTGACTGACAACGTATGCGACCCGACGGCCAGCACGGTGTTCAAGGCCGGCGTGTAGGCGAAGCTTCCGGGTACCCCGGAAGTGGCATCGAGCTGAGTTGTGCTGAGCGCAGTTCCGTAGGTAATCGCCGCAGGCGTCGTCCAGCTTATTGTCGGAGTGGCCGGGGTAATTTTCACGGTGAGGTTTCTCAGAGCGGTGGTCGCGGCCGGGGCATAGTTCGGGTCGCCGCCGTAGGAGATCTGAATCAAGTGATTCCCCGCGGAGAGGTTCGACACCGAATCGGTCGCCGTGGAATGGGCTGCTCCCGCTGTCAGTAGAACTGTGTTCAGAAGAGTCGTGCCGTCATAAAACGAGACAGAGCCCGATGGTACCGCGGCTCCTGCAACGCCTGCGATCGTTGCCGTTATGGTTACGGTGCTCTGATACGCGGCAGTTGTAGGTCCTGTGAGAATTCCGATCACAGTGCCTTGGGAGATCGTGATCGGGGTTGTAGCCGTGTTATTGGCCTTGAAGAGCTTGTTCCCGGCGTAAGTCATGTTCAGCGTGTAGGCACCGGGAGCAGGAAGTGTGGTTGCGACATTCAGGGGCGCCTGGGCGTCATTGCCGTAGTAGTAAGGCAGCAACTCGAATGTTGTCTGGTCACCGATTATCGCTGTTCCGGTAGCGGCGAAGTCGAGAAAACCGTCGTCATTCATATCGCCCGTAACAATAAACCCCGGCTCAATTCCGCCATCGGTGTTATAGGGCGATGTCCCGGTATCCGCGGTACTGACCTGGGTCCATGCGCTTGCACTCTGGCGCTGGATCCCGGTCACAAAAATGTCACCGTTAGTTCCCTGCGCCGAATACAACAGGTTCCACCCGGGAGCGACAGGGGCAGTGGTTGCGGGCGCACCCACCAAGGGGAAAGGTGCTCCGGCAACAGCTCCGGCGTTGGCCGCCGGATAAGTGAGAGTCAGCGGAAGGTCGCCGGCTCCATCGTTTTCGAAGATGAGAATGTTGCCGGTATCAGGGCTTCCCGAATAGTTGTCACCGGGATCGGCGATAGCCACATCAGGGAAACCATCTCCGTTCACATCGGTGACAGTCATGCTCTGCATGAAGTATGTCTCGGCGTAGAACTGCGTTTCGCTTTGCAGAGTGAATCCAGGTGCGCCACCGGATATCAGCGAGTTTACCAGTGACAGGACTGCTCCACTAGTTAAGTCGCCGTCGGGGTATATGTACTCCTCGAGCACGATGTCGGTGAGACCGTCCTGGTTGAAATCGGCCGCTCCGGCGCTGACGACGGAGCCATTGCTGATATCGAAGTCGACGTACGGACCGTAGGTGGCGGTACCGAATGGGCTGATGATCTGGAAGAATCCGTCAGTTCCGTCGATGACGGCAATGTCATTGTGACCGTCGTTATTGAAGTTGCCCAGAACCACCTGGGAGGGCGAACTCACAAACGAGGCGCTGCCAAATTGAACCGGGTTCCCGAAAGTTCCGTCGCCAATTCCGAGCATGTAATAGGCTTGCAGGGGTGGTGGCGCGGCTGCACCCAGCGGGCCCGGGCACACTACGACCAGGTCGGGGATGCCGTCGTTATTGATGTCGCCGACTGCGAAGTCCACCGCGGCGCAAACGGTATAGACATCCTCTTCAGTTTGGAATGCGTTGGCGCCGGTGCTGAGGAAGACCTGAAGGAATGGGGCGAACGCGGTCTGACCGTAGGTGACCCCCGGCAATCCAACCACGTCCGCGTTGCCGTCGCCGTTCAGGTCTATGGCGATGATTTTTTGAGTCCCGTTGTTGTCAAACAGCCCGGTGTAAGTGTTGAAGTAAGCGCCTGGATTCGTGACCTGTGAGAGTTGCGCTGTTCCCAGGGTGATGTTTGGTCCTGAAGCCGGTTTGAGGACGAAGTTCACCGGGCCTGCAGGCACCGCCGCATCCGTGGCAACGGACCGCGTAGCAGGGCCGCTCAATACGGACGTCAGCGTCGATCCGTATGCGAACGTGGCGGGATTGGCAGAGACTGACGTATTTACGGTGTAGGGCGAGTAGACCTGGAAGCTTACCGGCCCGCTCGTGAGTGCGCCGGTGACGACCTGAACTTGAAGGCTGGCAGCAGTGGCAAGTTCGGCTGCGGGAATCGTGGTTTGAATTGCGGTAGCCGTGAGACTGTTCACCGGCAGCGTGATCGACACGCCGTTCACATTGATTTGCGGCACCGAATTTCCAGTAAAGCCGAGACCTGTAAGCGTGACGTTGGTGTTGCCTGAGCCGACGATCGCCGATGCCGGTTTGATGGTGTTGAGCGAGTAGACCGTCAGCACGATGGGTCCGGCCGTGGCAGGCGCGTAGTTGGTATCGATTGCGGCATAATAGGCGCAGATGGCGACGGTTCCCGTGGTGCGGACGTAAAAGTTGAGCGTAGCGGTGTCTGCTTGGCTGAGGGTGACGGTACCAATGTCGTTGAGATCAGCGGAGCAACTCGCCGAACTACTTGAGATGTAGAAATCTATGGTGCCGTCGGGCGCGGGCACGCCGGCTAGGCCGGTAACAGCGGCGCTAAGCGTGGTGTAAGAATCGATGACCACTGGATTGGGAGCGGCCCCAATGGTGAATGAGCTGAGTGTGAACGACTGCGCATTCGACAGCAACGGGAGTCCGAGCGTCAGAACCGCGGCGGACAGGAGAATTGCCAGCTTCGATAAAGGTCGCATCATTCTCCACTCCGAACCGGCGGGATAAACAGAACCCGCGACGTGGGGCTGTCGGCCTGAATCATCCAGCCCGGAGCCGTTCCGGGCGCCACCATCTCGAAGACTGCATTTCCATTCAGCGCTGAGAGTTGCGTGGGTGTACAGGTGCATGAAGATTGAGCCGGGGGTGTTGCACCGGTCAGATCGACTCGAAGCAGGGAACCACCGATGCGATTGGCGGCAATGGCCCAGTGGCCGTCCTGCGATGCCGCAACCGCAAAGGGCTGATTGAGGCCGTTGACGCCGGTAGCCAGCGTGGTGGGTGTTCCGTTGCGATAGCGGGCGAGGGTGTTGGCCGAGGAGTCGGCAATCAGAGCATCTTCAGAGCCGGGCACAAAGTTCATGCCGCCAAAGCCGGACAGCGCTGCCAGGGTCGAGCGCGTCCCGCTTGCGGCCGTTGCCGTCACAATAACGCCCGATGAGGCGCCATTCGCGGCCACCAGCAAGGTTCCGGCGTCGCTTACCGCAGCGCCCTGAATTCGCGCGGATGAAGTGACTGCGGCAACCGAAGGTGATTGGGGAATGCCCGTTACCAGAAGTAGGGAATCGGAACCGGGAGCAAAAACTATTGCATAACCGCCATGCGGCGAAACAGCGATTTGAGATGCAGGCGAAATGTTACCAGTAAGCATGACCGGCTGCTGCGAAGGCAGGGTCATCACCTTGAGATTACCTTGGGGATCAATTAGTAATGCAGTTTGCGTCTGGCTTGCAAAGGCGCCTGCAGAGTAGGTTCCGGCTGGAAAGATGGCCGGGCCAAGCTGCGTGGCGCCGGGCACACCCACGAGGGTTCGCAGTGTCGAATCGGACGAGTTCCAGATGAGGCCCAACTGTGCGCCGTTTGAGACAGTTGTGCCGGCGGGGGTTGAACTTCCCGACGAGATCGATCCGGGACTTATGCTTGACTTGCCGCATCCGGACGCGAGGAGGATGGCGACAGAAGTGACACTGCCGAGCCAGGCGCCTGGACGCCTGCAGGGGCGCAGTTTCATGGGAGTGAACCGTCCTTTAAGTTTCACTTCGAAAACGGGGGGATTATTAAGGAACCGGGAAACACCAGAGAATGACCGGACTTTAGCCTCAACAGTACCCTTAAGTCAACTAATTTTTTGTGAAGTAAGATGAAAGGCAACAGGTGTTGAAGGCAAGAGTATCGCGGGTTGCAACGACTTCTTGGTTGATATCTGTCGCAACCTGTAACTCAAGTCACTAACTTTAAAACGAACGTACCCTAAGGGCTAATTTGCGCGCGCGAAGTCGGCGTCGGCAAGAGGTTCGGCAGCCGGCACCTGGTCGTAGAGCGTTCCGCGCATCTGGTAGAGCGAGGCCTGGTTTGGGTTCTTGCCGATCAGGTTGGAGTAAGCCATGAGAGCGTCGTACCACAGGCGCTGGTCATAGAAATACTTGGCGCGGGCGGTGTCGGCATCGTTTCCCGATCCCTGAATCTGGCCCAGGCCGGAATCGATCTGCGCGCGGTCTGCTCCGCCCAGCACGACGATGATGGCGGCCGGCGGCGGGGGCCCGAGCAGCGGCGAATCAGGCGCGACCTTCCAGAGATAGGTTCCGCCGGGAGTGAGGGGCGGCGCGTCGGCGGGATAGGCGAGCGACGTGCCGGTGACTTCGCGGTCCCACGAGAAAGAGCCCATGGTGTCCTGGATCTTGAACTTGTAAATGGCTGTGGGGTCGCCTTTCCATGCGAACGATGGCTGCAGCGTGTACACCCGCGCTTTATGCGGTGCGAACAGGAGCGTCTTTGTACCCTCGCCGCGAGAAGCCCCGCCGATCTGATTGGCGCTTGCCTTGTCCGGCGCCAGGTCGAATCCATCAACCTTGGTCTTCACTCGCCGGGGAGCGTTCTGAGCTGGAGGCGCGTTGGCAGGCGCCTGTCCACTGCCCGGTAAAACGGCCAGCGACGCAAATGCCGCCGCCAACAAGACTGCCATCGATCGTTTCATGCCAGAACCTCCGGTTCTTTTACTTCTAATTTTGAAGATTTAGTTTTACGGGGGCCGATTCCATACAGGGTAACCTGTTCGTCAAATCCGCGCACCTGGGTAGCGCCGAGAGGATAGATACCTTCAATTCGGTCCTTCACTCGCTGCCAGGTGCCCTGTGAGATGGTGATTTCCGTTCCGAAATCCTTGTTCAGGCTTTCGAGCCTTGAGGCAAGATTCACGGTTTCGCCGATCACTGAATACTCGAGCCGGTCGCGCGAGCCCACGCTGCCGCTGGTCAGCATTCCAGTGTGAATTCCGACGCCGATGCGTAGTTCCGGAAAGTCCTCATCTGCGAATTTCTCGGCGTTGAGCTCGTCGACGCGCTTGAGCATGGCCAGGGCGCTGCGTACGGCGTTGCAGGCGTCCTCTTCCTCGCCCTGCGAGAGGGGCACGCCGTAAACCACCAGCAGGCCGTCGCCGATGAACTTGTTCAGGAAGCCGCCGTGGGCGCGGATCACTTCGTCCATCGCAGTGAAATAGCGGTTGAGCCACTTGAGCACGGTGCGCGAGGGCTTGCCCGCGGTGATGCCGGTAAAGTTGCGAATGTCGCTGAAAAGCACTGTGGCGATGCGCTCATCACCCTCGAGGCTGACTTCATCGCGGCGATCCCAAATGGATTTGGCCACTGCCGGATCGACGTATCTCGAAAAGAGTGACATCAGCTGCGCCCGCTGCTTTTCAGTCTCAGAGCGCAGCAGGTTGGCCTTCACATATTGCCAGGCCACGCCGCAGGGCAGCGCCGAAGATACTCCCAGGATGGTCTCGAGATAAGGGAACCAGAGATGGAATTCAGAAAAGGTGGTTTGCGCGGCGATGCAGATGGCGATCATCACGATTGCGTCGAGGGCAAAGGCCATGCGCAGGTCAAGGCGCGTGAAGGCCCACGCAGCTCCAAGCAACACCAGGAAGTTGATTGTCCAGCGCTGCCACGGCAGGACTTCGGCGATGGCATGACCGTCGAGGAGGGTTTCAATGGCGGCGGCATGCAGTTCGGTTCCGCCGAGGCGCTCGCGCGCGCCATTAACGCCACGCACGCGGAAGAGCGGCGTGAAATCCTGGTCGCGGGCCGCGTCGCTGCTTTGCCCGATGAGCACCAGTTTGTTCTGGAAGACCGATGGATCGACTTTGCCGCTGAGCACGCTCCAGGCCGAAATATGGGTGGCGAGATGTGGCGCCCAGTCGCCGATGCGAAAGGTGCCGGCATCGGCATCGCTGAAAGGCACGCGATAACCGCGAAACGTGGCATTGCGCTTGTCGAGCGGCGCCAGCGTGCAGTCCTTGCAATTGGGATCGACCTGGGCCAGGTACTCCTCGGCCATAAAAACGGGAAAGCTTTCGCCTTTATGCTTTTGCGCGCCCCACGCGACCAGCTCGGCATTGCGGACGTATCCATCGCTGTCGTAAGGCATGTTGATGGCCGCGTAGGCAAACGCTCCAGGCGCGCCATCCTTGCAAAAACCGGTGGGCAGCGCGGGGTTTTCAGGCTGGCAGAACATGGACAGCGGAAGTACGGCCGGAAGCTGGCCGGTACCCGCCTGGATGGCGAGCACAATATTGCCGGCCGAGGTGAGGGCGCGCTGCATGGCCGCGTCTTCATCGGGAGCACGCGATTCGGAGAGGAAGATATCGAGACCGATGATGGCTGGCTTTGCCTGACCGACCCTGGTAACGACGTCGGCGATCGTGGAGCGTGGAATTGGGTACTTCTGAATCTGCGCGAAGGTGGCATCGTCAAAATCGACGAAGGCAATTTCTTTCGATGGCTGCGCGTAGCCGCCGTGATTCACGAGAAAGTCGTAAGTCCAGTTGGTCAGATCGCTGAACGCGGTCCAGCGCTCCAGCATCGACACCGCAAAGGTGAGCCCGAAGGCGATGATGCAGGCAACGATGAAACGGTCTGGAAGGCGGCGCATCATGGGGATATATTTCAAGGCTGGCGAGCCAGCACTTCATCAATATTTTGCACGTATTTTCGCGATCGGCCGGCTTCGTTGGCGTCGGGGTTGGCCTCGATCACATTTTCAAAGTGCTTGCGCGCGGCGGCCAGTTCGGCCACATTTCCGCTCTGGTTGTACTCTTCGGAATACAGGATTCCCAAACGGTAGTTGGTAAACAGATCGGTGGGCGTGAAGGTGAGCGCGGTCTGGCAGTAGCGGATGGCTGAATCGAATCGTTTTTGCATCCACTCGCAATCGCAAAGTCCGGTGTTGGCCTGGCCGCGCAGCTCTTTCCAGATGTCGGTTTGAGCGGCGCGCTTTTTTGTGCCCATGCCAAACAGATAACCCAGGGCGTAGTAATTGATCTTTCCTGCCGTGCCGCTGTCGAAGTTCGAAAGCGAGAGGTAATCGGTGTATTGCGACTCGGCCTCGCCGCAGCCGTTTTTCTGCCGCAACGACTCGGCCAGCCAGAAGTGAGCTTCAGCGTTGGCCGGTGTAAGCGCGATGGCCTGCCGCGCCGCCTGCACGGCATCGTCGTAGTCGCCCTTGCGCGCAAAGGCCTGCGAGAGCAGATACCAGGCCATTCCGTTTTTCGGATCGCGCTGCGTGACCACGTTCAACTGGCGAATGGCTTCATCCATGTCGCCGGTGTCGAGCAGCGCGCCGGCGTAGCTGGAACGTGCCTCGAGGTAATCGGGATCGATGGAGATAGCTTCTTTGAAGTACTCCAGCGACTTCTTGTCGTCGTAGAGCGCGTTGTAAACGCGGCCCGCATACAAGGCGGCCTGGCTGTATTGGGGGTCGATCTGCAATGCGGCTTCGAACTCGGCAGCAGCCTTGCGGTAGTTCTCTTCGAAGCCCTTGTTGTAATACTGAATGCCCTGGTTGAAGCGCTCGACGGCAGCGTGGTTGCGATTGCGCGCAATGAGGATGCGGACGGTGACCGTGGTCTCCTGGCCGGGATAAACCTCTTCCTGGCGCGGGCCGTCCGGCTCATAGCCCATGTGAACCGCTTCGACCGTATGCGCGCCGGGAGCGATGCCAGGCAGGCGCAACGCCGCGGCCTTGTTCACAACGCCAACGCTGGTTCCGTCGACGAAGACTTCGACGCCATCCATGTTGGTCTCGATCACCAGCGTTCCGAACTTGGGCGGCGGAAGATTGGCGGCGGTGACGTGGGTGGGATTGTAGGCCAGCACCATGTTGGGATCGAAGCTGCCGCGCTCTGAAGTCGGATTCTGGGCAGCGTTGGTCGCGTCGCGAACATTGGTGTGCACATACTCGGCCAGTTCGTCGGCGGAAACAATGCCGTCGCCGTTGGTGTCGGCCTCGCCTTCAAGGCCCTTCACCACGTAATAAGTGAAGATGCCGTGTCCGCCGCCCCATTTGTCGCTCTCAAAGCTCTGTTCGCGGTCGCGGCTGGCGGTGATGGAGAACAGCGATTTGTCGAGGTCGAGCAAGGTGCGGTTGACGGTGGAGCGATCGGCCTCGGGGGTGATGGCGCCGGAGTGGCACGAGTCTGTGATGAGCACCTTCCACTTGCCGTTGATGTGCGCGCCGATGTCCTTGCCGAGCGTGTCCATCGGGTAGGCCGAAGAGGCAATGTTGTTCAAGTCGATGTCGAAGGGCGCGATGTACGCGGTGCCATTCGACACAAATCCGTGGCCGGCGAAGTAGATCAGCACCCGGTCGTCAGGATGCGTGACCGAGGGCAGCCAGACTTCAAGCTCGTGGCGGATGTTCTCAAGCGTTGCCTGGCTGTTGATGAGCTTATGCACGTTTTCGGCAGGGAACTGGCCGCCCTCCGGGCTGATGAGCACGGTGTACACCGACTCGGCGTCGGAGTCGGGGAATTCCAACTGAGCACTCTGGGGCAGATGCTCATACTTCGAGATGCCGACAACCAGCGCGTAACTTCGCGGAATCTGCACGGTGGTTTGCGATTGCTGCGCGGGACCGGTTTTCTTGAAGGTGAGGTCGCGGTTCTGATCCTGCGTGGTGGGCGGTTGCCCCGGCGTGGCCCCGGCCGGTGCGGGCGCATTTTGGCCGGCGAGCGCAGCGCTCGATGCAAGCGCCAGGATTGCCAGACTCAATGTGTACATTCGATTCATAATTCCAGTCCCGTCGATATTGGCTGAGTGACAATTCTCAAATTCTTGACCACTTGGACTATTGCTTTCCCAGGTCCCCAACTGCGAGGGACCTGGGGAACCCAGGTCTTCGTGGATACGATTACGAAGCCACGAAATCATGGTGCTAGTTATGAGCGAGCAGAAACTCGTAAACCACCGGCCCGGCCAGTGGCGAATCCGAGGTGACCGTAGCGCTCGCGCCATCGGATGTGAACTTGAGGTCGCGCGATGCGCCGTTGTTCGGGGCGGCCTGCGTGATCTCGCGCGGCAAAGGCTCATCCGGTCCCACTGTCTTTGGCCCCGCGCCGGAATCCACGCACTCACCGCGCGATTTGAAGATGGCGTCGTCGCAGCGCGGCTGCATGGTTGTTGGTGCGGTTCCCTGCGGGGGGAGATTTGCCGTAGCGCGATTCTGAATCTGGCCGATGGTGAGCTGGATCGGGCTCAGCACAAAGTAGATGGTCTCGCGGCCGGCGGGCCCGCTGATCTGAAACCAGCCATTCGAGGTGGCCGGCATGATGTAATCGTGCCCCCTGGCGATGCGGTTGTCGTTGCCGGTCTCAGGCCGCGGAAACAGCACTTCGTAATTGCCCGAGGTGTTCAGATCCATGACATAGAGGAATCCATCGACCGCGGGGCGAAGCCGGAAGCGAACCGTGTCCCCTCCATTGAAGACGTGAGTGGGGTCAACGGTCTGCACCTGGTCGCCAAGCTTTTTTTCGAGCACGATCGAGATGAGACTTACGTTGGCGGATGGAGGAGGGGCCGGGACCGCCTGAGGCGCCAGGACGAGGAGCAGAGCGAAGCACAACAGTTGCCTGCGCATAGAGCCTTTCTGATGCGCCGGGGAGGAGTCCGATTGAGAGCCCTTACTGCAGCTTCGGAGATGGTTAAGCCAGGAAGTCGATTGAGCGGTTGCCGGCGTCTTTATGTAAGTGCGCCTGCTTTATCGTGTAATTCGGTGTGCCAGGTGCTCCGAAAGTCTCATTATGCGTCCCGCGGCGAGTCGTAAATTGCGAATCTCCAGGGTGGGGGGGGAAATACCGGACCATGATACAGCGCCGGACGGGGTAAGGGATACAGCTTTTGTGGGAGGCGCCGTGACGGAGGAGTATGCGGGCTGCCAAGTTTGGGTGTTTGCAGTTCATGGTGCGGTGTTTTATGCTCACCACCGCGTCCCCTTCGTGTACCGTTAGCTGAAAGAGACATCGATGATGAAAGTCAGATTCTGGGGAGTGCGCGGTTCGATTCCGACTCCCGAACCGGACCGGATGCGCTACGGTGGAAATACCACGTGCCTCGAAATCGGCGCTCCGGACCAGCTGGAACCGGTCATCATCGACGCCGGGAGCGGCATTCGCGCCCTGGGCGACGAGCTTTTGGGCCGGTCAGTCAAGCGAATCCACATCATGCTTACGCACTTCCACTGGGATCACATCCAGGGGCTGCCGTCGTTCGCTCCGCTCTTTCAATCGGGCGCAGAGATCGTGATTTACTCCAACCGTTCGACCCTGGAAGCGTGCCTGCTGCTTGCCGCCCAGATGGCCGACCCTTACTTCCCGGTTACTTTCGCCGAACTCGACTCCCGAGTGGAATTCCGGCAGGTCGAGTGCGGAACGGAATTCGCGATCGGCTCGCTCAAGATCGAACCGTTTCTGCTGAACCATCCCCAGGGCGCGGTGGGATACAAGCTCGAGTCAGAGGGCAAGGTTGCGGTTCACGCCTCTGACCACGAGGCCGGGAATGGCGAGATCGATGCGGGGCTGGTTCGCGTGGCCCGGGGAGCAGATTTGCTGGTGATGGACGCGCAGTACACGCCCGAAGAATATCCATCCAAAGTCGGCTGGGGGCATTCGAGTTACGCCCATGCCACCGATGCTGCGCAAGCGGCCGGGGTCAAGCAGTTGATGCTCTTCCACCACGATCCCGCGCACAGCGACGATTTCCTCGACCAGATGCTGGCTCGGGCGCAGAAGTGTTTTGCTGCGACCGGGATGGCGTGCGAGGGGAAAGCGGTTGAGCTTTAACGGCTCTCGACCAGACTTTGCGCTGCTGCCCCCAGCGTAAAGCCCACATGCTTGGTCAGCTTCTCGCCCTTGTACTGGAAGGTTACATCTGCCTCGTATTGGCCCGGCTGTAGCTTTGCGGCGGGTACGCTCGCCAACGCCGAAGCCGCGCCATTTGCGTCGAGCGGCACCTGGTAAACCGGGCTTTGCGCCACAACAGTGTCGTCCTGCACGACTTCAACTTTCATCACCACCGGCTGATCCACCGGAGCAGGCGGATACGCAACAGCATAGAACCGCACGTTGCCGCCGGAATCCGGAGCCACGCTGTCTGACAGATCAGGCGTTACAACGCCGCCGCGAGACTCGAAAGGATCAAGCGGATTAGCCCCCCCGTGAATGTCATCCACCCCCCGCACTACCGACACGTCGCTTATGGAGAAGCCGGAGTCCTGATCCACGTCGAGAGTCGATCGGCTCACGCTGGCCCTCATGCTCTGCCGGTCAACCGCAGCCGTATCGATGGTGTAATGGCCGGGGGCGAGAAAGAACGGCGTGGTAAAACTTACCGTTCCTTTTTCCATCTGCGCCTTCATGGCAATCGGCAGGTCGTAGGGAATGTCCTTGCTGATCTTGTCCACCACCTGGCCTTTGCTGTCTTTGATCAGCGCCGTCACGCAGACATGAATCTTGGCCCACTTCTCGTCGGTGGTCTCCGTCAGGTCTTTCGTCGGAGCCTGGAAGATGAACGAGAACTGATTGCGCGCTTCGCCGGGGCGGAATTCGAGAGTCGTAGTATTGAAAGCGAACTGGTGCAAGTCCGGCTTAGTGTTAATGGCCTTGAGCGTGGCAATTTCAAAGGGGTACACCTGGCGCCCGTTAATCATCGGAACTGCGTAGTAGCCGCTGCGCGCGAAGACCGTTGCGCCAGGCCGCGAGACCTTCACCTCGATCTTTCTGAAATTGCCGTCGAGCGACGTGTTGGCGGGCGCGTAAGTCGCCTCGTAGTGGGTGCGCGCGCTGTCGATGGCTTCGCGGATTGGCTCGCGGAGATCGAGCGTGTCAGGCAGCAATGCTCCGCCGGTTCCCTCGGCCAATTCGGCCATGTTCTGGCGGATATCGGAATGTATAGAAGTTTCAGCGATCTCGGGGGCGACAACCTGGTCGGCGGAAACGGCTTGACTGCCGTGACCGGCGGTTGCCAGCTGCTGGTTCATACTGGCGTGCGCGGCGGCCTGCAAACGGCGGCGAGCGTCCGCGAGAGTATCTGCCGGCGTGATTCCGCGCGTGTCGAGCGCGTAGACGGTGACGTTGGAGCGATTAGCGGCGCTTATGACCGAGCGGAGCAATTCGACGCTATCGGTCTCCACGGGCAGACCGGCGGAAAAAAGCAGAACGATCTTGCGGCCAGGGATTTCCGATTGCGCCTCGACCAGTTCCCGAAGCGGGGTAAGGGCACGCGCGCTATCGATGTAGACATCCTGCAATTCGCTCACCCATAGAGTTGCCGCGAGTTCGTTGAGATCGCCGCCCGGTCCGCTATTGCCCTTACTGCCGTAAGGCGGGAGAGTTGGGGCTGGCTGAGCCAATTGGCGCGCGAGAGCCGGATTCTCGTCGGCAGCTCCAGGACTGATGACACTCGATTCGCTTTGACCGGAGGAGATGAATTGACCATTGAGCGAATTGTTCACCGCCTGAACCACGGCAGCAGATGCCTTGGACAGGTCATTGGTATAAGGCTGAAGGTTGTGAAGGCCCCCGATTCCAAGGCTGAACACGCCAATGTAGGTGTTGGGTCCGAAGTTTTCTTTTGCGAAGTCGCGCATGGCGTTGAGGGTGACTTCGCGCCCGCGGGGATCGAGAGCGCCAATGACCACGGTTACCACGCTCATATCGCGCAATTCGTTGATGGTGGGCGGCGCGGGCGTAGCATTCGCATTTGGCGTTGCGGCTGTTGCCTGAGCGGTGGGCGCTGTCTCGGGAGATGGCTGCGCGTTCTCGTGCCCGTCGACAAACTCGAAGTGCCGCAGTTTCTGCGGGGCGCCGTCTTCGAAGACCTGGATTTCGTCTGGGCGCAGATCGTGGATGATTTTGGAATTCTTGTCGCGAACCACGAAATCGAGCAGCACTTCGCTGGTGGTGGTGCGGATGGTCGGTTCAGGTGTTTGGGAGATTGCGGCGGGAACTGCCAAGGGAAGAGCAATAAGCAAACAGAGCGTCTTGTGCATAACCACCTGCCAGTCGAAAGCATATACCCGGTCCGGGCATTCCTTCAACGACATCGGCCAAGAGGGGATTTTCTGAGAGCGTGAGATTCAAGCTGCGCTGAGATGGTTGGCCGCAAGGGTGAGATATTTGGCCAGAATCGCAACAAAAAAGGCAGCTTCCTCGTCCAACGAACAGCGAACCCTGTCATTTCGTCCACCGCGGTCAGTCTCAATCGCAAAGGTTCGGATTTCAAATCAATTGGCGCTAAACTGTTAGGCGGCTGTGGCAAGAGTCAAAATCGGGAGGGAAACCATCCCTCGGCGGCTAAAGCCGCATTGATTATTGAGGCTTTGCGGCGCGACTAAAGTCGTGCCCTTTCAAGACCCGGTTTTCGCCACGGGCTGTGAGGCTATTGTTAACTATGCGTTTCTATTTGTCTCTGTTGCTGGTTCTTCCCCTCGCGGCGCTTGCCCAGGTGCCGGAAGCTGGTCCGACGCCGTCCCAGGCGCCCCAATCGGCGCAGGCGCCTGCTGCTACGCAGGCCACTGAAGCCGTTGCGGCCGACTCGATGACACTTCGCACTACAGTTTCTGAAGTGCTGCTGGATGTTGTGGTGCGCAGAAAAGATGGAAAGATCATTCGCGATTTGAAGCCCGGCGAGGTGCAGGTATTTGAGGACGGCGTTCCGCAAAAGATGCGGCACTTTGAGTTTATTGATGGTCGAGCTCCGGTCCAGCCGCCTAGGACGACGACTACCAACGTGGCCGCGAGTTCGACAACAGGGACGGCACCGGGTGCACCGCTCAGCGTCAACCAGCTCCGCGACATGAGCGTGGTATCGGTGGTGATTGCCAACATTGACCCGCGTGGACGCACCCTGGCGCAAAACGCGATGAAGGAGTTTGTCCAGAAGGAGGTGGACCCGAACACATACGTCGGCGTCTTCACTCTCGGCCTTGGCGGACTGCGCGTGATGCAGCCTTACACCAACGACGGGCCGAAGATCGCTGCCGCGGTAGAGCAGACGGTGAACTACATCAACTCCGATCAGCCGGTTACCGGCGAGCTCTTCCACCCACAAATCGGGCTGGGGATGGGCAACGATCCCAACGATCCCACGTCGGGATCGACCGGCGTACCTGGAATCGACAATCCGACCGGCACTCAGACTCCGGACACCGGTGGAACGACCAGCCAGGCAACAGCATCCGCGAACGGTCCCGCGGCTCTTATCGCTACGCTGTCTGAGATGGAATTTGTGAACGAGTTGCAGGATGTATACCACGACAGCATGCGCTTTCTCACGCCGCTGCAGTCGCTGATTCAGGCGCAGGCGCAGATTCCCGGGCGCAAGGTGGTGCTGCTGTTCACGGCGGGGCTGCCGGTATCTCCTGACAGCGTTGAGCTGCTTCGAAGCGTGATCAGCACGGCGAATCGCGCCAACGTGACGGTGTACGCGGTCGATACCAGGGGAGTGACGTCGTATGAGGATCTGGATGCGTCGCGGCGCTTGTTGAATCAGGCTACCTCATCCAGCCGGCGGCAAATGCTGTCGAGAGTGAATGGGGGCGATCAGGCGGTGACTCCGGCCGAGGCAATTGCCAACGAATTGGGCGATGCAGCCATGCACGCCGACCTGCGGGAGAATCTGGTTGAGCTGGCAACGGGCACGGGCGGCGAGTTGTTGCCTGACGACCTGAATCTCATTGAACCGCTGACGCGGGCGATGGAGGACGTGCGAACGCACTACGAGTTGAGTTACTCGCCCACCAATCTCGCCACCGACGGAAGTTTCAGGAAGATCGAAGTGAAGGTTTCGCGCTCGGGAGCCAGGGTATTTGCCCGCGAGGGCTACTACGCGCTGCCGGTGTTGAACGGACGCCAGGTTTATCCCTTTGAAATGGCGACGCTGAAGGCGATCAATACGCGGCCGATTCTGCACCAGTTCAATTTCCACGCCGCGGCGCTCGAGTTCCGGCCCGGCGCCGAGCAGACCCAGATGGCATTTGTGTTTCAGGCGCCGACGCACGACCTGACCGTGATCAAAGATGGGCAACGGGCGAAGGTTCACGTTTGCGTTACGGCGCTGGTCAGGGACGAAGATGGAAAAATCGTTCAGAAGATCAGCAAGGACATTCCGTATTCCGTGCCGGTTGAAAAAATGGCTGAACTGGAACAGGGAACGGTGAACTTTACCACGCCGTTTCTTCTTGCGCCAGGCACTTACACGCTTGAGACAGCCGCCGTTGACAGGCAGAGCATGAAAGCCAGTGTCAAGCGTTCGGTGCTGGTGGTCGATCAAGCTTCAGGCCTTTCAATGAGCGACGTGGCGCTGGCACGGCGAATCGATCCAGTCAGCGGGCCTGAGGATGCATTTGACCCGCTTGAAGAAAACGGCGAAGTGGTGACGCCGGAGATGTCGAGTGTTATTCGATCGGTGGACGACGGGAATCTTGAGTTTTACGCGGTTGCCTACCCGCCGCGGCCGGTCGACGCCCCGGTGGATGCCAGTATTGAAATCTGGCAGAACGGCCGCATGGTGGTGCGTACGCCGGCGAGCCCGGTTAAGCCGGATTCGAGCGGAGCCGCGACAATTCTGGCGGGAATCCCGACGGGCAAAATGCCGGCCGGCATTTATGAGGCGCATGTGGTGTTTGAGTTCAAAGGCCAGAAGGTATCGAAGGCGATTCCATTCATACTCACAACGGGAAGCTGAAGGCGGGTTCATATTGCGAACTGCGCGGCCGGCGGGGTGCGTCGATCTCGGTACTGTTTGCTGCTTATGAACTATCATTGTGAGTGGAATGACTAACCAGATTTCAGCACTCGATGAAGCCTCAATATCTGCAATTGTTCGCCGCACCCTCAAAGCGCATCTTGAGGCGCGCCTTACGGATTCAGTAGATGAAAACGACCCCTACCAGTTATTTCACTGCCGGCGAGTCCAGGCTCTGAAAGAGGAGATTGTTGCGGCAGGCAAAAAGCTCTGGCAGCGTGCATATGTGGATGGGAATGGCGGCAACATCTCGGCGCGCATCTCTCCGCAATATGTGCTCTGCACTCCCACGTTGCTGAGCAAAGGCGACCTGAAGACTGAGGACCTGGTGCTGGTTGACCTTGAGAACAACAAGGTTGCAGGCGACCGGCCGCAAACCAGCGAAGTCTCGCTGCATCTGGAGATCTACAAGGCCGTGCCCCAGGCGCAGGCCGTGCTTCACTGCCATCCACCCTACGCGACGGCCCACGCGGTGGCGGGAATTCTCCCGCAGGGCAACCTGATTCCCGAGCAGGAGGTGTTTATCGGTCCCGTAGCGCTGGCGCCTTACGAGACACCGGGGACGGCTGAATTCGCTCGCTCGGTGTTGCCCATGGCCAAGCACCACAACACGATCTTTCTTGCCAATCACGGAATCGTGTGCTGGGCAGACACCGTTACCCACGCGGAGTGGAATGCCGAAATTATCGATACCTACTGCAAGACATCGATGATCGCATCGCAGCTGAAAACACCTCTGCCCGAGATACCGCCCCGGAAGATTGACGAGATTCTGGCCATCAAGCGGTACCTCGGATTGCCCGATGCACGCCTCGCCGAGGAAAGGGAATTGCCGCAGGCGAAAGGCAACCTGGTTCGTAATCCGTCCGGCGCTTCCAGCGAGGCGCCCGCGTCTTTCAAGCGGCCGAAGACCAGGGAAGAGTTAGAGGAGTTGGTGCGGGTGGTTACAGCGGAATTACTCAACCTGCTCGAGTCGAAATACTGATCGCCGGTTCTGGATTCGTGCAGCGGGGGGAGTTGAAGACTCTGCAAATTTTCACTGAATCGAAAGAAGATGTGGCGCGGCTGGAAACTGAACCCGCAGTCAGAACCGACCCCGTGAAACTGCCTTGACAGCAACTATGCTCCGTCATACTCTGAATCTCATTCCGCACCTTCCCCAGATGAATAGGAAATCTCTTTGGAAACGACCCCAGGGGTTTTCGGGCGTGGTGGAATTCAGAGAGTTTCGTCGTGGTCGCATCTTCCCATTCCGCTTTCCCGCATCGGCAAAACAGCGATGGCACGTTCGATTCAATCTGCCCCAAATGCTATCGGACGGTAGCTACGGAAAGCGACGAGGCCAACCTGGCATGCGCCGAGGCAGCGCACAAGCCGTTGTGCCGCGGCTACGATTCAGTCGCGCTCTACCACCATTCCGAACATAGAAAACCATCTTCCAGCTCCAGAGACAATCAAGCGCAATCCGCTCGATCCAGCGTCAATCGACGCGCCGAGACATAACAATGCGCGGGCGCCTCTCTCCTTGTTCTCTTCTCCCGCAATTCGGAAGAGTCATCCAATAAATCTCGCTCTGATTTTGTGCCAGGATTCCTGCCCGTTGGCATTGGTCCGGCAAGGCGTCGTATGATGGTGCGCGAGTTGCGCTTTATTTCTTTTTTGTTAGGAAGGCGATTGATCAACGGCTATTGATCAACGGTTCTAGAAAGAGGGCATTCGATGACAACGTATACAGTTCCCGAGGTGAAGGAAGCGGCGCCGGTCGCGGCGAATGAAGTCCTGCTGGTTGCGAACGGCGATCTTCGCCAATCGGCGAACAAGGTTTGCTGGGCCGCGCAGGCCGCTATGGAAGCCAATTTGACGGCAGCATTTGCCGCCGAAGGCATCACGCTTCGCCGCGCGCATGCTTACGATCCCGAGCTCGGGCATGGGTTCATTTACAACCAACGCATGGGCATGAATGTGTTCGCGGGAATTCATCCGGATGCGCCGCTGGTGGTCGCCGAATCGGTGTGGCAATACAGCAATCATCTTCTTCCCGGACTCGAGCACCATCGCGGGCCGATTTTGACAGTTGCAAACTGGTCGGGCGAGTGGCCAGGGCTGGTGGGTATGCTGAACCTCAACGGCTGCCTATGGAAAGCCGGGGTAAAATTCTCGACGCTGTGGAGCGTGGACTTTACCGACGAGTTCTTCCTTTCGGGTTTGCGCCAGTGGCTTCGCGAGCATTGCGTTACGCACGACACGAGCCAGGTGCACAAGCTCGACGTGGCCGCTTTGCCGAAGGCTGAGGCTGAGCTCGGCGCCGCACTGGCCCGCGCACTGCGCGCTCGCAAAGCCATTTTGGGCATTTTCGATGAGGGTTGCATGGGCATGTACAACGCCATCATCGAGGACAACCTGCTGAATCCGATGGGCGTATACAAGGAGCGGCTGAGCCAGTCGGCACTGGTCGCTGGAATGAATCAGGTGACAGACGCCGAGGCCAGCAAAATAAAAAGTTGGCTCGATGCGAGCGGCATTGATTTCCGCACCGGTCCGAATGAAGAGAGCGATCTAACCGAGGCGCAGATTCTGGGCCAGTGCCGCATGTACATCGCCGCCCTGCGCATCGCTAACGACTTCGGCTGCGATGCGATCGGAATCCAGTATCAACAGGGATTGAAGGACATGGCGCCAGCGTCGGACCTGGTCGAAGGATTACTGAATAATGTCGATCGCCCCGCGGCTTTCGGGACCAACGGACAGGAACTCTACGCGGGCCGGCCGTTGCCTCACTTCAACGAGGTTGACGAATGCGCCGGCCTTGACGCGCTGGTGACTAACCGGGTTTGGAGTGCAATGCACCTCGATCCTGCAACCACTCTGCACGATGTGCGCTGGGGCGAGCACTACACGGGCGACGGCGTCGACGATTTTATCTGGCTCTACCAGATCTCCGGCGCTTCGCCGGCCTCGCACTTCACCGGCGGATATCGCGGAGCCATCAGCGAGCGCCAGCCTGCCATGTACTTCAGGCTCGGCGGCGGCACGCTGAAGGGGATCTGCAAACCCGGCCCCATTGTCTGGAGCCGCGTGTTTGTAGAGGATGGAAATATTCACGCCGATATGGGGCTCGCCGACGTGATTACCTTGCCGGCAGCCGAGACGGAACGGCGCTGGAAGTCGGTCACTCCGCAGTGGCCCATCATGCACGTGAAACTTCGCGGCGTTTCGCAAAACCAGTTCATGGCGCGGCACCACGCCAATCATGTGAACGTGGCTTACGCGCCCGACGCCGCAATGGCCGAGAAGGCGCTCGCGGCCAAGGCTGCCATGATGGCCGAAATGGGGATCGATGTTTCGCTGTGCGGAAAAACATCCTTGTTGTAACCGGGATTGAGCCGACCAATGGAAATGGCGGGGAGTTTCAGCGAGCGTTGAATTTGCGGCGCCCCGGCCGGTTGTGGCCCTGGTCTCATGTCAATGATGTCTGTCTCGATTATGGCTTCGAAGTTTGCCTTTCTTCTGCAAAGCGGATGATTTGCGAGCCTCGACTGTTAAGCGCCGGACATGATGAATTCAGCAGTAGCGAGACTTCCGTCATTTCCGAGGCCGGCTGACACTGGGCTCGAGAAGTCAATCGTCCAAGAGTTTCCCGACGGCTGTATTGAGTCTCCGCGAAAGACCTCCCAGCCACTAAAGATCGTCCGCTACGTATATGGCCCCGCCGTGTGTTTCGTGCCGTTGCCTTGCACTTAGTTTCCGTCCACCTCCGAATTCATGGTCACAGACCAGGATCTGTAGACCGGTCATCGATTTATCTTGATTCTCCGGTGGTTCCCAACGCCGCTTGTGGCCAGCCGTCCTTCCAGGTCAATGTCGAAATCTGAAGAGCTGGTTTGCCGGTGAGCGCATCGTAGGCGTGAAACACGATGATGTCGCCCTCCGGCCTTTGCAGAATCGATTCGCCCCCCGGCCCAAGCCAGCGGTTGTTCGGGCCCAGCAGCTGCGTTCCGCCGCCGTCACGCATCGGTTTGCCGTCGGCATCCTCATACGGTCCGGTCACGTGATGGGAACGGCCAACCATTGTGCGGTAAGTGCTGTGTGTTCCCCGGCAACACAGATCGAATGAAACAAACAGATAGAAGTAGCTACCGTGGCGCACAATGAATGGCGCTTCGATGGCCTCCCAGTCGGGGGGCAGGCCAGGCTTGGCGGGCTCAGCGTCTTCGGGCTTCGCTCGAGCGGCGAGAGAGTAGGTGGTGTTGTCTGAGGGATCGGTCTTTCCGGTAACCGCATTGATGCGGCGCATCTTGATGCCGCTCCAAAAGCTGCCGAAACTCAGCCACGGAACTCCGTTCTCATCAATAACGATATTGGGGTCGATGGCATTAAAGTCGTCGGCCGCAGTGGATTTGAGAACCAGCCCTTCATCGTTCCAGCGGTATTTGGGGCTGGTGGAATCGAGCGTTTCGTTGGTGGCGAGAGCAATACCCGAGGTATTCACGCCAAATGCAGAATAGGCATAGTAGAGATGGAATTTTCCACTAAAGAACGAAATATCCGGAGCCCAAAGTTCCCTGGTCTTCGGACTCGCCTGGCGAATCCATTCTGGAATATCGTCAAAAACTTTGCCGCAATATTTCCAGTCGGTGAGATTGGTTGAACAGCGAATGGGGAATTGGCCGCCGCCGGGAGCCGCACCCGTTGCGAAGACATAATAGTTTCCGCCCTCGCGCGCGATCGAAGGATCGTGGGTCATCGGATAATCGCCTGAAAGAGTAAGTGCCGTGGGCGCCTGGGCCAAAACCGGCATGGCAATAAGGAATGCAAGAGCGGCTGCTTGAATATGAAGGATTCGCATGCGCACCTTTTCGTTTCAATCGCAGAAACTGCTGGCTGTTGCCGTCGCGGCAGCGCGCCGTGGTTTGAGGCCGGCATTTTAATCGGCCCGGTTATTGGATATACGGCCAGCCATCGGTGGTAAAGCCCAGGCGGTTAATGCCCAGCGTGGGCGTTCCATTGTTGTTGCCGTCGTAGTAGTGGTAGACGATGGTGGGCAGCGACTTTGAGCCGTCGCTTCCGGTATCGGTAAAAACGCTGGCGCCGCCTGGCCCATCGATGTTGGCGTGCGCGCTGATCAAAATCGTGCCGCCCCCTGCGGTCAAATCGATACCGCCGCGGTCAACGAACGGGCCGGTGGGCGATGTCGAACGGCCGACAATTTCATGATAAGTACTCGCGGTTCCCTGGCAGCACACGTCGATGGGCGCAAAGTAGTAGTAGTACTGCGTACCGTTGATGACGTACGGATAAATGAAGGGTCCTTCTTCTCCGGCGCCGCGATAGGCAACCTTGGTCCAGGTACTGGTATCGCTTGAAACCGGGAGACCGACGGTGGCGCTTGAGGTTGCAATCGACGGATCCTGCAGCTGCAGCACGCGAATGCCGTCGGACCATGAACCATAAACAAGCCACCAGTTTCCTGCTGAGTCGATGAACGGCGATGGGTCAATCGCGTTCCATGTTGTGCGCGTCGTGAAACCCCATGGATTGGGCGAAGGAACTGCGGTGGTTGCATTGGTCCATGAAGTGACGACATAACCCATGTCGGTCCACGGACCGTTTGGAGCGGAACTGATTGCGAGACCGATTACCGCCTCGGCGCCGGTGGAAGGCTCGTAAGGGATAGCGTAGTACTGATAGTAGGTTCGGTTGGCGTAGAGAACGTCTGGCGCCCACACATCGGTATTCTCGCCATTGTTATCAGAGGGTGGAGTCTGCAGGCCGGTCCATGATGCGAAATCGGGGCCAACGATAGGGCAGTGATTGTCGTCCGTAATCCAGAAGCCGCCTTCAGTCTGCGTGCACGCGCCGTTCGGCGTTGAAAGCGTCGTGTAAGTGAATGTGCTCAGGTCGGTGGAATAGGCGATAGTTTGGTGCGTTCCATACAACCAATAGATATGGGTTGCGGGGTCCTGCAGCATGAATGGGTCGTGCACGTAAATACCGGTTCCCGATACGCTCATCGGGGCCGGATATGCCGCGTTACCCGTCGAAGTTACGGTCCACTCCTGGCAAGTGCAGCCCGGTCCCGTCGCGCCTCGCGAGCCTTGATCGATGGTGGCTGAGGGCGTGGTTGCGGAGTTTGCATCCTCCAGATACAAGCCGCTGTTTACATTGCGGGCAAGATAATTGCCGTCGCCGAGAAGATAGAACTGCCAGAGATGATCGTTGGTTCCGTTGTCGGCCCATTCGAGCACCTGCGCGCCCGCCGATGTCGATGCACTGCTTACACCCATCACCTGGTGAGTGAGCATGTTTTCTATGTGGTACTGATTGTTGCCCATGGGAATGAAGTGCCAGTCAATATCTGCTGTAGTAGTAGCGGCAGACTCCTGCACAACGCTGGTTCCGGCCGTCTGGCTCTGGCCGGAGATGCCCAGCACCATGCTGCTGCCAGCGTTCGTGAATGTGTATTGGTCAGTATCGCTCACGGTAGTCTGCGTACCCATGTCGTAAGTTGTTTCGCCGCCACCTCCGCCGCCGCTGTTTGAACCGGAGCCGCTTCCACAGCCGGCAGCACTAACAACCGCAACGAATACAGCGCCAAGTGCCGCAGTGAATTGAAAGTGACGCCTCATTCGATAACTCCCGGCGTGGATGGCGGTAAGTGAATCTGTAGCGCCGCACACAAATCCCACCAGGCGCAAGGAAAGGCCGGATGGGCGTCCCCGGCTTGCACGAGTCAAGCCGGGGACGATTCAGTATCAGTAGTCGATCTTTAAGTGGAACTGCACGTTTCTCGGCCCTTCCATCAAACCGCCGATCTGCCCCACGTTGGTAACGGTGGAGCTGAGATTGGAGACAGGCCGGGTGAAGATATGCCGGTTGAATGCGTCGAACATCTCGCCTCTGAAGTCGACTTTGATTCTCTCGTTGATTGGGAAGACCTTCGAGATTCCGAAGTCCTCGTCGTCAAACCCGAAGCCTCGAATGTCTGAGGAGTTGCGCGGCATGGTGCCGAAGCGCCACGGGTTGCCTTCGCCCGACGCGCCGACTCCGTTGGGATCGCGATTGGTGAACAGGTTGGGATCGTAGAACGCGGCGCAGTTAAAGTAGCCGGTCTCGCAGGCTGTTGCGTTTGAAGTTGAGTTGAACAGAAGTGGATTCTTGTAGGCGGAATTCTTCACCGGCTGGCCCACCACGCGGTCGAAGCGAACGCTGGAGTTCTTGCCCGGAATTCCAGTGGCGCCGAATATGCTGATCGGCTGCCCGCTCTCGTAGTGCTGGATGCCGCTGACGCTCCAGTTGCTGATGAGCATGCTCACCGGCTTGGGCGTACCGGCCAGGAAGTGCTTGCCATTGCCAACAGGAAGTTCGTAGATATAGCTGACCACGAAGTTGCTGGGAATATCTTCCGCGCTGACTGCTTTTTCACCGCGCAGGTTTTCAGGATCCTGCACGGCGCCGCCGTTCTGCAACGTGCTCCAGTAGGGCTGAATCACATCGGCGTCAGTCAGCGTCTTGGAGAAAGTGTACGAAGCCAGAATGTTCAGGCCGTTGTGGAAGCGCTGTTCGAGCTTGGCTTCGAGCGCTTCGTATGTTGACTGCCCGAGATTCTGCAGATAGCTATCCATATTAATGTAAGTGATCTGCGGGAACGGGCGCAGTGCTTGTGCTTCAGAGACACCCCACGCCCAGGTGCAGGTGGGGGGGCCGGCCTGGCATGTGAAGTTAGAGTAGGGTTCCATCGGCGGGCCGTTCCAGCCGGCGGGCCCGGGAGCGGCCGCCCACCAGTTCAGCCAGTCGCCAAGGGCCATATCCTTGTCGGGCATGTCGTTGAAGAAGTCGAGCATGGCATGCAGATGGGTCGCGTGATTGCCCAGATAGCCGAGAGTCGCAAACAGGTGCGGCTTGATCTGGTACTGGGTTTCGAGCGCCCAGTTCTCCACCATTCCCGGGCGTCCGTTGCTCTTGGCCACGTAGTCCGCGCTTGTCTGGGTGCCATCAAGCTGGTTGGGGTCCAGATCGGGTGAAGTGCTCAGTGCCTGCAACCCGCTGTCGAGCGGCACGCCATCGAGCGGGTCGGGGGTGAAGAGATTGCCCTGCACCGTGAATCCTTGCACTGTTCCCTGACCATAGTCGGCATAAACGAGCGGACCGTAGTAGATTCCCGCACTGCCGCGAATCACCGCTTTGTGATCGAGAGCATCGGGCTCCCACGCGAAGCCGAGGCGGGGTTCGAAGTCCTTCTTGTAGACCGAGCCCCAGGTCTCATTCATACTGCCGTTGCGGCCCGCCCCCTTGCCGGCGAATACCAGCGCGCCGAGCGCCTGCGGGAGTGTGCCGGCCTGGGTTGCCGCATCAGGCAAGGTTGGATCCCAGATCGCCGTGTCGCCATCGGCTTCGTGCCGCGGCGTGTCGTAGCTCCAGCGAAGCCCGAAGTTGACAGTCAGGTTTGGCTGCACCTTCCACGTATCGCCCGCAAAGAGCGCGACATCATGCATGATCCAGCGCGGGGCGTGCAGGTCGTTCAGGTTGATGGCCGAGCCCGTTTCGCCAATCTCGAAAGCTGCGAACGAGTTGCCGTCCTGGCCCCAGAAGTCCTCGTCAGAGGCCGTCTGGTTATCCCAGAACTGGAGACATCCGGCGTTGCCGCTGCATGTGCCGCCGATACGGCTCACCCATGAATATTGGTGATACTGACCCTCGCCGCCGAGCACAAAGCTGTGCGCGCCCTTCTGCCAGTGGAGAATGTCGTTGAGCGCAACAACGTTGTCGGTATCCGTCGAGTCTTCCTGCTGTCCCAGACTGCCGAAGGTATTGCCGTAGAACTCAAAGACCGGAAAATCGTCGCTGAATCCATTGGGAATGTTCAGTTTTTGATCCCAGTCCGTTCCCATCTGCGATGCCTTCGACTTATTGATGTTGGCTGAGCGGTTGCCGCCAACGGTCAGCGAGTTGAACAGGTTCGGAGTTATGATCCAATCCCACCCTGCCCTTGCGAGCTTGCCAAGCTGGTTGACTGTTCCGCAGCAGGTTTGGATCGGAGGAGGCAAATTTGAGTTGCCGCCCGAGTCGGTGTTCTCGCGCGAGCTCCAGAATCCCCACACTTTGTTCTTGGTGCCGATGCTCTCGTCGATGCGAAAGCTGTAGGCGGTGTTCGTCACAGTGCCGGGGCTGCGATACGCATAGTTGTAGGAGCTGTTGCCAGACACCTCCTGCTGTGCGAGCGGCATCAAGTAAGTGCTGATGATATTCTTTGCGACCGCGCTGGCGCGGCCAATGGGAATCTTATTGGTGGGAGCGCCGGATACGACGTAGGCGCCCGGCCCGCCGGTTACTGTCTGGCCAAAGCCCGCATAGCGGCAGGGCACGGCGGTGTTGTCGTATTGCGGATCGAAGATCTCACCCGCATACACCGTCTCGCCGCATGGGGAAGTTCCCAGTGTGCCGCCCAACAGCGACGAGAAATCGAAATACTGGCCATCGGCGCCCAGTTCGGCCGGCGTCGGTAATTGGCTGGTGATTGTGCCACCGTAATTCTGACGCCACTGTTCCCAGTTAAAGAAGAAGAAGCTCTTATTTCTGCCGTTGTAGAGTTTTGGAATAAGAATGGGTCCGCCCAGGTTGCCTCCGTAGTCATTCTTGGTGTCGGCGGGGCGTTTGTATTGCTGCTGCGCGGCCGCAGTATCGCCTTGCTGCGCTATGTAGCCGTTATCGAACCAGTTGTTTGCGTCGAGGCCCGCATTTTTGAAGAACTCGTACACCGACCCGTGAAAGTCGTTGGTGCCGCCCTTGGTGTTGTAATTGGCCAGACCGCCCGTGGTGTTGCCCTCATCAATGGGCAGGCTGGCGATGCTGATGTGGAACTCGTTCACCGCGTCTACCGACGGCGACAGAATGCCGAAGCTCCCCGAGCCATTCTCCTGGCGGTTGGTGGTAATGCCGTCGATCAGAAAGTCGGTTCCTTCTTCCTGGCCGCCGTTAATCTTAATGGTGTCGGCTGAGCCGGCAACGCCAACGCCCACCACGCCCGGCACCAGGTTCTCCAGCGTCTCCAGCGAGCGCCAGCCACTCACCGTGAGCGGAAGCTTGTCGACCTGCGCGGGTTGGATGGAATCGTCGATGGTCGACGTATCCAGCTCCAGCGTCTGGTCGCTGGCCATTACACTGACAGTCTCATTCGTAGAGCCCACTGTCAGCGAGACGTCGACGGCGGTCGATGTGCCCACGGCTACAACGACGCCGCGGTTGACGGTGGCTTTGAATCCTGGCGCAGTCACCGAGAGGTCGTAGCGTCCGGGTCGCACCAGAGGAAAAACGTAACTGCCGGTGGACGAGCTGACTGCCGAGAAGATTGTCCCTGTGTCGACGCCCCGGATCGTGACCGACGCCGACGGCACCACTTTGCCGGTCGGATCGAGTATGGTGCCGGAGATCGAGCCGCTATCGAGCTGAGCCGAGGCAGGCGCCGCAAACCAGAAAACTGCGATCAACAACGCCAGCCAGACTCCCAAAGGCGCGAACGCCGGCGTTTTCGCCCGGCTCCGCACCACCACCACGCACTCAGTGCTTGCTGCAATCATCTTATCTCTCCTGAGTAAACGCTTACCGGAGTTTTCCTGTTGCCCCGGCTTCATGCCGCACTTCACGCTTCTCCCGCTGCCTTGAAGCGGATACGACCGTGGCGTGTGCGGCTGCCGCGCCAGGTCTCGAGAATCTCTTACCCCGCTCCCCCATTCATCGCTGCGCGGTCAGGATTCTCAACTGGAAGTTCCGTCCGTTTGCGCACGATTTGGGCGGCACGGTCGTCATGAACGGCTTTGCTCTCAGATCGCAACTGCAGAAAACTCTGCATCGCGACCTGAGCTTCGTCGTTTTGATGAAGCTTGCGATAGACCTGCGCCAGCCTGTAATAGGCACTCATGGCGCGGTCGTTCTTCGGGTCGGCGGCGATGGCCTTGTTGAATTCTCCTATCGCCTCATTGAGCTGATCGGTAGCTACAAGTCCAACGCCGAGGTAATAGTGCGCGTCGATCAGCGATGGGTCGGCATGCAGTGCATCCCGCAGCAGGTCAACCCCCTCCGCCGGATTTTGGCTCAGAGCCAACAAACTACCCAGCTTATATTTCGATGAAGTTGCATACGGATCTATCGACAGTTCTTCGCGGTATGCCGCCGTTGCTTGGTCCAGATCGCCCACCACCCAGTACTGATCTGCCAGTTCTTCGTGGAGTCCCGGTTGATGGGGTCCGATCTTCACCGCAGTCTCAAGCTCGGCGATGGCCTGTTGATTGCGGGTGGCCTGGGCATAAGCCTCGGCCAGAACCTGGTGCACGCGGACTGAGTCGCTATTGAGTTGAAACATGGCGGCATAAGATGCATTCGCCACCAGAAAATAAGCGCGCCCGCGGTGGTAAAGGATATCTGCGTCGTGAGAGTCGAGCGCGTATGCCTTATCGAGCGGCGCGATCGCACCCTGTGGATTGTCCTCAGCCAACCGGCAGACACCCAGCCACATGAACGCTTTTGCATTGCGGGAGTCGGAGGCCGTCTCCCGTTCAAGATAGGTCTCGGCATCCTTGAATCGGTTCTCACGATAGTCGATCAGGCCAAGGAAGAGATTGGCTCCGCGCAGTCCAGGTTTCAGGGCCAGCGCCTTGGCCAGTTCCGGGCGAGCATCGTCCAGACGGCCACTCTGGAAAAGCGCCAGTCCCAGGTTGACGTGGCCTTCGGCAAAATCCGGCAGCTCACGGGTCACGATAGAGTAAGCGGTTACCGACGCGGCAAAGTTGCCGGTGGTCATTGCCTGGCTGCCCAGCTGCATTGCCTGCTTGATGGAATCGCCGCCCGGATTCTGGGCCGATGCACAAATGCCCCCGCCCATCATCAGCAGCGATACGCAGATCCCGGCGGGCAGCCATCCGGCAAGATTTGCCTTGTGCACGCGGTCGATCCTCAAATCAGCCCCGGAATCGGAACGGCGTCCGGCCAAACGGGATACACCCACGGCCGGGAGACGGAACTGCCTCCTTGCACCCGGATTCGAAACTGGCATTCGCGTCGGCAATCGGATCATGATGAAAACTAACGGGTGTGGCTGTCTTGTTGGTCATTTCCCAGCCGAACCTGAAAAGCCCCATTCCAAAAGCACACGAATCAAAACACCGGGTTTGCGGCAATGTAAAGCAATTAACGGATCAGGCGCACGTTACGAGCACTAAGCTATTTAAATAGAGAAACTTGAAGACCAAAGCGGGAGACCCGTTACGAGCTGGTTTTGTACTCGAAACAAGACCCAACCGCCGTGTTTACGCGATGTTATAGTAGGGAACTGAGGGGAATCAGAGTGGGGAATGTCGCGAGCCGGTCCATCATCGCTCGGTGAGCCGAGTGTGCTCGCTCCGGACCAGATCAGACTGATCCGTCGGCACCTCGAAACAATCCTGGCGAGTCATGTATTCGCCGGAAGCAGGCGCACCCAGGACTTCCTCCGGTTGATCGTTGGCCACGCGCTCGACGGGGACCTCGATAACCTCAGAGAGCGGATGATCGGCGCCGAGATGTTCGGACGGCCAGTAAGCTACGACACCGGAAGCGACTCGGTGGTGCGGGTCAGGGCGAGCGAAGTCCGCAAGAAACTCGCACAGTTCTATAACGAAACCAGCAAAGAAAAGTCTGAAGTCCGCATTGAACTGCCGAGCGGATCTTACGTCCCACGCTTCCACTTCGAACCCCATGAGGAGCCGGCGACCGCGGCCGCGCCGGATCTCTCAGCAATCCCAATTAACTCGGAGATTGGCCGCGCTACCTTCGCCGGGGTCCAGCCTCAATCGGAACATTCACGGTTCAATCGGCTGCTGACTCCTCGATTTGCGGCACTCGCGGGCCTCTCGCTTTGCCTGATTGCGCTCGCCGGCTACTGGGGCGCGAAGAAATGGATGAACGGATCGGGTTCCCCGAAAGGGATTCACTCCATTGCGATCCTGCCCCTCGAAAACCTTTCCGGCTCTCCCGATCAAAACTACTTTGCTGACGGCATGACGGAGGAACTGATCAACGACCTGGGCCAGGTGTCCACGCTGCGCGTCATCTCCCTGACATCATCAATGAGCTACAAGGGCACCAAAAAGACTCTGCCCGAGATTGCCCACGAGCTTTCAGTCGACGGCGTTGTTGAGGGCGGAGTTCTGCGTGAAGGCAACCAGGTACGCGTCAGTGTCCAGCTCATCGACGCAAGAAACGACCGCCCCATCTGGGCTCATACCTACGTCCGCGATCTCTCGGGAGTCTCTTCCTGGCAGGGAGAAGTAGCCCAAGCCATCGCCGACGAGGTCAGCAGTGACGTAACTCCACAACAGCAAGCGCAACTTACGCGCAAGAGCTCTGTCGATCCGGCCGCCCAGGACGACTATCTGCATGGAATCCTGTTGCGCGAGGCCGACGACTGCAAAGATGCGATCGCCGATTTCGATCGCGCGATTGAGAAAGACCCATCCTACGCACAGGCGCATTCGGCTCTGGCCAGTTGCTATGGCATGTTGGGCGAATCGGGGCGCATGCCCTATGAACAGGCGTTTGGCCTGCAAAAGACTGAAGCCCTGAAGGCCATCGCGCTGGATGATTATCTCTCTGAGGCACACGCCGAGTTGGCCAATACCGCTATGACGCTGGATTGGGACTGGCCTGTCGCTGAGGCCGAGTTTCATCGCGCACTGGAGCTCAATCCCAATTCGGCGACCAACCACGAAAAGTACGCGTTTTATCTGGTCCGCACGGGCCATCCCAATGAAGCTCTCGCCGAGATTCAGCGCAGCGTCGATCTCGATCCCGTTTCAGGAAGCACCTTTCACGCCGAGGGATTCGTCTACTATTTCTCGCACCAATACCATCAGGCACTCGATGTAGCCCGAACGGTGCGCGGCCTTAAGATCAATCTCTCTGACTGGAACCTCCTAACTGGCGCAAGCTTCGCTGAGAAGGGCATGTACGGCGACGCCATCACAGCATTTCTCAAATCGGGTAATGGCGCGTACGCTCTTGGCCATTTGGGCAATGCCTATGCACGCGCGGGTCGCAAGCAGGCCGCTCAGAGGCTCATTATCCAGCTCGAACAAGATGTGCAGAAGCAAGGAGTGGGTCGATACGAGATTGCGCTCATCTATGCCGGCCTGGGCGATAGTCGCGGTGCGTTCAAGTGGCTCGATGACGCTTATCGCGCGCACGACGTTGGGCTGGTCTATCTCAAGGTCGACCCCTGTCTTGATTCGCTGCGAGCAGACCCGCGATTCGAAGACCTGGTACGCCGCGTAGGTCTCGCTCAATAGAACCGATTGGCCTTCGATACAGGACATGGGATACGCATCATTAACCGCCCCCGGGGGAATTCAAGACTCTCTCTCCAGCCTTGGACTTGTAGACCGCCAAATAAGTCAGCATATTAACTTCCATGACCAATACCTCTTGCAAAAATACACGGTCAACCCGGAATTCATGCCGATTTGCGTGCCGGCAAATGTAGGCTGGGCCGGCAAGGGCTGGACGCATCTGGAAGCTAAACTATTTATTTTATTAGGTTTACTCTACTTGGTTGCCCTAGGCTGAACATGATTGGAAGCGGCTGGAAGGATATATGGCGGAGAGGGAGGGATTCGAACCCCCGATAGCCTTGCGACTATGTCTGATTTCGAGTCAGGTGCATTCAACCGGGCTCTGCCACCTCTCCGCTTTCGACAGTTTACCGGCAAAGCCAGAGTCCACGCAATCGGCGCCGCCCGGGCTTTCGATCCTGCCTTCAGCAGGCCGATTGATGGGGTGCTGATTGTCAACCAGAGACCGCCCGATTCCGGGATTTGTGAATTCAATGCAGTAATCTCGCTCGAAATCTTTACATCTGGGCTGTTCGCATGCAAATATGACTATAAGTCAAATATGGGTTAGGTTCATAAATGGTCACAGGTCATAACGCAAAACGTGTTCCGGCCGGTCGGTTGAAGACCTCAACCACCTCACCACGTACCGGCCGCCGCGAACGCCGCGCCGCGGAAACCCGCGTCAGGCTCTTTCGCTGCGCCCTGGCATTGATCGCCGAGCGCGGCCTGGCCAATGTCACAGTCGAAGACATTACCGAGGCAGCCGATGTGGGCAAGGGAACCTTTTTTAATTACTTTCCCACCAAGGAACATGTACTCGGGGTGATGGCCGAGATCCAGCTCGGGAAATTGCGCGAAGCTGCAGCCAGCGTGGCCGCTGGCACTCAGCCGCTCCGCACCGTATTGCACCGGCTGGTTCGGCGTCTTGCAGAAGAGCCGGGCCGCAGTCCCAGGCTCGCTCGGGCGCTCATCTCTTCGTTCCTCGGCAGCGACAGCGTGCGCGAAATTCTGAAACGCAGGATGGTCGAGGGCCGTAAAGCCATTGCAGAAGTCGTTCACAGCGGCCAGGAGCGTGGCGAGATCGATCCATCTCTCAAGAAAGAGAAGGTCGCGATGCAGTTACTGCAAATGATGCTGGGGACCGTGCTGCTGTGGTCGTTGCACGAGAAACCGGTACTCTCGCAGTGGATTGAAAACAGCTTTGACCACGCCTGGAGGGCCATTGCGGCGCCAGGAAAGCAGCAGGGAGTATGAGATATAGAATTCGTACCGCAGCTTTACTTTTATCGGCAGGGCTCGTGGGGTCGGGTACCGCCGTTGCGCCGGCACAGGCGCCGCAGGCGCTGGTCAGGCTCACGATTGAGAATGCGATTCAGCGCGCGCTTGAGGCGAACCTGAATGTGCTAGAGGCGCGCACTCGCACTGACGAAGACCAAGGAACCGAGTCGCGGAGCCAGGCGGCGCTGCTGCCGCGGGTGAACGCGGAGACCTATGCCAACTATCAGAATCGCGATCTGCGCGCCTTTGGCATCTCGGTCCCGGGCCTCCCGCTTCCTAACGTCGTCGGCCCGTTCTCGAACTACGATTTCAGAATCTATGCGCAGCAGGATGTTCTCGATCTGAGCAGCGTCCGCACGTGGAAGGCGAGCGAGCTGGCGCTTGGCGCCGACAAGCTGAGCGAGCAGGATGCGCGTGACCTCATCGTTCGCCTGGCCGCGTCGCTCTACCTGAATGCGCAGTCGGCTGCGGCGCGAACGCAGGCGGCACAGTCGCGGGTGACGGACTCGTCAGCGCTTTTGAAGCTGGCACAAGATCGCCACGACGCCGGTACGGCCACGGGAGTAGATGTTCTCCGCGCCCAGGTACAGCTGGCCAATGACAGGCAGGCTCTGCTCGAGGCCGAGAACCAATATAAGCAGTCGCTGCTTGCGCTCGCGCGCAATTTGGGCATGAGCCCCGACACGCCCATAGAACTGGCCGAGCAGTTGCGATTCCAGCCGCTTAATCTACCTGCGCCCGATGCGCTCGTTACTTCGGCGCTTGCTTCGCGAGCCGATTATCAGTCTCTCGCTGCCCAACGCGAGTCGCTTTTGGAACAGCAGCGCGCCAATCGCGCGCGCTTCTATCCCAAGGTCAGCGTCAACGGGAACATCGGCGAGCTGGGACGTTCGATCGGCGGAGTGGCTACGACCGGCCTGATCCAGGGCCAGATCGACTTCACTATTTTCGATCGCGATCGCGAGGGCGAGGCGCAGCAGCTTGCCGCGCGGCTCCGACGCTTTGACGACCAGATCGCGGATCTGCGCCGCGGCGTGAGCGAAGACGTACACGCCGCGCTGCTCGATCTCGACTCCGCGGCGCAGGAAGTTGAAGTTGCTACCGTGGGACAGGAGCTGGCGAAACGCGAATTGCAGGAGGCGCAGGATCGATTCAAGGCCGGCACAGCCAACAACGTTGAAGTGATTACCGCGCAGGATGAGCTGGCCCGCGCCGAGGAAAATTACATTCTTGCCGCCTCGAGCCACGTGGATGCGAAGTATGCGCTCGCTCGCGCTCTGGGAAACACCGAGAAAAACATTGTGAAGTTTGCAGAAAAGGAGTGAGACGGGCATTTCCGCTGCCGCACTCCTGATCTCTCCAGCGAGGTTCGATGCAATGAAACGACTGATTCCGATTTTTATTCTGCTCTGTGCGGCCGTCGCCGCCGGCATTTACTTTTATCCGCGCCTGACAAAGAAGCCTGCCCCGGCGAACGAGATCACGCTGTCAGGCAACATCGAGGCGCACGAGAGCCTGGTGGGGTTCAAGGTGCAGGGACGAATCATTCAGTTGCCCGTCGAAGAAGGTCAACAGGTCGCACAGGGCGCCGTGATTGCGCAACTTGAGGACGTCGATCTCAAACAGAAAGTTCGCATCGACGAAGCGGCCGTTGAGGTACGCAAGGATAACCTCGCGCTCACGCTCGCCGGCACTCGCCAGCAGGAAGTGCGCGCCTCGCAGCAGGCCGTCATTGACGCGCAGGCCGACCTCAACGAAAAGAAGTTGGACAACCGGCGCGCTGAGGCGCTCTATGCAAAAGATGAGATTTCAACGCAGGATCGCGATCTGGCTGCAACCGCGCTTAAACGTTCGGAGGCAAGCCTTAAGGCCGCCCAGCAGCGTTATAACGAGTCCGTCGAAGGCAGCCGCAAAGAAGACATCGCAATCGCCCGCGCGAACCTGAACCAGGCTGACGCCGATCTGGGCCTCACGCGCATTGACCTGAGTTACACGACGCTGCACGCGCCTTCAACCGGCGTTATTACTGTGCGCCAGGCCGAGCTTGGCGAGGTGGTTTCGCCCGGCTCGCCAGTAGTTTCGCTGGCCGATCTCGATCACATCTGGTTGCGCGCCTACATCGCCGAGACCGATCTTGGCCGCATCCACTGGGGCCAGGACGAATCATCACCACCGACTCCTATCCCGGCAAGCAATATCATGCGCGCATCTCGTGGATCTCTCCGAGATGCCGAAGTCGACGCCGAAAGCGTGGACGGGGTACAAGGAGCGTATGAATGCCGGTCTATAAATTCAATGCAATCCATATCTAGGACCCCAACCACGAGCTCAAGCCGGGCATGCCGGCCGACGCGCTTCTCGAACTTAAGTCGTCAAGCACAACCACGCAACCCGCTTCCGCCGCACCGGCCAGCAAATGATTGAGCCGCTCCAAACCGCATCCGGGATCGCAAACGGGTTCGCAATTGTAGCCGAAGGGCTCAGAAAAAGCTTTCCTGACGTTTGCGCCGTTGACGGTCTCAGCTTCAATGTTCGCGCGGGCGAAATCTTCGGTCTGGTGGGACCCGATGGCG
>CAVSYM010000057.1:0-97786 GCA_963732165.1 uncultured Acidobacteriaceae bacterium
ACATACCGTATAAGCGCTTTTTCTCCTTCGCTAAGAACCTGACCCAGCAGGCCGGAGACATGACCCATGGCTGGCGCCGCATGGTCTTTACCACCGGCGCATACCTTTGGCGTCTTCATCTGTTATGAAGAGATCTTCGGCGATGAGATACGCCAATTCGTTCGGCATGGCGCCCAGGTTTTGATCAACATCTCCGATGACGGCTGGTATGGAGATACCTGTGCTCCTTGGCAGACGTTGAACATGGCGCGGATGCGCGCCATTGAAAATCGCCGCTGGTTGCTGCGCGATACCAATACCGGAGTGACCACGGTGATCGATCCCTATGGACGCCTCACGGCCAGCGTCGAGCGTCACGCGCTTACTTCTCTGGCAGCCAAGTATGGTTACCGCAGCGATCTCACGTTCTACACCCGGCACGGAGACATCTTTGCCGAACTATGTGGGATAATCTCTCTACTGGTTCTTGCTCGAACGGTGCGCATCGCCGTCCGCAGCCGAACGGCCACGAATCGCTCCGTCCAAGACAGGCTTTAGAACTCGATGTTGAATGAACTCGAATTCGCTTATGCTCCGGTGCGCGACAAAGTACGCGACCTGCGGGAGTATCTTTGACCCTGCTCGCCTGCGCAGTGAACTGAGCGCCCTCCAAAGCAAGCTGTCCGATCCCAACATCTGGTCGAATCCCATCGCAGTCGCAAGTGCTTATGCGCGATCGCAAGCGCATCGAGGGACAACTCGCGATGGACGAGAGCTTGCCCGCCGCAGCGGCGATATCGATGCCTATTTCGAACTTGCCCGCGAAGGGGAATCGATCGAGCCGGAACTTGAGCGCGAGATTCGATCCTTAAGCGAGTTCGTAGAGAAATTGGAAACGCGCACCATGTTGGGGGGCGAGACCGATCGCGCTCAACGCCATTGTCACAGTGCATCCGGGCGCCGGGGGCACTGAGTCCCAGGATTGGGCCGAAATGCTGATGCGCATGTATTTGCGATGGGCTGAACGGAATGGCTTCAAGACCGAAATCAACGATTATCAAGACGGGGAAGAGGCTGGCATCAAGTCGGCGACTTTTACGGTAACGGGCGAGTACGCTTTTGGGCAGCTTTCGGGCGAGACCGGCGTCCATCGACTGGTTCGCATCTCTCCCTTCGATCAGGCCAAGCGCCGCCATACCTCCTTCGCCAGTGTTTTCGTCTCCCCGGAGATCGACGATTCGATCCAGATCGATATCAAGCCGGAGGATCTGCGCACGGACACCTATCGCTCCGGCGGCAAGGGGGGGCAACACGTGAACACCACCGATTCGGCCGTGCGCATCACGCACCTGCCTACCAACATCGTGGTGCAGTGCCAGAATGAGCGCTCCCAACACAAGAATCGGGAGCGCGCGATGAAGATGCTGCGCTCGCGGCTTTATGAATACGAGCTCGAGAAGAAGAAAGAGGTGTCGAGGAAGGTCGAAGACTCGAAGCTCGATATCAACTTCGGTTCGCAGATCCGCTCCTACGTGCTGCAGCCGTATCGCATGGCCAAGGACTTGCGCACCCGTGTCGAGGTGGGCGATGTCGACCGGGTCCTCGACGGCGATCTCGAGCCCTTCATCCGCGGCTATTTGATGATGCGCCGGCAGGGCGGCGTGCCGGCGGCGGTCGACGCTTCCGCCGATTTGGATTGAGGCAGGAAGATCCAAACCCCGAGGGAAATGCGATGAATGAACCGGAAACGATCCGCCAGATACTCAAGGAGTCCAAAACGATCGCGGTTGTCGGGCTCTCCGCTAAGCACGATCGCGCAAGCTTTAGTGTTTCCCACTATATGCAGAGCCAAGGGTATCGCATCATCCCGGTGAATCCCATTCACCTCCGTGCTGGGAGAAGACGCCTACCCTACGCTCGAGGCAGCCTGTGCCGCCAACGGAAAAGTAGACCTGGTGGATGTTTTTCGCGCTCCACAATATGTCCCGGAATCGTCGAAGAGGTCATACGCCTGAAGATTCCCTATCTTTGGCTGCAAGAAGGCGTGTGCGACCAGCAAGCCGCGGAGCGGGCGGAGGCAGCGGGGATCAAGGTGGTGATGGACCACTGTATCTTCAGAGAACACGCCCGCTTCGCACGGGCCTAGCGGGTGGGGAGCCGGCGGTTCTCTCAACCTTGGCTAACAGCTACAATGTAGAGGAACCGCTGCGCTCACCTATGCCCAGGTTTGGCCAACGCGCCTTGTTCCGGAACTCCCTCCGGCTGATGCTCTGTGTCGCTTGGCGATGGTCCCGGCTGCGAACACATCCGATCCTCCCCAGCCGGTTGCAGGACCTGTTCGGGCCCAGCACCTCACGGTGGAGTTGCTTCCGCTCCACGATTCCATCCAGGCCGGAGGCAATGACCTCGTCGGCCTGCACTCCGCCTACAATAAGGGCTGGCACGTCTATTGGATCAACGCTGGTGACTCCTAGGCGAGCCGCCCACCATCAAGTGGACGCTGCCGCCGGGCATCACCGCCGGAGCCATGCAGTTTCCCGCACCCCGCCGCTTGCCGCTTGGCCCGCTGATGGATTTTGGCTACGAAGACGAGGTGCTCTTTCCCATCACCCTGAGCGCGGAATCCACGCTTAAAGTACCCTCCACCGCTCCGCTCTCGGCCCATGTCAATTGGCTGGTGTGCCGTGAGGTGTGCATACCGGGTAAGGCCGACTGTGTCCCTGCCGCTGCAGGTTGCGGCCCTGCGAGGCCCGCCGACTCTACCGGCAGGCTCTCTTTGATCGTTTCCACAGCCTTTTGCCGCAGCCACTCCCGTCGTCATTTAAGGCCGTTTTCGCGACCACTCCCAGCGGTTTTGCCCTTGCCCTTACCGGTCATCCCACCACCAGCGCCGAGTTCTTTCCTTTGGATGAAAGCCAGATCCAAAACGCCGCGCCTCAGCCGGTCCAGGCCGTGGATGGCGGGATACAGATCTCCATCAAGAAGGATGTGAACTTCCGTACCCCGCTGGCGCAACTGAACGGGGTTCTCCTTCTGGGCGACGGAACCGCCTTATGAGATCCACGCGCCTCCCGGCCCATTACCGGCAGCCGTCGCAGGAGCCTCTTCCGCCGGATTCCTCAAGCTCCTACGCTTTCTCTCCCTGGCCTTCCTCGGCGGCGTGATTCTGAATCTCATGCCCTGTGTCTTTCCCGTGCTCTTCATCAAGGGTCTCTTTCTGGTGGAGGGCCAGCAGTCCCATAGCCACGTCCGTGCTCACGGCATGGTGTACGCCTCAAGTCTCGTCTCCTTCTGGGCCGTGGTTGCGCTCCTGCTGGGCCTCAGGGCCGGCGGGCAGCGATTGGGATGGGGTTTCCAGTTTCAGTCCCCGGTTTTGTCGCAGTGATAGCAATACGTTGAATTGTTGTTGCAACACGTTCAGTTCGTGTTGCTTTTTCCAACGTAAACGCGCAATCGTCGCAGAAGGCGTCGCAATACTCGGCCAACCTTGCCGTCGCAACTTCGGGGATAAGCACTTCGGCAACCCAGCGAACATACTCTGCGCGGCGGTCGCAAAACTCGGATGGCAAACAATGCGCAGCTAGCAACGTGGGAACAATGTGCGCAGGGCCTTCGGTGTTGAGACGCTGGATCACGCGCAGCATCCGCAATTCGGTCTCGCGGTCGAGACCGTAACCAGACTTCGCTTCCATCGTCGTGGTTCCCGCGCGCAGCATCCAGTCACGATGGCGGCGCGACTCGGCCAGCAACTCGTCTTCAGTGGCCGCGCGCGTCTGCCGCACAGTGCTCAGGATTCCCCCACCGGCCGCCGCAATCTGCTGATACGTGGCTCCCGCTATGCGCTGCTCAAACTCCGCCGCGCGATTGCCGGCGAATACTAGATGCGTGTGGGCGTCGACGAGGCCGGGGGTGACGCATCTCTTCTCAGCGTCAATCTGAATCGCATCCGGCGGAATCAGTGGTTTGAGTTCTGCATAAGGCCCGGCCGCTACGATGCAACCATCGTCGCCGACGATCAGCGCTGCATTCTCGATGATTCCCAACTCGCGCAATTCGAGTCCCACGCGCGGACGCGCCGGACCGGTAAGGGTGACGAGCTGGCCGATGTTGACGATGGCAAGCGAATCGCTCATGCTTACTTCTCCGCCATCGGAATCCGTATACCCTTCTCCCGCGCCGTTCGCTGCGCCAACTCATACCCTGCATCGGCATGGCGGACTACTCCCAATCCCGGATCGTTGTTCAACACTCGGGCGATCTTGCTCGCCGCGAGCTCAGTACCATCGGCAACCGTCACCTGGCCCGCGTGCAGCGAGTAGCCCATGCCCACGCCGCCGCCGTGGTGGAAGCTCACCCACGTCGCGCCGGATGCCGTATTCAGCAGTGCATTCAATATCGGCCAGTCAGCCACGGCATCCGACCCATCGAGCATCTTCTCCGTTTCGCGATAAGGACTGGCCACCGAGCCCGCATCAAGATGGTCGCGGCCCATGGCAATCGGCGCCGAGATTTTTCCTTGCTTCACAAGGTCGTTGATCGCGAGCCCCATCTTGGCGCGCTCGCCGTAACCCAGCCAGCAGATGCGCGCCGGCAATCCCTGAAACGCAAAACGCCCGCGCGCCAGCTTCAGCCAGCGATTAAGAATCTCATTTTCGGGGAAGAGCTCAAGCGCCAGTTCGTCGGTGCGATCGATGTCGCGCGGATCGCCCGAGAGCGCAACCCAGCGGAACGGCCCCGTTCCGGTGCAGAAGAGCGGGCGAATGTACTCCGGCACAAACCCCGGAATATTGAACGCATCGGCGCATCCCGCGTCAAAAGCGAACCGGCGAATGTTGTTGCCGTAGTCGAACGTCACCGCGCCCGCGCGTTGCAAGGCCAGCATCGCATCCACGTGCACCACCATCGAAGCCGTCGACCGGCGCACGTACTCCGCTGGATCGCGCTCCCGCAGCTCCGCAGCCTCGCTCAACGAAAGCCCCTGCGGAATGTACCCATTCAGAGGGTCGTGCGCGCTGGTCTGGTCGGTTACCACGTCAACGTGCACGCCGCGCCGCACAATCTCAGGCAACACATCGGCGCAGTTTCCCACCAGGCCAACTGAAAGCGCACGGCCCTCGTGGCACGCCTCTTCACACAGCCTGAGCGCCTCGTCCAGATTTTCGCTCAGGCGGTCGCAGTAACGCGTCTGTACCCGGCGCTCGATGCGGCTGCGATCAACCTCAACCACCAACGCCACTCCACCGTTCAAGGTGACTGAGAGCGGCTGCGCGCCGCCCATGCCGCCCATGCCGCCGGTCACAACCAGCTTGCCAGCCAGCGTGCCCGCTCCATTCGCGCCGGAAAATTGCCGGTCGGCCAGCGCGGCAAATGTTTGGAACGTCCCCTGCAAAATGCCTTGCGTGCCGATATAAATCCAGCTTCCTGCGGTCATCTGTCCGTACATCATCAGGCCTTTGCGGTCGAGCTCGTTAAAGTGCTCCCACGTTGCCCATTTGCCCACCAGGTTGCTGTTGGCGATGATGACCCGCGGAGCCATCTCGTGCGTAGGAAACACTGCGACCGGCTTGCCCGATTGCACCAGCAGCGTGTCCTCGCTGCCCAACTGTTCCAGTTCGCGAACGATAGCGTGGTAGCACTCCCAGTTGCGGGCCGCTTTGCCGATGCCACCATAAACCACCAGATCCTGCGGCCGTTCGGCATTCTCAGGGTCGAGGTTGTTCATCAGGCAGCGCAGCGCTGCCTCCTGCTGCCATCCCTTGCAGCGCAGCTCTGTACCGCGCGGTGCGCGAATTACCGGAGCCGTTGTTGCCGGAGCCTCTGTTGTCGCCATGCTCCCTCCTGTCTTCCCAGGCACTGCACCCATCCAAAGAGCTGCCGCACGCAGCGCCGCAGTACCCCAAAACTGCTAAACAGGATACTACCGAGTGCGCCTCGTTGACTGTGCGCGGTTGCGGTTCTTACCCACCGGTCTTTATCCTTTTCGCGTGCCCAACACGATCGTTGAATGCGTACCCAATTTCTCAGAGGGCCGCGACGCGGCCAAAGTCGACGCCATTGTCGAAGCCATGATGCTCCCAGGCGTGGTTCTCCTCGACCGCGAGATGGACGCCGACCATAACCGCTCGGTAATCACCATCGCCGGTGAGCGCGAGGCCGTTGAAGAAGCGGCGATTCGCGGCGTGGGGAAGGCAGCCGAGCTTATCGACCTCAATCATCACCAGGGCGCGCATCCCCGCCTTGGTGCGGCCGACGTGGTGCCGTTCATCCCCATCAGCGGCCTCACGCTCGATGACTGTGTGGCGATGGCGCGCCGCGCGGGCGCTGAGATCTGGAAGCGCTTCGGCGTTCCCGTGTATCTCTACGAAGCCGCAGCCACGCGGCCTGAGCGTACCAACCTCGAGAGCGTTCGCCGCGGCCAGTTCGAGGGCATTAGAGACGAGATTGCCACCAATCCCGCGCGCCTGCCCGACTTCGGCGAAGCTCGCCTGCACGCGACCGCCGGCGCGACCATTGTCGGCGCGCGCAAGTTTCTCATCGCCTACAACATCTTTCTCTCGACCGCTGACATTGAGGTCGCAAAGAAGATCGCCAAGGCGGTTCGCTTTTCTTCCGGCGGGTTGCGCTACGTAAAGGGCGCGGGGTTCCTGGTGCGCGGCCAGGCGCAGGTCTCAATGAACCTGACTGACTTTGAGCAGACGCCCATTCACCGCGTCTTCGAATTCGTTCGCCGCGAAGCCGCGCGCTACGGCGTCGTGCCTGTGTCAAGTGAGATTGTAGGGCTCATCCCCAAGCTCGCGCTCGAGCAGGCGGCCGAGTGGTTCCTGCAGGTTGAAAACTTCGACTCGTCACTGGTCCTTGAGAATCGGCTGGCCGACGTAATGAGCGGCAAAGCCGCCGCGGGCAATCGCAATGCCACACTGCTCGCGGGAATTGCCCCGTTCATTGAGCAGCTTGCCGCGCCCACGGCAACTCCCGGCGGGGGCAGCGCGGCGGCTGCAAGCGCGGCCATGGCCGCGGGCCTTGCGGTCATGGTAGCTGCCATGTCGCGCGGCAAGAAGGCTTACCTTCAGCACGATGAAGCGCTCGGTGCGGCGATCGGACGGCTAACCGTGTTACGCGAAGAACTGAAGGCCGCAATCGACGCCGACGCCGAGTCGTACAACTCCGTAATGGCAGCGTATAAAGCGGCGAAGGCTTCCCCTGACGGTGGCGCCGCGATTGCAGCGGCTCTCCGGCTCGCGGCCGGAGTTCCATTGAGCGTGGCCGAGAGTGCAGTTGAAATCGCCCGGATCGCAGCCAGTCTCAGGTCCATTACCAATCCGAGAATGAGCTCCGACCTCACCACTTCGATCGCACTCGCCAATGCCGCGCTGGCCGGCGCGCTCGCCAATGTCGAGGTCAATCTCGAGTCGCTCCAAGCCGACGGCCCAAAACCGTTGCCTGAGGAAGATGCCGGATTCATCGGCGCTCAAAAGAACCGTGTGGCAGCTTTAAAGGGCGCCAGACCATCTTAGAGATTGGCATCGCAGGCCGAATTTAGCAACCTGGGTCGCGTGGGAGGGATGAATGGCAGTACAAATAGGCGCAAAAACCGACAGCGGGTTCGACGATCCAATTGGCATGCTTACCGATTGCCATCGCAGAATCGAGCACTTCGTCGACGTTCTCTGCCTGGTGGTGGAACGCGCGCCGCACAGAACGCTGAACGATGAAGAAATGAGAGCGGTCGAGGCTGCGCTCGAGTATTTTCGGGTGGGCGGCTCGCGCCACAATGCAGACGAAGAAGAGTCGCTCTTTCCTCGTCTCGGCGGCCGAGCCGGTGAGGAGTCGCTCGTAGAGCTTGACGGTCTTAAGCAGGATCACGAGGTCGCAGCCAGCCTTCACACCGAGGTGGATAGCCTCTATCGTAGATGGATCGCAGTTGGAATGCTCGATACAGCCGATTGGCAAGCTTTGTCGGTAGCTACTCAAAAGCTGAAGGCTCTTTACTCTGTCCACATTCAAGTTGAAGAGCAGGTGGTTTTTCCACGCGCGGCGCGGACCCTGGACCAGGAAACCCTCCAACTCATCGGCCAGGAGTTTAAAAATCGGCGCTCTTAGAGCGCCATCGCGAATAAGACTGCCGGATGTATTCTCCCCGAAACGGCTTCAGCGCATCAGAATCCCGCATGAGATAGCTGGTTCGCATTGGGTACCAGTTCCTGATACACCTCGCGTGGAAGATTCGTCTGCCAGTGGCCAGTTGCTCGCGCAATCAAAATCACTCCGAAGAAAATGTACGCAACCACGGCCGCCACAGCCAGCGGACTCATGGCCCGCCGGTACCAGCGTTGCTCCCGAGCTGCACTCTTGCGCGCCGGCAGCGCTAGCTGCAACGCATCCTGGGCCGAGCATGCGGCCACGCAGGCCATGCACGCGTTGCACTCTGCTGAGCGAATCCGCACCAGCTCATCCACCTTGAGATTTGCCGGGCAGGCCCTGGCGCATTTTCCGCAATCGATGCAAGCTTCCTCGTCGCGACGGATTTTGACCGGGCTCAGCAACGACGCCAACCCAAGCAATGCGCCGTATGGGCACAGATAGCGGCACCAGAAGTTCTGCACCAAAACCGAGAGCGCCATCAGCACGGCGATTACAATTGCCGCAGTCAGGCCGATGTCCCTGAAAAAGTTCAGCATCTTTACATCGGCAACAATACCGTAGGGTGTGGCCATAAAGCTCTCAAGCACCCCGGCCGACATCTCGCCGATAATCCACGCGAAAAACGCAAGCAACAGATACTTCAGCCCGCGCAGTGGCACGTCGAGCCAGCGCGTCAATACAATGTTCCGCCCGAACAATCGTTGCCCAATTTTCCACAGATTCTCTGAGACCGTACCCACCGGGCAAAGCCACGAGCAAAAGGCCTTTTTGAGCAAGAGACTCATCAGTAGAAACCCGAGAAAGAGGTACATGGCCGCCGGGTGTACTGCGGGCACGCGACCTGTTGCGACCAGATATCTCGAGTTCATCAGGCCCGCAATCGGCAGCCAGCCTTCAACGCCTGCCGGCCTGGGAACATAAAGGCCAACCCCGCCGCGTTCGTAAAAGCGCACCCAGAGGTAAAACTGCACCCCGATCCACCCGTTCAAGGCCACGAACAGCCATTGCACCGTGTGCCGCACCTGCTGCGACAGGTCGGCGCGCCTGCGCCTCACCAATATCTTCTTTGTTTTCTTTAAAGTGAGCTCTTCTTGAGTTTCCACTGGCCGGATTTCTTTCCCCTTCTGTTCGAGCGTAAAGCGGCCCGATGCGACGTAGAGTGATCTGGGTCACGCATCGGCAGATGGTTCAATCGCCTCAAGAAGAGAAATAGCTCTCAAGAAGAGAAATAGTATAGACACTACCGGTGTGAGGAAATGCGGGCTTGCCGCCCGTTTCCGCCCCATCGAGTCCTCCCGCCGGCGCTTAAGTTGTGCAAAATGCAGGCTCTAGTTGCTCAACGGCATTTCACTCCGAACGGTGAAGTGCACCACAATCGACGCGCGTCCGGCCGGGCAGCCGAGCAGCAGGTTTCTTCCGGCTCCTTTGAATGAGTAGGAGACGTGGGCGATGCCGCCCGGATCAATGGATTTGACGAATGGAGCGGCCACAACCCTGACCTTGTCCTGGTCAAAGAGTTCGGCCGTGGCCGACATGAGCTGTTCATGCAATGTCGAGTCAAGCGCAATCGGCACCTCGAGGTCGTCGGATGAGTTGGTACGGTTGCAATCGACATTGAGTCCTGAAACCTTGTTGTCGCGGACCGATTGGACGACCTGGATAATTGGGTTGTTCTGGTAGACACGGGAAAAGAAGGTGTATGCATCGGCCGAACGGCTGGCAGGCCGCACAATGTCGATGTGGTTGGCGGCGATCTTTTCGGGCGGCGTATCGGTGTCGCATCCATAGGTTGCGCTGTAGTAACTCACAACTCGCGTGCGCGCGCCCAGGTATCTTCCAATACCCGCCCCGGCCGCGGTGTCGAGCGTTTCATAGGCGCAGTACCTGTGAATCCTTGCGACCGTTTGCGTGCTTCTCCATTTCTGTTCAAGATCTATCAGAAAGCTGTTGTCGTTACTGTCGCGAAGGTCGGTGAGTAGGGGATCGCTGTCGTACGCCCGGGCAATGCTGGCCACAAACGATCCCTCGTGCGGTGTCGAGTACGAAACAATGAACCGGACCCGCGCCGCGTCGGCCGTGTGGTTCAACAACATCTCTTCAGTGAGGATTCCGCCCAGGCTGTGCGCAATGAAGACAACTTCGCTGTGGTCCCATACGTGTTGCTGTTTCAGTTTTTGCCACAGAATTTCGGAGAGCTGCGCGCTCGACAGCCTCCCACGCATCGACGGCGTCGGATACTCGACCACCACCACATCGGAGTTTTGGAAATGCGGATCGGTCTGGATGAGCTGCGGCCAGTAGGCGCCGTTCGGTGCGCGCCACGCGTTGCGGTCGCCATGAATGCCGTGGACAAATACGATGACCCGCGGCTTGAGGCTTTGAGCGCGGGCAGGGAGACAGATCGGCCCGGCAACGACACAACTTAGAATGAACGCCAAAAAAACATCGATGGCCCTGCGCACGACGTGCCTTTCTACGATGTCAAAGGATGACGATAAGAAATCGGTGCTGTTTCAAGGTTAACGCGTTTCAACGAGGTGTTGCAGGTGTGCAAGTTAGGGCGATCCGACACTACACCGCTGATTTCGCCGCACAGCATCGCTCCATTTACACTGGAATTGGCATGATTCCCACCCTGACCTGGACCGACCAAGGTGTTCGCTTTATCGATCAAACCAAGCTCCCGCTCGAGGAGAGCTACGTTCTTGCGGCAACTTATGAACAAGTGGCAAACGTGATTGTCACCATGGTGGTGCGCGGGGCGCCCGCCATCGGCGTTTCTGCTGCCTACGGAGTTGCACTCGGGGTGCAGGCCAGCCGCGCTCTAACAGCAGCAGAGTTTCAACCCGAGTTTGACAAGATCTGCGCCCGCCTGGCTGGGACCCGGCCCACGGCGGTGAATCTCTTCTGGGCCATCGACCGCGTGAAGGGACTTTTCACCAGGCTGCAGATCCAGGGTGCGAGCATGGCCGAAGTGAAGCAGAAGATTCTGGCCGAAGCGCACGCCATGTACGAAGAGGATATCGAGGCGTGCAAGACCATGGGCGCGCTCGGCGCGGCGCTCTTGCCCGATGAGGGCGGAGTGCTGACCCACTGCAACGCAGGAGCGCTGGCGACCTGTGGATACGGCACGGCGCTCGGCGTGATTCGCGCAGCCGTGGAGCAGGGTAAAAAGATTCACGTGTATGCCGACGAGACGCGGCCGTTCTTGCAGGGCGCGCGGCTTACGGCGTGGGAACTGATGGCCGACGGAATTCCGACAACTGTGATCTGCGACAACATGGCGGCAAGCCTGATGCGCGCGGGCAAAATCAAGGCCGTGGTGGTGGGCGCAGATCGCATTGCCGCTAACGGTGACACGGCCAACAAGATCGGCACCTACAACCTGGCGATTCTGGCCAAGGAGCACGGCATACCGTTCTACGTGGCAGCGCCCTGGTCCACTATCGACCTCAAGACGGCCACGGGCGAATCCATCCCCATCGAAGAGCGGCCGCACGTTGAAGTGACGCACCACGCGGGCAAACAGCTCACGCCGAATGGAGTGGGCATTTGCAATCCGGCCTTCGATGTAACCCCGGCAAAATACATTGCCGCCATCGTTACCGAGCGCGGCGTGCTACGGGCGCCATACTCTGAGTCGCTGCGCGAGATGGAGCCGGTAGCCGGATAGCTCTTCGCTGAATCACACGTTTTGCAGCAGATGACAGGCCTTAGGATTCGGCGGGCTGATCTTCAAATGAATGCCGCTCGGGCATCATGCTTTGATGCAGGATGCGGACCACCAGAATTCCGCCTTTCTCTTGCCGGTAGAAGATTACGTGGCGGCCCGTTTCGAAGCGGCGCAGCCCGGCGCGGATCCAGTCGCACTCGCGGCCTGATGGGGAGTTGGCGGCGATCGTGTTTGCGCAATCCTCAAGGTTGCTGAAGTAACGAAGAGCCTGCGCTTCGCCCCAGGTTTCAAGGGTATAAGAGCCAATGTTAAGCAGGTCGGCCTTGGCTTTGCCCGAAAAACGGACGGTAGGCATTTTCAGCGTTTCTTGCCTGCGAGTTTCAACTGCCGGCGCACCTGTGCGAAAGCGTTGCCTTCGACCACACCGCTGGCATCGCCTTCGTCAATCGCATTGCGAAGCGCGCCGAGCTTTGCCTCGTAAACGCGCTCTTCGCGTTCGAGGGTGCGCAGGGCGGCGCGGACAACTTCGCTTGCATTCTCAAAATGGCCGCTCTCGACGCGGGCAAGAACGAAGCGGTCGAGCTCAGGGGTGAGATTGACATTGCGTGTGGGCATGTAAGTGGTGTCTCCCGGTAAATCGTCTGTCGCAATCAATCTTAACGCTATTGGCAAAGTTTGCCAATAGCGATCCTGTGAGTCGGCGCAAAAGAGCGTCTGCCAGCCGCCGCTTATGAATGCTCCGCTCGCACGGGCGATACTGGGGTGTGCGGTTCGCGGTTCTATCCGTCTTTCGCCTGCGGCGTCCCTCCATTGCCCGCGGCATTCTGCTCTCGGTTGGCGCGTTCTTCGGCAGCTTGAGGCTGGCCGGGTTTCCGCATATCGAGGACCTGCACGCCTCGCATTGGCAGATTGTTGCGTTGCTGGCCGCCGCGTGGGGCATGGCGGAAACGGCGCGCTGCCTGCGCCGCAAATGGAGCCTCTACCATGCCGGTGTGCTCATCATGCTCTACTCCGATCTTATGATTCTGGCTGCGATTGTGGCGCTGATGGCGCTGGCATAAGTAAACCCGGCCGGCAATGGCCGCGTGCCATCTTTAGCCCGCTCCGTGTAGCATGAGCAGGAGTCGCGGGCCGCGAACCGGCACAGCGCGCCAGAGAACAGGCTCCAGTGTTCCGGTCAATCTTAGGACGATTCAACGTCGGGCTTTTCCGGCCTATGGATTTCTAATTGCGTTTGCCTCGAGCATCAACTCTCAACCATGTACGGAGGAAGAAATGCTGAAGGGATTTCGTGATTTCATTCTGCGCGGTAACGTCGTCGATCTGGCGGTTGCGGTTATTATCGGCGCGGCATTTGGAGCCATCACCGCTTCAGTGACCGCTGACGTGATTACACCCATGATTTCGGCGCTGGTTGGCGCGCCCGATTTTTCTTCACTTGTGATTCACATCCCGGTGCTGCACCACGTTCCGCCGCCGCCCAATCCGCTGCCGGCCAACTATGTGGTGCCCGGCGACATTCACATTGGCAAGCTGCTGAACACGCTCATCAACTTTGTGCTGGTGGCCGGGGCCATTTACTTTGCCATCGTGCTGCCCATGCAGTACATGGTGGCCAGGATCAACAAGCCCGCGCCGCCTGCGCCCCCAACCACCAAGCCGTGCCCCGAGTGCCTGAGTGACATTCCGCTGGCCGCGCGCCGCTGCGCACACTGCGCGCAGCCGGTAGCCTGAATAGCGGCGCCGTAATGGATTTACAGGCTCAATAATTTCGGCCGGCCTGAATGAGAGTTCAAGCCGGCCGGCTCCACCCCAGCCGGTCGCATCAGACCGGCGGGCGAGCATCTTTATTGCGGCGCTTCGTCGATTCGTCTCCGCGCGTCCTGGGCGCAACAATCAGTCTCACCGGCGCGCCCAGCGTCAGTTCCTCAAACAGCAGCGCAGAAGCCAGGGTTAACAGCACCGATCCCATTCCACCCACCGCGCTTTCAATGACTCCCATCGCAGCCCTTCACAGGATCCCGGCAACGGCCAGACCGGAAACAACTGTCCCGGCGTGCTGGAGAAGCGAAATCGCGGCTTCAGATGCCGGGGCTGGAGCGGCTGCTGCAACCGTCGAATCGCTGACCGTGGTATCAGGAGTTGCGGCCGGAGCCGGACTGTTCGCCTTGGCGAGCACCATAGCCGGCTGAGCCTGTGCCGTCGGGGCAACCTGCGGCTCTCCAAAGAGCTTTGCCGTCTGGTCGTCGCGCTGTCCCACGATCTCTACCTCGTCCCCAACCTCAACCCGTGAAAAAAGGTCCTCGATATCGGCCTTGCCCATGCGGATGCATCCGTGCGAGGCGGCCTTGCCAATGGAGTTGGGCTCGTTGGTGCCGTGAATTCCGTACCCATGCTTGCTCAGGCCCATCCAGCGGTCGCCCACCGGGTTGTGCGGCCCGGGAAGAACCGTCCGGCCATCGTGATGGTAGGTGGGGTTCATCACCCGGCGCGCGATGGTGAACTCGCCCGACGGGCTCGGCGTCGAGGGCTTGCCCACGGCCACTGTGTAGACCTTGGCCACCTGGCCGTTTTCAACCAGCGCCAGCTTGCGGTCTTCCAGGCTCACCACGATCAACCGGACCGTTGCGCTTTGCGCCGCCTGAGCAGCCTGTGAACCGCCCGGCGCGCCCTGCGTCTGCGCCTGCGCCGAGAAACCTGCCGCCACTACCATCGCCGCTAACCCTGCATTCACGCCCTTCATCGCACCCTCCGTTTGCCCGAATCGCTTGCGCAAACAGGAAGTGCAAGGCCCTGACCAAACGGAGACTGTTCAAACTAAATGAGTTAGCCTTGGGCTTTGGGTGCCGGCTTGTGTCAGGAGGCGCACAACTGTGGTTGCGGTGACACGGGTTTGCGGTGGCTGACCGGCAGAAATGGCGGTGTGCTCGCCAAAGGATGCGTGGGTCTGGAGACCCACGCTACAGCCGGTCAGGAGACCGGCGGTACTTATCTGCAGCGGCGTTTTTTCAGGCCCGCTCAACCGCCATCGCCACGGCCTCTCCGCCGCCCAGGCACAGCGAGGCGATGCCGCGCCTTAGGCCGTACTTCTCCATCGCCGCCAGCAGCGTTACAACAAGGCGTGCCCCAGAGGCTCCAATGGGGTGACCCAGCGCGCAGGCGCCGCCATGTACATTCACCTTTGCGTGCGGCAAGCCCAGGTCGCGCATCGCCGCCATTACCACCACGGCAAAGGCCTCGTTGATCTCGAACAAGTCAACATCGTCGAGAGACCATCCCGTGCGCTCGCTCAATGAGCGAATGGCGCCGATGGGCGCGGTGGTGAACAGGCTCGGCTCCTGTGAATGCGTCGCGTGGCCGATGATGACCGCCTTCGGCGCGATTCCGCGCCGTTCCGCTTCAGACCGCCGCATCAATACCAGCGCCGCCGCACCGTCTGAGATCGAACTGGCATTGCCCGCGGTCACTGTTCCGTTCTCATCAAACGCCGGCTTCAGCAAGGGGATCTTCTCGGGCTTCGCCTTCATCGGCTGTTCGTCCTGGCTTACCACGCGCTCCGCCCCGCCCTGCTTTATGGTTACCGGCACAATCTCGGTGGCAAATGTGCCGTCGCTGCCGGCCTTTTGCGCGCGCTTCAGCGATTCGAGAGCGTAAGCATCCTGCTCAGCACGCGAAAAATCGTACATGCGCGCGCACTTCTCGGCAAAGATTCCCATCAGGCGGCCCTTGTCGTACGCGTCTTCAAGGCCGTCGAGAAACATGTGGTCGAGCACGCGCTGGTGGCCCAGCCTGTAACCCGCCCGCGCGCGGTCAAGCAGGTAGGGGGCGTTGGTCATGCTCTCCATGCCACCGGCAACAGCCACACGCGCGCTGCCGGCCACGAGCAAATCGTGGGCCAGCATGGTGGCCTTCATTCCCGAGCCGCAGACCTTGTTCACCGTGGTTGCGCCGGTCGAGAGCTTGAGTCCGGCGCCAAGGGCAGCCTGGCGGGCAGGAGCTTGTCCTACGCCGGCAGGCAGCACGCACCCAAACAGCACCTCGTCAACCTCGTCTGGCGCCAGTCCCGCGCGCTCAACCGCAGCGCGAATGGCGATTGCTCCGAGCTGCGGAGCCGACAGGTCCTTAAAGTCGCCCTGAAAGCCTCCGATGGGCGTGCGCGCTGCACCGCAAATCACAATGGGATCGTCGGGGATCATCGATTGCTCCTTTGTGCGGCCGAGAAATCTCGAACCTGAACTCATCGCTCTTAACTACTCACGAATCTGGGTGCCCCCGGTCTCGATTTTGAGACCGGGGATAGCGCGAACCCAAACCCACTCCTCTCCAACCCATGCATAAATATTTGTGGAGGCCCTTTTCAGTCGCTTCACTTCGGCGCCATGCGCAGCGCTCCGTCAAGCCGGATGGTTTCGCCATTCAGCATAGTGTTCTCGCAAATGTGCTTCACCAGCGCGGCATATTCATCGGGCTTGCCCAACCGCGCAGGGAAGGGTACGCTTCTGCCGAGCGATTCTTGAACCTCTACGGAAAAACCTGCCATCATCGGCGTTTCAAAAATGCCTGGCGCAATGGTCACCACGCGAATGCCAACTCGAGCCAGTTCACGCGCAACGGGTAGCGTGAGGCCCACCACTCCACCTTTCGATGCGGCATAGGCCGCCTGGCCAATCTGCCCGTCGAAGGCAGCAATCGAAGCTGTGTTGATAATGACGCCGCGCTCGCCGTCCGTGCCGGGTGCTTCGCGCCCGATGGCCTCTGCCGCGAGACGGATCATGTTGAAGGTGCCCACCAGGTTGATATTCACCGCGCGCGCAAAGGATTCAAGCCGGTGCGGTCCTTCGCGCCCCAGCACCTTTTCCCCCGGCGCAATTCCGGCGCAGTTCACCAGCGCGTGCAGGTGACCGAACTCGGCAACGGCCATTGCCACGGCAGCCTTGCCATCGGCCTCGCTGGTCACCTCGGTTGCGGCAAAGCGCGCAGCCTCACCGAGCTCGCGTGCCAGCGCCTGGCCGGCATCGCGATTCAGGTCGGCGATCACCACGCGGCCGCCCTCGCCGGCCACCACCCGCGCAACGGCTGCGCCAAGGCCAGAGGCTGCGCCGGTTACCAGAAAAACATGATCCTTGATCTGCATGCGAAACCGCGAAAATCCTCTGTAATAATACTCCAGTCGAATCAGCGTCTTCAGGGAGGCGCTTGAACGTGAATCCTGAACGAACCATTGCGCCGCTTACCCAACTCAGCGAAGACGAAAACCTGTTTTTTTCAACCGTGCGCAAGTTTGCGCAGGAGCAGATCGCGCCTCTTACCAGGCGCATGGACGAGGACCAGCACATGGACGCGGGGCTGATCCGCGGCCTCTTTGAACTGGGCCTCATGGGCATCGGCATTCCCGAGCAATACGGCGGCAGCGGCGGAACATTTTTCGATTCGGTGCTCGCCGTCGAGGCCATCTCGGCGGTCGATCCAGCAGTTGGCGTGCTGGTCGACGTGCAAAACACTCTGGTCGCGGCTGCGCTCATGCGCTGGGCCACCGAGGAGCAAAAGAAAAAATATCTCTCGCGCCTCGCCGCCAACACCGTAGGCGCCTATGCGCTGAGCGAAGCAGGCTCGGGCTCCGATGCCTTCGCCCTGCAGACACGCGCCGAGTTGCGCGCCGATGCTTACGTATTGAACGGCCGCAAGCTTTTTATCACGAATGGGAGCGAAGCCGGCATTTTTATCGTCTTTGCCACCATCGACCCGGCCGCCGGATACAAGGGCGTTACCGCCTTCGTCGCCGAAAAAGGCACGCCGGGGTTCACGGTTGGCCGCAAAGAGGACAAGCTCGGCATTCGCGCATCGAGCACCTGCGAGCTGATCTTCGATGACTGCAGACTTGCCGCCGCGCAACTGCTGGGCGCGCCGGGCCAGGGATACAAAATTGCCATGGAGACGCTGAACGAGGGCCGCATCGGCATTGGCGCGCAAATGCTGGGACTGGCCGAGGGCGCGTGGGGATACGCGGTCAAATACGCCAGGGAACGCAAACAGTTCGGCAAGCCTATCGCGGAGTTTCAGGCCATGCAGTTCCAGTTGGCCGAAATGGCTACCGATATTGAGGCCGCGCGCTTGATGGTGTACAACGCGGCGCGGCTGCGCGACGTGGGCGCGGAGTTCCGCAAAGAAGCGGCGATGTGCAAATACTTTGCCTCGCACACGGCCGAGCGCGTTGCAAGCCTCGCCGTTGAAGTCTTCGGCGGCTCGGGTTTTGTGCGCGACTACCCGGTCGAGAAACTATATCGCGACGCCAAGATCGGCAAGATCTACGAGGGAACCTCGTTTATGCAGTTGGCGACGATTGCCAAACTGACGCTGGGGTGAGGCACCGCCTCCCGGAGGGAGGCGACGAAGTTAGCCCAGGACAAGTCCGCTGCGGCGGACGCAGTCCTGGGTGGGCTGCATAAAAAGACCTTCAGCCCCGTAGGGGCGGCGCGAGTCGGCAGGCACGGGCTTCAGCCCATGCTTGGCCCGCCTCACCGCCCAGCCATGAAAAAATCAATCCATGAGCGCTCATGCCGGCAACTCGCTCGGGATTTACATCTCCTTTCCTTTTTGCCGCTCGAAGTGTACTTACTGCAACTTTGCCTCGGGCGTTTTTCCCGCGAGCGAACACGCGCACTATGTCGATCGCGTCATCGAAGATCTGAAAGGCAGCGCCGAATGGGCACGCGAATTCGGAGTCGAGCTGCCCAGCACCGTTGACACGGTCTACCTCGGCGGCGGAACACCCAGCCTGCTCGCGCCTGAGCTGATCGCGAAGCTGTTCGCGGCGATGCGCGGCGAGTTCGACTTCGATTCCGATTGCGAAATCACAATCGAGTGCGCGCCGGGACAGTTGCCTTCGGCGACGATTGAGGCGATGGTTCGAGCCGGCGTGATTCGCGTGAGCCTCGGAGTGCAATCGTTCATCGATCGCGAGGCGCAGGTAAGCGGCAGGCTGCACAACCGAGCAATTGTCGAGGATGACATCTCCAGGCTGCGCGGTGCGGGCCTCGCGAACATTAACGTTGACCTGATCGCCGGGCTGGCCGGGCAAACGCCGGCATCGTGGGAGGAGTCGCTCGATGCGCTCATCGCCGCCGGAACTCCGCATGCCAGCGTGTACATGCTCGAGGTCGACGAGGATTCGCGCCTGGGCCGCGAGATGCTGGCTGGCGGCGCGCGCTACTATGCGGAGCTGGTTCCGGGCGATGAGGCAATCGCAACCATGTATGAGCGCGCGATCGAACGGCTGGAAACCGCGGGCCTGATGCAATACGAGATTTCGAACTTCGGCCGTCCCGGCTTTCACTCTCTTCACAATTTGCGCTATTGGGAGCGGCGTCCGTATCTCGGCGTCGGTCTCGATGCGTCGTCGGCGCTTCGAGGGGCGAGTCAGCGAGTCGGCAAGTCGGCGAGTCAGCGAGTCAGTCAGAGTGCCGAGAACTCATCTCCCGTATTGCGGTCGAAGACTACAGATGACTTGCAGGAGTATCTCGCCGGTCCGCGGATTGTGGAAACGGCCTGGCTAGACAGCGCGCAGCAGCATGAAGAGGCGTGGTTCCTCGGACTTCGTTTGAACGCCGGCGTCGACGCTGCGGAGCTTGAGGGCGAGTTTGGTATCGATCTCGTGGGGCCCGCGTGTGAAGTCGCCGAGCGTTTGGTCCGTGACGGCCTGCTCGAGTTCGACGGCCACCGTGCACGGCTCACTCCGCGGGGAAGGATGCTGTCGAACGACGTGTTTCAGGAGTTCTTGAGCGAGTCAGCAAGTCAGCGGGTCGGCGAGTCAGCTTGTTAGTCCGACACCAGCGTCTCCGACCCACGATGGATGAAACATTGGGTGGGAGACCACATTGGCCAACCATCGGCAAATCCCGTCTTGTTTCCTTCTAGTGCTGCAGTCGTCGAATCCGAGGGAGCGCAGCTTTCAACTCCAGAGAACTCGATTTCGAGTGGCTTCAATCCCGCATTTCTCACGGCCCCTCGCACCTGCTCTGAGAAATGCCGGTGATCCGCCCACCTCTCAGTCAAGCCCACCCCCCTTAAAAGATCATTCAACACACTGCTCTTCAGCCACTTGCGACAACCGTTCGTTTGCCTGCTTTCTCAGCCGATTCGCTAAGCTTGAATGCAGGTAATTCGACCGGGCTACGCCTTCTTCGGCAGCAGCCTGCGGTCATGTTCATTCAGTTCCGTTCGAAGTCATTTAGTTTGAGGAGGTTGAGGTTTATATTCCTGAAAGGAGCCTACTTAAGGGATATCCGTGCCGGCAACGATCCTGAAATCAAGAGCTTGCAGAAATCCCCCGGGGGGCGGCGGGGGTAGGGGTGGGGGGTGCAGGGGCATCTCCTGTACAGTACGGCAATGTACGTGACACTTATCCCATCGGGGAGAAATGCAGGCTGGCCCCTGTGAAAACTCAGCTTCGTAAGAACGGAGGGTGCCCCATGTTTCGATTCTGAAACATGGGATAGCACAAACCCTCACCAACCCGCGAGCGCTCCGCTACCACGCCAGCAACTCGTCCCCCGAGGTCGGCGACAGAAACGTTACCGGCGCTGCGGGTGGCCGGGTTGACTCGCCAAAGCATTGGATCGTCTCGGGTCCCGTCTGTTTGGCGCGCGCCAGAGCCTCTTCGGCCTCGCGCAAAACCACCACCGGCGACCGGCCCTGGCTCGACGAGATTCCGAAGCACGCCGACAGCCGTATCGATTCTCCGGTAACGCGGAAGGGTTGGCTGAAGACCTCGAGTTTCAGCCGCTCGGCCAGCATTTGTGCGTTGGCGATGCCGCAGCCGGGCAGGGTTATCAGGAACTCATCCATCCCCGGCCGGCCCAGCAGGTCGTAGCTGCGCAGCAACCGGTTGGTGCGCGCGACAATCTGGCAGAGGAGTTCGTCGCAGGTGTCCACGCCGAGCCGCGAGTTCCAGTGGCCGAAGTCATCCACATCGAAGAGCACCAGGCACATGGCGGTGTTATGCCGCTGCACGCGGTCAGTTTCGCGAAACAGCATTGCCAACAGGGCTTCGCGGTTATATACGCCGGTGAGCCGGTCGAGCTGCGCATTCATTACCGCCGAGTCGCGCAGACTTTCCGCTTCTCTTTTCACGTGGTGCAGACGCAGCGCATGCGTCAGCCGGAACTGCAGCCACGAGTTGTGTGCGTGGCGCGGGGCAAGATCGTCAACCATGCCTTCGGCGACCCGGTCGATCCACGTCTGGGTGATCACGTCTGTGATCAGCACAATCGGGTAGCGCTGCCCCTCGGTTGAGGCGCGCGCGCCGGCCAGCAGCCGCTCGATCGGCATTCCGGGCAGATCCACATCGAGCAGAACCAGGTCGGGCGGTTTAGGCACCATCATGGCCGCCAGCGCGGCCGGCGCGGTCATTACCACCTGCACCTGGGCGCCCATGCTTATCAGCACGGGCTCGGTTTTAAGCAGAAAATCGGGTTCGGGCGAGGCAAGCAGGAAAACGGGAGACTTTTCAGCCAGCATGATGAGGTTTTCTCCTCTGTTTGGCTGAATCGGCCCGGATTAGAAAAAACTTAAGCCGCCGCGCCGGAATCGGAGTTTTTTCTCATGACTTTCGCGCGCACTGTTTGAGTACCGAAGGGGCGGCGCCGCCGTATGCGAGCAGGCGAGTGTCCCAAATTGCGACAGTCAAACTTCGTGAACGGTGGACCGTGAACCGTGAACGGTGAATGGTCAAGAAACGGCCGATCACCGATCACCGGCCGCCAATCACCGGCGCCCGCGGCGCCATGCCTCAATCCACAAAGTCAACCTGTGGAGCGATGGAAATGATGCCCCGTTCGTAGCCCATGTCGAGCAGTTTGCGGATGGCTTCGCGGCCGTCGGCTCCGTAGTCGAGGGTCCGCTCGTTCACATACATGCTCACAAAGCGGCTGGCCAGGCGCGCGTCCAGGTCGCGGGCAAACTGCATCGCGTACTCGAGGGCCTGTTCGCGGTGATCGAGCGCGTGCTGAATCGAGTCGCGCAACGCCTTGGAGATCGTCTTGTGCGATCCGGCTCCAAGCGACCGCCGGATGGCGTTGCCGCCCAGCGGCAGCACCAATCCAGTAGTTTCGCGCCACCAGACCCCCAGATCGATCACCTTATAAAGACCGCTGGATGTATACGTCAGCTGCCCCTCGTGGATGATGAGGCCTGCCTCGTAGTCGCCGGCCAGTATCGAGGGAATGATTTTGTCGAAGGGGACGGTCTCAGTCTTGATCTCGGGATTGAAGATCTTGAGCGCCAGATACGCGGTGGTAAGCGTGCCCGGTACGGCGACCTTGATACGGCCCAGGTCGGCGGGCGTCAATGGGCTGCGCGACACAACCATGGGTCCGTAGCCCTCGCCCACGCTGCCACCGCACCCCATCAGCGTGTAGTTCTGCTGCAGGTAGGGGTAGGCGTGGAAGCTGATGGCCGTCACGTCGTAGAAGGCCTCCTGCTCGGCGCGGCGATTCAGCGTTTCGATGTCGCAGAGGGCGTGGGTAAAGCGATAGCCGGGCACGCGGACCTTGTTGGTGGCCAGGCCATAGAACATGAAGGCGTCATCGGAATCGGGACTATGGGCGATGGAGATTTCAAGCACGCCATCGGCGGCGGGGGTCTGAGTCAAAGGGCTGCTCACAGGCAAAATTCCTTTCAGGATCAAAGCGCGACAGTAAGCCAGAAAGTTTTGATGCGGTCAGGCCGCGCGGCGGCGCAGACGGGCAGCGCCGGACACTACGGCTGCGGCAGCGGCAATCTTGAGCGCATCGCCGGCCAGGAACGGAAGCACGGCGAGCGCGGTTGCCTGCATCACCGCGATGTGAGTAAAGGCAGCGAGCCAAAGCGCGCCGCAGGTCAAAATCAAAAAGTCGCCGATCGCCGCCGACGCGAAGGCCGAAACATATCCCCGGCTCGTGCGTCCCAGTCTTGCCCGGCGGAAGAGGAACGAGATGAGCGCCGCGGCCAGCGGATAAGCGAGAAGATACCCCCCGGTCGGCCCGAAGAGATGCGCCAGGCCGCCGGATGCAGGGCTGGGCGAAAAGACTGGCAGGCCTGCCGCCCCCTCGGCCAGATACGCGGCGAAAGTGGCGGCGGCCATGCGTGGACTGAGCATGAGCCCGAGCACCAGCACGGCAAACGGCGCCAGCGAGAGCGGAACCGGCGTGAAGAACAACGGCAGCGAAACGTGCGCGCAGACGGCGGCAAAGGCGCTCCCGGCAAGCACAATTCCTGCGCCGCGCAGCCATGCCGGCGCCCTGGCCGGTGCGGCCGCTGATGAAACCAGAGTTGCCGTCGTCTCTTTGCTCATCGTCGCCTCGCTGGAACGATTAGGATGGGTTTAGCTGTGCAGGAAACCTGCTCTGCCGCCGTTCTTACGGTTCAATTTCAGTCTCTTGCGCCGACTCACCCGCTGAAGGGTTCTGCGACCCGAGCCGGCTGCGTTGCAGCCAGATGTGACGCGCCATTCCCGCGACCGCAAGAAGCAAAGCAGCCAGCGACGCCAACAGGGCAATCATTAACCAGCGCATACAGAACGAACTCCCCAAGAATAACAGAGCCGGCGGCCGGATTTGCCCTTGGCGCGGCTGCGTGCAAGTCTATCCGCCTGGGCCGGGTCCGGAGCCGGCAGGCGCCTTTACCGAGGCGTGCAGCCACTCGAGATAGGCGTGGCTCCCCGACTCAACGTCGAGAACCAGCAACTCCGGCACCTGATAAGGGTGCAACTCATGCAGTCGGGCTTCGAGGGCCGGCAACTTGTCGGCCGCTGTCTTGATCAGCAGCAGCGTCTCGGTCGACGACTCAACCTCGCCCTGCCAGCGGTAGATCGACTGCACCGCCGGGATGAGCGTGGCGCAGGCCGCCAGGCGCTCATCCACCAGCGCGCGGGCCAGGCTCGCAGCCTCATCGGGGCCGGGGGCGGTGGTGAGTACGATGCGTGCAGACGGGATCGGGTCGGACATGGGGCTCAGTCCAAGTTAACCGCAAACCGGCGGATCAGGGTAGGGGATTCGCCATCAGGTCTTCGAGAATGATCCGCGGCTGGTTTTCAGGTTCCGGTTTGCCACGGAAGTGTGCTGCCACTAAAGTTCGCATCATAAATGCGCTGTCATCCTGAGCGAAGATTAGCGCTTTTTGCGCCAATCGTAGTCGAAGGATCTGCATTTGCTTTTCAACGATCTTCGGATTCACCGCGCTAGTTGTTCCACGATGAACGCTCCTGCTTTACGTACTCATGTGCGTCGATACCGTTCCAGATTTCCCGGCCCAATCCGCCGAGATCCATGACGTTAGCCTTGGCTTCCGAAAATACCTCAGCGGGTCCGGCGACGAGTTCGAAATGCTGTTCCTCTCTTACTGGGACGTAGCTTGGTTCCCCATCAACCTGCAAAATGTAAGCGAAGTCGCGACTCGGTCCACCCTCTTCTCCCCACCAAACGCAATAAACGACGAAGACGGAGCCCGGAGGGTATTGCGTGCAGCTCCCTTTGATATCTCCCTCGCGGAGTTTACAGATTCTATTTGCCTCCTCCAGCGCCGATTGCGGAATCGTGAACCTTGTTTCGATTCTGCATATCATCAGTTTCAGAGGCGAGTTGCCGTAGAGCAGCTTGTCGAAGTCCTTTGCAATCTCCCCCTCCTTCGTCTTGTGCTCGGACTCGGCAATGAGCAGCATCCCCTTCCATGGAATGTACGCGCTGAAATCCCAGAGACACTCGGTGCCGTTCTTCGAGCGTGCATAGAAGTAGTCAAGCTCGTGCTCAAGGCAGAATTTAGTAAGCGCTTCAAATTTATCTTTGGTCCAATCCTTTTCCGTCTGCGTGTTTTCGATGTTTTCGCGGAGAATTGTCACTAAATCCCCAGCCAGCGCTCTTACTTGATCCCGAGTCTTCGGATAGTCCTTCATGCCTGGATCCCTCCTGCCAGGGATAATACTCGCACCGTAAATTAACACAACCTGAATGCTACTGGTTGAGCGACCGGCCCCCGCTGTTGCAGTATTGAAGGTTGCGGGCCGGACGATCCGCTCCGCATGGAGATTACCATGGCAATCATCAAGTTTGGTACCTCTGGCTGGCGCGCAATTGTGGCCGACGAGTTTACCGTCGCCAACATTCGTCTGGCAGTCGCAGGCATTGCGGCATACGTCAAGACCCTCCCCGAACCGCGCATGGTTCTGGTAGGCCGCGACCCGCGTTTCCTGGGTGAGCGTTTTGTGGAGGAGGCGGTCTCGGTGCTGGCCGGCTCAGGCGTCGCGCCCATGATTATTCGAGAGCCCGCGCCCACCCCTGCCATCTCCTATGCCGTGCGTACGCTCAAGACCTCAGGCGCAATCAACTTCACGGCGTCGCACAATCCGCCGGAGTACAACGGCATCAAGTACTCCACGCCCGACGGCGCACCCGCGCTGCCTGAAGTGACCGGGCAGATTGAGGCCGCTATCGCAGCCCTTCAGTCTTCCGGTGCGGCGATTCCCACGCCTGCTACGCCGGCCAAAGAGTGTGAAGCCATCTCCGTGAAGCATGCGTTCCTCAAGCGCCTGGCCGAGCTGGTCGATCTGAAGGCCATCGCCAAATCGGGCATCAAGGTTGTCTACGATCCTTTCTGGGGAGCGGGCCGCGGGTATCCCTCTGAACTGCTGCGCCAGGCCGGCGTCACCGTTGAATCTGTCCACGACTACCGCGACGTCCTTTTCGGCGGCCATGCACCGGAGCCATCCGACGAGCTGCTGGGCGATGCGAAAGCCAAAATGAAAGAGATTGGCGCCGCACTGGGTATCGCTACCGACGGCGACGCCGACCGCTTCGGCATTTTGGACGGCGACGGCACCTTCATCCAGCCCAACTACATCATCGCGCTCCTGTTCGACTACCTGGTGGAGACGCGCGGCTGGCGCAATGGCGTGGCAAAGAGCGTGGCCACCACCAATCTGATCAATGCTCTCGCCGAGCACCACAAGGTGCCGCTCTACGAGACCCCTGTCGGCTTCAAATACATCGGCGAACTCATCAATCAAGACAAGATCGCCATCGGCGGCGAAGAATCGGCCGGCCTCACCATCCGCGGCCACGTTCCGGAGAAGGATGGCGTCATCGCCGGCCTGCTGGTGGCAGAGATGGTGGCCACGCGCGGCAAGAGCCTGGGCGTTCAGCTCAAAGAACTGTTTGCCAAGGTTGGTTCCTATTACCCGGTTCGCGAGAACTTTCACTTGACCGCGGAACAGAAAGCCGCGTTCACTGAGAAGTTGAAGCAGGATCCATCGGACCTGGGCGGCCGCAAGGTTATTTCGGTGGTTCGCACCGACGGCCTCAAGCTCGTGCTCGATGACGGCTCCTGGGTCTGCTACCGGCTGTCGGGCACTGAACCCGTGGTGCGCGCCTATACCGAAGCGCGCAACGAGCACGATATGGAGGCGCTGAGTAAAGCCGCCGAACATTTCGTGGTCGGATAAGAATTGGCAGCACGTGCTGAACGTCGAGTTTTGAAAGGGGACGAATTTACAGGCTGCGGAAAAACTCGACGCAAAGGCACGAAGTGTCAGGGCACGACTTTACAGGTTGCGGAAAAACGCGCCCAGGCACATTCGAAGCAGGCTTTGTAACAAGGGCACGGCTTTAGCCGGGCCAATAAGGCCTTCAAAATGATTGGGGCTTTAGCCCCTGCTGCATCGACTATGACGAAATTGCTTCGTTCAACGGTTTTTTTCGCAGCCTGTTTAGTCGTGCCGATAAGAGGTTTAAAGTGGGCGTGGTTTTAACCCCTGCGGGATGGTTTTCGAGGATTTCACTCTAATCAATGAGTTATTCCACAACTTGTTTAGTCGCGCCACGACGGCCCTAAAAGGAATCCAGGAATTTAGCCCCTTAGGACCCGTCACAGATTGGAAGGCCAATGCCCGTCGAAACCGCCCAACCCATAGCCGCAACCGATCCCGATGAGCCGCTGCGCGAGCGCGCCGCCAACTGGGTGCAGCGCATCTGGCGGCCTGTCGGCACGGGCATCGCGGTGATTTTGGCGCTGCTGCTTACCTGGCATGTGATCAACGGCAAGCACGGGCTTTCGATCTGGCACCAGGAGCGCGCCGAAGACAAGATGCTGCAAAAGCAGATCCAGGACCTGCAGACTGAAAACGCGGCCATGAAGGACCGCATCGAGCATCTCAAGTCCGACCCCGACGCCATTGAGCGCGAGGCCCGTGAAAAGCTCCACTACGCCAAGCCCGGCGAAGTCATCTACGCCCTGCCCGCGGCGCCGCAACAGCCGGCGGCGGGGAAGTAGCTAAGTCAGTAAGCCGGCAATTTCGATGCATATCCTGCACATTGCGAGACCAATCTCGCTCACAGCCCGGCGCCAATCTTGCAGATTTGCGATCGCGGCATCTCTAATCGCATCCTTAATCCCAGCGCCAGTAATTCGTGCGGGTGCGCAAATACGTCCCCGCGTGGTGCTGCAAGACGGCATCCTCGAGGGCAGCCAGTTTGGCCCGTCGGCCAGCTACGCGGCTTTTTTGGGAATTCCGTACGCCGCTCCTCCCGTGGGCAACCTGCGCTGGCAACCCCCGCAGCCACCCGCAAGTTGGCAAGGAGTCCGCCTCGCCGATAAGTACGGCCCCGCATGTCCACAACTTCCCAGCACGTGGTTGCCGCAGATGCTCGGCCGCAAGCAGATGTCGACCGGCGAGGCCTGCCTGTACCTGAACGTCTGGACACCGAACCTCGGCGGCCGCTCGAGGCTGCCCGTGATGGTGTGGATACACGGAGGCGGAAACGTTGAGGGTTCGCAGGAATGGCCTCCGCTTGGGCCCACGCTCGCAAACCACGGCGTAGTGGTTGTCACAATCAATTACCGCCTGGGCGTACTTGGCTATCTGTCGCACCCCGCGCTCACTGCGGAGTCTCCAAACCACGCCTCGGGAAATTACGGTCTGCTCGATCAGATGGCAGCGCTCAAGTGGGTGAAGCGAAACATCGACCGGTTCGGCGGCGATCCCAAAAGGGTGACAGTCTTCGGCGCCTCGTCAGGGTCGCTCGATATTTGCGACATGATGGCGTCACCCCTTGCCGCCGGCCTTTTTCAACGCGCCATCATGCAGAGCGGCGTATGCGTCGATTCACTGGTGCCCCGGCTTGCCGAGAACGAAACAAGTGGCGCGCGCCTCGCCGCAGATTTAGGACTCGGGAACGGTCCTGACGTTCTCGCAGAATTGAGAGCGTTGCCCGCAGATGAACTTGTGCGCAAAGCCGCCGATGAAAAGGATCTCGACCTCAATCCGGTTATCGACGGATGGGTCCTCAAACAACAGCCCGCCACTGTCTTTTCTCAGGGACATCAGGTCAATGTTCCCGTCATCGTCGGTAGCAATGCCGATGAGGTTTCAATCTTCGCCAGCCCGTTGGTGGGTGGAAAATCGTATCGCCCCAGGACTGTGGACGAGTACCGCCAATGGCTATCGCGCGAGTTCCATACTTATTCCGATGAGGTGTTTGCCGCGTACCCAGCACGGAGTGACGCCGAGGTCCCAGCCGCATTTGTTGCGATGGATACGGATTATGAATTCGGATTCGGAGCGAATCTGCTCGCTCGCGAAGTTGCCGCCCTCGGCCAACGCGCTTACCTTTACCGGTTCACGAGAGTTGGAGCGGGAGAGTTCTCCCAACTCGGCGCATTCCACAGTGAAGAGAGCATGTTCCTGAGCGGGAAATATTGGACGAGCTGGGTGAAGAGTCCCGGGGACGATCGACTGTCGAACACTATGATCGGTTACTGGACCCAGTTCGCGAAGACTGGAAAGCCGTCCGCTCCAGGGCTTCCACCATGGCCTGCTTATCGGCCCCGCGCAATCATGGGGCAGGAATTGGGATCGCAAGTCAAACAGATCCCACTTCCGCACGCATCCGGAATGGCCGTATTCGAAGAAATCCTGAATTCGCAGTTGCGAACCGTCGAAGCGCAATGACTGCTTAGTCCGCCACCAGCATCTCCGACCGACTGCAGATGAAACTGTGCCCCATCCATCGAGCGTCTTTTGCTCGATGGGTGGGATGCCACGAAGCCCAAGTTGCAAGCAGCCGGTTTTGTTTCTTATGAGTCCGCCACCGGCGCAGCCGACCCGCAGCGGATGAAACGGGTGCGCCGAAGCTCCGGCCCCGTAGGGGCCGAACGATACTAGCCCAGCGTGGACGCTTCGTTCGCGCAGGCGAACGAGGCGGGAACGCTGGGTAGGCTGGCCATAACCGTCCTGCCGTCCCGTAGGGCCGGCACCAAATGCTCTTGTTTCTTTCTAGTCCTCCACCGGCGTCACCGACCCGCAGGGGATGAAACTGTGCCCCATCCATCGGACGTCTTTGCTCTTGTCCGATGGGTGGGAGTCCGCAGAACTCATTCTTTTTTTTGTTGTACTTGCATTTTTGTTTCTTATTAGTCCTCCACCGGCGTCACCGACCCGCAGGGGATGAAACTGTGCCCCATCCATCGGACGTCTTTGCTCTTGTCCGATGGGTGGGAGTCCGCAGAACTCATTCTTTTTTTTGTTGTACTTGCATTTTTGTTTCTTATTAGTCCTCCACCGGCGTCACCGACCCGCAGGGGATGAAACTGTGCCCCATCCATCGGACGTCTTTGCTCTTGTCCGATGGGTGGGAGTCCGCAGAACTCATTCTTTTTTTTGTTGTACTTGCATTTTTGTTTCTTATTAGTCCTCCACCGGCGTCACCGACCCGCAGGGGATGAAACTGTGCCCCATCCATCGGACGTCTTTGCTCTTGTCCGATGGGTGGGAGTCCGCAGAACTCATTCTTTTTTTTGTTGTACTTGCATTTTTGTTTCTTATTAGTCCTCCACCGGCGTCACCGACCCGCAGGGGATGAAACTGTGCCCCATCCATCGGACGTCTTTGCTCTTGTCCGATGGGTGGGAGTCCGCAGAACTCATTCTTTTTTTTGTTGTACTTGCATTTTTGTTTCTTATTAGAGCCCCGTGTGAACGGTGAGACGAAAGATCGCACTCTTCCAAGCTATGGCGGCCAACACCCATACACCCTGGGATGGTGATTAGCTAAGAGCTAGAAGCTAGAAGCAATAGCTAATAGCTAATAGCTAAAAGCTAAAAGCTGATAGCTGGTCGTTGATTGCTGTCTTCACGCCGCTCGCAGCCGGTAGCCGTCGGGGTCTTTGCCGCGGATGCGGCGCCACAGCACCTGGGCGGTGGGAATGTTGAGCGTTACCGAGAAGATCTTGCGCAGCTTGCCGGGCGGGCAGGTGAGCGGTTTCATGCCGTGCCAGGAGCGTTCGGTGCGCTGGAAGAGCAGGCTGCCGTTGCCAATGGGGCCATGCCCTCCAGCCACGGTGAGTTCGTCAAACGTGGGTGCGGAGTGGGTCGCCAACGGCTTGTCGCTGCCTAGAATCAGTGTCTGGCCGCCCCACGCCTGGTCCCACTCGTCGGGGCTATTGAGGTGGAAGATGTGCGTTGCGCGTTTTCGCGCAGCGTCGCAGTGGGGCGAGACCGAGCAACCCTCCCACGCGTAGTGCCAGCTGAAGGTCGGGATATAGCGATGGTTGCCGAGAATCCTCCGCAGAAAGGCCTGGTACTGGGGCCCATTTAGTTCGGCAATAAACTCCCGCCACGGCTGGGGCAGTTCGAGGCCGGCGCGGTAGTGCAGCATATAGCGGTCGTGCGACATCTGGCCATAGGCGCGCTTGGCGCCGATGTGCTTGTCGCACATTTCGGTCGAGGGCAGCGTCTCGCGCAGACGGGCAAAGCCGTCCTCAGTGAGGGAGTGGTCAATGTGCGCCCATGGATACGGTGGGCGCTTTTGAAACTCTTCGGCTGAAACTGCCGCGAGCACAGCTTCGTTCAGGTACTTCATCAATCTGCTCCACTGGCCGGCGGCTTTGGAGACGGACTTATCTGCGTCAGATCGGTATGCACAGCAGGCCAGGTTCGAGTGAAAGATAGGTCGGGCAACGATGGGTATCTCGCAGCCCGGGGGAACTCCTATATTGTACGGTGCCGCAACCATGGATTGCGTCTGGCTAACAGGCTTACCGCGCAAGCGTCTGACCCATCAGATTCCTGAACAGGTAGAGCTTTGAATGAGACGAGGGTACTATCATGCGTGTCATGGCAAACAGGCTTGCGTTTGGTCTCATACTTCTTGGATTGGTGTGCGTGCGGGCCCATGCCCAGGTAAGCCCGTCGAAGTACACACGGCTGAACATCGCCGATATTCTCGGATTTGAAGTGAATGGTTCCGGCGAGTTGCCGGTGGGCTGGCGCGGCAGCCCTGCTGGCGCGGTGGCGGCGGAGTCGAACCTGGTTCATTCGGGAAAGTGGGCCGTGTGCCTCGACCTCACAACTAATCCTTCACTCACGTTCGGCGTCGTCACCGGCACGATACCGGTGGACTTTACCGGCTCACAGGTTGAATTGCACGGATATTTACGCACGGAGAATGTGCCAGGCTTTGCCGGGCTGTGGCTGCGCGAGGACGGCGACGATCGAGTGCTGGCGCTCGACAACATGCAGAAGCAGCAGCTCAACGGCACACACGATTGGCATGAGTTTCAAGTCCATCTGCCGCTCAATCAAGAGGCAACGACACTCTATTTTGGCGCGCTGATCAGTGGCGGCGGCAAAGTCTGGGTGGACGACCTGACATTGCTGGTGGACGGAAAGCCGGTGGCGGAGGCCGCTGAGCGCAAGGCTGGTCCGAAAGAGATCGACACGGAGTTTGATAACGGCTCAGGAATCGAGCTGAAGATTCTGACTCCACTTCAAGTGGAGGATCTGGCCACGCTGGCGCGTGTGTGGGGATTTCTGAAATACCATCACCCCGCGGTGACTGCCGGCAAGCGCCGGTGGGATTACGAGCTCTTCCGCATTATGCCTGGAGTTGTGAGCGCGAAAAGCCGGGAGTATTCGAATACGCTGCTTGCCAAATGGATCGACAGCCTGGGCCCGATCGACGAATGCAGTCAATGCACCGAGCTCGATACCGCCGCGCTTAAACTGGGGCCCGATCTGGATTGGATTCGCGACACGCAGTTATTGGGCACGGGGCTGAGCAAGCGCCTGCAATCTGTTTACCGGAATCGCGTGAAGAACCAGCAGTACTACGTCGCGCTGGCGCCGGGTGTGGGCAATCCCGTGTTCAAACATGAATCGGCGTACGGGACCTTGAAGTTTCCCGATGCAGGATTTCAACTGCTCGGGCTTTTCAGGCTTTGGAACATGGTTGAGTATTGGGCGCCAAACCGCGACATTGTTGGCGAGGACTGGGCGGGCGTTCTGCGTGAATCAATCCCGGAAGTTGCGACCGCGGCGAACCACGATGAGTATGGACGCGCAATGCTCAAGGTAATTGCGCAGATCCACGACACGCACGCAAATATGTGGAGCTCGCTCAATTTGCGGCCGCCATACGGACAGTGCGGCTTGCCAATCACGGTGCGTTTTGTCAGCGGCAAGCCGGTGGTTGCGGATGTGAAGCCCGGATCGAACACCGATAGTGCTGCTCTCGAGCGTGGCGACGAAATTGTGGTCGTCGACGGCGAGCCGGTGAGCAAGCTGGTCGCCGATTGGACGCCGTACTATGCCGATTCAAACGATGCTGCCCGCATGCGCGACATGGGCCGCAGTTTTACAAGCGGCGAGTGCGGGCCCGTGAAGTTGGATGTGCGCCGCCGAGGTGCGGCGATGACAATGAACCTGACACGCATTCAAGCTTCGCAGTTAACCGCCCCGAGTCTTACCCACGATCTTCCGGGGCCCGCATTCCGGCTGCTTTCGAAAGATGTTGCGTATCTAAAGCTGTCGAACGTGAAGGCGGCAGATGTGCCCCAATATATTGAATCAGCCAAAGGGACGCGCGGTCTGATTGTGGACATTCGCAACTATCCTTCGGAGTTTGTTGTCTTCGCGCTGGGATCGCTGCTGGTAAAGCAAAGCACGCCGTTTGTGATTTTTAGTGTTGGCGACCTGTCGAACCCCGGCGCATTCCACACTATTACTCCCGTTACGATAACGCCGGCGGACCCCCACTACGACGGCAAGGTTGTGATTCTTGTGGATGAGACAACGCAGAGCAGCGCCGAATACACCACTATGGCCCTGGGCGCGTCGCCGCATGCAACCGTGGTTGGCAGCATGACTGCCGGCGCGGATGGAAACGTGTCGGCAATCCCGCTGCCGGGCGGATTCAGCACGATGATCAGCGGGCTTGGCGTCTTTTATCCCGACGGTTCACCTACGCAGCGCGTCGGCGTTCATATCGACGTGGAAGCTCGGCCGACGATCGACGGAATCAGAGCCGGGAAAGACGAAGTGCTTGAGAAGGCGATTCAACTGATCGATCCGGTGGTTTCGGCTGCTGATCTTGAGCGGATGGCGAAGCTGTAAGTTCGGGGCTCGCGCAGCGAGGCGATTCAACCGCCAGGCGAATGTCTAAAAGGTGCCCCGAGCTGTGAATGGGTGTTTAGGGGGGGAACCTGCAAAAGCCAAACAAGAAAGGTGTAATATTCCCTCTTCTCAGGAACTGGCAACCCCCGCCGTGCATTTGGAGTCAAAAGAAATGTAGAATCATTGTCAATCTTTGTAAGAGAACGCTGTGATCAGCCGTCAGGCCATGGACGGGGGCGAACGTGGCCAAAGGATCCGGTCATGAATCTTCTTCCTCAAGGTCTAAGAGGACCAGCCAGGGTTCGGGCTGCCCGACCATTTTTTGCAATCGCAGTTGCCAGCGTAGCGGCTATCGTGGCCGGCTGCGGCGGGTCCTCGGGCGCGAGTTCGAGTGGCGGAACGAACGGCGGCAGCACAACGGTCGTGGTCATGGCCTCGAGTGCCGCCAACGATCAGCTCACTGGATTTGACGGCACCGTCGAGAGCCTGACGCTCACTGACAAAGCGGGAAAGCAAGTGACCGTGATCTCGTCGCCGGTGAGCGACGAGTTTATCCATTTGAACGGCAACGTGGAACCGCTGGTGACCGTCAGCGTTCCGCAGGACACTTATGTCTCCGCTTCAGCCACGGTTAGCAGCATGGACCCGCTCTGCTCGCAGCTATATCCCGGATCACTCTATATCGATCAGATGGTCGACACAGGGGGCGTCACCGTCAACCTTCCGGCGCCAATCAACGTGACCGGAAATGCGATGGGGTTGGTTTTGAATCTGGATGTTTCCAAATCGACGCCCTTCCAGGGAGCCTGCCCCGATAACCTTGCGCTCGTTCCCCCTTTAGGGACGGTCTTCGACCTTACGCCGATAACCATTGCAGAAGCGCCGACCAACAGCGCGAACGGCATGATGTTCGGCCTGCGCGGAATCGTTCAGTCGGTCGGCAGCGGCGGTTCCAGCCTGACCGTGAATTCGCTCTCGCCAGGGGCGAGTTCAAGCCCCCTCGCCTGGACTGTGAATCTGAACAACTCCACCAAGCTGCAGGGAGGGCTGAATGCGTCGCAGCTCGCCGCCGGAGCAGTTGTGGACATGGATGCGGCAGTTCAGCAGGACGGTTCGTTCCTGGCGACGCGGGTGGCGATGATAGACGCGAGTGTACCCAATCTATCTGTAGAAGCGGGGCCGCTGCTCCTGGTTGGGGCCGCGCAACCGGTGGTCCTCTTCGACGGCACCTATGACGAGGGATACCTTTCACCTTACCTGGGTGGCGCCACTTACTTTACCTTCGGAAACGCTGAGTTCGAGACATCGGGCCAGATCGACAACCTGGCCAATCTTCCGTTTAATGCAACTTTCACCCCAGCGAATATGGTGGCCGGACAACGCGCCTTGCTCAGTACCCAGGCGACGAGCCAGACGGGTGGGCCGAATTACACGCCGTCTACCAAAATGACGCTGTTGCCGCAAACCATTGACGGAACCATCACCGCGATTTCGAGCCAGGGTGATTTCACGGCCTATACGGTTCAGTTGGCGCCTTACGACCTGTTTACGAACCTCGCCATTCAGCCGGGACAAACCACACTTTTGTCGACGCCCAACACTGTCGTGGTCTATGCAGACAGCAACACCCAGATGCTGAATTCAGGCTCGTTGAGCACCGGCATCCTTGCGCGTTTCTACGGGCTTGTCTTCAACGATAGCGGTACGCTACGGATGGATTGCGCGCAAGTGAACGATGGGGTGGCAGAGTAACGCCCTCGAAATTATTTACCCTCCGCATTCCTCGCCCTCACCTTGAACCAGATCGGCGTGCCTTCAAAGCCGAAGGACTCGCGGATCTGGTTGCCCAGAAAACGCTCGAAGGCGAAGTGTAGCTTGATGTCGCGGTCGGTAAACAGCACAAAAGTGGGCGGAGCGACGGCGGCCTGCGTCATATAAAAGATGCGAATCCTCTTCGCCATGGGCACTGGCGCGCGCTGAAAATCGATCTTATCTAGGAACCGATTCATCTGGCCTGTCGTGACGCGCTTGCGGCGTTCGGCGGCAACCTTCATAACTTCGCGCAGAAGACGAGTCATGGCCTTGTGCTGCGGACCAGCTCCCTTGGTGCTCGCTTCAAGCGCCGAAAGAAAAATGACCGGCGCGTAGTCGAGATATTTGAGAGCCGAGCGCAGCTGCCGCTCGAAGATGTCGCGATCGGCGGGAGGCTTGCCGTCGGTGCGGCCGGTGGTCACCGCGTCCCACTTGTTCACGACCAGAATCACGCTGCGACCGCTCTCGTGCGCGTATCCGCCGATGGTGGCGTCGCTGGCGGTCACGCCCTCAGTGGCGTCGATGATGAGCAGCGCCACGTCGGCCGCCTCAAGATGGCGTCGAGCCATCACGACGCTCAGCTTCTCAGCCATCAAGTGCGTTTTGCCTTTGCGACGGATGCCGGCCGTATCGACGAATCGCAGCTTCGAGCCCTCGAATTCGACCACCTCGTCGACCGCGTCGCGCGTGGTTCCGGCGATGGGCGATACGATGGCGCGCGAGGTGCCGGTGAGCGAGTTGAGCAGCGTGGATTTGCCAACGTTGGGCCGGCCGATGATGGCTACCGAAGTCTCATGCTGCTCGAATTCGCCGTGGGTGCGGGTCTTCTTGCGGCCCTGGTCTTCGTCGTCGGCATTTCCATTGTGCCCATCGGCGGACGGATCGCCGACTTGCTGACTCGCTGACTCGCTGACTTGCTCATCCACAGGAGCCGTCTCCGGTACCGCGTCGGCGATGGCATCCAGCAGCTCGCCGATGCCCAGCGCATGTTCTGAGCTGATGGAATAGAGATCGCGAATGCCGAGGCGGCGGAAGTTTTCGGCCTCAGCCTCCAGGCCTTCGGTTTCAACTTTATTGACCGCCAGAAACAGCGGCTTGCCGGTGCGGGCAAGCAGGCGGGCAAGATCGTAGTCTGGGCTGGCAAGCTCGGTACGCACGTCGACGACCAGCACCAGTGCGCTGGCTTCGTCGAGGGCAACGCGGGCCTGGTTGTAAATCTCTGTGGGGATGAGCTCGGGATCGTCGGGCACGATGCCGCCGGTATCGACCAGCCGGTAGTGGCGGCCGGCCCACTCGTATTCGCCATAGATGCGGTCGCGGGTGATGCCCGGCTCGTCACCCACGATGGAGCGGCGGCTGTGCGTGAGGCGATTGAAGAGCGTGGATTTGCCCACGTTGGGCCGGCCCACAATGGCCACCAGCGGCAGGGCTCCCGCTCCGGCACGCGCCGGCACAACCGATCTGCGATACGTTGGCAAAAGATCTCCCATTTGGCCCGGCGTGAACTAAACCGGCCTTCTCTATTTTCACTGACGGCGTTCGCCTACTTCCAAATCCTGATTACGCCGTACCGATCAAGAATCTCATCGCTGCTGAGGATGGGCACGTTCAGATCGAACGCCTGCGCGATCAGCAGCCTGTCGAATGGATCCTTGTGGTACAAGGGCAAGCTGCCGCTGGCGATCACTTGCCTGGTCGAAGTTTCGAGGATGCGATATCCGCCCGCAGCCAGGAGGTTTTCAAAGTTGTCCAGAACTTCTGCTCCATTCGCCAGCTTTCCTATGCCTGCCTTGATTGCCATCTCCCACGGGGTAGCGATGGAGACCAGCAATTCAGTCCCCCGATCCATGAATAAATTCCTCACGCGATCAGTCAGTTTTTCGGGCGAAAGGATGGCCCACAGAAAAGTATGGGTATCGACAAGGAATCTCACTTTTCCTCAATCGGCATGCCAGGTGGGGGAACGGTGGGTTCGTCAACGAGGTCGTCAAACCCCATCTCAATCAAGTCCTCATCCGTCGCCGGACGGAAGGCGCTATCGTCGAAGTGAATCTTTCCTCGGAAAGCCCCTAGCAGACGGAACGGAACAGGCTTCTGCTCAGGCTGCCTTATGGCCACAATCTTCGCCACCGGCTTTTTGCCGCGCATCACGACAACTTCTTTCCCCGCCTCAGCTTCCTTGAGGAGCTTCGAGAATTGTGTCTTGGCCTGATGGACGGTGTATGCCATGGACTAAGTATGCTTAGTCCACTTTTCAAAGTCAATTCCATGCCCATAAACCTGGGCTTTGCTTGAATCGCGAATCAGTGACCATTGGTTTTCTCTCATCTTCGGGTTCGTGGTCCGGGCTCCCATTTGCCCTCTCACACACGTGAGGAACAACCCATGCATATCCACGGCAACAATTTGAATGTGCAAGCCGCAAGCCTGGCCGGGGCCGGCAGTTATCGCGCAGAAAACGCCGAAAGAGCTGCCCAAACCCGCAGGCGCCTGCACAAAGCGGCACAATCTCTTGAAGCCTCATCCACCGAATCGACCGACCCTGACGCCAGTTTTCTGGTTGGCGAGTGGCTCAGCGTCCGGCACAACCATGCGCAGGCTGAGGACGAGTACACTCCGGGATCGTAAACCGGGATCGTAACATTTGATCGGTCGACGGCTGATGGGTCGATGTCGAAGGCCGCTTCCGAGAGATGAATTCTCCCCGGCTGGCGCAAGATTTCGCTGCCAACCCCCTGCTGTTTCCCTGTACACTGCATTTCATTCCCCGGTAAGGAGGCAGCAAGAATGCCCAAGTATGTCATCGAGCGTGAAGTCCCCAACGTAGGTTCGCTCTCCCCTGATCAACTTCAAGCCATTTCGCAAACATCCTGCGGAGTGCTGCGCAACCTCGGCCCCGAGATCCAGTGGCTGCACAGCTACGTTACCGACAACAAAATCTACTGCATTTACATCGCGCCCAATGAGGAGCTTGTTCGCGAACACGCAAAGCAGGGCGGCTTTCCGGCCAACAGCGTCTCACAGGTTCGCAGCATCATCGACCCCACAACTGCCGAAGCTTAAGTAGCCGGCCGGCTCCCACGCGTCTCCACCTCCTCTATGATGGAGAAACGCGTCCTCATGTCTGCGACTCCGGCCCAAACCCGCACGCTGCCTACGCTGCATGAGTTTTTTGCGCCGGGAGGCATCCTGGCCAAATCGCCGCTGCCCTATGAGTACCGGCCTGGCCAGCTTGAGATGGCCAAGGCCGTGGAGCGCGCGCTGGCCGAGCACCGGCACCTGATTGTCGAGGCCGGAACCGGCACCGGCAAGACGCTGGCGTATCTGCTGCCGGCGTTGCGCACCGGGCAGCGGGTGATCATCTCCACCGGCACCAAGGCGCTGCAGGATCAGCTCTATTTCCGCGACATTCCTTTCCTTGAAATGCTGCTCGGCGACCTCGCCGTCTGCTACATGAAGGGCCGGGCCAACTACCTGTGCAAGCGCAAGCTCTACGCCTTGCGCGACCTGCCCGTGCTCAGCGGATTGCAGGAGGTTGACGAGTACCAGCAGATTGCGGAGTGGGAGAAGACGACCGAAACCGGCGACCGGGCCGAGCTTTCGGCGCTGCCCGAGACAAGTTCGCTTTGGGGCAAGCTGGACGCGCGCTCCGAGGCGTGCCTGGGCTCGACCTGCCCCGACTACCGGCACTGTTTTATTACCGAGATGCGCCGCCGGGCCGCGGAGTCCGACATCGTCATCGTGAATCACCATTTGTTTTTTGCCGACTACGCGGTGCGGCAGATGGCATCGGGCGCGCCTGATGCGGGCATTCTGCCCGAAGCGGCAGCGGTGGTCTTCGACGAGGCCCACGAGCTTGAGGAAGTGGCCTCCCAGTATTTCGGGCGATCCCTCTCGAATGCGCGGCTTGAGGATTTCGCTCGCGACGCCGATGTGCTGTTGCGCGGCAAGACCGGCGCGAGTTCATTGCCGGCGCTGACTCAGCAGCTGCGCGACCGCAGCCGCTTGTTCTTTGCTGCGCTTCCGTCGGGCGGCGATGGACGCCATCCCTTCAACGATCGCGATGCATTCCTTGAATCTTCGGGCGATTTGTATCTTTCAGTACGCGCGACGCTGCGCCAGATTGAGGCCGAATGCGACCGGCTCTCAGGGGTCGAAGAGGCGACCGGGCTGAAGAATCGCGCGGCGACGCTGGCCGACGATCTGAAATTCATGCTCGAGGCGCCGGCAACGAACATGGTGTTCTGGATCGAGCGGCGCGGCGGCGGCGCGCAGCGAACGTCGATGAACGTTTTAAAAGAGCACGGCTTTTCGGGCTCCGCGGCCACGGGTGGCTCGGAGAGCCGGGGTCGCCGGGGCGACTTGAGCGGTGCCGAAAGCGCAGGCGTTTTGAAAGGGCACGACTTGAGTCGTGCCGAAAACAGCCGTAACATGAGCGGGGCTTCAGCCCCTGAGGGTAACTCTTCCGGGAATCGATTGGCGGATGAGCTTTCGCGGGCAGCTTCGATAGGTGCGCCGCCTAATCGATTCAACCGCGGCAGTTCCGCCATTCATCTGCAGGCCACGCCTATTGACGTGTCGCAACTGCTGAGCGAGCTGGTGTTTGAACAGGTGCCGACCGTGGTGCTCACCTCCGCCACGCTCACAGTGCAGGGCGGCTTTCAGCATCTACGCAAACGGCTTGGCCTCGCCGAAGCGCGCGAGCTGGTGGTGCCGTCGCATTTCCGCTACGGCGAGCAGGCACTCCTCTATCTGCCTCCGCAGATGCCCGACCCGCGCGCGCCCGAGTTTGTTGAAGCTGCTGCAAAAACCATTGAGCGTGTTTTGAATCTCAGCCGCGGTCGCGCCTTTTGCCTGTTCACGTCGTATTCGCAGATGCGCGCGTTGTATGAGCGGCTGTTGCCGGTGCTCGATTTTCCCATACTGCTGCATGGAACGGCTCCGCGCAAAGCATTGCTCGAAGAGTTCCGCACAACACCCAACGCCGTGCTGTTTGGCACTTCGAGCTTCTGGCAGGGCGTGGACGTGCAGGGCGAGGCGCTGAGCTGCGTGATTATCGACAAGCTGCCGTTTGCGGTGCCGTCCGATCCGGTAGTGCAGGCGCGCATGAAGGCCATTGAAGAGGACGGCGGCAAGCCGTTCTTCGACTACCAGGTGCCCGAGGCCGTGCTCACGCTGAAGCAGGGATTCGGCCGGCTGATCCGTTCACTTGAGGACCGCGGCGTGCTGGTGCTGCTCGACCCGCGCATAAGAACGCAGCGGTATGGGCAGATTTTCTTGCAGTCGCTGCCGCCTTATCGGATGACGGTGTCGATTGGGGATGTGGAGAAGTTCTTCGGGTAGATTCCAGCAACGAATTCCCGATGTGCAATATGTTCGTCGCGGCCCTACGGGGCGCGAATCATTCTTGTTGGCCTTTCCCAGGGTTGCGTCCTGCGGACTTCACCCTGGGCTAAGTTCGATTCGTCCCTCCGGGACGCGAATCAGTCTTGCTGGCCTTTCCCAGGGTTGCGTCCTGCGGACTTCACCCTGGGCTAAGTTCGATTCGTCCCTCCGGGACGCGAATCATTCTTGCTGGCCTTTCCCAGGGTTGCGTCCTGCGGGCTTCACCCTGGGCTAAGTTCGATTCGTCCCTCCGGGACGCGAATCATTCTTGCTGGCCTTTCCCAGGGTTGCGTCCTGCGGGCTTCACCCTGGGCTAAGTTCGATTCGTCCCTCCGGGACGCGAATCATTCTTGCTGGCCTTTCCCAGGGTTGCGTCCTTCGGACTTCACCCTGGGCTAAGTTCGATTCGTCCCTCCGGGACGCGAATCATTCTTGCTGGCCTTTCCCAGGGTTGCGTCCTTCGGACTTCACCCTGGGCTAAGTTCGATTCGTCCCTCCGGGACGACGGTTGACGCGAACCCATGCACCGCCTCCCGTAGGGAGGCGACGAGCATAGCCCAGGACAAGTTCGCGTGTGCGAACGCAGTCCTGGGTAAGCGCCATAAAAATGTGATGCCGCCCCGGAGGGGTGGCGCGAACTGTTACGAGCAGCCTACTTCGCTTTCCCGATCCACTTATCGACCCACTCGTTCACCGTCTTATACCAGAGCTGCGAATTTTGCGGCTTTAGCACCCAGTGGCCTTCGTCGGGGAAATACAACATCTTCGAGGGCACGCCGAGCAGTTGCAGCGTGTCGAAGAGCTGGAATCCTTCGCTCACGTCGAGGCGGTAATCGAGCTGGCTGTGAATCACCAGCGTCGGCGTCTTGAAGTTTTTGGTTGAGAGCGACGGCGACCACTTGCGGAAGGGATTCTCCGAGTCAGGCTTGCCGTAGTAGTCCCACGGGTGGCCCTTAAACTCCCAGATGTTGAACCAGTCTTCTTCCGTGGTTCCAAACGCCGACTCGGCGTTGAACATGCCATCGTGCGAAACGATGCATTTGAAACGGTCGGTGTGGCCGAGGATCCAGTTGGCCATGTATCCGCCGTAGCTTGCGCCGAGCGCGCACTCGCGCGTCTTGTCGATGAACGGGAACTTGCGTTCGGCGGCGTCAAGACCTTCCATCAAATCAGTGAAGGGCTTGCCGCCCCAGTCGCCATTCACGCCATCGACAAAAGCTTGTCCATATCCTGTTGACCCGCGCGGATTGATCATGATGACGACGTAGCCGTTGGCGGCAAAGAGCTCGGCGTTCCAGCGATAGCTCCACATATCGCCCCAGTCGCCCTCGGGGCCGCCGTGGATTAGGAATTTAACTGGGTACTTCTTCGCAGCGTCAAAGCCCGGAGGGCGAATGAGGAAGCCTTCGACCTTTGTGCCGTCTTTGGCGGTGAACCAGAAGGACTCCATCTTGGGCAGGTCGAGACTGGGCGAGCAGGGCTGTTATTGAGATGGGTGAGCTGGGTGAACTTGCACATGTTCGATTTCTCCGTGAAGACTCAGGCCGTCCTTTTGACCGCGTGCATCGACATCCGTGAGTCGAGGGCCTGCAGCGACTCGTCAGAACGGATGACCGCGACCACCTCAGGTCGGAGAGGCGACGGTCAACGGCTGGCAATCGACCAAACTCGGCCACCGCAAGCGGATGCAGATCGCTAAAGCTTCCCAGATCCGTGAACCAGTCCGATAGCAACTACGCGGTTTCCATCGTCAGACTCACAGTAGATCGGCGCTTCGCCTGATTGTCGCTCGTGACGTAGATCAGAGTTCGGGACTCGGTCCCCACACAAATTCATCCACCCAGTTATCAAACTTAGGCAGCAAATCCCGAATCGCTGGCGCGCTGACTTGCTGACTCGCTGACTTGCTGACTCGCTCATAAAGCACCAGCCTGAACTTATCGCTCTCATACCCAGCCCGCGCCTGCCAGCGCCATGCAATGTACTTGCCATCGGGCGAGTAGGCGGGCGAGAAGTTGCCGCCGGCTGAGGTGCTGATCTTTACCGGCTTCGCCGCCGGATTGGTGAGGTCGAGCGTATAGATCTGCGCGCTGATCGAGATGGCAGGCACGGGGTCGGGATTCTCGGTGAAGGCCAGCTCCTTTGAGTCGGGCGAGAAGTCGCAGCCGCAGCTCGAGTCATCGAGCGAGAACGGCGGAACGTCGTGCGGATCGTTGGGCGTGAGGTCGCGCATTGCGCCGCTTGCAACATCGAGCAGGAACGGGTGCGACCGCTTGTCTCCGGTGTAGTGGTTCCAGTGCCGGTAGAGGAGGTGGGTGAAGATTTGCGCCTTCACCTTGCTGGCGGCAAGAGCGGCGTCTTTCTGTTGATTGCAACGGTCGCCCGCCCCGCCGTCCGAAGAAGTAATCGCCGGGCAATCCGGATACACATCGGAAAGAAAAACAACGGAGTGCCCGTCCGGCGACCACTTGGGGCTGTCGGCTCCCGTGGAGATGTTTGTCAACCTCTTGGCATTGGCAGTTGCCCCGGTTGCTGAATCAAAGTCGGCGAGCCATATCTGCTCCCCATTCTCTCGTCCAGAGACAAAGAGCACGGAGTGCGAGTCGGGCGCGAATTCGGGATTGCTGTCATCGGGTTGGGCGACCGCGAGCTTGATTGGCTCTCCACCTGCAATCGCCTGCAACCACAGCTCCGCTGTTTTGGTGTTCTGTTCGAGATTGACGGTGGTAACGCTGTACGCTAGCCACTTGCCGTCGGGCGAAACCGCCGTCTCGCCCAGCCGCTTCATGTTCATCATGTCTTCGAAGGTCATGGGGCGTTTGGGCTCAGAGGTCTGCGCAACACAAACAGGAGCAAGCGTGAGAGCAGCCAGGGCACAGCAAGCAAAGGAGCGAGGGAAGTTGATCCCCTTGGAATTGATCATTGGACGCCTCAACCCGCTAAGCGCTGGAACCATGTGCGGGAAGAAAAAGTTTACACCGGGAGGTGAACGAGAGAAGCAACTGCGGTCGCTCGGTAATCGTCCGCTTGCAGTGAATTAAACCCGATGAGCGCATGATTGATACATGCTGCCAACATCCGCATTCGCTCCCCCACTCTTTATGGGGCCCCTGCGTTCGATTCCATGGCCCCCATTCACTATTCCCGCGAAAAAACGTACCCCTCCCCACCCCCGGGGTGCTCAAAAGGTTAATAGGGTACAGTCGATGTTAATCACAGGTAACTAAAACCAGTTAGCTCGCAGAATGTAACAAAAATGCTGTTACATTCGTTGCGAAGGAAAATGCGTTTTAAACGACTTACACAGTAATTTCTTGCTTTTTGGCGCGAATTTGCGGTTTTGATGTCAAATCGAAATATCCGCGTATATGACTGAATTAAAACAACTTCTGGTGACATTTGTGCACATTCGATTTTCACGTTTTCCAGCTTCAAAATGTGTAGTGCGCCGAGAGCCGCACCAGCGTGGGCGCGCCGAGCCACACAAACGTGTCGCCGTAGCTCGCCCCGGTGTCAGACCAGTACTTTTTATTGGTGATGTTATTTGCGTAGATGCGGAACGTTGCGCGGCCGCGCTCGCCGCCGGGCGTGTAACGAAGCCCCAAGTTGAAGAGATTGAAGGCGGGCACGCTCACCCTATCGTCGCGCGTGGCTTCTTTGCTGCTTGAGTAGCTCCATCCGGGCATGAGGTAGAGGCCGTTGATGTGCGGCACACTCACGTCGGCGAAGACGCTGGTGTGCACGCGCGGCACGTTGATGACCTGCCGATTGTCGTAACTGGGCGTGCCTGTGTTCTCGGAGACCGCATGAAGGCCGGCCAGAGACGCATTGAGGCGCAGCCATCGCGCAGCGCGGCCTTCGGCGTTGAGCTCGACCCCGTTGTGGGTTTCGCGGCCTTCCGACTCAAAACAGAAATCGCCCGCGTTGCCCGATGGGCATGTGTTGTCAGCCCCCGCAATCACTTTGGGATAGATGAATGGCGCGCGCATATGGAAGTAATCGCCGGTGATGAGGATGCGCGTCCCGGGCTCGTACTTCGCGCCCACTTCAAACTGTCGCGTGTTGAAGGGCGCGAGAAACTCGCTGCCGTTATCGACCCACCACGGCGCCTGCGGGCCAAGCGACAACAGCACGCCATAGTTCGAATAAAGCGTAAGGCTCGGAATGGGACTGTAAGTGGCCGCGAACTGCGGCAGCCACGCAGGCTTGTCGGTTGGTTCGAGTGCGCAAGCGCCAGGCACCGTGAAATCGGTGCACGAGGCATAGAGCGAGTAGTTGTGGTCGCGCAGCGCGTCGTAGCGGCCGCCGGCCATGAGCTGAATGCGATGCGGGAGTTCGATGCGGTCCTGCAATATTGCCGATGACTGGTGGCTGTCCTGCCACAGGCGGCGCGGGCCGGCTTTTTCAACGGGATCTTCGATGGGATAAGGGACGAGCGGCTGATAGATGTTTTCTGCGCCGAGATAGGTGTAGACTGCGCCATCCTGCACGATGCCGCTGGGGTCGTAGGGGTTTTGGACGGAGTAGAAGCCAGGCTGCTGCACGCTTCGCATAAAGAGTTCGCCGCCTGCGACGATGTTGTGCGCGATGGCTCCGGTTTTCACTCGGCCAATGAGCATGCCCTCGGAAACCGCATCGATGCGCAGCTCACCCGGGTCGCGGTAGTCATAGATGCCGTAGGTTCCGTCGGGGCAGAAGAAATACTCCGGCGCGTTGGGTGCATCAGGACAGTTAGGTAGATAGGTATTGGGGTCGATCGATGAGCCGTAGGCGTAGATCACGTTGTCTTGAATCAACGAATGGCTTAGGCTGGCAGCGGCAAAGGCTGACCATTGGCCCGGAAAATGGTAGTCGAAACGTGCGTTGGTGTTGAAGACGTCGTAGGTATCTGACGGCGCCCAGCTCTGCTCGCCAAGCATGGTTGAGCGGTATATGAGATTGATGTCAGGCAGAGTTGTACCGCCGAGTAGTTGATAGCCGCTGCCGTCGCGCTCGGTCTTGTGCTGGTATTCAAAGTCGCCTTTGAGCATGGCGCGTGGTGAGATCTTGAAATCGGCTGCGCCCGCGCCCATGGCGCGCCAGCCCCCGGTTCCATTCATGTATGTCTGAATGCTTTCGCCGGCGAGATTGAGTCGCGCGCCCACCTGCTGATGACTGCCGAACAAGCGGCCGAGATCAGTCGCACCCAGCACTGAGCCGTACTGATCGGTGGCGAAGTCGAGTGCCTTGACCGGGGCTGGACGCTTGGTGACGTAGTTGATCAGTCCGCCGCCTGAAGCAACACCACTCTCGACACCGGCCAGCCCGTGCATGAATTCGACGCGCTCCTTGTCCTCGAGCGGAACGTCCTGCTCGCCTGCAATGGTGAGGCCGTTGATCTCGAGGCCGGTGGCGAGGTCAATTGGGAATCCGCGAATCTGGTAGTCGCCGTAGTACCCAACGGGCACGTAATCGTCTTCGACCGAGGCGTCGTTCTGGATTACGTCAGAGAGCAGGCGCGCAACCTGGTCGTTCAACAGGTCGCGGGTAACCGCCGTGGCTGAGAGCGGCGCGTTCTTGATGGGCAAACCGGTGAGATTGCCGACGGTGACTGACTCCGGAAGATAATCACCGTTGATGTCGCCGTGAACCAGGACTGTGGTGGTGACGGGCGCGATCTTCTGCTGGGCAGTTGTCGATTGAGTGGCGGATTGCGCGGCGGTTGACTGGCTTTGGGCGGGTAATTCGGCGGGCCGCGGAGCCTGCGCCCAAAGAATGTGCGGAACCGTCGCCGCGAAGACAACTAAGGCAAGCAAGGTCCGAGTGAAATACGAAGCCCGAACGAAAAGAGATGGAGACAACAAGCGCATAGACTCCCTGATTCTTTTTTGCAAATGAAACAGGTGAGCTTGCGCCGGTGAATGAGGATTGCCGCTCGGAATGCAAGAAAACTTCCCACGCCGGTATTATCCGGATCGGGTTCGAGGGTATTTCTCAGCCCCACGCACAGCATTTTCTTTTGAACCTCAATGAAAATGCCGGGGAGCACCCCTGTTTCAATTGATTCGATTGAAACACTACGCCGGGGGAATTGCAAGGGCGCGGGGGCGCGAGCGCGTTGAGATCACGGTTTGGAAGTCGCCGTCTCCGAAAGAGAACCTGGCTCGAATAATTGCTGTTCCAGCAGCTCCAATTGTGACTCCGCGGCGAGATTGGCGATTGTGGCCGCGCCCAATACCTGCAGCATGGCGCGCTGTGCATCTGCCCAAATCGGGTGGGCCGGGCAGGAGTGTTTTCGATTGCACGATTTGCCGGCAATCAGGCAGGTATTGAGGCAGATTCTTCCGTCGACGGCTTCAATGACATTGAGCATGGACGCTTCACGGCCCTTGTTCGACATTTTGAAGCCGCCCGATTGGCCACGCCGCGACGTGATGTAGCCTGCCCGCGACAGGGCCTGAAGAACCTTGGATAGAAAGCTGTCTGGAGCATTGGTTTGAACAGCGAGATCGAAGAGTGAAATCCGGGTTTCCGCATCGGCGGCAGCCAGATAGATCATCACCCTGACCCCGTAGTCCGCGGCACGTGTTAACTGCATCGACGAATTGGTTTTTCTCATGTATCTTCCTGCAAACCCGTCGACCGATTTGACTTCAACACGCCCGGAACCTGAAGGCGGAGCCGGCGCTTGAACGTGGCCGCGGGTTTGAGTGCAGCGTATTTGAAATCGTCACCGGCTTATGTATCACCCGTCACAGACCACCGGTTATCTCCCGTTATAGTTTGGGCTTTCCAATCCAAATTGGAGAGAACGAGTCCAGTATGCTCCCGCAACCTGAGCTGTGCCCGCTGGAAGCAGAAAGGACCTTGCAGAGTCTATGAATCCATTTCCTGCTGTTGATCCAATTCCCTTGCCGGCTCCCGTGTGGCTGCTCAAGCTGCTGCACATCGTCACCCTGTCGCTGCACTTTGTAGCGGTTGAGATGTTGCTGGGCGGACTACTGATGGCGGTGGGGCTGAGCCTGTTTAAAGACTCGACTGCTGCGACGACCACGGCACGCGCGCTGGCGCGCAGGCTGACGGTGGTAATGACTTTCGTGATCAACCTGGGCGTGCCGCCGCTTCTGTTTGCGCAGGTTCTTTACGGGCGCGCACTCTACACCTCGAGTGTGCTCATCGGCATCTACTGGATATCGATCGTCCCCCTGCTGATGCTCTGCTATTGGCTGCTCTACCAGTTCTCGGCGCGGCTCGAAAAAGGCAAATCGGCGTGGTGGATCGGACTGATTGCGTGGCTGACGGCGGGCGGCATTGCGCGCCTGCTTTCCACCAATATGACGTTGATGCTGCGGCCCGAGGTATGGCGCGACATGTATTCGGCATCGGCGGCCGGCCGCTTCCTGCCTCCGCCCGATCCGACGCTGGAGCCGCGCTGGCTGATGATGATGGCCGGCGGATTGTTTATCGCCGGACTGTGGCTTGTGTACCTGAGCGGCCGCTCCACGTTTGACGCCGAGCAGAAGAAGTACATGGCCGCGCAGGGCGGAAAGATTGCCGGCATATTCGGCGTGGTTTATCTGCTGGCCGGCGTTTGGGCCGCCAGCGTACAGCCGCAGGCCGTAAGAATCGGCCTGGCAAACGGCTTCCCCGGTCACGAATTCTACAGATTTGCCGGGCTGGCCGGCTACGGATGGCTGCTGCTTGTTGCGGTGGCAATTCTGCTTGGCGTGGTGGCCGCGTTCTCAAAGATCGTCTCCGGCTGGCTGGGATGGACTGGAGTTCTACTTGCAGTGCTGTTTGAGATCATGCTTACCGTCTACCGCGACGGAGTGCGCGATTTGACGCTGCTCAACAAGGGCTACGACGTCTGGGATCGCGTGGTGGTGACGAACTGGAGCGTGGTTGGTTTATTCCTGGTGCTGTTTGTCGCCGGGTTGGGCGTAGTGGGATGGCTGGTGTCAGTTGTTGCACGCGCACAAAAGCAAATGGAGAGCGCGGCCTGACCGCGGAAGAGACCTGGGCACGCTTTTTAGAGACTTGGGGGGTACAGTGATGAGCGATCTGAGAAGTTCGACCGTGATTGTCGAGGATATTTCGGCGGAGAACGGCGACCGCAACACGCGGCGCGCATTTCTGGCGGCTGCCGGCGCGGCCGGAATCTGTTATGCGGCAGCTCTGGCGTATCCGGTTTATCGCTACCTGGCGTCGCCGAATGAAATGGCGCTGAGTGAGACGGCGATTACCGAGGTGACGCTGAAAGACGCCGAGAAGCTGCCGCTGGGCTCGGTACTCATGTTCAAGTTCGGCACCCGGCCGGCATTGCTGATTCACCACGAAGACGGACGCTGGATTTCAATGACCGCGGTTTGCACTCACTTGGGCTGCACGGTGCAGTACGAGCCGCAGGCTGACCGTATTCATTGCGCCTGCCATGGCGGAGTTTACAACCCTTACACCGGCGCCAACGTGAGCGGCCCTCCTCCAAAGCCCCTCACGCTCTACAAGGTCAAGATGAATCCGGATGGCATTGTGGTTTCGAGGGCGTGAGAAAAACCGTGAACGGTGGACGGTGGACGGTGGACGGTGAACGGTCGCAGACAGACCACCGTTAATAGTTCATGCAAGAGGTGGAGTGGGATGAGGACTGAAATCGTCAGATCGTTTCGGGATCTCGAAGTCTGGCAAATGTCGATGGAATTAACTATCGCTGTATATAAGTTGACCCAAGCGTTTCCGCGTGAGGAGCTTTTTGGCTTGAGCTCACAGCTTCGGCGCTCGGTCGTTTCGATCCCGAGCAATATTGCTGAGGGGCAGGGGCGGCTTAACACGCGCGAATTCAGGCAATTCCTGGGCGTGGCGCGGGGATCGAATTGCGAGTTGCAAACGCAGTTGGAAATCGCCCGCGCTCTTAACCTCGGCGATCCGGCAATTATCGAGCAGGCAGAAGCTCTTTCTCACCGGGTCGGCAAGATGCTTTTTAGGCTCCTGTCAACGTTGAAATCCAAGGTTGCTTGACCACCGTTCACCGGCCACCGTTCACCGTTCACGAGGGCGCAAGGATCAAAGCGAATGACAACAAAATCGATCGCGAGCAACGTTTACGACTGGGTTGACGATCGCCTGGGACTGTCGGAGATGGCCGCATTCGCGCGGCATAAGACGGTTCCCGTGCACGCGCAATCGTTCTGGTATTACTGGGGCGGCATTTCACTATTTTTATTTCTGGTGCAGTGCTTCACCGGCGTGCTGCTGCTGGTGTATTACCGGCCCGGTGCGGAGGCATACGAGTCTGTCCGCCAAATCACGTTTGTAATGAACTTCGGATGGCTGATCCGCTCGGCGCACTCCTGGTCGGCCAATCTGATGATGTTCTCAGTCCTGGTGCACATGTTCAGCGTGTACTTTATGAAGGCCTACCGCAAGCCGCGCGAGTTCGGCTGGCTGAGCGGGATGGCGCTGCTGGGGCTGGCCTCGGTGTTTGGCTTCTCGGGCTACCTGCTGCCCATGGACGAGCTGAGCTACTTCGCCACCAAGGTTGGCCTGCAGATTCCAGTGGCCATTCCGTGGATAGGGCCGGCAATCGCCACTATGCTGCGCGGCGGCCCTGATGTAACGGAATTCACGGTGCAGCGCTTCTTCGCGTTGCACGTGGTGGTGTTGCCGGCGCTCTTTATTCCACTGCTCGGATTTCACCTCTGGCTGGTGCAGAAGCACGGTAATGCGGTTCCCCCGAGCGAAGAGACCAAGCCTGTATCTCAGCGCAAGAGCATTCCCTTCATGCCCAGCTTTCTGCGCAAGGACCTGGCCATGTGGATCATCACGCTCAACGTAATTGCGCTGCTGGCTTCGGTGTTTCCGTGGGCCTTGGGCAAGCAGTTTGATTCGCTGGCCCCCGCGCCAACCGGCATTCATCCCGAGTGGTATTTCATGAGCCCGTTCGAGATGCTCAAGATTCTGGGGTCATTCCTGCCGGGCGAAATCGGGGAGATCGCGGGCATTCTTCTGTTCACCTTGGGAATCGTGCTGTGGGTACTGATTCCCTTCTACGACAAGAACAAGGAATCGGGGCAGCGCGCCCGCATGGCTCACTATTTCGGGTTGTTGGCGATTTTTGCACTGCTGGCAACAACGGTGATTGGGTACTGGACGATTCGGTAAGACAGCCGCTAGCTGCTAGCCTCTAGCTTCTAGCCCATCGTGCTGGTTCGAGCCGCACGGTTTTGGGCGCAGAGCTAGTAGCTAGTAGCTAGAAGCTAGGAGCTAGCTTTTATGAACTACCCCTTTTGGGACATTCCTTATCTCGGCTCGGGCTGGGTGATTGGCATCATCGCAATCTTTCACGTGATGATTTCGCAGTTTGCCGTGGGCGGCGGACTCTACTTGCCGTTGGCCGAACGCAAGGCGCTGCGCGAGGGCCGCTCCGACTGGCTGCAGGAGCTGGCCGGCTATTCGAAGTTCTTCCTCATATTGACGGGCGTCTTCGGCACTGTTTCGGGCGTGGGCATCTGGTTCGCCATCGGCCTCACACACCCTGAGGGCACCAGCACGCTGATTCATAACTTCGTCTTCGGCTGGGCCATCGAATGGGTTTTCTTCATGGTCGAGCTGACAACTGCGGCCGTCTACTACTACACGTGGAACCGCGTAGATGCAAAGCTGCACCTGGCCGTAGGCTGGGTCTACGCCGGCGCTTCGGTCTGCACGCTCATCATCATCAACGGCATTCTCACCTTCATGCTGACGCCGGGAAACACATGGCTGGCAGTTGCCGGCACCGGAAACGAAGCCAGCAAGTTCTGGAATGCATTCTTCAATCCCACTTACTGGCCGAGTCTGCTGCTGCGCACCTGCGTGTGCTGCTCGCTGGCCGGCATCTGGGCGCTCATTAGCGCCAGCCGCATCGATGGTGGAACACTGCCGGCGCTTAAAAGCTCGCTGGTCAAGTGGAGCGTCAAGTGGCTGGTGCCGTCGTTTATGGCCATGCCGTTCCTGTTTGCGTGGTACGTGTTTATGGTTCCAGCCTCGCAGCGCGCGCTGCTCACTCTCGGCGTTGACACCATCGGATCGGGCACGTTTTCGACCGTCACACGCATTGCGCTCATTATCGTCATCACTTCGGCCACCATTATCGGCGTGGCCTACTACCTGGCCTATCGCAATCCGGTTGACTTTAACCCGGCTCACGCGGTCGCGATTCTGTTGCTGGCGCTGATGGCCACCGGCGCGGGCGAGTACTCACGCGAGATGCTGCGCAAGCCTTACGTAATCGGGCGCTGGATGTACTCGAATGGAGTGCGCGTGCCGTATGCGATCGAGATCGACAACAACCCGCAGGGGTATCTCGCGCGTTCGAACTGGGTATGGAACGGCTCCGACTCGAACTACTCGCGCGGCGAAGCTATCTTCCGCGGCGAGTGCGGAAGTTGCCACACGCTCAATGGCTATCGGCCGCTGGTGACGCTGCTGCATGGCCGCGACCGCGCCAACATCGAGAGCTTTATCACCATGCTGCACGAGTACAAGCCCGACTCGCCCTACCACCGTTTTATGCCGCCAATGGTGGGATCGAGGCAGGATGTCAGCGACCTGTCGAATTATTTGAATGCAAAAGTCAATCCGCCGGCCGCGAGCGGAGCCAGGGCGATTCAGACGGCGCGTAGATAAGTTAGTTAGTGAAGGCAGGAAGTTAGTAAGTCAACGGCCCGCTTCGGCGGGCCGCTTCATTTTATTACTCGAAATAAGTCGCTGTGGTGGTGTCGGTTTCCCAGATGGTACAGTCCTTGACCCGCACGCGGCCGCTCGTCATTTCCGCGAGTTGCTGGTTGGTCTCGTCGTAGAAGAATTTGGCGATGTTTTCGGCCGAGGGATTGATGACTGTGAAGGGTTCGAGCTCGTTGAGCATCTGATGGTCGATGCGGTCGATCACCGGGCGCATAACCTGCTTCAGCAGCTTGAAATCAAGCAGCAGGCCTGCATGGTCAAGTTCGGCGCCGGCCAGCGTGACGCGGACCTTGTAGTTGTGGCCATGCGGATTCTCGCACTTGCCGCGGTAGTTGCGCAGATAGTGGCCTGACGAGAACCCGGCCTCTACGGTGACTTCATACATTTCGCGTTGCTCGATCCTCTTACGGTTCCGGCCGGTTTCGGTTGAAGTGCGCCTGTTGCCGATTGCGCCGTCCAATTGCGACCGGCAATCAAGCCGGCAGATTCACGGCTCCTCAACTGGCGTGTATCGCCAAAAGCGGCTTACTTCTATTTTAACGGAGTATCGGTTCACCTTCGCGGGAGCGCCGATTTACGGCATTTTCCGAGTGACCGTGTCCTTTTCGGCCCTGCGCAGGGCACGGGCAGCGAAATTCATTGCGAGCCGGACGAGATGCTTCGCACGGTCGGCTGCGATCGGTAAGGCGGTGGTTTAGGTGGAGTTGAGGTCTCCCACGTCTCGGAAGCGAGACATCGGAGACCCGTTTCTATCGGCTGGTCAAGGGGGGCAGGTTCAATTCGCGGCCTCCAGACTAGTCAGGGCCAGGCGCGCCGGTGTCGCTGCCATTCGTGATCCGGCTCAGATTGCTGGGTTCGGGAGTGGTGCCACCGTCATCGGTTCCGCCTGTGGTCTTTACTGCCACAGCGCCGTATGCAAATTGCACATCGGTGTACTGGGCCGGAGTGTTGGAGGTGCCTGTTTTCTCGGCCACAGCCGTGAGCGCTTTGATGATAAGGGGCTTGAATTCGAATGAGGTCAGGCTGCCGTCGGACGAAGGCGTGGAGAGCGTGCAGGTTTGTATCTCAGAGCCTTCTGTCGCGGTGCGAATCAGCGTTGCAAAGGTGCTGAGCGCGGCGTGAACATCGAGCGGCTGGAAAGTGGCCTTACCGCCCCCCGTGCCGGTGCCGCCGAGGTTGATGGTCTGGGTAACGCCAAAGGTGAAGTAGCTGACGTTGAACTTGAAGTCACCGGAATTGGCGGTGCATGAGAGCGAACCGACTACGGCGGCGTTTGCGGTAGAGGCAAGGCAAAGAACGGCGAGAACCGCCAAGCCCGGGAGCGAAGTGAAGAGTCTTTTCACGAGGACCTCCTGATTTTTGGGGAACGATGTGGTTTTGGCCCGGTGGGACGCAACGAGCTTATCAGAACTACTCACAAAGAAAGTACTTAATTCTGTGTGGCCTGAAGCAGATACACGCAGGTCAGCGAGTCAGCAAGTCAGCAAGTCAGCAAGTCAGCGAGTCAGCAAGTCAGCGAGTCAGCGAGGCTCTGAATCCGGAATCGAAACGCTTTGTTAGATTGCGCCCTGTATTGCCCGGTTTTGCATCGAAGACACCCCTCAAATAGCCAAAAGTAGGCCAAAAAACGAGGGTTGTGTTTACGACTTTATAACCTGTCTTAATTTGCAAGTAGTTGATTGTATTCAGCTTGACTTGGGATTTTGGCTTGGGCGGGGCTGTTTTTTGGAGGGAGGGGGCGGCAGCGCGACATGCGTCGCGCTGCAAGCTGCCTTCGGGATGACATTGGCTTGGGTGCGGTTGAGGTCTCCCAGGTCCCCAACTGCGAGGGACCTGGGGCACCCAAGATGGCTGGTTAGGGAAGCTTTTCCGCCACCGCCAGCAGCGTCTGGAACTGCGGGGCGTCGGCATCTTTGTCGACCACCGAGGTTTGGATTGCGGTGAATCCGGCAGCGACGAGCATGGACTCGAGCTCCGACTCGGTGAAGCCGAGCCACTCGTCGGCGTAGAGCTCGCGGGCTTCTTCAAAGCGGTGGCGCACCAGGTCGAGGACGACGATGCGTCCGCCGGCGATTAGAATGCGGGCCGCCTCTTCAAGCGCGCGGGCCGGATGCAGGGCGTGATGGAGCGATTGCGAGAAGAAGGCGAGGTTGACTTCGCCGGCGGCGATGGGAATCTCTTCCATGTCGCCGAGGCGGAACTCGATGTTGGTGACGCCGTTGCGACGGGCCTGCTCGCGGCCCACGTCAATCATCTTGGCCGAGGAGTCGACGGCTATCACGCGCACAGCTCGTTGCGAAAGTAAAAGAGCGGAGCTCCCCTCGCCGGCGCCGAGATCGGCGACAACCAGCGGAGGCATGAGGCGAAGCAGGGCCTCGGCCAGGCTCTTCCAGCTTTTGCCGGGAACGTAGTCGCGGCCCAGACGGCCGGCGACCGAGTCAAAGAAGGCGCGCATCTTGTCTTGGCGTTTTTTGAGCACGCGGCGCATCTCGGCTTGGTCGGAGGCGGCCTCAGGGATTTCGGCGGAGGCGCGGTCGAGTATTTGTTTAAGGAAGGAGCGGGGTTCGGGTGTTTGAGTATCGATTGGTGAGGCGACGTTCGCCGCGGCCCCACGGGGCGCGCCGTTTTGGATTGCGCCATTCCCAGGGCTGCGTTCGCCACGGCGAACTTGCCCTGGGCTAAGTTCGTTTTCCCCCTCCGGGGGAATTTGGTTGGCCGAGTTCGTCGAGCTTGGCTGCGCTCTGGGCTGGCTCAGTTCGGTTTCCCCCTCCGGGGGAAAGAGGCGGTAGAGGTTGTTTTTGCCGGTGCGGCGGTCCTCGACCAGCCCCGCCTGCTTGAGCTGCGAGAGATGGGTCGAGAGGGTGCTCTGGCCCATGACCAGAATTTCCTGTAACTCGGCTACCGACAGCTCTTCGGCGCGGAGCAGAAGCAGGATACGCAGGCGGTGGGGGTCGGCCACCACGCGGAGAATTTTCACAATGGAAGGCATTGACGGCATGGCTTGGTTCTGGTACACATCAATATATCACGATGGGACGATAGGAACAGCTGAGTCAGGACGGTCAATTGGGGTTTGAGGTTTCCCACCCTAGGCGCAAAGACAAAGACGCGCCGAGGGTGGGGCACCCAATTGTTTTGTCCAGGTAAGAAAATCAAGGCTCGACAAATAGGGAATGCGAGGAGAGAAAAGATGGCAAGCTCGACGCTGGAAGTGACGGAACTGAAGTACAAAGTGGCGGACATGTCGCTGGCCGACTGGGGCCGCAAGGAGATCACGATCGCCGAGCAGGAAATGCCCGGTCTGATGTCGATCCGCAACAAGTATGCGGCCGAGAAGCCGCTGGCCGGCGTGCGCGTGACCGGCTCGCTGCACATGACCATCCAGACGGCGGTGCTGATTGAGACGCTGGTTTCTCTCGGAGCTGAAGTCCGCTGGGCGAGCTGCAACATCTTCTCGACGCAGGACCATGCGGCGGCGGCGATTGCGGCGACCGGCGTGCCGGTGTTTGCGTGGAAGGGCGAGTCGCTCGAAGACTACTGGTGGTGCACCTACCAGGCGCTGAATCATAAGGGTGGCACGGGCCCGCAGCTTGTGGTCGACGATGGCGGCGACGTGACGCTGCTGATCCACAAGGGCTACCAGCTTGAAGAGGGCGACGGCTGGGTGAACACGCCTTCAGGAAATCATGAAGAGCAGGTGATCAAGGACCTGCTGAAGAAGGTGCATGCGGATGACGCGCAGCACTGGCACAAGGTTGCGAAGGAATGGCGCGGCGTGAGCGAAGAAACAACGACCGGCGTCCATCGGCTCTACCAGATGGTGGAGAAGGGCACGCTGCTGGTTCCGGCCATCAACGTGAACGACTCGGTGACCAAGTCGAAGTTCGACAACCTGTACGGCTGCCGCGAGTCGCTGGCTGACGGAATCAAGCGCGCGACGGACGTGATGGTAGCCGGCAAGGTTGCCGTGATTTGCGGTTATGGCGACGTGGGCAAGGGATGCGCGCACTCGCTGCGCGGCATGGGCGCGCGCTGCATCATCACCGAGATCGACCCCATCAATGCGCTGCAGGCGGCGATGGAGGGTTATGAAGTGACGACCATCGAAGACACGCTGGGCCGCGGCGACATCTATGTTACGTGCACCGGCAACACCGACATCATTACGCTCGAGCACATGAAGAAGATGAAGGACCAGGCGATTGTGTGCAACATCGGGCACTTCGACAACGAGATCCAGATGGACCGGCTCAACGAAGAGAAAGGCGTAGAGAAGCTGAACATCAAGCCGCAGGTGGATTTCTATACTTTCCCCGACGGGCACGGGATTTTTGTGCTGGCCGAGGGGCGGCTGGTGAACCTGGGCTGCGCGACCGGGCATCCGAGCTTTGTAATGAGCAACAGTTTTGCCAACCAGACTCTGGCGCAGCTCGACCTGTGGAAGAACAAGGACAGCTACGAAAACAAAGTGTACGTGCTGCCCAAGAAGCTGGATGAGGAAGTGGCCAGGCTGCATCTTGAAAAGATCGGCGTGAAGCTGACCAGGCTCTCGCAAAAGCAGGCGGACTACATCGGCGTGCCGGTGGAAGGGCCGTACAAGGCGGAGTTTTACCGGTATTAATTGTGGCCTTGAATGGGGCGGCGACGAGAAAGCCGCCCCTGCTCGTTAAGTCCTAGTAAGCTGAAATTCAGGACAACCAAATTGATGGCCAGGGCAATTAAACCGAACGATGTTCCTAATTTGGACATGCTGCGCAGTATTGCGGTTCTTCTAGTTCTTGTCGAACACATTCTTCTGGCGATGAGGATTTCGCGGTTTGGTTATCTTCAGCTTGAATGGATGGGAGTGGTCGGCGTTTTCATGTTCTTTGTGCACACATCGCTGGTTTTGATGTGGTCATTAGAACGCCATCCTGGATTCGTCGGTTTTTACATTCGCCGGGCATTTCGCATTTACCCGCTTGCTATCGTGGCGATCCTGACGCTTGTCCTCTTTCATATACCCACGATGCAATCGACGAACGGAGATACGTACTATCACAGTCCGACATTCCGGAATCTGGTTGCCAATCTTGCTTTGGTGCAGAACTTCGTAAAGGGCAAGAGCATTCTCGGAGTGATGTGGTCGCTGCCGCCCGAGGTGCAGATGTATGTCCTGCTCCCGTTTCTGTTTTTCTTTCTGAAGCAGAAGAACAAGTTGTGGCCATTGCTTCTGCTTTGGTTTTTCTTCGCGCTGGGTTGGAGGCTGGAGTACACGCAGGGCGGTCTCTCTTTGTGCGTTCCCTATTTTCTTCCCGGAGTGATGGCCTTTGTTCTTTTTCCGCGGGTACACCCGCGCTTGCCGGCGTTCCTGTTTCCACTGCTGATCGCCGGCCTGTTTTTTGTGTTCATGATTCATCCTGGATTTCCGCAAGGCTGGCTCCTGACGCTGGCGCTGGGTCTGGCCATCCCCCACTTCCACCAGATTAGAACGCAATGGCTGATAAGAACGTGCCACCACCTAGCCAAGTATTCTTACGGAATCTACCTAAGCCACATATTCTTTATCTCGCTCGGGATCAACTATCTCGCGCACTACAACCTGGCTATTCGTCTTGCGGCGGTGCTGCTTCCTTTGGCCATTACGGTTGTGCTGCTGTATCACTTGCTTGAGAAGCCCATGATCGATCTCGGCGGGCGTTTGGCGCAGCGAGTGGAAAAGTTAATTGCGAGGGCGTCATCAGAGGAGCGGGACGGAGCGCATAGAGCAGGCCACGCAATTTGAGTGACGGGAACGGCGGCTTATTCAGCGCGATACCACCTGGAAACGTTAAACGGGAGGCGAATACAACGATGCCGCAAATGTCATTCGAGCTCTTTCCGCCGCGGACGCCGGAGGCGGCGGCGAAGCTGCCCGATGTAATCAAGCAGCTGGCGACGCTGAAGCCGGATTATTTCTCGGTGACGCATGGCGCCGGCGGGTCTGACCAGGGAGGAACTTACGAGACGCTGCTGACGGTGGTGGAACACGCCGGCATTGAAGTAGCTCCGCATCTCACTTGCGTGGGCTCGACGCGCGCCCAGGTTGCGGCCCATCTCGACCGCTACCGGGCGAGTGGAGTCAAACGCATTGTGGCGCTGCGTGGAGACCTTCCGGCAACGGCCATGAGCGCGGCCGCGCCGGGCGAGTTCCACTACGCGAGCGAACTGGTGAGCTTCATCCGCCAGACGCACGGCGACTGGTTCAAGATCGAGGTGGCGGCGTATCCCGAGATGCATCCGCAGGCGTCGGGGCCGGGCGCGGACTTCGACAACTTTTGCCGCAAGGTCGAGGCGGGCGCCGATGCGGCGCTGACCCAGCTCTTCTACAACGCGGATGCGTATTTCGACTTTGTGGAGCGGTGCCGGAAGGCGGGCATTACGATTCCGATCGTGCCGGGCATTATGCCCATTACCAGCTTCCAGAGCATTACGCGCTTCACCGGCGGGTGCGGCGCGGACCTGCCGCGTTGGATCGGCTGCGGCTTGAAGAACTGCAGTTCGACAAGAGTGCGCTGCACGACTTCGGCGTCGCCGTGGTGGCGCGGCTATGCGAGACGCTGCTGAAGAACGGCGTGCCGGGGTTGCACTTCTACACCATCAACCAGGCCGAGCCCACGCTGCGGCTGTGGAAGGCGCTGGCACTGGAAGCGCAGGCGTAGCCGATCGGACGCAGACCCCAAAAACATTACGAAAGATTCATTAAAGTCGCACAATGGATGCTGCGGTGCGGGCCGATGCCGATAGCCGAGGTGTGGACACATGCTTTGTGTCCCGCTGGAGGACTTTATGCGTCTGCGCCCTGTTTGCGCCCTGCTGATTGTGGCAGGAATTTCCGGTTGTCAGGGGAATCAGTCCACATCGGTTACAACTCCCACGCCCACCGATACGAAACGCGTTTACAACGCGACCGCATCGGTGGGGGACTTTCTAACCGTCACCATCGATCCAAAAGCGTTGACGATCAGCTACAACGACGTAACCAACGCGACGAGCGGAACGATTCCTTACACCTTGAATGCGGATGGAAGTTATGCGTTGAACGATCCGAGTGGGAACCTGATCTCGGCCTACGAGGTTCCTGACTACGCCATGGTGATTGAATCGATGAAGTCGGGCCCCGGGGCGGATACGCCGGCGCTGATTACGGCGGTTGAGAGCGGGCCGATTTCGCTGAGCACGTTTGAAAACAGCAACTACAACTACATGCAGTTCCGCACGGCATTTGGGGGCATGGCGATTGGTGCAATAAGCATCGGGTCGAGCGCGGCGCAGACCTCGGAGTACTGGCCTTACGGCGCAATCAGCGGCGACGGAGACCAGGCATTTCACCAGAGCTCGATACCCTTGAGCATCTTCGGCGAAGATTCGTCTGGGACGTACCTCGATGGCACCATGCCCGACGGAGGCGGTCCAGTCACGCTTTTCGGAACGGCCAACGGATTCTTTATTGTTGACAGCGGCAACGGATCGATTCTGGGATTGCAGAAGGCGTCGAGCGCGGCATTCAACCCAGGCAATGCCGGCACCTACCCGGCGCTTTACTACAAAAAGACGAACGTGCAGGAGAACAACAGCGGCGTGGAGACTGGCACCGTTGTGTTCGGCAACGCGACGATCACGATCACTACGGCCGGGGCGTTGACGATGACAGATCCGACAGGGGCCACAATGACGACGGGCCAGCTGACCCCGGTTTCGAGCGCCAGCTATCTTTATGGCGCTGCGGGCGAGCTCGCGGACCCGTGCTGGGGCATGTTTACTTACCGGGTCACCGGCGCCACTTCGCAGTCTGACTTCTTTGTTTCGTTTGTGGATGGCGCGGTGGTGTTTTCGAAGTTCAAAGCGCCGCTGCCGTGGAATGGAAATCTCAGCACATACGATTACATGTATGGCGTGGGGCTGGCTCCGGCGAGCTAAATTCCCGGGCCGATAGAGGAGATCAGGCGGGTCGCGCATTCCCAGGATGCGCGGCCTGCGGCCGCCGTGTCATCATTGGGTGATTCCCCCCTGGAGGTCTGCGCTCATGTCATCGCTCTATACCTTCTTTGACTACTGGTCGCCGCTGATCACGATCGGCGGATTCCTGATCGGCACGCCCACGATACTGGCTACCTACTACCAGTCGTTCAAGACGCGGCAAGAAGCGCGCAACGAGCGCGACGGCAAGCTGCACAGCAAGAACTGCCTTGAATTCACGACGCTCGATGGAACCTGCATCAACCTGGTCCCGCTGGAGACGCTGCACTCGCTGCCGCGAGAAGGCGACGTGATACTACTGCCCGGCGGCGGCATGGGCGGCAGCGGAGAATTCTTGCCGAGCGCGTACCTGGTGGAGTCGATCGAGCACATTTACACGCCGGCTACGTGGAAGAGCAGGCGCCCGCTCGAGGCGCGGCTGACCAAGGCCGTGGCCAAGGTAACCAGCCTGAACCCGCCGATTGGGGAGTAAGAAGTGGCCAGGCCTGTTAAGACTCTCGGCGACGCCGGCTCCAGTAGTGTTAACAGGCCCAATTGTAGTGTCCCAGAAGTTCATTGAAAAACAACCGCAGATCCTTCGACTCACCACCCCCAAACTGAAAGGCGTTTGGGGCCCCTTTCGCTCAGGATGACAGGTCATTTTATGTTATGGATTTTAGACTCAGGACACTATGTCTCTGACCGCTTAAATTTGCACCAATGTGGGTGCCCCATCCTTCCCACAGTTCCATCGCGGAAAGGGTGGGAAAGCACAAAATCACGCAGTCAAAGAACTAGGTGTTCTTCCCGTTTGAAGCTTTGAATATGTGTCGCCAAAGACGCCACAGGCCGTTGTGCATCAGCCGGGTTTGTTCGGCTTTGAGGGCCTGGTAGGAGCGCTCGACATACGAGTCGAATTCGGGCGGCCAGCCGATGGTGGAGCGGCGTTCTCCGTAATTGCCTTCGCCCCACTTGGCCAGCACCGCCTTGTATCCCACCACATGCGTCACAAAGTCGAGCAGGCAGCGCGGCATCTGCTCTTCGACGATGAGGTGGGCGTTTTCAATGATGATCTTCTCGCGCACATCGTTCAGGGGCATGAAGATGGTGGTCATCCACAACACCCACTCCTTCATCTCTTCGTCGCGAATGGGATGACAGGTGGTTTTGCCTTGCTTCTCAAGCAGCGCGCGATAGGCGATGTTGCCGGCCACGGTGGCCACGTAAAGCGGTCCGTAGAACTCGTTCAGGCGCTGGTTGACGAGCTTGAGGCGGTCGGCGCGCCGTGCCATCATGCGCGTGAACATGAAAGTGACGAGATACCCGGCAAAGGCCAGCAGAACGGTGAGCACCACGGCGTTTTGAGTCGAGCCGCTGAACGTGATTGACGATGGGTCCATGCGCGTCTTGCCTCGTGGAGTAGGGTGACGGAGCAAAGTATACGCGGGGCGTAGGGTGGTGAGCGGTGATGGCAGAAACAACGCCGGGGAAGGTTCCGGTATTGGGACACACGTGATCTGTCGAGACCGAGTGTGGGTCAGGAGACCCACACTACAGCCGATCTGGAGACCGGCGCTACAAGCGTAGCCGAATCGCTACTTGGGTTTATGAACGGGAACCAACTTCGCGTTTTTGGGAACCACTTTGATCTCGAATAGCTTGGGCCAGAGCTTGCCGGTGACGAACAGCCGGTCGTGGGCCGCGTCGTACGCAATGCCGTTCAGCACGGCGTCGGGATTGGTGCGTTCGGCGGCGGGTAACAGCCCGGTCAGGTCGATCCAGCCGAGCACTGCGCCGGTCGCTGGCGAGATGCGCGCAATGCGGTCGGAGTACCAGATGTTGGCGTAAATTTCGCCGTGGATGTACTCGAGTTCGTTGAGCTTGTCGATGGGCTTGCCGTGGTCCTTCACAGTGATTTCGCGCCGCTCGTGGAAGGAGCTGGGATCGAGGAAGCGGAGGGTCGAGGAGCCATCGCTCAGGATCAGCGATTTGCCGTCTTCCGTCAGTCCCCAGCCGTCCCACGGACAGGGGATGGTGCGTAGCCGGCGGAAGCTGAAACGGTCGTAGACAAAGGCGACGTGATTCTGCCAGGTGAGCTGCACCAGCGTGCTGCCCCAAGGCGCGAGGCCCTCGCCAAAGTACTGCTGGGGCAGGTCGAACTCCTGCTGCACTTTACCCGTTGCGAGATCGACCATGCGCAGCGAAGAGCGGCCGTTGAGGCCGGTACTCTCGTATATATGACCGTCGATGTAAACCAGACCTTGCGTGAATGCCTGTGGGTCGTGCGGGTAAGCGTGGACGACTCGGTAGCCGTCTGCTGGCTGGGCCCGGCCGGCCGCGGCCATCGTGAGGCATAGTGCGAGAACCGCAATGCGCAATCGCGGCCCCACCCGCAAAGTATCGCGACGTTTCATCTCCCGCCGTAGAACTGCCCGAAATGGCGGCCGAGGTTCATTGACATAATCAAAGCGCCAACAAGGGCCATGGAGACATGGACCCAGTTGCGGATGTCGAAGTCGACGAGGCGGAAAAGGAGTATCCACGCGACGAAGAGATTAAGAAATCCCCACACTATGTTGATGCTTGCGGGGGAGACGCCGCGGCCGGGGGGCTTTGCGAAAGGAGTTTGGAAAGCGCGGCCCGAGATGCCGTTGACGATATGCGGCACCGCGTTGGCGACGAAGGCTCCGCCAAAGAAGAGTGCGACCAAAGAGTACCAATGCATAATCTCCACCGTGCACAGAATTTGGGGCCCGCACAACAGATTCTAGTTTCATCTTAGTAGATGGACGAAATCTAGCTTGCTCCAATGTAAACGAAGCGGGCCAGAAAGAGCGCGGCAAGGATGTAGAGCAGCCAATCCTGTTTGCGCGCTTTGCCGGCGGCCAGGTGCAGCACCGCCCATGCGATGATGCCAAAGCCCAGCCCGTTGGCGATGGAGTAGGTGAAGGGGATCAAGACCAGCGTAAGGAAGGCGGGCACGGCGACCAGCGGATCGTGCCAGTGAATCTCGCTGATAGCGGAAAGCATCATGGAGCCCACCAGGATGAGCGCGGGTGCCGTAGCTGCAGGCGGCACAATTCCGATGAAGGGAGCGGCGCCGATTGCGCCGAGAAAGAGCAGGCCGGTGACGATGGCCGTGATTCCGGATCGTCCGCCCGCAGCTACGCCGGCTGTCGACTCTACGTAGCTGGTGACGGTCGAGGTGCCGACCAACGATCCGAAGACCGTGGATGTGGCGTCGGCAAAGAGGATTCGATTGAGGCGCGGGATGGAATGGTCGGGGGCGATGAGGCCGGCGCGCTTGGTGACGGCGACCAGCGTTCCCAGGTTGTCAAAGAGGTCGACGAAGAAGAAGACGAAGATGATTTCGAGCAGCCCCTTGCTGATGGCCGCGCCGATATTGAGCTTGAATGCGGTTTGCGTGAGGGCGCCGAAGCCAAAGGCAGCGTGCGTCCAGTGCACCAGGCCCATTGCCCAGGCGACAGCGGTAACCGTTAGAACGCCGATGAGGATGGAGCCTTTGACCTTGCGAATTTCGAGGGCGACCATCAGGATGAGGCCGGCCAACGAGAGCCAGGTTGTCGGGTTGCGGATGTTTCCCATGCCAACCAGTGTGTTGGGATCGCGGACGACAAGGCCCGCATGCTGGAAACCGATGAAGGCGATGAAGAGCCCGATGCCGCCAGCCACGGCGGCGTAAAGCTGGTGGGGAATGGCGTGCAGAATCATCTGGCGGATGCCGGCCGCGGTGATTGCGAGGAAGATGATGCCGGATAGAAAAACCGCGCCCAGTGCCGTTTGCCACGGCACGTGCATCTTGATGCAAACCGTGTAGGTGAAATAAGCGTTCAACCCCATGCCCGGTGCCAGCGCGATGGGGTAGCGGGCGATGACGCCCATCAAAATGGAGCCGAAGGCCGCCGACAGGCAGGTTGCCGCGGTGACCGCGGGCAAGGGAACGCCGGCGTCGGCAAGGATGGCTGGGTTGACCAGCACGATGTAAGCCATCGTGAGGAAGGTCGTGACGCCGGCCAGGATTTCGGTGCGCCAGTTGGTGCCGAGATGAGCAAATTCGAAGTACGCTTCGAGTCGCTTGAGCATAGGAAGGTAAGCATTAGAAAAACACATCCCGGCCTGGATACAAAGCGATTTATCAACAGGAAGGGTTTTGGAGGGTGGGTTCTGGCGTGCCGCATTGTGTGCTGTCCGGTTTTGGACAGTAAATCCCGATTACGGACAAGGGGTCACCGGTAAGCGGCATTTCCGGCCTGGCGAGTGCCTTTTAGAATGAGGAGCTTATTCATGCGACCGTTCGGAAGCCAAGGTGCAAGGTATATTTCGATCCGCACACTTCCCGGAGGTTCACGCATGGGGACCTTGCTTCAGGATCTTCGCTTTGCCATCCGCCAGCTGAGAAAGGCGCCGAGTTTCGCTATTGCCACGGTGTTGACGCTTGCCCTGGGCATCGGAGCGAACACCGCAGTTTTCAGCTTGGTGAATTCGCTGTTGCTCAAGCCGCTTCCGGTTCCGCACGCTGAGCAGATCGCCACGCTGGCTCCCCGCATCGGCCACGGTCCCCTGGGGCAGCCCTTCAGCTGGAACGAGTTCAAGGAGATTCGCAAGGAGAGCACGAACGTTTTCAGCGACGTATTCGCATACACGTTGAATATCGATGGGCTGGCTGCGCCGGGTCAGCGGCCGGACCGGATCATGACGACGTTCGTGAGCGGCAATTTTTTCGACGCTTTGCAATTGAAGCCCGCGGTTGGCCGGCTGTTTCTACCCAGCGAGGGCGAGGTGCTGGGCCAGGATGCGGAAGTGGTTCTGAGTTACGACTACTGGAAGCAGAAGTTCAACGGCGATCCGGGTGTGGTGGGACGCGCGGTAACGATCGATGGGCACGCGTTTACGGTGATTGGCGTAGCGCCGCAAGGTTTCAATGGCATTCAGAGTTTTCTCAATGTGGCCGCCTACATGCCCTTGTCGGAGATTGGCATCAGCGGGACACCGGATAGCGTGGTGGAAGACTGGCAGACGCGGATTTTGCTGGTGACTGGGAGGCTGAGGCCGGGACAGAGTTTGAAGCAGGCGAATGCGACGCTGGGGCTGGTGGCGAAGAACCTTATTCGCATGCAGCCCGTAGCTGAAAAAGCGATGTCGATCGAGGCGTATCCCGAGCCGCAGTTGCGCATCAACGCGGGCGATCCAAACACAATGCTCATCATTGCGGGGCTGTTTCTGGCGCTGGCCGCGATGGTGCTGGTGCTGGCGTGCGTGAATGTGGCCAACCTCGTGCTGGTGCGCGCCTCCGCGCGTGAGCGCGAACTGGCCATCCGCACAGCTCTGGGTGCGCGGCGCTCGAGACTGTTGCGGCAGCTGATAACCGAGAGCGTGCTGCTGGCGCTGATGGGCGGAGTATTGGGCGTGGTGCTGGGCGTGGCCGCCAGCGGCTCGCTGAGCCATCTCGATCTGCACGCCGACTTGCCGGTCAAGTTTGTCTTCGACTTCGACTGGCGCATCTTCTCGTATTCATTTGCAATCGCCCTGGTGGCCGGCGTGGCAGTGGGAGTGGCTCCCGGGCTGCGCATGGCCAAGGCCAATGTGAATGCCGTTCTGCATGAAGGCAGCCGCGGCGTTGCCCGCGGACGTACATGGTTTCGCGACGGACTTGTGGTGCTGCAGATTGCCGGCTCACTCGTGCTGCTTGTCGTGGCAGCGCTGTTTGTGCGCAGCCTTTCGGCGATGCAGACCATGGACTTCGGATTCCGGCCCGATCACGTGTTGAACTTCGTCATCGATTCAAATGAGATTGGGATGAACGACGCAGAATCCCGCGCTCTTGCTGCCAGCCTTACCGACCGGCTGCGCCAATTACCGGGTGTTGAAGCCGTGAGCCACGCCACCGCAGTCCCCTTCGGGTACTTTGGCCAGAATGGCGATCAGTTGACGATCGATGGCGCCGCTCCGCCGGCAAACCCGGCCGATTGGAGCGTGAACTTCAATGTGATTTCGCCGCAGTACTTCAACGTGATGGGTATAACGCTGGCAAGTGGCCGCACCTTTACCGATTCGGATAACGAGCAGGCGAAGGCGGTGGCCATCGTCAGCGAGAGCGCGGCACGCAAGTTCTGGCCGAAGCTGGATCCGGTCGGGCGCACCTTCCGCATGGCAACTCAGAAAGACAAGGAGATTGAGGTCGTAGGAGTCGCGCGCGACGCCGAATTCCAGATCTTCGGTGGAGGCAAGACGCAACCATTCTTCTACGTTCCCTACCTGCAACTTTCAAAGGGCTTCACCCTGATGACCTTCCAGCTGAGATCGGACCACGATCTGCCGTCGCTGATGCCCACCGTTGAGAAGACCGTGCACGACCTGGCTCCAGCGCTACCGGTTTTCCAGGTGCAGACCATGCGGGAGGCGCTCTACACCATGAACGGACTTCTGCTCTTCCAGATCGGCGCTTCGCTGGCCACCACCATGGGCCTGCTCGGTCTGACGCTTGCGGTGATCGGGCTTTACGGCGTGGTGTCTTATGCGGTCAGTTGCCGGGTGCGCGAGATCGGCTTGCGGGTGGCCCTGGGAGCAAGCCGCAGTTCGGTCTTCCGCATGATTTACCGGCAATCCGTCATCATCATCGCCTGCGGCCTGGCCGGTGGACTGGCACTTGCTTTGCTGATTGCGCGGGCGGTGGGGAGCTTTGTTGTGGTCAGCGTGTGGGATCCGTTTACCTACGCGGGCGTTGCCGCGATTCTCGCGGCGGCTGCACTCGCCTCATGCTATCCGCCGGCCCAGCACGCCATGGCTGTCGATCCCATTACCGCGCTGCGCGAAGACTGAGCGCGATTGACTTTGCACGTACGCTGAGCAGCGGCCTCTCTCGACTCCTGAGAGGCCGCTTTTTTTTGAGATCGCGGATTCTACTTGCCGTAAGAATGCGGATTGGCGCCCACCAGGCTCGGCTGAATCTGGCCGTAGATGTCGTCGCTCGCGTTCCGCACCTGTTCCACCACGTGCTTCAACATCTCGGCATCGACCAGCCGCAATGAAGTATCGGTCCTCACTTCGAGATCCCCGTCGGCGTCGTAGCCAATCTTCACCTGATCCAACTCGTGATTCTGCTTGAGCAGGTTGTTCATAAAGTCGGTGGTCACCGGCATGTACTGTTTTTCGACCACGGTCACAAAGACGATCAGATCGCTGTCGGCATCGCCGCCGATAGTCAGCACCACCTTGATATTGCTCATGTTCTTGCCAGTCAGGGCGATCTTCCATACCGTGCTCGAGCGGGTGGCTTGATAGCTGTACCCGGCCTCGGTCATGAGGCGGACCATCTTGGCAATGCCTTCAGTGTTCGCCGGCGCCTGATCCTGGGCGCGCGCCGCAAAAGGAATGGTGGGAACGAGCAGAACAACGGCGAGGAAACACATTGAGACGATCGAACGGCGGGCAAACCTCTTCATAGCCACTCCTCCAGAACCAAATATGCGGATGGCGAAGTATACGCCCGCTCGAAAACGAGGCGCCAGGGAAAGTGGTCAGCTCATGTCAGCTATCAGCTTTTAGCTTTGCCGTGGGAAGGTGGAGTTCGTGGTTTCCCAGGCTCCAGAATTGGGACCCGGGCGCCCAGGATTTGTGGTTGGTTGAAAGTTGACTACCGGTGGTTCAAGGGTTGCTGAGAGATTCACTAGTCCTCGTGCAACAGGATGATGGGATTGACTGACAGGGCGCGCTGGGCGGGAATCCAGGTGGCGAAGAGGCCAAGCAGCGCCATGGCCAGCACCACACCGGACAGAACCAGCGGGTCGCGCGGTGTTGCAAACAACACAATGTAAGCCAGCACCCGGGCGGCCAGAATTCCGAACAGTAATCCAGCCGCTGAACCAAGCGCCAGCAGCCTCAAGGGCCGTCCCAATGCGGCCTGCAACACTTCTTTGCGGCGCGCGCCGAGGGCCATGCGAATTCCGAGCTCCTTGAGCCGCTTGCTTACCGAGTAGGCCGCCATGCCGAAGATGCCGGTAATGGAGAGCATCGCGCCCATCAGCCCCAATACGCCCAGCGCCACGGTAGCCACATGCGACGGAAACAGGGCGATGTCCAAACCCTGCGTCCAGGTGAGGGTCGTCAGGGGCAGGCTGGGGTCGAGGTCGCGCACGGTCCTTCTGATTTCAGCCGCCAACTCGAGCGGTTCGCGTTCTGAACGCACCACCAGGCTTATATCGCTGACCGGCGATTGCAGAAACGGAAAAAACATGGCCGGCCGCGGATGTTCAGTCAATAAATCGTATTTTCCGTCTTGCGCCACGCCGACCACCTGCACGCGCGTTCCGTCCTCGACTTTGAAATATTTGCCGATGGCGTTGGTGACCGAGCCGAAGAGTTTGCGCGCAAAGAACGCGTTCACCACCGCGACGCGCGGCGAGTTTAAGTCATCCTGCCAACTGAAGCTGTGGCCGGCCAGCAGAGAGGTCCCCGCGGCACGGAAGTACTCGGGAGATACCTGGAACACATTGGAGGTGGCGACAGCATTCGCCGTCTTCAAGTCTGTCGTCTGCTCGGTGAAGACATCCGCGGTGTCCTCGCCTCCGCCGAGAGGGACCTGGCTGGTGAGGCCCACGCTTTTTACGCCTGGTAGTGCTTCAACAGATTCGATCATGCGTCTTTCCATCGCCGGAATGTGGTCGCCGGTGTAGCCGGTCATGCGGAGGTTTGAGCCGGCCAGTAAGACGTTCTGTGGGTCAAAACCGAAGTTGCTGTGCATGGAGCGTAACAGCCCGCGCACGGCAACCAGCGAGGAAGTTACCAACACAGCGCAAATGGCAATCTGTACCACCAGCAGGGCGTCGCGGAGAGTCAAGCGCCGCGCAGTATTGCCGGCAACGATGGTGCCCGATCCTGCCTTTACAACTTCGTATGGATTGGTTCTGAGAATCTGTCGGACCGGCGCGGCTCCAAAGAGGAACCCGCTGACCAAGGCCAGCAGGAATGCAACCAGGTAAACTTTCGTGTCGGCGTACACGGGCACGTGCAGCGGGAATTGGGGAATGGGATACCACACGCTCAACGCACGCAGCAGCACGACGCTGCCCTCCAGCCCCAAAGCGCCGCCCAGCAGCGAGATGAGCAATGCTTCAGTAAATACGCTGCGCAGAATGCGGGTTTTCGATGCGCCAAGCGCGAGACGTAGAGCCACTTCGCGGCTGCGGTCGGCGGCGCGCGCGGCAAACAGGCTGCCCAGGTTGGCGCATGCGGCCAGCAAAATCAACCCTGCCAGCAGCGCCATGCCCGTCATGAATGCCTTCACGCCCGGCCCGAGCATGTCGCCGACGAGACTGGGACGCGACAGAGTAAACGTCATGTGCGCGTCTGTCTTCGGATAGGTTCTCTCGAGATATGCGCCAATCGAGTTCAGATCGGCAATGGCCTGGTCCGGAGTGACGCCCGCCTTCATGTGCCCCAGCGTCATGAACATGTCGCGCTCTCCGCGCGCATCCAGGACCCTCATTCCCTGCACCTGTTCCTGCTGAACCATCGGCACCCAGAAGTCGGGATAAAAGAAGATCAGCGTGCCGTTGAACTGGGGCGGCGCAACACCGAGGATGGTGAACGGATGCTTGTTGACCAGCACGACGCGCCCCACCACGGTGCGATCGTTCTGAAACTGGCTGTGCCAGAATGTATAGCTGATGACGAGATACGGAGCGCTGTTGGGACCGTGCTCATCCGCGTCGTGGAAGAATCGACCTAGATACGGCTGCACCTGCATCGCGTCGAAGTAGTTGCCCGTGACCTCGTAACCCCAGGGTTGCGACGCCTCCCTGCCGGTATCCAGGCCGATCGGTACGAGGATGTATGCGGCAAGGTCTTGAAAGCTGCGATTGCGCCGGCGCAGATCGAGAAAGTCGGGATACGAAGTAGCCTGGTCTTTGTCGGCGGCGCGCTCAAGCGTGTACAGGCTCTGCGGATGCGGCACGTTGAGAGGCCGCAGGATGAGCGCGTTGAGCACGCCGAAAACCAGCGTGTTGGCGCCGATGGCGAGTGCCAGCGTCAGGATTGCAGCCACCGTGAAGCCGGGCGACTTGCGCAGCACACGGATGCTGTAGCGTAAGTCCTGGAGCAACGTGCGGAACGAGTTGCCGCCGAGCGCCTGGCTGCTTTCTTCCTTGTAGTGCTCAAGGCCGCCGAACTCCATGCGAGCCTGGCGCTCGGCGCGAGCGCGGTCGAGGCCGGATCGTTCCAGATCGTCGGCACGGTGCTCCACATGACTGCGAAGTTCCTCGTCCACGTCGGCGTGGACCCGGGAATGGTGAAGGAAACTCGCGGCAGCGGTACGAAGATATGCCAGAAGCCTCATTGTTCACTCCTCGCGCAGCAGGGCGATGGGGTTGACTGAAAGGGCGCGTTGCGCCGGTATCCAGGTGGCGAGCAGGCCCAGCAGCGCCATAGCCAGTACAGCGCCGGCCAGCACCAGCGGATCGCGCGGCGTTGCCTGGTAAACAATGGAAGACAGGACACGAGTGGCCAACAGTCCAAGCACGAGTCCGGCCGCGGAACCAATAGCGAGCAGCTTCAGGGCACGGCCTAGCGCGGACTCCAGGACTTCAATGCGTTTGGCGCCGAGCGCTACGCGGATGCCGAGCTCCTTAAGGCGGCGATTCACTGAGTAGGCCGCCATGCCGAAGATCCCGGTAATTGAAAGCACCGCGCCCATCATGCCCAGAACGCCCAATGCCATGGTCGCCACTTTGGCCGGGAACTGCACGACCTCAAGTAGTTGATTCCAGCTCTGAATGTCGGCATGCAGACCGGTATCGAGGCTGCGGATTTTCGCACGCATCAATTCTGCAAGTTGGTGGGGATCGCGGTTCGATCGCACTACGAGATAACTCTGCGGATCGTTGTAGAGCTTCGACGGCATCAGGATGGCCGGTTCCTGTTCTTCGGTCAACGACATATATTTGCCGTCTTCAATGATGCCTACAACTTCAACCAGAGTTCCGTCGGCAATGCGAAACCGTTTGCCCATGGCGCCGTTCGTGCTGCCAAACATCTGCTTTGCGAACCGGCGGTTGGCGAGCGCCGGCACCGGTGAGGTCTTGTCGTCGTGCCAACTGAAATCCCGGCCCGTGAGCAATGTGGTTCCGGCGGCCTTCAGGTATCCCGGCGAAACGTTGAACCGGTACGGATTGAGTGCGACATTCGATGACTTGAGATCGCGCGTTTGCTCATTGAACACTTTCTCGCGAAATGCGGCTGTGTAGACCAGCGGCGGATAGTTGTTCACCAGGCCCACAGATTCGACGCCGGGAATCGAGGCCATCGCGTCGAGCAATCTGCGGTTCATTTGCGGAATCTGATCGCCGGTGTATCCGGCCGTGGCCAGGTTGACCCCGGCCAGCAAGGTATTGCGGGGCTGAAAGCCGAAGCTCGCATTAACGCTGCGCACCAGCGCGCGCAAGGCCACAAGCGAAGAGGTGACCAGCAGCGCGCAAATGCCAATCTGGGCGACCAGCAGTATTTCGCGCACGCTGACCTTTCGCCCCACCTTGCCCGTCGACCCAGCCTTGACTACTTCGTACGGGTTCGCCTGCATCACCAGCCGCACCGGCACGATGCCAAACAGGAATCCGCTGCCCAGTGCGAGCGCCAGCGCCACCGCGTAAATGCTCGCGCCGGTTGTAACCGGGATGTGGAGAGGCGCGCCGGCAAACGGCTGCCAGGTGCTGAGCCGCGCCAGCAGCGGCATTCCACCCAGCACGCCCAGCGTTCCACCGCACAGCGCCAATATCATTGCCTCGGTCATCAGTTGCCGTAGAATCCGCCGCCGAGTCGAACCCAGCGCCAGGCGCAAGGCAACTTCCTTGGCGCGGCTTGAGGTGTGCGCTGAAAACAGTCCGCCCAGGTTGGCGCACGCAGCCAGAAGAATCATGCCCGCCAGCGTCATCAGCGCGGCCATGAATCCGTGGACGGGCCCCGTGAAGGCTGTGAGTCCGGTGCGGCCGATCTGCACGTGTTTGCCGTCAAATTCTTTGGGATATGCCTTGGCCAGCTCTCCGGCCACGCGGTTGGCATCCGCTTCGGCCAGTTGGGGCGTAACGCCCGGCTTCAAGTGTCCGAAAGCTTCAAATATGGCCGCTGTGTTGGCGCGGTCCGTGAGCGAATTGCCTCCCAGCGTCTCCTGCTCGACGATCGGCATAAAGAAATCGGCCGCGACAAACTTCAGCGTTCCGCCAAAGCCGGGCGGTGCGACGCCGAGCACGGTGAAGGGGTGCTTGTTGACGAGCACGACCCGGCCGACGATGCCGCGGTCGTCCTGGAAGCGCGCGTGCCAATAGGCGTAGCTAAGCACGAGGTACGGCGCGCTGCCCGGCCCATGCTCGTCCGCCGCGGTATAGAAGCGGCCAAGATACGGCTGCTCTTTGAGCACGGTAAAGTAATTGCCCGAGGTTGAAAAGCCGTTGGCAGGCTGGGGATCGTTGCCCGGGTTCAGCACCGTGCCGAGCATAAAGTTGAATGCCGCAAGATCTTCGAAGCTATGGTTGCGGTCGCGCAGATCAAGATAACTCGGATACGACTGAAACTCGATATCGGTGCCGTACTGCGTGCCGTAAAGACTTTTCGCGTCGGGCACATTGAGCGAGTGGATGATTGATGCATCCATAACGCCGAAGACCACGGCGTTGGCGCCAATGGCCAGAGCCAGTGCGGAGACCGCCGAGATGACGAACCCGGGAGACTTGCGCAGAACCCGAACGGCGATGACCACGTCGTGGAAAATGCCGTCGAATATGTTCCAGCCGATCGCCCGGTGGCTTTCTTCCTTGTAGTGCTCCAGGCCGCCGAACTCGATGCGGGCCTGTCGTTCGGCGCGGGCGCGGTTGAGTCCCGATCGTTCCAGGTCGTCGGCGCGGTGCTGAATGTGCGAGCGAAGTTCTTCTTCGATTTCGCGGGCGGCGGCGTTGCGGCTGAAGAGCCTGGCGGCAAGGGTGCGGATTGAGATGATGGGGTTCATAACTCCTCCGCTGTTGCACCGAGTGCTGCAGCCATGGCAGCGGCCACACGGTTCCATCCTTCGGTTTCTTTGCGGAAACGCTGGCGGCCGGCGACAGTGAGCTGGTAAAACTTGGCGCGGCGGTTGTTCTCGCTCACGCCCCAACTGGCTTTGAGCAGGCCCTGGCGAACCAGGCGGAAGAGCGCGGGATAAAGCGCGCCCTGTTCGATGAGCAGCGCGCTCGAGGTGATTTGGCCGATGCGCAGCAGGATGCCGTAGCCGTGAAGGGGCCCAAGCGAGACGGCCTTGAGGATGAGCAGATCGAGGGTGCCGGGGAGAAGCTGGGCCTGGTCGGGCATTGAGTCTCCTAAGTTGATAAGGAGAGTAGCGCGCTTCTCCTAAGTTGTCAAGGAGAGAGTGAAAGACAGTGGTCAGTGATCAGTTTTGTCGTGGCGGGGGGAGGGGCGTGCGGATGGATTCAGTTTGCGGACGGCAGGTCGGCGGAGTCGATCACCAGCACATCTACCGGCTGTTTCGACGCTTCGAGTTTAAGGCCAAGCTGTTCTTCCAGGGCGGTAAACAATGACGGCGAGGAGGGATCCGGTTTGACCTCGTTGTTTACGCCCGCCTGGTCTGCTGCCGGGTTGTCCGGGGTCCACTTGAGCTTGAAATCAAATCTCCCCTTCAGGCCGGTTTTATCAACCACGATGCGGCCATCAACATCGGAGAGTTGTGAAAGGCCGGTGGCAAGTTCATCCATCGAAACGCCTTCAGCTTTCCAGTTTCCCGGGGGGCCATCCGGTCCGAACGGATCGTCGGCGTCGGCATTCGCTGCGACTGTCAACTTCGGTCCGCCATGCGCCGGAACAAGCACCAGAACCGGTATGACGCGGGTCTCGTGATGCAGGCGTAGTTTGAATCTGTCGGCAAGCAGCGCGCGAACCATGGCTTGTTCGGTTGGCAACTGCTTCTTGATCGGAATCTTGACGAATGCACTTGCCGTCTGGTCGTCGCACTTGGCATCAAGGTCAAACCGCGCAGTGCCAATCCACTTGGGGCCGCCGGCAATCCGCTGATCGACGGCGAAGTAACCCAGGTCGAATGCAAACTGAATCAGTTCCTTCATAGAGATTGCTCTTGCCTGGAACGATCCACCTTGATTGATGCCAATGCTGCTTTGGGTTCTTTCGGGATCGGTTGGCCTGATGATTGCGACTTCGAAAGCGGGCGCGGCGACCGCCGAAGACGGAGCGGAACTTTGCGCGGGCGCGATCAGCGGAGTTGAAAGGCCGACGCAGGCGGCGAGGAGCGCGCAGCGATATGCAGTTGGAAGGATGGCTGACAAGGGACTCCGAATGTGGTGGCGAGAGCCGCTACCCCAGCAGCTTTGACGCTTCCTTTGCGAAATACGTCACGATAAAATCGGCGCCGGCGCGGCGGATGCCTAGCAGCGACTCGAGAGTGGCGCGGTCGCGGTCGAGCCAGCCTTTTTCAAACGCGGCCTGCAGCATGGAGTACTCGCCCGAGACCTGGTAAGCGCCAATGGGAACATCGACGCGCTCGCGCGCGGCGCGAACCACGTCGAGGTAGGGCATGGCCGGCTTCATCAGGATCATGTCGGCGCCCTCGGCAATGTCGAGATCGATCTCGCGCATGGCTTCACGGATATTGGCGCCATCCATCTGGTAGCCGCGGCGGTCGCCGAACTGGGGCGCTGAGTCGGCGGCTTCGCGGAATGGGCCATAGAACGCCGACGCGAACTTGGATGCGTAGCTGAGGATGGGCGTCATGCCAAATCCGGCTGCATCGAGCGCAGTGCGGATAGCACCGACGCGTCCGTCCATCATGTCGCTGGGGGCAACTACGTCGGCGCCGGCTTTGGCCTGGCTCACCGCTGTGCGGGCCAGCAGTTCGAGCGTGGCGTCGTTTGAAACTTCAAAGCCGTCGCGGCTCTCGACCACAATGCCGCAGTGACCGTGACTGGTGTACTCGCACAGGCAGACGTCGCCGATGAGAACGAGTTTTTTCGCGGCGCCCGACTTGCGCAGCGCGCGCAGAGCCTGTTGAACGATGCCATTCTCGTCCCAAGCGCCGGTTCCCGTTCCGTCTTTACTTTCAGGCAGGCCAAAGAGCAGCAAGCCGGCAATGCCGAGCGATGCAGCCTCTTCAGCCTCGCGAACGGCCTCGTCGATGGAGAGGTTGAAGACTCCGGGCATGGAACTGACGGGGTTGCGCACACCCTCGCCGGGGCAGATGAAGAGCGGATAGATCAGGTCGCCGGGTTCGACTGTGGTTTCGCGCACCAGGGCGCGCAATGTTTCGGTGCGGCGCAGCCGGCGCAGTCGGGATTGCGGAAATGGCATAACTCGATTGTAAGTATAGGGCAAGGGAACAAGGGAACGAGGGAACGAGGAAGAGCGAGCTTTCAGCTCTCAGCTTTCAGCCTTCAGCTTGGAACTGCTGGAGCCGGATGCGTCAACACACGCTGCCCAAAGCACTTGTCGGGCATGCGTTCCCGCTTTCGGTCGCCTATGCACAAAAAGCTGAAGGCTGATAGCCGATAGCTGAAAGCTGCTTTTACAGCTGCTCGTAGAGCGTGCCGTTGCGGTAGCCGAGCAGAACCACCAGGGTCCAGATGCCCATGGCCATGCCCAGGGGAAACTTGAGAATGCTGAAGATGGCCGCGACGATGGCCACAATGCGCCCCCATTGAGCGTGCTGCATCAGGCCCCAGCCGGCGCAAACCGCCAGCGCCACCCGGGCGACAAGAATGACCCAGAAGAATTGCAGCAGAAAATGGCTCATGAACAGCGGCGGCATGGGACCATGCATCCAGTTGCCGAAGGCGCCCGACATGGCTGCACGAAAGAAGGCCATTCCTGCAAATCCAGTTAGCAGGGCAAGGCCGGCATAAATGAACCAGAAGATGGCAAGGACACGGATCTTTCCGGCGTAAGCCTGGAGCTGGAACTGGAGTCCTGGAATGGGCGGGATAACCGCGGCCGAGGGGCGGCCGCATTGTGCGCAAAACGCCTGCCCCGGAGCCAGGGCGTTGCCGCAACCACTGCAAAACATAACATTCCTCCGCACAAATCTGCTATGGGATCAATACGCAGCTTCAGGATAAAGGGTTCCCTCTGTCAATCACCGGATCGGGCCAGAGCGGTGGCTTGCCGGCCGGCATCGGGTTGTTTTTCCCACCGTTCTTCATGGCGATCGTCGTGGTAAACAATGGCAGTAACCCGGCCCTCGCGGTCGTGCTCCACCACCAGGCGGATTAAGCTGGCGCCGTTGGGATAAAACAACTCCGAAGCCGTCTCGGCGCTGAGTGCCAGGATCACCCCATATTGGTCTTTTTCAAATAGATCCTCGCCCTGACGATAAATCACGAGCGTGTGCCCGTCGGGCTCGCGATAATCGCCCGCAATGGCATCGAGCACGGCTGGCGCGAGCTTTGCGGCCGGCGGGTGACGCGGGATAACCTCGCGCTCGGCAAGCGCAGGAATTTCGTCGGGTTTGGCGGCAAGCCGGTGCGAGAGCAGCCAGCGGGGCAGTTCGGGCTCATTGTAGGCCCGCGCCCAGCAGTCGTGGGTCAGTCCTTGGTAGATCCAAAGCCGGATGTGCCCGCCCGCCGCCCTGACGGCTTCAAACATAATTTCACTTTCGCGCGTCGGAACCACGGGGTCGTCGCTGCCGTGGAAGAGCCAGATGGGAGTACGGCCGACGGCCTCCGCGTATTCCGAGGCCAGAGTCGAGGCCTGATGCCAGCGGTCGGGAGCGTAGCTCCAGAAGATGCCGCCGGCGGCAATAGCGATGGCGGCCCAGCGGTGCGGATAGAGACGAGCCAGCTCCCAGGCGCCGTAACCGCCGAGCGAGAGTCCGGTCAGATAGGTGCGGTCGGGGTCGCCGTGGAACTCCGCCGTCTCCTGGTCAAGCGCGGCCATGGCCATGGTCATGATTGCCGGATCGGTCCAGTGAGCGGGGATGGGGCATTGCGGCATGACGATGATGAACGGCCAGCGCTCGGGGTGGTCGCGCACCTCTAAAGGCAGGCCAATCTGCGTCTGCCACATGCCTTCCGATCCGCGCTCGCCGCGCCCATGCAGGAACAGAATTACCGGCCACAACTTGCCGTCGTCGCGCCGGTAATCCTCAGGCAGGTAGACCTGGAACTTGTAGACTACTCCGCCGACGTCGACACGGCGATTCAGAAAGCCGGTTTCCTGCGGCGGCTCCTGGGGGTGATGCCGGCCTGCAGCCGAGGCGCTGGCGTTCGCGGCCCCTGGAGCAAGAACGCAAGCGATGGCCGCACAGGCCGCGGAAATCCGCAGGAAACGTAACATGGAGGCATTCAATCACATTTGGGGCCAAAGCCCAATACGCAGAAGGTGTCGAGCGTGGTACGGCCCGAAAAGCAGCTCTCAGCTTCTAGCTATTAGTTTTTAGCTATATCGCGACAAGGCCTGGCATGCGTGCTCCGTTGTGAATCGCCCTGGAAACGAAGGCCTACGTTCCTTCGTCGGGGGCTAAAGCTGGTTTCCGGCAAATTCCCTGCAAATCCCTTGCAAAACTCTTATGACTCGCGTGAGACGATCAGATTTGATATGCAATGTGTATCGACCATGACGCTTGAAGCCGGGGACGTACTGGACCACTATCGAATTGAAGACACGGTAAGCCACAGCCGGATGTCTACGCTTTATCGCGCCACCGACCTGCGGGACGGCCGGCAGGTGGCCATCAAGGTTCCCCTTGAGGAGATGGAGGCCGATCCGATTCTGATCGAGCGGTTTGCGCGCGAAGAGCAGATCGGTCAGGAACTGGACCACCCCGGCATCGTGAAGACCTTCAACGGCGAAGGTCGCAGCCGCCGCTACATGGTCATTGAGTGGGTGCAAGGGAAGCTGCTGCGGACGATTTTGAATGAGGAAGGCAAGTTGCCGATTGAGCGGGCGGTGAAGCTGTCGATCGAGATATGTGACGCGCTCGACACCATGCACAAGCACGGCGTGGTGCACCGCGACCTGAAGCCCGAGAACATCATGGTTTGCGAGGGCGACCGCATCAAGATCATCGACTTCGGAATCGCCATGAAAGAAGATGCGCGGCGGCTGACGTTTACCGACATGTCTTCAGTGCTTGGCACTCCCGACTACATTTCTCCGGAGCAGGTGAAGGGCCAGCGTGGCGACCAGCGCAGCGACATTTATGCGCTGGGCGCGATGCTTTACGAGATGCTCACCGGCCAGCCGCCGTTCACTGGCCCCAATCCGCTGGCGGTGATGAACGAGCGGCTGCTGATCGACCCGAAGCCGGTCCGCGAGCTAAATGCTGAAATCTCGCCTGAGATTGAAGAAGTGCTTTTCCGCGCCCTCGAGCGCGACCCGCGCCACCGCTACGCGACGGCCGCCGAGATGGCCTGGGAACTCGAGCATCCCGAGCTTGTCGGCGTCGATGAAGGTCGGCGGGTGGCTGCGCGGGGCCGGCGGCTCAACACGCGCAAGTTGATGCTTTACGCGGCGCTCGCGCTGGTGCCCGTGGCGCTGTTCGTCGTGATGCTGCTGCTGGCGAGGCGGTAAAGCAGCTTTCAGCCTTCAGCTCTCAGCCTTCAGCCTCGTCTCGTGCGATTGGCCCGGTTTCGTAGGAATCAATTCATCCCCAAAACTTCCGCAGCGCGCCGACGGGTTTCTTAAAACGCAAGCGGCTCACTACCGGGGCTGAGTACCTTCGCCGCCTTGCTCATAGTGTTGGAGCATTGCGCGCAGACCTGCTGCGAGCTGGTCGTCATTTTCCTGGACGGCTTGATCGAGCGCCCGGTGCGCGGTTTGGACGGCCTCAGGGATGCGGCCGGTCTTGCTGAAGGCATCCGCTAACGCTGCCAGACAGTTGGGATTTTTGCCCCCGTCCAGCTCTACGGATTTCTTGAGCGGAGCGATGGCCCCGGCAAAATCTCCCTGCGACTCCATGGCAAAACCGAGGTTGAAGTAATACTCGGCTGAAGCGGGGTCGAGCTCGATTGCCTTCTTGAACTGTTCAACTGCGTCGGCCACGTGGCCCATTTTCGCCAATGCCAGGCCGAGATAATTGTGCCCTTCGGGATACGTCGGAGCCATGTCGACGGCCTTCCGCAAGTGCTCGTATCCCTCATCGGTCTGCCCGTTTTCAAAAAGCCCGATGCCCAGGTCCGACTCCGCCCTTGCGTCGGAAGGATCGAGCGCCAGCGCTTTGCGCCAGTTGTCGATGGCCTCGTCCTCAAGGCCGTTCTGAGCCAGCGATACCGCCAGGTGATTGAGCCAGCCCGGATTTTTTGGGTTCAGCGCGCAGGCCTTGCGGTACTCCTCAAGCGCCAGATCTTCCTGGTTGTTGCCGGAGAGCGCTGTGGCCAGTGCAAAATGCGCCTGGGGATCGTCCGGATCCTGTTCGAGAGCCTTTCGCAGTTCTTCAATGGCCTCGGGCAACTGGTTGTTCTGCAGCAGCGCGTAGGCCAGGTTGAAGTGCCGGTAAAACTCGGTCACCTGCGGGTCGATCTTTTCAAGGCCACCCTGCGGAATGTTCAGGAATTCCGGGATGTTCACGGCGCGGTTGGCAGCGGTGGTGTCGTCGACGATGATGGCCGGCGAGTCGTTGCCGTTGGCGTCAATGTGCGTGAGCATGAGCTGCGTGTAGACCGAGCGGCTCTTTGACGAGAACGCGAGCCAGCGGCCGTTCGGCGAAAACGTGTGCCACGAGTTCATCCGCCAGGTGTTGCATTTCATGAGCCGCGCCTTGCCGCCGGCGAAGGGAACGATGTAGAGCTTGCTGTCTGGGCGCATCAGCAACCCGTTCTTGTTCTCGACAAACACAATCCAGCGGCCGTCGGGCGAAACTTTCGGAAAGTCATTGCTCATGCCGTTCTGCGATGCGCCTGCCACCGGGACAGCCTTGCCCCCTTTGCCTTCGTTGAACGGAATTTTGTACAGGTCGTACTGGATCTGTGTTTCATTCGGGTCGTTGGCGTAGGTCGGCTTTTGAGCGCCGGAAGGGAACGGATCGCGGGCCACGGCGCGGCTGTAGATCAAATATTTTCCGTCCGGCGACCAGAACGCGCTGGTTTGCACGAACTCGGGATCGTCGGCTCCGGGCAGCGGCCGCATCTTCTTTTCCACCCGGTCGTACCAGGCCAGCACGCCGCGCGTTGGATAGAAGACCTGGATGAAACTGAGGTCCCTGTAATTGACGCTGAAGAGCCGGTTGATGACCCCGGGCGCGAAGTCGGGAACTTCGCTCTGATGTTTCATGTTCAGTTCGGGCGGGCCGATCGATGAGATCACGTACCGGCCATCGGGCGAGATCTGCGACATGAATCCGAACCGCTTGACCTCGGGTTGATCGCCGATTGCGTCGGGATGTTCCTTGAACGAACTCCAGCGGATCACGTCCTGGTTGCCGATGGTTACGTGCTTCGAGATCGGAACAATGCCGTACAGCCCTTTGTCGTTCCGGGGGCCGTCCATGTCGATGCCCATCGTTTTGCCGTCGCGCGAAAACGAGTGGCAGTTGGCGCAGGTGGGCAGGTTCTCCATCACGGTGCGGCTCCGGGGTTCGCCGATGTTGCGCAACTCCCACTTGATGAGCGGCAGGGCCGACGGCGGCAGCGGGGTGATCGGGCCCTTCTGGTCGATGGGAGAGAGCATCAACGGAACGTCGCGGTAGAAAATGGGAGCGCCGACCGGATCCCTGGAGGTTGAAATCGTCACTTTTCCGGTCGACACCGGCTGGTTTGAATTGGCGTCGGCGAATCCATCGATGGTGATGGTCGCCGGCGATTGAACCGACAGGCGCTTGATGTTCGCCCAGGTCTCGGCGTCCGGCTTCCAGGTGCGGGTGGCGGCCTGCTCGGGAGTGAGAGTGGCAGCCAGACCCGCGCCTGGGTCGCTTTCGCCAACCTGCATCAACTCGCCGGGCGCCTCAAGGCGGATTGGATTCGAGCGGCCCGCGAAAGAGACCTCAACCACCCACCGTTTTGCGGTTTCGGTGGAATCGTGAAACAGAAAGGTAGGCGGCGTGATCTCCGGCGGGAAGATCGAGCCCTCGAGCGGGTAGTCGATTATCAGTTTGCCCGGAGCGAGTTTGCCTGATTGGCTCGCGGGGTGGTTCTTGCCGGCATGGGTGGTTACTGCAGCGCCCCGCACTAGGAAGAGTGAACCTGCGCCGGCGATCGAAGCCAGCAGGACAAACGCGAGACGAGACCTCATAACCCCACTCAGCGGTATCCGTAAGAAGGGATTGCCGCAAGGGTAAAGTTAGTGTGGTCGAGCGAGTTATTCCGTGATCCAGAACACAATCAGGCCGCTAGTCCGGTTTGGTATTTCGCACCCCCCCATATATACCCCCTTTTGGGGGTTAAGTGGTTTGTTTTCAATGGTTTCAACTTTTTACCTTTTCACGTATCCCGTTAAAAACAAGGGAGTTAAGGCGCAAAATAGTCGGGAATAAAGGGTTACGAGATCGATTTTGCGCGATTTCCGGAGCAATTTGGGCCATGAGCGTTCTTCCTCCGGTTATGAATGTAGCGCGGGGAGGGGGAATTGCACGCAAAGGAGAGCGAGCGCCCCGGTTGGAGGTGGTGTGTAAGTTCGTGGTATCCCACCCTTGACGCGATGCAACGGCGTCAAGGATGGGGCACCCTCGGCTGTGGTGCTGCGAACTTGGAAAAGATGAGGGTGGGTCACCGGGTGACTTCGCCCTCCCTCCCGCCCTAACAAAGTTAGGACGGGGCACCCCGTCGGTGACGCATTTAAAGAGGGGAATTCGGGGTCAAAGAATATCGATATCGCGGTCGAGATTTGCACGATCCCATTGGGCTGCATTGGCGGCGGCCGAGTACGACCCTTCGAGAAACTCGAGCACGGTTCGGGCGGGGTCGGGGGCTTGCTGCGCATCGGCGTAATCGAGCAGGAACTCGCCCAGGGATGAGTTGAAGGCGCCTTTGCCCTTCAAGACCGAGTTGCTTAGCCCCTCGGGAACGGGTGCTGCGTAGGCGTAAAATGCGGGCCGGCCGTATCCGCCATTTCCCGGCCAGAAACCGGCGCTGATGACCTGGTGCGAATAGGCTTCAGCTTGAATGCGATCGGCATTGGGGCGAGGAGGAGCGGTTTTGCCGTTGAAGCGGGTGACCGCCAGATCGAACGAACCCCAGAAGAAATGCACGGGGCTGATTTTGCCGTAGAAGTTGGTGGAGAATCGCTTGAGCAGCGTGTCGGCGATGACCAGCGCGCGCCAGAAACGATGCGCGGCATCGGGATCGTAACTGCAATGCACGGTGTCCTGGTCGCAGCGAATGGGACTGGCGACCTCGCACGGTAACGGATCGATGGGAACGTGCAGGTTGAGTGAGGCGAGCGCCTGAGTGAACTCGCGAAAGAAGACGGCGACCGGCTTTGCGCTCAACGCGATGGTGCGAACTTCTCCAAGGCTGGTTCGGCATGCGACGTGGTGAGAGAGAAAGTCGAACTCAACATCGACGAGTTGACCGTCGGGGGTGGGCATCGGCGAGGTCCAAAGACCGCGCGCGGTGACGTAGAGGGGAACATTCCACCAGTGATTCTGGAGCGGCGTGAGCGCGAGTCGCGTTTTGCCCACGATCTGCGTGAACATGTGGAGGGTTTCGGCCGTGTCCTTCCACCGATCCCAATCGAGGTCGGGCCATTTTCCGAAATCGGGCAACGGCTGTAACAAGGTGAGAACTCCTGACGCATGGGGAAGTGCGTCCTGCTTACGGTCATTTGAACACAAGGTGTTCGGGGCTCGCTGAAAGCTGGCGGTTGTAAGTTGTCGGGGCGCGGATCGTGGGTCGTGGATCGTGATTCGTGGCTTTCGAGGCTGAAGGCATCTGTTGCGTCCAGATGCGAGCACCGGGTTACGCGCCCCTCACTTTGCCGCGGCCATTGCTTTTTACGCTATACATGCGCGCATCGGCGGCGCCGATGACGGCGTGCAGCACGATGCCGTCTTCGGGCGCAGTGGCCAGGCCGATGCTGGCGCTCACCTTCAGTTTCAGCCCGCGCTTCATCTCGAAGCAGGTGGACATGAGCTCGCGGTGCAGGGTTGAGGCCTGCTGGAGTGCTGCGCCGGCGTCGGTTCCGGGCATGAGAATCACGAACTCATCGCCGCCGTAGCGGAAGCACATGTCGCCGTTGCGGCTCAGCTCCTGCAGCCGGCGCCCGGCGTGCGCCAGCAACTCGCTGCCAACGAGGTGGCCGTGCGCGTCGTTTACCAGCTTGAAGCGGTCGAGATCGAGGAAGGCGAGGCTGACCGGAGATTTTTTCCGCGCGGCGAGCTCAAGTTCTTTTTCGAGGACTTTGTAAAGATGGCGCACGTTGAAGAGGCCGGTGGTGTCGTCGGTGATGGTGAGCTGCTGGATGCGCGCAACGTCGCGGGCATTTTCGATAGCGATGGCGGCGTGATCGGCCAGGATGTGCAGAAACGCGATGGTGTAATCGGTCATCTGCTCGGCGCGGGGGTTGAAGATCTCAATCGCGCCCTGGGTTCCGGTACGGCCGCGCAACGGCAGCGCAATCACCGAGCGCACCTTTCGAGGTTTGGCAGTGCCAGGCTCGTTCACGCGGGGATCGCCGGCGGCCTCGGGCACGATGAGCGTCTCGCCGTGCTCCAGCACCCAGCCGGCCACGCCTTCGCCCTTTTTAACGCGCAGGTCGTGCAGGCGCGCCTGCTCGCCGCCCGAGGCCAGCGCGTAGTAGAGCTCCTGCCGCGTATCGTCGAGCATCAGCAGCGTCCAGAACTCGGCTTCAATGGTTCGCTCCATGTACTCGAGGATCGTGCGCAGGATGGTGTCGAGGTCGAGGCTCGAGGTGAGCGACCTCGCCAACCGGTGAAAGACATGCAGATCGTCGAGCGGTATGCGTCCTTCCGTCTCGTTGGCCATAGGGGTGCCTTACGGGGAGAAAGTGTTACAGGATCATTCTGTCACATGCGTGGCGGGAACCGTCAGCCGCCGATGTGGACCATTGATCGCGACGGCTTCAGGAAATCCGGTTCGCCGATATGGTGGCGCGCTTCCTTGCCCTGGACGGTGGAGTGAATGTAGGCGCGCAGCTGGTCGCGGGTGGCGCCGGACCTTAAGCGGCCGTAAAGGTCGTGCTCGACCTGCGAGAAAAGGCAGGTGCGGATTTTGCCGTCGGAGGTGAGGCGCACGCGGCTGCATGCGCCACAAAAGGGCTGGCTTACCGGCGCGATGATGCCAATCTCGCCTACTCCATCGGCGAAGGTGTAGCGGCGGGCAGTCTCGCTGGCTTCGCGCGGGTCGAGATCGACGAGAGGCATCGCGCGGCCGATGCGATCGACAATCTCGCGCAGGGTGACTACGATCTGGGGCGTCCACAGGCGGCCTTCTTCGAGGGGCATGAATTCGATAAAGCGGACGACAACGTTTTCGTCGCGCGCAAAGCGGGCAAAGCCCTCGATCTGGTCGTCGTTAAAGCCGCGCAGCAGCACGCAGTTGACTTTGAGCGGGCTCAGGCCGGCGTCGCGGGCTGCGCGAATGCCGCGAAGAACTTTCTCAAAGCTGCCGGGAACGCGGGTAATTCGCTCAAAGACCGGCGCGTCTACGGCGTCCATGCTGACCGTGATGCGATTGAGGCCGGCGTCTCTCAGCGGCTGGGCCAAATCTTCGAGCAGATGGCCATTGGTAGTGACTGCCAGGTCGAGCGGTTCGCCGTCAATGGTGCGCAGGTTTGCGAGTTCGCGGATGAGGTCGAGCAGGCCGCGGCGCAGCAACGGCTCGCCGCCGGTAAGGCGCACCTTGGTGATGCCCAGATCGACAAAGAGGCGGATGAGGTTGAGGTACTCGTCGATGCCCAGCTCGGGATATTGCGCTCCCATTTCACCGGTGCGGCAGTAGACGCACTTGTAATTGCAACGGTCGGTGATGGAGACGCGCAGGTCGTGGATGACGCGTCCGTGGCTGTCGCGGAGGCGCATATCGCGGCCGGCGGCCGGGGCCGGAGAATCGGATGCCGGGATGGAGACCTGCGGGGAAGCAGCCACGTTTTAAGGCTATACCCTTTGGTGAGAGACAGCCAGTCAAAGGCGGCTTTGTATCAGGGCGCGACTTCAGTCGCGCCGACACGGCCAACAAAATCACTCCGGGGTTTTAACCCCTGAGGTATGTTTTTCGCGCTTTTCGTCTAGCTCGATGACTTTTCCGCAACCCGCCTAGTCGATGCGCGGGGTGCCTTTGCGCAGGGTGAGACCGGTAAGGCCGAAGACGCACACCAGCGTAATGGCCAGGAAGAAATAGTAAGCCATGGGATGCGCCCAGCCAGGAGAGTAGCTAAGGTCCTGGCCGACCCACAGAAGCAGGACGGTGGAGATCACGGCAAACTGGCCGGCGATTACGAGAAGGGTATGACCCAGGTCGCGGCGCTTGTCGAGAGCCTCAACCTGATCGGGGGTGAGGTTGCGCTCTTCGGGGGGAAGAAGGGAATTAGGCATACGGATCTCCTTGTGCGGGATACGGGCTTGCGAATGACCTCCGGGCCGCGGCCGCTCGCTGTCTGAATTCAATCATATTTGGGAGGCAGGAACAAGGGAATGAGGGACTGAGGGACAGATGGACAAAGGGTCTAAGGAACTAAGGGCTGCGCAGAGTCCGACGAATCCTGATGCCGCGGGTCTTGTGTCATGGCATGGCTTTAGCCGTGCCTAAAATCGCCCCAAAAATGAAAGAGGGCTTTAGCCCCTGCGATAAGGTTTTCTCAACCTGACCAATACCTGGAAATCCCGCAGCGTTTGCGGTCACGTATTCTGATTTGTCAAGTGGCGCGAGATTCATTTCATTGAATCCAAAGCTCTAAGTTGGCCATATTCGCTGCGAATAAATTCCAGCCGTCGTCGCACAATACTAACTAGGATCAGATAGGAATGGACCGGCGAGCGAACATGAACAGCACCAACTTCTCTGTCATCTGCATGACCAGCCCCATGGCCCAGCCCCTGACTGGCGCTCGCACGCTTCTCCGATTTCTCTCAATAAGTACGCAGAAACTGTGCAACCGCGAGTCGCTTCAATAGATTCAATAGCTTAGATCGAAAATTCCGCACAGATTTCACACAGAAACCACACAGAACCACGCAGAAACCGCACAGATTCACACAGAAACTGTGCTTCAGGGCACTTATTCCGACAAAAACGCCAGCGACTGCAGCGAGGTAATTTCGAACGGTTTGCGGCAGCGGATGTTGGTGCAGCTCAGCTTGTCGTCGCGCCGCACCATGTAGGACTGGGCTTTGGCGAAGCGGGCGCGATCGCGCTCGTCGGCGTTGCGTGGGATTTGCTGCCGCTTGCGGCGCACCACCCAGGTGACTTTGTACTCGCCGGGTTGCCCGCACTTGGGGCAGGTAAGGGTGTGAGTGCGCTGTTCGGTCGTCTCGTTGAAGAATTCCCGTTCATCCATCGTTTGCTGCCCCTGACCCCGCGCGGTATGGACACTGTGCCGCCAGAATTTTCGGCGCGCCGGCTTCCGTTCCGGCAGGACCTATACCATACTTAATCTTGCCGTGACGAAACGCAAGCCAGCCCGGTTCTCCGCCACCAAAGCGGTAAAGGCCAACGCCCGCGAGCGGGTGGGCCAGCCCAAACCTGCGCGGGTGATTGACGACAAGGGGCCGCGCACTCCGCGCGACGTAAAGCACAAACCAAAGCTGGAAGAATTGATTCGTGAGGTCGACTAGCAGTAGCCTGGGCCCTCCCGCGGCAATCAAAAACCCTTGCATCCCGCACAGTAAAGCTAGAAGCTAGAGGCTAGGAGCTAAAAGCTGCCTTATGGCCAAAGCGGTTGGATTTGGAGGCGTATTTCTGAAGGCTCGCGACCCCGAGGCCTTGTCGAAGTGGTACGCCGAGCATTTGGGGATTCCCGCCCAGGATGGCGGCACACTGGCCTTCGACGGGCCGGAGTCCACGGGAATGACTGTGTTTGCGCACTTCCCTGAAGACACGAAGTACTTTGGCGGCGGCTCGCAGCCGGCGATGATGAACTTCCGCGTGGATGACATGGACGGTTTGCTGCAGCAGCTGGCGGCGGCCGGCGTTCGGATAGATCCCAAACGCGAGGATCACGGGTACGGGCGATTTGCGTGGATATGGGACCCGGAAGGCAATCGCGTGGAGCTGTGGCAGCCGGTGTAGAGTCCTGCGGCTCACGCTATTGCTGGGTCTGCGGAGCCGCTGAATGCTGCACGCTGTAGGGGCCGGGCAATTGCGGATCAGCCGGCTTGGACGCTTCGTCAGGCGTTTCTTTCACGTTTGTGCGCTTGGAATAGATGCGGAATTGCACTACAAGATCAAGCAGCACCGGTACGGGCTTGCCGTCTTTCTCGGCCGGCTCGAATCTGGCGGCGCGAATGGCCTTGACTGCGTTTTCATCGAGGCCGAAGCCGATGGGCCGGGCCACGGCGATCTCACCGGGCTTGCCGTCGGGGCCGATAACGGTGTGATACAGCGCCATGCCTGCCACGCCGTTGTCCTGGGCAAACTGGTTGGATTCGGGCTCAAAGGTAGTGAGCAGGCGCGCTTTCTGGTCAACTGTGTTTTGCCGCAAAACGGCGGCATCGGATGGGCGGTAATCGGTTTTGTCGGCGACGGCCTTGTAGTAGAGCTTCCAGAAGTCGGGCATGGCGGCCATCATTCGGTCGTCGAGGCCGGGGGCAAACATGGCGTCGAACGCCTGCTTGAGCACCATGGTGGCATGTGCGGGCGAAGTGGTCGAAGTGACGCTGTCGGGGTCGGCGGGACGTTCCTCGGGCTTGGCGGCGGCAATCTCTGCTTTGGCCTGATCGGTATCGGGTTCCTCATCGGAATCGGCGGGCTGGGCGGCGGATGGCGGGGCAGGCTGCGCGGCGGGGGCCGGTGTGCCGGTCGAGGCGGCTGCCGAAGTAGCTGGAGCAGGTCCGGCTGCGACCGGCTTGGCCGCTGGTTTGGCCTGCTGTTTCTTGTCCTTTTCCTTGTCTTTCTTCGGTTTCACCACCGATTCGCGGTCGATGGTAATACGCAGAACCTTCTTTTTGGGGGTGACGCGCACCTTGTCGAAGGCGGTCCGCGGGTCCTCGAATGCGAGCTGATTTGAGAAGTGCAACCCGTAGCGAAGGCCATCCAACTCAACCTTGTGTTTTGACAGGTGCACCTTGTCGATCTCGACCATATTCAAGGTGTAGGAGCCCACGGGCGAGTGGCCGGCGAGCTTGCCATGCTCGTTAAAGCTCAGCGAGTCATCGAGATAGCCGCCGCGCAAGTAGAAGGTTTTGCCCACCAGCATCTGTTTCAGCTCTTCTTCGGTGATGCCGCCACCCTGCTCGTTTCCGGCCGGCTCGCTGGCCGATTTCGACGGGGTGATTACGGCCGGATTCGGTCCAGGCACAGAGGCCGGTGAAGGAGCTGCCGGTGATGGGGCCGCGGATGGCGCCGGCGTTGACGCCGCAGGTGTTGCGGCGGCGGGCTGCTGGGTGCCGGGCGTCCCGGTCTGCGCAGGTGGGTTTTGCTCTGAATCGGTGGGTGCGGGGGTGGTTTGCTGCGCAGGAGTCGCCGGCTGCTGATTGGGCGGCGCCGGTGGCGCGGGATTTTGCGCGAGAGCAGAGCTGCCCAGAGCCAGTGCGAGGAGGCACGGCAGGGACGCGAGCAAGCGGACGCGCGATCTTCCACGATGGGGGTTCATGGGCGAAACGGATGGTCCTTTGAGCGCCACTTTAACAGGGTTCACGGGCGCAGTCGATGAATTTCGGCGTGATGGGCGTACGACATTTGTGTGATGCGCATTGCTCAACACTCTTCATTTCTTCATCTTGTGCAGAGCCCGGCGGAAAAGCCCGAGGGTGCGCCGCAGGTCGGATTGGTTGAGCTGGAGCCGGCGCAGGAGCAGCCGCAGGTCGTGACGATTGGCCGCTTGCATCTCGTCGGGCGAGTAGCCGGCAGCGAGCATCATATCTTCAATCACCACGGCCAGGCGGTCGAGGTCGGCGGAGGTCGCCGGGATGGGTTGCGCGGCGGCGGTGGTTTTGCCCGCGAGTTCCGGGTGCCCCACCCTCGCGACGTCGTTGTTTTTGTCGCTAGGGTGGGTCTCACCTTGAGCGGCCAGCGCGTACAGGCAAACGGCCACGGCTTGGCCAAGGTTCATGGAAGGCTGGGCGGAATCCGTGGGGATGACCGCGAGCAGATGACAGTAGCTGAGGTCGTCGCGGGTGAGGCCGCGTTTTTCCGAGCCGAAGACCAGGGCGATGCGGGCGCCGCGGGCCAGCTCACTGCAGACGCGCTCGCCGAGTTCGGGCAGCGGGATTACGGGTTGCTCGGCTTTGCGACGGGTCAGGGTTCCGGTGCCGATCACGAGGGTGCAATCGGCGATGGCTTCTGCAAGGGACTCCGTCATTTTTGCGTTTTGGAGGAGGGATTCGGCACCGATGGCAGACTGCGCCTCGCGCCAGTGTGCCTCGTAGGGCGCGACCACGGAGAGATGAGAGAAGCCGAAGTTGGCCATGGCCCGGGCGGCTGCTCCTATATTGAGGGGATTGCGTGGCGAGACAAGGACGATAAGGATGCGGTCGCGCTGAGAGTCGGTGAGCAAGGAGCAATTGTAGTGCGAATGTTCGAGGCGCGATTGGTAAACTGCAAAGACTGATGGTCCCCGTCCCCGACCAATTGCAATCGGAGCTTGATGCCCTCTGCGCAACTGCGCGGTGGTGCTACGTGCGCGGCTGGGTTCCGGCCACGAGCGGCAATTTCAGCGCGCGCTCGGCTGACGGGCCGTACGAGCGCATCTTCATCACTCCTTCGGGGCTCGATAAAGGTACGCTCATCCCGGCGCACCTGCTTGAGATCGACCGCGACGGACGGCCGGTGGGTCCGAACGGGAAACCCTCGGCGGAGACCGGATTGCACCTTGTGCTCTACGCGGCGCGGCCGCAGGCGCACGCGATTCTGCACGTGCACACGGTCTGGAATACGTTGCTTTCCGGCCACTTTGCCGGCCAACCGTTCGTGCCCATCTCGGGGTACGAGATTCTGAAAGGCCTCTCGGGCGTGACAACGCATGAGCATGAGGAGCTTGTACCGCTGCTTGGGAACACGCAGAGTTACGCCGAGCTCGAGGCTGAGATGAAGGCTGCGCTGGACGAGTATCCTGATGCCCACGGTGTCCTGCTTACGCTGCATGGGCTTTATACTTGGGGTCAATCGGTAGCCGAGGCGCGCCGCCATCTTGAGGCTCTCGAGTTTTTGTTCGAGGTTGAGGCGCGGCGGCTGATGGGCCGAGGCATTTAAGAGATTCTCTAAGTCAGGGTTTATCCCACCCCACTCAAGCGGAGCTTGAATGGGGCACACACATTGTTGTGAAGCGATCCTCGCACTGGAGAAATAATCATGGCTGTCCTTCGTTTTCCCGATACCGACCAGACCATTACTGGCGAGGCCGAGATTCGTGTGGCCCTCGCGGCGCAGGGCATCGACTATGAGCGTTGGAGCCTCGATCGCGTTGCGCAGGACTGTTCCGCCGAGGATGTGCTGAGTGCGTATGGTGCTGAGATCGACGAGATGAAGCGGCGGGGCGGATACGTGATGGCCGATGTGATCGATGTGAAGCCGGAGACGGCGGGGCTCGATGCCATGCTGGCCAGGTTCGACAAAGAGCACACCCACTCTGAAGACGAAGTGCGCTTCATTCTCGCCGGCCGGGGCATATTCTTCCTCGCTTTGGAAAAGGGTGTTGCGAGCGTCGAAGTGGGTCCCGGAGACCTGCTGCGCGTGCCGCGCGGCACCAAACACTGGTTTACGCTGTGCGAAGACCGCCGCATCCGCGCCATCCGCTGGTTCCAGGCAACCGAGGGTTGGACCCCTTTTTACACGGACTCAGGCAGGGATAGAGGCTACCAGCCGCTCTGCTTCGGGCCGACGTACCTGGGTGCGCGGGTTGAGTCGGCGATTGGTGTCGACTCCAAAGTATGAGCGAACGGCACCCGCGTTTGTATCTGCTCGACGTTGAAGGCACGGTTGCGCCGCTGACGCTGACGACCGAGGTGCTTTTTCCTTATGCGCGGAAGCATCTCGCGCGCTATTTGGATCAGAACTTCAAAAACTCCGCGGTGCAGGATGATCTCAGGCTCCTTGGGGAAGAAAATCGTGCGGAGCTGAGCGAAGACTCCCCGACCTTTGGGGTCGAAATCGGAAATGAACTTCATGCATGTGCTTATCTCCTGTGGCTGATGGACCGCGATCGGAAATCGACGGCGCTCAAGAGCCTGCAGGGCAAGATCTGGAAGGCTGGCTTCGAAACGGGCGAGTTGAAGGGGACCGTCTTTCCCGACGTGCCGACTGCCTTCAGGCGTTGGTCCACGAGCGGCAAAGTCGCCATCTATTCCTCCGGCTCGGTAGAGGCGCAAAAGCTGTTTTTTCACCACTCAAACCACGGCGATCTCACGCCGCTGATCTCCGGCTACTTCGACACGCGCACCGGGCCGAAGATGGAATCGGCTAGCTACGCGGCGATTGCTGCCGGGATGGGTGCCGATCCGGGCGATGCCCTGTTCTTTTCAGACGTGGTGCGGGAGCTGGACGCGGCGCGCGCGACGGGATTCCAATCGCGGCTGGTTGTGCGCGAGGGCAACCCGCCGGTTGAGGACGCGCACGGGCACCTCTCGATTGAATCGTTCGCTTTACTATAGCCTCTAACTATTGTGATCTGGACCAACCCTGCTGCAATTGCGCTCAACGAGATTCGCACCGCGCCGATCGTGCGCTTTTCGGTGCTGGCGCTCAGCTCCATCTTTTTTCTCGTCGACCCGTTTGCGGCCATAGGCTCGTTTCTGGCTATCACGGCCAAGGCCGACAAGGCGCGACGCTGCGCGATTGCGCGCAAGGGTGCATTCACCTGCTTCATTGTGCTTACCAGCTTTGCGCTGGCCGGGCAGCTGATCTTTCGCATGTTCGGCATCACGCTGCCGGCCTTTGAAATTGCCGGCGGGCTGATTCTGCTGCTGATCGGGCTCGACATGCTGGAGGCGCGGCGCTCGGCAACGCAGGAGACCACAAGTGAAGCTGAGGAGGCGGTTGCCAAAGAAGATGCCGGCATAGTGCCGCTCGGAATCCCCATGCTGGCCGGGCCGGGGGCCATCTCGTCGGTGATGGTGCTGGTGGGGCAGGCACCCTCATATTGGTGCTGGCAGATGGGCGCGATTCTGGGCTCCATTGCCGTTACGGCGTTTGTGAGTTACTGGGTGCTGGCCGGGGCCGATCGGGTGAGAGGGTTTCTGGGCGAGACCGGCATCCGCATCCTGGTGCGTATCATGGGGCTGCTGCTGGTGGCGCTGGCCATGCAGTTCTTTGTGAACGGGCTGACGGATTTGGGGATTATTCTGCGGCACGAGTGAGACGCGAAAGGCAGCTGTCAGCTTTCAGCTATCAGCTTTCAGCAAAAAGAGCCGTCCGCGGCTAACACCGCTATCGCCACTAACTCCGCTAACTCCGCTGTCTCCCCGTTTCCCACAGAAATGGGCGCTTTCCACAGGCTCTGAGTGCTTGTTGCGGAGCCGATTCGCTGATAGTCTTAAAAAGTTGCATTTGCGGCTGGAAACAAGCCGGTCGCGCTTGCAATCGAGAGTGGGTCGTGATACTCTCAAAAAGTTGTGATGTGAGCAGTGGAGCCTCCCGGTGGCCCGGATTGAAGGGCCTGCCCCAATTGAGGGAAGTGGGAAGCCAGAGTGATGGAACTCGTTCGTAGGGTCGGATAAAGTACAAAAGCTGAACGCTTGAACGTACTGATAGACCCCTGTAGGGAATTCCCTGGAGAGAACAAGCCATTGCATGACCAGGAGTGAATACTCCTGTAAGCCCTAGTGGCTTGGGCGCTTTTTGCGCTGTCCGATCTTTCAAATGCGCTCCGCTCCGCGGTTTAACTCCTTGGAGTTGATTCGTGGCAAGCGAACCGGATCAAGATAATCACTTGACCGGAGACGCGAACTCAGATAGTGTTAGAAGGTTCGCGCAAAAACGGCCCCGGCACATTTAAGCCGAGTAAAATCAGGGCCGTGCGCATCAAGTTCGAGGACAATCCGGACGCAAGTCTGGACCTCGATCCCAAGGGTCCCGCTCAGGCGGATCAACCCTCAAGGATCTTTGACAAATTGGTTGAACGTGCCAGTCGTGAGATGCGATCAGGTTTGGCTTGATCAGTCTCACAAGGTAAGAGCATCTGCGAAAGCTGGTCTTCGGACCAAGCGCGTAGATGCCGTCGAACTATCTCTGACCTCCGTCAGAGTGGTTTGACAACAGGTTTCAAACGAGAGTTTGATCCTGGCTCAGAATCAACGCTGGCGGCGTGCCTAACACATGCAAGTCGAGCGAGAAAGTGGTAGCAATACCATGAGTAAAGCGGCGCACGGGTGAGTAACACGTGACTAACCTACCCTGGAGTGGGGAATAACTGAGGGAAACCTTAGCTAATACCGCATAATACCTACGGGTCAAAGGAGCAATTCGCTCTGGGAGGGGGTCGCGGCCGATTAGTTAGTTGGCGGGGTAATGGCCCACCAAGACGATGATCGGTATCCGGCCTGAGAGGGCGCACGGACACACTGGAACTGAAACACGGTCCAGACTCCTACGGGAGGCAGCAGTGGGGAATTTTGCGCAATGGGGGAAACCCTGACGCAGCAACGCCGCGTGGAGGATGAAGTCCCTCGGGACGTAAACTCCTTTCGATCGGGACGATAATGACGGTACCGGAAGAAGAAGCCCCGGCTAACTTCGTGCCAGCAGCCGCGGTAATACGAGGGGGGCGAGCGTTGTTCGGAATTATTGGGCGTAAAGGGTGCGTAGGCGGTTTGGTAAGTCTTCTGTGAAATCTATGGGCTCAACTCATAGACTGCATGAGAAACTGCCGGGCTCGAGTGTGGGAGAGGTGAGTGGAATTTCCGGTGTAGCGGTGAAATGCGTAGATATCGGAAGGAACACCTGTGGCGAAAGCGGCTCACTGGACCACAACTGACGCTGATGCACGAAAGCTAGGGGAGCAAACAGGATTAGATACCCTGGTAGTCCTAGCCCTAAACCATGATTGCTTGGTGTGACGGGTACCCAATCCCGCCGTGCCGTAGCTAACGCGTTAAGCAATCCGCCTGGGGAGTACGGTCGCAAGGCTGAAACTCAAAGGAATTGACGGGGGCCCGCACAAGCGGTGGAGCATGTGGTTTAATTCGACGCAACGCGAAGAACCTTACCTGGGCTCGAAATGTAGTGGACCGGGGTAGAAATATCCCTTCTCAGCAATGGGCCGCTATATAGGTGCTGCATGGCTGTCGTCAGCTCGTGTCGTGAGATGTTGGGTTAAGTCCCGCAACGAGCGCAACCCTTATCTTCAGTTGCTACCATTTAGTTGAGCACTCTGACGAAACCGCCTCGGATAACGGGGAGGAAGGTGGGGATGACGTCAAGTCCTCATGGCCTTTATGTCCAGGGCTACACACGTGCTACAATGGCCGGTACAAACCGTCGCAAACCCGTGAGGGGGAGCTAATCGGAAAAAGCCGTCCTCAGTTCGGATCGCAGTCTGCAACTCGACTGCGTGAAGCTGGAATCGCTAGTAATCGCGGATCAGAACGCCGCGGTGAATACGTTCCCGGGCCTTGTACACACCGCCCGTCACATCACGAAAGTGGGTTGCACTAGAAGCCGGTGAGCCAACCGCAAGGGGGCAGCCGTCCAAGGTGTAATTCATGATTGGGGTGAAGTCGTAACAAGGTAGCCGTAGGAGAACCTGCGGCTGGATCACCTCCTTTCTAAAAGAGAAAAGATGGCACTCGGTTCCTTCCGCGATAGCGGACTGCGCCCGATGCGAATCGGTCGTAGCGGACCTGATGCCATCAACCCCGCACGAATGCCGTTACCTGCGGCGACAGTGCGGGAGCCCTGACCAGGCCTTCTTTGACTTGATCAAATCGCACGATAGTCATCGGCGGCGTAGCCGCCGAGCCCGTTCAACCAATGTCCTCGAAACCTTTCTAACGACGAATGAGGTTTCACGAGAGCCGCCGGGCTTCAAGAGCTTTTCGGCACCGCTCGAACACGGGCCTGTAGCTCAGTTGGTTAGAGCGCACCCCTGATAAGGGTGAGGTCGGTAGTTCGACTCTACCCAGGCCCACCATAAAGCAGCTTCTAGCCGCTAGCTTCTAGCTATTAGCTGAATGCTTCAGGGCTTAGACTGGCTTAACTGGTTGCTGGCAGCAAAAAGCTAGAGGCTAGTAGCTAGAAGCTAGCAGCTAATTTTGGGGCTGTAGCTCAGCTGGGAGAGCACCTGCTTTGCAAGCAGGGGGTCACCGGTTCGATCCCGGTCAGCTCCACCAAGTTTTATTGAGTGGGTTGCTGATTGGGTCAGCTCAACCAATCTCATTCGCTGTTTCCTGTTCGCCGCCGCAGTTTTTATAGAGCTGCGACGCCGGCCAGGAAACAGTTCGCGTTTGGATCTCGATCCGAATGCGACAAGGTTTTTTAGAGCCCCAGGGCTCGCGCCGATCGAAACAGCGATCGGCATTCGATGTTTGACAACGAAATTGAATGGGAACGCGTTTGAAGAGCTTACGCTGCTCCGCCGTGAGGCGCAGTGGCCAGGCGAAAGTCTTCAAGCACGTAAAAATACAAGGCCGAGCACATTGTAGGGCCGCAGCAAGATCGCGGCGAATGCAAGTGTTCAAGTAAGAAGAGTGTCTTTAGGAGTGCAACTCGGGAGCGCGTGAGCGTAGCGAGTTGTTCTCAGGCGGAAATTATACGTAGGTTGACTTACGTGAGGGCCCGAAGCGATTCGGCTCCCTGCTCGGAGTTAATTCTATGGTCAAGCTACTAAGGGCGCACGGTGGATGCCTTGGCAGAGACAGGCGATGAAGGACGTGGCAAGCTGCGATAAGCTTCGGTGAGCCGCACACAGGCGTTATAACCGGAGATTTCCGAATGGGGCAACCCTCCTAGGCAAACCCTAGGAACTACCCACTGAATACATAGGTGGGATAGAGCGAACTCAGGGAAGTGAACCATCTCAGTACCTGAAGGAAAAGAAAGAAACCTCGATTCCGAAAGTAGTGGCGAGCGAAATCGGAACAGCCCAAACCCGTAGCATTTCGGTGCTTCGGGGGTTGTAGGGTCCGCAACAGTAGAGTTACCAATCTGGCCGTTAGCCGAATCCTCTGGAAAGGGGAGCCATAGAGCGTGACAGGCGCGTAGGCGAAAATGGTCCAGACTCGAAGCGGATACCTGAGTAAGGCGGGGCACGTGAAACCCTGCTTGAATCTACGGAGACCATTCCGTAAGGCTAAATACTAGTCTCTGACCGATAGTGAACCAGTACCGTGAGGGAAAGGCGAAAAGAACCCCGTCGAGGGGAGTGCAAAGTACCTGAAACCGTGTGCCTACAAGCAGTGGGAGGGCTATGTCCGTGGCGCAAGCTGCGGAAATGCCTGACCGCGTGCCTATTGCATAATGAGCCGGCTAGTTATTCTTGTCAGCAAGGTTAAGCGTAAGCGAGCCGCAGCGAAAGCGAGTCTGAACAGGGCGTTCAGTTGGCAGGAATAGACGCGAAGCGGGATGATCTACCCATGGCCAGGTTGAAGGTGGGGTAACACCCACTGGAGGACCGAACCGGTGTTTGTTGAAAAAAGCTCGGATGAGCTGTGGGTAGGGGTGAAAGGCTAATCAAATTCCGTGATAGCTCGTTCTCTCCGAAATAGCTTTAGGGCTAGCCTCGGACGAATTGCACTGGTGGTAGAGAGATGGATGGACTAGGGGGCTTTCCGGCTTACTGAATCCAACCAAACTGCGAATGCCAGCGACAACATATCCGGGAGTCAGACGGTGGCGGCTAAGCGTCATCGTCGAGAGGGAAACAGCCCAGACCGCCTGCTAAGGTCCCCAAGTTACAGTTAAGTGGGAAAGGAAGTCGGAACGCTCAGACAGCCAGGAGGTTGGCTTAGAAGCAGCCATCCTTTAAAGAAAGCGTAATAGCTCACTGGTCAAGCGGTCCGGTGCCGACAATACAACGGGGCTAAAACTGTACACCGAAGCAGCGGATGCACACCTTTTAGGTGTGCGTGGTAGGAGAGCATTCTCAACAGCAGTGAAGCCAGACTGAGAAGACTGGTGGAGCGTTGCGAAGAGACCCTGCCGGCATAAGTAGCGATAACGGAGGTGAGAACCCTCCGCGCCGAAAGTCTAAGGTTTCCTGAGGAAGGTTAATCCGCTCAGGGTTAGGCGGTCCCTAAGTCGAGGCCGAGAGGCGTAGACGATGGACATCCGGTTAATATTCCGGACCTCCCAATGTTCGTTTGACGATGGGGTAACGCAGAAGGATAAGCAAGCCGTCCTATGGCTATGACGGTCGATGCGCGTAAGCTGGATTCGACAGGCAAATCCGTTGAGTCTTAACAGTGAGGCGCAAAGCAGGCCCGTATGGGATTCAGTTGCTGATTTCACGCTGCCGGGAAAAACCTCTAAGGAGAACAAAGGGAACCGTACCCCAAACCGACACAGGTAGACGAGGAGAATATCCAAAGGCGCTCGAGTGAAGGCTCGTTAAGGAACTCGGCAAATTGGCTCCGTAACTTCGGGAGAAGGAGCGCCCACGCAAGTGGGCCGCAGTGAAGCGCGTACGGCGACTGTTTAACAAAAACACAGGTCTCTGCTAAGTCGAAAA